>NZ_JBEZGB010000019.1:0-177415 GCF_040649755.1 Nonomuraea sp. NPDC048882
ATCCCGTGTGCGGGTGGGTCGGCCATGCCGACACCAACGCCGCGATCAACATCAACAACGCCGCAGGGCCTGCGGTGTCAGGACGTGGAGACCTCGGGCTCACCCGGTCTGCGAAGCGTCAACCCCCGCGCGCCGCTCAACCGCGACGCGACGGGAGAACCCTCGGCCTTCAAGCCGGGGAGGAGGTCAAGGAAGATCGTCCTTCGGCGGGACGCCGCTGATGGCCTCGGCCTCGCGCCTGGAGTAGGGGGAGCCGGGCCATTCGACCAGCAGGACGGTGGCGTCGTCGCGCAGCCGGTGCTCGTGGTAGTCGAGGTGGTGGCGGATGAGCCGGCGCAGCGTCTCGGGCACGGGCAGCTCGTCGGCCTGGTGCCGGATGAGGAAGTCGGCGAAGCGTTCCATGCCGAACTCCTCGCCGCGGTGGTTACGCGCCTCGGTGATGCCGTCGGTGTAGAGCAGCAGCCGGTCCCCGCGCTGGAGCTGGGTGTGGCACACCGTGACCGGCAGGCCCAGGCCGGTGCCGGCCGGCGGCGCCGGGGAGCAGCCGAGCTCGACGGTGGCGCGCCTGCGCACGATGACCGGCGGGTAGTGGCCGCAGCAGACCCATTCGAGATGGCCGCTCACGATGTCGAGCGTGGCCACCACGCAGGTGGCGAACCGGTCGCCGCCGAACTGCTCGGTCAGCGCCTGGTCGATCTTGGCCGCGGACACGGCGAGCCCGTCGCCCTCGTGCCGGCTGTTGCGCAGGGTCGTCAGCGCGAGGTTCGCGGTCAGCCCGGCGCCGGTGTCGTGGCCCATCGCGTCGAAGATCGCCAGGTGTGCCTTCGTGCCGCCGAAGGAGTAGTCGTACACGTCGCCGCTGATCTCGTACGCGGGCTCCATCACCGCGCTGATCACCAGCCGCTCGGTGGCGAACGTGCGCTGCGGCATGAGCCGCCACTCCATCTCCGCCGAGACGCTCATCCGCCTGCGGCGCACGAGCCTGGCGTAGGCGTCGCTCAGGGGGCGCTTGGACACCACCAGCAGGGCCACCAGCCCGGCCAGCCGTTCCATGTCCAGCAGCGCGTCATGGTCGACGGCCGGCAGGGTGACGCTCACCACGCCCAACCGGTCGGTGCCGTCCACCAGCGGCACCCACCACTGCAGCGGGTCGCGTACCGTCGCCGGCATGATCTTCCCGTGCTGGAAGGCCCGCCCCGCCACCGTGCCCTCGATGGCGATCTCGTCGCTCTCGCGCTCGCCGGCCGGGGCCGGCTCGGCGACCAGCGGGGAGAGCACCTCCTGCTGCAGGTCCGCGAGATAGATCAGCACGTCGCAGAGTCCGACCCGGGCCGCGTGCTCGGACACCAGGCCGGGGATCTGCTCCAGCGTCGAGGTGTGGCTGGCGGAGATCAACTCACCGAACATCGCCGCCCGCGCCGCCGCCGACCCTGCCGCCGGTCGGGAATCGTGAGAGGACATGTACTCACCGTAACCATCGGCCGCGGCGACGACGGTGTCCGGGGCGCGCGAACCGCCGGTACGGGCCCGGCGGTGACCGTGACGGTCACGACCGGGCCCGCGTCGGCCGGGTCAGCGGCCGTGGCGGCGCCGCACGTACAGGCGGCTGCCCTCCGGCCCGGTCCACTCCATCTGTACGACGCCGGGCACGGCGGCCTCGGCGACGCGCGACGGGTCGGCCCAGTAACCGGCGGCCGGGTTGCGGAAGAACGTGGCCCACAGCCGCCCGGCGTGGTCGGCGAAGAGGTTGTTGTGGCCGGCCCCGACCCCCGCCGTCCACCGCTCCGAGTACGGCCCCTCGAACCGGTCCGCGACGGCGATCACCGCGTCGTACTGGTACTGCGTACGCCCCGCGCCGGGCGGATCGTAGGCGTGCCGGGCCCCGTCGGCCGACACCCGGTCCCAGGCGGCGTGCAGCAGGTAGTACTTGCCCCGGTGCTTGAACACGTACGCGCCTTCGAGGTACGGCTCGGGCGCGTACGGCGTCTGCTGGAAGGCCGGCAGGCCGGTCATCGGGACGATGTCCTCCATGTCGTCCCTGAACTTGGCGTACAGGTGGTTGTGCAGCACGAGCCAGGCGTCGCGGCCCTCGGTGTAGAGGCTGCCGTCGATGTGGTAGTAAGCGCCCGGCTTGATGAACGCGGGCCCGCCGATGAACGAGTCGCCGAACGGCTTGTCGTGGTTGCCCTCGGCGAGCCGGTACGGCCCCTCGACGCCACCCTCGCTGACCAGCAGGAACGAGCCGACCTTCTGCGAGTGGTCGCCCATGCACGCGACGATGTACCACTTGCCGCCGAAGCGGTGCACCTCAGGTGCCCAGACGTTGCCGCGCTTGCCGAACTGCTCGTCGGTCCAGTACTCCTGCCAGGGCGCCACGACCACGCGGCCCGGCCGGTTCTCGCCGGCGAACTCGGGCGACCAGACCTTGCCCTTCTCGGCGCCGGGCCGCACGCGGGTGGTGTCCGCCAGCCGCCACGGCCCGCGCAGCGACGGGGCCGTCCAGACGAAGATGCCGTCGTTCCACGGCGCGGCCGCGGGGAGTCCGGGGACCCGGGTGGTGCCCGTGGCCACGTAGAGCGGCTTGCCGCCGACGTCGAAGCAGTTGACGTAGGTGTCCCGCATCCACACCCGGCCGAGCTCCCTGTCGCGGGGACGCTGTTCGAGTGGCAGCACGAACGAGTTGTCCTCGCGCGGCCACAGGTCGGGCCGGATGTCGGCGAGGCCGTACGGCTCGGGGTCGGGCCAGTTCGGCGGATACCGCCTCGCCGCCGTCGCTGTCTGCGCGTGCTCTTCTGCCTGTGCGGCCGTGGCGGGCAGCGCGGCGGCTCCTAAGAGGCCGGCGGCGCCCGCCAGCAAGGAGCGCCTGCCGACGTCGGCTCCGTGGTCAGCACCACTCATCAGCCATGTCCCTTCAAATCGGCGACTGCCGGGTGTGATCCGGCTATGTCCGGGAGTCTGCCTAATTCAGATGAATTACGTCAATAACTCGGAAGAAATAGCCGAGCGAAGAGGGGGCGGCCTCGGAGGGCGTTCTGGATCTCTGGTCAGACCCGGTCGAGGGGCCGGTGCGGGCCGTCCGGGAGCCGGACCTCGATCAGGTCACCCGGACGTACGACGCCGCCCGTCCTGACCACGCTCATGATGCCCGCCTTACGCACCAGGTTCCCGGCCTCGTCGCGGCCGACGACCTCCTTGAGCAGGCCCTTGCCGAACCCGTCGATCTGCAGGCAGGGATTGCGCAGGCCGGTCACCTCCACCACGGCCTCGCCGCCGATGAGCAGCAGCGTGCCCACCGGCAGGCCGAGCAGGTCGATGCCCTGGGTGGTGATGTTCTCGCCCAGCTCGCCCGGCGCGATCGCGAACCCGGCCGCCGCCACCTCGGCGAAGAGCTCCTCGTGGATGAGGTGCACCTGGCGCAGGTTCGGCTGGGTCGGGTCCTGAGCGACCCGGGAGCGGTGCTTGACCGTGACGCCCATGTGCGCGTCCCCCTCGACCCCGAGCCCCGCGAGCAACGTGATGCTCTCGCGGGCCGGCTTGGAGAAGGAGTGCTCGCCGTTGCTGCTGACCGAGGTGACAGCGCCGCCCATCCTGATGAGTCCCCTTTACGTGGTGTCGACCGTTTGGGCGCATCCTATCCGGCGAAGATCTCCACCGTCCCGGGGCGTCCGGTGCGGAGCGCTCAAGGGCGTTCGTCACCGTCGATCGCCGAGCGCAGCACCCCGATCACCATGGCGAGCTCCGTCAGCAGCCCCGACACCGTCGTCCGGTCGCCGCCGTTGAACGACACCATGCGCAGCTCCTCCGGCTTCGGCAGCTTCGCCATGATCTCGGGCAGCGACTCGATCAGCCTGGCCTGAAGGCTGGCCGGCGTCTGCGCGTTGTCGATGTCGGCCCGCAGCCGCGCCCGCTCCACCTCCAGCAGCGCCCGCTCGTGCTCGGCCAGCGCGCTGGACTGCGTCAGCCGCAGCTCGCCGTCCAGCTCCAGGCGCTTGAGCTCCTGCTCCCGCTCGATCCTGAGCCTGCCGGTCTCGGCCTCCTCCTCGTGCCGCTCGCGCTCCATCCGCATCGCGTGCCTGGTCGTCTCCGCCTCCAGCTCCGCGACCGCCCTGGCGTCGTCGTGCTCGCGCTGGGTGCGCCGCAGCCGCTCGGCGACCTCGGTGTCGAACTGGGCCGCCTCGTTGCGGGCGCGCAGCTCGTCCAGCTCCCGCTCGTGCTCCAGGCGCAGCGTCTCCTTCAGCCGCGCCGCCGCCATCTCCCGCTCGGCGATCGCCTCCTCAGAACGCAGCTCCGCCAGCCGGGCGACCTGCCCCTGCTCGGCCCGGTACGGCTTCTGCAGGTTCTCCCACAGCTGCGAGGAGCTGACCACCGCCTCCTTGATCTGCACGGTGACGATGCGCAGGCCGAGGCCCTGGTCGCTGTTGTCCTCGCCCTCGGCCACCGCGCGCAGCCGGGCGGTCAGCTCCTCGATGATGGGCTGCTTGTCGCTGAGCACGTCACGCACGCCCATGGTGGCCACCTTGTCCTTGATGGCCGCCTCCGCCTGCTCGCGCAGCTGGAGGTTGACCAGCCGCATCGGGTCCTCGGGGTCGCCGAAGTCCAGCTTGCGGTAGGCGGTGGGGAACGCCTGGATGCCCCACTGCACGTACCCCTGCACGAGGACGCCCTGAAGCTCCCGGCAGATGCAGTACGCGTTGATCAGGATGGTCTGGGTGGCGCCCGGCACCACCAGGAACGAGTCGGTCGCCGGGTTGAAGCGGAACGAGACGCCGAGACCGATGTGCAGCGGCTGGGCCCGCCCGCGCCTGGTGTGGACCACGAACGCGTTGGGCGGCACCAGGACGTTCTTCCACCGCCAGAAACCCGTGATCCGCACGTCCACCGGGCCTGCCCCGGACCGGTCAGGACCCGGCCCGCCGCCGAGCGCGCGTTCCCGCTTGACCAGCGGTCCCGCGGCCATGGGCGGCTGCTCGGCGGGAGGGCGGCGGGCCCTGAGATCGTCCTCCAGCACCGCCTGCTGCGCCACGACCTGCTCCAGATAGGCGTTGCCCTTGCCAGCGGTGCTCATCGAACCCCTCCGCCCACCTCGCGACTGCGGACGAGTCTCGCCTACGCCGCGGAAGCGTCGCAACCGACTTACAAATTCGCGATCACGACTGGGTAATGTGGGACCCGTGTCTTGTGCGTAGGTGAGGAGGTGATCACGGTGCATCCGGTCCCATGACAGCCCCATCCCGGGGTGTCACGGAGCCGAAAGGTGACCGTATGAGCAAGACCGACAAGACCCGGCCGTGGTGGGTGCGGCTGGCCGACGCGCCCATGGTGACCTGCGCGCCCGTCCACGACCACCGCTTCGGGCCGTGCACGCTGACCGCGGAGATCACCGCCGGCAGCGCGTCGCTGAACCGCCGCCTCAGCGGCTGCCACTGGCAGGCCACCTCCTTCTACCTGTTCGACCTCGGAGGCGCGGGCGGAGCCAGGGAGTGGTACTTCATCCGGCGTGCGGACCGCCGCCGCGACCGGCGCGCGGCGCGCCGTGCACTGCGCGCCTACCGGTGCGAACGCTGATCGTCGTCACAGGGTGGCAGGCTGTCCTGTCCTAGTCGGTACGACTTCACGTAACGACAGGAGCCAGACCCTTGCCACCCGCCAGCCCCCCGTTCCGGATCCGGGTCCCGATGAGCGCCCGCCCCGTCGACGAGCCGCACCGCGTCTCCAGCCAGCTTGAGCTGCTGTTCGACCTCACGTTCGTGGTCGCCGTGGCGGCCGCCACCGCCGAGCTCGCGCACCACATCGCCGATGGTCACGGCCTCGCCGGGCTGATCCCGTTCCTTCAGGTGTTCTTCGCGATCTGGTGGGCGTGGATGAACTTCACCTGGTTCGCCTCGTGCTACGACACCGACGACGTCGCCTACCGGCTGCTGACCATGGTGCAGATGGCCGGCGTGCTGGTGCTGGCCGCCGGGCTGCCCGCCGCGGCCGGGCACGACGACTACGCGATCGTCACGCTGGGCTACTTCATCATGCGGCTCGGGCTCGTCGCCCAGTGGCTGCGGGCCGCGGCCGAGGACGGTGGGCGGCGTCGTACGGCGCTGCGCTACGCGACCGGCGTCGGGCTGCTCCAGGTCGGCTGGGTGCTCAGGCTCGTCCTGGACGAGACGGGCATCCTGCCGCCCGCGCTGCGGCTGCCGTTCTTCGCCTGCCTCGTCGTCCTGGAGCTCGCGGTGCCGCGCTGGGCCGAACGGGTCAACCCCACCACCTGGCACCCGCACCACATCGCCGAACGCTACGGCCTGTTCACCATCATCCTGCTCGGCGAGAGCGTCCTGGCCGCGAGCAGGGGAGTGCAGGGAGCGCTGGAAGCTGGCCGGGGCGGAGGCGCCCTGGTGGTGGTCGCAGGGTCCGGGCTGGTGCTGCTGTTCGCCCTGTGGTGGCTGTACTTCCTCGTGGAGGCCGGTGAGGGGCTGAGCGAGCGCCGTCACCGCTCGTTCCTGTGGGGCTACGGACATTACGGGATCTTCGCCGCCCTCGCGGCGCTCGGCGCCGGGCTGGAGGCCGCGGTGGAGCAGGGCGGTCACCGGCTGGAGGTCTCGCCCACGGCGCTCGGCTACGCGGTCGCCGTGCCCGTCGCCGTGTTCCTCGTCCTCATCGCGGCGGTGCACGCGCTGCTCGTGGCCCAGGCCGCCCTACGCCCGCCCGTGGTCGCGGTGGGAGTCGCGGCGATCCTGCTGCTGCCACCGGCGGCGCCCCTGATCGGCGTGACCGCCGTGGTCGTGGCCGTCGCGGCCGTCTGCGTCCTGCTGGTCGCCGTCACGATCGCGCGCGGGCGCCGCTCAGCGCGCCACGTCCATGCGCTGGGTGCCGATGACCGACAGCAGCTTTAGCGCCTGCTCGGAGGGTGAGCCGGGATCGGCGGTGTAGATCACGACTTGCTGGTCCCGGCCGGAGATCTCCAGGACGTCGCAGTTGAGGGTGATCGGGCCGACCAGCGGATGCTGGAAGGTCTTGCACAGGGAGTGCTCGTCGTCCACGTCGTGCGAGGCCCACAGCCGGGCGAACTCCTCGCTGCCGGCCAGCAGCTCGGCCACCAGCTCGGCCAGCTCGGGATCGTCCGGGTAGCGGGCGGTGGTGGCGCGCAGGTCGCGGGCCGCGGAGCGGGCGAACTCCGCCACGTTGGAGACCCCGTACAGCCGCAGGCCGTGCGGGTGCGGGCCGAGGAAGGCCCGGCGCACCAGGTTGCGCTCGCGCCGCGGCAGGGCGGAGAAGTCCTCCATCAAGGCCGCTGCCAGGTCGTTCCACGCGAGCACCTCGTACGCGGCCGACGTCACGATCGCCGCCGCCTGCGGCAGCCGTTCCAGCAGGTCGAGAATGCTCTGCCGCACCTCGCGCGACGGACCGGGCACCTGCGCCGGCGGCGCGCCGGCGAGATGGTGCAGATGGGCGCGCTCGGCGTCCGACAGGCGCAGCGCGCGGGCCAGCCCCGCCAGCACCTCGCGCGACGGGCGCGGGGCGCGGGCCTGTTCGAGCCGGGTGTAGTACTCGGTCGAGATGAAGGCCAGGTTCGCCGCCTCCTCGCGCCGCAGCCCCGGGGTGCGGCGGCGCGGCCCGGCGGGCAGCCCCACGTCGGCCGGCGCGATCCGCTCGCGCCTGCTGCGCAGGAAGGCGGCCAGCTCTCTTCTGTCCATGCTCCCAGTCTGCACGGCCGCCGGCGGCGTCAGCCAGGTACCACCGGTGCCTGGATATGTCGCGCCATCTCCGGCCCGGCGGGCGGGGTTACAGGCGGGTGAGGGCCCGCAACGTCCACACGTCCGCGGCCAGTGGCATCACTGCGGGGCTACAGGCGGGTGAGGGCCTGCATCGCCTCCCGTTCGATCCGGGCCAGGTCGCGCAGGACGGCGCCGGCCCGTTGGAGGGGCGCCGCGTCGCCGCTCTCCCCGGCCTTCGCGACCAGCGCGGCCACGTCCGTCCAGAGGACGGCGGCCTCGCCGTACAGCCGATGGCCGGTGCGCAGGGGAGCGGCGTCGATCAGCCCGGCGCACTCGCCGAGGAAGTCCCGGTACAGGGCACGGAACAGACCCCCGCCCGTTCCGGCCCGTTCCATGAGGTCGCCGGCCAGCACCAGGTCCCGCTCGGGCCGCTCCGCGCGGGAGAGCCATCCGGGCACCAGCCCGGCCGCCTTCTCGATGCCGCGATGGCCCAGGTTCGCGATGGGCGGTGCCAGGAACGCCTCGGAGCACGCTCTGATCGCGGGCACGAGCCGCTCCTGCCAGCGGGGCGCGTCCCCGGGGACGGCGACGGTGAACGACCGGTTCCGCGCGGTCATCGGCCCCCGCTCCGCCCGCGCCAGGGCCAGGGAGGCCAGGCTCGTCCGCACCCCGCCGCCCTGCTGCGCGGTGTCCACCAGGTACGCCTCGCGCTCGTCGTAGCCGTACATCGCCACGACATGGCCGCCGAAGTGTGTCCTCGACCCGAAGTACTCCAGGTGGTAGCAGTCGAGCTGGAGGCCGACCGGCCGGCCGGCGTCGATCGGCCCGGCCACGTTCCGCCACGCCTTGCCCGCCGACGTGGTCTCTTCTGCGTGCAAGGTCAGCCCCAGCCGGGCAGCCAGGTTCAGGGTCAGCGCGTACGGTTTGACGCGCCCCCCGAGGAACGGGAACGGCAGATTTTTGCCGTCCCAGTAGACGAACGACAGCCCCGAGCCGAGCCCGAACAACATCGGCTCGGACAGGTCGAGCCCCTCGTGCCGCAGCAGCACTCCCAGCGCCGTCGTCTCGCAGTGGTGTCCGCCCCGGGCGTCGATGTCCGCCACGATCGTCATGTCCTGCTCCAGTGGTGCGGTGGGTCGAAGGGCACGGGACGAGCATGACGTCTCCCCCGGGGGGAGAGTCCAGCGGGGCCTGGCCCGATCACTCTTCAGGGATCACTATGGCCTGGAGGTGATGAAGGTGAGCAAGCGCACATGAGGAACGAACGACCCGGGCCGGCCCTCTCGTACGAACCCCTGACCCCCACGAGCTTCCTCCAGCGGTCGGCCGCCGTGTTCGGCCCCAGGACGGCGGTCGTGGACGGCGAGCTGACCCTCACGTACGCCCAGCTCTGGGAACGCGCCCAGCGGCTGGCCGGAGCACTGGCGGCGGCCGGAGTACGGCCGGGGGATCGGGTCGCGGTGCTGGCCGCCAACGGCCACCGGTTGCTGGAGGCCACCTTCGGCGTCCCGGCCGCGGGCGCCGTCATGGTGCCGATGAACATCCGCCTGTCCGCCGGCGAACTGGCCTACATCCTCGGCCACGCCGAGGCGTCGGTGCTGCTGCACGACGACGGGTCCGCCGAGCTCGCCCGCGCGGCGGCCAGGGGAACGGCGGTCCTGCTGGTGTCGTCCGCCGAGTACGAGCAGCGCGTCGAGGCGGCAGAACCCCTCCTCGTGCCGGTCGGCGACGAGCTGTCACCCCTGTCGATCAACTACACCAGCGGCACCACCGGACGCCCGAAGGGAGTCGTCTACCACCATCGGGGCGCCTACCTCCAGTCCCTGGCCATGGCCCTGCACACCCGGCTCGACGCCGGCAGCGGCTACCTGTGGACCCTGCCCATGTTCCACTGCCACGGCTGGTGCTTCCCGTGGGCGGTGACGCTGGCCGGCGCCCGCCACGTCTGCCTGCCCAAGGTCGAGCCGGGCGAGGCGTGGCGGCTGATCCGCGCTCACCGCGTCACCCACCTGTGCGGCGCCCCGACCGTGCTCACGTCGCTGCTCGCGCACGAGGACGCGCCCGACGCCGAGCTCGACCCCCGCCTGCTGGCCTGCGTCGGCGGCGCGCCCCCGAGCCCCGCGCTGCTGCGCCGCGCCCTTCGCGCCGGGATCGACGTCATCCACCTGTACGGCCTGACCGAGACCTACGGCCCCGCCGTCATCTGCCAGCCCCAGCCCGAATGGAGCGGCCTGGACGTCGAGGAGTCGGCCGCGCTGACCGCCCGCCAGGGCGTGGGCAACGTGATCGCCCAGCGCGTGCGGGTCGTCGGCGAGGACGGCGCCGACGTGCCGGCCGACGCCGCCACGATCGGCGAGATCGCGGTACGCGGCAACGACGTCATGGTGGGCTACCACCGTGACCCTGAGGCCACGGAGAAGGCCACGCCCGACGGCTGGTTCCGTACCGGAGACCTGGGGGTGGTCCACCCCGACGGCTACGTGCGCCTCGTCGACCGCGCCAAGGACGTGATCATCTCGGGCGGCGAGAACATCGCCTCCGTCGAGGTGGAGAACGCCCTGGTCAGCCACCCCGGCGTGCAGGAGGCCGCGGTCGTCGCGCGGCCCGACGAGCACTGGGGCGAGGTGCCCGTCGCCTACGTCAGCCTCGCCCCCGGCGCGCGGGCCACCGAGGCCGAGCTGATCGAGCACGTACGGACCCGCCTGGCCCGCTTCAAAGCCCCCAAAGCGGTGTATTTCGGCGAGCTGCCGAAGACCTCCACCGGCAAGATCCAGAAGAACGTGCTCCGCCGGCAGGCATCCTCACCTGCGGACATAGGTTAACGAACGCCCGGGAGGGAAGATCGCATCCACGGGGAGACGATCGGCAGTGGGGGCGTCATGGTCACTTCGCGCAGCATTTTCCGGCGCAAACCAGTCGACCGGATCGCCACCGAACACGAGGGAGAGCTGGCCAGGACACTCGGCCTGTGGCAGCTCACCGCCATCGGGGTCGGCGGCATCATCGGCGCGGGCATCTTCGCCCTGGCCGGCGCCGTCGCCAACGAGACCGCCGGGCCCGCCGTGCTCGTGTCGTTTCTCATCGCGGGCGTCGCCAGCGCCGCCGCCGCGCTCTCCTACGCCGAGTTCGCCGGGCTGATCCCCAAGGCCGGCTCCGCCTACACCTACGGTTACGCCGTGCTCGGCGAGATCGTCGGCTGGTTCATCGGCTGGGACCTGCTGCTGGAGTACACCGCGATCGTCGCGGTCGTCGGCATCGGCATCTCCGGCTACTTCGGCTTCCTGCTCCAGCAGCTCGGCCTCAGCCTGCCCGCGTGGATGCTCGGCGCGCCCGGCACCGGCGAGGGGCACGTGGTCGACCTGTTCGCGGTGCTGCTCTGCCTGCTCATCGCCTACCTGCTGAACCTCGGCATCCGCGCCGCCGCCCGGTTCGAGACCGTCGTGGTGGGGATCAAGGTCGCCGTCGTGCTGCTGGTCATCGTCGTCGGCTTCTTCCACATCAACACCGCCAACTACACGCCGTTCTTCCCGTTCGGGATCGGCGGGGCCATCACCGGCGCCGCCACCGTCTTCTTCGCCGTCTTCGGCTACGACGCGATGAGCACGGCCGCCGAGGAGTCGCGCGACGCCCGCCGCCACATGCCCAGGGCCATCATCTACTCGCTCGTCATCGCGATGGTCCTGTACGTGCTGGCCTGTCTCGTCCTGACCGGCATGCAGAACTACCGCGAGATCGACCCGGAGAGCGGCTTCTCCACGGCCTTCGCCTCGGTCGGCCTGTCCGGCCTGGCCACGCTGATCGCGGTCGGGGCCATCGTCGGCATCCTCACCGTCATGTTCACGTTCATGCTCGGCGTCACCCGCGTCTGGTTCTCGATGAGCAGGGACGGGCTGCTGCCCGCCTGGTTCGCCAAGCTGCATCCGGTACGGCGGGTGCCGACCCGCGTCACCTGGATCGTGGGGGCCGCCTCCGCCGTCATCGCCGGGTTCCTGCCGATCCGGGAGGCGGCCGAGCTGACGAACATCGGCATCCTGCTGGCGTTCGTGGTCGTGTGCGTGGCGGTGATCGTACTCCGTTACCGCCAGCCCGACCTGCCCCGCTCCTTCCGTACGCCGTGGATGCCGGTGGTGCCGGCTGTGGGGGTCGTCTTCTCGATCTGGCTCATCACCTTCCTGGCCCCGGCGACGTGGCTGCGCTTCGGCGTCTGGTTCCTCATCGGCCTGGTCATCTACTTCGCCTACAGCCGCCGCCACTCGGCCCTGAACACCACCGCCCCGGAAACGGACGGCACCACCCCCTGACCACCTGACGCCGGTCGGCGGCTACGGGCGGCGGCGGTGCCGGTGTGCGTTGGCCAGGGCCCAGGCCGTCGCCCAGTCCCGGTGCCTGGCCCGGTCCAGCGCGCGCCGGAAGAGCGTGAACATCCCGGTCACGAGTAGCCCCGCCACGCTGACGAGCAGCAGCGCCGTCACCACGGCGTCGACCCGCAGCCGCATGGCGCTGGCCGGCGGCCCGGCGAGCGCGCCCGCCCCGTCCACCCACACCGTCAGCCGCGTGCCGGCCTCGGCCGGGAAACCCACCGGCACCCGTCCCGTCCGCGTCAGCCCGCCGGGCGCCGTCCACCGCGCCTCCGCCCACCGCACGCCATCCGCCCCGGAACCCAGCCCGCGCCCTGTCACGCCGCCCGCCGCACCATCCGCAACGTCGCCCGCAACGCCGCCCGCAACGCCGCCCGTCACGCCGTTCGCTGCACCGCCCGTCACGCCATCCGCCGCAACGCCGCTCGTCCTGTCGCCCGCTACGCCGTTCGTCGCGCTGCCCGTCACGCCGCTGGTCGTGTCGCCGGTCGCGCCGTCCGTCACGTAGCCCGCCAGTTCGCCGAAGGACGGCTGTGGTGGTGGGGTGTCCTCCAGCAGGGTCGCGGCGACCTGCCGCCGTTCCGCGGCCTCCGCCAGCGCCTCTGTGTACGCCTGCCGCGCCCCGGTCACCGCCGGCCAGACGCTCAGCAGCACCAGGAACGCCGCCACCAGCAGCCCCGCCCCCTCCAGGTGATCGGAGCGCCGCCGCAGCGGGTTGCCGTCCGGCCGGTACAGCCGCACCTGCCGCACCACCCAGCCCGTCACGTGCCTCATCGCATACCCCCCGGCAGCATCCACCCTCCGACAGCGCGATCACCTCAGGCGGTGGCGAACACCCCCGCAGCACAGGGACTTTAGGGGCTTCCCACGCCCCCCGCACGCTGATCGCCCCCGCCACGCCCACGCGCCACGCCCAGCCACACCGGCTCGCCTTCGCCGGGTCCGCGTTCTGGCGGCGGCGACCCCTGGAATCATGGTGGCGCGGGCCCGCCGCGACACTTCCGCCGGGGGCGCCGCTCCCTGCCTACCGCATCGGCCTGTCACATTGGGCTCGTCACATCTGGACGGTCGGGAACGTCAATGCGGTGAAGGATCGCGATGACGAGGTAGGACCCCATGAACGACAACGATTTCCTGGCGGGCCGGTTCGAGGAGCATCGGGGACACCTGAAAGCGGTGGCGTACCGGATGCTGGGCTCGCTCAGCGAGGCCGACGACGCCGTGCAGGAGGCGTGGCTGCGGCTCAGCCGGGCCGGCGCGGGCGACGTGGAGAACCTGGCCGGCTGGCTCACCACGGTCGTCGGGCGGGTGTGCCTCGACATGCTGCGCACCCGCACCTCGCGCCGCGAAGAGTCCCTTGAGACGCGCCTTCCCGACCCGGTGGTGAGCCCGCCCGACGGCCTCGACCCCGAGCAGGCGGCCCTGGTCGCCGACTCCGTCGGGCTGGCGCTGCTGGTGGTGCTGGAGTCGCTCACCCCGGCCGAGCGGCTGGCGTTCGTGCTGCACGACATGTTCGCGGTGCCGTTCGAGGAGATCGCGCCGCTCGTGGGGCGCTCGCCCGCTGCGGCCAGGCAGTTGGCCAGCCGGGCGCGGCGGCGCGTGCGCGGGTCGGCGCCGGTGCCCGACCCCGACATGGCCAGGCAGCGGGAGGTCGTCGAGGCGTTCGTGGCCGCCGCGCACCGGGGCGATCTGACCGCGCTGGTCGCCGTGCTCGACCCGGACGTGGTGCTGCGGGTCGACGCGGGCGCGCTGGCCGAGGCCGCGGGGCCCCGGGCCAAGGTGGGCGTGGCGGCCGGAGGCGGCTACGCGGAGCTGCGCGGCGCGGAGCAGGTGGCCGGGCAGGCGGTCACGTTCCGCCGCCATTCGCCGTCGTCGGCACATCCGGCGCTGGTCAACGGCCAGGCGGGCCTGGTCAACACCATCGACGGCCGGCCGTCCGCGGTGATGAGCTTCACGATCGAGAACGGGCGCATCGTCGAGATCGACATCCTGGCCGACCCGGACCGCCTGACCGCCCTCGACCTGACCGTGACTGGCCGCTGACCGGTGCCGAGCGGGCCGGCGGCGGGCAGACCGGTGCCGAGCGGACCAGTGCCGGGCTGACCGGCGGCGGCATCACTTGGCGGCAGGGCGGGCGCGTACGTGCATGCGCTCGCCCTGCGGCCCGAAGAGGGCCAGCACCTCGCCGGGCTCGTCGTCCGGGTTGACGAACGCGTGCGGCGTCCGCGTGTCGAACTCCGCCACCTCACCCGCCTCCAGCGTCACGTCATGCTGCCCGAGCAGCAGCCGCAACCGCCCCGACAGCACGTAAAGCCACTCATACCCCTCGTGGGCCTTCTGCTCGGGAACGTAGCCCGGCCAGCGCGGCGGGTAGATCTGCTTGTACGCCTGCATCCCGCCCGGCCGCCGGCTCAGCGGGATGTACGTCATCCCGTGCTGCTTGATCGGCGTCATGTGCACCCGGGGATCGCCGGTGACCGGGGCGTCGATCAGCTCGTCGAGCTGCACGTGGTAAGCCCTGGCCAGCAGGAGCAGCAGCTCAAGCGTGGGTTTGCGGCCGCCCGACTCCAGCCGCGACAGCGTGCTGACCGAGATGCCGGTGCTCTTGGACACCTGCGCCAGCGTCGTGTCCCGCTTCTGCCGCAGCGCCTTCAGCCGGGGGCCGACCGCCCGCAGCACGTCATCGAGTTCCATGCGCTCCAGATTGCCATTTCGGCAACGAACTTTGTCAAACCGGGCCCCGCGGACGGACAGTGGCGGAGCGCATCAGGAGCGCATCAGGGGCGCAGCAGACGTTCGAGAGGAAACGGGCGATGGACGCGACATACGACGTGGTGGTGATCGGCGGCGGGGCCGCCGGGCTGAGCGGGGCGCTCACGCTGGGCCGGGCGCGGCGCAAGGTGCTGGTGATCGACGCGGGCAGCCCGCGCAACGCCCCGGCCGCGGGCGTGCACACGTACCTGGGGCACGAGGGCACGCCGCCGCGTGAGCTGCTCGCCGCCGGCCGAGAGGAGGTGGCCGGCTACGGCGGCGAGGTGGTGACGGGCACGGTGGAGAAGGCGGAGCGGACCGGCGACGGGCGCTTCCGCGTCGTCCTCGACGACGGCTCCGCGGTCGAGGCGGGCCGGCTGCTGGTGACCACCGGCCTGGTGGACGAGCTGCCGCCGGTGACCGGCCTGGCCGAGCTGTGGGGCAAGGACGTGCTGCACTGCCCGTACTGCCACGGCTGGGAGGTGCGCGACCGGGTCATCGGCGTGCTCAACACCGGGCCGCTCGCCACGCACCAGGCCCTGCTGTGGCGGCAGCTGAGCCAGGACGTGACCCTCTACCTGCACACCGGTCCCGAGCCGGCGGAGGAGGCGCGCGAACAACTCGCCGCCAGGGGCGTCAAGGTGGTCGAGGGCGAGGTGGCCGGGCTCGCGATGACCGGCGGCAGGCTGAGCGGCGTTCGGCTGACCGCCGGCGGCGAGGTGCCCTGCCAGGCGCTGGCCGTCGCCCCGCGGATGACCGGCCGGACCGAGCTGCTGGAAGGGCTCGGGCTGGAGACGGCCGAGCAGGAGGTGGGCGGGCACGTCCTCGGCGTGTACGTGCCGTCGGGGCCGATGGGGGAGACCGCGGTGCCGGGCGTGTGGGTGGCGGGCAACGTGACCAGCGTGATCGACCAGGTCGTCGCCGCCGCGGCCGCCGGTGTGCGCGCCGGGGCGTCGATCAACGCCGACCTGGTCGCGCAGGAGACCCGCGAGGCCGTCGCCGCCCGCCGTACCGAGGCCCTGGAGCAGCACTGGGACGCCCGCTACACCGAGAGCGGCCAGATCTGGAGCGGCGAGCCCAACGCGGTGCTCGTCCGCGAGGTCTCCGATCTGCCGCCGGGCCGGGCGCTGGACCTGGGCAGCGGCGAGGGCGGGGACGCGATCTGGCTGGCCGGCCGGGGCTGGCGGGTCACCGCCGCCGACGTCTCGGGCGTCGCGCTGCGCCGCGCCGCCGAGCACGCGGAACGGGCCGGGGTGGCGGACCGCATCGACTGGCAGCGGCACGACCTCGCCGCCACCTTCCCCGAGGGTGCCTTCGACCTGGTCTCGGCCTGCTTCCTGCACTCCCTGGTCGACATGCCGCGCGAGAAGATCCTGCGCAGGGCCGCCGAGGCCGTCGCGCCCGGCGGCGTGCTGCTGGTCGCCGGGCACGCGGGCTGGCCGTCGTGGCACCCCGACCCGATCCCCGGCGTGCACTTCCCGACGCCGCAGGAGGTGTTCGACTCGCTGGAGCCGGAGGAGGGCGAGTGGGAGGTGCTGCGCAGCGAGGAGCACGAGCGCGTGCAGAACGACCTGGAGGGGCGGCCGGCCACGCGCACGGACAACCTGCTCCTGCTCCGCCGCCTGCGCTGACCGGCCCACACCCCAGCAGCGAATCTACATTGTAAAGGCGCCCGGCCGGGCGCCGTAAGCGGTGCCCTTACCGGAAAGGCGCGCCGAAGCGGCGGCAGGCACGAAAGCGGACTCGCCCGGCCGCAGCGTCAGGTCGTCGCCGAGGCGGGCCTCGCCCTCAACGCAGAGCACGATCCGCGGTACGCCCCCGGCCAGCTCATGGGCGCTCTCGCCGGCCAGTTCGTAACGGGTGAGGGCGAACTCGGGCGCCGGGGGGCGGTAGTCGTACGCGCCGGCGGCGTCGCGTACGGGCTCGACCAGGAACGGCTCGGACGGCCCGAACTCGACGACGCGCATCAGCTCGGCCACGTCCACGTGCTTGGAGGTCAGGCCGCAGCGCAGGACGTTGTCGGAGTTGGCCATGATCTCGACGCCGATGCCGCCGAGATAGGCGTGCGGCACCCCGGCGCCGAGGTAGAGGGCCTGGCCGGGCTCCAGTTCGACGTGGTTGAGCAGGAGGGCGGCGGTGATGCCCGGGTCGCCGGGGTAGGCGCGGGCGATGTCGCCGTAGGCGGCCAGGTCGGGCTCGGCCGAGCCGAGCAGCGCCCGTTCGATCAGGTCGCGCAGGCGCCGTGCGGCCTCGCCGAGCATCTCGGCGAACACGGTACGCACCGCCCGCGCGGGCTCGCCGCTCGTGAGCGTGTCGATCCAGGGCCGCAGGCCGGGCACGCCGAGCCGGTCGAGCAGACCGGCGGCGGACGCGGGCGCGCGGAAGCCGCACAGGCCGTGGAAGGGGGTGAGGGCGCAGACCATCTCGGGCTTGTGCGAGGCGTCCTTGTACGTACGGGCGAAGTCGTCGAGCGGGATCCCACGCGCGTTCTCGCCGGCGTACCCGGCCGCGGCCTGCTCGCTCGTGGGGTGGACCTGGAGGGAGAGCGGGCGTTCGATGGCCAGGACCTTGAGCAGGTAGGGCAGCTCGGGACCGAACCTGGCGGCGGTGCGCTCGCCGAGCGTGGCGGCGGGATCGCGGGCGATGAGGTCGCCGAGCGGGACGTCCCCGACGGTCGAGGGGGCGCCTGGATGGGCGCCCATCCAGAGTTCGGCCTGCGGTTTCCCGGTCGGCTCCGTGCCGAACAGGCGCGGCAGGGCGGTGACCGAGCCCCAGTCGTAGGGGCGAATGGTGGTGGCCAGGCGCATGGGCGCGCTGGCCGGTGGCAGGTCGGGCTGTGGCACGGGGTCAGGCTCCAATCGTCGTCACTGGAGCGTAGAACGGTATCGCCGCTTATGCGCGATCGGGGGCGCCCGTTCGACACCGGCTATACGTCGGTATAGTCTGCTCTCCGTACGGACAGCATGTTGTACGAGCGGACAGGAGGGGCGGGGTGACGACCGCACCGGACCCAGCGGACCTCACGGCGCGTGCTCGGATCAGGGACGCGGCGCTGCGCCACATCGGCGAGCACGGCTACGAGCGGGCCACCATCCGCGGCATCGCCGAGACCGCCGGCGTCTCGCCGGGCCTGGTACGCCACCACTTCGGCTCCAAGCAGGCGCTGCGCGAGGCGTGCGACGAGCACCTGATGAAGACCATGCACCGCCTGCACGAGCAGGCTGGGCAGCAGCCGCCGGTCGGGTTCAACCCGGTCGCCGTCATGGGGCCCTACCGGCGCTACCTCGCGCGGGCGCTGTCGGAGGGCTGGGCTTCGCCGTTCTTCGACGAGATGGTGCGCATCGGGGAGCGGTGGCTGGCCGAGGCCGACAAGGACCGGCCCGAGCCGCCCGACGTCGACCCGCGCACCCGCGCGGCGGTGCTGGCCGCGATGGCGCTGGCGCCCACCGTGCTGTCGCAGCTCGTCGAGCGGGGCATGGGCGCCGGGATCGACAGCGCAGAAGGCCAGGACAAGCTGCTGCGGGCGCTGCTGGACATCCATTCCCACCCCCTGCTCACCCCCGAGGAGGCCGCCCGCGCCAGGGCCACCCTCGACCGGGGGAGGCCCGGATGAGGAACCACATGAGGAGCCACATGAGGAGCCGCATGAGAAGTCACGTGAGGAGTCGCGTCATGACCGACGCCATCGCCGTCTCGGGCCTGCGCAAGGCTTTCGGCAGGACCACCGCGCTCGACGGGCTCGACCTCGCCGTGCGGGCGGGGGAGGTGCACGGTTTCCTCGGGCCCAACGGCGCGGGCAAGAGCACCACGATCCGGATCCTGCTCGGGCTGCTCCGCGCCGACGCGGGCACCGCCCGGCTACTGGGCGGGGACCCGTGGACGGAGGCGGCCGAGCTGCACCGGCGGCTGGCGTACGTGCCGGGCGACGTGACGCTGTGGCCGGGCCTGTCCGGCGGGGAGGCCATCGACCTGCTCGGCCGGCTGCGCGGCGGCCTCGACCGGCGGCGCAGGGCCGAGCTGCTCGAACGCTTCGACCTCGACCCGCGCAAGAAGGGCCGCGCCTACTCCAAGGGCAACCGGCAGAAGGTGGCGCTGGTCGCGGCGCTGGCCTCCGGCGCCGAGCTGCTCATCCTGGACGAGCCCACCTCCGGTCTCGACCCGCTGATGGAGGAGGTGTTCCGCGACTGTGTCAGGGAGGAGCGGCGGCGCGGCGACCGTACGGTGCTGCTGTCCAGCCACATCCTGGCGGAGGTCGAGGCGCTGTGCGACCGGGTGACGATCGTGCGCGACGGCCGCACGGTCGAGACGGGCACACTGGAGGGGCTGCGCCGGCTGGCCCGCACCTCGATCGAGGCCGACCTGGCCGGACCGCCCGACGGGCTGGCCGACCTGCCGGGCGTGCACGACGTGAGCACGGATGGCGGCCGGGTGCGGTTCACCGTGGAGGCCGCGGCGCTGGACCCGGCGCTGCGCCGGCTGACGCGGGCCGGGGTCCGCGGCCTGGTCAGCCGGCCTCCCACACTGGAGGAGCTGTTCCTGCGCCACTACGACAAAACCGCCCGCACCGGCTGAGGACGGCTGCTCCCCGCGCCGGCCGGTCAGCGGGCGCGGGGGCCCAGGATGACCGGCATCGTACGGACGCTGTTGCCCAGCAGTGTGTCCAGCGGCGGCAGCTCCTCCGGCAACGCGACCGGTTTCATCGCCGGGAACGCCGCGAACAGCGCCTTGAGCGCGATCTCGCCCTCCAGCCTGGCCAGCGGCGCGCCGAGGCAGAAGTGCGGCCCGTGCCCGAAGGCCAGGTGCGTGACCTGCGGTCGGGTGATGTCGAAGACGTCCGCCCGCTCGTACTGGCCGGGATCGCGCCCGGCGGAGGCGAAGCAGGCCAGCACCGGCTCGCCGCCGCGCAGCCGCACGCCGTCGATCTCGACGTCGCGCACGGCGTAACGCATGGGGAAGTACGCGATGGGGGAGTCCCACCGCAGCGTCTCCTCCACGGCCGCGCTGTAGGGGCAGCGCCCCGAGCGCAGCAGCTCCAGCTGGTCCGGCTCGCCGAGCAGGACGCGGATGGCGTTGGTGATCAGGTTGACGGTCGTCACGTGGCCGGCGATGAACAGCAGCTCGATCGTGGCGAACAGCTCGTCCTCCGACAGCCGCCCGCCGTCCTTCTCGTGCAGCTCGAACAGGTCGGTGATGAGGTCCTCGCCGGGCGTGCCGCGGCGCTCCTCGATGATCCGGTCGAGCAGCTCGCGCAGCTCCCTGCGCAGGGCGGGCGAGTCCTCCAGGCCGCCGACCTGGGCGATGGCGTCGCTGAGCCGGTGCAGATCGTCCTGGTGGGCGGCCGGGATGCCGATCAGCTCGGAGATGACCTCGCGCGGCAGCGGATAGGCGAACTCCAGCCGCAGGTCCACCGGCGCGTCCGCGGGCAGGCTCGCCAGCCGGTCGATCAGCCTGGCGGTGAGCTCCTCGATGCGCGGGCGCAGCCCGTTCAGCCGGCGCTGCGAGAAGGCGGCGGTCAGCGGCATGCGCAGCCGGCGGTGACGTTCGCCTTCGGCGTTGAGCATGGACGTGTCGGTGACGATGCGGTCGATGGCCGTGCCCGGCGGCAGCGTGTGCCGGTCCGCCCAGTGGTGCAGCTCCCTGGACATGTCCGGATGGGTCAGCACGGCCATCAGCGTGGCGTAGTCGGTGGCGGCCCAGGCCCGCACGCCCTCCGCGGTCACGGGCACGAGCGGGCCTGCCTCACGCAGCCGCTCGTTGTCTCCGTGCAGGTCGGCGGTGGCCGGGTCGAGGATGAAGCGGCTGTCATCGGTCATCTGAGCCTCATCCCGTCCTTTTCGCGCTGACCGCCAGCGCGGCCACGTCCATGCCGGGGTCCTGGTCGAGGTAGAGGTCGCGGACGAGCTCGCCGGCGGCCGGGGCGTTGCACAGGCCGTGGCCGGAGAAGCCGGTCGCGTACAGGAAGGCCGGCGGGCCCGGCCGGTGCCCGATGAAGGCGGTCTTGTCGGGGCTGGCGTCGCGCAGCCCGGTGACGGCGGTGTGCAGGGCGAGCCCGGCCAGGCTCGGGTACGTCTCCGCCAGCCGCTCGGCCACCTCACGCCGCCACGACTCGCGGTCCGGGCCCGGATAGCCCATGCCGATGAGCAGCCGGTCGCCGCGCAGCCGTACCAGCAGGCCGGTGGCGGCGTGCAGGGTGACCGGGATGTCCGGCGTGGCGGGCGGGAGCGGGTCGGTGGTGAGCAGCTCCTGCTCGATCGGGTCGGTGAGCGGCATGTCCACGCCCGCGCACCGGACGAGCGCGGCCGACCAGGCGCCTGCCGCGCACACGATGGCGTCGGCGGAGATCTCCCCGTCGGCGGTCTGGATGCGGCCGGCTTCGGCGTCGATGGCGGTGACCGCGCAGCCGGTGCGCAGCGCCGCCCCGGCCTGCTCGGCGGCGCGGGCATAGGCCGTGACGATGGCCGTGGTGTCGGAGATGTAGGCGTCGGGCGAGTACGCCGCCGCGACCAGCGGTACGTCGCCGATGAGCGGGTTGCGTTCCCTGGCCTCCTCGACCCCGATCAGGCCGACGTTCACCCCGGCCGCCCGCTGGGCGGGCAGGTCGGCCTCGAACGCCGCGACCTGCTCGGGCTCGGAGAACAGCACCAGGTAGCCGACCTGCCGCAACGGCAGCTCGGTGCCCGGCCTGCTGGGAAAGGCCCGGTAGGCGTCGAGGCTGCGTACGGCCAGCGCCGAGCTGACCGGGTTGCCGGCGAAGTAGGAGCGCACGACGTCGGCAGTGGCCCTGGACGCGCCGGAGCCGAGCGTGCCCCGCTCCAGCAGCGTCACGTCGACCCCGGCCTCGGCCAGGTGGAAGGCGATCGACAGCCCGATCACGCCGCCGCCGATCACCACTACGCGCGAGTCGCGGCTCATGCGGGAGCCTGCAGTTTGCGCAGGTTCTCACCGGCCTGCCACGGGAACAGGTGCAGGTTCCACCCGCCCAGGCAGTTGCAGTAGAGGGCCATGTGAGCCATCACCGCGACGAAGTCCTCGTGGCTGTCGAGGCGCTCCAGCCCTGCCAGCAGCCGCTGGGTGAAGTCCCACAGCTGGTCGAGGCCGCAGTAGCCGAGGAACTCGGCAGGGGTGTGGGCGAGCTGCCGGGTCATCTGGCGCAGCCACGGCATCGGCATGCCGTCGAGGGCGGCGCGGACGAGCCCGCCGTAGCAGCTGTAGCCGAGCGGCCGGGTCTCGCCGTTGACGAACAGCAGCGTGGTCAGCACCGTGTCGTAGCTGCCCGCGCCCGAGGGGATGCGGCCCTCGTGCAGGTCGAGCAGCTCCTGCGGCGGCTCCAGCCAGATGCGCTGGGTCTCGGCGTGCACCTCGGTGACGAGCCGGTTGAGCTCGGGATCGCCGATGGGCAGGCGGGGCAGCTCGTGGCCGCCGCTCTGGCCGGCCCGCCGGACCTCGGCGATGACCGGCTCCTTGGTGGTGTAGACCGAGCGCCACACCTCGCGGCCGGCCTCGGCGAGGGCGTCGAGGTCGTTCTCGGCGACCAGGCCGACCGGGGTGGCGGTCATGGGCTCGGTCAGCTCGCCGTACTTGATGCCGAGGTGCTGCAGCCGCGAGCAGAACAGCGTGCCGTCGGGCACGGTACGCCGGTCCACCTTGTACTCGGCGTCGGTGTGCAGCAGGGAGTGCACCGGGGCCAGGTGGTACAGGTGGTACCCGGCGACCAGGGCGTGTCCTTGCAGGCTGCGGTAGGGCAGCGCGTCCCACAGGCACTGGGCCAGGGCGGGGTTGCGCTGGTCGAGTTCGGCGGCCACGGTGATGCCGAGGCTCGGCCAGGATATCTCTACTTGCTTAGAGTTGTTCACAATAAGTCACTCTAACGACGCGTATCGTGACGACAGAGGTGGGGTGGCCCTGTTTACCGGGACATGACCTGGTCGGGGGCGAGGCGGGGCGCACCCCAGATCGACTCAGGATCCACGTACGGGCGGATCAGCTCGGTCAGCACGGGATCGCCGCGGCCGTGCAGCTCGTCGGCGGCCACCTTGCGGACCACGCCCGCCATCACGTCGGCGACCTGCACCCGCTCGTCCAGCTCCGAGTCGACCAGCCGCAGCCCGGCCATCCGGCCGCCGGCGATCTCGCGCATCTGCGCGACGCGCTCGTCGGTCAGTGTGGTCTGCCGGTCGTGCACGACCATGACGGGGCCGCCGCCCGCGCCCCAGTACGTCACCGCCCGGACGATCGCCGGGATGAGCGGGTCGAGCGCGGGGAACACGTAGGGGTCGTCGAGCAGCCGTTCCCTGAACGCCTCGGCCCGCGCCCGCGACCGCCACAGCGACTCCATGATCGCCCCCGCCGCGCCGCCGGCCCCGCGCAGCTCGTCGACCAGCCCGAACGTCTCCTCGACCGACGTGACGACCCCCTGGCCGTTCTTGGCCCGCAGCAGGTAGTTGAAGGAGTCGAGGAAGGCCGCCCACCGCTCGGCGCCGAACGCCCGCGGGCCCTCCCGGTAGAGGGTCAGCGCCGTGTCCACGGCGGCCGGGTCGAGGCCGATGCGCGGCGCGTGGTCGTCCTGGAGCAGCCCGGCGACCTTGCCCACCAGGTAGAAGGTCTTGTCGGTGAGAAACACGCGCACGTTGCCGAGCACCGGCCCGCTCGGGCTGAGCAGCCACAGCAGCGCCGCCCGGTGCTTGTCGCGCAGCACGTGGCCCGCGGCGTACTCGGAGGCGGGCGTGGGCGCCCGCACGCGCAGCTCCGCGACGCAGGCCAGCGCCGTCTCGGCGTCCATCAGCACGCTGGCGTGCGCGAACGTGTCGGTGTTGCCGCCGATGAGCTTCTCGCCCTCCGCGCCGGACTCGTCACACGCGATCTCGAGGGGTTCGTGCACACCAGCGAATCTATCCGGGGCCGCCGCCGGTCGCGAGACAATTTCCCCTGGTACGCCCGCGCCGAGCCGGCCAGGACCGGTTACGTTGGGTGCCGCGAGGCGGACGCCGCAGACCGAAGCGGCCGGCGCGCCGTGACCTGGAAGGACGCATGACCGCCACCCCCACCCCCCGGCAGGCCGGCCTTGGCCGGATGGTCCGCGAGATCCGCGCGGAGGCCGACCGGGCCCGCGCCACTCCGGCCCCCGAGCTCACCTTCACCCTCTGGCGCCGCTTCGCGGACACCGGCGAGCGGCAGGCGTACGAGCGCGCCTATTTCGAACGCCGCCGCCGCCTGGCCGCCCTCGTCCTGGCCGCGCACCTCGACGGCCGGCCCGACCCGGCGCTGGACGACCTGCTGTGGTCGGTGTGCGACGAGCGCACCTGGGTCCTGCCGGCCCACGAGCCGCAGGACCGCCCGCCGGACACGTTCGTGGACCTGTTCGCCGCCGAGACCGGCCACACCCTGGCCGAGGCCGCCTCCCTGCTCGACGGCCTGGCCGACCCCCGCGTCCTGGCCCGGGTCCGTGAGGAGGTGGACCGCAGGGTGTTGCGTCCTCTTTATGGTGATCCGGCCCCGATGTGGTGGGAGAGCGCCCGGCACAACTGGCCGGCCGTCTGCGCCGGGGCGGCCGGCCTGGCCGCGCTCGCCCTCGGCTCGTCCCACCTGCCCGTGCTGCTGCCCCGGCTGCGCGCGGCCATGGAGGCGTTCCTGTCGGGCGCGGGCCGGGACGGTGCCTGCCTGGAGGGGCCGGACTACTGGACGTACGGGTTCGGCTACTTCACCTACTTCGCCGAGGCGCTGCGCGAGCACACCGGGGAGGACCTGCTGGACGATCCGCACGTACGGGAGATGGCCGCGTACCCGGCCAGGATCGACCTCGGCGACGGCGCCAGGCCCGCCTTCGCCGACGCGCACGGCGAGGGCGTCTACCCCCTGGGGTTGTTGTGCCGCCTGTCCGGCCGCCTCGGCGTTCCTCTGCCGGTCCGCACCGGCGAGCCGTCCTTCCACGACGACCCCTGCTACCGGTGGGGCCACCTGAGCCGCACGCTGTGGTGGTCGGAGGACGTCCCGGAAGCAGGCCCGGAGCCGTGCTCGTACCTGCCGAACGCCGCGATCGTGGTGGCCAGGTCGGGCGGCACCGCCTTCGCCGCCAAGGGCGGCCACAACGACGAGCCGCACAACCACCTCGACCTCGGCCACTTCGTGCTGCGCGGCCACGGGCGGACGCTGCTCGACGACCTCGGCGCGCCCGAGTACACCCGCGACTACTTCCGCGAGGGCCGCTACCGGGTGCCCCACGCCTCGGCGGAATGGCACTCCGTCCCCCTGATCGACGGCTCCGGCCAGTCGCCGGGCCCCGGCCGCCGCGCCGAGGTCGTCGCGCACGCGGCCGGCGACGGCGCGCTGACGTTCGCGCTCGACCTCACCGCCGCCTACGACGTCCCCGCGCTCGACCGGCTCGTCCGCACGTTCCGCTGGCGGGCCGGGCGGCTGGAGCTGGAGGACACCTTCGATCTCCGCACCGGGGACGCGCTGGTGGAGGAGCTGTTCGTCTCCCGTGTCCGCCCGTCCGTGGCGCCGGGACGGGTGAGCTGGGGGCCGCTCGCGCTCGCGGTCCCGCCCGGATGGCGGGCCCGGGCCGAGGAACGGGACGTACGTGGCCACCGCGGCGAGCACGAGACGATCCACCGCGTACGCCTGACGGCCCGAATCCCCTCAGGCGCGCACCGCTTCGTCTTCACGATGGAGTGAGCCGGGGCCCTTCAGTCGGTGCGTCCCGCGCGCAGGCGGGCGGAGAGCGCGGCGGCCTGGGTGCGGCGCTGCATGCTGAGCTTGGCCAGTAGGTTGGAGACGTAGTTCTTGACCGTCTTCTCGGCCAGGAACATGCGCTCGCCGATCTGCCGGTTCGTCAGCCCCTCGCCGATGAGGTCGAGGATGTGGCGTTCCTGCTCGGTCAGGGAGGCGAGGGGGTCCTTCTTGGCGGCCTGGTCGCGCAGGCGGTGCAGCATGGCGGCGGTGGTCTGGGGGTCGAGCAGCGACTGCCCGGAGGCGACCGTGCGGACCGCGCCGACCAGGTTGGAGCCGTGGATCTGCTTGAGCACGTAGCCGGCGGCTCCGGCCATGACCGCGTCGAACAGGGCGTCGTCGTCGGCGAAGGACGTCAGCATCAGGCACGCCAGCCCCGGCACCCGGGAGCGCACCTCGCGGCACACGTCCACGCCGTTGCCGTCCGGCAGCCGTACGTCCAGCACCGCCACGTCTGGCGCGAGCGCGGGAATGCGGGCGATGGCGGACTCGGCCGTCCCGGCCTCGCCGATCACCTCGATGTCGTCCTCGGACTCCAGCAACGCCGCCACGCCACGCCGGACGACCTCATGGTCGTCCAGCAGGAACACCCGAATCATGCCTCCGACGCTACAGCGGGCGTGGCCGCGAGCGTAGGGACGAAAGTCCCGAGAAACCGGCGGGGGCCCGCCACGATGGTGGCGGGCCCCCGTTCGGGTCCGTCAGGAGACGGTCAGGACGAACGAGGCGTCGCTCGGGTGACCCTCGGTGTCGGTGCTGCGCACCGAGACGCCGTGGTGGCCCGCGTGGCACCACGGGGACTTCACGGTCACGCTCAGCCAGCGCGGATCGCCCCACAGGCCCACCGACGTGGCGTGCACCGCCACCGGGCCGCCCAGGTCGACCTCATGGCTGAGGATGATGCAGTAGAGCCCCTCGCGCACCTGCCAGGCGTGCACGACGTTCTTGCTGTCGCCCACCGGTGAGCCGTCCTTGCCGATCACGATCGACGCCTGGGCGTACGGCGTGTCGGCCAGGGCGGGAGCGACCGGGGCAAGGACCGCGGCGGCGGTGAGAGCCGTCGCGGCCAGGCGCTTGATGGTGTTCATGTCTTTGTGCCTTTCTGTCCCGGTCAGGAGATGGTGACGTCGAAGCCGCCGTCCGCCAGGTGCCCCGTGCTGGTGTTGTAGACGTGGATGGCGAGCGTGTTGTGGCCCTCGCACGTCGAGGACGGGTTCCGGTAGGCGATGTGCGGCAGGCGCCGTGGGTCACGCGGGGTGATCTGGATCAGGGCGCCGGTGACGTCCACCTTGTGGGAGAACTCCACGCAGTAGCGGCCGGTGTCGACCCGCTCGGAGGAGATGACGTTCTTGTAGTTGTTCAGTGCCCCGTCGGCGTCGACGATCGCGCCGGCCCTCGCGTACGGCGCGTAGATGTCGGCGTGCGCGACGGATCCGGCGGCCAGGAAACAGCTGGCGGCGGCCAGGACGAGACCGCCGGCCAGGGAATGACGCAGCATGAATTACCCCCTTTGGTACAACCGCAGAAGAGATCTGCAGCGGCACGCTAAGCCAGGGGAGGCGGCGGCGCCACGAACCACCCCGCGTCATGACGTTCAAGGAATCTTGACCGCGTCGGGCCGCCGTCCGCGCTGGTCAAGGCGGCATGATGGTGCCCGCGCGCTCGGGGTGGCTCCGCGCGGTCAGTGTTGCTCGACGGCGGCGGCGGGCACGGCCACCGGCTCGGGGTCGCGCCGCCCCGGCAGCGCCAGGGTGATCGCCGCGGCGGCCAGCGCGGCCCCGCATCCGATCAGCATGCCGGTACGGAACCCCGCCTCCGACGGCAGCGCCCGGCCGCCGAAGTCGATGGTCAACTGCGACAGGACCACCCCGACCACCGCCGCCGACACCGTGGTGCCGATCGAGCGCATGAGGGTGTTGAAGCTGTTGGCGGCGCCGGTCTCCGAGCGGGGCACCGCACCCATGATGAGCGCGGGCATCGAGCCGTAGGCGAACCCGATGCCGACGGCGCACAGGCAGGTGACGATCAGCAGTCCGAACGGGCTGCCGAGCAGGAGCATGGAGGAGCCGTACCCGAGGGCCATGACCAGGCTGCCGACCATCAGCGTCACCTTGGGGCCCCGGGCGGCCGACAGGCGGGCGCCGACCGGTGAGATGACCATCATCATCAGCCCCGACGGCGCCATCCACAGACCGGCGGCCAGCATCGACTGGCCCAGGCCGTAGCCGGTGGCCTCGGGCAGCTGCAGGATCTGGATCACGATGAGCGACTGGGCGAACATCGAGAAGCCGACCACGATCGAGGCCACGTTGGTCAGCAGCACCTGAGGCCGAGCGGTGACCCGCAGGTCGACCAGGGGGTCGCGGACGCGCAACTCCCACCAGCCCCACAGGGGCAGGACGACCGCCGCCGCGGCCAGCAGCCCGAGCGTGGTGCCGCTGGTCCAGCCCCAGTCGGCGCCCTTCGAGACGCCGAGCAGCAGGCAGACCAGGCCCGCGCCGAGCCCCAGCGCGCCCACCAGGTCGATGCGGCCCCGTGCCGCGGCGGGCGTGGGCGGCACCAGCAGCCGGATGAGGACGCCGACCGCCAGGCTCAGCACGGCCGCGGCCCAGAACAGCGCCCGCCAGCTGGCGTACTCGGCGACCCCGGCGGCCACCGGCAGGCCGAGCGCGCCGCCGATGCCCATGGACGAGCTCATCAGCGCGATGGCCGGGCCCAGCCGGTCGGGCGGCAGCACGTCGCGCAGCGCGCTGATGCCCAGCGGGATCACCCCCATGCCCATGCCCTGCAGCCCGCGGCCGATGACCATCGGGGCGAGGGAGCCGGCGAGCGCGCAGACGACGCAGCCGAGGACGAGGGGGACCGTGCAGACGAGCATCATCCGGCGCTTGCCGTACAGGTCGCCCAGCCGTCCCATCACCGGCGTCGTCACCGCTCCGGCCAGCAGCGTGGCCGTGACCACCCAGGAGGCGTTCGACGCCGAGGTGCCGAGCAGCACCGGCAGCTCGCCGATCAGCGGCACGACCAGGGTCTGGGTGAGAGAGGCGACGATACCGGCCACCGCCATCACGGTGACGATGCCATGGGGGCGGCCCCCGGAACCGGGCTCGGCCACGCGATTCCCCCTTCTGTGATCGACGTGAGAGCGGTGTGCACTCTACACATCGAGTGTTTCATGCACACATCGGGGGACTCGTACCCCGCCTGTCGCCGGATGCCCGAATCCTCCGGGGCTCTGGTTTAACTAAGGCGAGCGCCTTAAAGTTGATCGACATGTCAACGATGGAGGGCCGATGAGCGACAGCCTGCCGAACTACCCGTTCGACCGATCCGCCACGCTGGAGCCGCCGCAGGAGTGGGCCGAGCTGCAGGCCGGCTGCCCGGTGGCGCACGTGCGGCTGCCCAGCGGCGACACCGCCCGCCTGCTCACCCGCTACGACGACGTGCGCACCGTGCTCACCGACTCGCGCTTCCGCCGGGGCGGCGGCGACGCCGCGCGCGTGTCCACCACGAAGGACGGCGGCATCTTCGCGCGGGCCAGTGAGGGCACGGACCTGAGGGAGGGGGAGGGGCACATGCGCTGGCGGCGGCTGCTGAGCCGCTCCTTCACCATCAAGCGGATGGAGGCGTGGCGGCCCCGCGTGCAGGCCATGGCCGACGAGCTCGTGGACGAGATGGTCAAGTGGGGCTCCCCGGCCAACCTGTCGGCCGGGCTCGGGCTGCCCCTGCCGGTACGGGTCATCTGCGCGCTCGTCGGCGCGCCGAGCAAGGACCAGGACAAGTTCGCCCACTGGTCGCAGGTCATGCTCACGCTGACCCGCTACAGCCAGGCGGAGGTGGAGGAGGCCTACCGGGACTTCGACGCCTACGTCTCCGACCTCGTCGACGAAAGGCGCGCCGACCCGGGCGACGACCTGCTCAGCGAGCTCACCCAGATCTCCGACAGCGAGGACGGGCGGCTCAGCCACCAGGAGCTCATCGCCACCGTACGCGCGCTGCTGCTGGCCGGCCACGAGACCACCTCCAACATGATCGCCATCATGGCGGCCATGCTCCTGTCGGAGCGCGAGCGCTACCAGGCGGTCATCGACGACCCGGAGCTCATCCAGGGCACCGTGGAGGAGGTCCTGCGGCTGGACACCACGCTCAGCGTCATCGGCTTCCCCCGCGTCGCCACCGAGGACGCCGACCTGGACGGATCCGTGGTGCCGGCCGGAGCGACCGTCATCCCGTGCCGGCCCGCCGCCAACCGCGACCCGCGCAGGTTCGACGAGCCCGAGCGGTTCGACCCGCGCCGCGCCAACGCCGCCCAGCACCTGAGCTTCGGCGCGGGCTCCCACTACTGCCTCGGCCAGCCGCTGGCCCGCCTGGAGCTGCAGGTGGTGCTCGGCACGCTCGTCCGCAGGCTGCCGACGCTGCGGCTGCGCGACGGCGTGGACGGCCTGCGGCTGCGCAAGGGGCTGCTGTCCGGCGGGCTCGAGGACGTCTGGGTCACCTGGTGACAACCGCTCCGGCGTCGGCTCGTGCCGTCCTGGCCAGGACCGTGATCATGCGTACGGCCGAGCGCCTGTACGCCACCCACGGCCTGGCCGAGGTGTCCCTGCGGCAGATCGGGGAGGCGGCGGGGCAGCGCAACAAGTCGGCGGTGCAGTATCACTTCTCCGGCCGCGACGACCTGATCAAGGCGATCCTGGCCGAGCACGCCGAGGCGATCGAACGGCACCGGCTCGCCCTGGCGGCCCGCCAGGGCGAGCCCGGCCCGCGCGACCGGGTCCGCCACATCGTGCTGCCCCGCATCGAGCACCACATAGAGCTGGGCACACCCTCCTGGTACGGCCGCTTCCTCGCGCAGGTCACGGTCGAGCCGGCGCTGCGCGAGTACGCCGTGCGGGCGCACCTGAACACGGCCTCCCTGCGCCGCCTGCACGACTCCCACGGCTCCGGCGTCGGCCGGTCGAAGGACATGACCCGGCAGCTCATCGTGCACATGTCGGCCGAGCTGGAGACGGAGCTGGCCCGGGAGCAGCCGCCCGCTGCGGTGGCCGCCGCGGCCTGGCGGCGGCTGGGCGCCGACCTGGTCACGGCCATCACCGGCCTCACCGAGGCTCTCGGTACGTCGGCCGGTGGTGTGCGGCGGCCCGATCAGCGTGTTCCCGGCCGGGGCCTGGGCGGGTAGCGGGGCGCGTGCGGGCGGTACTCGCCATATCGCTCCGCCTCGCGCAGGGCGTCCAGGAAGGAGCCGGGGCCGTCGAAGTCGGGCATCTCCAGATACGCCGCCCCGACCCCGTCCGGATCGTGCGCGTCCGAGCCCACCGTGCCGGGCAGCCCGTACGCCAGCGCCGTCCGCAGCGCGGCCCGGTTGTGCTCCTGGTCGGCGACCTTGGCGTTGAACACCTCCACCGCGTCGATCAGCCCGGCCGCGCACATCGCGCCGAGCTCGGCCCCGACGCCCGAGCGCAGCGGGTCGTACGGGTGCGGCGCGCACACGATCCCGCCCTGCGCGCGGATCCGCCGCACCACCTCCCGGGCCGCCAGCACGTACGGGACCCGCTCGGTCAGGAACAGCCCGATCAGCTCGCCCGAGCCGGTGCGGATCTCCTCGCCGGGCACCACCCGGGCCCCGATCTCCCTCGACAGCCGCTCCGCCGTCCCCGCCAGCAGGTTGTGCTCGGTGAGGCAGACGACGTCGATCCGGTGGGCCGCGACCCGCTCGGCCAGCTGGCCGAGCGTGGTGACGGCGTCGCCGGACGCGACGGTGTGCACGTGGCAGTCGACCCGCACCCATCCAGGGCGCACGTCCCGCCGCGTGTCAGGAGGAGACGTATCAGGTGGAACGGTCATCGCGCACTCCGCAGGCGGCCGAACTGCTGCCGAGGGCGGTGACGACGCCGGCCAGTCTGACCATCCGGAGGGTCAGAGCTGCACGGACGTGGTGGTGAGGAACTCCTCCAGCCCGAAGCGGCCGTACTCGCGGCCGTACCCCGACTGCTTGAAGCCGCCGAAGGGCGCCAGGCCGTTGTGCGCGCCGTCGTTGACGCGGATCTGCCCGGCCCGCAGCCGCCTGGCCACCCGTCGGGCGCGCCCGGGGTCCGCGGAGCGCACGCCGGCCGCCAGCCCGTACGCGGTCCCGTTGGCGATGCGCACCGCGTCGTCCTCCCCGTCGTAGGGCAGCACGACCAGCACCGGCCCGAAGATCTCCTCCTGGGCGATCCGCGACTCGGGCGTGACCCCGCTCAGCACGGTCGGGCGCACGTAGTAGCCGCGCTCCAGCCCGTCGGGGGCCTCGGGCCCGCCGGTCAGGATCGTCGCGCCGTCCTCGGCCGCCGCCCGCAGATGATCGCGTACGCGCTCCCGCTGCACCGCCGACACCAGCGGACCGAGCCGCGTGGCCGGATCGCGGGGATCGCCGATCGTGTACGTCAGCGCCTCCTCGGCCGCGATCGTCTCCGCCCGGGCCAGCCGCTCGCGCGGGACGAGCAGCCGGGTCAGCGCCGAGCAGGTCTGGCCCGAGTTGAGGTAGCAGGCGCCGACGCCCTTGCGTACCGCGTCCTCGAACGCGGCGTCGCCGAGGTCGTCGAGCAGCACGTTCGGCGACTTGCCGCCCAGCTCCAGCGCGGTGCGCTTGACCCCGGCGGCGGCCAGCTCGGCGACCCGCCGCCCGGCCCTGGTGGAGCCGGTGAAGGAGATCATGTCCACCAGCGGATGCGCGGCCAGCGCCTCCCCGGCCTCCGGCCCGGTGCCCGAGACCAGGTTGAACACGCCCGGCGGGAACCCCGCCTCGTGCATCACGTCGGCCAGCACGAACGCGTTGAGCGGCGTCACCTCGCTCGGCTTGAGCACCACCGTGCAGCCCGCGGTGAGCGCGGGGGCGACCTTGGCGGCGATCTGGTGCAGCGGATAGTTCCACGGGGTGATCGCGCCGACCACGCCGATCGGGTCCCGGTAGACCACCGAGTCGCCGAGCCGCTCCTCGAACTCCAGGCCCGCCGCGATGTCGGGCATGGAGGCGAACGTACGGACCGGCGCGCCCACCTGGATGGCCCGGGTCAGCCGCAGCGGCATGCCCAGCTCGTCCACGATCATCTCGGCCAGCTCGTCCGTGCGTTCCCGCAACGCCTCCGCCACGGCCGCGCACAGCGCCGCACGCTCGGCGGCGGGCCGGGCCGACCACGCGGGCAGCGCGGCGGCCGCCGCCTCCACGGCTCTGGCCACGTCCTTGGCGTCGCCGCGCGGCACCTCCTCGAAGGCCTCCTCGGTGGTGGGGTTCACCACCGGTATCGCCGCGCCGCCGCCGGCCGGAACCCACTCGCCGTCGACATAGATCCGATGTGGCATGGCCCACCTCAGGTATGGGAGCTAGATTCTAGATTTGGATTCTAGTTTCACTCCATCCCGCCGTCCAGGGCGTGGGCCATGCCCGCCGGATCAGCCGATGCGCAGGGGGAGCGCACGAGGCCCGCGCACCTGGCTGGCGGCCCACGTCACCGACGCCGGATCGGCCAGCTCGAACACCGGGACACGCTCCAGCCAGACCTCCAGCGCCACCCGCAGCTCCATCCGGGCCAGGTGGGAGCCCACGCAGCGGTGGATGCCCAGCCCGAAGGCGGCGTGCCGGTTCACCTCACGGTCGATGACCACCTCGCCGGCCCGCTCGAACTGGGCCGGATCGCGGTTGGCGGCGGGGAAGGAGAGCAGGATCCAGTCGTCGGCCTTCATGTCCACGCCGTTCCAGTTCATGTCCTCTCTGACCAGGCGGGCCATGGTGACCGGCGCGTAGGCGCGCAGGAACTCCTCCATCGCGGTCGGCAGCAGCCCCGGCTCCGCCACCAGCCGTTCGCGGTCGGCCGGCGTCTTGGCCAGGTGCCACAGGGACGCGCCGATCGCGCTCCACGTCGTGTCGATCCCCGCGATGAGCAGCAGCGTCATCGTGCCGACGACGTGCAAGGGGTCCAGCTTGCGGCCGTAGAGCTCGGCGTTGATGAGGTACGTCGTCAGGTCGTCACGCGGGTTGGCGACGTGATCCTGAATCTGCGCCACCAGGTAGTCCGTGAGCTGGTCGAAGCCCTGCAGTCGCTCGTCCTGCGGCCGGTTGATGCTCTCCAGCGCGATCTCGACGAACCGGGCGAAGCGCGGGCCGTCCTCCGGCGGGAAGCCGAGCATGTCGGAGATCACCCGCATCGGGATGTGCTGGGCGTACTCGCGGGCGGCGTCCACGACCTCCCGGCCCTCCATCCGGTCGATCAGCGCGTGGCAGAACGCCCTGGTCGCCTCCTCCCGCTTGGCCACCGCCGACTTGGTGAACGCCGGCAGCAGCAGCTTCCTGGCGTCGTGGTGGAAGGGCGGATCGGAGGAGATCGGCGGCACGGCCCCCACCGGGGCCAGCTCCTTCGGCGGGCGCACGTTGCTCACGATGATGGCCCGGGAGGTGAAGCGCTCGGTGTCGTACGCGACCGCGGCGACGTCCTCGTACTTGGTGGGCAGCCACACCCCGCCGAACCGCTCGGTGTGCGCGATCGGGCAGCGCTGCCGCAGGTCGTCCTGGATCGGATAGGGATCGGCCGCCCATACGGGATCGACATGGGAGAAGTCGGTCGCCCAGTCCGAGACCGGGTCGGTGACGATCTCCGTGACGGTGCCGATCGGGCGGCTCTTGCGCTGCTCCTCCAGCTCCTCGCCGAAGCGCTCGCCGGCCGTCATCGCAGTGCTCCGTCCAGCACCTCGATCGCGCGTTCCGGGCAGTTGGACGAGGCCAGGCGCGCCCCTTCCTCCTGCTCCGGCGGTACGGGGCCACCGCCGAGCACCGTGCCGTAGCCCTCGTCGTCCTCGCCGAACAGCCCGGGCGCCAGGTCGTAGCAGCGCCCGTGACCATGGCATCGTCCGGAGTCGATCTGTACCTTCATGGGCTCTCGTTTCCCGTCTGTTGTGGGACACGTCGTTGAGCGAATTAAAAAAGCGTTCATTTGTCCCGTCAACCCCACGGGGGCAGAGCCGGCTCGGGTCAGGTCCCGGGCGCGAGGAGTGCGTGGAGGCCGGAGCGCAGGGTCCGGGCGTCGATGTCCCCCCGCCGGCCCCCAAGGTCTGCTGAGTCCAGCGCGAAGAGGAGCAGCGCTCACCGCGCCCACCACTCCGGGACCGGTCCCCGAGGAATGGGCTGATATTGGGCGCGCTCAGGACATTCCATTCCATCCGCCAGCGGAACTCAAGGAGGATCATGTCCGCCACGATCAGGACCGCCGCCCTGGCGGTGGCCGCGTCCCTCGCTCTCCTCCCCGCCGTCGCTCCCGCCGCCGCCAAGCCCAACCTGCGTGCCTGCTACGACGGCAACTGCAAGATCACCATCACCAAGAAGGTCTCGTTCCCGGTCGACCCCAGCTTCGGCATCACCAGGCTGACCCTCTCCTTCAAGGCCGACCGCATCTACCACAAGTACAGCGGGCCGGGCCTGCGAGGCTCGGGGTACTTCGACGAAGGCGGGTCGAGCACGATCCACGGCATCCTCGTCTACGACCTGTCGGTGTCCAAGAAGAAGGCGGTACTGGCGCTGATGGCGGATCCTCGACGCCGGCTGCGGCGCGGGCCCGCTGTTCGCCGAGTTGCGCGACCGAGGCGCCGTCGTGACCGGCGTCGACGCGAGCGCCGGGATGCTGGAGCTGGCCAGAAAGCGGCTGGGCGCCGACGCCGATCTGCGGGTCGCCGACCTGGCCGGGCCGCTGCCCTTCCCCGACGAGGCGTTCGACGACGTCGTCGCGTCCCTGGTGCTGCACTACCTGGAAGACTGGGCGCCGACGCTGGCCGAGCTGCGACGCGTGCTGAAGCCGGGTGGCAGGCTCCTCGTCTCGGTCGACCATCCTTTCAGCGTCACTCTCTTCCAGCACCTGGCCGGGGAGAAGCCCAGATACTTCGAAACCCGTAGCAGGACCGACGAATGGACCATGGGCGGGCAGAGCACGAAGATGAGGTTCTGGGACCGGCCGCTGCACGCGATGACCGAGTCCTTCACGGCGGCGGGCTTTCGGATCAGCGTCATCAGCGAGCCGCCGTTCGTGCCCGAAGCCCGCGAACGGTTCCCCGAGGAGCTGCGCGAGTTCGAGCCCACGCGCACGAGGTTCCTGTGCTTCTTGTTCTTCGTTCTGGAAGCCGCATAGCGAGCGTCGGCCCGCCTTGGTTCTCGTATCCGAGAGGAATGTGCAAGTACGGGCGAGGAACGTTCTAGGGTGCCCGCAGGTCAAGCCGGTTGAATGGAGGTACCGCAAAGAGCGGACACGTACGCAGAAGGAGAATCCATCATGAAGGTCGCCGTCGTCACGGGCGCCAGCTCCGGCATCGGGCAGAGCGCCGCCATCGAGATCGCCAAGCGCGGAACCGGAGTCATCCTGACCTACGGCGGCAACGAGCGAGCTGGGCTGGACACGGCCGCCGCCATCGAGAAGGACGGCGGTAAAGCCGTCGCCCTCCACCTGGACCTCGGCGACGTCGCCGGCTTCGCGGCCTTCAGGGACGCGGTGGCCGGCGCGCTGCGCGACACCTGGCAGCGCGACACCTTCGACTACCTGGTGAACAACGCCGGTTCCAGCGAGGCGTCGCTGATCGTGGACACGAGCGAGGAGACGTTCGACAAGCTCATGCGGGTCCTGCTCAAGGGGCCGTACTTCCTCACCCAGCGGCTGCTGCCCCTGATGGCGGACGGCGGCGCCATCGTCAACACGAGCAGCAGCTCGGCGGCGACGGCGGGCCTGGAGCCGGGCTACTCGGTCTATGCGTCGATGAAGGGCGGCATCGACGTGCTGACCCGGTACATGGCCAAGGAGTTCAGCACGAGGGGCATCCGCGTCAACTCCGTCTCACCCGGACCGACCCGCACCCGGCTCGGCGGCGACGCCTTCACCCGCTTCCCCGAGGTCATCCCGGCCCTCGCGGCGAGGACCGCGCTCGGCCGGCTCGGCGAGCCCGACGACATCGGCGCGATGATCGCCACCCTGGTCTCCGACGAGAGCCGCTGGGTCACCGCCCAGAACATCGAGATCTCGGGCGGCTTCAACCTCTAGACGCCTCGTCAGCCCGCCCTGGAGTGTCGGTCCTGGCTGGTATTCATGATCTTCCGATCGTGAGGAGAGTCGTGTGATGACGTCAGCGGGCAAATGGGACCACCTGGGCCCGGAGATGAGCGCCGTCTACCAGCGGTTCGACGAGCTCACCGAGCAGGGATCCGATCCCGAACCCGGCGTCGACTGGGGGACCTACGGGACTTACGCCCACATGAAACTCTGGCTGGGGCCGGAAGGCGGCCACGACTACGACGAGCGGGTGCTGCGCGTGGTCAGGTCGGTGGCCGAGCGCGACATCGACTTCACCTACCGGCAAGCGCATCACCTCATGGAGCGGGCGTGCTACTGGGCGGGGCGGCAGGGTCACACCCGCTACGAGGAGCTGTTCCGGATCCCGCTCGCGGCCGCCCGCCGGTTCGACCACCAGCGCCGCCGCGAGCTGCTGCGCTGGTTGACGGCCGGGCCGGGGCTGAAGGAGGCGCGGGCGCTCCTGGCCGAGCAGGTGAGCGACCTGCTCACCGAACCCGCCGCGAACGGCCCGGCCGGGGTGGTCCGCACTGAAATCGGGGACACCGACCACTTCGCCCGCATGCTGGCCGAGGAGTACGGCCCGCGCCTGGCCGAGCTGCGGCCCCTGTTACGCCACTGGAACACCGCCCGCTCGACCAGGCCGAGCGCCCGTTGGCTCAGGAACGCCGAGCGGATGCTCACCCCCGGCGCGGTCGCCCTGGTCCGTGAGCTGCTCACCCGGCTGGTGGCCTACCGGGGCGGAGAGTGGGTCGTCCGCCATGGCGAGGGGGAGTGGCAGGACAAGGTCTTCCTCAGGGAGGACACCATCGTCGTGGTGCGCGGCATCCTGTGGACCTGTCAGGTCGTCGACGAGCGCTGGGTGACCTCGCTCGTCACCGACGTCGCGATGACCTGCGGCACCGGCAGCAACGGCATGGGCTCCACGTGCCGCTGCGAGCCCGTCACCAACGCCGCCGTCGGCGTCCTGGCCCGCAGGGGCGGGCTCGACGTGATCGTCCCGCTGTCCAGGATCCAGGCGAAGGTGCGGGCGAGGTCCGTACAGCGGAATCTGAGCCTCGCCCTCGACGCGGTGGCCGCCGAGAACGGGCTGACCCGCGAGCAGCTGCTCGACCGGGCGGTTCCCACCTTCGGCCTGGACGCCGACGGCGTGCGCGAGGAGAAGATCGGCGACTACCGGGTCCGGTTGTACGCCGACGTGCCCGCCCTGCGCTACGTGAACGCCGCCGGCAAGACCGTCAGGTCGCTGCCGAAGGAGCTGCGCGCGGAGCTGTCCGATCTGCGGGCCGTGCTGAAGGAGCTCAAGCTGGCGCAGGCGGCCGAACGGTTCCGCCTGGAACAGGCGATCGTCCATGAACGGACGTGGCGCTGGCGCGAGGTGAGCGAGTACTTCCTCGACCACCCCGTCACCGGCCCGTACGCCCGCGCCCTGGTCTGGCGGATCGCCGGCGGCCCCGCGGACCTGCCGGTCAGGACGGCCGGCGGCTGGGAACTGGCCGGCCACCGCCCCGACCCCGACGCCGTGGCAGGTCTGTGGCACCCGATTCACGCGAGCGCCGGCGAAGTGGCCGCGTGGCGCGACCGCCTGCTCGAAAGCGGGGTACGCCAGCCGTTCAAGCAGGTCTTCCGCGAGCTCTACCCGCTGACCCCCGCCGAGGAACGAACCGGCACCTTCTCCCGTCGTTTCGCCGGTCACGTGCTGCGCTACGGCCAGGCCAGGACCCTGCTGGGCCAGCGCGGCTGGACCGGCAGGTCGATCGGCCACTGGGATTCCGTGAACGGCGGCGGCCAGGGCGAGGTGATGCGCGACCTGGCGGGCTGGCAGGCCCGCTGGGCGATGCACATCGTCTCCGCCTACGGGATCGAGCCCATGCTGTGCGCCACCGAGAGCATCACCTTCCACCGCGACGGGCGACCGGCGTCGGTCGCCGAGCTGCCGACGCTGGTGCTCTCCGAGATCCTCCGCGACGTCGATCTCGCCGTGGGCGTGGCCTCGGTCGCCCGCGACGACCAGGCGACGGCAGGCCACGAACGTTATTGGCGCTCCCACGGCTTCGGCGAGCTGACGGAGACGGCCAGGACCCGGCGCGAGGTGCTGGCGCGGCTGCTGCCGAAACTGCGGATCGCCTCGCGAACAGAGCTGACCGACCGGTTTCTGCTCGTCCGGGGTGATCTGCGGACGTACAAGATCCATCTAGGGTCGGCGAACATCCTGATGGAGCCCAACGACACGTACCTGTGCATCGTCCCGGCGACCGGGGGCGCGGCCGGGTCGGTGTTCCTGCCGTTCGAGGACGACGGGGGGACGCTGTCGGTGATCCTGTCGAAGGCGTTCCTCCTGGCGGACGACACGGCGATCACCGACCCGACGATCACCCATCAGCTTCACTGACCGGCCACCCCGCCACCGGCGATCACCGTGCGGGTGGCGCGCCCGCGACGTCCGCGAAGGTGACGCCGATCTCCGCCATCCGCTCGGCCGCGTACGCGGGGTCGATCAACGCCTCGGGGGTGTGCAGGCCGGGCGGCACGGGGGCGCCGCCGCGCAGGCCGAGCAGCCGTTCGACGCCGAGGGCGACCCCGAGCGCCGTCAGAGGTCGCTGCCCCTCGGGGTGGAGGAGGTGGCGGCTCGTCCTGAGCGGTGCGCCCGCGCGGTCCACGCCTTCGAGGTCGATCCTGACCTCCGTGGACGGGGGCCCACCGCGCCGCCTGCCCGCCGATTCGCCGATCGCGAACGCGAAGCGCACGTTGGGCGCGCCCGTCGCGAGGGCCAGGCTCGGCACGTCGAGGATGGGGACGATCTGGCCGGGCAGCACGGCGCCGTCCACGCCGGTGACCTCCACCTCCGCGTCGGGGCCGCTCACCCAGTGGAAGACGCCGTCGCGGCGGACGTGCCCCGCTGAGGTGGCGGCCAGCAGGCGTTCCAGGTCCACCACGGCCGCGGGGCCGCCGCTGTCCTGTTCGTCCAGTACGCCGCTGACCTCGATGGTGTCGAGCCGGCCGAACTCCCCGGCGAGGCCGAGCACCGCGAGCACGACGAGCCCCGCGTACCAGTGGCTGGCCAGCAGGATCGGCGCCGCGCCGGCTCGCAGGCCGGCCGCGACCACCTCGGGTCCGATGTCGACCAGGCCGCTGGAGATGCTGACGTACGGCAGGCCGCGGTCCTGCGCGTACCGCAGTCCGTTCAGATGGTTGTCCCGCACCGACGCCACGACCGCCGAGTGGCCGCCGGTCTCCTGGAGGCCGAGGTCGCCGCGCCGCAGATCGATGGTCGCGGCGGTCGCGCCGCCCAGCTCGCCGGCGACCCGCCGGGCGCGGCCGAGATCGCGGCCCGCGATCGTCAGCGGCAGCTCCGGGTGCCAGCGGCGCAGGAGGGCCGCGGTCGCCGCGCCCGCCTGGCCGGATCCGCCCATGATCAGTACGGAGTGCTCCACGTGATGTCCTCTCGCTAACCTACATTCTGTAACTTACATTTTGTAGCTTAGGATGACAGGCGACGCAAGGGAGGACGATTGGCCACCGGATCGACCCGCCTGTCCAAGCCGGCCAGGCGGGAGCAGCTACTCGACACCGCCATGGCGATCGTGCGCGCCCACGGCACCGACAGCCTGACCCTGCTCAGCCTCGCCGAGGCCGCCGGCGTGAGCAGGCCGATCGTCTACGACCACTTCGGCACCCGCTCCGGCCTGCTGATCGCGCTCTACCGGCGGCTCGAAGAACGGCACCGGGCCGCCTCGGAGCAGGCTCTGCGCGACGCCCCGGCTGTCCCCCGCGAGATCGCCCGCGTCCTGAGCGCCGCCTATTTCGCCTGCGCCACCGACATGCCGGAGTGGACCGCCGTCTCGGCCGCGCTCAAGGGCAGCCAGGAGATGGAGGCGATCGAGCGCGAGCTGCTCGACGGCTACACGGACCTCATGGTCACCGTCCTGCGGCCCTACTCAGGGCTCACGCCGGACGCCCTGCGGCTGTGCTGCGTCGGCGTGCTGGGCGCGGCCGAGTCGATCGCCGCGGAGCTGAATCGGGGGCGTACCACCGTTGCCGCGGCCATCACGGCACTGGCGGACCTGACCGTCGGCGGCATCGCCACCGAGGCTTTGAGCTGACGCCGCCTATGCGAAGGAGGAAGCAGGTGCCACGTTCCGGCCGGGTGGTGTTCGTCGACTGGCACGGCGTGCTTTCCCGCGACCCCTTCTGGGCGTCCATCAGGGACGACGCCCGGCATCCGCTGCACTCGCAACTGGTGGCGAGCCTCGCTCGGATCTTCGCCGGTGACGGGGCGCACGCCTGGATGAAGGGCGAGGTGTCGGCCGCTCGGGTCATCGCGGGCATGGGCATCCGGCTGGACCGCCGGTTCCGCGACGACTTCCTCCAGCGCCGGTTGCTGGCCGACTGTGCCCGGATGAAGGTCAACGTTCCGTTGATCAGGATGCTCCGGGAGGTCAAGGCACATGCCTCGATCGTCGTGTCCACCGACAACATGGACTGCTTCGCCGACACGTTCCGGCGGGTGCGCGGGAACCGGCGCCCGGCGGGGCCTCGTTCGGAGACGTTCGCCGAGTGGGCTTTCGTGTGGGACGACCTGATCTGTTCCAGTGATGTCGCCGTGCTCAAGAGCGAAGGCCCTGTCGGGTTCTTCGGGCCCTGGCTGAGCCGGCACGGACTGACCTTTGCGGACGCGCTGCTCATCGATGATCTAGCGGACAACTGCGCCGCGTTTCAGGAGCAGGGAGGAACGGCCCTGTGCTGGAGGATGAACGCCGACGACATCACCGAGGCCGCCGCCGCGCTCAGCCGGTGGCACGGCGCGATCACCGAGCCCGAACTTCTCTTCGCCGCCGCTCGCGGCGACGAGCGGGATGCCTCCCGCGCCCACGGCACGTGATCTTCGGCTGAGTGCCCCACGCGAGCTCCTGTGCGGCCGGGCCCCGGTCCCGTGCGGCTCGCGCGCCGGCCGGGCCTCGTCATGGGGTCGGCGTCCCGGCGGTCGCATTCTTGCGTGAGCGGTAGTTGGCCACCTTGACGCGGTTGCCGCACTCCTCCATCCCGCACCACTGCCGGTTGCCGCCCCGGGAGCGGTCGATGAACAGGCGGGTGCACTCCACCAGGGCACACTCCAGCACACGCAGCTCACTCAGCTCGCCGAGCAGTTCGGCCGCCGAGCGGGCCACGGCGGCGGCCAGCGCGCCGGCGTCTCCCGTTCGGACGATCCCCGCGGCGGTCAGCCGCACCCCCGGAGGCGCCTCGGCCGCCTCCCAGTTGACGGCGCGCAGGTCGCCGTCCGGCCAGGGGAGACCGTTCATGCCGTGGATGACGAGCCGATAGACGGACTCGCGCAACGTGCGCAACCGCCGCAGGTCGGCGTCGCCGACCGCCGGCGCCTGGCTCGTCACCCCGGCCTCGACGGCCCATCGGCCCATGTCGGCAGGGGTGGCGAGCAGCTCTTCCGGCTCACTGCGGCGCCACTTGAGGGTGCCGGCGAAGTCGAGGGCCAGGTTGCCGCTGACGAAGACGAAAGTCACGACACCATCTTGACGGGTTACAGCCGGATGCCGCAAGGTTGCCGTACACCATCTAAGCCGGTTACATGCGGGAGACTCAGGTTGATCACCGAAGACGACTACCTCTATTACGTCGATCGCGCCCTGGACGGCATGGCCGCCATCGTCGCCGGTCTCGGCGATCGGCTGGCCAACACCAGGCCGCCGCTGCCGGGCGCCAACTCGCCGTACGCGCTGCTCACCCACTGCCTCGGGGTGACCTCGTACTGGGCCGGAGCGCTCGTGGCGGGACGCGAGGTCGCCCGCGACCGCGACGGCGAGTTCGCCAGCGCCGGCCCCGTCGGACCGCTGCTGGAGGACGTGACGGCGGTGCGGGCCAGGCTCGCCGAGGACGTGCGCGCCGCCGTCCCCGCCGCCGGGCTGCGTGGCACGCCGCCCGCGAGCTTCCTCGGCCCCGACCGCCGGCTGACCCAGGGCGCGGCGCTGCTGCACGTGTACGAGGAGCTCGCCCAGCACCACGGCCAGATGGAGATCCTGCGCGACGCCATCCTCGCCGAGGCGACGCCGTGACCGGCCTGCCGACCGGCCCCTTCGAGGCCATCGACGTCGAACGGCTGCGCTCGGGCCACGGCGTCAAGTGGGGCTCACTGCCACGGGGCACCATCGGGGCGTGGGTGGCCGACATGGACTTCGGCGTCCCGCCCGCCGTGAGCGAGAGCATCCTGCACGTCACCGGGCGCGCCGACTTCGGCTACCCGTACTGGCAGGGCGAGGACCCGGTGGTGGCGGCGTTCGAGGAACGCATGGCCGTCCGCCACGGCTGGCGCCCGAGCCCCGGCCGGACCCGCGTCTTCACCGACCTGCTGCAGGTGCTCCAGGTCGTCATCGAGTACGCCACCGCGCCGGGCGACGGCGTCGCGATCCACGTGCCCGCCTACCCGCCGTTCCTGGCCAGCATCGAACGGGCGGGACGGCGGATCGTGCCGCTGCCCATGAGCCGGGACGAGAACGGCTGGCATCCCCCGACCGGCGACCTGGCCGGGCACCTGCGCGAACAGGGCTGCCGCCTGCTGGTGCTGGTCAACCCGCAGAACCCGACCGGCCGCGTCCTGACGCCCGGCGAGCTGAGCGCGTACGCGGCGGCCGCCGAGGAGCTGGACCTGGTGGTGCTGGCCGACGAGATCCACGCCGACCTGGTGTTCGCTCCGCACCGGCACGTGCCGTTCGCTTCGGTCGGCACGGCCGCCGCGCGCACGGTCACGACCACGTCGGCGACCAAGGCGTTCAACATCGCGGGCCTGCGCTGCGCCGTCGCGCACGTCGGCCCTGACCGGCTGCACGACGCGCTGGCCAGAGCGCCGCTCGACTTCTTCGGCACGCCGAGCATCCTCAGCCGGGTCGCCACCCTGGCCGCCTGGCAGCGGTCGGAGGACTGGCTGGCGGAGCTCATGCGCACCCTGGAACGCAACCGGCGGCTGATCGAGGAGTGGGCGGCTTCCCTGCCGTGGGACCCGGGTTACCACTCGCCGCAGGGCACGTACCTGAGCTGGCTCGACTTCACCGCGAGCCCCGTCGGGGGCGACGAGCCCGCGGCGCGGCTGGAACGCCTGGCGCGGGTCAAGCTCAGCGAGGGGGCCGAGTTCTCCCAGCACACGACGGTCGACACCAGCGCGTTCGCCCGGCTCAACTTCGCGACCAGCACCCCCAACCTCACTGAGATCCTCGACCGCCTCACCACCGCCCGCCGCCGCGGCCGTGAGCGACCGGGGACCGGCTGAACCGTCCGCACCGTCACCGCGGCCGTGAGCGGCGGGGGGCCGGGCCGCCGAAGGGATGAGCGCAAGCCCGTGCGGTGCCGAGCGCCGGGCGCGTTACGCCGGTGTCACGGTGGTGAGCACCTTGGTGCGGGCACATTGCCGCCGTGTCACCGCGATGGAACGGCCCGCTGTGACGCTCCTTCCAAGCGACTGGAAGGGAAGGTCACCATGGCGTCCATCTTCGACCAGATCGGCGGCGCGAGCGCGGTCTCCGCGGTGGTCGACGAGTTCTACCGGCGGGTCGTGGCCGACCCCGGGCTCGCCGGCTACTTCACCGGCACCGACCTGGACAAACTCAAGGCCCACCAGCGCAGCTTCGTGGCGGCCGCCCTCGGCGGGCCGCAGGAGTACCGAGGCCGGACGATGGGGGAGGCCCACACCGGCCTGGCCATCACCGGCGAGGCGTTCGACGCGGTGGTCGGGCACCTGGCCGGCGCGCTGACGCACTGCGGGGTGCCGCAGGAGACCATCACCATGATCGCCGGCGCCCTCGCCCCGCTGCGCGACCAGATCGTGGACGGCCAGGCGTCCGCCGCCTGAGATTCATCCCGAAGGTGGATCGTCGCGATCTACCACGAGTGCAAGGTGCTGGTCGAGTGTCGTGCCGGCGCCAGCCGCTCCATGAACGCGGCCCCAAGGCGAGCGGAAGCCGGCGGGTGATCCCAGGCCTACGATGACTCAGATGACGGGGAATCGGACCTATCGCATCGTGGGCGCCCGGGCGAACGCGCATGAGCTGGCGAGCTGGCGGTCAGCGAGGTCGTCACCTGGATCACCGCCGAGGAACTGCTCGGGGAGGTCGCCGATGCGATCGAGCGGTTGAACGGGCGCCCCGATTCCACGGACCGATGCATCACGGCGGCACTGCGCTACGTCGACTCACGTACGGAAACCGACCGGATCGCGCTCCGCGCCGCCTACGAGGCGATCCCGGCGCATCACCGGATCTACGCACTCGGCGACATGGACGCCCGCGACATCCCGCTGCGCTTGCTCAGCTCGGAAGCGGGTGAGACGTGGGACGCGTACATACTCTTCGAGTTCGACGACGGCGGCGAGGCGTTGACCGAGGACGGCGTCGTCACCGAAGAAGGCCGCCAAGGGGCGTTCCGCTACTTCGCGCACTGGCGGCGGCCGCATCCGGCCTCAGTCGCGCGGCGGGAAGCCGACGGGCCCGCCGAGGCCCAGTCGCCGACCGTGCACCTCAACTACGGCCGTCCCATGCATCCGGCCACACACGGGTTGCGGAACGACTTCCCGGCCTCGACAAAAGTCGCCGATGCCGTCTATCCCACGGTCGAGCATGCCTACTGGGCCCTGTCCACCGACGACGAAGTCGTGCGTGAGCGCATCCGTACGGCATCGGGCCCCGAGGTGCGCGCGACATCGCGGCCGGAGCCGAACGGCGGCCGCATTGGCCGGACGTGCGCCTCGCGGTCATGACCGAACTGCTGCGCGCGAAGTTCCGCCAGCACCCCGACCTGGCTGAAGTGCTGCTGGCCACAGGCGACGGACGCATTCACTACGGCTCCGCGAACTCGCCGTTCTGGGACACTCGCGGCTCCGCCGGGCGCAACTGGATGGGCCGGCTGCTCGAACTGGTTCGCGCCGAGCTCGTGGCCGACCGCGTCGGCTTTCGGCTCTGAGGCCCCGACGCTGTTCGGGGTGCCGGCTTGACCAGGCCCGCCGTGCCGGTCGTCCGTCACTCCGGGGGGTGGCCCAGGATCAGGACCATCGCGTCGAGCAGTCGCTGCCAGTCGGGTTCGCGCAGGTCGCGCCGGAGGGCAGCGCCGGCCGCCGCCAGGGCGTCGACGAGCGTGGCGCGGATCGTCCGCGGCTCCTCCCCGAGCATGGAGGCGAGCCGGCCCACCTCCCGCCGGAAGCGCTGGCTCTGGGAGAAGTCCACCAGCGACGGCGGCAGGGCCGTGACCGCCGGATCCGCGGCCGGATCGGCGAGTTCGATCACCAGGCGGGTCCCCAGCGCGCCGGCGAGCCGGTCGAGGACCGCGACCGTCGGATTGCCCCGACCGTTCTCCAGATTCGCCACATAAGGCACCGACACCCCCGCCTCCGTGGCCACCGAGGCGACCGTCCTGCCGAGGGCGGCACGGCGGGCGCGCAACCGCCGGCCCAGTTCGACGTGATCCATGGAACTATCTTGACAGAATAATTAGGAGCACGCTTGTCTCTTGAGGGAATACTTCGGGAGGCAGAATGCTTAAGGCCCTGCGCGTGCGGGACTTCCGGCTGCTCTGGATCGCCCGCTCGATCGCCGCCCTCGGCACGAGCCTGCTCGACGTCGCGGTCCCCGCCCACCTCTACGCCGTCACCGGCTCGGCGCTGGCCACCGGCGTCAGCCTGGCCTGCAGATTTCTGCCCGCGCTGCTCATCGGGCCGTTCGCCGGGGTCATGGCCGACCGGTGGGACCGTCCCCGCATCATGATCACCACCGATCTCGTGCACGCGACGGCGATCTCCGCGGTCCTCCTGGCCCGAACGCCCGACACGATCTGGCTCGTCTACGCGGCGATGCTCGGTCAGGGCGCCGCAGCGGTGATCTTCCGCCCGGCCGCCCAGGCGCACACCCCCGCCGTCGTGGGCACCGGCCCCCTGCTCAGCGGCGCGAACGCGCTCGGCGCCGTCTCCACCGGAGTGGCGGGCCTGAGCGCGCCACCGATCGGCGGCCTGCTGTTCGCCACCGTCGGCATCGACGTCGTCATCTGCGCCGCCGTCAGCGCGAGCCTCCTCTCCGCGGCCGCCATCGCCAGGACCACGACCCGGTCACGCGCCCCTGACCTGGACCGGAACGTGCTAGCCGACCTCGTCCACGGCCTGCGCCACCTCCGGTGCGCCCCGACGACCCGGGCGCTGCTGGTCACGAACAGCGCCTTCCTGCTCGCGAACGCCGGGCTCACCGCGCTGCTCGTCCCCTTCGCCGTGACCCGCTTCGGGGGCAGCGTCCAGGTCGGCTACCTGCTGTCGGCGCTGGGCCTCGGCTTCCTCCTGGGAGCGCCGGTCAGCAGGCCGCTCATCGACCGTTTCCCCGCCAGAACGACCCTCGCCGTCGGCCAGGCGCTCGTCGCGGGCGCGTTCTTCCTCATGTTCAACGCCACGTCACTCCCGGTCGCGCTGACGGCCGCGGTCCTCCTCGGCATGCCCGCTGTCACCGTGATGGTCGCCACCCACACCTGGCTGCAACGAGCCACCCCGAAGCCGCTCCTCGGCCGCGTCAGCGCGGCCTTCCTCACTGTCGAAGCGGCGGCGAACATGGCCGGAGCCCTCGCCGCACCCGTGATGAGCGCCTGGACCGGCCTCGCGCCGGCGCTCAACGCCGCCTGCGCGCTCACCCTCCTGTCCGCCCTGCTCACCGTCTGCCTGATGACCCGAGGCGGCAACCCCGATCCTGTCGGTGCCGCCGAATAGTCTCCGATCATGTCCGACGCCGACCTCACCCCCCTCCGCATCACCTACCGGTCGCCCGAGCTCGGCCGCACGCAGATCCACGACTGGGCGAGAGCGAACGGCTACCTGGTCAGCGAGCGCGGCCGGCTGGCTCGGGAGATCACCGAAGCGTTCTTCGCCGCCCATCCCGAGATCCTTGAGCGGGCGAGGACGGTCGAGATGGTCCGCGCCACCGCGCGAACCCCCGGCCCGTCGCCGGAGGACTACCAGTGGCAGAAGAACGGCCCGCCTGGCGACATCTACACGATGCTCTTCGTCCGCGGGCTCGACGAGCGCGAGGTGCTGCGCCGGCTCGGCGCCGCGGACGAGGACATCCGGATGATCGACGACGGGGACTTCACCGGCCCGGAAGGACCTCAGATCATCACCGTGAGGCGGATCGGGGCCTGGACGGTCGCGGTCGAGGACCGCGACTGGCGCGGCCATGAGCCGCAGGTGCTGGGCGCCCTGTCGCGCGACGGCGGAGAAGCCGTGGCGGTGCTCCGGCACGACTACGCCCAGCACGAGGTGAGGTACGCCGCCGACGGCCGGCTCATCACCACCGTCAACCCGGGGTTCCCCTTGACCAGGGACGGAGAGGATCCCGACCGGCTCAATCGGCACCTGCGGGAGCTGGGCATCGATCCGGCCGCCGCGGACAGCGTCGACAACCCCGTCCCCGCGGCCCTGGCGCTGGCCGGCCGCATCACCGGCGTGACGGTGGAGCTGCGGCGCCTTCGCCGTCCCGTTCTGGGCGCCGCCGTGCCCGGAGCCCGGTGAGTCCGCGCGGCGCCCTTTCGGTGGACGGGCTTCGACGGCGTACGGGGGCGGGCCGGTGCTACGGTGGGCTCCCACCGTACGCATAAGGGGACGTATGTTCGGCATTGTCCGCCCGTGTCGGCACGTCCTGTGCAAAGGGCTCTACGCGGACTGGATGGGCCACCTGTGCGGGCTCTGCCTGGCACTTCGCGACGAGCACGGACACCTCTCGCGTCTGGTGACCAACTACGACGGGCTGATCGTGTCCGTCCTCACCGAGGCCCAGTCGCCCGCGTCCACGTCCCGCCGCAAGGTCGGCCCGTGCGCGCTGCGCGGCTTCAAGGGCGCCGACGTCGCGGAGTCGGAAGGGGTACGGCTGGCGGCCTCGGTGTCGCTGCTCCTGGCGGCCGGCAAGATGAGCGACCACGTGGCCGACGGAGACGGCGTGTACGCCCGCCGCCCGGTGGCCGCCGGCGCCACCCGGCTGGCGGGCCGCTGGTCCTCGGCCGGCACGGCCATGGCGGGCACGCTGGGGTTCGACCCCGCCCCGCTGACGGCGGCGGCCGGGCGTCAGGCGGTCCTGGAACGTGCCTCCGTCCAGGCGCCTGCTCAGGGCGGCCGGGCGCCCGGGTTACCTGAGCTGACGGGGCCCGCCGAGGACGCCGTGGCCGCCGCGTTCGCGCACACGGCGGTGCTCGCGGGCAGGCCGCACAACCGGGAGGCCCTGGAGGCGGCCGGGCGCGGCTTCGGGCGGCTGGCGCACCTGATCGACGCGGTCGAGGACCTGGCCGACGACCGGGCGTCCGGGGCGTACAACCCCCTGCTCGCCACCGGCACCGGCCTGGGCGAGGCACGCCGCCGCTGCGACGCCGCGCATGCCGAGCTGCGCGCCGCCGTGGACGCACTGGACCTGGCCCGCCCCGCCCTGACGCGCGCCCTGCTGGTACGGGAGACCGGCAACGCCGTTTCGCGCGCTTTTGCCGCCGCCGGCGCGCCCGGCGAGAGCCGTCCCAGCGCCGCCGGCGCGCACCCCGCAGGCCACCCTCACGCCGCTGGAACGCTCGCCGCCGGCCACCCCCACGCCGGCGGGGCGCTCGCCGATGGCCGCATGATCGTTGCCGGGATGTACGGCGACGGCCGCCCGGCCGGTGACCCCGATGCGCCGCCGGAGCAGCGGCCACCGGGGAAGCGGGATCCCGGCGGGCTGCTGTCACTGGCGTGCACCACGCTGAGCTGCTGCACGTGCGGCCTGTACCGGCCCGCCTGGGACGAGGAGCACGAAAGCTCCTGCTGCGGGCGCCTGGACTGCTCCGGATGCGACGCCTGCAGCAACTGCTGCGACTGTTGCTCTTGCTGCGGGGAGGACGGGTGCTGCGGCGACGGCTGTGGCTGTGACGGCTGCAGCTGCGACTGTTAGCACCGCCCCGACGCCGGCCCGCCAGACCAGCGCCGGTCTGCCCGACGCCTTTCCGCCCGGGACCTCGCTTGGTCAGGGCCGGACCCGCGCGTTTTGCTGTTCCAGCAACGAGAGTTGAGCCATCGGCACGTGGGTGACGACGATGGCCCGGGCCGGACGACCGGCGTACCACGCGAGAAAGCAGGACCCCCATGCACGTCTTCGTCACCGGCGCGAGTGGCTACATCGGCGGCGCCGTCGCCGTCCGCCTGCTCCAGGCAGGACACACCGTCACCGGCCTGACCAGGGACGCGGCCACCGCGGACGCCCTCGCCCGGCTGGGCGTCCAGCCGGTGGTGGGCGACCTGGACGACGCCGGCACGCTGGCCGAGCAGGCCCGACGCGCCGACGCGGTCGTCAACGCGGCCGACAGCGACCACCGCGGAGCCGCGGAGGCGCTCGTCGCCGCGCTGGCCGGATCGGGCAAGCCGCTCGTCCACACCAGCGGCACCAGCATCGTCGGCATCGGCACCAGCGGCGAAGCCGACGAAACGACCTTTGGCGAGGACCTGCTCGACCCGGGCTCCGCCTGGGAGCCCGAGCATCCCGTACGCCGGGCGCGCGTCGCCCTCGACCGCCTCGTCCTGGCCGCCGCGGACCAGGGGGTACGTTCCACGGTCCTGTGCCACAGCCTCATCTACGGAGACGCGCGCGGCCTGCCCCGCGACAGCGTCCTGATCGCCGCACTCGTACGTCAGGCGCAGGCCGGCGGGGTGGTCAGGCACGTCGGCACCGGGGCCAACATCTGGTCCACCGTGCACCTCGACGACGTCGCCGACCTGTACCTCCTCGCCCTGGACAAGGCGTCGCCCGGCCTGTTCTGCTTCGTCGAGAACGGCGAGGCGTCGTTCGCCGCGATCACCGGGGCCATCGCCCGCCGCCTCGGCCTGCCCGGCCCCCGTCCCTGGGAGCCCGGCTCCGCCGATGATGTCTGGCACCCGGAGTTCGCCAGGCACGCCCTCGGCTCCAACAGCCGGGTCCGCGCCGTACGCGCCCGCGAACAGCTCGGCTGGCGCCCTCGCCACCACTCGATCAGCGACTGGATCGCCGGCGCCGATCTGGGCAAGACGATCTGAGCACGCCGACCTGAGCAAGGCGATCTGAGCATGCAGACCAGAGCGCGCAGGTCTGGGCGCGCCGGCACACCGATGACTTGGGCGGCACGCATGATGGCAACATCCTGATCATCTTCCGGTAATCGGCAGGACGGAGACTGGCCACTCAGCGGACATCATGAAGGTGATCACCATGGACATCGACCACACGAGCATGGAGACGGCCGGCCGGGCAGTCCACCTCGAAGGAGGGGAGTTCCTGCGGACCGTGAAGCGGCTCAGCACCCAGGTCGAGCAGTTCATCCCCTACTTCGGCAACCCGTCCAGCGACGAGGCGGCGCGCCTCTTCCGCCAGGGCGAGGAGGGCCAGGCCGGCTTCGACCAGGCGTACGAGGACCTGAGCAAGGCCCTGACCAACCTGGGCGAGGCGTACAAGGTCATCGGCTCCGCGGTGGTGTCGATGAGCAAGAACGTCAAGGCGGCCGACCTGGCCAGCATGATCGACAAGAACGCGTTCGTACAGGACCTCTTCGAGTTCGCCGAACGCAAGAACGACGAGATCGCCGTGCCGACCACGCCGGTCGAGCGAGCCTGAGGAGAAGGACGTGCCCATCGGGCTCGCGGGCAAGGTCGCCCTGGGCGGTATGGCGGGCGCCGGCGCGGCCGGGCTGCTGGCGCCCGAGTTCCTGTTCGGCATCTCGTACCTGGAAGGCGACCCGGACAAGATCCGCGAGGCGGCCGACGTTCTGGACGAGATCGCCGACGCCGTCGACAAACACTTCCGCGAGGCGAACACGGCCGCCGAGATCGTCTGGACCAAGAGCTCCGGCCCGGCCGTCGAGGAGTTCAAGAAGTTCTGGACGCAGAGGTACGGCCCGGCCGTCCTCGCCGTCTCGCTCAAGCACCGCAGGGCGGCGAACGCCTGCCGCGCCTATGCCGACGTCATCGAGAAGATCAACCACGCGCTGCGGATACTGTGCTGGATCATGACGGTGGACATGATGTACACCATCGGGTACCAGGTGTTCACCTGGAAGCTGCTACAGGCGATCATGAAGCGGCAGGCGCTGCTGCTCAGGTTCACCGCGAACCGCTTCGTCAGGATGTTGCTGCCCATGTTCACGTACTACGTCGCCGACAGCGCCGCGTACGCCACCGGCGAGGTGCTGCTGCCCCTCGGGCTGAACGTCGCGGGCGGCATCAAGACCGATCTTCAAGGCAACGACGTGCGCTCGGTTGGGCACAACCTGAAGGTGTTCCGGGAGAACTTCGTCGCCAACATGGTCTTCGACGGCGTCATCGACGGCAGCGCGGCGCTCATGGCCAAGGTGCCGGGCCTGCGCACGGTCGCCACCAACGTTACGCTGCCGAACGGCACGGTCCTCAACACCGGGAACGCCCTGCCCCGCCTGACGGCCTCGACCGCGTACTCGATGACCCTGGACGTGCAGCACGGCGACAACCCGCTGCCCGGCACCGAGCACGGGCTGACCGAGCAGGACATGTACCAGAAGTTCATCGTCCACGGCACCCGCAGCCTCATCCCCCGGCTCTGACGGGCGCCCCTACCGGCTGTCCGTCTCCAGGTAGGGCCGGGTCAGCTCCATGACCCGGCGAGCCGCGTCCTCGGTCGCCTGCCGCGACAGCTCCATGATCGTCTCTGTCAGCTCGTGCGAGGCCAGCCGCATCACGCGGGGGTCGAGGTGCAGCCCCAGTAGCTGGCCCGAGGCCGACACCCGGACCCTGATCTTGTCGTCCCGGCTCGCCGCCTGCCCGACGACGTCGCCGATGCCGGTCATGACGCCGGCGTAGTTCTGGGAGTTCGCCCGGAACTCGGTCATGATCCGGTCGAGTTCGGGATCGCCGGTACGTCTCTCGCGTTGTGTCATGGCGAATATCTACATTAATGATCATATAAGTGACAACTAGTAACTTTTGCGACATAAGGGATGTGAGGGGATTCGGCCCGCGTTCGCCGGTCCGCATGGGGGCTGGCACCCATGCCGCCACCCCCGTTCACGTGCTTTCATCGTGCGCGAGTCGCCGGCACGGCGACGCAGAATCAAGGAGCCGGAACGGGGAGCCGGGTCGTGATCGACGCACGGCCCAGGCCCCGGGTCGTGACGCACGTGGAGGCGTACCGTGGGGCGAGGCGAGAGGGTCGTCGCGTACGCGCGCGCGCCCGTGCGCGGTCTGGCACTGGCGGGGCTCGCGCTGCTGGGACCGCCGCTGCTGATCGTGATCTTCGTGGGCTCGCACGCGGGCCTGCCGTCCCCGGCGTTCTTCGTCGAGCAGAGCCGCCGGCTGCCCGCGCTGGCCCGCCGGCTGGCCGCCCGGTGGGGCGGCGTGGACCTCCCCTCGCCGTACCGGCCGGCTCCGCCGCCGCCCGCGCGCGATCCCGACGGCTGGTACCGCGACGGCGGCGCCCTGTTCCGCTCGGCGTTCCCGCCCGCCTACCTGGCGCGGCTGCGCTGGATCGCCCGCGACCCCGCGACCGTGCGCGACCTGGCCTGGATGGCGCTCAACCCGCTGATCGGCGGCCCGCTCGCCGCACTCGCGCCGACGCTGATCGCCGGCGGGCTCGCGACCGCCTGGCTCCGCCCGGGCGGGCTCGCCCTCGGCGGCGCGGCGGCGCTGCTCGGCATCGCGCTCGGGCCCGCGCTGCTGCGCGTGCACACCCGCTGGACCCGGGTGCTGCTCGCCCCGCGGGCCCGACGTGCGCCGGGCCGCGTCTTGAGCGCGATCGGGCGCAGCGCCGCCGCCGGGGCCCGCGTCTGCGCGAGCGCCGTGCTGCCGGGGGTGGCGGCGGTGTTCGCGCTGGCCCAGCTGCTGGCGATCGCGCTGATGCCGGTACGGCTGTGGCCGGAGACCGTCCTGGGCTCGCGCCGCTTCGTCTCCTGGCGCCGGGCGAAGATCGGTGCGTGGACGGGCGTACGGATCGCCGAGCCCTATCGGCCCGAGCCGCCGCTGCCGCAGCCCGAGCCGGACGGCACCTACCGGCTCGGCTGGGGCCCCGTCGGCACGGTCTACCGGACGCGGGCGGCCGCCGTGCGCGCCCGGCGGTTCGAGTGGACGGTACGCGATCCGGCATCCTGGCGGGACCTGGCCTGGCTGCTCCTCGAGGTGCCCGTCGCCGCCGTGCTGTTCGCCGTACCGGCCCTGCTGATCGCCGGCGGGCTGATCCTGCTGTGCTGGCTGTGGGCGTGGACCGAGGCCCTCAGCTTGATCAGCGGGCTGACCTGGTCACCCGGCGACGTGCTGCACGCCGCCGTACCGGCGTCGGCCGGCCTGCCCGCCCCCGTCGCCGGCCTGGCCGCCGCCGCCCTCGGCATCGCGGCCGCCCCTGCGCTGCTGCGCTGCCACGCCCTGCTCAGCCGGGCCCTGCTCGCCCCGACCAGAGCCGCCGTACTGGCGAACCGGGTCGACACGCTGACCAGCAGCCGCGCTCGGATCAGCGACGCCCAGGCCGCCGAGCTGCGCCGCATCGAACGCGACCTGCACGACGGCGCCCAGGCCAGGTGGGTCGCCGTGGGCATGACGCTGGGGGCGGCCGAGGAGCTCATCGACCGCGATCCCGAGGCCGCCAAGGCCGTGATCGCCGGCGCCAAGGAGATGTCCGTGGCCGCGCTCGGCGAGCTGCGCGAGCTCATCCGCGGCATCCATCCGCCGGTGCTCGCCGACCGCGGGCTCGCCGACGCCGTACGCACCCTGGCGATGGACGCCCCGCTGGACGCCGAGGTCCGCGCCGACCTGTCCGGCCGGGCGGCCGCACCGATCGAGGCGGCGGTCTACTTCGCCGTGTCCGAACTGCTGGCCAACGTCGCCAAGCACGCCGCCGCGTCGCGGGTGTCGGTGGCGCTGACGTACGAGAACGGCCTGCTCAGAGCCACCGTCACCGACGACGGGCGGGGCGGCGCCGTGGCCGGCCACGGCGGCGGGCTGCACGGCATCCGGCGCCGCCTCGACGGGTTCGACGGAGTCCTCACCCTGTCCAGCCCGCCCGGCGGACCGACCGCCGCCACCCTGGAGATCCCATGCGTGTTGTCCTCGCCGAAGACGTCTACCTCCTCAGGGAAGGGCTCACCCACCTCCTGAGAGCCCACGACATCGAGGTCGTGGCCGCCGTCGACACCGGCGAGGACCTGCTCGACGCCGTGGCCCGGCACCGGCCGGACGCCGCGATCGTGGACGTACGGCTGCCGCCCGGCTTCACCGACGAGGGGGTCCGGGCCGCCATCGAGGCCCGCACCCGCCGGCCCGGCTTCCCCGTGCTGGTCCTGTCGCAGTACGTCGAGCAGATCTACGCCCGCGAACTGCTGGCCGATGGCGCCGGCGGCGTCGGGTACCTGCTCAAGGATCGCGTGTTCGACACGGGCCACTTCGTGGACGCGCTGCGCCGGGTCGCCTCCGGCGGCACCGCCATGGATCCGGAGGTGATCGCGAAACTGCTCGGGGGCACCTCGCCCCTGCATCCCGTCGCCTCGCTGACCCCACGTGAACGCGAGGTGCTGCAGCTCATGGCGCAGGGGCGGTCGAACGTGGCCATCGCGGAGCGGCTTTACATCAGCGAGGGGACGGTCGGGAAGCACATCGCCGCCATCTTCGCCAAGCTCGGCCTGGACGCCGCCGACGACACCAACCGCAGGGTTCTCGCCGTCCTGGCCTTCCTCAACCGCACCTGACCACGTCCGAATCGCCCGCGCCCCCGGCTCACCCGCAATGTGGCCGCACTCGCGCACGCCGACGTCACTCGACAGGCCCGATCGTGCCGCGCCGACGTCACTCGGCCGCCCCCAACCGCCCGCGCCACCCCCAATCGCCCGCGCCGGCGCCACTCGGCCGCGATGAGGCCCCGAGCACGCACGCCGACCTTGCCTCCCTTGGCCGTCAAGGGACCGGGCGGGTCGTCAACGGGCGGGGCGGATGGACAGGGCGTGCCGGAACACCCCGCGCGGGTCCCACCGGGCCTTCACCCGCTGCAGTCGGCCGTAGTTGTCCCCGTAGTAGAGCGTGGACCACGGCACGCCGGAGGTGTTCCAGGCCGGATCAGCCAGGTCGATGTCGGGATAGTTGATGTAGGCGCCCCCGTTGGCACCGCCCGGCACCGGCACGCCGCCCGTGTCGGCGTACATCGTCCGGTAGAAGCGCCGCACCCACGCGATGTGCTCGGCGCCGTTCCCCTCCTCCCACGTGTTCACGAACAGCGCCTTGAGGACCGAGGCGCGCTCGGCCACGGCGGTCGCGCCCGGGGACACGGCGTTGATCCGCCCGCCGTACGACGCCAGCACCAGCGTGCCACCCGCGGAGCCGGGACCGGGCACGCCGAGATGGTCATAGGCGACACCGATCTGCCGATCGGTGAAGCGCCGGCGCAGATGGGCCGACTTGGCCTTGAACCTCCCCGTCCCCTCGTCACCGCCCAGCGCCTGCGTGCTGACCGCCTGGTACCACGGCATCCGCACGACCGGCGGGATGTGCGCCCGCGCGCCCACACCCCGCGTCACCGCCGCGAAGTAGGCGGAGAGCAGGCGCTCCGCGTCCGGCACCGAGGACTCCATCAGGGTGGGCAGGATCATGCCGCCGGGGTCCGCGCCCTGGACCCGGCTCTGGACCATCAGCGCGCTCCAGAGCCCCGCGTACGGCGTGTCGGCCTCGCTGTTGCGCTCGTGCCACTCGCCGTGGTTGCGCAGCAGGGTGCTGAACGACTCCCTGGTCATGTCGGCCCACGACCAGGCCGGACGGCAGACCAGCAGGGCCGGCGGCGGCTTGGGCAGCAGCCGGGCCGGGTCCTTCCCCGTGGCCTTCGGGTCGCGCATCCAGTAGCGCGTCACGACGCCGAAGTTCCCGCCCCCGCCTCCCGTGTGCGCCCACCACAGGTCATGGTGGGGGTCGGACGGGTTTCTCGTGGCGATCACCGCGCGTGCCCGTCCCGAACGGTCCACCACCACGACCTCCACCGCGTGCAGGTAGTCGACCACCGAGCCCAGACGGCGGGAGTGCTGGCCGTAACCGCCCCCGGCGATGTGACCGCCGGCCGCCACCCCACCGCACTGGCCTCCGGGAATGGTCACCCCCCAGCCCAGGTACAGGCTCCGATACACCTGCATCAGCGTCGCCCCCGCCTCGATCGCGAACGCGCCGCGCCGGTCGTCGAAGTACACCCGCGACATCTCGCACATGTCGATCACGACCTGCGCGCCTTCGCCGACGAAGTTCTCGTAGCAGTGCCCGCCGCTGCGTACCGTGATCCGCTTGCCGGCCCTGACCGCGTCCTCCACGGCCTTGACCACCTGCTCGGTCGAGCCGACCACGTGGAAGTACTCCGGCCTGGGCGAGAAGCGCTGGTTCGTCCGGCGTACGGCGAGATCCTCGTAGCGCGGATCACCGGACGTCACCCGGACGGGCCCCAGCTCCCGAGCCTGTGCCCCGGACGGCCCGCCCAGACCCACCGCCACCGTCCCACCGAGCACCGCCGCCCCACCCACGAATCCTCGGCGCGTGACCTGGCCCACGATCGACCACCTCCTGCTTCTGTCTGCTGCCTGCGTCGGAAAGCGTTGTGACAGCAACGCTAGGAGCGTGATCACCGCCCGGAGAACCGCCGCAGCACCCACCCGACCTGGGCCCTAACCCCCATCCGCCCACCCTCCGACACACCACCGACACCCGTGCCACCCCCGCCACCCTCCACGTATGCACCGCCACGAGCCTTTCGCGCCTGCACCGCCACGAGCCCGGCGCACGTGCGCCTCGCGCAACCAGCCCTTCGCGCAACCAGCCCTTCGCGCAACCAGCCCCTCGCGCAACCAGCCCCTCGCACGACTGGCCCCTCGCACGACCAGCCCGTCGTATACGCATGACCAGCCCTGCGTATTCGTACTCCCATTCGTATTCGCATTTGTGCGACAACACGAGCGAAAAAGTGTGATCGCCTTGTCCGGGACCCTCCCAGGCATCAAGATCAATTCATGCCCCGAAATGGAACCGTTCTGTCCGTCCTCGCCGTCACCGCGTCCGCGCTGCTGGTCGCCCCGCCCGCCGCGGCGGCGGTGGACACACCGTTATCCGCTGCGATCTTCCGTGCCACGCACAACAGCTACTCGGGCGACATCAACGGTGGCAGAGACTCGATCGTCCGCCAGCTCGACAGCGGCGTCCGCTTCATCGAGCTGGACATCCACGACAACGGGTACGCCACCTCGAAGGACTACTCCATCGGCCACGACTCCCCGGGAAACCAGGTCGACCACTCGGGCAACCCGGCGTCGAACCTCCTGCGCGACTGGCTCACCGTGATCAACACTTGGTCCGCGCAGCACCCTGCCTCCGCACCCGTCGTCGTCGCGCTCGACGTCAAGGACGACCTGACGGACAACACCTCGTACGCCGCCGGCAATCTGGCCGCGCTCAACCAGGAGCTCACCTCCGTCTTCGGCGCACGGCTGTTCGAGGCCCGAAACTATCCGGCGAGCCCGCCGTCGGTGGACGCGCTGCGCGGCCGGGTCCTGACGGTGATCTCCGGCAACGGCAAGACCCGCGCCGCCTACAAACGCGACGCGGGCAACAGCCCGGCCATCGCGATCAATGGACGCGGGCAGGTCGTGGAGGTGCACGACTCCGGCTCAGGCGAGCTGTGGTACTGGACCGGCTCGTACGGCGCCGACGGCCGCGTGACCTGGCACCGCCACGGCCGCTACGACAGCGGCGTCACGCCGGCCGTCGCCCTGAACGACGCGGGGGACGTGGTCGAGGTGCACCAATCCCAGAATGCCACCACGCTCTGGTACCGCGTCGGCCGCCTCGACACCCAGGGCGAGATCACCTGGTCGTCCAGCAGCCGCTACGACGACGGCGTCCTGCCCACGGTCAAATTCACCGACCCGGCAGGCACCCGGATCCGCGAGATCCACCGTAGCCAGAGCAACAGCCAGAACTGGACCTGGGACGGCGCGCTCGACGCCGGCGCCGCCACCGTCACATGGAGCGGCAACGCCAAGACCTCCGACGCCCGCTACGACAAGACCACCTCGGTCAGCGGCACGTCGCGCGTGCGCGTCTGGAACGGAGCCGACGGCCCGACCCCGGCGCAGACCCTGCGCGTGGACACCGACCGGCACACCGGTGACCGCATCCGCTACCCGCAGCGCGCGTTCGTCGAGTTCCAGAGGGGCGACAGCGCGGAGCTGCAGCAGGACGCGCTGTTCTACGCGGCGCCCGCCGGAGAGTCCTCCTTCATCACGGCGGCACGCCAGGCGGGACGCCTCGTCCGCGGCTGGGACATCGACTCGGCCGCCCAAGCCACCGACCCCCTGGCCACATACCCCGCGACCAACCACCCGTACGAAACCTGGTACGAAAACCTCCTCACCCGCTCAGGCGCCATCGACTGACACACCGGCAGCAGACGCCAGAAGACAGACGGCGAAAGAGGTCGGCAGGTCGCCCGCAGCACGAACGTCCAGCCCGCGCCGGCGGACGGCTCGCCCCCGGAACGTTCGCCTAGCGCGCCGAGGGTGGCTCGCGCCCCGAAACGTCCAGGCCGCAGACGGTGGGAAACCGTTCGCGACCCGCCCGCCTTGGCCCAGCCAGGTGACCATCCAGGCCGTCGACCGACGCGACCTGCGGCAGGCGTAAGGAGGCGGGCGGACACTCGGCGGGTCGGCGGGCCGCCCGCAGTTTGAACGTCCAGGCTGCGGGCGGCGGGTGGCTCGTCTCCGGAAAGGTTCGCTTCGCGGGCGGCGGGTGGCTCGCGTCCTGCACCATCCGGGCGCGGGCGGCGGGTGGCTCGCGTCCCGCGAAACGTCCAGGTCGCAGACGGTGGGAACCGTTCGCGGCCTGCCCGGCCCCCCGCCTTCCCGCCCCGGCTCGGACAGGTGACCGTCCAGGCCGTCGATTGACCCGACCTGCGGCAGGCGTAAGTCGGCGGGCGGCTGCTCAGCGGGGTGCCGAGCCACCGGCGGTGGTTGGCTCACACCCGGCACCGTCCGGGCCGCAGGCGGCTCGCCACCCGGAAACATCCAGGCGGCGGGCAGCTTGCACACTGAAACGTCCAGGCCACGGGTGGCAGGCGGCTCGTCCCCGACAACGTTCACCCAGCGTGCGGTGGGTGGTTCGCACCCCGAAATGTGCGGCTCGTGGGCGGTAAGTGGCTCCCACCCCGAATCGTCCTGGCCGCGGACGGCGGGAACCGTTAGCGACCCGGCCCGGCCCCGGTCCCGACCCGGTCCGACCCAGCCCGGCCCAGCCCGGCCCCGACCCGGTCCGACCCAGCCCGACCCGGTCCGACCCAGCCCGGCGCGGCCCGGCCCGGACCGGGGGAGGTGGCGTCCAGGCCGCCGCACATCCGCTCATCACCCTCTCGGTCCGAAAGCCGTCATGATTACATGCACCGCGGAGAGGGCGACGATCCAGAGCATGGCGCGCCTGGTCGGCGGAGGGCCTTCGCGTAGCAGCGAGATGCCCATGGGGATGAGGGCGAGGCACAGACCACCGACGGCGACGAAGGACTGGGGTTCGGTGCCCTTGAGGGTGCCGAGGGCGAGTGCCGACATCAGCCCGAGCGCGATCGACCGGCCTAACCCCAGGGCGCCAGACCGGTAGGCGCCGATGGCCAGCACCACCCAGCCGAAGAAGGCCGGCCCCGACATGGACCTGAACGGGTGCCAGACGGAGTCGCGCCAGGCCAGGTAGTAGCCGTCGATGCCCGTGAGCATGGTCGGCAGGCCGAGGGTGTCGGTCAGGTGGAAGGCCAGGTGGTCGGTGCCGTACTGGAAGGTCCGGGTGAACAGGCCGACGATCACCAGGCAACCGCCCCATATGCCCCACAGCGGATGGGTGACGGCGATCCGGTGCGCCAGCGCCATGATCGCCGGCCAGAGCAGCACGAACCCGGCCGCGAAACAGACATACGCGGCGGTGATGAGGGCGGGATGGCGGGTGTAGGCGACGAGCTGGTAAGGGACGAAGAAGTAGAACGGGGAGCGCAGGAGAGTCCCCACCATGATCAGCGTGGGGCCGCCGATGAGCGAGACGGCGCTCACCCAGCGGCCGGGAAAGGGAGGCCGGCGGCCCAGGTTGGCCTCGCCGTTGGCGGCCCGCCGCGCCGCGTCGGCCTGCCGCCACCGGGTGATGCGCCCGCGAAGGTCGATGTCCATGCTCTGCCGCCCGTCCGTCCGTGTCCGAACGCCCCGGCCGGAACGCCGGGGCGCACCAGCAGCGTGCTGGACGACGCCCGGTCCGCGCGTCTGGCTCAGGTCGCATCTTGAACGGCCGGCACGAGCCGCCGTACAACCTCAGACAGACGCCGAAAGTACGACCCTGGTCAGATGCCAGATGATCCGCCGTGACGGTACGTTCTCGTCGTGACAACCTCCCCCGCCTGACAGCGGGGGCTTCCTCGGAGAGGCTGTTGATGACCTGGGCCCGGCGGATCGGAACGAACGGCGTCGCCGACGCGGCGGCGGCGGTCGTCGTGGCGCTGACCATCGGCTACGCCATCGTCGATCCGCCCGGCCCTTCGTCGCCGTGGCCCGCCTGGTCGGCCTGGCCGGTGGCGGCGATCGTGAGCCTCCCGATCGCCTTCCGGCGGCGCCGGCCCCGGGCCATGCTCGTCCTCGCGTGCGCCACGGCCACCGCGGCGACCCTGTCCGGCGCGGTCGCGGCGGGCATGATCTGGCTGACGTTCGTGCCGACCGTCCTGGCGCTCTACCTGGTGGCGGCCACCGCCTCCGCCACCTGGTCGGTGAGCGGCCTCGTGGCCTGCGCGCTCGCCGCGACGGGCGCGATCCTGCTCTTCTACGATCAGGTGCTCCCCGGCCTGCCGCCCCCGGCGACCCCCAGCGAACTGCCACCATACTGGCCGGTGGAGATCGGCGCTGTCTGCGTGTTCCTGGTCGCCGGCTGGGGCGTGGGAAGCGCCGTCAAGTGGAAACGGGAGACGACCGCCCGCCTCGTCCGCCACCTCTCCGAGGCCGCGGTGGCCGATGAACGGCGGCGCATCGCCCGGGAGCTGCACGACGTGATCGGCCACAGCATGAGCCTGATCGCCGTCAAGGCCACCGTGGCCAACCACGTCGCCGACGAACGCCCGCAGGAGGTGCGCGCCGCCCTGGCCGTCATCGAACGGACCAGCCGCGGCGCGCTCACCGAGATCCAGCGGGTGCTCGGTCTCCTGCGCTCCGACGGCGACCTCGCGGAGACCCACGTACCCGTCCCCGGCGTGGCCGACCTGCCCGAGCTGGCCGACCACGCCCGCTCGGCCGGGGTGGAGGTGGAGCTGACCGTCCATGAGGAGGCCGCGCTCCCGCCCGCGGTCGCGGTGTCGGTCTACCGGATCGTGCAGCAGGCGCTGACCAACGTCATCACCCACGCCGGTCCCACCCGCTGCTCGGTCACCGTCGCCATCGACGGGCGGGCCGCCGCCATCGAGGTCACCGACGACGGCCCCCGCCGCGGGCGGCCCCCGCGAGCTGGCCGAGGCGGAGGACACGGCTTGATCGGCATGCGCGAACGGGTCAAGATGTACGGCGGCACGTTCGACGCCGATTTCCGCCCCGAAGGGGGCTTCCGCGTCACGGCCCGCTTACCCTACGACGATCAGACCGACCCCCTGCCGTGACCGCTGCCGGTGGGGGAGGTGTTGCCATGGGAAGTGCTGAGGTGGGTGGTGCTGGCGTTGTGGTGCCGGCACGGGTGGCGCTGGCGAAGGTGGTCCTGATGTGGGTGGTCTGGCGCGGGCGGTGCCGGTGGGAGTGGTGCTGACGTGGGCGGCGCTGATGACGGGGGCTCGGTTGAGGAGGCGGCGTTGATATGGTCGCGCAGACGTCGGCGGTGCCGATCTGGGGAGGTGGTGACTTGGGCGGCGTCGGCGTGATCGGTGAGCTCATGGGCGGGGCTGACATTGGCAGCGCTCGCGTCGAGGGCGCTCAGGTTGAGGGCGCTCACGTCGGCGGCGCTCAGACTGAGGGTGCTGACGTTGAGGGTGCTCAGGTTGGGGGCGCTGGCGTTGGGAGGCTGGCACCGCGAAGGGTGACGAGGGCGGTGTGGGTGTGAGCAGTGGCGAGGTGAGTGGGGATGCCGTCCCGGACGACGTGCCGTCGTCGGCGCGGATTCGGGTGGTGCTGGCCGAGGATCAGGTTCTGGTGCGGGACAGCCTCAAAGTGCTGATCAACGCCACGCCGGGGATGACCGCGGTGGGGGAGGCCGGTACGGGTGCCGAGGCTGTGCGGCTGGCTCGCCTTCAGCGGCCGGATGTCGTCCTCATGGATGTACGGATGCCTGACATGGACGGGATCGAGGCGACCAGGCGGATCTGCGCCGACCCCGGCAACGCCGGGACCCGCGTGCTGATCCTCACCACGTTCGACCAGGACGATTACGTGTACGCCTCGCTCAGGGCCGGTGCCAGCGGATTTCTCATCAAGAGCGCCACGGCGACCGAGCTCCTGGCCGCCATCCGGGTCGTCGCCTCCGGCGAGGCGCTGCTCGCGCCCACCGTGACCCGCCGGCTCATCGCCGACTTCCTGCGCGGTGCTCAACCCGCCCCTGCCGTCCGGGATCTCAGCGACATCACCCAGCGCGAGCGCGAGGTGCTCACCCTCATCGGCAGAGGGATGTCCAATGCCGAGCTGGCCGAGCACCTGCATCTCACCGTCGGGACGGTCAAGACCCATATCAGCCGGTTGCTGGCCAAGCTGCATGCCCGCGATCGGGCTCAGCTTGTCGTCGCCGCCTACGAGGGCGGGCTCATCACCGTCACGGACGATCGTCGCTGAGCGCCGGTCTCCAGCCGTGGTGTATGTAGGTTCCGAGTTCTGTGGGTGGCGGACGCTGACCGTTTTACCTGCCTCGGTACGGTTGCTGGGCGCCGGGTCCCCTGCCGTGGTGAGTGCAGGTTCTGAGCGCTGCGGGTGGTGGGCGCTGGTTGTTTTGCCGCCCCGATGCGGCCGCTGAGGGCCGGGTTCTCTACCGTGATCGCACGTTCCGAGCGCCGTAAGTGGCAGGAGCTGGTCGATCTACCTGTTCCTTTACGGTCGCTAAGCGCCGGGTTCCTGCCAGGACCGCGTGTTCCGCGTGCTGCGGCTGGCACGCGCGCGCTGGTCGATCGGCCTACCCCGTCGCGCTCGAATCCGCTCAGGCGTTTCTGGTTTGAGGGGCCGTTGTCCTGCATTATCCCGTCCGACGGAGACCTGCGTGGTGGTCGTTAGTTTCATGATCGTGGGTCCAAGTGGTCGGTCTGGTTGCACGCGACCGAGCACATCGGCCGGGTGAGGCGCGGTCACACGTCCGGGGTCAGGCGGGCCCGCCGATCCCGCAAGAAGGTGCGGTCGGTGTCGTTGGTGGCCAGGGTGATGGCCTGGTCGTAGGCGGTGGCGGCTTCGCTGGTGCGGCCGAGGCGGGTCAGTAGGTTGGCGCGGGTGGCTGAGAGCAGGTGGTAGCCGGGCAGGTTCAGGTCCTCGGTGGCGGTCAGGGCCGGCCCGGGGCCGTGGACCTCGGCGACGGCGACCGCGCGGTTCAGCGCGACGATCGGGGTGGGGGCGTGCCGCAGCAGTTGGTCGTACAGGGCGAGCACCTGGGCCCAGTCGGTGGCCGGGCCGTCGGTTGTACGGCGTTGATCGCGGCCTGCAGTTGGTACGGACCCGGCCGGTCACGGCGCAGGCAGCGGCGTACCAGCTCATGCCCCTCGGCGATCAGCCGGTGATTCCACAGGGATCGGTCCTGGTCGGCGAGTACCACCAGTTCGCCCGCCGGTCCCACCCGGGCGGGCCGGCGGGCCTCGGTGAGCAGGAGCAGTGCCAGCGGCCCGAGGGCCTCGGGCTCGTCGGGCATCAGCTCGGCGAGTTCCCTGGCCAGGCGGACCGCCTCCAGGCACAGATCCGTCCGCAGCAGCTCTCCTGACGTGGACGCATACCCCTCGTTGAAGATCAGGTAGAGGACGGTCAGCACGGAGGTGAGCCGGTCGGGCAGTTCGGCGGCGCCGGGCACGCGGTACGAAATGTCGGCGTCGCGGATCTTCTTCTTCGCGCGGACGATTCGCTGGAAGACGGTCGACTCCGGCACCAGGTAGGCCCGGGCGATCTCGGCCACCTCCAGCCCGCCGAGCAGTCGCAGGGTGAGCGCGGTGCGGGCGGGCGGGGAAAGCGCCGGGTGGCAGCAGGTGAAGATCATGCGGAGCTGGTCGTCGCGCACCGGTCCCACCTGCTCGGGTTCGTCGGATTGGTGCAGCAGCAGCGCCTGGGTGTGGTGGGCCTGGCGGGTGTACGTCGGGTGGATTCGCGGCGCAGGCGGTCGATCGCCCGGTTGCGGGCGGTGGTGACGATCCACACGCCCGGATTGGGCGGCGGCTCCTGTGTCTGCTTCTGGGCGGTCACGGTGAACGTGTTCTGCCCGAGGTCCTCGGTCGGGCCTCTGTGTCTGCTTCTGGACGCCACGGTCAATGTGTTCTGCCCGAGGTCCTCGGCCAGGCCCTGCGTCTGCTTCTGGACGGCCACCGCGCACGCGTTCTGCACGAAGACCTCGGCCAGGCCGATGTCCCCGAGCAAGCGCGTCAGGGTGGTCACGCACCTGCCGTATTCGGCCCGGTGGATCGCCGTCCAGATCCACCGGGCTCACCGCCCGCTCACGTCCACTGCGCGTCTTCGAACGGGCGCACCTCGATCGGGGACCCGCAGGCCAGCGCGCACCTTTCGCCCCAGGCCAGCGCCTGGTCCAGGTCGTCGCACTGGATCACCCAGAACCCGCCGAGCTGTTCCTTGGTCTCGGCGAACGGCCCGTCGGTCATCGTGGTCGTGCCGTCGCCGGGACGTACGACGGTGGTGGCGTGCGAGCCCACCAGGCCGCCGACGAACACCCAGCAACCGGCTGCCTGCATGTCGGTGGTGACCTTGGTGGTCCTGGCCTGCTGCTCGTTCAGGTCGGCCTCGGACGGCCACGGCGTGCTCTCGTCGTACTGGACGGCGAGCAGGTACTTCTTCACGGGCGAACTCCTTCGACCAGGGGATCAGGCGGACAGACGGCGGGCGATGGCCGGGATGACGATCGCGGCGGCGACGACGTGCGTCACCATCAGCAGCGCCTTCGTCGCCACCGACGCGCCGACGAGCACATCCGGTACCAGAGACAGCGCCGTGAGCACAAGCGTGGTGCGGACGAACGTCGTGCGCGCGTGCCGGGCCCGGCGAGCCAGTACGGCGGCCAGCACCAGGCCCACGAGGGAGAAGATGACGGTCAGCGTGGCGAAACCGGACACCGGGATCGGCGCGCCGTTGACGACCAGGCTGATTCCGGCGAGCTCACCCGCCGCGGCGACGGCGGCGGTCGCCGCACCGGCGACGGCCGTGGCGGTCAGGCCGCTGAGGATCAGGGACCTGGCGGGAGCGGCGGTGGTGATGACGGACATGATGAACCTCCGGTGAGTGGTGACCGGTCCGTTGCCGGCCTCTCACCCCTGCTACGAACGGGCTCGACGCGATTCGACATCTCCGTCCAAAGAAAGCCAAAGAAAGACGAAAAAAGCCGAAAAGAACGGATGCGCTCCGGCGGCTCGTTGCCGGAAATACCATAGGGGGGTATGGTGTTGATGGAGCAGCTGACCGAGGGAAGGAGTGGACATGGCCGGATACAGCGGCAGCAAGCAGGATCATGCGACGCGCCTGCGCCGGATCGAAGGGCAGGTCCGCGGCCTGCAGCGGATGGTCGAAGAGGACAAATACTGCATCGACATCCTGACGCAGGTGTCGGCCGCGAGCAGCGCGCTGAAGTCGTTCTCCCTGTTGCTGCTCGAAGAGCACCTGGCCCACTGTGTGGCCGAGGCCACGCGGAAGGGCGGGCCCGAGGCGGAGGCCAAGGTCAAGGAGGCCTCCGACGCCATCGCACGACTCGTACGTTCCTGACCCCCACGGATTGAAGGAGAGATCGATATGAGCACCGCCACCTACACCGTCAAGGGCATGACCTGCGGCCACTGCGTCAGCTCGGTCAAGGAAGAGGTCGGCGGAGTGGCCGGTGTCACCAACGTCGAGGTGGACCTGGCGACCGGCCTGCTGACCGTCGACAGTGACGGCCCCGTCGACGCGGCGCGGATCGCGGCCGCGGTCGACGAGGCCGGCTATGAAGTGGTGAACCAGTGAACGCCGCGACGAAGCTCGGCGCGTACGTGCTGGGGCTGGCCGTCGTCTTCGGCGGCGCCCTGGGCGCGGGCAAGGTGGTCGGCCCGATCGGGTCGGGAACGGCCAGCTCAGGGGCGCCTCAGGCGGCGGATCACGCCGGCATGACGGCGCCCGCCGCCACCCCCGCGCCCGCCACGAGCGCCGGGCATGACGACGGGCACGACACTGGACAGGTGAAGCAAGATACCCCCGGGGGGCTCCAGGTGTCCGAGAAGGGCTACACGTTCGAACCACTGACGGCGACGTTCGAGCCGGGCGAGCCGGCGGACTTCCGGTTCGCGGTGACCGGGCCCGACGGCAGGCCGGTCACCGGCTACGAGGTCGAGCACGACAAGAAGCTGCACCTCATCGTCGCCTCCCGCGACCTGAGGAACTTCCAGCACGTCCACCCCGAGCTGGGATCCGACGGCGTCTGGTCGGTCAGGCTGACGCTGCCGGAAGCCGGGCCGTACCGCGCCTTCGCCGACTTCGTGCCGGCCGGCGGCAGCGGCCTGACGCTGGGGGCCGACCTGACCGTGGCCGGTGACTACAAGCCGGGCAAGCTGCCCGAGCAGTCCCGTACGGCCAAGGTCGACGGATACGAGGTCACCCTCGACGGCGAGCTGACGCCCGGACGGTCCAGTAAGCTCACTCTCAAGGTGAGCAGGGACGGCGAGCCCGTCACCGACCTGCAGCCCTACCTCGGCGCCTACGGCCACCTGGTGGCCCTGCGCGCCAGGGACCTGGCCTACCTGCACGTCCACCCCGACGGCGAGCCCGGTGACGGCAGGACGGTGGCCGGTCCCGAGATCGTCTTCTACGCCGAGGTGCCCAGCACCGGCGACTACCGCCTCTTCCTCGACTTCCAGCACGGGGACGAGGTCCGTACCGCCGCCTTCACGGCAGCGGCGGGGGAGCGGCCGGCCACGGCCGAGCCGACGCCGAGCGCGACCGGGCACGATGACGACGGCCACGGCCACTGAGCGAGAGGAAGGAGAACGGTGATGTCACAACTCACCGATGACCGGCACAACGCGGTCGAACTCTCGATCGGCGGCATGACCTGCGCCTCGTGCGCCAACCGCATCGAGCGCAAGCTGAACAAGATGGACGGCGTGACCGCGACCGTCAACTACGCCACCGAGAAGGCGAAGGTCACCTTCCCCGAGGGCGTCGATCCGCGGCTGCTCGTCGAGGAGGTGGAGAAGGCCGGCTACACGGCGGCCCTGCCCGCGCCTCCCAAGGCCGAGACGGGGGAGGAGGAGCCGCAGGACGAGCTCCGGCCCCTGCGCCAGCGCCTCATCACCTCCGTGGTGCTGGCGGTGCCGGTGGTCGCGATGGCGATGATCCCGCCGCTGCAGTTCACCAACTGGCAGTGGCTGTCGCTGGTGCTGGCCGCCCCCGTGGTGGTCTACGCCGGATGGCCGTTCCACAAGGCGGCCTGGACCAACCTGCGCCACGGCGCCGCGACGATGGACACGCTGATCTCGATCGGCACGATCGCGGCGCTGGGCTGGTCGCTGTGGGCGCTGTTCTTCGGCACGGCGGGCGTGCCCGGCATGACGCACCCGTTCGTGTTCACCATCGAGCGCACCGACGGCTCCGGCAACATCTACCTGGAGGCGGCGGCGGGCGTCACCGCGTTCATCCTGGCCGGGCGCTACTTCGAGGCCCGCTCCAAGCGCCGGGCGGGCGCCGCGCTGCGGGCGCTGCTGGAGCTGGGCGCCAAGGAGGTGGAGCTGGCCGACGGCCGGCGCGTGCCGGTCGAGCAGCTCAAGGCCGGCGACCGCTTCGTGGTCCGGCCCGGCGACAAGATCGCCACGGACGGCGTGGTCGAGGAGGGTTCCTCGGCCGTGGACACCTCGATGCTGACGGGCGAGTCCGTGCCGGTCGAGGTCGGGACGGGCGACGCCGTCACCGGCGCCACGGTGAACGCGGGCGGCCGGCTGGTCGTGCGCGCCACCCGGGTCGGCGCCGACACCCAGCTCGCCCAGATGGCCAAGCTGGTCGAGGAGGCCCAGACCGGCAAGGCGCAGGTGCAGCGGCTCGCCGACCGCATCTCCGGCATCTTCGTGCCCATCGTGATCGCGCTCGCCCTCGGCACGCTCGGCTTCTGGCTCGGTACGGGCGCCGGCGCGGGAGCGGCCTTCACCGCCGCGGTCGCGGTGCTGATCATCGCCTGCCCGTGCGCCCTCGGCCTGGCCACCCCGACCGCCCTGCTGGTCGGCACCGGGCGTGGCGCTCAGCTCGGCATCCTGATCAAGGGCCCCGAGGCGCTGGAGTCCACCCGCGGCATCGACACGGTCGTGCTGGACAAGACCGGCACGGTCACCGAGGGCAGGATGACGCTCACGGCCGTGCACGTGGCCGAGGGGGAGAGCGAGGAGGAGGTGCTGCGCCTGGCCGGCGCGCTGGAGCACGCTTCCGAGCACCCGATCGCCCAGGCCGTCGCCAAGGGCGCCGCCGCCCGCGTCGGCGCGCTGCCCGCGCCTGAGGACTTCGCGAACGTCGAGGGCCTCGGCGTGCAGGGCATCGTGGACGGGCACGCCGTCCTGGTCGGCCGCCCCCGGCTGCTGGCCGAGTGGTCGCAGCACCTGCCCGCCGACCTCGAACGGGAGCTGCACGAGGCCCAGGCCGCCGGCCGCACCGCGGTCGCGGTCGGCTGGGACGGCCGGGCCCGCGCCGTGCTCGTCGTGGCCGACGTGGTCAAGCCGACCAGCGAGGAGGCCATCGCCAGGCTCCGCGCCCTCGGCCTCACGCCGGTCCTGCTGACCGGCGACAACGAGGCCGTGGCCAAGGCGGTCGCCGCCGAGGTGGGCATCGACGAGGTGATCGCCGAGGTGCTGCCCGCCGACAAGGTGGACGTGGTCAAGAAGCTGCAGTCCGAGGGCAAGGTCGTGGCCATGGTGGGCGACGGCGTCAACGACGCCGCCGCGCTGGCCCAGGCGGACCTGGGCCTGGCCATGGGCACGGGCACCGACGCCGCCATCGAGGCATCGGACCTGACCTTGGTACGCGGTGACCTGCGGGTGGCGGCCGACGCCATCCGGCTGTCACGCCGGACGCTGTCCACGATCAAGGGCAACTTGTTCTGGGCCTTCGCCTACAACGTGGCCGCGCTGCCGCTGGCGGCGATGGGGCTGCTCAACCCGATGATCGCGGGCGCGGCGATGGCGTTCTCCAGCGTCTTCGTGGTCAGCAACAGCCTCCGGCTGCGCCGCTTCCGCTGACGCCGCCGACGATCCCGAACAAGACCGACGGCTCCACACCTGCGGGTGTGGAGCCGTTCGGCGTCTCTGATCTTGATTGGTCGTTCGGTCGATCAAGATCAGCCGAACGACCGATGCCGGCCTGAGTGCCTGCCACGAGAGTGGAACGCGCTCGATCACGTATGCCGATGAAAGCGGAAAAATCATGTTCGTCACACACTTAGGGGTGGCCGCCGCCCTGCTGGCCACCACCATCACCGCCGCGCCCGGGTACAGCCGGTCGGACCTGCGGCGCGACGCCGAGCGGATCGTCGCCGGCGGAGCCACGGGGGTGCAGGTGCGCGTCACCGGCGAGGGCGGGAGCACGGTCGTGACCGCCGGCGTCGCCGACGTCCGGACGAAGAGCCCGGTGCCGCCGAACGGATATTTCCGGATCGGCTCCAGCAACAAGGCCTTCGTCGCCACCGTGGTGCTGCAACTGGCCGGCGAGGGGAAGCTGTCACTCGACGACACCGCGGACAAGTGGCTTCCCGGGCTGATCAAGGGGCACGGCAACGACGGCCGGAAGATCACCGTTCGCCACCTCCTCCAGCACGCCAGCGGGATCGTCGACGACTACCCGTTCCCGACGGCCATCGCCTCCTCCCGCGAATACCGCCGCCACCGCTTCGACACCTACACCGCGCGCCAGGTCATCTCCAGGGCGATGCGCCACAAGCCGGCCTTCGCCCCAGGCAAGGGCTGGTCGTACGCCAACACCGGGTACGCCGTACTCGGCCTGATCATCGAGAAGGTGACCGGCCGCCCCTGGTACGCCGAGGTGGAACGGCGCGTCATCAAGCCACTGGGCCTCAAGCACACCCGTTGGCCCGGACGATCGGCCGAGCTGCCGCGCCCCCACGCGCGCGGATACAGCGTGTTCAAGACCGGCGAGGGATTCGTCGACACCACCCGGCACCGCGACGCGGACGCCTCGGGCGGGCTCATCTCCACCACCGCGGACCTCGACCGCTTCTTCACCGCCCTGCTCGGCGGCGAACTCCTGCGGCCCGCCCAGCTCGCCGAGATGCGCAAGACCGTTCCCGTCGCCAAGGAACTGCGGCAGATCTGGCCCGGCGCCCGCTACGGACTCGGCCTGATGCGGCGTCCGCTGCCGTGCGGCGGCACCTACGCGGGGCACGGCGGGGACATTCTCGGCTTCTCCACCCGGACGGGAGTCACCGACGACGGCAAGCGCAGCATCGTGGTCTCCGTCTCCACCGAGCGCTTCGATTCGGCCAGGCGCGTTCTCCAGCTTGAGGCCGCCGTCGACCGGCTGGTCAGCCGGGCTCTGTGCGACGCCCGATGAATGACGCCCGATGAACGACGCCGGATGAACAGCGGCAGAGGGCCGGAGATCCAGCGTCACGAAGCGCCGGGGGAGGGCAGGCGCAGCCGTTTGAGCGCGAGGGCGTTGACCGCCACGATCAGGCTCGAACCCGACATGGACAGCGCGGCGATCTCGGGCCGGAGCACGAGCCCGAACGCCGGCTCGAACACCCCGGCGGCGATCGGCAGTGCGAGGGTGTTGTAGCCGATCGCCCAGCCCAGGTTCTGCCGCATCTTGCGCAACGTGCCCCGGCCGATCCGCAGGGCGGTCGGAACGTCGAGCGGGTCGGAGCGCATGAGCACGACGTCGGCGGTCTCGATGGCCACGTCCGTGCCGGCCCCGATGGCGATGCCCAGGTCGGCCTGGGCCAGCGCCGGGGCGTCGTTGACGCCGTCGCCGACCATGGCCACCCTGCGGCCGGCGGCCCGCAGCTCGGCGATCTTGGCCGCCTTCTCCTCCGGCAGCACTTCGGCGACCACGGTGTCGATGCCGAGCCGCCGCGCGATCCGCTCCGCGGTGGCCGCGTTGTCGCCCGTGAGCATCACCACCTCGACACCGAGCTCGTGCAGCTCGGCCACGGCCGCGGACGAGGTGTCCCTGACCGCGTCCGCGATGCCGATCACCCCGGCCGCGATGCCGTCCACGGCCACCATGACCGCGGTCCTGCCGCCCTCGGCCAGCTCCTGCCGCCTGCTCGCCAGCGTCTCCGGCTCCACCGCTTCGCGCTCCAGCAGCCGCCGGTTGCCCACCACGACCCGGCGCCCGCCGACCTGCGCGACGGCGCCGTGCCCGGGGACGTTCTCGAACCCGCTCGCCGTCATCGGGGTCAGGCTCAGGTCGTCGGCGTGCCGGACGATCGCCGCGGCCAGCGGATGCTCCGACTCGCGCTCCACCGCCGCGACCAGGCGCAGGAACTCCTCCTCCGGCAGCGCGCCGACGGTCACCACATCGGTGACCTCCGGCTCGCCCTTGGTCAGGGTGCCGGTCTTGTCCATCACGACGACGTCGACGCGAGCCGAGGTCTCCAGCGCCATCGCGTTCTTGAACAGCACGCCACGCTCGGCGCCCAGCCCCGTGCCGACCATGATGGCGGTCGGGGTGGCCAGGCCGAGCGCGTCCGGGCAGGTGATGACCACGACCGTGATCGCGAACAGCGTCGCGACGCCGAGCGGCTGCCCCGCCGCCAGCAGCCAGACCAGGAAGGTGAGCGCGCCGCCGACCAGCGCCACCAGGACGAGCCAGAACGCCGCCCGGTCGGCCAGCCGCTGCCCCGGCGCCTTGGAGTTCTGCGCCTCTTGGACCAGCCGGACGATCTGCGCCAAAGCGGTGTCGGCGCCGACCTTGGTCGCGCGTACGCGCAGCGTGCCGTCGCGGTTGATGGTGGCGCCGATGACGGCCGAGCCCGGCTCCTTGTGCACCGGCAGGCTCTCGCCGGTGACCATCGCCTCGTCCACCTCGCTCTGGCCGTCCTCGACCACGCCGTCGACCGGGATCTTCGCGCCCGGGCGTACCAGCAGCAGGTCACCGGCCACCACCCCGGCGGTCGGGACCTCCACCGGGCGGCCGTCGCGCAGGACCGTCGCCATGGGCGGGGCCAGGTCGAGCAGGGCGCGGACGGCGTCGTTCGCGCCGCCTCTGGCCCGCATCTCGAACCAGTGGCCGAGCAGCACGAACGCGGCCAGGACGGTGGCGGCCTCGTAGAACACCTCACCGCCGCCGCCGGTGAGAGTGACGATCAGGGAGTAGAGCCAGCCGGCGCCCACCGCGACCGCGACGAGCACCATCATGTCGAGCGTACGGGCTCTGAGCGCGCGTACGGCTCCGGCGAAGAAGATCCAGCACGAGTAGAAGATCACCGGGAGGCTGAGCAGCAACGCCCAGACGTCCTGCCGCAACCCGAACGGCACGGGCAGCTCCAGCCCGAACACGTCCGTGCCGATCGGGGACCAGAGCACGATCGGGATGGAGAAGAGCGCGGCCACCAGGAAGCGGTTGCGCATGTCGGCGACCATCGCCGCCATCGACATCCCGCCATGGCCCGCCATCTCGTGTGGCGTGGTCGTCGTCTCGCCGCCGTGACCCGCCATCTCATGGGGCGCGATCGTCTCGCCGCCGTGATCCGTTGTCTCGTGGTGTGCGGCCTCGGCACCCGTCGCGTGATCGACTGACCGGCGGGGCTCGGCCATCGGGTCACACATGTGGGTGGGCACGGACTGCCCGGCGCAGTGGTAGCCGCACTCGATGACCCACGTACGCAACTCGGCGACGGACGTACGGCGCGGGTCGAAGCGCACCGTCGCCGTCTGCGCCACCGCGTTGGCCTCGACGTGCAGCACCCCTGGACGCCGGCCGAGCACGGCCACGATCACGTTCTGCTCCGAGGCCCACCGCAGCCCGCTCACGTCGAGGATCGCGGTGCCGCGCTCCTCGCCTCCATCGCGCCGTGCGGAGACCGTGTCGCCCATGGTCGTGTCCTCCCCACGAGAACGCCCGCCTCACCCCGGGGCCGGCCCGAGAGGTGTCGCAGTCCGGCGAACGTTTGTGATAGTCGGCTCATGACATCGGCTGACGGCACGAACCTGCAAGCACATCTGTTCGGCTGGCGGCCGGAGCGCCGGTACGACGTCGTCTTCTTCGGGTTCTGGCTGTCGCACGTCCCGGCCGAACGTTTCCCGGCCTTCTGGTCGCTGGCGGCCGACTGCCTCGAACCGGAGGGACGGGTCCTTTTCGTCGACGACGCCTACCGGACCGCCGACGAGCTCATCGAAGGCGAGGGGTCCTCGACCATCCGGCGGCGGCTCCTGGACGGGACCGCGTACCGGATCGTCAAGGTCCCGCACCCCCCGCGGGAGCTCGAACGGCGGCTGGCCCGGGTCGGGTGGCGCATCGAGGTCCACCCCACCTCCGGCCCGTTCTACTGGGGAGCGGGAAGCCGGGCCTGAGGCTCCGAGGGCGTGGGCGGGCGCCAGCCGTGGGTGAGCAGGTCGAAGAGCTCTTCGACGGCGGCCCGATGGTCCGGGCGGCCTCGGGTGAGTGCCGGGATCTCCAGGACGAACCGGGCCAGGGCCTGACAGGCGAGGTTGTCGTGGCTCACCCCCGCGTCGTCGGCGATGGCGGCGCTGAGGGCGTCGGCGTGGCGGGTCCACATGCGCTTGGCGTATTCGCGCAGCACCGGTGTGGAGTCGAGGAGCCGGCTGAACTCGGGCCAGCGCGGGTGGGTCGCGACGGGGAGCCAGGACTTGAGCGCGTGCTCGCGCAGCGCGTCGACGACGCTCTGACTGGCGGGGCGCTGACGTACGGCGGCGGTCAGCTCCGCCTCCAGGTTTTCATCCTGGTCGAAGACCATGGTCGCCGTCCATGCTCCGGATGATCACCGACAACGACGGCCCGTACGTCGACCGCCCTCTGTTCGCCCTGCCCGCCCCGCACGCCTGGGAGCACAACCCGGCCGTGACCCTGCTCGGCGACGCCGCCCACCTCATGCCCCCGCTGGGCGTCGGCGCCAACCTGGCCGTGCTGGACGCCTGCGAACTCGCGCTCGCGCTGGCCGGCTCCGCCACGGTCGGCGACGCCGTGCGTACGTACGAGAAGACCATGCTGTCCCGGGCCGCGGACGCGGCCCGGTTCCTCGAAGGCGGCATCGAGGGGCTGCTGGAGCGTGAGGAGGACAACGGCGACGGCATCGGGTTCGGTCCGCCCGTGTAGGGCCGGTCCTGGCGTCCCGCCACCTGCCGGAGTACCCGCCAGTGGAGGTACTTAGTTATGCGAATATAATCGTTCTATGTCTATAACCAAGCGGGTCTCCGCCCCGCCCGACGCGACCCCCGTGCTCAGCCCCCGCCGGCGCATGCTCGTCCTCGGCATCTGCTGCATGAGCCTGTTCATCGTCGGGCTGGACAACACGATCGTGAACATCGCGCTGCCCGCCATCCGCCGCGACCTGAACGCCTCCGTCTCCGGCCTGCAGTGGATCATCGACGCGTACACGCTGGTGCTGGCCAGCCTGCTCATGCTGTCCGGCTCGACCGGGGACCGGGTCGGCCGCCGCCGCACGTTCCAGACGGGGCTGACGCTGTTCACGCTCGGCTCGCTCATGTGCTCGCTCGCGCCCAGCCTCGGCTGGCTCGTCGCCGCGCGGGCGCTGCAGGCCGTCGGCGGCTCCATGCTCAACCCGGTCGCCATGTCGATCATCACGAACACCTTCACCGAGCCGCGCGAGCGGGCCAGGGCCATCGGCGTGTGGGGCGGCATGATCGGCCTCAGCATGGCGCTCGGCCCGCTGGTCGGCGGCACGCTGGTGGGGACGGCCGGCTGGCAGGCGATCTTCTGGATCAACATCCCGGTGGGCGTGGCCGCGTTCGTGCTGTGCGCGCTGTTCGTGCCGGAGTCGCGCGCGCCGCGCGCCCGCCGGATCGACCCCGTCGGCCAGGTGCTGATCATCGTGGTGCTGGCCACCGTGACGTACGGGTTCATCGAGGCGCCGGCGGCCGGCTGGGGTTCGCCGCGGACGCTGGCCTGCTTCGCGGTCGCCGCGCTGGCGCTGGCCTGCCTGGTCCCGTACGAGCTGCGCCACGCCGAACCCCTGATCGACCTGCGCTTCTTCCGCAGCGCCCCGTTCGCGGGAGCCACCGTCACCGCCGTGTGCGCCCTGGCCGCGCTGGGCGGGTTCCTGTTCCTCAACACCCTCTACCTCCAGGACGTGCTGGGCCTGTCCGCCCTGCACGCCGGCCTCTACACGCTGCCCATCGCCGGGCTGACCGCGGTCTGCGCGCCCCTGTCCGGCCGGATCGTGGCGAGCGCCGGGCCGCGCGTGCCGCTGGTCGTGGCCGGGGTCACCATGGCGCTCAGCGGCCTGATCCTGACGGGGCTGACGGCGGACATGCCGATTTGGCGGCTCATGACCGCGTACGTGCTGTTCGGGCTGGGCTTCGGCATGGTGAACGCGCCGATCACCAACACCGCCGTGTCCGGCATGCCGCGCGCCCGGGCCGGGATGGCCGCGGCGGTGGCCTCCACCAGCCGCCAGATCGGGCAGGTTCTCGGCGTCGCGGTCATCGGCTCGCTGGTCACCTCGGCGGTCGCCGGCCCGTTCGCCACCGGCTTTCCCGCCGCCACCCACATCGGCTGGTGGATCATCGCCGGCAGCGGCCTGGTGATCGCCCTCCTCGGTATCCTGACCACCACCGGCTGGGCCCGTGACAGCGCCGCCCGCACCGCCGAACGGCTCGACCCTGTCGCGGAAGGAACGGCGTAGACCTCATGAGCCAGACCCCCGACCAGGAGGCGGTGGCCCGCGTCTGGTCCGGCATGTACGACCTCGTCCTGCGCCAGGAGGATCGCCGCAAGGAGGTGGCCGAGACGCTCGGCATCAGCTTCTTCCGCGTCAAGGCGCTGCGCCGCCTGCTGGCCGGGCCGATGACGATGCGGGAGCTGACCGCCGAGCTGTCCACCGACAAGCCGTACACCACGCTGATGGTGGACGACCTGGAGCGGCGCGGCTACGTGACCCGCAGCGTCGCCCCGAGCGACCGCCGGAGCCGGATCGTCACGCTGACGCCGGCCGGGACGGCGGTCGCCGAGGAGGCCGAGCGCATCCTGGCCCGCCCGCCGCGCTCCCTGCTCGCCCTGGACCCCGCGGACCTGGCCGCCCTCGACCGCATCATCGCCGGGCTGCGCGCCCCGGAGCGGTCCGCGCCCTGACGGCGGCCGGTCCATACGTGTGACGGCGGCGCGCGGCGCAGAGGGGGCCGCGCCATGGCGGCGGCGCGCGCGGCGCGGGCCCGGGCGCGGGCATTCTTGCAAGGGATCTATTCCAGCGCCTTTAAAGGGGTCCGCAAGGTTAAGCGGTCACTTTTTCCTTATGCGACGTCTCATCACCATCATTACACCCGTGATCGTCGCCGTGATCGCCATGACCGGCCTGGCCGGTACGGCGAACGCCACGGCGCCCGGCCGGGTCTCCGACTATTACGGCCAGCGTCTTGCCTGGTCATCGTGTGGCAGCGGCTTCCAGTGCGCCAAATTAAAGGTTCCACTCGACTATTCGAAGCCGGGCGGGAAACGGATTAAGATCAGCCTGATCCGGCTTCCTGCGACCGGAAAGAAGATCGGCTCCCTGGTGCTCAACTTCGGCGGCCCCGGAGTCTCGGGAGTGGAGAGCTTGAAGGCGAGCAAGGCGGCCGTGTCGGCATCGCTCCGCAGGCGGTTCGACGTCGTGAGCTTCGACCCGCGCGGCGTCGGCGGATCGGCCCCCGTACGCTGCCTGGGCACGCTGGGCCTGGACGCCTTCTACTCCACCGACCCGACGCCCGACACCAAGGCCGAGATCAAGCAGGCCAGGATGTGGTCGAAGACGTTCGCGAAGGCCTGCGCGGCCAACGCGGGCAAGGACCTGCTCGCCCACGTCAGCACGGGCGAGGCCGCCCGCGACATGGACGTGATGCGCTCGGCGCTGGGCGACTCCCGCCTGACCTACCTCGGCTGGTCGTACGGCACCTACCTGGGCGCCCGGTACGCCGACCTGTTCCCGAGGCGGATCCGCGCCATGGTGCTGGACGGCGCGGAAGACCCCGGCCAGTCGGGCGGCGAGTTCGCCCAGAGCCAGGTCACGGGCTTCCAGACGGCGCTGGAGTCGTTCGTGCGCGACTGCTTCAAGGCCAAGGGCTGCCCGTTCAAGAAGCACTCGGTACGCGCGGCGGTGAAGCGGATCGACGCGCTCTACAAGCGGGCCGATCGCGCGCCGCTGCGCAACACCTACGACGGCCGCCAGGTGAGCGAGGCGGTCGTGCGCACCGGTGTCCAGCAGGCGCTGTACGGGGTGGCGTACTGGCCGACGCTGCGCCTGGCGCTGGCCCAGGGGTTCAAGGGTGACGGCTCGCTGCTGCTGCGGCTCGCCGACCTCTACAACGGGCGCCGGGCCGACGGCACGTACGCCAACACGCTGGAGGCGTTCCGGGCCATCCACTGCCTCGACCGGCCCGAGCTGCGCTGCCCGTACTGGCCGGTCAAGGGCAAGGCGTTCACCAAGAAGGTGCGGGCCCACGGCTCGCCGCCGATCGTGGTGGTGGGCACGACCCGCGACCCGGCGACGCCGTACGCGCTGGCCAAGGCGCTGGCGGCGCAGCTGTCGAAGGGCGTGCTGCTGACGAAGAACGGCGACGGCCACACCGCCTACGCCGGCGGGTCCACCTGCCTGGAGCGGCAGATCGACCGTTACCTGATCACGGCCAGGGCCCCCAGGCCGGGCGCCTGCACCGCGAGAGCCTGACGACGGCCGCTCGCCGGGTGACCGTCATGGGGCGGCCACCCGGCGGGCGGACGTCCGCTTGACTTCAAGCCGACTTGAAGTCGCAGGATCGCCCCCATGAAGACGAACACGAACCCGGATAGAACGTCGGGCACGGGCCGCACCAGCGAACAGACCGACGCGTTCATCACCCTGCTCGACCTCGCCGACGGCCTCCCCGGGGCGGCCGAGCTGCGCGCCCGCTCCTACGAACTCCTCAGCCTCGCGCCGGGCGCGGCGGTCGCCGACGTCGGGTGCGGGGCCGGGCGCGCGGTCGGGGAGCTGGCCGGACGGGGTGCGCGGGCGATCGGCGTGGACCTCGACGAGCGGATGATCGAGGTGGCGGGCGGGCGCTGGCCCGCGGGGGACTTCTGCGTGGCGGGCGCCTACGCACTGCCGTTCGCCGACGGCGAGCTGCGCGGCTACCGGGCCGAGAAGCTCTACCACATCCTGGACGACCCCGGCCGCGCGCTCTTGGAGGCGCGGCGCGTGCTCGCCCCCGGCGGGCGCATCGTGCTGATCGGCCAGGACTGGGACACCTACGTCGTCGACTCCGACGACGCCGCGCTCACCCGTACGATCGTGCACGCCCGCGCCGACCTGGTCACCGGCCCGCGCGTCGCCCGCCGGCACCGCAACCTCCTCCTCGACGCCGGCTTCACCGACGTCACCGTCGAGGTCCACACCTGGGTCCTCGCGGACGAGAGGGCGCTGCCCGTGCTGGCCGACCTCGCGGAGCGGGCCCGCTCGGCCGGGGCGATCAGCGACGCGCAGGCCGAGTCGTGGCTCGCCGAGCAGCGCGAACGGGGGCGCCGCGACCGGCTCTTCCTCGCCCTGCCGCTCTTCGTGGCCGCGGCCACCCGCCCGTGACCGCCCGGCGTCGACCGCGGCACCGTGACCACGCGCCCGCGACCGGTCCCGGTGCCGTGGCCGCGTGCCCGTGATCGTCCGGCGCCCTCGGCGTCCGCTCAGGTGCCGGGGGCCGCCGTGCACGATCCACTCCGGACGGGGAAGAGATGCCGGTGAGGCATATCGCCGCGTGCCCCGGTCAGGAGGGTGCCATGAAGCCGTTCGACCCCCGGGAGCCCCGTCCCGAGCCCACCCAGCGGATCCAGGTGCTGCTCTCGCCGGCCAACGTGTGGCGGGTGGGGTTCGCCGTCGTCGCGGTCGTCGTCGTGGTGTACCTCATCCGCTTCGTCCTCACCGACGCCGGTTCGCTGATCGTCGTCGTGGTGATGGCCTGGTTCCTGTCGCTGGCGATGGAGCCCGCGGTCGGCCGGCTGGCCCGGCACATGCGCAGGGGCGCCGCGGCCGTCCTCGTGATGATCGGGATCGCGCTGCTCACCGCGGTCTTCCTCCTCCTGTTCGGCAATCTGTTCGTCGAGCAGGCCGCTTTACTCGTACGCGCGCTGCCCGAGGTCGTCACCGGCGCCATCGAGTGGATCAACACCCGATTCGGTACGAAGTACGATATTTCCACCATCCTCAGCTCCATCAACCTGACCCCGCAGCAGGCCGCCACCTACGCCCAGGACCTGCTCGGCGGCGTGCTCGGCCTGCTCGGCACGATCACCTTGGCGGTGTTCAACACCTTCGCCCTGCTGCTGTTCACCTTCTACTTCTCGGCCGACGGCCCCCGGCTGCGGCGCTGGCTCGCCCAGCTGCTGCCGGGCCGCGTCCAGCAGGTCTTCCTCACGGTGTGGGACGTGTCGCTGGTCAAGACCGGCGGGTACGTCTCCGCCCGGCTCATCCTGGCCGCGATCAACGGCACCAGCTCGGCCGTCGTGTTCCTGCTGCTCGGCATGCCCTCTTGGCTGGCGCTGGGGGTGTGGACCGGGATGGTGGCCCAGCTCGTGCCCACGATCGGCACGTACATCGCGATCGCGCTGCCCACCGTGGTCGGCCTGGTGTCGCCCCGGCCCTGGATCGGGCTGGCGGCGCTGGCCTGGGGGATCCTCTACCAGCAGGTGGAGAACCTGACGCTGGAGCCGCGGATCAGCGGGCGGGCGGTGAACATGCATCCGGGGGTCGCGTTCGCGGGCGTGCTGCTGGGGGCGCAGCTCTTCGGGGCGGTGGGGGCGCTGCTGGCGGTGCCGGTGCTGGCCATGCTGCTGTCGTTGCTGGACACGTTCGTGTCCCGCAAGGAGCTGATGCCGGTCATGCCGGACGTGCCGGAGGCGTACCTGGAGGAGAACGGCGAGAGCCCGGCGGCGGCGGAACCCGAGGCCGAGCCACGCCCGGAACAGGCGCGAACCGCGCCCAAGGACGGCGACCCCGGCCCCTCGCCCTGATCAGGACGCGCCGAAGGGCGGATAAGGGGAGAGGCCGTCAGGGCGCGGGCCGGTCAGGACGCTGTCGGGCCGGTGTCGCGGCGCAGGCGGGGGACGCTGGCGACGAGGCGGCGCGTGTGCGGATGGGTGGGCGAGCCGAGCACGGCCGCGCTCGCCCCCTGCTCCACGATCCGGCCCCCGTCCAGCACGGCGATCTCGTCGCACAGGGCGCTCACCACGGCCAGGTCGTGCGAGACCATCACCAGCGTCAGCTCCCTGGTCGCCTTCAGCTCCCGCAGCAACTCGACCAGCCGCACGCGCGTGGTCACGTCGAGCGCGCTGACCGGCTCGTCGGCCAGCAGGATCCGCGGCTCGCACACGATGGCCCTGGCGATCGCGATGCGCTGCCGCTGCCCGCCGGAGAACTCGTGCGGATAGCGGCGCGCGGCGTCCGCCGGCAGGCCGACGGCGCGCAGCGTCTCCGCCACCCGGTCGCCGATCTCGTCGCGGGCGCCCATCCGCATCGCCCGCAGCGGCTCCGACACGATGCGGTCCACCCGCTGGCGGGGATCGAGCGACGAGTACGGGTCCTGGAACACCGGCTGGACACTGCGCCGGAACTCCTGGTCGCGCCCTGGCCGCAGCGGCCGGCCGTCGAACAGCACCTCACCCGTGCTGGGCCGGGCCAGGCCGAGCAGCAGCCGCAGCAGCGTGCTCTTGCCCGCCCCCGACTCGCCGACCAGCGCAAGGTTGCGCCCCGCCGTCACCGCGACGGACACGCCGGAGAGCACGGGCGCCCCGCCCCGGTACGCGAACCCGACCTCCCTGGCCTCCAGCAACGTCATGGCGCCAGCCGATCGAACTCGGCCTCGAACGCCTCCGCGCTCTCCACCAGCGCACGCGTGTAGGGGTGCCGCGGTGCGCGCACGATGTCCTCCGCCCTTCCCGACTCCACCAGCGAGCCGCGTTCGAGCACGGCCAGCCGGTCCGTCACGCCCGCGACCACGGCCAGGTCGTGGCCGATGAGCAGCAGCGCCATCGACCGGCCCGAGACCAGCCCGTTGAGCAGCGCGAGCACCTCGGCCTGCACGGTCACGTCGAGCGCCGTGGTCGGCTCGTCGGCGATCAGCAGGTCGGGCTCGCAGGCCAGCGCCATGGCGAGGGCCGCGCGCTGCCGCTGGCCGCCGGAGATCTCGTGCGGGTACGCGCCCGCGACCCGTTCCGGCAGGCGGACCTCGTCCAGCGCGGTCGAGACGGCGGCCCGCAGCGCCCCGCCACGCAGCCCGCGCCGGCGCCGGATCGGCCCGGCGAGCTGCCTGCCGATGCGCATCAGCGGGTCCAGCGCCGTGAGCGGCTCCTGGAACACCGCGCTCACCGTCCGCCCGCGGACGCGGTCCAGCCGCCGGTCCCGCGCGCCGACGATCTGCGTGCCGGCCAGCAGCACGCTGCCGTGCGCGCTCAGCCCGGCGGGCAGCAGGCCGAGGACGGCCAGCGCGGTCAGCGACTTCCCCGACCCGGACTCGCCGATCAGTCCCAGCCGCTCACCGGGCGCCAGCGTGAACGACACGCCGTGCAGCAGCTCACCGCCGCCCGCTTGGCGCACCGACAGCCCGTTCACGTCCAGCAGCGGCGACACGTCCCGGCTCACCTGCTCGGCCGGGGTCGGCGGCTCCGGGACCATCGGCTCCTCGCCGGTCATCGGCTCCTCCCCGGGGCGAGGTCGCGCAGCCCGTCGGCGACCAGGTTCACGCCGACGACGAGCACGACCAGCAGCACGCCAGGCGCGATCGCGCCCACCGGCGCGGTGAGCACGGTGGCCTGCGCCTCGTGCAGCAGCCGTCCCCAGGACGCGTTCGGCGGTGGCGGGCCGAGGCCGAGGTACGACAGCGACGCCTCCGCCAGCACGGCCAGGCCGAGCTGGAGGGCCAGGTTGACCAGCAGCGTCGGCCAGATGTTCGGCAGCACGTGCTCGGCGATGATCCGCGGCCACGAGCTGCCCGACGTACGCGCCGCCGTGATGTAGTCCTGCGCGAGCACCCGCTTGACCAGGATCCTGGTCAGCCGCGCGACCACCGCCGACATGGCCAGCCCGATCGCCAGCACCGCCGAGCCGAGCGAGGCCTGCCGCACCGCGACCACCAGCATGGCCAGCAGCAACGTCGGGAAGGCGATCAAAGCGTCCAGGGCGGCGGCCAGCGCGTCGTCGAGCCACCGCGTCGCGAACCCGGCGGCCAGCCCGGCCAGCACCCCGAGCGCGCCGCCGAGCAGCACCGACCCGCCGCCGGCCACCAGCGCGATGCGGGCGCCGATCATGAGCTGGGTGAGCAGGTCGCGGCCCAGCTTGTCGGTGCCCAGCAGATGCTCGCCGCCCGGCGGGACCAGCCGGCCGCCCGAGGTGTCGGCCGGATCGTACGGAAGCCACACCAGCGACACGACGGCCACCGCGAGCACCACACCGACCAGCACGCACCCGGCGGCGAGCCCCTTGCTCCCTGGCCTCTTGCGCCCAGTCCTCTTGCTCTGGGGCCCCTTCACGAGCGCCCCAGGCGGGTCCGCAGCCGCGGATCGACCAGGCGCTGCGCCACGTCGGCGGCGAACCCGATCACCAGCACCGCGAACGTGCTGACCGCGAGCACGCCCTGAATGACCGGATAGTCGTGCTCGGAGATGCCCTCGATCAGCAGGGTCCCCAGGCCGGGCAGCGCGAACACGCTCTCCACCACCACCGCGCCGAGGAACGTCGTGGCCAGCTCGATCCCGAGCACCGCGATGACCGGCCCGGCCGCGTTGCGCAGGCCGTGCCGCCACATGGCGCCGGCGAACGACTCGCCCAGCGCCCGCGCGGTGCGCAGGTGGTCGCTGCCCAGCACGTCCAGCGTGGCCGCGCGGACGTAGCGGATCAGCGAGGCCGACATGACCAGCGCGATGGTGACGACCGGCAGGACCAGCGCCGTCAGCGCCCGTCCCGGCTCGGCCCAGTCCTCGCGCGGGAACCCGCCGGCCGGCAGCAGCCGCAGGCGCAGCGCGAACACCGTCACCAGCAGCATGCCGATCCAGAACACCGGCACCGCGATCCCGAGCTGCGCGAAACCGCTGAGCAGCGGCCCGTACCAGCGCTGAGCCCGGTGGGCGGCCAGGAAGCCGACCGGCACCGCCACCACCACCGCCAGCGCGAACGCCAGCAGCGTCAGCGGCACGGTGACCACCAGCCGGGCCGCGATCTCGCCGCCGACCGGCAGCTTGCTGACGTAGGACGTGCCGAGGTCGAGCCGGGCCAGGCCGCCCAGCCAGGCGGCGAACTGCTCCAGCAGCGGCAGGTCCGAGCCGGTCTGGCGGCGTGCCGCCGCGATCTGCTCGGGGGTCGCGCCGATGGACAGCAGGGCGTTGGCCGGATCGCCGGGCAGCAGCCGCAGCAGCACGAACAGCAGCGAGGCCGCCAGCAGCAGCGAGCCCAGCAGGAAGGCCGTGCGGCGCAGCAGGTAACGCGCCATCAGCCCTTCTTGATCCCGTACGCGTAGAACTGCGAGTTCAGGCCGTTGACCGGATAGCCCGACAGCTTGGAGGAGGCCACGACGATCTGCGGGTAGAGGTAGAGCCAGTCGCTGGCGGCGTCCTCGGCGATCTGCCGGTTGGCCTTCTTCAGCAGCTCGGTCTGCTCCTCGGCGGTCTTGGCCCGCTCGGCCTCCTCGACCCAGCCGGTGACCTGCTTGTTGTCGTAGCCCCAGTAGAAGTCGGGGTTGCCGTACCAGACCACGTCGCGGTCGTTGACGTGCTCCTGAAGGGTGGCGGCGAAGTCGCGCTTCTTGAACACCTTGCTGTACCACTCGTCGGCGGTGATCACGTTGATGTCGACGGTGATGCCGACCTTGGCCAGCTCGCTCTTGACGAACGTGGCCACCGTCGGATGCGGGTCGTAGTTGGGCGTGTCCAGGGTGAAGCGGAAGCCGCCCGCGTAGCCGGCTTCGGCGAGCTGCTTCTTGGCCAGCTCGATGTCGTACGGGTTGACCTTCGTCAGGTCCTCGTACCACGGGTCGGTGGGCGGCACCATCGAGCCGATCAGGCTGCCGTGCCCGGCCCAGATCGACTCCAGCAGTTTGGCGTCGTCGATCGCGGAGGAGACGGCCTTGCGCACCAGCGGCTTGTCGAACGGCGCCTTCCTGTCGTTGAAGGCGAGCAGCAGCTTGGTCGTGGAGTGACCCTCGGCCACCTTGTAGTCGGGGTTGCCGGTGAACTGGGCCAGCGCGTCGGGGCTCTGCTCGCTGGTGACGACGTCCACGGCACCGGTGAGCAGCGCGTTGTTGAGCGCGGTGGCCTCGGTGAAGTAGTGGAACACGACGCCGCCGTTGGCCGGCTTCGGGCCCCAGTAGCCGGGGAAGGGTTCGAGGCTGAGCGTCGAGCCGCGCTTCCAGGACCCCAGCTTGTACGGCCCCGTACCGTCCTCACCGGTCGTCAGGTCCTTGGCCTCGGCGTTGACGATCCACACGTAGCTCAGGTTGTAGAGCAGGGAGATCGACCTGCTGGACAGCTTGATGACCACGGTGCCCTCGTCGGGCGCGGTCACGGACTTGATCACCTCGAGTTGGCTCTTGCGCGCCGACTGCGAGTCCGCCGCGCTCACCCGCTCGATGCTCTGCTTCACGTCCGCGGCCGTCAGCGCCTTGCCCGAGTGGAACGTCACGCCCTGGCGCAGCTTGAAGGTGTAGGTGAGGCCGTCGTCCGACACCTCCTGGCTCTCGGCCAGCAGGTTCTCCACCTTGCCCGCGTCGGTGAGCCGGTACAGGCCCTCGTAGACGTTGCCGTTGAACGTCTCCGTCACGCCCTGGCCGCCGCCGGCCGTGTTGTCGAGGTTCTGCGGCTCGTACAGGGAGCCGATCTCGATCGTGGCGGCGCCGCTGCCGGCGCCCTCCTGAGGTGCGGCCGCCGGGTCCGATCCGCATGCGGCGAGAGCGAGGGCCAAAGCGACCGCGACGCCGGCGAACTTCCTGATCAAGGTGACTCCTGAGCACAGCGGCCGGCACGCGGGACGGGGGCGGCCGCTTTTATGTATATCGGGTAGGTAAACCTCACTATAGGTGGACGGGGGCATAAGGGAGAAAACCGCCCTTACCGTACGGGCTGCTGATCCGTGGCGAACGAGCGGATGTAGGCCAGCGTCGCGTTCATCGACGCCTCCAGCGGCTGCACGTCGAGCACCGTCTGGGACAGCAGGGTGCCGCCCTGGTGGGCGGAGAGCAGCGCGAAGGCGAGCTCGTCGAGGTCGGCGTCGGCGCGCAGCTCGTCGCGCTCGCGCATGGCCCGCAGCCCGTTGAGGATCAGGTCCTTCCAGCGCAGGAAGCCGTTGGCCAGGTCGGTCCTGGACTCCTCGTCGGTGCCGCTCAGCTCGCCGGCCAGGGTGCCGAGGTCGCAGCCGCCGCGGCAGCCGTTCTCTCGCTGGCGCTCGATCGCCGCGTCAGCCCAGGCGCGCAGGGCCTCGAAGCTGTCGAGAGCCGTTATTCGCGGTAGCCCTGGATCGAGCGCGGAGTCGGCCTGGCGGGTGATGACCGCCCTGATCAGGGCCTGCTTGCTGTCGAAGTAGTGGTAGAGCTGCGAGCCGCTGACACCCGCGGCGGCGCGGACGTCCTCGATGCCGGTGCCGGCCACGCCGCGCTGGGCGATGAGCGCGGTCGCCGCCTCGATGATGCGGTTTTTGGTGGCCTGGCCCTTCGGGGTCAGGCGGCGGGGCTTGGTTGCTTCGGCCACGTCGCAAAGCCTACCGGATTGGGTTGCGCAATCCAGAAAATGCCCCTACGTTTTTGGACAGATCAACCCAGAAAGTGAGTCCACCACCATGACCATCGCTCCCGCACGCACCCTCACCGCCCTTGTGACCGGCGCGACCGCCGGCATCGGCCGCGCCGTCGCGCTGCGGCTGGCCGCCGACGGCATCCACGTCATCGCCCACGGCCGCGACCCGGAACGCGGCGCCCAGCTCGTCAAGGAGATCACCGCCGAAGGCGGCACCGCCCGCTTCGTCACGGCCGACCTGGCGAACGCCGACGAGGTCAAGGCCCTGGCCGCCGCGGCCGGCGAGGTGGACATCCTGGTCAACAACGCCGGCATTTACACCTTCACCAGCACGCCCGGCACCAGCGCCGAGAGCTTCGACGAGCAGCTCGCCATCAACACCCGGGCCCCGTTCCTCCTCGTCGGCGCGCTCGCGCCGGGGATGGCCGAGCGCGGGCACGGCTTCATCGTCAACATCACCTCGACCGCGGCGACGTCGCCCGCGCCGATCGGCGGCGCGTACGGGGCGTCGAAGGCCGCCATCGAACTGCTGACCCGCTCCTGGGCCACGGAGTTCGGCTCCAGCGGCGTCCGGATCAACGGCGTCTCGCCCGGCCCGGTCCGCACCGCGGGCACCACCGCCATGCTCGGCGAGAACATCGAGCTGATGGGCAAGGTCAACATCCGCGAGCGGATCGGCGAGCCCGAGGAGATCGCCTCGATCGTCCAGTTCCTCATCCACGCCGACAGCAGCTACATCAACGGCACCGTCATCGTCGCCAACGGCGGCGAGCGCAGCACCCTGCCGCAGTGAACGTCCTGGTCATCGGCGCCACCGGCTTCGTCGGCGGAGCCGTCGCCCGCCACCTCGCGGCCCAGGGCCACACGGTCACCGGCCTGGCCCGCACCGACGAAGCCGCTGCCGCGCACCCCGCACGCGGAGCGAGCTCGGCTGGACCCCGACGCACACCGACATGCTCACCATGATCGGCGAACCCCGCCTACGGCAACTGGCCACCCAACCGGCCTGACCCACCCCAGGGTTGCCCGCCCCGCTCGGCGCAGGTCCGTTTGGCATCGGCCGCGCTCGGCGTAGGCCCGTTTGTGCTGGGCCCTGCTTGGCGTCCGTTCCGTGCTCGACATCGGGTGAGCCCGTGTCGGATCCTGAGGGTTCGGGATCAGCGGGGCCGGGACGTCGTCTCGACCGGTGAGCGGTCGGGACGGCGTGCGCGTGCTCGCTGGGCGTGCGCGCAGCGGCCGGGCGCGATGAGCGCGTGCTGTGCGGTCTTCTCGACGCGCGCGGTCGTGAGGAGGATCTTCGGTGGAGACCAGGGGTAGTCACCGTCTCCGGAGAACCGCCGGTTTACGCCTGCTCCACGAGCGGGCGTAGGCCGGCTCATGCCGTCGGGCCCGAGCGAGGAACACCCACCGCCACCCCGCCACCTCACACTCGCGCCCATCGCGCTCGGCGTGCTCCTCGGCGGCTGCCTCAGCGTGCTCAACGTCATCCTGGCCTTCAAGGCGGGCGCCGGATCCGGCGGCGCGATCATCACCGTGCTGCTCGGCGGCGCCGCCCTGCGACTGCTGCGGAAGCTGAACTGGCGGACCCTGTTCGTCACCTATGCGACCGCCTCAGGAGGCACCCTGGCGGTCCCCGCGATCGACACCAGCATCGGCGCCGGCCTGCTGAGCGGCGACCCCATGCCGTCCTGGATCTCACTCGCCGGCCTCGCGCTCCTGGCGAACCTCCTCGGCCTCGTCCTGGGGGTGGTCCTGGCCCCTACAATCATCGGCGACCCCGGCCTGAAATATCCGGCCTTGTGGCCGGTCATCGACCTCATGCACACCCTGACCGGCTCCGGCGACCGCGAGGCGGGTGCGGAGAGGCAGCGGCTCATCGTCGTGGCCGCCGTCGTCGCGGCCGTGCTGTCGTTCGCGGCCGCGCTCGCCGGCCGGGACTCCCTGCCGCCCGCCCCCGGCCTGCCGCCATACCTCGCCCTGTCGTTGTCGCCGATGCTCTTCGGACTCGGCCTGCGCCTGCCGGGCGCCTCCACGGTCTGGATCGGCCTCGGAGCGGCGTACTCCCTCGTCGTCTGGTACGCCACCGCGCTGCGCACATCACCGCGGCCCGCGCCCGCCTACGCCGAGCACCTCGGCTCGCCCTGGATCCTCGCCGTGGGCGTGGGCCTGCTGCTCGGCTACGCCTGCGGTTTCGTGGTCAGGCTGGCGGCCGGGCCGGGCCGGGCCGTCGCCGGGGCGATGCGGGGGAGAGACGGCCACCGGTGGCTCGCGGTGGCGGGCATTTCCGCCGTGGTGGCGGCTTTTGTCGCGCTGCCGCCGCCGTACCTGACGATCGCCGTCGCCCTCGTCGTCCTCGCCCCGCTGTTCGGCGTCATCCTGAACCGGGTCAACGCCGCCACCGGGATGGCGCCCACGGGCGTGCTCCAGTTCCTCGCCCTGGTCGTCCTCGCGCTGGCACACGTGCCGCAGGGGACGGCGTACCTGCTCGTCGGCCTCGTCTGCGGCTCGGCACTGGCGTCGGCGTACTACATCGAGGCGGCCAAGGTGGCCTCCACAGCACGGGACGCGCCGCGCACCCGCCAACTGCTCGCCTGCCAGGCGATCGGCAGCGTCGCCGGCGTCGGAACGGGCATCACGCTGCTCTTCCTGATCGGCGAGCTGGGCGCCGTCGGCAGCGCCGCCTTCCCCGCGCCCACGTCGAGCGCCCTGGACTTCCTGAACGCCCTGCTCCGGGGGTCGCCGGAGTACGCGCACTCGGCCGTGCTCTTCCTCGTCCCGGCGGCGCTGGCCGGGCTGGCCCTGGCCTGGACGCCGGTCCTGCCTACCCTGCTGGGCCTGGGCGTGCTGCTGCCCGCCGCCACCTCCGCCGCCATTCTGCTCGGCAGCCTGGCCAAGCTGGTCTCGCAACGCCGCAGGCGGGACGAGGGCGCCTTCGCCGCCACCGTCGGCTCCGGCCTGATCCTGGGCGGCGGCCTGGCGAACGCGTTGCTGCTGCCGATCCAGCTGATCACCTCGTGAACGCCAGTCGTACCAGGTAAAATGCGGTCCGCGGCCCCATCTGCGGCCCCATCCGCTGCGGGGCGCGGGAGACGACGATGACCAGACTGTCCGGCTTCAAGCGCGCCCGCAGGGGCGCGTCCCTGACGGCGGCGCTGCACGTGAGCAACGGCGATGCCACCGACCTGCCCGGCACCGGGCTCGCGCCCCGCCTCATCTACTGGCGCGACGTCCTGCACGAGGGCCCCGTGCCCGACGTGGAGCCGGAGGAGCTGCGCCGGATCAGGGCGGCGTTCCTGACCGGGGCGGACGCGGACGACCGCGCGGAGGGCGCGCGCATGTTCGCCGAACGGGACCGGACGCTGGCCGGCAACCGCGACGGCGAGTACGTCCTGTGGTTCGAGGCGGACCTGTACGACCAGCTCCAGATCATCGAGATCCTGTCCCGCCTGGCCGGCCTCGGAGTGCCGGCGGAGCGGATCACACTGATCTGCATCGGCGAGCACCCCGGCATCGCCCGGTTCGGCGGCCTCGGCGAGCTCACGGCCGCACAACTGCGCGCGCTGCCCGGCACGAACGCCCGCATCCGGCTCACCCCCGCCGCACTCGACCTGGCCACCGGGGCATGGGCGGCCTTCCGCGCCCCGGCCCCCGACGGCCTGGGCGCCGTCGCCGCCCACCGCTCGGCCGAGCTGCGCTTCCTGGGCGAGGCGTTCGACCGGCTCAGCCGCGAATACCCCTCGACCCGTGACGGGCTGTCGCTGACCGAACGGCGCGTGCTGGCCGCCGTCGCCGGCGGCGCCACCGAGGCCGGGACGGCGTTCGTCCGCGCCGCCGCGCGCGAGACGCGCCCGTACCTCGGCGACTCCTGGTGCTACGCGATGATGGAACGGCTGGCGCGCGCGCCCGTCCCGCTCCTGGACGCCGAGCCGGCGGGCCGCCCGGTCGATCGCGGCACCGAGCTGCGGCTCACCAAGGCGGGGGAACGGGTGCTGGCCGGGGCGGCGGACCACGTGGCGCTCAACGGCCTCGACCGCTGGATCGGCGGGGTGCACCTGCACGGGCACGACGTGCCGTGGCGCTGGGACGAAGGCACAGAACGCATCGTCCCCGCGCCGGAACCGATCGGCGCGTCGGCGCCGGCCTCCTGACGCGCGCGTGGGCGGGCGCGGCGCGGCGAAGGTAGCGGCCACGCACAGTCCGGCCTCCTGACGCGCGCAGGGGGCGCTGTCGCACGACGGGAGCCGACCGCCCTGGGCGGTCCGGCGATACCGGGCACCGCACCGGGGGCGCGGAGCAGCCGGCCGCCGGTGTCGGTGCGCGGCACGCGTACCCGGCACAATGGGCGGATGGCTGAAGATGATCATCTGCCGGTGAGCCCGTTCGAGGAGCAGCTGTGGGCCGCGCACCGGGACGGGCACATGGCGCTGTGCCTCAGCCTGCTGCGCAGTGCGGACCTGGCGCTGCCGATCACCGCCGCCGCGGCGGCGGGCGAGGAGGCGCCCGCCTGGGCGACCGCCTCGGGCCCCGGGCGGACGTGGCTGCTCGCCTACACTTCGGTCGAGGCGATGCTGCTGGCCACCGGCGGGACCGCCACGCACTGCCGGGTCACCTCCATGACGGAGCTGGCGGCCGGCTGGCCCGACCCGCGATGGGGGCTGGCGGTCAACCCGGGGCTGGCGGTCTCGTTCCCGCTGGAACCGGGGACGGTGGCGCGGCTCGCGGTGCCCACGATGACCCAGGACCTCCTGCTCGACCCGGAGTCGGGCGTGCCCGTGGTGCAGAAGCTGATCGCCACGGCCGACCTGCCCGACCTGCTGGCCACGAGCGGGCCGAGGGTGTCGGGCTACTGCCACCACGCGCTCGACGTCTCTCACATCGCCACGCCCGCGGTCCTCGCGGCGGCGCTGGGCCGGCCTGACCTGCTCAGCGCGAGCGGCTCGCTGAACATCCTGCGCTGGCGTCCGGTCGGGCTCGGCCTCTACCGCACGCCGTACGGGGGGACCGACGAGGAGGGCCGGGAGGCGGTGGCGGGCTGGGTGGTCGAGGAGCCGCCGTTCGCCGGCATGGGGCTGGTGCCCAGCCCCGACAACATCATCCGCGAGTACAAGGTGTACGGCGTGGGCCTGCCCCACGGCGCCGAGATCTGGGAGCTGACCATCGCGGGGACCGAGCACCGCAGGGCCGTCTACCACGGTGACCTGCGCCGCTGGCTGCTGATCGGGAGGGCGGCGTGACCGCCTGGCACTCCTACCGGGCCTGCTGGCGGGGCGCCGACTACGCCGCCAGCCCCGAGCCGCACGCCCTGGAGCTGTGGGTACGCCTGCGCAGGACCGACCCGGCCGACGGGTTCGAGGAGGTCGAGCCGGGCTGCCACGTGCGCACGGTCCCCGTCGGGGAGTGCGAGTCGCTGCACTTCGTGACCGTGGTGTGCCGCTGGCGCGGCGAGCCGTTCCAGGTGCACGAGGAGCGGGACGGGCGGCTGCTGCTCGAATACCTCGGCGGATCGGTGCTCACGGCGCGCCGCCTGGGGCTCGACCGGATCGAGCGCGGCGTCTACCGATGCTGGGCAAATCGTGACGAAGTGGACGAAATGCGCGAGGAGGCCGTACTCATCACACCCTGAACCCACCGGTAAAGCTCTCCAGAATCCTCACTTTTGCGACAGACTCTTGTTTGTTGGTGTTCATGTGACGGAAACTTACTCCTCAGGAACATGCGTCGTAACAGGCGAGAGCGTCATGAGAGGGTCATGGGATCACTGGAGCGGCCAGACGTGGCGGGAGTTCGGGCCTACGCCGACGAACTGCGTGAGATGTTCACCCGGCTACAGGACCAGGGCCTCGAACTGCACACCAGGGCCAGAGCGGTCCAGGTGACGGAGACCTCGCTCGACGGCCTCGTGTCGGTGACCGTCGGATCGCGCGGCGAGCTCGTCCGGATCGACCTGGACCCGCGCATCTACCGGCGCCCCGACGCGCGCGGACTGGCCGACACGATCGTGACCACCGCGCAACGGGCCGCCGCCACCGCCCGCGAGCGCATCGTGGAGATCTTCGCGCCCGTGATCCCGCCCGAGCAGTTCCAGGCGCACCTCGACGGAGACGTCGAGGCGGTCCTGTCCCAGCTTGCCGGAGGTGCCGAGTGAAGGATTGGGAAGGCGCGGCCATCGCCAAGCCGATCGTCGACCGGGGCATCTCCGCGTGGTCCGTGATGGCCGAGGAGGTCGAACGGAGCCTGCCCAAGCTCGTCTCCGACGTCGAGGCGCGCATCGCCGGCGCGCCCTGGGGCGGCGGGATGGAGGGCGAGGCCTTCATCCGTACGCACTTCCGCGACGGCGGGCCCGGCGAGCTGCTCAACCAGTGCGGCCGGCTCGCCAAGGAGATCACGGACGCGGGCGACCGGCTCAGGACGGCCATCGACAACACCCTCCAGACGGACGCCGACATCAAGCATGACCTCACGGCCCTCGCGCGGCAGCGAGAGGTCTGAGGCACCCGGGCATGACGCACACGGGCGGAATCGACGTCCAGGACACGGGGGACCGGCCGAGCCGGGGGCGCGCCGTCACCATCGACAGCGACATCCGCCCCGTCTGGGAGACCGAGGCGTTACCCGGCTGGGTGGTCTACTGGCTGATCCCCATGCTGTCCGCCGGCCAGAAATGGCCCGAGGCGACCGAGAGCGGGCTGTCGCAGCTGGCGCGGGCGTACGAGGCGCTGGCCGACGGGGCCTCCGGCTCGGCCGGGCCCGCGGGCTCCGCCGCGCGCACCGTCGTCACCGGCTGGGCCTCGCCCGCCACCGCCAACTTCGTCACCAGGATCAAGACCCTGTACGGCGACGACGGCATCTCCGGCGTCGACCGCAACGCGCGGGCCTACGCGCAGCAGGCCAACGACTTCGCCGTGGAGACGCAGTACTCCAAGCTCTCCATCAACGTGGCGTTCTGGATCACGGTCATCGCCATCGGCATCGCCATCATCGTCTCCTTCTTCAGCGCCGGGGCCTCCACCGCGCTCATCGGCCCGTACGCGGCCGGCGCCCGCGCCGCGCTGAGCCGCATCCTCGTCCGGCTCGCGACCGTGGCCGGCCGCGAGGTCGGCGCCACCAGGCTGGCCCGGGTGGCCGTGCTCAGCGGCGCCACCGGGCGCGGCGCCATCGTCCGGCTGCTGGCCTCGCCGATCGGCAGGGAACTCATCGAGGAGATCGGCGAGGAGTTCTTCATCGACGCGGCGGCCCAGTACCAGCAGATCAAGATGGGCACCCGCCAGGAGTGGGACTGGCAGAAGTCCGCCGCCTCGATCGTCGGAGCGGGCACCGGCGCCGTCATCGGCACCCGCCTGTCCGGGCCCGTCTCCCGCCTCACCAGCAGCGTCCCAGGCTTCACCGGCCGCGCCCTCACCACCGGCTTGACGAACACGATCGCCTCCCCGGTGGGCAGCTTCATCGCCAACGGCGTCGTGTACGGGCAGTTGCAGAACCCGTTCACCGCCGACTCGCTGGCGGGCGGCTTCCTCGGCGGCGCGGGGCGGACCGGCAGCATCAGCCCGTTCAACCCGGACGTCGCCTCCGCCCTGGCCCACCCGCTGAGCACGCTAGCCGCCGCGCACTCCGCCGCCGCCAGGACCGACGCGGCCCGCGCGGACGCCGGCCCGGGCGCCGGCCCCGGGACCGGTCCCGGCCCTGGCACCGGCCCCGGTGGCCCGAACTCCCCGGACGGCCCCCAGGCGCCGACCGGTCCCGGGGCCGGGGGTCCCGCCTCGGGCGGCCGGGCCGGCAACCAGGCGGCCACCCGGATCCCCGACCAGGCCGGCGTGCCCGCCCAGCGCACCGCCTCGTCTTCCGCACCGCAGGGCGGCCGGCCGTCGATGCCCGACGCCGACCCGTCCGCGCCCCGCCGCGCCCCGTCCACCCCCGACACGACACCGGACCCGGCCCCCCGACCGGCCCCGGACCCGGAGGCGACCCCAGAACCGGAGCCGAGTCCGGAGCCGGTCATGAACGCGGACCCGGCCGCGAACCCGACCGCGAACTCGACTGGGGACCCAGCCGCAGACCAGGGAGCGGACCAGGGCGCCGGCCGCCGGCCCGGCACGGCCGACCACGAGCCGTCGCCCCTGGCCACCGCCGACACCCCCGCCCAGGCCGACCCCGAGGCGCCCGTCCGAGGCGCGACGGCACAGGACGGCGGCGCGCCCGCCGTCGGTGACACGGCCTCCCAGCCGGACAGCGCCGCACAGAACGGGCCCGCTCAAAACGGCCAGAACCAGGATGGGTCCGCTCAGAGCGGTCCGAATCATGATGGTGCCGCTCAGAATGGCCCGGCTCATGATGGGTCCGCACAGAACGGACCGGCGTCCCGAGGCGAGCCGCGTCAAGCGGACGCCACGCCGGTGGGGGAGCCCGGCGACGGCCGCGACCGGACCCAGGGCGCCGCGGTGCCCGCCGCGGCCCAGCTGACGCCGGCGGGCCGGGCGCGGACGGCGCTCGTGGACGCGATCGGCACGAACTTCCCGAACGCGGTGATGGGCCCCGCGGGCGACCTCATCGTCCCGGTCCCCGGCGGGACCCGGGTCCTCCCGGCCGCCACACTGAGCCGCATCGGCGCCCTGCTCCACGCCCGCGCCACCGAGGTGCAGAATCAGGCGGACCTGGAGGTGGAGGCGGCCTCGCTGCTCCTGGTCGCCCAGGCCGACGACCGATTCTCCTCAGCGGCCCCGGAAGGCGGCCCGGACACGGGCCCGGACAGCGGCCTGAACGGGGGCCAGAACACGTCCCCGCGCACCGGCCCTGACACGTCCCAGCAAGGCGTCCACGACACGGCGCCCCGCACCGGCCCCGACACGGCCCCGCGCGGCGCCCCGGACGCCGCCCAGTCCCCGGACACCGCACAACCTCAGGGCAGCGCGGCGGCTCCCATGCTGGCGAGCGCCCCCGGGACCGTGACCTCCCAGCCGGTGCCCGGCACCGGCTACGTCCCCGGCACCCGCACCGGCCCCGACCTGACCACCGACGAGGCCCGCGACGCCATCGCGGACCTGCGACCCGACCACTTCGGCGACGAGGACGTCCAGGCGCTGGCCTGGTCCCCGGACGGCACGACCCTGATGGTCACCACCGGCGACGGCCAGACGCACCGCTTCCACCCGGTCGTGGGCGGCCTCGACTCCCGTCTGATGGGCCAGACGGAGCTGAAGCAGGGCATCGACGACCCGCACGTCGTCCACTTCAACCCCCGCGTCGCCTCCGACCAGCTGCCCAGGCTATGGCTGCACGAGATCACCGACACCCTCCAGCGGCTGCAGGCCACCCGGCAGAGCTCGAGCCAGGGGGTCCTGCGACGGGTGCTGCCCGGCAACCGGCCCTCCCGCGACGAGTGCGTGCCCGCCCGGCGCAACGAGCTGGCGTACCTGACCGAGCAGTGGCGGCGGGCCCGCACGCTGCCCGAGAAGCGCCGCCTGGCCGTGGACATCGACGGCGTCATGCGCGAGCTGCAGGAGCACGGGGACACCCCGCCCGCCCCGCCCTGGGCCCCGAGCAACGACGGCCGCCCGGCCCACGCGCCGTCCGTACCCGGCGATCCGCTCACCGCCGACGTGGCGGCGGTCGTCACGGCGCTGGAAGGCGCGGAACGGGCACTCCAGCAGCAGATCGCCTCGAAGCGGGCGAGCGCGGAGAACGCCCGCCAGGAGGCGAAGAAGGCCAGGCGTTCGGCGCGCAGGACGCTGAACCACCACGACTCCGGCCGCTACGAACGTGCCCGCCAGTCCAAGCGGGAGGCCCGCGGTCACCGCAACACGCAGGCCAGGCACACCAGGATCGCCGACGCCTACGAGGCCGCGCTGGCGGAGGCCACCCGCGCCAGGCAGGTGTACGAGCAACTGGCAGGCGCGCTGCGCTTCGCCTCGACGCCCCCGGCACCGGGCGAGGTCAGCATGGCCGACATCGCCGCGCGCCTGGCCAGGCAGGCCGCGGAGCAGCACCAGCGCTACCTCGACGCGCTGGCCGCCGCGCTGCCGCAGGAGGTCGCCCTGTCGGCCTCGCTGCCCGCGGGCCGGCTGGCGCACCTCGGCGCGCTCACCAGCACGGTCAACACCATGCTCGAACGCGAGGGGATCGCCAAGCAGTACACCCCCGAAGAGCTCGGGCGGGCCATCAGGGCGGACTTCCACAAGGTCGTCACACAGGAAGGAGTCGTGCTGCGCACCGGCCACGGAAAGTCGGCCTCCGAGCTGCGCATCCGGCTCACGCTCTCCGACCTGGTCGAGGTGATCGACCCGGCCGTGAAGGCGTCCGAGATGATGGTCGGCATCTTCTTCCAGGCCGGCCGGACGGTCACCGCGACCGAGTCGGGCAGCGCCGGCGTGTTCGGCAACCTCAACACCAGCGGGCTCGCCCAGATGCTGCCCGAGGGCCAGTGGACGCGCATGGTGGGCGAGCTGGTCGGCCTCGGCCTGGGCGCGAGCGCCGGGCGGAGCTGGTCGGCGTCGGGCGGGGCGGGCATGTACGCCCAGGGCGGCTCGGTCTCCGACAACCGCAGCGAGTCCCTGCTGCTCGACGCGGCCGCCACGTGGACGGTCGAGATCCGCACCGGACGCGACGAGGCCTGGCGCGACACCACCACGGTCACTTCGGGCCTGCCCGGCGACAGCCCCGCCCAGCGCCTGTGGGTGTCGCACTCCTACACCGACCAGCCGCCGCGCAAGCTGGTCTGGGTCGACGACGCGCGCCGCACCCGCTCGCTGCCCAACCACGTCGTCACCGGCATGACCGGCCTGGAGGAGGCCCTCGACGCGCTCGCCGGCCGGCTCGGCGGCGATTTCGCCCAGATCGGCACGAACTCCCGCTCCAACCTGCGCAAGTTCATCACCGAGGAGCTGCCGAGCCGGCTGCGGGAGGCGACGGACAAGGGCATCGACCGGGTCATCGACGTGGACGGCAAGCCCCAGGTCCGCATCAAGGTCAAGACCGAGGTCGTCCTGGTCGCGAGCCGCCCGGTCGGCGGGCCGAGCAACCAGGAGTGGGAGGAGGAGGTGCTCGTCGACTTCGCGGCCTCGCCCGGCGGGGCCTCCTCCGGCGGGTCGCTGGAGGCCAACTCCTCCGCCGGGCTGAACATCCCCGGGCTGCAGCAGGTCGACATCATGGCGGGGTACGACCCGGCGATCGGGCCCCGGCTGAAGGGAGCGCGGTCGGCGTCGCAGACGTACTCGGCGACGGCCAACGGCCAGGCCATCCATCCGACCGTGCTCAGGTTCACCCGGCCCACCCAGGGCTACCGGCTGGAGCTGCGGCACACGTTCACCGTGGAGAAGATCGGCGAGCCGCCGGTCACGCTGCCGCCGATGCGCGGCGACGCGCTCGTGCGCATGCAGGAGCGCCTCGCCTACCGGTTCGGCCTGCCCGTGGACGCCGCGGCGCGGATCCACGTGAACGGCAAGGTACTCACCGATGCCGACGGCAACGACGTGCTGCGCGGCGACCCCATGCCGGTGCCGATCAAGGGCCGCAAGACCGAGCTGCCGGAGATCATGGGCGACGGGCCCGGGCAGGTCCGCGGCGCGGGCCCCGGTATCGTGCACGAGATCTTCGAGATGGACGACGTCGCCGAGGACGTGCTCGGCCAGCTCGCCGACACCGGTCTGGTGCCCAGGATCGTGGACGGCATCCCGCAGTACGACTCCAACGAGCTCGTCCGCGCCAGCCAGGCGCTCAACCTCCAGGAGGTCCTCCAGCAGCTGTCCGAGCGGCGCCTGCGCACCGGCTACAGCCAGGCGGCACAGGACGGCCTCCTCATCGACCTGGTCGCGCACGGGCTCAACAGCGCACCCGACCACTACACCGTGCGCGTGTCGCTGAAACAGGACTTCAGCGACCGCGGCACGTACGTCGGCCTGAGCGAGGAGGACACGAACGTCGACCTCGACATCGGCACCGACACCTCCGCGCGGGCCATCAGCCGGTCCAGGACCTACAGCGGCGGTCCGTCCGCGAGCATGGGCGACGGCCCGGCGGAGGGCCACGACGGGCTGAAGCACGAGGTCGGGGTGAACGGCGGCGGCAACGTCACCCACACGGCCGGCTCCAGCACCGGCGGCACCGTCAACGTGGTGACGCTCGGGGAGACCAAGGGCGCCGTGGCGTTCATGGACGTCAAGCACAAGCTGGTCGTGGAACTCGTGCACGACGGCGAGGCGGAACTGCTGCTCTCCCGCGACGGCAAGGCGAGGATCGCGATACCCGTCGACCTCCTCCCGGTGGACGGCCCCGCCCAGAACGCCTCGGTGGGCAAGCCGACCCGCGCGCTGATGAGCCATGCCACGCTCCTGGCCATGGACGTGCGCGACGCGATGGCCGCGGCGCGGCGGGTGCTGCCCGCCGGGATGCGGGAGGACTCGCCCGCCTACCACCACATCGCGGCCTTCCTCAACACGCGCAACCTCGTCTCGCACCCCGAGCTGCTGGAGAGGCCGGTCAACAGCGACACGGCGACCCGGCCGCAGGGAGTCGCGCCCACCCAGTCGTCAGTGTCCGTGCAGGGCGAGCTCGGCGAGGCCGAGGTGATCGGCGTCGTCGACCACGTGGTCGGCAAGATCCTGTTCGGGCTGGGCAGCGCCGGAGTGTCGTGGGGCGCCTCGACCGGCCTGTCGGTCGGCGCTTCGACCGGCCTCAGCGACCTGGACGGCGGCGGCACGCAGAGCGACGGCGGCTCGCTCACGCTGCCCTCGCGCTCGGGAGGCACCTCGAACTCCACCTCCATCCTGGACATCTGGGGCACCGAGGAGCTGACGATCGAGTTCGGCCGCCAGTACATGCTCCGCGCCGACATGGACGTCACCCTCAGTGGCCAGGAGAGCCGCCCGAACGCGCTGCCCACGGAGGAGGGACGCATCCCCGCAGGCAAGCCGGGGACCACCGCCACCAAGGGCGCCGTCCTGTTCTCCATCCCCGAGTACGACGCGCTGCGCATGTACGCCGACGGAGACCTCGCACTCCCGCTGCACCTGGTCGCCGACGCCGTCGAACGCTTCCGCAACGGCAGCCTCACCCTGGACCGCACCCTCGCCGTGCCGCTCATCCACACCTACGTCAAGGCCCTGGCCGAGGCGCGCACCCGCGGCGAGGTCCCGCCGCTCGCCGAGAGGCACAGCGCCAAGCAACTGCTGAAGCCGCTCAGAAAGGTCACAGGACTCGCCCCCGAGACCACGCGGGTCAAGAAGGGTGAGGAGGAGACCCGGCTCGACGAGGTGCTGAACGAGGCCCAGGAGCTGATCCGGCGCAGCGAGGAGGTCGTGTTCGGGCCCCAGTACGAGAACGGCATGGGCTTGAGCGTCGTGGAGTCGTTCGACCTGACCAACGACCAGGACGAGGACGTCAACCTGCTGGACGCGGTCCTGCACGCCGTGAACGAGGCGATGCCCGGGGCCGAGGAGAACACGCCGACCCTGCGCAGGGAGGCGAGCGTCGACTTCGCCGGCGACCGGGCGCAGATCCGCATCCCGTCCATGTGGTCGGACAACGGCTTCGAGAAGACATACCACGTACAGAGCGGGCGGCCGGCGGACGGAGCCGAGGCGGTCACCGTACGGGTGCGGCTGGAGCCCGCGGAAGGAGCCGACCCCCGCAAGGGCAGATTCCTCGGCCACACCTCCGACTCCGGCATCATCATCCAGCGTTACCGCTACACCGACCTGTCGCACGTAGCGGGGTACAACGGCTCCTACTCCGCCGGCGCCGACACCTCCAGCACCGACGACGGGGACGGGGGCGGCTTCGGCCTGTCCACCGATCGCGGCCGCTCCTTCTCCAGCACCAGCAACGAGCAGGGAACGCGGCTGCAGCGCATCGGCCTGTTCAACGGCCTCGACCGCGTGGAGCAGGACATGGTCCTGGTCATCGAGGTCGAGCGCAAGCCGGCCCGGGTCAGGACCGCGCCGGGCGCGACCCGCAGGGCCCGCGCCGCCGCCGCGATCAAGGCCGCGGCCGAGCGGGTCCGCCGCCGTCCCAAGGTGCTCCCCGTCCGGTACGACGCCAAGCTCGTCCGCCGCCTGCCCACCGGCATGGTCAGGCCCGCGAACGAGGACCCCGGCCCGCTCGTCACCGTGACCGACCCCCGGCGGGTCGAGCTGCACTCCGGCCACTTCGTCGAGACGCTGCGGCAGGACCCCGCCAGGCCCACCCTCCTCGAGGTCGTCACCGCCCAGCTGGGCAAGATGCTGGGCCGCAACACGGTCGCAGAACGCCGGGCCGAGCTCGTCGCCAGGCTCGACCCGTCCGCGCTGATCAGCGGCTTCGAGCGGATGGCCGGGCCGGGCGGCGACACCGTCGTCCGGATGGCCAGGCAGAAGTTCAAGGACCAGGGCGCCGATGTCACGATCAGCGCTCGCCTGTCCGACCTCACCGTCGTGGCCGGGCCGTTCGACGCCGAGAAGGGCGACGTGGACAGGAAGGCCGACGCCCAGAACATCAGCGTGTCGCGCAGCCGCGTCCTGCCCGTGGCCGGGAACGTCTCCATGAAGACCGGACTGGGCATCGACTACGGCACCAGGGCCGGCGAGCAGTCGTCGGAGACCGTGAACGACCACCACGGGGCGCGGCGCGAACGCAGCAGGTTCGTGCGCGGCAAGGTCTACACCGTGCGGATGCGGGTCGACTACGACCTCGTCTTCCAGCACGTGGCCCGGCTGCGCAACGGCGACGTACGGCCCGTCGGCGACGCGGTCCGCATGCCGGGCGCGAGCGGCGGCGAGGTGGACGTGACCCTCTTCGCCGAGGAACTCGAGGAGCTGCTCGATCGGATGGAGTCGGGCGTGCGCATCGGGCCCGAGTCCGACGTGTCGCACACTTTCCCGTTCGTGCCCGCCTCCGGACGCCAAGGGCTCATCCAGGTGCTCGGCGACGCCCGCCTGGCCGCCAGGGAACGCGGGGCGGCGGCGGTCGTCGCGGTACGTGAGCCGGACGGCCTGCACCGCTACGTCGCCTACCCCGACGGCAGGATCACCAGCCGCACCCCCGACGGAGGCTTCGCCGAGGCGTTCTCCACCCTTCCGCCCGGCCTGCTGGAGGCCGCGGACCAGCTCCGCAACCCCCGGCTGGACCTGCGGCAGGTCTTCCTGACCTCGGAAGCGGAGGGCACGTTCGCCGACCAGCTGACCGCCGCGCTCCGCGACCGCGGCGCCCTCCCGCCCGCGCCCGCCGCGCCCGCCTGGCCCGCCGCCACAGGGCCGTCGCACGCGTCGGCCGGAGGCAGCGTCGCCCAGGGGCTCACCGGCGGGTCGGCGAGCTCGGGGCCCGCGCACGCGGCCACGGACCAGGCGATCGCCGGAACCCCCTTCGACGCCGCGGCCAGGCCGGAAGGAACCCCGGACCTGACCCTCACCGAGGTGCGCGCCCAGCCCCTCTCGGCCGCCGACTTCGGCGGGGCGGTGGCGAACGCGCGCTGGGCCGGCGGAGACCGGATCGTCCTGCAGTTCACCGGCTCGCCAGACCAGCACGTCCAGGTGCTGGTCGAGGACCCGGGCGCCGGGCTGCTCGGCCGTACGGACCTGCGGGCCGGCACCGCCGCCGACCCGCACGTCATGCGGATCGGGCCGAGGGTGGACCCGCAGGTCGTGTCCTCGGTGCTGGTGCACGAGATCTCGCACGCCGCCCAGGCGAGCGCCGCGACGGCGGCCGGAGCCCGGCAGGGAGTCGTCCGGCCGTCGCTGTCGCACGACGTGGCGGAGGGCACGGACCACTGCCTGGTGCCGCGCCTGGACGAGCACGCCCACCTGTCACGCAAGTGGCGGGCGGAGGAGGACCCGGCCGCGCGGTCGCGGCTGGCGGAGGCGATCGGCGCCCTCGCCGCTGACATCGAGCGCCGCGGCCACACCCCGCCGCCCCCGCCCTGGGGCACGGGCCCGCACCGGCCGGCGCGCGACGGACAGGAAGGCCCGCTGGCCCGGCTCCGCGGCCTGATCGACGCCGTCACGCGGCAGGAGCCCGCGCCCGGCCGTGGCCGCTCCCTGGCGTCCCTGCTGGGCGGCACGGAGACAGACGCCAGGACGACCGCGGCCGAAGTCCGCTCCGAGGTACGCAGGGCGGGCCTGGCGGAGGACCAGCCGGGCGCGGCGGCCAGGACGATCTTCCTGGCGCGGGCGGGCGAGCTGACCCAGGAGCAGATCGCGGCGATCCGCGGTCCCGTGGCGCTGCCCGAGATAGCCGCCGCCAAGGCGTTCGAACGCGGCGCCGCCCTCCTGGGCGCCCGCGTCCGCACGCACGGCCCCGGCCTGCTGGACATCCAGGTGCCGGGCCACCCGCCCATCGCCGTCGAGATCCAGCCCGCCGGCCGCGCAACGCCCCCCGACGCCGCCGCTCAGGGCGGGCCTGCCCAGGGGGTGCCTGCCCAAGGAGTTCCTGCCCAAGGGGGTCCTGCTCAGCATGGAGCCGCGCAGAACGGGCCCGCTCAGGACGTGGGCGTGCTGACGTTCCAGGTGGACGATCACCGCACGATCGGCGCGAACGAGCGCGCCGCCGCCGCTACGGCGGCCGCCGCCGTGGCACGGGCCATGGGCCTGAATGCCGCGGATCACGCCAAGCTGGCCGAGGTGTACGAGGCCGCGCGCCAGGTCCGCACCGCCACCGCCGCCCAGCGCCCCGGACGGCTGGGCGTCCTGCGCGACCTGGCCGCCACCGTCCCGTTCCACCTCGTGCCCGCTCCCATGGCCGCGCACCTGACCACGCTGCTGGAGACGAGCCGCCGCCCCGCGGCGCGGCACGCGTACTGGGAGCGGATGCGCCGCCTCAACGACGGCACCGGCCTCCTGCCACCGGAGGAGGAGTGCCGCTGCCCCGCGGACGGCCCCTGCGGGTGCGGCCTGCGGGCGTGGACCGGCCGGGTACGGGCATGATGGGAACCCCGACCACACCCCGAGGAGAGAAGACGGAGATGACCTTCGCGGTAGCGCGGACGAGGGATGAGGCCCACCTCTACCTCGACCTGCACCCATGCACCTGCGGTTCGGTGGACACGACCTGGGAGAGCGGGATCGTCGGCGCCGCCGACGGGCCGGCCAACCGCTACAGCGGCGTCTGCGGGGAGTGCGGCAGGGACAGGGAGTTCGTCTTCGGCCTGCCCGAGCGCCCCGTGATGCCGGCGGGCTACCCGACCTTCGGGGGCCAGGAGCGGTCGCAGCTGCTCGACGCGGGGGAGTGGATGTGGGTGGCCGATCTGACCGCGGGCAACGTGCCGGTGGACGACGAGGCCGAGGCCAGACGCACGCTGGCGGTGGCCGCCGCGGCGGTGGAGGAGGTCGTCAAGTTCATCCCGCCGGGAGCGGAGGCGGTGCCCGACGACGGGTTCTGGTCGCCGCGAGGGCGGGAGGTACGCGCGGCCGAGCCCGGCAGGTTCCGGCTCGACCGGCTGCTGATCGTCCGCGACTCCTATCGCGATCTGGCGGCCCGGCATGCCTGATCACGACCCCGAGCACCCCGGGCCCGATCCTCGGCGCCAAGTCCCCGGCCGCGACCCGGACCAGGGGCCGGACCCCCGCCTTATCGACGATCTGGAACACGGTGCTGACGGGCCGGGGCCGGCGCGGAGCCTCGTGGAGGCGTACGTCTATCTCGACCTGGTGGCGCCGGGCGGCTCCGAGCAGGCGGCGGTCGCCGACGGGAGCGAGGGCTGGCTGGTGCGCGCCGGCGGCGTCGAGGTTCTCGTCCCCTACGAGGCGGAGGAGACGGCCAGGCAGGCGGAGGCGACGTTCGGCACGGGGCTGAGCGCGCTGCTCGACCCCGGCCAGTGGGTGCTGGTCGCGTCCACGTACGCGAGCAGGGCTCTGGAAGGCGGTCTTCTGCTCGCCGAGGACCCGTCCGACCCGGAGGGGCTCGACACCGTCGCCGCCGACTGGTCCTTCGCCGCCGACGCCATCGCGGAGGCGCTCAAGTTCGTCCCCGAGGGCGACGCGGGCGCTGACGGGCCGGATCCCGAGTCCTTCTGGACGGAGATGGGCCGCTCGGCCCGCGACGCAGCGCCCGGCCGCTTCACCCGGGCCAAGCTGGAGAGCGACCTCGCCTTCTACCGCCAGAACCTCGCCGACCTCCACCGCCTGCACGCCGACTGACCAGCGGCTTCTCCGACCGGCCCGCATGCGGACCGACCCCGATCCTCTCTGGGAACGTCCGTGCCGGTCGGTAAGCCTGCGCCGGTTCTTGCGCGATCAAATCATGTATATCTGGTAGGAAATGTTGACTTAGTGGCTCGGGGCTCGTAGCTTCATGGTCATGAGCCAGGGCCTTCGCCTGACCCGGCGCCCGCACGTGGACTTCGGTCACGTCGCCAGCGCGCAGTGTCGCTGATCACAGAGTGGAACGATCCGCCCGCACCCTCCCGTACGGGCCGAACACCCCTGTCCGCGACGACCCCAAGAGGACCAGCCACATGTCTGCCCCCTCCCAGAGACCTGCCGCGAGAGGACCGGCGGCGCTCGCCGCGACCGTCCTGATCGCCCTCCTGACCGCCTGCGCCGCCCCAGAGAGCGGGAAAGCGGCCCTCGCCGCCGACGCGCCGCTGCCGGCCACCGTCCCCGCCGGCACCAAGCTGATCATCGGCGACCCTCCGACCAAGGTGGCGCTCCAGTTGTCCGGCGAGATCGACAAGTTCTCGTTCGACGTCGAATGGGCCAACCTCAGCGGCGGCCCCCAGACCAGCGAGGCGTTCAGGGCCGACGCCCTCGACGTCGGCGCGGTCGCGGAGATCCCGCCCATCCACGCGAACTGGACCGGCCTGCCCGTCAAGATCGTCGCCTCCAGGTTCCGCAAGGACCCCCTCACCCACCCCACGTACGAGCTCGGCATCGCCCCCGGCGTGAACGTGCGGACCCTGGCCGACCTGCGCGGCAAGAAGATCGCCTACAGCCCCGGTCAGGCCCAGGGCGCGCTCGTGCTCAAGGTGCTCAAGCACGCGGGACTGACCAAGAACGACGTCACCCTCGTCGAGCTGCCGAGCACCGGCGACGTCTACCCCAACGCGCTGGCCTCCAGGCAGGTCGACGTGGCGCCGATCGGCGGCGTCAACATCAAGCGCTACACCGCCAAGTTCGGCAGGGACGGCGCCACGACCGTCGCCCACGGGCTGCGCGACGACCCCGGCCACCTCTACGTCCGCACGGCCACCCTCCAGGACCCGGCCAAGGCCGCCGCCATCCGTGAATACGTCGCCGCCTGGGCCCGCGCCGCCCGCTGGGTCTACGAGCACCCGAAGGAGTGGATCGAGGGCTACTACGTCAAGGACCAGGGCCTCACGGCCGCCGACGGGCAGTATCTCATCGAGCTGGCCGGCGAGCCCGACATCCCGGCCGACTGGTCCCAGGCCATCGCCAGGCACCAGGAGACCATCGACATCCTGGCCGCCGAGACGGGCAACCCGCCGCTGAAGGCCCAGGACCTGTACGACCTGCGCTACCAGGCCGTCGGCGCCGAGGCGATCGGCGGCGGTGCCCGATGACCCTCCTCGACTCACCCCGCGACTCCGGCCCCGACGCTGGGAGTGCCGCCGAGCCTGGGGGCGACTCCCGGCGCGACGAACGTCCCGCGACCCCCGCCCGCTCGCGAACTCGTCGCCGGTTGCGGCCGGGGCGGCGGATCAGGTTCGGGTTCCTGCTGGGGCCGTTCCTGCTGCTCGCCCTCTGGACGGCCGCCTCGGCCACCGGCTGGCTCGACCCGCGCTTCCTGTCCCCGCCTTGGGACGTGATCGGCACCGCCGCCGAGCTGACCGGGACCGGCCGCCTCCAGGACAACCTGCTGGCCTCGGTCGGCCGAGTGGCGCTCGGCCTGGCCATCGGCGTGCCGCTCGGGCTGGTGCTCGCGCTCGTCTCCGGGCTCAGCCGCTGGGGCGAAGCCGTCATCGACGGGCCCGTGCAGATCAAGCGGGCGATCCCGTCGCTGGCGCTGATGCCGCTGCTCATCCTGTGGCTCGGCATCGGCGAGGGCATGAAGATCACCGTCATCGCCGTCGGCGTGCTCGTGCCGATCTACATCCACACGCACAACGGCCTGCGCGGCATCGACAGCCGTTACGTCGAGCTGGCCGAGACCGTCGATCTCGGGCGCGGCGCGTTCATCGGGAAGGTGGTCCTGCCGGGGGCGCTGCCGGGTTTCCTGCTCGGGCTGCGCTTCGCGGTCACGACGGCCTGGCTGTTCCTGGTGGTGGCCGAGCTCATCAACTCCACCAGCGGCATCGGTTACATGATGGATCTGGCGCGCACGTACGGGCAGACCGACGTCATCCTCGTCGGCCTCGTCCTGTACGGGCTGCTCGGCCTGTTCTCCGACGCCGCGGTGCGGATCGTGGAGAGGAGGGCGTTGTCATGGCGGCGCACGCTGGCGAGCTGACCCGCGTCAAGGGCCTGACCCGCGTCTACGGGGAGCGGGCGGTGCTCGACGGGCTGGACCTGGAGCTGGCGCCCGGCGAGTTCGTCGCCCTGCTCGGCCGCAGCGGCTCCGGCAAGAGCACCCTGCTGCGTGCCCTGGCCGGCCTGGACGGCGACCTGACGGACGGCCATTCGAGCCGTCGTCAGGGCAGCCGGACAGGCGGCCGGACCGGTGGGGCACGCGGCTGGACACGTGTCCGATCGGGCGGCCGGTCGGACAGCGGCTCGGGAAGCGGCTCGGGCGGGCGGTCCGATGACCGGGCACACGACAGAACAGGCGTCCGGCCGGGTAGCCGGGTGAGCGGAGGCACGGTCGAGGTGCCCGATCAGGTGTCGGTGGTGTTCCAGGACGCCAGGCTGCTGCCCTGGCAGCGGGTGCTCCCGAACGTCGTCCTCGGCCTGCCCCCGGGCGCCGAGCGGCGCGGACGGGAGAGCCTGGCCGAGGTAGGGCTGGCCGGCCGTGAGCGCGCCTGGCCGAACGAGCTGTCCGGCGGCGAGCAGCAGCGCGTCGCGCTGGCCCGCTCCCTGGTACGCGAGCCCCGCCTGCTCCTGGCCGACGAGCCCTTCGGTGCGCTCGACGCGCTGACCAGGCTCAAGATGCACGCCCTGCTGCGCCGCCTGTACGAGCAGCACCGCCCGTCCGTGCTCCTGGTCACCCACGACGTGGACGAGGCCATCGCCCTGGCCGACCGCGTGCTCGTCCTGGACGACGGCAGGATCGCGACCGAACAGCGACTCGACGGCGGCGCGCGCCACGCCGAACTCAGAGCCGTCCTGCTGCGAGCCTTGGGCGTGACAGGCGACGACCGCGACGCACCCGCCCGCGATGCGGCCGTTCGTGAAGACGGCCGCCCATGACGGCGGGTCAGTGTGTGAGAACGGACGCTGTGGCGGTAGATGTCGTGACATGGCAACCCGTAGTGGCTGGCCGTACGGACGGAAGGAGGCCGATCGCGATGGAGGATGATCGTGACGGGTCACGGTGACGAGACGATGGCGGCGGCGGGATCGGCGGAGCGGTGGGATGCCGCCATACTGGTACGGTCCGCCGAAGCCGCCGGGTGACTGCACGAAATCCCGGAATTCCCAGTATTCCTACTCAACCTATGGGAAAATAAGGGCATGAGTCTCGAGGAGATGCGCGCGTCGAGCGCCCGCGCCGATTCCCCGCTGACCGCCGCCATCATGGCCGGCAGGTGGATCAGGTCGGCCGCGATCGACGACGAGCACGGCCGGCGCTGGCTGGCCAACCCCGACGCGCGCGGCGCCTCGGCGGTCACCTCCGAGCCCTGGTCTCTCTACTCGGGCGCGGCCGGCATCGTGCTGTTCTTCCTCGAACTCGCCACCGCCACCGGACACGAGGCCTACCTGGAGGATGCCAGGGCCGGCGCCCGCCGGCTCGCCGCCACCTGGCGCGAGCAGGACGACCTCACCCTCTACCACGGCCTGACCGGCGTCATGATCGCCCTCATGGAGGCCGGCTGGACGCTCGGCGAGGCCGAGTTCGAGGCGGAGGCGGCGGCCATCGCCGACCTCATCGTCCGCCGGGGCGTGGAGCAGAGCTCGGGCGACGGGGTGCAGTGGTCGCGGGACCCGGCGCAGCGCGGCGAGGGCGGCATCATCCTCGGGCTCCTCCGCGCCGCCACCCACCTCGGCGTGCCTGCGTACGAGGAGGCGGCGGTCGAGGCCGGGCGGCGCATCGCCCGGCTGCCCGTCCCCGGCCACCGCTTCGGCGACTGCGCCGACCTGCCCGTCGACGCCGTCACGCCGGGCTTCCTGGCCGGCACGTCCGGCACCGCGTTCCTGCTCGCCCGCCTGTACGGCGTAACAGGCGAGGACCGCTTCCTGCACGCCGCGCGCAGCGGCGCCGCCTTCGTGCGCGAGGTCAGCCACGTGACCGGCGCCTGCGCGGTCGTCCCGCACCACGTGCCGCAGGCCCGCGACCTGCACTACCTCGGGTTCTGCTCCGGCTCGGCGGGCGTGGCCAGGATGTTCTACGAGCTCTACCGGGTGGCGGGTGACCCCGGCGACCTGGAGTGGGCGGGACGGCTGGCGCACGGCATCGTGAGCAGCGGGGTGCCGCGACGCCGTACCGAGGGCTACTGGAACGTCGCCTGCCAGTGTTGCGGCACGGCCGGCGTGATCGAGCTGTTCGCCGGGCTGTGGGCCGCGACCGGCGAGGAGCGCCACCTCGAATACGCCCGCACGCTCGCCGCCGACCTGATCGGCCGGGCCACCGACCACAACGGGCAGGGCTACCGCTGGTACCAGGCGTACCGGCGGCTCCGGCCCGGTGAGGTGACGGCCGACACCGGCTACATGGTCGGCGCGGCCGGCATCGGCACGGCCCTGCTGCACCTCGACGCGGCCGGCCAGGCGGAGCACCCGCGCCGGGTCGTCCTGCTGCCCGACAACCCGTTCCCCGCCATCCCGCTCCCGTCCTCCCTGTTCACGGGCGACTGACCGGCGCCCGATAGGCTCGGCGCCGTGACCCGACAAGCCCGTTACGGAAAGTTCATCGCCCAGGACGGCCGGGGCCAGGAGCTCGCCGACCTCCTCCTGACCGCCGCCACCCGCCTGGAAGGCGAGGCCGGTTGTGAGCTGTACCTGGTCAACCGGCAGACCGACGCGCCCGACACCGTCTGGGTGACCGAGGTGTGGCGCAGCCAGGCCGACCTCGACGCCGCGCTCACGCAGGTCAGGGGCAGCTCGGAGGCCGCCGAGGCGTTCCGGCTGGTCAAGTCGGCCGAGATGATCGAGCTCGACCTGCTCGGCGGCGCGGGCCTGGCCCCCTCATCAGCTTGATCCCCTCGGGTCTGATCTCCTCGGGTCTGATCTCCTCAGGGGCCTGACCCGGCCGCGCTCAGACACTCCGGCGGGCGGCCGTCCCGGCGTCAGGCGCTCTGAGGCGCACGCATTCGCCGACGCCAGCGACCGTCAGGCGCACGCACTCGCCGACGCGGGCGGTCGTCAGGCGTACGCCTTCACCTCCAGCAGCCCGACCGACGCCGCGCCGCTCTGCAGCACCACCCTGAGCCTGGTGGTGCTCACGGCCTCGAACGTCACCCGGTTGTAGCGGTCGAGCGCGATCGGATACGTGCCGGGCACGTCGGCGTACGCGCTGCCGTTCCAGTACTGCAGCTTCCACGACGCGGGCAGCCGCACCCCCTGGCCGTCGTCGAAGAAGTACACCTCGGCCGAGCGCAGCGTGCGCGCCGACGGCCAGGTCAGCTCGGCCCACTGCGTGCCGGTCTGCGGCCAGGTGCCCCAGCGGCGGTTGACCGTGTCGTTCGACGAGGGCGGGTCGATGCCGTCGTTCAGCGCCGCCACGCTCTCCCAGGCGGAGGTGTAAGAGGCCGACGGAGTGGCGGACGCGGCCAGATTCGTCGCGCCGCCGGCTCCGACCGTGAGCGTGAAGGTCCTGCTCACCGGGGTGCTCAGCCGGTCGTAGTCCCTGAGTTGGACGGTGAAGGTGAAGGCGCCCGCCGCCGTGGGGGTGCCGGTGATCGCGCCGGCGAAGCGGTCGAGGGAGAGCCCGGCGGGCAGCGAGCCGCCGGTGACCTGCCAGTCGTAGAACGGGACGCCGCCCTTCGCGGCCAGTGTCTGCCGGTAGGCGGAGCCGGGCGTGGCCTGGGGGAGTGAGGTGGTGGTGATCGACGGTTCGAGGAACGGGGTGAGGTCGCGGTTGAGCGTCCAGCCCGCGTTCTCCGCCACCAGCAAGGCCAGCTTGGTCAGCATCCACCTGCGGGTGGGGAACAGGTGGTTCCAGCCGCCGCTCTGCCCGCTCAGCCGGTCCCAGTAGGGCTGGTCGCCGGGGATGTGGTAGCTGCCGTCGAGCGGCACGGCCCGGCCCTGGTACGCCACCACGTCGGGATCGTTGCCGCCGCCGGCCACGTACGAGCGCATCCCGGCCCAGTCGCTGTGGAAGGCGACCGCGTGGCCGTACTCGTGCATGACGAGCCCGTGCACATCGAGAACCGAGCCCTGGATGTCGGTCTTGTACCAGTCCTCGTCGGCCAGGGAGGTGAACAGCTGCTTGTTCGCCTCGTCGTACTCCAGGATCATCGCCGTCGAGCGGTGCAGCGGGCCCGCGACCTGCCTGCCGCCGCGCGTGCTGTAGCGGCCGTTGGCGGCCGGGTAACCGGTCGAGTACGGCGTCTGGATCCCCCGGAAGTGCACGTACATGCCGTTGTAGGCGGAGGCGTTGGTGACGTTGACGGTGTTCTGCCAGTCGTTGCCCGGCAGGTGGTTCGGCTCGGCGCCGGCCGCGACGGTGTCGAAGGGCTCCATGTCGAAGAAGCGGAACCAGTCCTTGACCGCCTCCTCGGCGGCCGTGCGCACGGCGGCGTCGCCGAAGTAGCCGGTGATGGTGTCGTGGCGATAGTCGAAGGCGAGAGGCAGTGACGGCTGCAGCGCCGTCTTCTCGTCCTGCTGCACGTGGATGGGCATCGACTGCTCGTACGTCGCCCCGCCCGCGTCCCTGGTCGTCAGCCGCAGCGTGTGCTGCTCGTCGGCGCCTGGGCCGCGCTTGGAGTGGATGGCCAGGCGGAAGATCCTGGACTCCGCGGCGTTCGCGAACGTCAGCGTCTTGGTCGCGCCGGTGGCGGTGAGCCGGCTGGGCAGGTCCATCATCAGCCGGGAGGTGCCCTCGGCCTTGAGGTCGATCGTGACGGGGAAGCGCACGTCGGCGGGCGGCCTGACGGTGAGCTCGACGTACGGGTTGGCCAGGTAGCCCTGCCAGTCCACCAGCTTGACGCCGTAGGAGTTGACCGTCCGGCCGAACAGGTCGACGACCTGCGCGGTGGGAGCGGCGTGGGCGGGCGGCGGGGTGCCGGCGACGAGGAAGGACGCGAGTAACGCGGCCACGGTGGCCAGTCGTCTCATGGGGAGCCTTTCTCCGGGTCCTCTGGGCGAAAAAACTGAAAGGTTTTCGGAAGCAAAACTCAGGAGGAGGCGTCTGTCAAGGCCGTTCTGCGATGTTGCAGCAAACGGCAATTAGCACTATTGGGAAAAGGTTTTCGGGCATCGGGACGCTCGCCGGCGGGCGGACGACGGGGGCAAGGAAAGGCAATCGTTTGCCGACCGAGATACGCCGCACACGCTGGGACTATTGACTAGTGCTGTATCACATCCTACATTTCGGCGAGAAAACCTCTTCCCAGTCACAGGGAGCGCGATGTCTGACCGCACGGACCGCGTCCGCGGCCCGCTGGCACCTTCCACCGGCGTACAGCGACCGCTGGGCATCGACGACGTCGAGATCGAAGGAGGCCCGTTCGGGCGCTGGCAGCGGATCAACAGGGAGGCCGGCATCCCGCTCGGCCTGGAGCAGATGGAGAAGTCGGGGGCCGTGCCCAACCTGCGGCTGGCCGCGGGCGAGAGCGCCGGCTCCTTCCAGGGCTTGCGCTTCCAGGACTCCGACCTGTACAAGCAGCTCGAAGCGGTCGCCTGGGAGCACGGCCGGCTGCCCGGCGACGGCTACCGCGCCTTCGTCTCGGAGACGGCCGCGCTGCTCGCCCGCGCCCAGCGCCCCGACGGCTACCTCAACTCGCACTACCAGATGGTCAAACCGGACAAGATCTGGACCGAGCTGGAGTACAGCCACGAGATGTACTGCGCCGGCCACCTCATCCAGGCCGCGGTCGCCGCGGCGCGGGCCGGCCTCGGCGAGGAGCTCATGGCGGTCGCCCGCCGCTTCGCCGACCTGCTCGTCCAGCGCTTCCTGGTGGACGGCGACGACGCCATCGACGGGCACGCCGAGGTGGAGACGGCCCTGGTCGAGCTGTACCGGCACACCGGGGAGCGCTCCTACCTGGAGCTGGCGCGCAAGCTGATCGACAACCGCGGCCGGGGCCTGATCGCCGAGACCGGCCTCGGGCCGCTCTACGCCCAGGACCACCTGCCCGTACGCGAGGCGGACACCGCCGTCGGGCACGCCGTACGCCAGCTCTACCTGGAGGCCGGCGTGGTGGACGTGGCCGTCGAGACCGGCGACGAGACGCTGCTGGCCTGCTCGGTGCGGCGCTGGGAGGACCTGGTCGCCACCAAGACCGCCATCACCGGCGGCCACGGCTCGCGCCACGACGGAGAGGCGTTCGGCGAGCGCTACGAGCTGCCGCCCGACCGCGCCTATAACGAGAGCTGCGCCGCCATCGCCAGCATCCACTGGAACTGGCGGCTGCTGCTGGCCACCGGCCACGGCCGCTACGCCGACCTCATCGAGCGCACCCTCTACAACGCCTTCGCCGCCTCCACCTCCGCCGACGGCGTGCGCTTCTTCTACGTCAACCCGCTGCAGCGCCGCGCCGACCTGTTCGAGGACGCCTACCTGGGCCGGCGCAGGGAGTGGTTCGCCTGCGCCTGCTGCCCGCCGAACATCATGCGCCTGGTCGCCTCACTCGGCCACTACGTCGCCACCACCGACGACGACGGCCTGTCGGTGCACCAGTACGTGCCCGGCACCATCCGGGCCGGCGGCATCACCCTCGCCGTCGCGACCGACTACCCCTGGGACGGCCGGGTCCGGTTCACCGTCCGCGACACGCCGGGCGGGGAGTGGACGCTCAAGCTGCGCGTCCCCGCCTGGAGCGCCCCGGGCGAGCTCACCCCCAACGCCGACGGTTACGCCGAGATCCGGCGCGACTGGCGTACCGGCGACACCTTCACCCTCGACCTGGACATGACGCCCAGGCTCGTGCTGCCGCACCGCAAGATCGACGCGCTGCGCGGCTGCGCCGCGATCGAGCGCGGCCCGCTCGTCTACTGCTTCGAGCAGATCGACCAAGACGGCGAGCTCGACGACCTGGCGCTCACCCCGGACTCCCGGCTGCGCGCCGTCGAGCGCGAGCTGCCCGGCGTCGGCAGGACCGTGCTCATCGAGGCGGACGCCGTCCGCCTGCCTCCCGCCCCGCCGGACGGCCTGCCGTACGGCACCGCACCCCCGGAAAGCCTCCCGGCCCCCACCACCGCCGTGGCCGTCCCCTACTACCAGTGGGACAACCGCGACGGCGGCGTCATGCGGGTCTGGACACCCCTCGCGTAAGGACACGCACGCATGAAGAGAAGAGACCTGTTCAGAATGGGCTCCCTGGCCGCCCTGGGAGCGGCCGGCGTGAGCGCCTGCGGCTCGGGCGGAGGGACGGGCGCGGCCGGATCGACGCAGCTGCAGTTCATGTACTGGGGCTCGACGTTCGAGAAGGCCGCCGTCGAGAAGATGCTCAAGTCCTTCGAGCAGAAGAACCAGGACATCAAGGTCAAGCCGGTCTTCACCCCCGACGAGTACGACGTCAAGCTCAACAGCCTGGTCGCCGGCGGCAACACCCCGGACCTCGGGTACGTGCCGATGTCGATGTCGTTCCGCCTGGCCGAGCAGGGCAACCTGGTCAACCTGTTCCCGTACCTGCAGAAATATCCGCAGCTGGCCGGCTACCTGCCGGACGCCTACCTCTGGTACGGCCAGGACAAGCTGCACGGCGTGGCCACCGCCAACGAGATCGAGCTGCTCTGGTACAGCAAGTCGGCCATCGCGGCGGCCGGCGCCGCCACCCCGCCCGCCGTGGCCTCCTCGGCCTGGACGTGGGACCAGCTGGTGGAGAACGCCTACAAGCTCACCGTGGACCAGAACGGCAAGCACCCGGACGAGTCCGGCTTCGACCCCAAGCAGGTCAGGCAGTTCGGCATCTCCATCAGCCTCACCTACGCCGCCGCCTGGTACGGCTTCCTGCGCAGTAACGGCGCCGACTTCGCCGACGAGGCCGGCAAGAAGTGCCTGCTGGACACCCCCGAGGCGATCCAGGTCTTCCAGAACCTCCAGGACCTCGTCTACAAGCACCGCGTCGCCCCCGGCCCCGGCCAGCTCGCGGCCACCGGCGACGACGTGCCCGGCACGAACATCCTGCTCAAGACCAAGCGGGTGGCGATGGTGGTGGACGGCCACTGGAGCCTGCTCGACATGAACGAGAGCAAGGTCGACTACGGCATCGGCGTGCTGCCCAAGTACGCCGAGCCGTTCACCACCTCCCAGGTCGCCGGCGCCTCCTCGGTGTTCAGCACGACCAAGCACGTGGAGGAGGCGGTCGAGCTGTTCGCTTTCCACATCGACCCGCAGTATGTGGACCTGTACGAGCAGGGCCTGTGGATGCCCCAGGAGAAGAAGTACTACGAGGACCAGGCCGCCATCGACTCCTGGACCAAGAACGACGGCCACCCGCCGGAGTTCCGCACGGCGGTCGTCGACTACGCCCGCGACCACGGCGTGCCCGACCTGCGCAACCGGGTCAAGAACCTGTCCGCCATCTCCAGCGACGTGCTCACCCCCGCGCTGCAGGAGATCGAGTCGGGCAAGCGGCCCGCGGCGGAGGTGCTCAAGGCGGTCAGCCCGAAGATCACCGGCATGCTGCAGGGCTGGCAGCACGTCCAGGAGCCGTGACATGCCGGACACCCAGCGGAGCCCCTCGGGCCCGCGCCCGCCGAACGAACGCCCGCCGAACAAGCGCCTGTCAGGCCAGCGCCGCATGGAGCGGCGCTGGGGGCTGCTCATGGCGCTCCCGGCGATCCTCGGGTTCGTGATCTTCACGGCGGGCCCGATGGTGGCCTCGCTCGTGTTCAGCCTCACGGACTGGCAGGTGGGCGGCTCGCCGTCGTTCATCGGGCTCGGCAACTACACCGAGCTGGTGGACGACGAGCTGTTCTGGACGTCGCTGAGCGCGACCACGTACTACACGCTCGGCGCGGTCCCGCTCGTCCTGATCGTCTCCTTCGCCGTCGCCATGCTGCTCAACCAGAAGGTACGCGGGCTGCCGATCTGGCGGACCATCTTCTACCTGCCCACGCTCGTGCCCGCCATCGCCAACGTGGTCCTCTGGATCTGGATCTTCAACCCGGACTTCGGGCTGCTCAACTCGCTGCTGCGCCAGGCCGGGCTGCCGGCCGGGCAGTGGATCTACGACGAGGCGATGGCGATCCCGTCGCTGATCGTGATGAGCACCTGGGGCTTCGGCAACACGATGGTCATCTTCCTGGCCGGCCTGCAAGGGGTGCCGCGGCACCTGTACGAGGCGGTCTCGATCGACGGCGGCGGCCCATGGCGGCGCTTCTGGCACGTGACGCTGCCGATGATGACGCCCACCATCTTCTACAACCTCGTGGTGGGCGTGGTCGGCACCTTCCAGGTGTTCAACCAGGCGTACGTGATGACCGAGGGTGGCCCCAACAACGCCACGCTGTTCTACGTCTACTACCTGTTCAGGATGGCGTTCAAGGAGAGCGAGATGGGTTACGCCAGTGCGCTCGCCTGGGTCCTGTTCATGATCATCGTGGTAATCACGTTCCTGCTGTTCAGAAACGCCCGCCGCTGGGTCTACTACGAGATGGCGGGAGCCCGATGACCGCGCTGGAAACGCCGCCGCGCACCGCGCGGGTCGCCCCGGTCGCCGGCCCGCGCCGGCCGCGCAGGTTCGGCAAGCCGCTGCTGTACGTGGCGCTCGTGGCCGGGGCCGTGCCCACACTGCTGCCGTTCGTGTGGCTGGTGCGCAGCGCGCTCATGCAGGACGCGCAGATGTTCATCGCGCCGCCCGAGTGGATCCCGTCGCCGTTCCAGTGGGACAACTTCACCGAGGCGCTCACGGCGCAGCCGTTCTGGCTGTACTTCGTCAACACGGTGATCATCGCGGTGATCAGCGTGCTGGGCACGGTGCTGACCTGCTCGGTGGCCGCCTTCAGCTTCTCCCGGCTGCGCTGGCGGGGCCGGAACGTGGCGTTCGCGGTGCTGCTGAGCGGGGTCATGCTGCCGTACGCGGTGACGCTCATCCCGACGTTCGTGATGTGGCAGGAGCTGGGCGCGCTCGACACGTTCGTCCCGCTCACGGTGCCGAGCTGGTTCGCCGGCGCGGGCGGCGGGGTGTTCAACGTGTTCCTGCTGCGGCAGTTCTTCCTGACGATCCCGTTCGAGCTGGACGAGGCCGCCTACATCGACGGGGCCTCGCCGTGGCGGGTCTTCTGGACGATCGTCATGCCGCTGTCGAAGCCCGCGATCGTGGTGGTGACGATCTTCACCTTCATCGGCACGTGGAACGACTTCCTCGGGCCGCTGCTCTATCTCAACGACGAGGAGAAGTACACGCTCTCCCTCGGCCTGGCCTCCTTCCAGAGCACGTACCTCACCCAGTGGGGATACCTGATGGCCGCCTCCGCCGCCGTGATCGCGCCCATCATCGCCCTGTTCTTCTTCCTGCAGCGCTACTTCATCGAGGGGGTCACGCTCACCGGCATCAAGAACTGAGAAGCGGTCCTGAGGACCGGCGACAGACGGCCGGCGCGGCGTCGAGTAGCCGTAGAGTGTCCTACGGGCGCGCGCCCGCCTCGCCGTCCATGGTGTCCCACTCCGCCTGCGCCCTGCGGTGCCAGCGGTTGCGCAGGTCGTGGAAGACGGCCGCGGCCCTCGGTCCTGGCCAGTCGTGCTCCAGCAGCTCGGCGGGCAGGTCGGGGTCGAGGAACGGGAAGCGGCGCCACTCCTGGACGATGCGCACCTGGTTGACGAACGCCTCCCGGCCGGTGGCCGCCGTGACGCCCGCGAAGCGCTCGATGAAGGCCAGGTAGCGTTTCTCCACGTCGCCGAGGTCCCACGCGGCCGTGATCAGCCTGGCCGGGTCGCCGATCCCGGCCGACGGGCCCGTCCAGGCGAAGACGCGGTCGCCTAGGTCGAGTTCGCGCACGACCTCGCGGACGGCGGCCTCCTTGGAGGCGTCGGGGATCACCCACAGTCCGGGGGAGGGGGAGCCGAGCCCGAGCCAGGTGAGCCGGGTGCGCAGGCGGTGACGCAGCCGCCGCTGCGACTCCGGCACGCCGGCGGTGAGCACGAGCCAGCGGCCGTCCCAGTCGTGCGGCCCGCGCATGAAGCCGTAGATGCGCTCGGTGCCCTCGCGCAGCAGCCGGTCGCCGGCCGGGGTCAGGCTCCAGCGCACCCTGCGGCCGTGGCGGGCGGAGCCGAGCAGCCCTTCGGCGGCCGTGCGCGACAGGGCCTGGCGGGCGGACTTCTCCTCGACGCCGAGCGCGCCCAGCGCGGTGACCAGGGTGCCCGTCCAGACCTCGCCGCCGCGCGGCAGGACGAACTCGCCGAGCACGGTCAGCAGCAGCGAACGCGCTCCCGCCGACGCTCTGTCCCGCGTCTCGCCCTGGGTCATGTGGGCTCCGTTCACGTGCTACAAACCACCGCCGGTCCATGGCGGCTGTGTAGAGCGTAATGTACGGGGCATGCTCGACGGCACGCCGCTCATCGACGCCCACGTCCACGTGCCGGTGCTCGGCACCCTCAAGCCCGCCTGGCTGCGCTGGGCCCGCGACTTCGGCCCCGAGGGCTTGATCGAGGACGTCTGGGACGCCGAGGGCCGCCCCCGTCCGGCCCGCCTGGACGAGCTGTTCGCCGCCGAGGGCGTGGACGTGGCGCTGCTGCTGTGCGAATACAGCCCGAAGGCCACCGGCACGCAGGCGTTCGAGGATCTGCTGCCGATCGTCGAGCACAACCCGTCCCGGTTCCGCCCGGTCGCGAACGTCAACCCGCACCTGCACTTCCCGCTCGCCGCCGAGGTGCGCAGGCAGCTCGCCCTCGGCGCCGCCGCGCTGAAACTGCATCCCGTCCACGGCGGCTTCCGCTGCGACGACGCGGCGCTCTACCCGGCCTACCGCGTGCTGGAGGAGCAGGGCGTGCCGCTGGTCGTGCACTGCGGCACCAGCACCTTCCCCGGCTCGGCCAACGAGAACGCCGATCCGGCCTTCCTCATCCCGGTCGTGCGCGACTTCCCCGGGCTCAACGTGGTGCTCGCCCACGGCGGGCGCGGCTGGTGGTACGACGCGGCCGCCTTCCTGGCCCTGTCCAACGAGACGGTCTGGCTGGAGCTGTCCGGCCTGCCGCCCAAGCGGCTGCCCGAGTACTATGCCCGCTTCGACCTGGCCCGGCTGGCCAGGAAGTGCGTCTTCGGCACCGACTGGCCGGGCGTCCCCGGCACCGCCGCCAACGCCCGCGCGGTGGCCGGGCTGCTGCCGGATGAGGTGGCCGCCGCCGTGCTCGCGGGCAACGCGACGAGGGTGTACGCCGGACTCCCTCTGTGATTTCCCTCAAAACCAGTAGGAAATATTGACTTATCGAGGATCGCGGCTTAGCGTCGTTGACATGAGCCAGGGATTCCTCCTGACCGGACGCCCGCACGTGGACTGCTGCCACGTCGCCAGCGCCCAGTGTCGTTGATCACGGACCAGTAGCCGGCGGCGCGGCCCCCGCCCGCCCTTCACCCTCGTGCTCCGGCGTGGCCGACGCCGTCCACGCTCCGCTGACGAACCCTTCCGCCCGCGCTCGCCCGCGCTCGCGCAGCGCCGCTTGAGCGCGCACTTCTTCGTGAGGAACAGACTCCGTGATCTCAACCAGGTTCATGGCCGCCCGCTACGCATCCGAGAGGAGGGGCCGGGCATGACGGACACCCTGCCCGACCGCGCCGTCGAAGCCGAGCACTTCAGGAGGGCGCTGGCCGTGCACGCCAGCGGCGTCGTGGTCATCACCGCCCAGAACGACGGCGTCCCCGTCGGGCTGACCGCCACCTCCTTCTCCTCGGTCAGCCTCGAACCCCCGCTGGTCTCCTTCTACGTCGACCAGTCCTCCTCCACCTGGCCCTGGCTGCGCACCGCCGACCACTTCGCGGTCAACATCCTGGCCAGCGACCAGGCCGAGGTGGCCTCCCGGTTCGCGCGCAAGAACATCGACAGGTTCGCGCCGCCCACCCGCTGGCGGCCGGGGCCGCTCGGCGCGCCCCTGCTCCAGGACGTTTCCGCGCACCTGGTCTGCCTGCCGTACGAGACGGCCGAGGTCGGCGACCACATCCTCGTGGTCGGGCTGGTCGCCGAGGTGACCACGCACAACCCAGGCCGTCCGCTGCTCTACCACCAGGGCCGCTTCGGCCGGTTCCTCCCGCATCCAGAAGACTGAGCACCCCGGAGCCAAGCGTGACCCGACCCATGGAGCGGCTGCGATGAGCCGCAAGCAGATCCATCTGGCCGCCCACTTCCCCGGCGTGAACAACACCACCGTCTGGGCCGACCCCCGCTCCGGCAGCCAGATCGACTTCGCCTCCTTCGCCCACCTGGCCAGGACGGCCGAGCGGGGCAAGTTCGACTTCTTCTTCCTGGCCGAGGGGCTGCGGCTGCGCGAGCTCAAGGGCCGCATCCACGACCTGGACGTGGTCGGGCGGCCCGAGTCGCTCACCCTGCTCAGCGCCCTGGCCGCCGTCACCGGCCGGCTCGGCCTGGCCGGCACGGTCAACGCCACCTTCAACGAGCCGTACGAGCTGGCCCGGCGCCTGGCCACGCTCGACCACCTGAGCGGCGGCCGGGCCGCCTGGAACGTGGTGACCACCTCCGACGCCTTCACCGGCGAGAACTTCCGCCGCGGCGGCTACCTCGACCGCGCCGACCGCTACACCCGGGCCGCGGAGTTCGTGCGCCTGTCGCGCGAGCTGTGGGGCTCCTGGCGGCCGGACGCCGTGCTCGCCGACCAGGCCGCGGGGCGGTTCGTCCGGGAGGGCGCCGTCGGCACGGTCCAGCACGAGGGCGAGCACTTCTCGATCGAGGGCCGCTTCACCCTGCCCCGCGCCCCGCAGGGCCACCCGGTCATCATCCAGGCCGGCGACTCCGACGAGGGCAGGGAGTTCGCCGCCGCCACCGCTGACGTGATCTTCTCCAGGCACGGCACGCTGGAGGAGGGCAAACGTTTCTACGCCGACGTCAAGGGCCGCCTGGCCGGGCACGGCCGCGAGCCGCACCAGCTCAAGATCATGCCCGGCGTCACGTACGCGCTCGGCGACACCGAGGCGGAGGCCGCCGAGAACGCCGCCACGATCCGGCGGCAGCAGGTCGGGCCGCAGACCGCGATCGCCTTCCTGGAGCAGGTGTGGGGCCGCGACATGTCCGCCTTCGACCCGGAAGGCCCGCTGCCGGACATCGAGCCCGACCTGGACGAGGGCGTCTCCCAGGGACGGGTGCCGATCAAGGACCGCGCGGCCGTGGCCGCCAAGTGGCGGGCGCTGGCCGAGGAGAAGGGGCTGAGCATCCGCGAGCTGGTCATCGAGGTGACCGGCCGCCAGACGTTCATCGGCACCCCCGAGTCCGTGGCCCGGCAGATCGACGAGCACGTGCAGGGGGACGCCGCCGACGGGTTCATCCTCGTCCCCCACCTGACGCCGGGCGGCCTCGACGACTTCGTCGACCGCGTCGTGCCGCTGCTGCAGGAGCGCGGCTCGTTCCGTTCCGACTACACCGGCACCACCCTGCGCGAACACCTGGAGCTGGCATGACGTTGCACCTGGCCGCCGCCCTGGACGGCGCGGGCTGGCACCCGGCCGCCTGGCGCGAGGCGAGCGCCGCGCCGCGCGCGCTGTTCTCGGCCCGCTACTGGGCCGGACTCGTCGCCGAGGCCGAGCGCGGGCTGCTCGACTTCGTCACGATCGAGGACGCGCTCGGCCTCCAGTCGAGCCTGCCCGACGGCGACGACGACCGCACCGACCAGGTACGCGGGCGCTTCGACGCCGTGCTGCTCGCCGCCCGCCTGGCCCCGCTCACCCGGGGGATCGGCCTGGTGCCGACCGCCACCACCACGCACACCGAGCCGTTCCACGTCGCCATCGGCATCGCCACCCTCGACCACGTCAGCGGCGGGCGGGCCGGATGGCGCCCGCAGGTCTCCGTGCGCGCCTCCGACGCCCGCCACTTCGGCCGCAGGGAGTTCCCGCCGCTCGACCAGGTGCTGAACCGGCCCGGCGGTGCGGACCTGTCCGCCGACCCGCACGTGCGCGCCCTGTTCGCCGAGGCCGCCGACGCGGTCGAGGTGGCCCGGCGGCTCTGGGACAGCTGGGAGGACGACGCCGAGATCAGGGACGTGCCCACCGGCCGCTTCATCGACCGGGACAAACTCCACCACATCGACTTCGACGGGCCGTTCTTCTCGGTCCGAGGGCCCTCCATCACGCCCAGGTCGCCGCAGGGACAGCCAGTGGTGACCGCGCTCGCGCACGCGCGGCTGCCGTACGAGTTCGCCGCCTCCAGCGCGGACGTCGTCTTCGTCACCCCGCACTCGGCCGAGCACGCCCGCGCCATCGTGGACGAGGTCAGGGGGCTGTCCGGCGAGCTGAAGATCTTCGCCGACCTCGTCGTCTTCCTCGGCGACGACGCGGCCGCCCGCAAGGCCCGCCTCGACGAGCTGGACGGGGCCGAGTTCGTCTCCGACGCCGCGATCTTCACCGGCACCGTGCGGAAACTGGCCGATCAACTGCTGGAGTGGCGGCGGGCCGGCATCGAGGGCTTCCGGCTGCGGCCGGGGGCGGTGCCGTACGACCTGTGGCAGATCGCCTCCGGCCTGACCGCCGAGCTGCGCGAGCGGGGGGCGTTCAGGAGCCGGTACGAGGCCGGCACGCTGCGCGGGCTGCTCGGCCTGCCCCGCCCGGCCGGCCGTTACGCGGAGGCACGATGAAGTTCCTGCTCATCACCCTGATCACGCACACCGGCGAACGCTCTGCCACGGAACGCTTCCGCGAGGTCGTCCAGAACGCGGTGCTGGCCGAGGAGCTGGGCTTCGACGGCTACGGCGTGGGGGAGCGGCACGAGCGCCCCTTCATCTCCTCCTCGCCGCCCGTCGTGCTCAGCCACATCGCGGCCAAGACGTCCAGGATCCGCCTGTTCACCGCCGTGACCACGCTGAGCCTGCTCGACCCGGTCCGCGCCTACGAGGACTACGCCACCCTCGACCACCTGTCGGACGGGCGGCTCGACCTCATCATCGGCAAGGGCAACGGCGCGGCCCAGGCCCAGTTGTTCCACGTCACCGCCGAGGACCAGTGGGAGCGCAACCGGGAGTCGTACGAGCTGTTCCGCCGCCTGTGGCGGGAGGACAAGGTCACCTGGAGCGGCCGGTTCCGGCCCTCGCTCACCGACGCCGAGACCTGGCCGCGCCCCCTGCAACGCCCCATCCGCGTCTGGCACGGCAGCGCCACCAGCAAGGAGTCCGTCGACCTGGCCGCCCGCTACGGCGACCCGCTGTTCTCCGCCAACGTCACCAACCCGATCGAGCCGTACGCCGAGCTGATCGAGCACTACCGCGAACGCTGGGCCTACTACGGCCACGACCCGGCCGATGCGCTGGTCGGCGCCGGGTCCGCCGGCTTCTACGCGGCCCCGACCTCGCAGGAGGCCGTGGCCGCGTACCGGCCGATCTTCGACGCCCGCGTGGCGCTGCAGCGCAGGCTGGGCCTGCCGATCGTCTTCCCCACCCTGGAGGACGCGATCGAGCGCAGCTCGATCCTCGTCGGCAGCCCGCAGCAGATCATCGACAAGGTCCTGCGCTACCACAAGCGGTTCGGGCACGAGGTCATGCACCTGCACGCCGACGCCGACGGGCTCACCCCCGCCCAGCACCGAGCCACGCTGGAGCTGTTCCAGGCCGAGATCGCGCCCGTGCTGCGCGCCGAGATCCCGAGCCGGCCGTTCCCCGAAGCCCGAGGAGCCTCATGACGCTGTCTATCCTCGACCTCGCCCCCATCTCCTCGGGGAAGAGCGCCGCCGACGCGCTGCGCAACTCCATCGATCTGGCCCGGCGCGCCGAGGCGGCAGGTTACCGCCGCTACTGGCTGGCCGAGCACCACTTCGCGCCCGGCGTCGCCAGCTCGGCGCCCGCCGTACTCATCGCGCTCATCGCGGCCGCCACCTCGACGATCCGGGTCGGGTCGGGGGCCGTGCAGCTCGGGCACCAGACGCCGCTGTCGGTGGTCGAGCAGTTCGGCCTCATCGACGCGCTGCACCCGGGGCGGATCGACCTGGGGATCGGCCGCTCGGGCCAGCGCCGCGCCGAACTCGCCGCGGCGACCCCTCCTGCGGAGCCACCCCAGGCGAGGACGGTGGACGGGCTGCTCATCCCGCCCCCGTTCGACTTCTCCCGGCTGGCCAAGCACCCGCACCTCGCCCACTACGCCACTCTGCTCCAGCAGCCGGGCGCGCAGACGCCCGACTTCGCCGCGCAGATCGACGACGTGCTCGCCTTCCTGGCCGGCACGCACGAGGCGCACGCCGTCCCCGGCGAGGGCGCCGACGTCGAGGTGTGGATCCTCGGCAGCAGCGGCGGCCAGAGCGCGCAGGTGGCGGGGGAGCACGGACTGCCGTTCGCGGCCAACTACCACGTCAGCCCGTCCAGTGTGCTGGAGGCCGTCGAGGCGTACCGGGAGGCGTTCAAACCGTCGGACGACCTGGCCGAGCCGTACGTCATCGTCTCCGCCGACGCCGTCGTGGCCGAGACCGAGGCCAAGGCCCGCGAACTCGCCTCCCCGTACGCCCTGTGGGTGCGCAGCATCAGGACCGGCGCCGGCGCCATGCGCTTCCCCACCCCGGCCGAGGCCGCCGCCCACGAGTGGAGCCGGGAGGACGTCGAGCTGGTCAAGGACCGCGTCGACACCCAGTTCACCGGCACCCCCGGCCAGGTCGTGCAGCGACTGCGCACGCTGCGCCGCGTGACCGGGGCCGACGAACTGCTCGTCACCACCATCACCCACGACCACGACGATCGGGTGCGCTCGTACGAGCTGCTCGCCGAAGCCTGGGACCGCCCGTGAAGCGCCTGACCACCGCCCTGCTCCTCGCGTCCGTGACGCTGGCCGCCTGCGGCTCGGCGCCGGCCGCCGAGGAAGCCGCGCCCACCGGCCTGACCTGGGCCGTCGAGACCCAGCCGATCACGCTCAACCCCCAGCAGTGGTCGCAGAACAAGGTCAGGCTGCTCGTCTTCAACCAGTTCGACGCGTTGCTGTCACGGGCCAAGGACGGCTCCTTCCAGCCATGGCTGGCCAAGTCGTGGCAGGTGTCGGACGACGAGCTGACCTACACCCTCGAATTACGGGACGACGTGACCTTCCACGACGGCACCCGGTTCGACGCCGCCGCGGTGAAGGCCAACCTCGACCAGTTCAAGGTCGAGGGCTACAACGCCGCCGTGGCCGCCATCCAGCTACGGGCGTTCGAGGAGGCCGAGGTGGTCTCGCCGACCACGCTGCGGATCACCCTCAAGGAGCCGGACGGCCTCTTCCTCGACTTCCTCGCCTCGCCCTACGCCGGGCAGATCTCCCCGAAGTCGCTGAAAGGCGCCAAGGACCTGAAGTTCGGCGGGCCCGACCTGGTCGGCACCGGGCCGTTCATCCTGGACCGCTACGTGCCCGGCCAGGAGATCCACTACCGCCGCAACCCCGCCTACAAGTGGCCGCCCGCCGGCGCCGCCCACCAGGGCCCCGCCCACCTGGCGGAAGTCACCTACCGGTTCCTGCCCGAGGCGGCCGTGCGGGTCGGCGCGCTCACCTCCGGCCAGGTGCAGGTCATCGAGGGCGTCCCCGCCACCGAGGCCGGGCTGATCAAGAGCGACCCCGACCTCACCCTGCGGACCGCGCTCAACTCCGGCACCGCCTTCACCTACTACTTCAACACCTCGCATCCCCCGTTCGACGACCAGCGCGTACGAGAGGCGTTCCGCGAGGCCGTGGACGTGGACGCGGTACTGAAATCGGTCTACCAGGACACCGCCACCAGGGCCTGGAGCGTCATCGGCAAGGCCGGCCCCTTCTACGACGCCGGGCTCGAAGGCTCGTTCGGCGGCGACGTGGCCAAGGCCAACACGCTGCTCGACCAGGCCGGCTGGCGGCAGCGCGACGCCGAGGGCTACCGGGTCAAGGACGGCCGGCGGCTGAGCGTGCGCACGGTCGCCGCCTCCGCCTACGTACGCGACCGGCGCGACGTCCTCGCCCAGGCCATCCAGGCCCAGGTCAAGCAGAACGCCGGCATCGACTTCCAGGTCAAGATCGTCGACACGGGCACGGCGCAGAAGGCGGTCGAGGACGACGCGTACGAGATCTTCGAGAACTCCCGCGGCGACTCCGACGCCGGCGCCGCGCTCAACCTCCTCCTGCCGGGCAAGGGCGCGCTCAACCGCACCCACTACTCGGACGCGAGCGTGGAGAAGGCCATCGCCGAGGCCGGCTCCAGCTCCGACCAGGCGCGGCGCGCGAAGCTCTACGCCGAGGTGCAGCGGGTCGTGGTGCGGGACAAGGCGATCGTCTTCCCGATCTACGTGCCCGCCGACCAGATCGCGGCCAGGAAGAGCGTGCGCGGGCTCGGGTTCGACCCCGCCTCCGGCACCCCCGCGTCCGCGTACGACGTGCGGATCGAGACGTGATCAAACGGCTCGGCACCGGGCTGGCCGTCCTGTGGGCCGCCGCCACCGCCTCGTACGTGGCCCTGTTGCTCGCGCCGGGCGACACCGTGGACATCCTGGTCGGCGACGGGGCCGACACGCCCGAGATCAGGGCCGCCATCGTCCGCGAATGGGGGCTCGACCGGCCCGAGATCGTCCAGTACCTGTCCTACCTGTGGCGGCTCGTCCAGGGGGACCTCGGGCGGTCGTACCAACTGCAGCGGGGCGTCGGCGAGATCCTGGCCACCCAGGTCGGGCCCACCGCGCAACTCACCCTCGCCGCCGCGGGGACCGGCGTGACGCTGGCCGGCCTCATCGCCCTCCTCACCGCCGGTAGGGGGCGGGCGGCGCGTGGCGCGGCGTCGGCGACCGAGCTGGTGGCGGTGTCGGTGCCGCCGTTCCTCATCGGGATCGTGCTGCTGTCGGTGTTCTCGTTCACGCTCGGCTGGTTCCCCGTCTCAGGAGCCGCGGGGCCGCGGGCGCTCGTGCTGCCGGCGCTCGCACTCGGGCTGCCCATCGCCGGGGTGCTCGGCCAAGTGCTGCGGGGTGGTCTCGAACGGGCGCTGGAGCAGCCGTTCGCGGTCACCGCCAGGGCGCGCGGGCTCACCGAACGCGCGCTCGTGGCCCGGCACGCGCTCCGGCACGCGCTGATCCCCGCCGTCACGCTGGCCGGCTGGTTCACCGGCACCCTGCTCGGGGGCGCGGTGATCACCGAGGTGCTGTTCGGGCGGCCGGGGCTCGGGCGGGTGGCGATGGACGCGGTCACCGGGCGGGACATGCCGGTGGTGATGGCGGTGGTGTTGCTGTCGGCGGTCGTGTACGTGGCCATTAGCACCCTTCTGGACCTGGCCTACCGCGCCATCGACCCCCGAATCCGAGGCTGACCCCATGACCGCACCCACCTCGACCCACGGACCAGAAGCGGCCCGGCGGCTGCCGCTGGGGGAGGGGCGGTGGCCGGGCGGGGTGGTCCCGTCGCTGGGCGTGCTGCTCCCGGTCGCCGTCCTCGTGCTGCTCGCCGTCGCCGTGGCGGCGCCGAGCCTGCTCGCCTCCGCGGACCCCCTGGCCGCCGACCCGCTGCGCGCTCTCGCGCCTCCGGGCGGTGAGCACTGGTTCGGCAGCGACCACCTCGGCCGCGACGTGCTGTCCAGGGTCGTGTACGGAGCCCGGCACTCCATCAGCATCGGCGTGGCGGCCACGGTCCTGGCCGTCACCGCCGGCGTGCTGCTCGGCCTGGCCGCCGGGCTGTCCCCCAAGTGGCTGGACGAGGCCCTGGCCCGCTCGTTCGACGTCCTGTCCACCCTGCCCGAGCTGCTGCTGGCCCTGCTCATCGTGGCGATCATCGGCCCCGGTACCGGGAACGTCATCTTCGCCATCGCCGTCGCCCAGATCCCGAACTACGCCCGCGTGATCCGCGCGCAGACCTTCGTCGTCCGCCGCTCCGGCTACGTCGAACAAGCCCTCACCTTCGGCCGCTCCCGCCTGGCGATCACTGCCGGGCACGTGCTGCCCAACGTGCTCGGGCCGATCCCCGTACTGGCCACGATCGGGCTCGGCGGGGCCGTCATCGCCAGCTCGGGGCTGAGCTTCCTCGGGATGGGCCCGCAGCCCCCGGCCGCCGAGTGGGGCGCGATGCTCTCGGAGGCCCGCAACTACCTGCGGGTGGCCTGGTGGGAGGCGCTGTTCCCTGGCCTGGCGATCACGCTGACCGTCGCCTGCCTCACGGTCGCCGGCCGCCGTCTCCAGCGCCGCTTCGAAGGAAGGACCCCGCCCGCATGACCACCACCCACAACGCGAACGCCCGGGCCGCCGGCACCGGAGCGCATCCCACTCGCGCGCTCCCACCGGAGGTGGAGTCCCCCGCCGCGCCGACGGCGGGGGAGACGCCCGCCTCCACGAGCGCGCTCGTCTCGTCGTCCCCGCTCGTGGCCGTCGAGGACCTTCGGGTGAGCTTCGGGGCGGCCGAGGTGGTGCGGGGCGTGGCACTCTCGATCGCCCCAGGCGAGTGCGTGGCGATCGTGGGGGAGTCGGGCTCAGGAAAGAGCGTCACCGCCCGCAGCCTGCTGGGCCTGGCGGGTCCGGGATCCCGCGTGCGGGCGTCCGCGTTCACGATCTCGGGCAGGGACGCGCTCCGCTTCCGGCCGGGGGACTGGCGGCGGCTGCGCGGCGGCTTCGCCGGGCTGGTCCTCCAGGACGCGCTGGTCTCTCTCGACCCCCTCAGGACGGTGGGCGCGGAGATCGCCGAAGTGCTGACCACCCACGACGTGGTGCCCCGGGCGCACCGGGCGGAGCGGGTGCTGGAACTGCTGGAGTCGGTACGCGTACCGGAGCCGGCGCTGCGGGCGGAGCAGCGTCCCCACGAGCTGTCGGGCGGGCTGCGGCAGCGCGTGCTCATCGCCTCCGCCATCGCGGCCGCTCCCGAGCTGATCATCGCCGACGAGCCCACCACCGCGCTCGACGTCACCGTACAGGCCGGGATCCTGCGCCTGCTGGCCGGGCGGAAGGCGGCGGGCACGGCGTTGCTGCTGATCAGCCACGACCTGGCCGTGGTGGCGTCGATCGCCGATCGCATCCTGGTCATGCGGGACGGCCAGGTCGTCGAACAGGGCCCGGCCCGAGACGTGCTGGCGGCACCGGCACACGCCTACACCCGCTCGTTGCTGGCAGCCGTCCCGTCCGCCTCCTCCCGAGGCACCCGCCTCACCACCGGCACCCGCCGCGCGACCGGAGGTCACGTCGCCGAGGGGTCCGGCGTAGCTGAGAGGGCCGGCGTCACCGGCCGCACCGAGCGCACCCGCGCCACCGAAAGGGGCCGCGTCGTTCCCACGCCGGAGTCCGCCGTCCAGGCGCCAGGTCCGGGTCCCGCGCCGGTGCTGGCGGCGACCGGGTTGTCCCGTTCGTACGGTCCTCGCCGCGTCGTCGACGACGTCTCCTTCACCCTGCATCGCGCCGAGACCCTGGGAATCGTCGGTGAGTCGGGCTCGGGCAAGACCACGCTCGCCCGCCTGGCTCTCGGCCTGCTGACTCCCGATGAAGGCGATGTCACCCTGCACCAGCAGCCGTGGAGTGCCCTGCCGGAACGCCGGCGGCGCCCGTTCCGGCCCAGGATCCAGCTCATCTCGCAGAACCCCCTCGACTCCTTCGACCCCCGCCACACCACCGGACGCCTGATCGCCGAGCCGCTGCGAACGGGCGGGCGGGCCGAGCGGCGTGCCCGCGTACTGGAGCTGCTGACCCGCGTCGGCCTGCCGCCCGAGACGGCCGCCCGCCACCCCAGGGAGCTGTCCGGCGGGCAGCGCCAGCGCGTCGCCATCGCCCGCGCCCTTGCCCCGCGCCCCGACGTGCTCGTGTGCGACGAACCCGTCTCCGCGCTCGACGTCTCGATCCAGGCGCAGGTGCTCGACCTGCTCGCCGACCTTCAGGCCGAGGACGGTACGGCGCTGCTGTTCATCTCGCACGACCTGGGCGTCGTCCACCACCTCGCCCATCGCGTGCTGGTCATGAAGGACGGCAGGGTGGTGGAGGAGGGAGACGTGGACGAGGTGTTCTCCCGCCCCCGCCACCCCTACACCCGCGACCTGGTCGCCGCCGTACCCCGCCTGCCCGCCGCCACCGAGGCGGTGCCCGATCTCGCCGCCCGCCCGGCGTAACAGCCACCACCCTGTCCAGAGCCGGCCACCCTGCGCCGAGCCCGCCCCGCACATCCACTCCACCCGACCACCCACCCCGCCGATCACCTCGCTGACCAGCTCGTTGTGCGTCGTGCCGCAATCCCGACAATCCCGGCGTCATCGGCGGCAATATCAACGGGAGTTTTCCGCCAGACTCAGACACAATTGGCGAAGTGTGCCGCTTCTATGTCTTTGGCGGCCCACGGCCGATTTATGGTTCATCGAGCGATTGGCGAATGCATGGCGGGCGAGAACACGCGCACGGTCCTCGTGGTGCGGGGCGGCTGGGAAGGGCACGCCCCGGTGGCGGCCACCGACCTCTTCGTACCCTTCCTTGAGAAGAACGGTTTCGAGGTACGGCTGTCCGACAGCCCGGCGCCCTACGCGGACCCCGCGTACATGTCCGGAGTAGACCTCATCGTCCAGTGCTACACCATGGGCAAGATCGAGCCGGCCGAGCTCAAGGGCCTGCGGGCCGCGATCGAGGCGGGCACGGGGATGGCGGGCTGGCACGGCGGGATCGCCGACTCCTACCGCAACTCCTCCGACTACCTGCACCTCATCGGCGGCCAGTTCGCCTGCCACCCCGGCAAGCACCCCGACGACGAGGACGCGGGCACGGAACGGCACAACTTCGTCCCCTACACCGTCAACATGCTCCCCGAGGCGGCCGACCACCCCATCACCCAGGGGATCGCCGACTTCGACCTCGTCACCGAGCAGTACTGGGTGCTGAGCGACGCCTACATCGACGTGCTGGCCACCACGACCCAGAAGGTACGCCCGTGGGACCCATGGCACCGGGAGGTGACCTCGCCGGCGATCTGGACCCGGCGATGGGGCAACGGGAAGATCTTCGTCGCCACCCCCGGGCACAGCCTCGACGTCCTGGAGAACGACAGCGTGCGCACGATCATCGAAAGGGGCATGTTGTGGGCCAGCCGGTGAACCTCGGCATCGTGGGCGTCGGGGCCATCTCGGCCCAGTACCTCCAGACCATCGATCGGCTGCCGCAGGTGAACCTGGTGGCGGTGGCCGACCTGGACCTCGACCGGGCGCGGGAGGCGGTGCGGCCGTACGCGGGCGTCGAGGTCTTGAGCGTGCCGGACCTGATGGCGGACGCGCGCATCGACACCGTGCTCAACCTCACCATCCCGGCCGCCCACGCCGAGATCGCGCTCCAGGCCATCGCGGCGGGCAAGCACGTCTACTGCGAGAAGCCCCTCGCCGCGACCGGCGCGGACGCGCGGCGCGTGCTGGAGGCCGCAGCCGAGGCCGGGGTACGGGTCGGGTGCGCGCCCGACACGGTGCTCGGCACGGGCACGCAGACGGCCCGCGTGGCGATCGACGACGGGCTGATCGGCCGTCCGGTGGCGGCGACGGCGACGATGCTGACGCCCGGTCACGAGCGCTGGCATCCCCATCCCGACTTCTACTACGTGCCGGGCGGCGGGCCGCTCCTCGACATGGGCCCGTACTACATCTCCAGCCTGGTGACCATGCTCGGCCCGGTGGCCACGGTCATCGGGGCGGCCAGCCGTACGCGGTCCAAGCGCACGATCGGCAAGGGCCCGCGCCAGGGCGAGGAGATCCCGGTCCTGGTGGACACCCACGTCACCGGCGTGCTCGTGCACGAGTCCGGTGCGCTGTCCACGCTGGTCATGAGCTTCGACGCGGTGGCGACCAAGGCGCCCAACATCGAGGTGCACGGGGACCTAGGCTCGCTGGTGGTCCCCGACCCCAACCGCTTCGACGGCACCGTGCTGCTGACGCGGCTGGGGGAGCAGGAGGCCAGTCCCCTTCCGGTGTCGGCCGGGTACGAGGAGGCCGGGCGCGGCGTGGGCCTGATCGACTTCGCCTTCGGCCGCGAGCCCAGGGCGGGCGGCACGCTCGGCATCCACGTGCTCGACATCATGGAATCGCTGCTCGCCTCGGCCGAGTCCGGGCGATCGGTGGACGTCGAGAGCACCTGCGAACGCCCCGCCCCGGTGGCGCTGGGCAACTCGGCCACGGCCGGCTGACGACTCCGGCGCGGTGCCGCCCGGCCGGCACCGCGCCACCTGACGTGAGCCGGGGAGCCGGTGCCGGGGCGGGGCCGGTCGGGACATCGGGGCCTGGGCGGTCTCTACTCCGACCCCACCAGGTCCTCGTCGGCCGTCGTACGGCCGGCCAGTCTTTCGTGACGCTGCCTGGCCGCCTGCGCGGTCCGCAGGCCCAGGCCGAACGCGATGTCCTGCCAGGTCATGCCCCGCCCCCTGGCCATCTCCAGCAGCCCGGCCTCCAGCGCGTCCATCTCCGCGCGCATCAGCGGAACGAGGCTCAGCGCCGCGGTGATGTCGGCGTGATCCACCTCCGGCTCGCCGTCCTGCACCTGGGCGGCCCCGCTGAGCAGGAACGACACGAGCCTGACGGCCTCGTGGGCGCCCAGGGCCGAGGGGTGCACCTGCCTGCCGCGCTGCTCGTCGGTGGCGGCGTGCCGCTCGGAGATGCGGTGCAGGGACGCGTAGACCCGATGGGCCCGCGCCTGCTCGGGCTGCGGCGCGGCGAAGGGGTCAGAGGAAGACGACATGCGTCCAACCATGCGGTACGACACATGATGTTGTCAACTCGTTGTTTTAAACAATGTGTTCAAGAGCGGCGATCTCCTGGAGGTGCCGAAGCTCCTGCAACGCGACCACCCATCCGACCACGACCACAGAGCAGGCCAGAACCTGGGCCCGGAACAGCCCGCCGGCCATCCCCGTCCGGAAGAAGAAGCAGCAGCAGGTGAGGAGCAGCGCGGCGAGGGGAGACAGGACGAGCGCCGCCTTCAGCAGATCGACGTACCACCCGGTGGCGCACGTGCCCCCGCCGCACAATCCGGACACCGCGACCTCGCCACTGCCGAAGAGCAGGAGCATCATGCGGGAGCCCGCCCCGGCCACGGCGACGTGCCCGCGGTGCCGCCGCCACCTGATCGAGAACCGCCGGTCGCCGACGCTCATGCGGAGGTGAACTCGAAGGTCCAGGTGGGCGTGCCCGAACCGCCGAACGCGGGGTCGGTGTCCGGCAGCAGATCCACGACCACGTCGACGGTGCCGTGCGGGAGCTTCTTCGTCAGCCCCGGAATCTGGTCGAACGGATCGGGCTCCCCGACGGGCTCGTCGAACCGCCAGCCTTCGCGGCGCATCACCGCCAGCGCGTCCCGTACGGGCTGGACGCCCGTCACCGTCACGACCAGGCCCGCGCTCGGTGCGGCCATCGTCCAGGTCACCGCCGCGGCCCCGTAGGCGAGGGTGGCGAACGGCGCCGTGACCGCCAGGACCACCACCGCTATCTTGATCAACCGCACCCGCCTCAGCATGTCATCCCCGCGCCCCGGCCGCGCCAGGAACTCCGCATCGAGCTCGACAAGGCCACCGCCGAACGGAGCCGGCCTCACCGGGACGCCGCCCGGAGGCGGTCGGCCAGCGCGCCGACCCGCTCGACCAGCTCGGGCGGATCGCGCACCTCGAACCCGATGTCCATCAGGGCGATCCACACGACGATCTCGTCGAGGGTGTTCGCGCCGCACAGCAGGAGGCAGGTGCGGTCGTCGAGGGCCTCCACCGTCCCCATCGTCGGCGGCATGTGCTCGGCCACGACCTCGGCCGGCGCGTGCATGGTGACGCGCGCCCGGTACCGGTACGGAGCGCTGGAGATCGCGCGGGACAGGTAGGCGGCGAGGTCGTCGTCGGGCGGGTCGCGGGGGACGAAACGCGGCCCGTTCGGCGTCCGCAGCCGCAGCCGGTCGACCCGGTACGTGCGCCAGCCGCGACGGTCGACGTCCCAGCCGACGAGATACCACCGCCGCCCCGAGTGCACGAGCCGGTGGGGCTCGGCCGAACGAACGCTGTCCCTGCCGTCGTGCGAGCGGTAGTCGAACCGCAGTCCCTCGTGATCCCGGCAGGCCGTGGCGATGGCGGTCAGCACGTCGGCGTCGACCGGCGCCGCGGCTCCCGTCATGGGCACCGTCATCGACTGGAGCGCGTGCACGCGCCGCCGCAGCCGCGCGGGCAGCACGCGTTCGAGCTTGGCCAGCGCCCGCACGGACGTCTCCTCGATCCCGGCGACCGTGCCACCGGCGGCCGTGCGCAGCCCCACCGCGATCGCGACCGCCTCGTCGTCGTCGAGCAGCAGCGGGGGCAGGTCGGACCCGGCGCCCAGCCGGTAGCCCGGCGCGCCGGGCGTGGCGTGCACGGGATAGCCCAGCTCGCGCAGCCGGTCCACATCGCGGCGCACGGTGCGCGTGGTGACGCCCAGCCGCTCCGCCAGCTCCGCGCCGGACCAGTCACGATGGGTCTGCAGAAGGGACAGCAGTCTGAGCAGCCGGGCCGAGGTCTCCAACATGGTCCCATTCTGCCTCCGAGCTAGGACCGAATTCGTCCTAGGTGGCTTCTAACGTCTGAGGCATGACGACCATCGACCCGTTCCGCATCGACATTCCCCAGGCCGACCTGGACGACCTCCGCGACCGGCTGGGCCGCACCCGCTGGCCGGACGAGCTGCCCGGCACCGGCTGGTCCTACGGGGTCCCGACCTCGTACGCGAGGGAACTGGCCGAGTACTGGCGGACCACGTACGACTGGCGCGCGCACGAGGCGGCGCTCAACGCCTACCCGCAGTTCACCACCGAGATCGACCGTCAGACAGTGCATTTCATGCACGTGCGCTCACCCGAGCCGGACGCGCTCCCGCTGGTCCTCACGCACGGCTGGCCCGGTTCGATCGCCGAATTCATGCAGATCATCGGCCCGCTCACCGACCCGCGCGCCCACGGCGGCGACCCGGCCGACGCCTTCCACCTGGTGGCGCCCTCCCTGCCGGGCTTCGGGTTCTCCGGCCCCACCCGCGAGACCGGCTGGAACCTGCGCCGGGTGGCCCGCGCCTGGGCCGAGCTGATGCACCGCCTCGGCTACGACCGTTACGGCGCCCAGGGCGGCGACACCGGCGCGCTGGTCTCTCCCGAGCTCGGCCGGGTCGCGCCGGGCAACGTCGCCGGCGTCCACGTCAACGGCGCCCTGGGCTTCCCGTCGTTCGAGCCCGGCGAGACGGAGGGGCTGACGGAGGCGGAGCGGGCCCGGCTGGCCCTCTACACCGACCACGACCGCTCGGGTTACGCCATGATCCAGTCGACCCGCCCGCAGACGCTGGCCTTCGGCCTGCACGACTCTCCCGTGGGTCAGATGGCCTGGATCGCCGAGAAGTTCAAGGAGTGGACCGACCCCGCCCGCGACCTGCCCGAAGACGCCGTGGACCGCGACCAGCTGCTCACCGACGTCTCCATCTACTGGTTCACCGGTACCGCGGGGTCGTCGGCCCGCCTGTACAAGGAGGGCGCGACCGACTGGGGGCAGCCCGTGGACAAGTCCGACGTCCCCACCGGGGTGGCGGTCTTTCCCGGGGACGCCGGGATCCGCCGCGTCGCCGAGCGCGAGCACAACGTGATCCACTGGTCGGAGTTCGGCCGGGGCGGCCACTTCGCCGCCATGGAGGCGCCGGACCTGCTGGTCGCCGACGTCCGCGCGTTCTTCCGGCTGGTCCGCTGAACCCGGCCCGCCTCACCCCTTCAGGCCGCTGAACGTCATCGTGGCCACGAACTGCCGCTGCGCCACGATGAAGGCGATGATGAGCGGCATCGTCGCCACCACATTGCCGGCCATGAGCAGCGACCACTGCGTGTGCCGGGTGCCCTGGAAGTTGGCCAGGCCCAGCTGGATCGTGTAGATGCTCTCGTCGCTGATCGCGACCAGCGGCCAGATCAGGTCGTTCCACGAGCCCAGCAGGGTGAACACGGTGAGCGTGGCCAGGGCCGGCTTGGCCAGCGGCAGCACCACCCGCCAGAACACCCCGAACGTGGTGCAGCCGTCGATGCGGGCCGCGTCCTCCAGTTCGGCGGGCAGCGACAGGAAGAACTGCCGCATGAGGAAGATCCCGAAGGCCGACGCCAGCCACGGCACGAACGCCGCCGCCAGGGTGTCGATCAGGCCGAGCCGGGTGAACATCACGTACGTCGGGATCATCAGCAGCTGGGCCGGGATCATGATGGTGGCCAGGATCATCAGGAACCCGGCGTTCTTGCCGAAGAACTTCAGCCGGGCGAAGCCGTAGCCGGCCATCGAGCAGAGCGCGAGATGCGCGACCACGGCGATGGTGGACACGATGACGGTGTTGAGCAGCCAGCGCAGCGCCTGCGACTGGCTGAACAGGCCGATGAAGCCGTCGAGCTGCAGCCGGCTCGGGATGAAGCGGGGCGGGAAGCGGTTGATGTCGCCGTCCGGCATGAACGCGGTCAGCACCATCTGCACCAGCGGCAGCGCGAACAGCAGGGCCAGCGGCATCAGCAGCAGATGCCAGGGGCTGAACGGCAGGCGTCTCATCAGAAGGCCTCGATCTTGCTGCGCCGGGAGTAGAGGATCATCCCGACGGTGATCAGCATGGTCACGGCGAACAGCCCGTAGGCGACGGCCGAGCCGTAGCCGAACTTCGTGAGCTTGAACGCCTGGGTGTAGACGTAGTACACGATCGTCTGCGTCGCCCCCAGCGGACCGCCCCTGGTCGTGGTGAAGACCAGGTCGAAGAGCTGCAGCGCGGTGATCGTCTGCCAGATGGAGGTGAACACCGTGACCGGCCCGAGCGCGGGCAGCGTGACGTGCCGGAAGACCTGCCAGCGGTTGGCGCCGTCCATGCGGGCCGCCTCGACCACGTCCTTGGGGATGTCCTGCAGCGCGGCCAGGTAGACGACCACCGTGAAACCGACCTGCCCCCACAGCGCGATCAGGCAGATCACGGCCAGCGCCTGCGACTGGCTCTCCAGGAACTGCTGCTGCGGCAGGCCGAGCACGCGCAGGACGCTGTTGGCGGCGCCGTACTGGGGGTTGAAGACGAAGCTGGCCAGGATGCCGGTCGCCGCCGCCGAGGCGACGAAGGGGATGAAGATGCACGTACGGTAGAAGCCGACCAGCTTGATCGGCCGGTTGAGCGCGACGGCGACGAGCATCCCGAGGAAGATCGACGACGGCACGAACAGCACGGTGAACACCAGCGTGTGCTGGACCGCCGCGAGCAGATCGGGGTCCTGGGCCATGAACTGGTAGTTGAGCAGGCCGATGGGCTTGGCCGGGGCGATGCCGTTCCACTTCTGCAGCGAGATGAGGAACGCCCACGCCGCGGGGAAGATCGACAGGCCCACCACCAGCGCGGTGGCGGGGCCCGCGAACCCCCAGCCGACCAGGGTGCGGTGCAGCCACCGCACCCTGCCGGACGGGATCGCCGCGCGGTGGGCGGCGCTCTGGCGCCGCCCGGCGAACAGCAGCGACATGGTCAGCCTCCGGCCAGCGCCTGGGCCGACTTGGTCGCGGCCTCGTCCAGCGCCGCCTTCGGTGCGGACGCGCCCTGCAGCACCTTGGCGATGGCCTCCCCGACATGTCGCGACATTTCCACGTATCCGCTGACCGTGGGCCGGGCCTGCTTCGCGTTGGCCATGTTCGCGACCATCTTCTCCACGCCCGGGTATTCCTTGACGTAGTCCTGGTACGCGGGCAGCGACGTCTCGGAGGTACGCAGCGGCAGGTTGCCCTGGACCAGGTTCCACTGGGAGTCGCCCTCGGCCGAGGTGAGCCACTTGATCAGCTCGAACGACCAGTAGGCCCGGTTGGCGTCACCGTTGTCGAACAGCGTCCACAGGTCGGGGCCCGAGACCGTCTGGTGGTCGCCGTTCGTGCCGGGCAGGAAGGCCACGCCGTAGTCGGTCTTCTTCTGCTTCAGGTCGAACAGCGTCCACGGCCCGTTGATGATCATCCCGATCCGGCCGTCCCCGAACAGCGGCGCGTAGCGCTCGTCGGTCTGGTCGAGGTAGACGCTCTTGTCGTCCACCGCCATCGCCCGCAGGAACTCCAGCGCGTCCACCCCGGCCTGGCCGTTGAACGCGGCCTGCTTCTGGTCCTGCGACAGGATGGCGCCGCCGCGCTGCCACAGCAGTGGCCAGAAGTGCCAGGTGGTGTCCTCCGAGCCGCTCACCGAGTACGCGGTCCCGTAGATCTTCGCCGCCGGGTCGGTGAGCTTCTTGGCCGCCGCCCTGAAGTCGTCCCACGTCCACTCGTCGGTCGGGTACGGCACGTTCTTGGCGTCGAAGAGCTTCTTGTTGTAGAGCAGCGAGAGGTTGTCCACGATCGCGGGGAAGCCGATGACCTGGCCGTTCGGCGTCGCGGTGGCACGGGCGGAGGCGGCGAACTCGTCCCACTTGACCGCCGGGTCCTTCACCTTCTCCGTCAGGTCCAGGGTCTTGCCCGACTCCTGGAGCTGCGACGCCCAGTTCCCGAAAGAGTACGAAATATCGGGATAGACGCCGCTGGCGAAACCGGCGGACAGCTTCTGCAGCAGCTCGTCGGTGGTGGACGCCCCCGAGGAGACGTCGATGGTCACGTTGGGGTGCTTCTTGGTGAACTCCGCCGCCAGACCCTCCAGGATCTTCTCTGCGTCGGCTGTCTGGCCCGTCCACCAGGTGAGCTTCACCTTCGCCTGCGGGTCCACCGTCTTGGTGCCCTCCTGGGGCGACCCCCCGCAGCCGGCGGCCGCCAGGATGATCGCCGTGACCAGGGCCACCGCGGTTCTTCTTCGCACTGTGGATGCTCCTCCCGGAATGTTGGAGCCAATCATGGTTACTTTCGAAGTCTTGTCAATACCTTCGAAAAAGCGCAAGGCTTGACAAGGTTTCACAACTCCTGGGACCGTGCCGTGGTGTCCAGAACGACCTTCGACCTTCTTGTCGTCGGCGACGCCAACCCGGACGTGATCGTGTCGGGTTCGCCTCGCCACCCCGAGTTCGGCCAGCGTGAGCAGCTCGTCCCCGCCGCCGGCCTGGTGCTCGGCGGCTCCGGCGCCATCACCGCGTACGGCGCCGCCAGGCTCGGTCTGCGCACCGCGTTCGTCGGGCGGGTGGGGGACGATCCCGCGGGGGCCTTCGTCCTGGACGCCCTGCGCGCCGGCGGTGTGGACGTGTCCGCCTGCGTCGTCGACCCCGCGGTGCCCACCGCCATGACGGTGGCGCTGGTGGACGGCGACGACCGGGCCATCCTCACCGCTCCCGGCTGCCTGGACCGGCTCGGCGCGGCCGACGTACCGCCGGGGCTGCTGGAGCGGGCCGCGCACGTCCACGTGTCGTCGTACTTCCTGCAGCCGCTGCTGGCGGCCGGGCTCGGCGGGCTGTTCGGGCTGGCCAGGGCCGCGGGCGCGTCCACCTCGCTCGACACCAACGACGACCCGGCGGGCCGCTGGGCGGGCCTGGAGGACGTCCTCCCCGTCACCGACGTGCTCCTGCCGAACGAGCCTGAGGCCCTGGCCATCGCCCGCGCCGTCGCGGCGACGGGAGCCACGACGGGAGCCACGACGGGAGCCACGACGGGAGCCACGACGGGCGCCGGATCCGGCAGCCCGCGGATCACCACGCTGGAGCAGGCCGTCAGGGAGCTGGCCGCCCGAGGCACGCTGCCCGTGGTCAAGCGGGGCGAGCGAGGCGGAATCGCCTTCGCCGACGGTGAGCTCGTCGAGATTCCGGCCCCGCCCGCCACCGTCGTGGACGCCGTCGGCGCGGGAGACAGCTTCGACGCCGGCCTGCTCGCCGCGCTCCTGCGCGGCCGCCCGCTGCGCCAGGCCATGACGGTGGCCGTGGCCTGCGGCACCCTTTCCACCCGCGCCGCCGGGGGCACCGCGGCCCAGCCCACCTGGGAGGAAGCAACAGCATGAAGAAGATCGTGTTCGTCGGCGCGGGAAGCGTGGTCTTCACCCACGGGCTGCTCGCCGATCTGGTCAAGTTCCCCGAGCTGCGTGGCATGCGGATCGCCCTGCACGACATCGACCCCGAGCGCCTCCAGGTGGCCGAGGCCGTGGCCCGCCGCATCACCGGCGACGCCGCCACCGTCACCGCCCACCTCGACCGGCGCGAGGCGCTCGACGGCGCCGACTTCGTGATCAACATGGTCCAGGTCGGCGGCTACGACGCCACTGTCGTCGACTTCGAGATCCCCGCCAGGTACGGGCTGCGCCAGACCATCGCCGACACCATCGGCGCGGGCGGCATCTTCCGCGCGCTGCGCACGTTCCCGCTGCTCGACGCGCTGGCGGCGGACATCAACGCGGTCTGCCCCGACGCGCTCCTGCTCAACTACACCAACCCGATGGCCATGAACGTCTGGTACCTGTCGGGCAAGGTGAAGAACGTCGTCGGCCTGTGCCACTCGGTCTACTGGACCATGCGGGACCTGGCTGAGCTGGTGAACGTGCCGTACGAGGAGATCACCTACCTCGCGGCCGGAGTCAACCACCAGGCGTGGGTGCTGCGCTTCGAGCGCGACGGGCAGGACCTCTACCCGCTCCTCGACGTGGACGACCCGCAGCTGCGCCGCAGGGTGCGGGTGGACATGTACCGGCGGCTCGGCTACTACCCGACGGAGACCAGCGAGCACTCCGCCGAGTACGTGCCCTGGCTGATGCACCACGACTCCGAGATCGACCGGCTGCGCATCCCGGTGGGGGAGTACCTGCGGGTCAGCGAGGAGAACCTGGCCGAGTACAAGCGCACCCGCGACCTCGTCCGGCACGGCGGCGAGCTGGACATCGCCGGCACCGACGAGTACGCCCCCCAGATCATCCACAGCGTCGTCACCGGCACCCCCCGCGTCGTCTACGGCAACGTCGTCAACGACGGGCTCATCTCGAACCTGCCGCACGGCTGCGTGGTGGAGGTGCCCTGCGCGGTCGACGCGACCGGCGTCAGGCCGACCGCGGTCGGTGCTCTGCCCCCGCAACTCGCCGCTCTGAACAGGACTTATGTCAGCGTCAATGAGCTCACTGTACGTGCCGCGCTGGAAGGAGAGCCCCGCCACGTCAGGCACGCGCTGATGATCGACCCCAACACCGCCGCGTCACTTCCGCTGGAGGACATCTGGCACATGGCGGACGAACTGACCCGCGCCCACGGCGACCTCCTCCCCGAGGCCCTGCGCGGGTGAGCTCGGCGCTCAGCGGGCGATCTCGACCTCCAGGCCCTTGTCCCTGAGCGCCGCCACGCACTCCGGGTCGGCCGACTCGCCGGTGATCAGCAGGTCGATGTCGCCGATCGCGCAGATCGGCGCCATCTCCACCACGCCCAGCTTGGACGCGTCGGCGACCAGGATCTTCCTGGCCGCGGCGCGCAACATGCGCTGCTTCATCTCCGCGTCGGGCAGGCTCACGTTGGTCACCCCGCCCGCGGCGTCCACGCCGCCGCAGCCCAGGATGACGGTGTGGGCCCTGATGCCCTCCAGCAGCTTGCCGCCCAGCGGGTCGACCAGCGAGTGCTGCTGGCGGCGCAGGCTGCCGCCGGTCACCACGACCGAGATCCTGGGCAGCGCGGGCTCCAGCTCCAGCGCCGTGCGCAGCCCGTTGGTGAACACCGTCACCTCGGTCAGGTCGGAGCGCGCGACCAGCTCCCTGGCCACGTAGGAGGTCGTGGTGCCGGCCCCCATCAGCACGCTCTCGCCCGAGCCGACCAGCCGGGCGGCGATCTTCCCGATGAGCGACTTCTCCACCGCCGCCGTGCCCAGCGACAGCTCGAACGACGGCTCGACGTGCGGCGCGGGCCCGGCCGACACGGCGCCGCCGCGCACCCGGCGCACCCGGCCCTGCTCCTCCAGCGCGTCGAGGTCCGCGCGGACGGTCACGCTGGAGACCCCGAACGCCTCGGCCAGCTCGGCGACCCGGGCGAACTCCTGCTCGGTGAGCAGCGCCAGCATGCGCTCGCGCCGCACCTCGGTCGGCATCGACTCACTCATGCACGGACCGCCGGCGGCAGCAGGTCGCCGTGCGCCTCGATCAGCTCGTCGCACAGCCGCTCGATCGCGGGCAGCGGCAGCGTGGCCGCCGTGTTCGGGTCGAGCATCGCGGCGTGGTAGACGTGCGCGCGCTCGCCGTCGAGGGCGGCACGCACGGTCAGCTCGACCACGTTGAGGAAGGTCCGGTTGAGCGCGGCCAGCTGCACGGGCAGCTCGCCCACGGCCCGGGGGCGCACCCCGCCCGCGCCGAAGACGGCCGGCACCTCCACACAACTGCCCTCGGGCAGGTTGCCGATCAGCCCCCGGTTGGCCACGTTGACGTAGATCTCCTTCTCCTCGCCGGTCAGCATGGCCAGGATCGCCGCCGCGGCGGGCTCCTGGTGCTGCCAGCGGATCAGCAGCGGGTGGCCGGCGGACAGGGCCCGCCGTGTCTCCTCGTACAGGTGCAGGCTCTTGCCGACCCGGCGCAGGTATTCCTCGACCGGCACGCCGAGCCGGGCGGTCTCGTCGGGGTGACGCATGATCCAGGGCACGTATTCGGCGGCGTGCTCGCTCGACTGCGTGGGGAAGTAGCCGAAGGTGCGGTAGAGCTCGGCGCGGACGTGCCGCTTGAGCTGCGGGTCGGCGTCGAGCACCGCGTCGAGCTCCGGGTAGAGCGAGCGCCCGCCGGCCTCGAAACGCAGCACGAACGACTGGTGGTTGAGGCCCGCGCTGAGGAAGCTCACCTCGTCCTCGTCGCGGCCCACCAGATCGGCCAGGTACGCGTGCGTGTCGCACACCGAGTGGCAGAGCCCGGCGAACCGCTCGAACCCCGTCGCCTCGTGCACCGCCCACCCGGTCATCGCCATCGGGTCGCTGCAGCTCAGCAGCCACGCGTCGGGGCACTCCTCGGCCATCTGCGCGGCCAGCTCGACCAGCACGGGGATCGTGCGCAGCCCGCGGAAGACGCCGCCGATGCCGATCGTGTCGCCGATGGTCTGGCGCAGGCCGTAGCGGTGGGGGATCTCGAAGTCGCGCAGCGTCGCCTCGAACCCTCCGACGTCGAGGTGGGCGACGACGAACCCGGCGCCTTTGAGGGCCTGCCGGCGGTCGAACACACTGCGGATCTTCGCGTCCGCCCGCGCCTCGGCGTCGAGCGCGCGCACCAACCGCTCGGTGGTCGCCAGCCGGCCGGGGTCGTCGTCGTGCAGCACGATTTCCAGCTCGCCGTGCAGCGAGGGGGTGAGCATCAGGGCGGAGGCGACGCGGCGCGTCAGCTCCACGTCACCGACCCCGATGAAGACGATCCGCGCCATCCCCGAAGTATGGCACGCCCCCCGCCGCGGGCCCGTCCCGCCCATTTCCGGCAGGGCTCAGGCTCCGGGGCCGGCTACACGCGCAGCAGCGGCCCCCACGTCGCGGGCCCGACGAAGCCGTCCTCGTCGATGCCCTCGGCCCGCTGGAAGCCGCGGACCAGCTCCACCAGCCCGTTGTCGCACTGCGTGGTCTTCAGCCACCCCTCCAGGCCGTCCTGGATGCCGGCGTACGCGGCCGGCGGCACGTGCCCCCGCGCGAACAGGCAGCCTCTGACGGTCTTGACGTCGAAGTTGTCGTCACCGGGCTTGATCAGCGGGAGCTCTCTCAAGATCTCCTCCGTCCAGGATGGGGTGGGGGTGGATGGTCCGGGCGCGGGCACGGGCCCGCCGTTGATCAGGGCGGCGACGGCCGCCCTGAAGGCGTTCATGTCGATGGAGTGGGGGTCGGGCTTGGAGGTGTTGACCTCACGGTGCGCCTTGACCCGCGAGGCGGGCAGCGCGAACGCGCGGCACAGTTCGGCGCAGAGCTTCCGGTAGGCGTCCAGCTGGACCTCCGGCCACGGCTGGGAGCCGTCGTTCTCCGCCTCGATGCCGATCGAGCTGGAGTTGTCGTGCCGCGGCGAGGTCGAGGGGGCGTTGTGCCAGCAGCGCCCGGCCGCGATGACGTAGATGTGCCCCGACCTGCCCAGGCCGAAGTGCGACAGCGGCCCGTCGAGCCCGGGGCGGCCGTCGCGCACCACCGCGAGCGAGGGGTAGTCGCCGCCTCCGGCCGGTCCGGCGGTGTGATGGCAGACGATGCCCTGCACCTCCGGCTGCGGCCCGTGGCCGCGGGTCCTCCAGCCGCCCACCTCGGTCACGGGGTGCCCGGTGCGGCGGGCGACGTCGGCGAGCTGGGTCAGGAAGGGCATCAGGTACCTCCGTCATGTGTCTCGATGAGTCTCACAACCTTCGATTGACGATTGGCAGCCGCTCGATCGCGGTATGTGATCACTGCTGGATGTGCGCGTGATCGTGACCTCGGCCCGCGGCGATCGCGGGCGGGTGCTTACAGATCATTAGCATGCCGTACCCGAGCGCAGCCGGAAAAGTCGTGAAGATTCCGGCGGAGCGCTGCCTCCGGAAGCGGTCCCTGAGGTCTATCCCTGAGGGCAGTGCCCGGCCCGGCGGTGCGGCATCAGTGTGTGGTGGGGGTTGACGGGGGCCGATCCCGATCTCAGCGTCCTTCGCACGATCCGATACTGAACGGACAGGGGGAGCGCCACGATGAGCCATCTCGACAGCCCGCGCGTCACCTTCGCGGGCCGGTTCCTCAGCGACGTGCCGACCATGAACAACGACCCGTCCTCCTTCGGCTCGGGCGGCGTGCCGGATCCGGGCTGGAACCCGTACGGCGGCGGCACGTTCGACCTGCTCGGCTGCGTGGTCGACGGCGGGGAGGGCGCGCCAGGCGCGCCGCTGACGGCGGACGACCCGGCTTTCGGGCTGGTCGTGGCCGCCACCCGCGACCGGGCCGCCGCCAAGCTCGCCGACCTCGATCCCGAGTGGCAGTTCTCCACCGAGATCTGGGGGCTGACCGTCCGCCTCACCGGCCACGGCGGCGAGACGCTGCTGTCCGGCCGCTACCGGCCGGCGGCCTTCCGTGACCTGTGGCAGCGCGTCCCCGGCGACGGCTTCGGCGGGCTGGGCGCCTCGTGGATCTCCGTCCTGGAGGATGTCGAGTACGGCCCGGGCGCCGGCTCCGTCCCCGTGCTGGCCGCCCTGCGCGCGGCGTCGCCGCAGCGGCTGTCGATCGGTCTCAACGTGTTCGGGATCGACGCCAGGCGCGGTGGCGTCACCTTCGCGACCGGCAGGCTCACCGGCTGCATCGGGCCGTGGCGGGCGGGGGAGCCGATGTCGTTCGTCGCCGGCCGCCGCCTCGACGGGGGCCTGCTGACCGAGGAGGTCCCGATCGGCGCGGCCGTGGCCGTCGTGACCGGCGACCGGCTCGTGCTCGACCTCGGCAACGCCTACCCGCTCGCCGACGCGACCGGGACCGTGCACCCCGAGGCGGCCGCGATCGGCGTCGCCGTCCTGCCCGGCGAGGACGTGGCGGCGGGCGACGTCCTCCCTCCGGGCGCCGGGCTCGGCCTCGGCACGGTCTCGCTGCTCCCGGACCTCCCGCCCGCGGGCGTCGTCTCGCTCCCGCTCACTCCCGAAGCCGCCCAAGCGCTCGCCCGGCGTCCCCTCGCGCTGGTCATACCCAGACCGGATGGCGGCCTGCTCGTCGTCTCCAGGGAGGTCGCGGACGGCCTGTACGTCAGGGCCGACGACTTCGTGCACCGCGTCGAGGCCGGCGCCTCGGCGACGGCCACCCTGCACGCGCGGCGCCGCGGCGCGCCCGCCGCCGGCCTGACCATTCACCTCGCCTCCGCCCAGGGCCCCGGCGCCGTGCTCACGGGACCCGCCACCGTCGAGACCGGACCCGGCGGCACCGCCACCGTGACGTTCTCCGCCGGTGACCCGGGCAACCCGCGCGGCGCGCTCGACGGCGTCGTCGAGCGGGTCGGCTACAGCCCGCGCGTCACCGAGGACGGTGAGCTCGACCTCGACGGCTCCGGCCTCGACCCGAGCTTCGACGTGATCGTGGCCCACGTGCGCGACGCCCACGTCCCGCCCGCGGACGAGGACCTCGAACGCGAGGTGCAGCGCCTCTTGGCCCCCTACGCCCTGCACTATCCGATCATGGGCGAGCACCTGGTGAACCTCGGCGACCTGGAGGCGCTCAAGCCTTGGCGGGCCGCCATGCTGCTGGCGCTGTCGCGTGACATCACCGACCCCAACCACATGCCCGTCACCCGCGACCTGTCGGAGCCGAAGCGGGCCACGATCCTGCGCTGGCTGCGCGGCCTGCCCACCGGGCCCAGGGCGATGCGGCGCGCCGTGCCGGGGCGGGCGGCGCAGGAGTCCGTCGCCAAGACGGCCGCCGCGCACGAGAGTGCCGAGCGGGTCAGAAGACGGTTCGACCGGGCCGCCGAAGGCAGCGACCGACCGATGCCGAGGACCGACCGCGCCGCAGAGGGGAGTGACTGACCTATGCTGAGGATCGATCGCGCCGCCGTCGACGAGCTGGCCAGGGCGCAGCAGCCCGCCGACCTCGTCCCGCGGGTCCAGGACGCCATCCGGCTGGAGTTCGCCACCATCCCGCCGTACCTCACCGCCATGCTGTCGCTCAAGCCGGGCCGCAACCGCGACATCTGGTGGGCCGTGCACGACGTCGTCGTGGACGAGATGCTGCACCTGCTCATCGGGTGCAACCTGCTCAACGCCCTCGGCGCCAGGCCCGCGCTCGACGCCCCTGACTTCGTGGCCGATTATCCGGGGCCGCTGCCGCTCGGCATCGGCGATGACCTCGTCGTCGGGCTCGAACCGTTCTCCCTCGGGCTCATGGAGTCGGTGTTCATGCGGATCGAGGAGCCGGAGAACCCGCTCGTGTTCCGGCAGACGGACGGGGTGGCCGAGCCGCCGGAGTTCGCCACGATCGGCGAGTTCTACCGCACGCTGTCCGACGCGCTGCTCGCCCTGCCTCAGGAGGTTCTGCCCGGCGACGTGCGGCGGCAGGTGGTCGCGCCCGCGTGGTTCGGCGCCGACCGGCTCTTCCCGATCAGGACCACCAAGGACGCCGCCCGCGCCATCGGGCTCATCGTGGAGGAGGGCGAGGGCACGCCCGACTCGCCGGTCGATCCCGACGGTGACATCGCCCACTACTACCGTTTCGCCGCCATCGCCAAGGGCCGCCGCCTGGTGCGCGACCCCTCGGCCCCGGACGGGTTCTCCTACAGCGGCGACCCGTACCCCTTCGACGCCGACGGCGTGTGGCCGCTCACGCCGAACCAGCGGCCCGCCGACCTCGATCCGGAGAGCGAGGCGTGGCGGCGCGTGCACCAGTTCAGGGTGACGTTCACCCGGTTGCTGGACGCGCTGCAGCACTGCGTGGACGGCGATCCCGGGCATCTCGACGCGGCGATGGGCGTCATGTTCGAGCTGAAGCTGGCCGGGCAGCTGCTGGCCACCATGCCCGTGCTGGCCGCCGGCGTCCCGACCGGGCGGCACGCCGGGCCGGTGTTCACCCGCGCGCCCGTCAACCTGTAGCGGGGACGTCCTCAAGGCGGCAGGGGCCGGGGTCGGCGGCCTCAGGGGCGGACCGCGCCGAGGAGGCGGTTGCGCCAGTAGTCGTCCAGCACGACCACCTTGACGACGTCCCCGGTCTGCGGCGCGTGCACCATCTTGCCGTCGCCCACGTACAGGCCCATGTGCCCGAGCCCTCTGCTGAACAGCAGGTCGCCGGGCTGCGCCTGGCTCACCGGCACACGCCGGGCGGCGCCCCAGCTCCACTGCGTGTACGTGGTGCGGGGCAGTTGCACCCCGGCCGCGCGCCAGGCCGCCTGGGCCAGGCCCGAGCAGTCCCACGAGTCCGGCCCCGTGCCGCCGAACCGGTACGGCTTGCCGACCTGCCCGAACGCGAACTGCAGCGCCTCGCGGGCGTTGCCTGAGGCGGGGCCGGTGTAGGTGATGCCGGTGCTGCGCGGATTGCCGGTCTTGAAGGCGCCCAGCCTGCGCAGCAGCTTCGTCTGCTCGCCGACGAGCTTCTCCACCTTCGACTTCTCCTCGCGCACGTCGTCGCGCGCGCTCTCCGCCTCGGCCAGCACGCCCTTGGCCGCGTCGCGCCGCCGGCGCAGGTCCTCGGTCGCGCTGTGGAAGGCGCGCACCTTGGCCGCCCGGTCCAGCATGATCTGCTCCAGAGAGGCCATGCCGCCGAGCATCGCCGTGGGGTCGCCCTGGACCACGTACCGCTGCCAGCCGAGCGGGCCGCCCATCTGGTAGTCGTTGAGCGCCAGCTCGGCCACCTCGCCGCGCAGCGCCTCGGCCTGCGCCTGCTTGGCGCGCAACTCGGTGTCCAGCGTCTCGTACTTCTTCCTGGCCTTGCGGTAGGTCTCCGTGGCCTGGTTGAAGCGCTCGACGAGCCGGTCGGCCCGCTCGTTCAGCTTGATCAGCTTGGCCCTGGCCTGGGCGGGGGTGGGGTCGGCCAGCGCGGTGACGGGCACGGCTATTGTGCCCGTCACCGCCACCGCGACGGCCACCGTCAGAGTCACGGTCATGGCGCCCGCCATCCGTCCGAGCCCGGCCATCGTCACCGTCCCGCCTCCTCAGCGTCGCCTCATCTGTCGCCTTGTGGTCGCTTCGTCAGGAGGTACGCAGGATGCTCCGCCGATGTTCAGCCGCCGGGGGAGCGGTGTCTAGGACGGCGCGGGGCCGGTGCTGTCGCGGACGAGCAAACGGGGCTGGTAGCGCACGTTGTAGCCGCCGCTCTCGCCGTTCATCAGCGCCCAGAGCCGCTCCCACGCCTGCCTGCCCAGCTCGTTCGCCGGGATGGACACCGTGGTCAGCGGCGGTGAGGTGTAGCGGGCGAACGCGATGTCGTCGAACCCGGTGACCGACACCTCGCCGGGCACCCGTACGTTCAGCTCGCGCAGGCCGGTCAGCACGCCCGAGGCCACCATGTCGTTGAACCCCACGACCGCGCTCGCCCCGCACTCCACCACCGCCGCGGCGGCGGCGTGGCCGTGGTCGAACATCGACCCGCACGGCAGCACGGTCAGCTCCAGCCCGGGGGCGGCGCGCAGCGCGGCCAGCCGCTCGGCGTTGCCCGCGCTGGCGGGCGGGCCGGCCAGGTAGGCCAGGCGGCGATGGCCCAGCGCGGTGAGGTGGGCCACGATCTCGCCGATGCCGGCGCGGTTGTCGATCGACAGCGACGGCGCGCCTAGCCCGGCGACCTCCCGGTAGACCAGCACGAACGGCGCCAGCCGCTCGCTCAGCTCACGCAGCCGCCCGTCCGGCGCCCTGGGCGAGGCCAGCACGAGCCCGTCGCAGTTGCGCCGCGCCTCCAGCGCCAGGACCACCTCCTCCTCCGGGTCCTCGTCCGACTCGACCACCAGCAGCTGGCAGCCCGCCTTGCCCGCGGCCTGGCTGAGCCCGCGCAGCACGTTCTGGAACAGCGGGTTGGACAGGTCGGGGACCACCAGCGCGACGGTGCCCGTGCGGCCGAGCGCGAGCCTGCGCGCGGCCGCGCTCGGCTCGTAGTCGAGCGCCTCGGCCGCGGCCCTGACCCGGGCGGCCAGCTCGGGGTGCACGCTCGGCGAGCCGTTCATGACCCGCGAGACCGTGGCCCGTGAGACCCCGGCGGCCGCGGCGACACTGCTGATCGTGGCCGGCCCGGCCGGTCGCGGCCCCCGCCGCCCCGCTATCCGCCCCGCTGCCTGGCCTGGTGCCCGGCCTGAGCCGGCCTCTTTCCGCTCATCGTCTCCGTCTCTGTCCTGGGCGCTGGCCTTCATCCGCTCTCCCGCACGCTCGGCCGTCGTCTCGCATGCATGACATCACACTGACCCCCGGCCGGGCGCCGACGCTGAGATACCGGTTTCTTCGGGTATTACAACCGTTTGCTGGAAAACGCGCAAGTCCCGGCGGCTTCGCCGTCGATGCAGGTCATCGCTCGGCCAACCAAGCGTTGACACCCGATGTGGGCAATGTTAGAAACTGGTTACTCACAGGCGCCTCACGGCTTGCGTCCCTGATTGTCCCCGGTTGCGTGCGGCTCAGCGCGACCGCGAAGGGTAATAGATGAGCGAACGTTTGCATCCCCCTGACAGCCCCGAGACGACCGTCTCGCCGACCCCTGCCTCACCAGCCCGGACGCGGTCTCTGACCCGGCGCCGGGCCGGTCACAGAAAGATCAGCGGCCCGCCACGCGACCGGATCGGCTACCTGTTCCTCACGCCGTGGTTCATCGGCATGGCGCTGTTCACCGTGGGGCCGATCCTGGCCTCGCTCTACCTGTCCTTCACCGAATACACCCTGCTCAAGCCGCCGGAATGGCTCGGACTGGACAACTACCGCGAGATGCTCGCCGACCCGCGGCTGCACAAGTCGCTGCTGGTCACGTTCATCTACGTGTTCGTGTCGGTGCCCATCCAGCTCGTGCTGGCGCTGGCCCTGGCACTCCTGCTCAACCGCGGCGTGCGCGGGCTGAGCTTCTACCGGTCCGTCTACTACCTGCCCTCGCTGCTCGCGGGCAGTGTGTCGATCGCCATCCTGTGGCGGCAGATCTTCGGCAAGGACGGCCTGGTCAACCAGGTGCTGGCCTTATTCGGCACGGAGGGCGTCAGCTGGGTGTCACACCCCGACTTCGCCCTCGGCACACTCGTGCTGCTCAACGCCTGGACCTTCGGCGCGCCCATGGTCATCTTCCTGGCCGGGCTGCGCCAGATCCCCACCTCGTACTACGAGGCGGCCCAGGTGGACGGCGCGGGCACGGTGACGAGGTTCTTCCACATCACGCTGCCGATGCTCACCCCGATCATCTTCTTCAACCTCGTCCTGCAGCTCATCGGCGCCTTCCAGAGCTTCACGCAGGCGTTCGTGATCAGCGGCGGGCGCGGCGGGCCGTCGGACTCCACCCTGCTCTACACGCTCTACCTGTACGAACGCGGCTTCGGCTCCTTCGACATGGGCTACGCCTCCGCGATGGCGTGGTTCCTGCTGGCCATCATCGCCGTGCTGACCGGAATCAACTTCCTCTTCGCCAGGCGGTGGGTGTTCTATGGTGGCTGAACTCAAGGCCTCCGGCGGACGCTCGCGCCGGCTGTCGAAGCACGTGCTGCTCATCGGCTTCGGCCTGGTGATGCTCTATCCGCTGCTGTGGATGGTGTCCAGCTCGGTCAAGCCGACCGAGACCATCTTCCGCGACCCCTCCATCTGGCCGACCAGCTTCGACCTGAGCAACTACACCGCCGGCTGGACGGCGCTGGAGCACCCGTTCCACTTCTACCTGCTGAACTCGGCCGTGATCGCGCTGCTGGCCGTGGTCGGCAACCTGATGTCGTGCTCGCTGGCCGCCTACGCCTTCGCGCGGCTGAACTTCCGGGGCAGGAACGTCTTCTTCGCCATGATGCTGGCGACGCTGATGCTGCCCATCCACGTACTGATCGTCCCCCAGTACGTCTTGTTCTCCCAGCTCGACTGGATCAACACGAACCTGCCGCTGGTCGTGCCGAAGTTCCTGGCGCACGACGCGTTCTTCATCTTCCTGATGGTGCAGTTCATCCGCGGCCTGCCCAGGGAGCTGGACGAGGCGGCCCGCATCGACGGCTGCGGGCACTTCAGGATCTACTGGCGGATCATCATGCCGCTGTCGGTGCCGGCGCTGGCCACCTCGGCGCTGTTCACCTTCATCTGGACCTGGAACGACTTCTTCAGCCAGCTCATCTTCCTGACCGACCCCGAGCTGTGGACCATGCCCGTGGCGCTGCGCTCGTTCATGGACGGGCAGGGCGAGACGGCCTGGGGGCAGCTGTTCGCCATGTCCATCGTGGGCCTGGCGCCGATCTTCGGGTTCTTCCTGGCCGGGCAGCGCTACCTGACGCAGGGCATCTCCACGACCGGCTTCCGCTGATCCGGGCTCACCCGCCCCGCGTCACCCCCCCAGTGTCACCACGTACCAACTAAAGGAGAAGGCCATGCCGAGAAGAACCAGTGGCCTGGCGGCGCTCTGTCTCACCGGCGTCCTGCTCGCGGTCTCCGCGTGCGGCGGCGGCTCGTCCGGCGGCTCGGACGGAGGCGCGGTCGAGCTGCGCTTCGGCTGGTGGGGCAACAACGACAGGGCGGCCGCCACCCAGAAGGTCATCGAGGCCTTCCAGGCCAAGAACCCCGGCATCAAGGTCAAGGGCAGCTACACCGACTTCAACTCCTACTTCGACCGCCTGGCCACCGAGGTGGCGGGCGGGCGCGCGCCCGACGTCATCACGCTCGGCGGCGCCTACCCCCGCGAGTACGGCGACCGCGGCGCCCTGCTCGACCTCGCCAAGACCGATCTGAAGACCGACAAGATCGGCGCCGCCGCGCTGGACAACGGCAAGTTCGGCGGCGTCCAGTACGGCGTGCCGACCGGCGTCAACGCCATCTCCCTGATCGTCAACGAGTCCGTGTTCGAGAAGGCGGGCGTGGCCCTGCCCGAGGAGGACACCTGGACCTGGGACGACTTCAAGCGCATCACCAAGGAGCTGGTCCCGAAGCTGCCGAAGGGCACGTTCGCGCTGGCCGACCCGACCAGGACCGACATGCTGGACGTCTACTCCCGCCAGCGCGGCGAGGCCCTCTACACCGCCGACGGCAAGGTCGGCATCGGCGAGAAGACGCTGGTGGACTGGTGGACGATGACGCTGGAGCTGATGAACTCCGGGGCGACCCCGCCGGCCTCGCAGACGGCCGAACTGATCACCCAGCCCGCGCCCGAGCAGTCGCTGATGGGCCGCGGCCAGGCGGCGATGCAGTTCGACTGGAGCAACCAGCTCAGCGCGCTCAGCAAGGCCGCCGGGCAGCCGCTGCGGCTGATGCGGGTGCCGGGCGAGAGCGGCGCCACCCAGCCCGGCATGTGGCTGCAGGCCTCGCAGATCTACAGCATCAACGCCAAGACCGAACATCCCAAGGAGGCCGCCAAGTTCCTCGACTTCCTGGTCAACAGCCCCGACGCGGGCAAGATCATCTTGGCTGACCGGGGCATCCCGGCCAACTCCGACGTCCGCACGGCCATCCAGGACGTGCTCGGCGAACCGGAGAAGGCGCAGGCCACCTTCATCGACGCGCTCACGCCGAAGGCCGGGCCTCCGTTGGTGATCGGGCCCGCCGGATCCACCGACACGCCGAAGATCCTCGACCGGGTCAACGCCGAGGTGCTGTTCGGCCGCCAGCAGCCCGCCGCCGCGGCGACGGACTTCGTCTCGCAGGTCGCGACGGCGATCAAGCAGTGATCGACCGCCGCGCGCTGGCCGCACGGCACGCCGTCGAGGTGACCCGGATCCTGCCCGAGTCACCTCTGTCGGTGGGCAACGGGGAGCTCTGCTTCACGGCGGACCTCACCGGGCTGCAGACGTTCCCCGGCTCCTACCCGGTCGAGGACCGCACGGGTACGGCGCCGGGGACGCTGCTGGCCACCATGGCGTCGTGGGGCTGGCACAGCATGCCCGGCTCGTACCGGCTGGCCGACACGACACGCACGTACGAGACGGCCCGGGGGCCTGTCCCGTACGTGGACATGCGCGGCGACCTGAGCGGCGACGGCGAGAACCCCGCCTCGGCCGCCGAGTCGTGGCTGCGCGCCAACCCGCACCGGCTCGACCTCGGCCGGATCGGGCTGGCCACGGCCGCCGGAGCGCCCCTCGCCCCCGAGGACGTGAGCGGCGCCCGCCAGCGCCTCGACCTGTGGACCGGCACGCTGACCAGCAGCTACCTGCTGCGCGGCGCGCCGTTCCATGTCGTCACCGCCTGCCATCCCGATCGGGACGTGATCAGCGTGCGGCTGGAGTCGCCCGCGCTGGTGGAGACGGGGGTGCGGCTGGCGTTCCCGTACGGGTCCGAGGCGTGGGGGAACGCGGCCGACTGGACCAGGCCGGGGGAGCACACCTCCCGCCTGCTCGCACGCGCCGGCGGCGGCACGGTCGAGCGGCGGCTCGACGGCACCGCGTACCAGGTGAGCGTGCGGGCTGCCGGAAGCGAGCTGATCGCGGTCGGCTTCCACGAGTTCCTGATCACCTTCCGCGAGCCGGTCGCCGAGCTGACGTTCGCCTTCCTGCCGGGCCACGCGGAGACGGAACCGCCCTGTCATGAGGAGGTCGCCGGAGCCTCGGCACGGCACTGGCCCCGGTTCTGGAGCACGGGCGGGGCGGTGGACCTGTCCGGCAGCCGCGACGAGCGCGCCCCCGAGCTGGAGCGGCGGATCGTCCTGTCGCAGTACCTCACGGCGATCCACTGCGCCGGCGCCACCCCACCCGCCGAGACCGGGCTGATCGCCAACAGCTGGCGCGGCCACTTCCACCTGGAGATGCACTGGTGGCACGCGGCGCACTTCCCGCTGTGGGGACGCCCTGAGCTGCTGGAACGCAGCCTGTCCTGGTACGCCGCCATCCAGCCGCTCGCCCGCGAGACCGCCCGCGCGCAGGGCTGCCCCGGAGCCCGCTGGCCCAAGCAGACCGGCCCCGACGGGCGGGAGAGTCCGAGCCCGATCGGGCCGTTCCTGGTGTGGCAGCAGCCCCACCCGATCTACCTGGCCGAGCTGGTGCGCCGCGCCGCCGGCACCCGCCGGGCCCTGTCCCTCTACGGCGACCTCGTGCTCGACACCGCCGCCTTCATGGCCGCCTTCGCCGTCAAGGAGCCCAGGGGGTACGGGCTGGGGCCGCCGCTGGTGCCGGCCCAGGAGTCGTACGCGGACGTGCGGGCCGAGGCGGCGAATCCCACGTTCGAGCTGGCCTACTGGTCGTGGGCGCTGCGCGTGGCGCAGCGCTGGCGGCTGCTGCTGGGCCTGCCGCCCGAGCCGCGCTGGGCCGAGGTGGCGGACGGGATGGCCCGGCCCCTCGTGCGCGACGGGGTGTACGCGGCCATGGACGCGCCGCCGTACACGGTGCGCGACGACCACCCCTCCATGCTGTACGCGCTCGGCGTCGTCCCCCCGACGCCCGTCATCGACGCCGCCACCATGCGCCGCACCCTGGACGACGTGCTCGACCGCTGGAACTGGGAGAGCACGTGGGGCTGGGACTACCCCGCCATCGCCATGACCGCCACCCGGCTGGGCGAGCCGGACCTGGCCGTGGCGGCGCTGCTGCGGCCGGAGACGAAGAACACGTACCTGCCCAACGGGCACAACCGGCAGAGCGCCACGCTGCCCGTCTACCTGCCGGGCAACGGCGGGCTGCTGGCGGCGGTCGCGCTCATGGCCAGGGGGTGGGACGGCGGCCCGCCCACGCCCGGCTTCCCCGGCTCGTGGACGGTCCACCACGAGGGCCTTTCCCCTCTGCCCTGAACCGGCCGGGCCGCCCGGCCGCGCGCGGTCCCAGCGTGGGTGTCAGGCCGCGCCGGGCCCCCGCGCGGCTGTCGTGCGACGCCGGGACCCGGTGCGGTGCTGTGGCTCAGTCCACCGGCGAGGGCGGTGGGGAGCCCAGGGCCGCCACCTCGTCCCAGAACCCGCCCGGCACCTCCGTGTCGACCAGCGCCGCCAACTCCTCCAGCCGCGTCACCGACGTCACTCCCACCACCGTTGAATGGACTCGCGGCTCGGCCATCGAGAAATGCAGCGCGGCGGCGGCCAGCGCGATGCCCCACCGCTCCGCCAGCTCCCGCAGCCGCTCCACGTACTGCCCGAACTCCGGCGAGATCGGCCGGTAGCCGTACCGGCCGGCGCGGCGCGGGGAGCCGGCCAGGATGCCGCCGCCGAACGGCGCGGCGTTGAAGACCGTCATGTTCCGCTCGGTAGCCAGGTCGAGGATGTCCTCCCCGCGCCGGTCCACCAGCGTGTAGCGGTTGTGGGTGAGGACCGCGTCGAACGCGTCCGTACGGATGTAGTCCTGCACCAGCGTGCCGCCCGCCGCCGCGATGCCGATCTCGCCGACCAGCCCCTGCTCGCGCAGCGACACCAGAGCCGGCACGGCCCCGCCGGGCGCCATCGCCTCCGCCAGCGTGATCGTGAACGGGTCGTGCAGGTGGTAGACCGGCAGCCGCTCGACGCCCAGCCGGGTGATCGTCTCCTCGAACGAGCGCATCACCCGGTCACCGTCGAACACCCCCGTCTCCGGGTCGCGGTCCGCCTTCGTGAAGATCGTCACCCCGGCGTCCTTGGCGCCCGCGAGCGCCTGCCCGATCAGCGTCTCGCTGCGGCCGCCCGCGTACTCGTTGGAGGTGTCGAGCTGGCGGAAGCGGCCGGACATGAGCGCGTCCGCCAGCTTCTCGCCGCCCGGCTCGCGGCCGAGCGCCGACAGGCCGACGGTCACCGCCTCCAGGGGGCCTGACATTCCGGGTACGCGTCGCTCCTGCTGCTCTGGCACCGTGGCCTGCCTCTCCTTTTTCGCCTCTTCGTCACGATCATCCCATGGCATCCCGTGCCGGTCGGCTCAGAGGCGGAGCTGCTCTCTCATGCGCCGTCCTCCTGACCGGCGCCAACCGGGGGCCCGGCTCCCTCGCGGGACGATCGCCCGCCCGCCCGGGTACGTGTACTCGGCATCGGGGGAGTACGTCTGGGAGGTCGTCCGTGAACAGGCCGGCGCACTGGTTCTCCAATGCGCTGTTCCCGCAGGGCACGAACGAGCACGGCCCACTGCCGGCGCCGCTCATCATGCTGATGGTCTCGTCCGGCCTCGTCGACGCCAGCACCTTCCTCGGCCTGAACCGCGTCTTCGTCGCCAACATGACCGGCAACGTGGTCTTCTCCGGCTTCGCGATCGCCGGCGAGCCCCGCTCCGCATGGCGGTGCCCGGCCTGGTGAACATCACGGTCGTCACGAGCATCGTCACCCGGCTGGTCTCACAGGCGCCCGCACAGGCGTGGCGGCGCCGGGCGTGCGCGGTCGCCGCCATGTTCGCCGCCATGTTCGCCGCCATGTTCGCCGGCGGGCTCGTGGGCGCCGCGCTCTACCTGGTCGCCGGCATGGCCGCACCACTGATGGCGGACCTCGTCCTGCTCGCCCTCATCGCCTACGTGGTCCGCGACGTCATCCCGGGCCCAGCCCGGCAGTAGACGGCGGGTCGTCGAAGCGGCGGGTGAGCAGTGCCTGTGCGTTCTTGAAGCCGGTCACCACGTCCGCGGCCGTGCGCTCCTGCCGCACCAGGCCCACCGCCTGGCCCGCGTAGACGTACGCGCCGTCGAAGTCGCCCTTCGCCCGCGCGGTCTCCAGCTCGGCCCGAGCGGCCTCGTCCACGGCGAGCTCCTCCTCCCGCCCCTCCCACCGGTCGAAGAACGCGTTCCGCAGCGCCCGCCCCCCGAACTCCGGCGGCCAGGCCAGCCGCTGCGCGACGTCGAAGACCCGGCCGTAGGCCGTGCCCGTCTCCTCCGTGGCCAGGACCCGCTCTCTCGCCGCCCCGGACAGCGTCGTCTCGGCGCAGCCCAGGAACGCCGTGCCCACCCAGCCGCCCTCCGCGCCCGCGGCCAGCACGGCGGCCAGCCCGCGGGCCGTCGCGATCCCACCCGCGGCCAGCACCGGGACGCTCACCGCGTCCAGCACGCTCTGCAGCAGCGGCAGCGTGGCCACCTCGTCCCTGCCGTGGCCGCCGCCCTCCCCGCCACGCGCCACGACCACGTCCACCCCGGCCCGTTCGGCCGCCAGCGCCTCCCAGGTGGCGCCCGCCTGGGTGGCCACGGCGATCCCGGCCGCGCGCAGCGGCTCCACATAACGCGCGAAGTCCCCGTAACTCACCGACACCAAGGCGGGACGCGCCTCCAGCACCGCGTCCAGCTGGCCGGGCTGGTCCTCCAGCGCCCAGGCCATCAGCCCGATCCCGTACGGCCGGCCACTCGCGGCCGCGACGGCGGCCTGCTCGGCGATCCAAGAGGCCGTCGCGGTCGCCGGCGCCCCGAACATGCCCAGCCCGCCCGCCGCCGACACGGCAGCGGCCAGCCGCCCGTCAGCCACTCCCGCCATCGGCGCCCCGACCAGCGGCACCTCCAGCCCGAACCGCTCGGTCAGCCAGGTACGCAACATCGGCCCCTCCCCCTCGCCCGCCGGCATCGCGCCAGCGTATCCCGTTCGGAGGCCCCGAGCGCGGGCCGGGATCAGAGGAGCCGAGCCATGCGATGCCCTCGTCCACGTATCGATCCGGCGCTCCCGAGCGCGGGCTGGGGCCGGAGATCGAGCGCCGCGATGCCCTCGTGCACGTAGCCGAGCAGCGGGCGGGAGCGTCCGGCGTGTCGCTCGGCGGCATCGTCACCGCCCGCGCCCTTCCGGCCTGAGCCCTCGCTTGATCCCCGGACTGAGTCCCAAACGGGGACGGTCAGGTGGTGGGGATGGCGAGGCGGGTGGCGACCGTGGAGACCGCGTCCAGGATCCGGTCCACCTGCGCGCCGGTGTGGGCGGCCGTGACGCTCAGCCGGATCAGCGCCCTGCCCTCGGGCACCCCCGGCGGCAGCATGGCGTTGGCCAGCACCCCCTCCTCCAGCAGCCCCGACCAGAACCGGCAGCACGTCATGGCGTCGCCCACCCGCAGCGACACGGTCGGGGTGCCGCCGGGCGGGATGGCGAAACCGAGCGCGGCCAGCCCGGAACGCAGCCGTTCGGCCGAGGCCAGCACGGCCAGGCGGCGCTCCGGCTCCGTGCGGACCACGTCGAGCGCGGCCAGCGCCGACGCCGTGCAGGCCGGCGGCAGGGAGGCCGAGAACAGCGCGGCCCGCGCGCTGTGCCGCAGGTAGCCGATGACGTGCCCGGGCCCGGCGACCGCCCCGCCGAGCGTGCCGAAACACTTGGAGAACGTCAGCGTCTGCACGTCCACCGCCGACTGCAGCCCGAAGTGCTCGGCGACCCCTCGCCCGCCCGGCCCCAGCAGCCCGAGGTCGTGCGCGCTGTCGAGCACCACCCGCGCCCCGTGGCGCTCGGCGAGCTTCACGATGCCGGGCAGATCGCACAGATCGCCCCCGACCGAGAACATGCCCTCGGTGAGCACGAGCACCCCGGCCGCCGGATCGGCCTCCTCCAGCAGCTTCTCCAACTGGTCCAGGTCGTTGTGCCGGAAGCGGCGCAGCGGGGCCAGGCCCAGCCGGGCGGCGTCGATGAGCGAGGCGTGGATGTCGCGATCGGCGAGCAGGAGGTCACGCGGCCCGAACAACGCGCTGAGCGCGAGGTTGGCCTGATAGCCGGTGGAGACCACCATCGCCGCCTCATGACCGAGGAACGCGGCCAGCTCAGCCTCCAGCCGCTGGTGCAGGGCCAGCGTGCCGTTGAGCGCGCGCGAGCCCGAGTTGCCCGCGCCCAGCAGGCGCAGCGCCCGCACGCCCGCCTCCTTCAACCGGGGGTCGCCGGACAGCGCCAGGTAGTCGTTGGAGCCGGCCATCAGCACGCGACGGCCGCCCACCACGGCCTCCCCGCCGCCCGGCCGTTCCTCCACCGGCACGTAGAAGGGGTAGACGCCCGGCGCGATGAGCGCCTCGATCTCGTCGGGCAGCCGGCACTTGCTGAACGGGTCCGTCACGGCACTCACTTTCCGCCTTGTCCGGAGCGGTCCGGCGACTCGCTCCGCATCAGCGATCGTAGCTGACAGTGTCGAAGCGTAAGAGTAGAGTAACCGGCCAGGTCCGGGGGAAGCGCCTCGTGCTTCGCGGTGCCCAGGTCCGGGGGAGCGCTCCGTACCGTACGGTGCCCAGGCCCGCCGCCGCCCCGACCAATCCGATGCCCGACCAGCACCCGAGCGGCCACCGTCGAGAGCCGACAAGCCGATAGCCGACAAGCCGAGAGTCAACAAGGACGTGAGCATGACCGAGGAAGAGATCTTCCACCAGCTGCGCGCCATCTGCGCCAGGATCCTCTCGGTGGATCCGGCGCGCATCGCCCCCGACACCGACCTGCGTGAGGAACTGGACGCCGACAGCCTCGACATGGCCGAGCTGGCCGCGGCGAGCGAGGATCGCTTCAAGCTCGTCGTGGACCTCGACACCGCCAAGCAGGCCCGCACCCTGGCCGACGTGACCTCCCTGGTCCGCGCCGGGGCCCAGGCCGGCTGATGGCGGAACGGGTCCGCGTCGCCGTCACCGGCCTGGGCGTGCGCACACCGGGCGGCAACGATCTGCGGACGTTCTGGGACACCCTGATCGCCGGGCGCTCCACCGCGCGCACCATCACCTCCTTCGACGCCTCGTCCCTGCCGGTCGGCTTCGCCTGCCAGGTCCCCGGCTTCGACACCGCCCCCTACGTGACGGGCAAGCAGGCGCGCCGCATGGACCGGGCGACGCTGCTGGCCGTGTGCGCGGCCGACGACGCGCTCGCCGACGCCGGGCTGCTCGGCCCTGGCGGCATGAGCGGCCTGGCCGGCCTGGACGGCGCGTCGGTGCCGCCCGAGCGCCGGGCGGTCGTGACAGGCACCGCCCTCGGCGGCAACGAGACCGCCGAGACCACCCTGCTCGGCGCCGCCGCCGAGTACGCCGCGCCGCCCAGCTCGCAGCCCGCCGTACCACCTGCTGGGCCACCGAGCGGGCCGTCCGGGGCGCAGCCGAGCGCGCTCTACGTCCCGAGGATCATGCCGAACGCCTCCGCCGCGTTCGTCAGCATGCGTCACCAGATCCTCGGCCCCAGCCTGACCGTCTCCACCGCCTGCGCCTCAGGCGGCCACACGATCGGGGAGGGCCTGCGCCTGCTCCGCGACGGCTCGGCCGACCTGGTCGTGGCCGGGGGCACGGAGGCGTGCGTGTCGCCCACGATCCTGCTCGCCTTCCACCGCTGCGGCGCGCTCTCGCAGCGGGTGAACGAGCCGGAGTGCGCCTCGCGGCCGTTCGACATCGCCCGCGACGGGTTCGTGCTGGCCGAGGGCGCGGCGTTCGTCGTACTCGAACGGCTGGAGGACGCCGTGCGGCGAGGTGCCCGCGTCTATGCAGAACTGTCCGGGTACGGCCGCACCTCCGACGCCCACCACCTGACCACGCCCGACCCCAAGGGGGAGGGCGCCGAGCGGTGCGTCCGGCAGGCGCTCGCCGACTCGGGCCTGAGCACCGGCGACGTCGCCCACGTCAACGCCCACGGCAGCGGCACCCCGCTCAACGACATCACCGAGGCCCAGGTCATCGCCCGGCTGTGCGGGCCGGGTCAGGTGCCCGTCACCTCCACCAAGAGCATCCTCGGCCACGCGATCGGCGCGGCCGGGGCGATCGAGGCCGTGGTCAGCGTGCTCACGCTGCACGAACGCCTCATCCATCCCACGATCAACCTCGACGTCCAGGACCCCGAGTGCGAGATCGACGTGGTACGCCGGCCGCGCCCGCTCGGTCCGGGAGCCGTCGTGTCCAACTCGTTCGCCTTCGGGGGCCACAATGCGAGCCTCGTCTTCACCTCCGCACGCCCCTAGCGGGCCGGCCACGGCGGCCGAGCCCGTGCGGGGCCGCCGCGAGCTGCGGGAGTTCATCGAGCTCCCGTACCGGCTGCACGGCCGCGACCCATCCTTCGTGCCGCCGCTGCGCGAAGACTGCCGGCGCCTGCTCGACCGCCGGCGCAACCCGTTCTTCGAGTACGGCGACGTCGAGCTGTTCACCGTGCGCAGGGGCGGGCGGGTGGCCGGGCGCGTGGCCGCCGTGCACAACCCGCGCCACAACGAGATCCGCGCCGCCCGCGACGGCTTCTTCGGGCAGTTCGCCTGCGCCGACGACCCGTCGGTGGCGCGCGAGCTGCTGGACGCGGCGGCGTCGTGGCTGCGGGCGCGCGGGCTGCGCACCATGCTGGGGCCCGTCGGGTTCACCACCAACGACGAGTGCGGGGTGCTGGTCGACGGGTTCGGCCGGCCGCCGAGCGTGATGATGCCGTACAACCCGGAGTACTACCCGCCGCTGCTGGAGTCCTGCGGGCTGACCAAGGCCAAGGACCTGTGGACGTGGGAGGAGACGGCCGGCGGGCTGCCGATGGAGCGGCTGCTGCGGGTCGCGCGGCTGGCCGAGCGGCGCCACCAGGTCACCGTGCGGCCCCTCGACTTGGGCGCCCGCTACGACGCCGACATGAGGGTGGTGCAGGAGGTCTTCGAGCGGGCCTGGCAGGGCAACTGGGGCTTCACGCCGATGACCGGCGCCGAGTTCGCCGACGTCACCCGGCGGCTGAAGGCGCACCTCGATCCCGCGATCGTCCAGCTCGCCGAGGTGGCCGGCGAACCCGCCGGGGTCGCCCTCGCCCTGCCCGACCTCAACCAGGCGCTGACCGCCGCGCGGGGCCGGCTGACCCGCTTCGGCCTGCCGATCGGGATGGTGCGCCTGGTCCGGGCGGTGCGCCGGATCGACCGGGTCAGGGGCGTGCTGTTCGGCGTCCTGCCGCACGCGCGCGGGCGCGGCGTCGAGACCGTGCTGTTCGCCAGGGGCCAGGAGGCCATCGCGGCGCGCGGCTACACCGGCGGCACGGAGTACGGGTGGACGCTGGAGGACAACCAGGCTGTCAACGGTTACCTGCGCAGGCTCGGATGTGCCCGCTCGAGGACGTACCGCATCTACGGCTGCGACCTGTGAGCAGCTCATATCTCCAGAGATATGAGTTCCTATAGGGGGGCCTATTAGACATATCACTACCGAAGCTCCTAGCGTTCGTCGGGTGACGGAGCGACGTACGATCTGCAGCGGATCGACCATCGGGGAACAGATCGGGCACGCCGGTGCCAACATGTCGGCGACCACGGACCTTCTGGTCAGAACCCTCCATACGAACGAGGAGTTCGGGCAGGCCGACGCGCTGTTCGGGCGGGTCTGGGGGTTCGAGCCGGACAGCAGGCCGATCACCGCCGGGCTGATGCGGGCGCTGACCCACGCGGGCAACTACGTCTCCGGCGCCTTCGACGGCGACCGCATGGTCGGGGCGTCGGTGGCCTTCTTCGGGCAGGACTCGACCCTGCACTCGCAGAACACGGGCGTCGAGGCGGGCCGCCGGGGCGTCGGCTTCGAGCTGAAGCGGCACCAGCGGCTGTGGGCACTGGAGCGCGGGATCTCCCGGATCACCTGGACCTACGACCCGCTGGTCCGCCGCAACGCCCACTTCAACCTGGCCAAGCTGGGCGCGCGGCCGGCGGAGTACCTGCCGGACTTCTACGGCGCGCTGGCCGACGCCGTCAACCACGGCGACGAGTCCGACCGGGTCCTGGCCACGTGGCCGCTGACCGATCCCCGGGTCGAGGCGGCGGTCCGGCGGGCGCCGCACCTGCCGGAGGTGCCCGAGGACGCGGTGCTCGGGCTGGCCGCCGACGGTGACCGCCCGGTCGTGGGCCGTACCGACGGGCGGGTGGTGCTGGTCGCGATCCCTGAGGACATCGCGCGGCTGCGCGGGCTGGACGCCGGCGCCGCCAAGGCGTGGCGGCACGCCGTACGGGACGTGCTGGGCGGCCTGATGGTGGAGGGCGCCACGGTGACCGGCTTCCACCGCAGGACCTGCTACGTGGTCGAGCGGAACTGAGACGACCACCAGGGGGTTCGCCGGCCCAGGCGCGCCGCACTACGCTTCGCGCAAGATCACGATCTGGCTGGAGGTCGTCTTGCACCACCCTCTGCATCGAACGTTCCGCTTGCCCGCCACGTTCGTCGCGCTGGTCGAGTTCCTCATGGACGGGCTGGACCCGAAAGATCCGGACGTGTGGCGCTATGCGGAGTGGATCGACCGGGGTGGCGACCTTTTCTGCGGGGACATCGACCCGAGTCTCCTCGGCCAGCCGCCCGGCAGCGACGATCCGCAGGCTCTGTGCGGCGAACTGGCCTACCACTTTCAGCCGCTCGAAATCCTCCCCTTCTGCTGGAACGGTGATGACGCGCTGCACTACGGGTAGGCGGTGCTCGCTCCGAGTGTGGTGAACTGGGGCGGGCCTGGGCGAGGGCGGAAGTCTCCTGCCGAGGACGCGCGCTGAGCGGCGGTGTGCCGTGCCCTCGACCTGCGCCCCGACCTCGGCTCCTCGCAGATCACGGCAGGGGCCCGCTCGGAGCGGGCGATCCGTCCGGCGGTCCCTCGGGGATGGCGGTACGAGCCGACCGGCGACGGCATCGGCGTGCTCGCCGGCGCGGCGGCGTTCGCGCCCGGCACCGTACGGGGGGACCGCCCGTGGGACCCCGATGAGTACGGGCCGCTGGCCCAGCGATTCCTCGCCGACGGCTATCCAGGTTCGGCACTGTGCGTGCTCAAGTCGCTCACGAGTTATGATCGCGCGGCCGTACGCCTGATGGGCGAGGCATATCGGCAGCTCGGACGAGAGCTTCATGCCGAACGTGCCGAATTGTGGCTACGCCTGCACCCATCGGACTGACCACCGCGCCGTCGGCTCCCTCCCGCGGTCTGTCGGCCTCCGGCCACCATCCTGCTCCGTGGTCGAGCGGAACTGAGCGGGACGATCAGCGGGGAAGTTCGCGGCGGGCGGCCTCCAGGAAGCGGGCGACCAGGGGGTTGGGGTCGTCGCGGCGCCAGGCGACCGCGACGGTGGTGCGGGTGTCGTTCGGGCTGATCCGGCGGTACGCGACGCCGTTCAGGCGGATCCGGCGGATGCTCGCCGGGGCGAGCGAGACGCCCAGGCCGGCCTCGACGAGCGCGCAGACCGTCTGCCACTCGACGGCCTGCTGGCCGAGGCGGGGCTCGAAACCCGCGCTGTGGCACAGGCCGAGGATCCGGTCGTGGAACATCGGCCCGGCACCGCGCGGCAGCAGCACGAACGGCTCGTCGGCGAGGGCCTCGACCGGGACGACGCGCCGGGCCGCGAGGGGATGGGCGGCCGGCAGGACCGCGATGAACTCCTCGGCCAGGATCGCCTCGGCGGCCAGGCCCGGCTCGTCCGGCGGCTCGCGCAGCAGCCCGACGTCGATCGCGTGCTCGTGCAGCGCGGTCACCTGCGGCGCCGTGGTCATCTCGCGGATCTCCATCCGCACCAGGGGATACCGATCACGGTAGGCGCGCAACAATCGCGGCAGGACGGTCAGCGCGAGCGAGGCGGCGAAGCCGATCCGGATGAGACCGGCCTCGCCGCTGCCCGCCCGCCTGGCCGTGTCCAGCCCGGCGGCGACCTCGTCGAGCGCGCGCCGGGCGGCGGGCAGGAGCTGCCGGCCCGCCGCCGTGAGGGCGACCGCGCCGGGTCCACGGGTGAACAGCGGGTGCCCGACCTTCGCCTCCAGCCGGCGGATCTGCTGGCTGAGCGGCGGTTGCGCGATGCCCAGCCGCTCGGCAGCGCGCCCGAAGTGGAGCTCCTCGGAGAGGACCGCGAAAGCGTGCAACTGCTGGAGATTGAGTTCAGGGCGGTCCATAGCTTCAGAGATATCAGATGATTCGGGGAAGCGTCTTGGACATATCACTGCTGGTTGTCTACCTTGTGGCTTCATGACAGAACGACGCGCGATCTTGAGTGGGTCCACCTTCGAAGAGGAGATCGGCTACGCCCGGGCGGTGATCGACGGTGACTGGGCGCACGTGTCCGGGACGACCGGCTTCGACTACGCGACCATGACGATCTCCGACGACGTGGTCGAGCAGGCCGAGCAGGCGTTGCGCAACGTCGAGACGGCGCTGGCCGAGGCGGGCTGCTCGTTCGCCGACGTGGTCCGGGTCAGATACCTGCTGCCCGACCGTGAGGACTTCCCGCCGTGCTGGCCGGTCCTGCGCCGCCGTTTCGGCGACGTCCGCCCGGCCGCGACGATGCTCGTGTGCGGCCTGGCCGACGCCCGGATGAAGTTCGAGATCGAGGTGTACGCACGACGGCCCGCGTGAGGCGGCTACCGGTGCGCGTCGTGCAGGACGCGTGACCGTGCCGCCTGGGCCGGCCGCCGGGCCGCGTACCGTTCGATGACGAAGTGGACCGTCAGCGCCACCGCCAGCCCGGCGGCCACGTCGGAGAGGTAGTGGTACCAGTCGTACACGACGGCCGCCGTCAGACCGGCGGTCAGCGCTCCCAGCGCGAGGCGGGCGCGGGCGGAGATGTGCCGCCGCAGGCACAGCAGCGTGATCCACGCGCCCGCCACGTGCGGCGAGGGGAAGCACGCGCCCGGCGGGTCGAACGTGGCCATGATCTGGTTCTGCAGCGACGTGATCAGGTAGCCGGACGGCCGGTACGCCGCGGCGAGCTCGGGCGTGGCCAGCACCGGGCCGGCCAGCGGGACCGCGATGAACCCGAGATAGCAGATCAGCAACGTCGTCATCGCGGCGAACAGGTAACGCTCGGCCAGGAGCTCCCGGCCGCGGACGTAGAGGACGATCGGGAGCAGGAAGCAGCCGTAGTAGGAGAAGTAGCAGAGCGTCAGCAGCTCGGTCAGCGGCGGGCTGCCGGCGGAGACCGCGGCCACGTTCGGCGAGCCCCCGAACAGCGCCCGCTCCCAGGCGAGCACCACGTCGTCGACGAAGCGGCCGTGCAGCACGAGGACCGTCTCGGCGGCGGCGGAGTAGACGAACGGGAGCACCAGCAGCGGAGCGGCGAACCGGAGGATGGCGACCGGCCTGTTGCCTGGCCGCCGGCGGGCGCTGGTGGCCAGGGCGAGCAGGAGCAGCGCGGCGAGTGCGTATCCGGCGAGTAGCAGCGGCCAGTCGGCCAGGCGGTTCCGGCCCACGGCCACAATTGCCGCCATAATTCCGAAATAGCCCAGCATTAGCTTTTCAACCGGTCGAAATTCGACCATAACCCGCGACCCCCGCGCTGTCCCGCCGTCGTTTCGCGCCAATGCGCGCCATTCAGTGAGGCTCAATATAGTCGCGGCTCGCCCTTTCCGAATTGCTTCTTCCGGGTGAGTGGCGGCGATAACGTGGTCAAGCGTGAAAGGCGAATCGGCCGCCGGTGCGGTGCCCCTGACGTTCGGCGACCATTACGCGATCCGCCTCGGCGCGGGGGCGGTGCACGACTCCCGCATGCACTGCGGCCTCGCCGTCCGCCGTCCGGGGCCGCCGCCCGACCCGGAGTCGCTGCGCGAACTCGTCGCCGAACGGGTGCGCGTGGCGGCCCCCGCACTGACGTACCGGGTGGCTGGGCGGGGTCGGCACGCGTGCTGGGAGCCGGACCCCGGGTTCGACGCCGCGCACCACGTCGAGTTCCATCGGCTGCCGCGCGTGACGTACCAGGCGGTCGTGGACGCCATGCGGTTGCGGCCGCTGTCCTGGGAGCGGCCGCTGTGGAGTCTGATGGTGCTGTACGGCGAGCCGGGGGAGGGGCACGTCGTCTGCTACCGGGCGCACCACGCGTTCCAGGACGGCATGGGCGTCGTGGCCGCCGCCCGCGCCCTGCTCAGCACCGGCACCCTGCCCCCACCCACGGAAGCGGGCGATGATGGCGGAGGGCCGGTGTACCGGGGGTCGCCGGGGCCGGTCCGGAGTGCTCTCGGCGACCTGCGCCGGCTGGCGGCGGCCTCGCCCCCTTGGTTCGCCATGCACCTGGATCCCGGCGAGAGCGCCGGCGGCGGTCTCCGGCTGGAGGTGGCGAATCTGGACAGGGCGGCGTTCGACGACGTCTCCCGCGCCACCGGCGCCAGCATCGCGCAGATCGGCCTCGCCCTCGTCACCGGCGCGATCCGCGCCTGGAACCAGCCGGCCTGGAACCAGCCGGCCTGGAACCAGCCGGCCTGGGACGCCGGGCCGACCCTGGACGGAGCCGGGAAGCCGGCGGCCGGGCCGAGAGGCGAGTCTTCAGCCGAGCAGACGGCTGGACCACCGGTTGGGCAGACGGCCGGAATGCCCGCTGGGCCGACGGCGGGTCCGGCAGCCGAGTTGGCCGTGAGACTGAGGGCGGGGTCGCCAGGGGACTGGCCTGCGGGATTGCGGAGGGGGCTGCCGGTGGGGTTGCCGGTGGGGCTGCTCGGGCATCGGGCGCACACCGGGCTCGGCAACCACACCGGGCTGCTCCCCATCACCTTGCCCTGCGACGAGCCGTCCCCCGCGACCAGGCTCGAACGGATCGCCGAGCAGACCACGATCAGGCGGATCGCTCACGCCCGCCGCTCCGCCCGCGGCCTGTACGGCCTGCCCGCCGCCGTGGCCGTGCCGATGTTGCGGCTGCTGTCGCCGCTGCTCGGCCAGAGCTCCCCCCGCCGGCTCGGCGCCACCGCCCTGCCCGTGCCCAGGGAGCTGGCCGGTCAGGGCGAGGTGTTCGCGGTCCCGGGCCTGCCGCCGGCCCTCGCCGGCATGGTCGTGATCATGCCCGCCGGTGCGAACGTGGCGATCTCGGCGGTGTTCGACCCCAGGGTCGCCCGTACGGACGAGTTTCCCGGCCTGCTGCGGCGGGAGCTCACGGAGTCGCTCGCGCCGGCCACCAGATGACCCGCCCCATGTGGTGGGCGAGCGCGGGCACCAGGAACGAGCGCACGACCACGGTGTCGATGACGACCCCGATCGCCACCAGCAGCCCGAGCTGGACGATCGGCACCAGCGGCAGCACGGTCAGGACGAAGAACGCCGCCGCCAGCACCACGCCCGCCGCGGTGATCACCCCGCCGGTCGCCCGCAGCGCGTGCAGGGTGGCCTCGCGGGTGTCGAGGCGGGTGGACTCCTCGCGTACGCGGGCCATCAGGAAGATGTTGTAGTCGATGCCGAAGGCGATGAGGAAGACGAACGCGTACAGCGCGAACGAGGCGTCCATGACGGGATAGCCGAGGAACTGGGTGAACAGCGCCGAGCAGAGCCCCAGCGTGGCGGCGAACGACAGCACGACCGTGCCCATCAGCAGCAGCGGCGCCACCACCGAGCGCAGCAGGACGACCAGGATCAGCCCCACGACCAGCAGGATCAGCGGCACGACGAGGTAGGCGTCGTCGACGGCGGCGTTCTTGACGTCGAGCAGTTCGCTGGTGAACCCGCCGATCAGCGCCGCGCCGCCGGCGACGCCGTGGACGGACGCACGCAACTGCTCCACCAGGCGCTGAGCCTCCGGCGTGTTCGGTTCGGCGGCGAGCACCACGTCGATGCTCCGCCACCGCGCGGGCGGCCCAGGACGCACGGAGACGACCCCCTCCGACCACCGCGCGGCCTCGGTCACGGCGGCGCTCCTGTCCTGCCTGGCCAGGACCACCACGGGCGCGCTGGCGGGATAGTGTCGCTTCAGCGCGTCGTAGCCGGCCACGGAGTCGGTACGCATGGTGAACAGCGCCGACGGCGGGATGCCCGAGGCGTCCAGCGTGGTCAGCCCCAGGCACAGCAGCGTCAGCAGCAGCGCCGAGCCCGCCCAGGACAGCCGGGGCCGCTGGCCGACGAAACCGGCGACGCCCCGCCACAATCCGTCGCGGGCGGCCTCGCCGGGGCGCGGGACGCTGGGCCAGAACGCCCGCCGCCCGCCCAGCAGCATCAGCGCGGGCAGCAGCGTCACCATCACCACCATCGTGATCAGGATGCCGACGGCCGCGGCGGCGCCGATCGAGCGCAGCGCGTTGGTGTCGGCCACCACCAGGCAGCCCACGCCGCCCGCCACCGTGAGGGCCGAGGCGACGACCGTGCGGACGCCTCCCGACAGCGCGTCCTTCAGCGCGGCCCGCTCGTCGGCCGTCACCCGCAGCCGCTCCCGGTAGCGGGCCACGAGCAGCAGCGCGTAGTCGGTGGCCACCCCGAACACCAGCACGGTGAACACCTCGGGCGTGGCCGCGCGCAGCGTCATCACCCCGGCCCGCGCGAGCGCGTAGACGGCCGCCGCGGAGCAGACGTAGGCCACCACCACGGCCAGCATCGGGATCACCCACAGCACCGGGCTGCGGTAGACGGCCAGCAGGACCAGCAGCACGACGCCCACGCTCAGGGCCAGCAGGGTGCCGTCGACGTGACCGAAGGAGTCGACGTAGTCGGCGGCGGCCCCGACGGCGCCGCTCACGTACGTGACGAGCCCTGGCGGGCCGCCCTCCGCGGCGATCCTGCGCAGCTCCTCGGCGACCGGGCTGACCAGCACGCCCGGTTTGCCGGAGACCAGCACCGTCGTCTGCAGGGCGCGGCCGTCGGCGCTGGGGACGGGGTCGGAGGCGGTGCCGAGCACGTTGGGGACGGCGGTGAAGCGGCGCAGGTCTCGCCTGGCCGCCTTGAGGTCGCCGGGCAGGAGCGGCCCGTCACGCTCGTAGATCACGAGCGCGGGCACCACCCTGCCGTCCTGTTTCGCCAGCAGGTCGAGCACGCGGGCCGACTCGGCGCCCCTGGCCAGCATGGAGGTGCCGCTGGTGACGCGTACGTCGTCCAGCGGCCCACTGGCGAGGACGGCCACCACGGCGACGGCCACCCAGCCGAGCACCACCCCGGCCGCAATTCTCCGCACAACCGCCATACGAAACAAAAACGACAATTCCCGTCCACCTCCGGCCTCGATGCTGAAAAGTGCCGGCCGGCACGTGGACCCATGATTCCCCGTCGCAGCTAAACGCCCGCACGCGGAGACTCATTTTTACGTCATGCCCGAAGCGAAATAAGCGCCAGATATCCGATAAATGGTCAGCTCTTCACTCGAAGGTCGGCGAAGAGCGCACGATGATCGGACCCCGGCACGTCGAACACCCGCACGCCCACCGCCGCCGACCGCGCGTCCGTCAGCACGTGGTCGATGGTCACCAGCGGCGGCAGCGAGCGTCCGTGCGGCCAGGTCGGAACGAGCCCCTGCCCGGTGGCGGCCGCCGCGTCGGTGTAGCCGGTGTCCAGCAGCCGGCGGAGCACCGCGTGATCGAGGGTCGCGTTGAAGTCGCCCGCCAGGACGCGCGGCGGCCCCGACGACGGCGCGGGCGGCAGCGTGGCGACCCCGGCCTCCCATTCCGGCACCGTACGGGGCACCGGCGCGACCGGATGCACGACCACGATCTCCACCGGCGAGCCGCCGGGCAGCGCCGCCTCGACCACCGGCATGTGGTGCCCGACCGGCCGGAACAGGCCGGTCCGCTCGGTCAGGGGGTAGCGGGAGTACACGCCGCTGCCCTCGGGGCCGCGGAAGTCGGCCTGGCCGACCTGGTATGGCAGCAGCCGCTCCAGCCCGGCGGCCGACAGCCGGTCGCGCACCGCGAACGTGAGCTCCTGGATGCTCAGCACGTCGACGTCCAGCCTGCGTACGAGATCGACGATCACCGCCGCGTCGCCGCGCCCGCCGTTGAGGTTGGCCGTCAGCACCCGCAGCACGCGCCCTCCTGCAGCCGGCTCGCCCGGGATCGCCCGCGGCACCACGAACCAGGCCAGGCACCCGCACACCACCAGCAGGATCGCGATCGCGGCCCGGCTCCTGACGGCGACCGCGACCACCAGCGCGACCAGCGCCGCCACCCCGAAGTAGGGGGTGAAGGAGACCAGCGGCACCAGCAGCGGGCCCGCCTCCCACCCGCCGGCCCGCACGGCCGTCCCCGCCGCGAACAGCACGCTCACCCCGATGACCGCCCGGCCCCGCCACACCCGGCGGGGCCGTGCCGCCCCCGCCGTCTCCACGTCGTCTCGCACCAGCACAGCCGCCCACGCTAGGCGGCCATTCTTAACGCCGGATGAGGAGCGTTCTCCACGCCGGATGAGGACTGTTCCGCATGACTTTTCCGGTGAGCCTGTTCGCGTGAGCCTGGTCGGCGGGCGCCGGGGGTGGGCATGACGGTTCCCGTGGACGGGCGGGAAGAGGGACGGCGGCCGGGCCAGGCCGCCGCGATCCCGCCGATCCACGGGGTGGCCCGATCCGGGGCCGCCACGAAGCGGAGACCGCCGGCGGCGGCTTGGGAACGACGCCGGCCACGACGAGAACGGAGTCTTCCTGATATGCCAGTCCACGGTCCCGAGGCCATCGTCACCGTCGACACCCACCGGCCGTCGGGCCGCATCGACGACGACGTCTACGGGCACTTCCTGGAGTCGGCCTTCTTCGGCAACATCGAGGGCGGGGTGTTCGACGAGGGCTCGCCCCTGTCGGTCACCGGGTCCGGTCTGCTGCGCGGTGTGCGTACGGACGTGCTGGCGCTCTGCCGCGAGCTGGGTCCAGGTCCGATCCGCTGGCCGGGTGGCAACTTCACCTCGGCCTACCACTGGGAGGACGGCGTCGGCCCCAGGGACGAGCGGCCCAGCCGGCTGGAGCTGGCGTGGGGCGGGCAGGAGTCCAACCGGTTCGGCACGGACGAGTTCCTGGCCTGGTGCGAGGCGGTGGGGGCGGAGCCGTACCTGGTGCACTCGGCGCGGGACGTGGACGAGGCGGTGCGCTGGATCGAGTACACCAACTCCGCCCGCGACACCACGCTCACCGCGCGCCGGGCCCGCAACGGCCGGGCCGAGCCGTGGAAGGTGCGCTTCTGGGGCGTCGGCAACGAGGTCTACGGGCCGTGGCAGATGGGCCACCGCACGGCCGGGCAGTACGCCGCCGCCGCGCGTGAGCACGCGCTGTTCATGCGGCTGGTCGACCCGGGCGTCAAGCTGGTCGGGGTCGGCATCCCGTGGCGGCAGGAGGAGTGGACGCGCCCGCTGCTCAAGCGGGCCGGCTCCCTGCTCGACTACCTGTCCCTGCACTTGTACGGGGCCAGCACTCACCTGTGGACCGGTGACGACTACGACGCGGTGGTGGCCCAGTCGCTCTACTTCGAGCGTGAGATCCACGCCTACTCCCAGCTCGTCACCGCCCTCGCCCATGACGCCGGACTGGACCGGCCGCCCGCGCTCGCGCTGGACGAGTGGACGATGCGCCACCTCGAACCCGCCTGCTGGCCGGAACCGCGGCCCGGCGCCGACGGCGGCATCGCCCCGCGCGAAACCACCGCGTGGGACGGAGGCCCTGGGGTCGGCGACCCCGTGGCCGTGCGGGTGAACCGGTGGAGCCCCAGGACGGTCGCCGACGCACTCTTCTGCGCCGGCGTCTTCCACGCCATCCACCGCACCGCCGGCCTGCCCGCCCCCGTCGCCATGGCCAACCCCGTCAACCTGGTGAACGCGAACGGCCTCGTGGTAGCCCGGCCCGGCGGCGCGGTGCGTTCGGCGATCTACCACATCTGGCACCTCTACCGGCACCACACCGGTCGCACCGTGCTGCCCAGCCAGGTCGAGGGCCCGTCGCGGACCGCCTCGGTCGTCCTCGGGGACAACCGGGGGCCGGACGGCAGCCTGCTCACCGCACCCATGACCGTCCCTTACCTGGACGTCTCGGCCACCCGCGCCGACGACGGCTCACTGCGCGTCGCCGTGGTCAACCGGCACCGCGACACTGCCGTCCGGCTGCGGCTCGTCCTCGACGACGGCGCCCCGCCCGCCGCCGCCCGGATCCACACCCTCGGCGCCGACGTGCCCGGCCTCGGCGCGGTCAACACACTGAGCGCGCCGGACACGGTCGCCGTACGCGACCTCGGGAGGGTCGAGGCCGACGACGGCACGTGGTCGATCCCGCCGCACTCGGTGACCGTACTGTCCCTGTGAGCACGGTCGGCCGGAACGGAACCAAGGCGTTCACGGTCAGGGGCGGGCAGGCCGCCGTTTCACTAGCGTGACGAGTGGCCAGTCCGCAGCCCCGTGGAGGACCGCGATGCCCGCCGACTCCCCGGACCCACCACCCACCAACCGGCCCGCGGACGACCCACCGGACCCGGCGCTCGCCGGCCGGGGGTCGGGCGGCCTTCCGGACGTGGAGCCTGCCGGTCGGGCGTCGGGCGGCTCTCCGGGCCCGGTGCCCGTCGGCCGGGTGTCACGTGGGTTCTTGGATGCGGTGGCCGCTCGGCGGGGGTGGCGTCTGGCCAAGCCGGTCCCCGTTCTGGCCGCGCTGGTGGCGGTGTTGCTGGTCGTCGTGGGTGGCCTGGTGGTCGTGAACGTCGCCACCCTGGACGAGCGTGATCGTGCCCGCGTCGAGCGTGACCAGGCACTCAGCCGGCAGCTCAGCGCCCAGAGTCAGGCCATGGCCGTCGAGTCACCGCAGCTCGCCAGGCTGCTCGCCGTCGCCGCCGCCCGCATCGTGCCCGCGTCCGTCAAGGCCAGGGCGGCCGTCCGTGCGGCCACGGCCACGCCGCAGTTGGCCGTGCTGGGCGGGTTTCCCGGGGAGATGCACGCGGTCGCGTTCGGCCCCGACGGCGCCACCCTGGCCGCCGCCGGCCGAGGCACGCCGCTGCGCGTGTGGCAGACGGACGGCCTGACCCCCGTCCCGTGGCCGCAGGGGGAGTCGGGGGAGGCAGAGACGGAGCAGGGCGAACCACGGCAGGGAGAGCCGGGGCAGGCGGAAACCGGGAACGGGCAGCCCGACGGTGGGACTGCGGACGGTGGGATGGCGAACAGGGGGATGGAGGACGGGATGGCGGTGGCGTACAGTCGCGACGGCCGTCACCTCGCCGTCGCGTCGGCGACCGGGCAGGTCCGCGTCTGGGACACCCGTACCCGCGAGAGCTGGAGCGGCGGCGAGAGCGCACCGTGGAGCCGGCGCTGGACCGCGTTCAGTCCCGACGGGAAGCTGCTGGCCACGACGAGCGGCTCCACCGGCGCCTCCCGCCTGTGGGATGTCGGCTCGGGCAGGCCGGTGGCGGCCCTGCACTCCCTCGACGGCGCCCCGGGACCGGTCGCGTTCAGCCCGGACGGCTCGCTCCTCGCGGCCGCGTACCCGGGCGGGCTCATCAGGACGTTCGACGTGACCTCGGGCAGGCTGACGGGAGACCCGCTGCGGCCCGCCCGGGGGAGCGTCGTGCCGGAGCCGCGTGAGGAGGCGGGCGCGCTCGCGTTCGGGCCGGGCGGCAGGATCCTGGCCGGCACCACGGGCAGCGAGCACATCCAGCTCTGGAACGTCGCCACCAGGCGCGCCATGGGACGGCCGCTCACCGGCCACACCGGCCTGATCACCTCGGCGGCCTTCAACCCCGACGGGAGCGTCCTCGCCACGGCCGGCCAGAACGCGACGATCAGGCTCTGGGACGTACGCGCCCGCCGCCCGCTCGGTGAGCCGCTGACCGGGCACACGCACGCCGTCAACGCCGTCGCCTTCAGCCCCGGCGGTGACCTGCTGGCCAGCGCGGGCGCCGACGCCACCGTGCGTCTGTGGCGGGTCCCGCGTGGCGTCCGGCACCGGCTCACCCTGCCGGGCACGAGCGGTGCGGGCGGCGAGGTCCCGGCCGACCGGCCGATGCCCGACCGCTGGTACGAGCGTCAGGACACCACCCAGGCCGTCCTGAGCGCCGACGCGGCCAGGCTCGTGGTCCAGCCGTACGACGGAACGACGCCCGGGTACGGGGCCGTGTGGTCGTGGGACGTGAAGAGTGCCCGCCGGCTCGGTGAACGGCTGCGCATCCGTCCCGACGACCTCGTGGACGGCATGGCCCTCAGCCCGGACGGCCGCGTCCTGGCCGCCTCCGGTGCCGACGACGCCGCCCGCGGCCTGAACACCACCATCCTCGACGGCCCTGCCTCGATCCGCGGCCGCCCTCTCGCGTACAGCCCGGACGGCCGCCTGCTGGCCACCGAAGTCCCGTCCGAGGACCCCGGAGCAGGGGGCCAGGTGCCGAGTGGTGGGGCGTCGGGCCAGGGGTCGGATGGTGGGGCGCCAGAGCAGGGGGCGGTCGGTGAGACGGCGGGGCGGGAGGCGGGCGGTGCGGTCTGGATCTGGGCGATGCCTGGCGGGCAGGCGAGAGTCGGTCCCGCCGGATACGCGGGGAGGGTGACGGCGGCGGCCTTCGATCCGCGTGGCGCGTTGCTGGCCGTGGGGACCTCGGACGGCTCCGTGCTGCTGTGGGACGTGGCGGCCGCTCGCTCGCGCGGCACGCTGCGCGCCCACGCCCTGCCCGTGACCTCCCTCGCCTTCGCCCCGGACGGACGCCTGCTCCTGTCGGGCGGCGAGGACCAGCGGGCCCGCCTCTGGGACGTGGCCACCGCCCGCCCCCAGGGTGCCCCGCTCACCGCCCAGCCCCAAAGTTCCCCGCCCACCGCTCACCCTCAGGGTGCCCCGCCCGCCGCCCGCCCCCACGGAGCCCCGCTCATCGGACACACCGGCTCGGTCCGCGCCGTGGCCTTCGCCCCCGACGGCACGTTCCTCGCCACAGGCGGCCAGGACCGCACCATACGCCTGTGGGACACCGCCACCGGCCGCCCCCTGGGACCGCCACTGGCCGGGCATGGCGGGGAGGTGCGGGCGCTGGCGTTCACCGGTGACGGCAAAGAACTCGTGGCGGCGGTGGCCGACCTCGTGCAGGTCACCGGGGACGCGTACACCGTCTGGAAATGGGACACCACCGCGCTCACCGGCGACGTGACGGCCACGGCCTGTGCCCAGGCGGCGCGCTCGCTGACCCGCGAGGAGTGGGCGGCCTACGTGCCCGGTCTGCCGTACCGCGACGTCTGCCCATGAGAACATCAGGCGGCCAGGTAGTCGCCGTGCTCCAGGTCGTCGAGCAGCGACGGGTGCACGGGTGACCAGCCGAGCGCCTCCCGGGTGAGAGAGCTGGAGACGGGCCCGTCGAAGCCGTAGACGACAGCCATGAACGGGCTGACGAAGTGCGTGGCGGCCTCGGACGGGGTCAGTGAGACCGCCGGCACGCCCAGGCCCCGGGCGATCACCTCCGCGATGCTCCTGAAGGTGATGCCGCTTTCCGCCACCCCGTGCAGCACGGCTGCCCGCGGGCGCCCGCTCCAGCGTCAGCCGGAACAGGACCGCCGCGTCGAGCCGATGCACCGCGGGCCACCGGTTCGCGCCGTCGCCCACGTACGCCGAGACACCGGTCTCGCGTGCGGTGGCGATGAGCATCGGGATGAAGCCGTGGTCCGAAGGACCATGTACGGTCGGAGCCAGGCGCACCACACCCGCGCGCACACCCCGGGCGGCGAAGTCCAGGCACGCCCGCTCACCGGCGATGCGGAAGGCGGCGATCCCGGCCGCGTCGGGCTCGTCCTCCTCGGCGCTCAGCCGGCCGGCGGGCATGACCAGCGTGCCCGACGTGACGACGAGTGGCCTGCCCGAGCCTTCCAGCGGTCGGCCGAGCGTCTCGATCGCGGTCCTGTCGCGCCGCATCATGTCGTCGAGATCGGAGAAGTCGCCGCCGTACGCCATGTGGAGAACGCCGTCGGCGGCCTCGGCGCCGTCGCGCAGACTGCCGAGGTCGTCCAGCGAGCCGGGGTGCGGTGTGGCACCCAGGGCTTTCAGCCGCGCCGACTGTACGTAGCGTCAGTTACTGGCGTCAAGTAGTGCCAGTGACTGACGTCACGGAGCGGAGCAGAAGCGCGCCGCCGCCTTCAGCAGGCGGCTCTGGAGCTGTATCGGGAACGCGGGTTCGACCGGACCACCACGGCCGAGATCGCCGCCAGGGCCGGTGTCAACGAACGCACGTTCTTCCGGCACTTCCCCGACAAGCGCGAGGTGCTCTTCGACGGCGAGTCCGACCTGCGCGCGGCTCTGACCCAGGCGGTGGCAGCGGCGCCCGGTGGTCTCCAGCCGCTCGACCTGCTGCTGCACGCGTTCAGGAAGGTCGAGCACATCCTTGAGGGCAACCGGCCCTTCGCGGAGCCGCGGCTGCGGGTCATCGCGGAGACGCCGGCGCTGCGCGAGCGTGACCTGGCCAAGGCCGCGGCGATGGCCGAGGCCGTGGCAGAGGCGCTGCGGCGGCGCGGTGTCGCCGACCGGCCGGCCGTCCTGGCCGCTCAGACCGGGTGGGCCGCCTTCCACCACGCGATCCAGTCCTGGATCGACGACTCCGCGCAGAGCCTGGACGCGCACCTCCTGCAGACCTTCGACGACCTGCGCGCCACCCTCTCGCCGACCGTCCCGGTCGGCGACGCCGGACGTATTATGCCCCCCGGGGCGTGTCGGCGCCGCCCCGCCGTCATACGGCGGCGCGCAGAAGAGCCCCAAAAAGAACCCAACGTCCATTACCC
>NZ_JBEZGB010000020.1:0-172930 GCF_040649755.1 Nonomuraea sp. NPDC048882
GATCGCGATGGTTGCCTATGTCCCGAGACACACTCTGTTGAAGTTTCCTATGTCTTGCGACATGGGTTTCCTATGTCCTGAACCAGCACACCACCGGCCCTACATTTCTTCTTTCATGACGTCCTGGCGGGGGCCGGGGCCGTGGTTTTGAGAGGCTAGTCGTCGTCCTCGTCGAAAGAGTCGGGGTCGTCGACGCGGGGTGGTGGGGCGACGCAGGAGAACGCGTCGTCCGTGCGGTAGCAGCCCCGGTTCATGCGTTCCGGCATGCGCAGGCCGTCCGGGGCGCGCCAGCGGTTCTCGTGTTCGAGCCACCCGTCGAACCGGTCGTGGTCGTGGTCGGTGGCCGAGGCGACGGTGAGGCCGCCGAGGAGGCCGCCGGCGATCAGGCCGGCGACGGCCGCAGCCGTGATCTGGGTTCGTCGGCGGCGGAAGAAGCCACCGGAAGAAGAGGGAGACGGTTCTTCCCAGCTGGAGGCGATCGGCTGGGTGGGTGGGAGGTCGGCGTACGGGCGGTCCGCCTGTTCCCCGTATCTGAGCTGGGCCGGCTCGCGCGGCTCCTGGGTCGGGTCGCGCGGCGCTTCCTCTTCGCCGCGCGACCCGGCGTCTCGATCATGATCCGCCATCACGATCTCCCTTTACTCGCCCACGAAGGGCGCTCCCGGTAATGAAGGATGCCAAACTCACCGTAAGCCCCGCGTAAGGGCAAAGCCATGTAAGACCTGGGTCGTACCCGGACTTCACCCTCCAGGCGGACCAAGGCCGCGCCGGGCCTACATATCGTGATGATGTGTTCGGGAGCGTACGGGCGTGGTCCAGGCGCCACGAGAAGCTGGCGGCCGCCGCCAGTGTGGCCCCTCTGGCGCTGTTGTGCGCCCTGCTGGCGGTGCCGTACGCGCTGAACGGGCCTTCACCAGGCGCCGCTCAGGACGGGAGCCCCTATCTCGGCGCGGCCGGTTACCTGGCTCTGTCGGCGGCGCTGCTGGCGCCGCTGGCGTGGCGGAGCCGGCCGCTGGGCTGCTTCGCCACCGTCTCGCTGATCAGCTTCGGCCAGTGGCTGGCGGGGGTGAACCCGCTGCCCGCCAACCTGGCGGTGCTGGTGGCGCTCTGGGCGGTGGCCTACCGGTGCTCGTTCCGCTGGGCGCTGGCGGCGGGGCTGGTGGCGGAGGTGGGGGTGTTCCTGGCGCTGGTCCACTGGTCGGATCCGACGTTCGGGATGTTCTTCAGCGGTTCGGTCTTCGTGGTGACGGTCTGGCTGACCGGCCTGTACGCCAACACCCGCAGGCGTTACCTGGAGAGCCTGGAGGAGCGGGCCGAACGGGCGGAGCGCGAGCGCGACCAGCAGGCCAGGATGGCCGCCGCGGCCGAGCGGGCCAGGATCGCCAGGGAGCTGCACGACGTCGTGGCCCACAACGTGAGCGTGATCGTGGTGCAGGCCGACGGCGCGGGTTTCGCCATGGACCGCGACATCGAGCAGGCCAGGCTGGCGGTCAAGACCATCTCCAAGACCGGCCGCGCGGCCCTGGCCGAGATGCGCAGGCTGGTGGGGGTGCTGCGGGAGAACGAGACCGCGAGCACCGACTACACCCCGCAGCCGGGTCTGGGCCAGTTGGAGGAGCTCGTCCGCGGCTCGGCCGTGCCCGCCCGGCTGAGCGTCGACGGGGTGCCGGCCGAGCTGCCCGAGGGCCAGCAGCTGGCCGTCTACCGCATCGTCCAGGAGGCCCTGACGAACGCGCTCAAGCACGGCGGCCCCGGCGTCCGGGCCAGCGTGGAAATCGACTACAGCGGCCCCGAGCTGGTCGTGCGGGTGGTGGACGACGGCCGGGGCGCGGCGGCTCCGGTGAGCTCCGACGGGCACGGCCTGATCGGGATGCGCGAGCGGGTCGGCATGTACGGCGGCGCCGTGTCGGCGGGCCCCCGGCAGGGTGGCGGGTTCGAGGTGCTGGCCAGGTTGCCGATGACGAAGGAGGCGGCGTGATCCGGGTGATGCTGGTCGACGACCAGGAGCTGTTGCGGGCCGGGTTCAGGATGGTGCTGGGCGCGCAGCCGGACATCGAGGTGGTGGCCGAGGCCGCCGACGGCGCCACGGCGCTGGAGATCCTGCGCGGCACCGAGGTGGACGTGGTGCTCATGGACGTACGCATGCCGTCCATGGACGGGCTGGAGGCCACCCGGCGCATCGACGGGCCCAAGGTGCTGATCCTGACCACGTTCGACCTGGACGAGTACGCCTTCGCCGCGGTCAAGGCGGGCGCGGCCGGGTTCCTGCTGAAGGACGTGCCGCCGGACGACCTGGTCAGCGCCATCAGGACGGTGCACGCGGGCGAGTCGGTGGTCTCGCCCAGCACGCTGCGGCGGCTGCTCGACCGCTTCGCCGCGCAACTGCCCGCCGAGGAGCCGGTGCGTTCGGCGGCCGAGCTGACGCCGCGCGAGCGCGAGGTGCTGCTGATGGTGGCGCGCGGCCTGTCCAACATGGAGATCGCGGGCCGCCTGGAGGTGGCGGAGGCGACGGTGAAGACGCATCTGGGGCGGGTGCTGGCCAAGCTGGGGCTGCGGGACCGGGCGCAGGTGGTGGTGTACGCGTACGAGGCCGGTCTGATCGTGCCCTCTCCTCGGCCGAAAGTCTGACCGGGGTCATCTGCCGGCGCAGCTGAAGTCCCTCCTCAGGGCCCATGAATCACGAAATTTCCACTCCTAGCGTGGGGCGCGTTGAAATTTCGCGTACAAGGAGTGAACGTGACGCTCACCGAGACCCGCCGCCAGGCCCCGCCCGCCGTCGTGGCCACCGATCTGTCCAAGGTGTACGGCTCCGGCGACGCCCGGGTGCACGCCCTGCGCGGCGTGACCGTGTCCTTCGCCACGGGGGCGTTCACCGCCATCATGGGGCCGTCCGGCTCGGGCAAGTCGACGCTGATGCACTGTCTGGCCGGCCTCGACGCCGCCACGTCCGGCACCGTGCGCATCGGCGACGCGGAGCTCACGGGGCTGACCGACCGGCAGCTCACGCTGCTGCGCCGGGAGCGGATCGGCTTCGTCTTCCAGGCGTTCAACCTGCTGCCCACGCTGACGACCGAGCAGAACATCCGCCTGCCGCTGGACATCTCCGCCCGCCTGGCCGACCAGGCGCTGTTCGACCGGGTCATCGAGACCGTCGGGCTGAAGGACCGGCTCGGGCACCGGCCGGGCGAGCTGTCCGGCGGCCAGCAACAGCGGGTGGCGGTGGCCAGGGCGCTGATCAGCAAGCCCGCGGTCATCTTCGCCGACGAGCCCACCGGGAACCTGGACTCGCGCAGCGGCGCCGAGGTGCTGTCGTTCCTGCGCGCGTCCGTGCGCGAGCTGGGCCAGACCATCGTCATGGTCACGCACGACCCGGTGGCGGCCGCGTACGCCGACCGGGTGGTGTTCCTGCGTGACGGCGAGCTCGTCACCGAGGTCAGCGCTCCGACGCCGCAGTCCGTTCTGGACACCCTCGTCCGGCTGGAGGCGTGACGTGCTGAGCCGTGAGATGCGGACGCGTGACGTGCGGACGATCGCGCTCGCCGGAGGTGTGCGGTGCTGAGGGCCGCGCTGGCCGGGTTGCGCGCGCACCGGCTCAGGCTGCTGCTCACATCACTGGCGATCATGCTCGGGGTGGGCTTCATCGCGGGCACGTTCGTGCTGAACGACACCGCCCAGGCCGGCTTCGCGCAGCGGGTGACGGCCGACGCGGACAAGGTGGACGTGGCCGTGCTGCCAGGACCGGCCGGAGGCAGGCTGCCGGAGCAGGCGCTGGACCGGATCAGGGCGCTGCCCGGGGTGACGCGGGCCGAGGGCCTGATCCGCGGCAGCGCGCCCGTGCTGGGCAAGGACGGCAAGACGGTGGGCGACGTCCCGACCACCGCCCTGTCGATCGTCACAGGCCCGCTCGACCGCACGAACGTCGTCGCCGGCACCGGCCCGGGCACCGACGATCAAGCCGCCGTGCTGGACGAGAACACCGCCAAGGCCCAGGGCTTCCGGCTCGGCGACACGATCACGGTGCTGGACGGCAAGGAGACCGGGCACCGGTTCCGGCTGGTCGGCCTGATCGACACCGGCGTGGACCAGACGCTGGCCTACACCGGCGCGGTCGGCTTCACCCCGGACGTGGCCCGGCGCATGACCGGCGCGAAGGGGTACGCCGAGATCGACGTCGCGGGCGGCGGGCCCGGGCTGAAGGAGGCGGTGAAGGAGGCGGTGGCGGCGGCCGCCGGCGGCTCGTACCAGGTCAAGACGGGCACGGAGCTGGCCGACGACCTGGCCAGGGCGGCCGGGACGGAGACCACCATGCTCACGACGGGGCTGCTGCTGTTCGGCGTCGTGGCGATGCTGGTGGCCGCGCTGGTCATCTACAACACCTTTGCCATCCTCGTCGCCCAGCGGACGCGGGAGATGGCGCTGCTGCGCTGCGTCGGGGCCACGCGCGGGCAGGTGTTCGGCTCGATCGTGCTGGAGTCGGCCGTCGTGGGCGCGCTGGCCTCCGCACTGGGCCTGCTCATCGGGTACGGCCTGGCCGCGGCCACCCTGGCCGTGCTGCGCGCGGTCGACTCCCCGCTGCCCTCGAACGCGGGCATCGCGCTCACGCCGGCCACGATCGCGACCGGCCTGGCCGTCGGCCTGCTGGTCACGGTCGGCGCGGCGCTGCTGCCGGCCAGGTCGGCCACGCGAGTGCCGCCGATCGCCGCGCTGCGCGGCCAGAGCGAGGAGCCGGAGTTCCGCGCAGGTCCTGCCCGCGCCGTGGTGGCCGCGATCCTGCTGCTGGCGGGGCTCGGCACGACCGGGGCGGGCGCGTTCGTCCTCGTGCCCGGGCAGCAGGTCACGCTGCTCGTGGTCATGGCCGGGGGCGCGCTGACGTTCCTGGCGGTGCTCGTGCTGGGCCCGGTCCTGGTCAGGCCGCTGAGCGCGCTGGTGGGCTGGATCCCGCGCAGGCTGTTCGGGGTGCCGGGCCGCCTGGCGGTGGACAATTCTGGTCGCAACCCGAAGCGGGCCGCGACCACCACGGTGGCGCTCACGATCGGGGTGACGCTGATGACGCTGATCTCGGTGGTGACCGCCTCCACCCGGCTGACGATGACGGCCAAGCTGGACGAGCAGTTCCCGATCGACTACCTGCTGGCCGGCCAGAAGCGCGACGCGGTCATCCCGCGCTCGGTGGCGGAGGGGCTGCGCGGCAGGCCGGAGCTGGCGTCCGTGACGCAGATCCGTCAGGCCGACGCGACGGTGGCGGGCCGGCGCACGATCGCGGGGACCTTCACGGGGCCCGTCGAGCCGCACGTCGTCTCCGGCTCCCTGAACGGTCTCGGCCCGGGCCGGGCCGCGCTGGAGGACACCTCGGCCGCCCGGCTCGGCGTGCGGGTGGGCGACACGGTGGAGCTACGGACCGAGCGGGCCGGGACGGTGTCGCTGGAGGTGGTCGCGCTGCTCGACGGCGACCAGTCGTCGCTGCCGCCGGTCACGCTCGCTGAGCCCTCCTTCGACGCGTACTTCGGCGCGGTGCCCGACTCGCTGGTGATGATCGGCATCAGGGACGGGGTGGCGGCCGAGCGGGCCCGCGCGGTGGTGGACGCCGCCGTCGCCGCCTATCCGGCCGTGCGGGTGAGTAGTTCGACGGAGGTACGCGGGCAGTTCGACGAGACCCTCGACATGTTGCTCATGATCATCACGGGGCTGCTCGGGCTGGCGGTCCTGATCTCGCTGCTGGGGATCGCGAACACGCTCTCGCTGTCGGTCCACGAGCGGACGAGGGAGTCGGCCATGCTGCGGGCCCTGGGCCTGACCCGGCCGCAGCTGCGCCGCATGTTGTCCATCGAGGCGCTGGTGCTCGGGGTCGTGGGGGCGTTGGTAGGCGTCGTGCTCGGGGTCGTCTTCGGCTGGGCCGCGATTCGGGCGATGCTGGATGGAGCCCTGCTGGATGTGCCGTTCGCGTCGATCGTGCTGCTCGTGGCGCTGTCGGGGGTGGCGGGCGTGCTGGCGGCGGTGCTTCCCGGCCGGCGCGCGGCGCGGGCGTCGATCGTCGCGTCGCTCGCGGCGGGGTGAGCCGGACGAAAGCCCCTTAGTCGAATAAAGCAGAAATATCCGGATAGAAGGCACAGAGGAGGCCGGGCGTCTCATGGGGGCGGCGCCCGGCCTCGACGTCACGCAGCGTGATGACGCGACCCCGCAAAACAGTCGCAAAACAGTCAGGGCCTCCGGTGAGACCGCGACGTCGGGAAGCGGTCAGGGCCCACGGTTAGCGGGCCCTCTGGTGAGGGTCAGCGGGGGGTGCGGCCCGGCCAGAGTTCGGCCACGGTCTCCGGGTCGAGCAGCGGCCTGGCCACCACCTCGCCCGTCACCCGGTCGATGACCACGCATCCGCCCCCTGCCGTCTCCGGCAGCCTGGCGGGGTCGTCGGGCTCCAGGTCCCGGATCCAGGCCACGTAACCGCCGTCGAACGCGTACACGCCCACCGGCAGCGGCTCATCCCCCACGCGGGCCCCGTTGAAGTACTCCTCGGCCAGCGCCCTGGCCTCCTCCATGTTCATCGTCTCCATGGCCATCGCCTCCGTGGTCATCGCCTCCGTGGTCATCGCCTCCGTGGTCATCGCCTCCGTGGTCATCGCGGCCGCCCCCCGCGGTCGAGTATCACGCAGAACACCCCGGTCACCGTCCGGTACGGCGGCTCGACCGACATGTGGCCCCGCTGCGCGTCGATCCAGATCACCTCGCCGTCGAAGTTGACCGCGTTCCAGGCATGCGAGCCGCCCCCTGGCCAGCGCACCACGATGACCGCCGCGGCTCCGTGGTCCGCGTCCAGCAGCCGCCGTTCGATCATCGGGTACGCGTGCCGCCCCTGGCCCGCGTACTGCAGCCGGTGCCCGACCCAGCGCTCGATCCTGGCCACGCTGCCCCGCTCCCCGGTCAGCGCGGGCCGGCCGATCCGGTCGTACTCGGGCAGCCGTGGCGCGGCCGTCGCGGGCTCGCCGTGCCAGGTGGACAGCACGGCCAGCGCGCAGTCGGCGGCGTTGGAGGCGCGGAACGGGTCGTCGGCGGGCCCTGAGCCGTTGACCAGCCGCACCCAGGTGCCGCGCGGGTCGGGAAAGCGGGCCCCCGGCCGCAGCGCGTCGGCCAGGTCCCGCTCCACCTGCGGGTCGGGCTCGGCGAGCCCTCCTGGCACCCCGTACGGGCGGCTGCGGGCCAGGCTGGGCGGGCGGTGCGGCAGGTCGAACCAGTCGTACTCCGGCAACTCCAGGACGTGCGGGCCCTCGCCCCCCTCGGGGCGGCACTCGTGAGACCCGGGCCGGCACTCGTGGGGCTCGGAGCGGCACCGACGGGCCCCGGAACGGCACTCGCGGGCCCCGGAGCGGCGATCCTCGGGCCCGGAATGGTGGTCGCCGGATGCGGGGTCATGGTCGTCGGGGACGGGCTCGGCGGCCCGCTCGTAGTCGAGCCACCGCACCCCGTCCGCCACGATCGGGTTGTAGGCCACCCCCGGAAGGGCGCGCGGGACACTCGGCTTGCGCTCGCGGAACACGGCCTGCCTCCTGTCATGCTCGACGAACGATCGTAGAGCCGACACGAGGGCCACGAGGCGAAGTCGGCGAAATCCTCCGCCCCGATCATCCCACTTACCTGGGCAAACGCGGCAAACCTCAGCCCACCCGGACGGTGACGGCGTGCCAGCCGGTCGCCCCGTCGGGCGCGGGCGGCGCCAGCCGGTCGGTCTGCGTACGCCCGTGGGCGTCGGTCGCCCGTACCTCCAGCGTGTGCTCCCCCGCCGTCGCGTCCCAGTCGATCGACCACTGCCGCCACGTGTCGGGCCCCGGCACGGCGGCCAGCTTCGCCTGCCGCCACTCCCCCCGGTCCACCCGCACCTCGACGGCGTCCACGCCGGTGTGCTGGGCCCAGGCCACGCCGGCGATCGTGGTACGACCGGGCTTCATGGAGTCGCCGTAGGCCGGCAGGTCGATGCGCGACTGCGTCTTGATGGGGCCCTTCTCGGACCAGCCCCTGGGCGTCCAGTACGCCTCGTCGGCGTCGAACCTGGTCACCTTGATGTCCACGACCCACTTGGTGGCCGAGACGTATCCGTACAGGCCGGGCACCACCTGGCGCACGGGGAATCCGTGGTCCACCGGCAGCACCTCGCCGTTCATCGCGACCGCGAACAGCGCGTCGCGGCCGTCCATCACCACGTCGACCGGGGTGCCGCAGGTGAAGCCGTCGGCCGAGGTGGACAGCAGCATGTCGGCGTCGGAACGCAGCCCCGCCTGACGCAGCACGTCGGCCATCCGAACGCCGAGCCAGCGGGCGTTGCCCACATAGGGGCCGCCGACCTCGTTGGAGACGCAGGTCAGGGTGACGTCGGCCTCGGTGAGCGGCATCTTCAGCAGGTCGGCGTAGGTGAGCTCGACCGGGCGGTCCACCAGCCCGTGGATGCGCAGGCTCCAGTCGTTCGGATCGACCTGGGGGACGACGAGCGCGGTGTCGACGCGGTAGAAGTCGCTGTTGGGGGTGACGAACGGCGACAGGCCGCGGATGCGCAGGTCCGTGCCCGCGGGGAGGGGCTTGGCGGGGGTGGCCGGCTTGGGCAGCGCCACGCCCACCCGGGCGGCGTCCAGGGCCTGGCGCCCGCCGAACTGCCGTCCGAGCAGGGCCGCCGCCCCGGCGACCACCACGCCGCCGGCGGCGCCGGTGATCAGCCGCCGCCGGTCGAAGGCGCGCAGCTCGTCACCTGCCCGCATCACGGCGGGCCGCTCGGCGTCCGGCCCGATGTCCGGCTTGATGCCCGGCTCGGCGTCCGGCTCATCCTCCGGCCGCCCGTCACCGGCCGCGGGCCTCGCCGCCGGCGCCGCCACCGTGGCGGCGGGGGCGAAGGCGGGGTCCGGGGCGAAAGCGGAGTCCGGGACGCGCGCGGGGATCCGGCCGCCGGACGCGCGGCGTATCAGCCAGGACAGCGCCCAACAGCCGACGGCCACGCCGATCACGGTCGGCACGGCGTCGAGGGGCCCGGCGTCCGGCCGGGTCAGCACCGCGAGGAGCCCGATCACCCCGAACGCGGCCAGCCCCGCGAAGCCGTAAGCGAGCCGGCGGCGGGCCAGCGCCCCGATGAGCGCGGCCACCGCGGCGAGCACGACCAGCACCCCGCCGATGAGCACGGCCTTGTCGTTCTCGCCGACCGTCCTGATCGCGAAGTCCTTGAGGGGGGCGGGCGTCAGGTCGACGGCCGCGTCGCCGACGGCCACCACGGGAAACGTCTGCGGCCCGACGAGCCCGGCCGCGAGCTGCGCGATCCCGAGGGCCACGCCTCCGGACACCAGTCCCGCCAGGGCTCCCGCCCAGGCCGGCACCATTACATTCCTCTGCACACTTCCGAAGGTACGTCTCCGGCGGCGACGGACTTCTTACGCGATGGTTACGAGCCGAGCACCTCGGCGATGGTCACGAGCCGAGCAGCTCGCGCACGATCGGCGCCAGCCCGCGGAAGGCCCGGCCCCGATGGCTGATCGCGTCCTTCTCCTCGGCCGTCATCTCGGCCGTCGTGCGCTCGTCGCCGTCGGGCACGAAGATCGGGTCGTAGCCGAACCCGTTGGACCCCCGCGGCGTCATGACGAGGCGGCCCGGCAGCGTGCCCTCCACCACCCGGTATTCGCCCGACGGCAGCGCGAGCGCGGCGGCGCAGGCGAAGTGGGCGCTCAGCCGCTCGGCGGGCACGTCGGAGATCTGGGCCAGCAGCAGGTCGAGGTTGGCGCGGTCGTCGCCGTGGTTTCCGGCCCAGCGGGCGGAGAAGACGCCCGGCATGCCGTTGAGCACGTCGACGCAGAGCCCCGAGTCGTCGGCCACCGCGGGCAGGCCGGAGCCCTTGGCGACGGCGTGCGCCTTGAGCAGGGCGTTCTCCTCGAACGTGACGCCGGTCTCGGCGACCTCGCCGATCGAGGGGAACTCCTCCAGCCCGACGACGTCGAACCCGGACAGGATGCGGCGCAGCTCCGCGATCTTGCCCGTGTTGCGGGTGGCCAGCACGATCCTCATGACCGCTCCCCTGCGCGCAGGGCCTCCTGCTGGATCGAGGTCAGCTCCGCGCAGCCGGCCACGGCCAGGTCGAGGAGGCGGTCGAGGGCCCCGCGGTCGAAGGGCGCGCCCTCGGCGGTGCCCTGCACCTCGACGAAGCTGCCCTCGCCGGTCATCACCACGTTCATGTCGGTCTCTGCCGCGACGTCCTCGGTGTAGCAGAGGTCGAGCATCGGGACCGTGCCGACCACGCCGACGGACACGGCCGCGACCGAGCCGATGAGCGGGTCTCCCGGGCACATGCGCCGCTCGCGCATCCACGCGACCGCGTCGGCGAGCGCGACGTAGGCGCCGGTGATCGCCGCCGTCCTGGTGCCGCCGTCGGCCTGAAGGACGTCGCAGTCGAGCAGAATGGAGTTTTCTCCCAACGCCTTGTAATCGACGCAGGCACGCAGCGAACGCCCGATCAACCGGGAAATCTCGTGGGTCCGGCCGCCGATTTTGCCGCGGACCGATTCGCGATCGTTACGAGTATTGGTCGCTCGCGGCAACATCGCGTATTCGGCCGTAACCCAGCCCTGGCCGCTGCCTCTGCGCCAGCGCGGCACGCTGTCCTGGACCGACGCCGCGCACAACACCCGGGTCCCGCCGAATTCGACCAGCACCGAGCCTTCGGCATGGGTCAGCCATTGCCTGGTGATGGTAATGGGGCGAAGCTGGTCAGGGTTGCGGCCATCCTGTCTGGACATGCAGATCACCCTATCTCCGCGACGCGACACCCTTGACCAAATGTGTCCGTCACATGGATCCTTACGCAATGACAACGGGGGTGTTGCGAAACCCTGACTTCCTCCGATTCCTCAGTTCGCACGTCGCGAACGAACTCGGAGCGAATATTTCCCGCGTGGCGCTTCCGCTGGTGGCCGTGCTTGCTCTGCATGCCGGTCCGGCGGAAGTGGGGGTGCTGTCGTCGTTACAGACGCTGGCGTTCCTTCTGCTCGGGCTGCCCGCGGGCGTGTGGGTCGGCCGGATGCGCAAACGCCGGGTGATGATGGTGTCCGACCTGACGAAGTTCGTGCTGCTCGGCAGCATTCCGGTGGCGTCCGCGCTGGGACTGCTGACGATCGAGATGATGTTCGTGGTCGCGCTGCTGGCCGGCGTGTCCCAGGTGTTCAACGACGTGGCCGACCAGACGTACCTGCCCGATCTGATCAGCGCCGGGCAGCTGACCGACGGCAACGCCAAGCTGGAGGTGGTCCGCGCGGGGGCGTTCCTGGCGGGGCCCGGCGTGGGCGGCACGCTCGTGCAGCTGCTGAGCGCACCACGCACGATGATGGCCACCGCGCTCGGCGCGCTCGCCTCGGTGCTGCTGCTGGCCACGATCAAGGCGCCGGACAAACCGCCCGCCGACGTCGAGCGCACGCCGCTGCTGCGGGGCATCGGCGAGGGGCTCTCCTATTTGTGGCACCACCGCCTGTTACGGGCATTCGTGGCCTCGTCGGCGATCGGCAACATGTGCGTGAGCGGCGTGCTGGCCCTGTCGGTGCTGTTCCTGGCCGAGACCGTCCGGCTGAGCCCCGGCGCGGTCGGGGCGCTGCTCATGTCTGGCGGCATCGGCGGCCTGCTGGGCGGCCTGACCGGAGGTTGGCTGGCGCGGCGGGTCGGCAGCGCCAGGATGACCTGGCTGGCCGTCACCATCGGCGCGCCGTTCGGCCTGCTCCTGCCGATGACGCAGCCCGACTGGCGGGTGGTGTGCTTCGCGATCACCTCGATCATGATCTCGTGGAGCGCGACGCTGATGAACGTGGGCCAGACCACCTACCGCCAGCTCGTCACCCCCGAACATCTGCTCGGCCGGGTCAACGCCTCGGTGCGCTTCATGACCTGGGGCATCATGCCGCTGGGTGCGCTGATGGGCGGGCTGGTCGCCCAGCAGGTAGGGGTGCGGCAGACCCTGTGGGTGCTCATGGCCGGCCGGCTGCTGGCGTTCGTGCCGCTGCTGTTCTCGCCGCTGCCGCGGATGCGCGAGTTCTCCGAGGTCGAAGCCAGGTCATAGCAGGCTGCTCCGCGCTCACCTCAGCGGCTCAGTTCAGGTGGTAGCAGGCCGCTCCGGCGGCTCGCCGCGGCGGCTCAGCTCAGGTCGTAGACGACCCCGCTGCGGGCCAGCTCGACCGGGCCGTCGTAGCCGCCGCCGCACGCCTCCTCCAGGACCGTGGCCTGGTCGTTCCAGGGGACCAGGTGGGTGAGCACGAGCTGGCCGACGTCGGCCTTGGCGGCGTGCGCGGCCGCCTGGCGGCCGGTCAGGTGCAGGCCGGTGGGCAGGTCGGGGCCCTCCACGAACGACGCCTCGCACAGCAGCAGGTCGGCGCCGGCCGCCAGCTTGACCAGCTCGTCGGTCTCGCCCGTGTCGCCGGAGTAGGCGATGCTCCTGGTGCCGTTGGCGACGCGGAAGCCGTACGCCTCGACGGGGTGGTTGACCAGGCCGGCGGTGAGCGTGAACGGCCCGATCTCGTACACGCCCGGCGTCAGCGTACGGAACTCGAAGGCGGTCTCCAGACCCGGCTCGTCCGGCATGCCGTACGCCGCCCCCAGCCGCCGGGGCGCGTCGGCGGGCGCGTAGACGGGGACGAGGGGATAGGGGGCCCCGGGCCCGTAGGTGCGGGCCACGTGATAGCCGCAGATGTCGAGACAGTGGTCGGCGTGCAGGTGTGACAGGCAGATGGCGTCCACGTCGTAGATGCCGACGTGACGTTGCAACGCGCCCAGCGACCCGCTGCCGAGGTCGAGCAGCATCCTGAACCCGTCCGTTTCGAGGAGGTAGCAGGATGCTGGGCTGTCGGGGCCGGGGTAGCTCCCGGAACAACCGACGATGGTCACCTTCATGTGGGCCTCCCGTTATAGGTAGTACCCCCCACTGGTGCGACTTCGACCACGTCGATCTCCGGGCCCAGGAAACGTCGCCCGAGCCGGGCGAAGAGCAGGGAGTCGCCGGTGGCGCGGAAACGGTGCCGGGGGGTGGCTCCGTTGCCGGCCGCCAGGTCGCGGTCGTGCAGGATGCGGTAGACGTCCTTCGCCGTCTCATCGGCGCTGGAGATCAGCGTGACCCCCTCACCGGCGACGTACGAGATCGCGCCGGTGAGCAGCGGATAATGGGTGCAGCCGAGGATGATCGTGTCGCATCCGGCGGCCCTGACGGGCTCGAGATATTCGCGGACGACCTCGATGAGCTCGTCGCTCATCGTCTCTCCCCGCTCGACGTAGTCCACCAGGCGTGGGGCGGCCACGCCGGTGAGCTGTACGTCGGGCGCCGCGGTGAAGGCGTCGTGATAGGCCATCGAGGCGATGGTGGCCCTGGTGGCGATCACGCCGACCTTGCCGTTGCGGGTGGCTCGCACCGCGCGCCTGGTGGCCGGCATGATCACCTCGACGACGGGCATGTCGTAGCGCTCGCGGGCGTCGCGCAGCACGGCGGCACTGGCGCTGTTGCACGCGATCACGAGCATCTTGACGTTCTGCTCGACCAGGTGGTCCATGACCTCCAGCGCGTACGCGCGAAGCTCGGCGATCGGCTTCGGCCCGTACGGCTGGCGGGCCGTGTCGGCCACGTAGGTGATGGACTCGTGAGGCAACTGGTCGATGATCGCCCGGGCGACCGTCAGGCCGCCGACCCCGCTGTCGAAGATCCCAATACTCGCGTCCGGCACGCTTAGAGGGTAGGCGACCTGCACGATCAACACTGCGTAAGAATGCTCACAGGTACGACATCTGAGCGTGACGCGGTGTTGTCTTGGTCACATCATGGCCGGTCAGCCTCGGCCCACCCGGGCGAGCTGGCGGGCCTGGGCGACGAGGCGGCCGGTGGAGTCGCGCACCTCGACCTCCTCGTCGAACCAGCCGTCGGAGACCAGCCGGCCGCTGCCGAGCAGGGTGAGCCAGCCGGGCGCGGGCAGGGCGCGCAGGTGCCAGGTGAGGTCCACGGTGGGCGCCCAGCCGCGCGCGCCGGCGGAGAAGACGACAGGTGGGAGGGCATCGACGGCCAGGGCCAGCACGTACGGGTCGGGGTCCTGGGGCTCGGCCAGCCTGAAGTAGGCCCGCGACTCCGGCCTGCCGGAGGGCTCGCCCTTGAGCCAGCCGATCGTGGGCGGGTCGAAGAGCAGCTCCATCTGGGCGTTGAGCGTCATCCCCGACTCGGGCTTCGGTTCGGGCAGTTTGGCGCACTCGTCAATGTGAGGCATCTCATAAGTGGCTTTATCGCTATAAATCGGCTCGGCGTCGTTCAGCGTGGCCGTGGTGATCAACGCCTCGATCCGCGCGACGCCGTCCTGCACGAGCGTCGCCCTGGCGAACGCGACCGTCCGGCCCGCCTTGAGCGGCTCGATCCTGACCTGCGCCGGGCCCGCGGCCGGCACCTTGAGGAACTGCGCCGTGGTGCTCACCGGATGCTCGAACGGCGAGGCGTCCACCGCCGCACGCAGGATCACGGCCATCAGGTAACCGCCGTTGAGCGGCCCGCCGATCGCGTATCCCGGGTCGAGGCACACGTCGTAGGTGTTCTCGTCGGCCCTGATCGCCTGGGTGGCCTCGTCGAACTTCGTCATTCCCGCCCGCCTCCAGTCTGGAACCATGTTCTAGAGACTCTAGAGCATTCGCCCATCAGCGCGCCTACCTGCGAAAACATGATTCGACTGACAACGTTTGATCATGGCAAGTGTCACCGAACTCCTGGGTCAGTCCGTTTGGGACTCCAACGGGGTGTGGGTCGGATTCGTGGTGGACATCCGGGTCGTCAAGCACAGGGGCGAGCTGCAGCAGAGCCACACCGTCTACGGCCTGGTCGTCTCGATGCGGCGGGCGCCGCTGCTGCTCGGCCTCACGCGCGATCGCCAGGGCCGATCGGCCTGGCTCTCCCGGACGCTGGCCCGCATCGTGTACGTGGGATGCACGTTCGTTCCGTGGGAGAACGTCCTGGATTACGGGGGCGGCGAGGTCCACATCGACGTGCTGAGGAAAGAACTCAACCGGGTCTAATTTCGACTTCAGCACATTGCAAGCGCCCGTATAGCAACATCAGCTACCTTCTCTGTGGTCAAAAGTCCACATTGTGAGTTGAGTGATGTCTGCGAACAATCCCCCCTATGGCCAGGATCCTGACCGGACCACGGCGTACAACTGGAACCAGGGGCAGCAGCCGGAGAGCGCGCCGACGGCGCAGTATCCGGGGCAGCCGTACCCGCCGCAGCAGCAGCATGGCCAGCAGCAGGGGCAGGGTGCCTACGGGCAGCAGGCGTCCTACGGCCAGCAGCCCTCTTCCGGCAACCAGTACGGCCAGCAGCAGCCCCCGTATGACGCGCAGTACGGCCAGCAGGGCCAGCAGTACGGTCAGCAGGACCAGTACGGCGGCCAGCAGGCCCAGGGCGGCTGGCAACAGCAACCGCAGCAAGGCTGGCAGCAGGAGCAAGGTGGCTGGCAGCAGCAACAGCAGGGACAGCCGGGACCGCAGGGTGGCTGGCAGCAGCAGCCCCAGCAGGGTGGCTGGCAGCAGGAGCAGGGCTGGCAGCAGCAGGACCAGTACGCCCAGGGCGGCTGGCAGCAGCAGGGCCCCGAGGGCTTCGGCCCGCCCGAGCCCGCCAAGAAGGGCCGCAAGAACTGGGTGATCGCCATCGCCGCGGCACTCGCGGTGGTGCTCCTGGGCGGCGGCGCGGTGTGGGCCGTGGGCGCCTTCGGCGGCGGCGGCACGCAGCCGAACGACGTCCTGCCCGGCAACTCCATCGCCTACGCCCGCCTCGACCTCGACCCGGCGGCGAACCAGAAGCTGGCGCTGTTCCAGCTGGCCAGGAAGTTCACCGTCACCAAGGACAAGTTCACCGGCGAGGACCCGCGCAAGGCGCTGTTCGAGACGCTCAACGACGGCGAGGACAGCAAGGTCGACTTCGCCAAGGACGTCGACCCATGGCTGGGCAGCCGGGTTGGCTTCGCGGCCGTGCCCTCCGGCAAGGAGGAGCCCGACTTCGCGGTGGCCATCCAGATCAAGGACCAGGAGCTGGCCAAGAACGGCATCGCCAAGCTCATGAAGGGCGAGGAGTACGGCATCGCCTTCCGTGAGGACTACGCGCTGCTGAGCACCACGCAGGCGCTGGCCGACAAGTACGCGCAGGGCGAGGACAGCCTGTCCGACAACGCCGAGTTCAGCGACGACATGGGCGCCGTCGGCGAGCAGGGCGTGCTGTCGTTCTGGGCCGACATGGGCGGCCTGCTCGACCTGGCCAAGAAGGAGGTCGGCACCGACCAGCAGGCGGCGCTCGACATGATCAAGGACGCCAGGTTCGCCGGCGCCCTGCGCTTCGACAGCGCCTACGTCGAGCTGGCCGGGCTCGTCAGGGGCGCGAAGGGCATGACCCCCGAGGGCGACCTGCCCAAGGCCGCTCTGGGCACCCTGCCCGCCACCACGGCCGGCGCGCTGTCGATCTCCGGCCTGGACCAGGTCGTCAAGAAGCAGTGGGCCGAGATCGAGAAGCAGGCCGCGGCGGCCGGCGGGGCGCAGATCAAGCAGCTGCTCCAGCAGGCCGAGACCTCGCTGGGGTTGAAGCTGCCCGACGACCTGGCCACGTTCGTGGGCCAGAACTTCACCGTCGCCGTGGACAGCGAGGGCCTCGACAGCGACCAGATCAAGGGCGGCGTGCGCATCGTCACCGACCCGGCCAAGGCGCAGGCGGTCCTCGACAAGGTCACGCAGGCGCTGAGCCAGAACGGCCAGGCCGCTCCCCAGATCGCCAAGGTCGCCGGTGACGGCGTCCTCGCGGTGGCGACGACGGACGAGTACGCCAAGAAGCTGGCCGGTGAGGGCACGCTGGGCGACTCGGAGACGTTCCAGACGGCGATCCCGAACGCGGACGACGTGAACTACGCGCTCTTCGTGGACCTGGACAAGGTGGAGAAGTTGTACCTGGCGTCCATGCAGGGCGACGACAAGGCCAACGCGCAGGTGCTGCGGGCGGTCGGCCTGAGCGGCACGCAGAGCGACACCGAGGCGACGTTCTCGCTGCGACTGCTGTTCAACTGACCCGCTCGTCCGCTGGACGACGAGAGGCGGCCGGTCCGATCGGACCGGCCGCCTCTTCACGTGCCCTGAGGATCAGGCCCGGAACCGGCCCCCAACCTCGTGACGCAGCCTCGTGACGCAGCCTCAGAACGCCGCCCCTCAGGCCCAGAGCTGGCCTTCGAGACGCTCCTCAGCCTCTTCCAGCGTGCCCTCGTACGCCCCCGTGGACAGGTATTTCCAGCCTCCGTCGGCCACCACGAACGCGATGTCGGCCCGTTCGCCCTCCTTGACCGCCTTCGCGGCCACGCCCAGCGCCGCGTGCAGCGCGGCCCCGGTGGAGACTCCGGCGAAGATGCCCTCGGTGGCCAGCAGCTCGCGGGTGCGGCGCAGCGCGTCGGCCGAGCCCACCGAGAACCGGGTGGTCAGCACGGACTCGTCGTAGAGCTCGGGGATGAAGCCCTCGTCCACGTTGCGCAGCCCGTAGACAAGCTCGCCGTAACGCGGCTCGGCCGCGACGATGCGCACGCCGGGCACCCGCTCGCGCAGGAACCGCCCGACCCCCATCAGGGTCCCCGTCGTGCCAAGCCCGGCCACGAAGTGGGTGATGGTGGGCAGGTCCTCCAGCAGCTCGGGGCCGGTGCCCTCGTAGTGGGAGCGCCAGTTGGCCGGGTTGCCGTACTGGTAGAGCATCACCCAGGACGGGTTCTCGGCCGCCAGGCCCTTGGCCACGCGTACGGCCTCGTTGGAGCCGCCCGCCGCGGGCGAGGAGATGATCTCCGCTCCCCACATCCGCAGCAGCTGGCGGCGTTCCTCCGAGGTGTTCTCCGGCATCACGCAGATGAGCTTGTAGCCCTTGAGCTTGGCCGACATGGCCAGCGAGATGCCGGTGTTGCCGCTGGTGGGCTCCAGGATCGTGCAGCCCGGCGTGAGCCGGCCTTCCTTCTCGGCCTCCTGGATCATCCACAGGGCCGGTCTGTCCTTGATCGACCCGGTCGGGTTGCGGTCTTCGAGCTTGGCCCAGATCCGTACGTCGGCGGAGGGCGACAACCTCGGCAGCCCGACCAGGGGCGTGCGGCCGACCGAGTCGATCAGCGAGTCGAACCGCATGTCATCCGCCGGCGACGGCGGGAAGGACGGTCACCGTGTCGCCGTCGGACACCGGCGTGCCGAGGCCGCCGAGGAAGCGCACGTCCTCGTCGTTCAGGTAGACGTTGACGAAGCGGCGCAGGGCGCCCTGGTCGACCAGGCGGTCCTTGATGCCGGGGTGGGCCGACTCGAGGTTGCTGATCAGCTCCTCAAGGGTGGCGCCCTCGGCGTTCACGGCCTTGGCCCCGTCGGTGTAGTTACGCAGGATGGTCGGAATGCGAACCTCGATGGCCATCGCGGTCAGTCTCCTCAGAAAGGTCGTCGTCCCATCGGCATGCAACGCCGACGGCTGGATGCGGATTCCAGCTCAGGAACAGTCGTAGAGGACGACAACCGGAGTGTGTGCGAACAGGAAGCTCTGCACAGGTCTGGCCATCATGGGAGAAACCTTACCTCTTCCTCCGTGATCACACCTTCGAGGATGCGGTACGAGCGGAACTCCACCTCGTCCTCGTCCCGCGTGGAGACCAGGACGTAGTGGGCGCCGGGCTCGGAGGCGTAGGAGACGTCGGTGCGCGACGGGTACGCCTCGGTGGCGGTGTGGGAATGGTAGATGACGACGGGCTCCTCGTCCCGGTCGTCCATCTCGCGCCAGACCCTGAACTGCTCCATCGAGTCGAAGCGGTAGAACGTGGGCGAGCGCTCGGCGTTCTCCATGGGGATGAACCGCTCGGGCACCCCGTTCTTGCCCGCGATGACGCCGCACGCCTCGTCGGGATGGTCGGCCCGCGCATGCGCGACGATCTTGTCCACCAATTCCTGCGAGATCGACAGCATGCCCGGAAGCTACCAGAGGGCTCGGACCAGGCTGTCCTGGAGGTAGGTCAGCCAGTCGTAGGTGACGTAAGCCGGGTAACGGGGGTCGTCCTCGGACATCACGGCGACCTCGTCATGGACCTCCTCCGTCACGTCGAGCTTGGTGCCGAGCGTCAGGCGCAGGTCGTTGAGCGCGCGCAGCCACGCTTGGGCCTCCTCAGACGTCAGCTCGGCCCGCCCCGCCCTGGCCGTCTCGTGGACGGTCCGCGCGTCGGCCCGCTTGCCGTCGCGCAGCGTGGCCTCGGTGTAGCGGCGGAACTCGGCCGCCTCCTTGTCGTCCTGGTACGCCGACGGGAAGAGCCTGGCCAGCACCGGATCGGACGGCGCCGCGCTGTCGCCGATGCCCAGCGCCCGCTCCAGCGGGTCTTCACTGGTCTGCCCCGGCGAGACGATGCCGAGCATCATGGAGACGAGCGAGCGCAGCAGCGAGACCTCCGCCGGCTCGAACACGGTGACGACCGCGCCGTCCTTGCCGCGCGAGAATCCGGAAGTCACCAGTGCCACCTCGCTGACCCCGATGCCGGCCCCAACTCGTGCCTCATTTGTTCGAATCCTGCTGGACCGTCGCCCACAGGCCGTAGGAGTGGAGAATCTGCACATCCCTTTCCATCTCCTCGCGCGTGCCGCTGGACACGACCGCCTTGCCCTTGTGGTGCACGTCCAGCATCAGCTTCTCGGCCTTCTCCTTCGGATAACCGAAGACCGTTTGGAAGACATAGGTCACGTAGGACATGAGGTTGACCGGGTCGTTCCAGACGATGGTCACCCACGGCAGATCGGGCCGGACGTCCGATGACGGACGCTCGACGGTGATTGGAGCGGTGCTACCCACATCCCCGAGTCTGCCCTATCTGGGCCGTAGTCTTCGAGTCGTGAGAATGACCATGAGCACTGCGTTGCTCACAGATCACTATGAGCTGACGATGCTGCAGGCCGCCCTGCGCAGCGGCGCGGCCCAAAGACGCGCGGTTTTCGAGGTGTTCGCCCGCCATCTGCCAGGTGGGCGCCGCTACGGCGTCGTCGCAGGAACGGGACGGGTCCTCGACCAGCTCGAACGCTTCCGTTTCGGTGACGAGGAACTCACCTATCTGCGTGAGCATCATGTCGTCGACGACAGCACTCTGGCGTTTCTCGCCGATTACCGGTTTTCCGGGAACGTCTACGGCTACCGCGAGGGCGACGTCTACTTCCCCGCCTCCCCGATCATGGTGGTGGAGGGCACGTTCGCCGAGGCCGTGCTGCTGGAGACGGTCACGCTGTCGATACTCAACCACGACTGCGCCATCGCCTCGGCCGCGTCCCGCATGACGAACGCGGCCGGCAAACGGCCGATCATCGAGATGGGCTCGCGGCGCACCCACGAGGTCGCCGCCGTGGCCGCCGCCAGGGCCGCGTACATCGCCGGGTTCGCCTCCACCTCCAACCTGATGGCCGGGCACCTGTACGGCGTGCCCACGGCCGGCACGGCGGCGCACGCGTTCACCCTGCTGCACGACTCGGAGCGGGCCGCGTTCGAGGCCCAGATCGCCACGCTCGGGCCCGAGACGACCCTGCTGGTCGACACCTACGACGTGGCGGAGGCGGTACGCACGGCCGTGGCGCTGGCCGGTCCGAAGCTGGGCGCGGTCCGCATCGACTCGGGCGACCTCGCGGCGGCGGCGCAGGAGGTGCGAGAGCAGCTCGACGCGCTCGGCGCCTTCGACACCCGCATCCTGGTCACCTCCGACCTCGACGAGTACGCCATCGCCGCCCTGGCCGCCGCCCCCGTGGACGGCTACGGCGTGGGCACCTCCCTGGTGACCGGCTCGGGCGTGCCGACGGCGGCGCTGGTCTACAAGCTGGTGGCCAGGGAGACGGCCGGCGGCAAGCTGCAGCCCGTGGCCAAGCGCTCGGTGGGCAAGCCGTCGCGCGGGGGTCGCAAGGAGGCATACCGGCTGCTCGACGAGTCGGGCCGTCTTGAGACCGAGCTGATCACCACCGGCGGCCGCGTCCCCGAAGGCGGCATCCCCCTCCTGCACGAGCTCGTCCGCGACGGCGAGGTCGTCGGCCGCGAACCCCTGGACGCCGCCCGCGAACGCCACGCCGCCACCGTCGCCGCCCTCCCCCAGGAGGCCCTCCACCTCGGCCGGGGGTACGCGGCCATCTCCACGGAATTCGTCTGACGTATCGTTCTGCCCATGGGCAGTGCGCTGATCATCGTGGACGTGCAGAACGACTTCTGCGAAGGCGGGAGCCTGGCCGTGGCCGGGGGCTCCGAGGTGGCGGCGGCGATCACCCGCCACGTGACCGACCACGGCTACGACCACGTCGTGGCGACCCGTGACCACCACGTCTCCCCCGGCGACCACTTCGCCTCCGAGCCCGACTACGCCTCCACCTGGCCCGCCCATTGCGTGGCCGGCACGCCCGGCGCGGACTTCCATCCCTCGCTCGACGTGTCCGAGGTCGAGGAGGTCTTCAGCAAGGGGGCCTACAGCGCGGCCTACAGCGGGTTCGAGGCCACGTCGAGCGACGGGGAGCCGCTGGCCGACTGGCTGCGCGAGCGCGGGGTGGACGAGGTGGACGTGGTGGGCATCGCCACCGACCACTGCGTACGCGCCACCGCGCTCGACGCCGTGCGGCACGGGCTCAAGGTCAGGGTCCTGCTCGACCTGACGGCCGGGGTGGCGCCGGAGACCACGGAGGCGGCGGTGGAGGAGCTGCGGGCGGCGGGCGCGGTCCTGCGCGGCACGCCGCACGTGGGCTGAGAGCTAGGACGAGGCGGCGGTCACCCGCAACGCGTCGTCCAGCCTGGCGAACACCTCGAAGGCATGCCGCAACCCGGTGATCGCCAGCACCCGCGCCATGACCCCCTGCACCCCGCCGAGCAGCAGCCTGGTGCCCCTGGACTCGCAGCGCTGCATGATGTCGACGAGCTCATTCAGCCCCATGGAGTCGCAGAACGAGACCTCGCTCAGATCCAGGACCAGAAAGGCCTTGGGAGGAAGATCCCAGATGCGCTGCAGGTGCTCCTTGAAGATCGGCAGCGCGCCGACGTCCAGCTCGCCTTCGAGCCTGACGATGATGGCGTTTCTGGAGAGGCCGGACACGACGGTGAGGGTCGACCTTCCGGTGGCCTCAGACGACATGGGAGAAAGTCCTTCTGTTTGTCGTGAAAACGGCTCTCAGAACGCCCAAGGTGGTTGTTGCCGCTTCCACCGAGCTTCTAACAGCAGGCCACTGCTCTGTGTCCAAAAGCACAGAGTCACGCATCGTGACCATCGGCCCGGCGCCGGCCGTACACCCCCTGAGCTGGGGCTTTCGGGTCGCCGGGCCCGCGGCGGGTCAGGCCGTTCCAAGGGTGACCAGATAGGCGACGGCCAGGACGGCGATGATCGTCAGCATGACGCTCGCGCCGCCCACCACGACGATCACCTGCGTACGCCGGAGGAGGGCCCGCAGGGCCCCCACCGCCAGCGTGATCAGTACGGTGAGCATGAGAAGGGACAGGTGCCGGGTCTCAAGGGAGGCGGACGTCGCCGCCGAGACATGGAGGATTGTTGTGAACATGGTGTTCCCTGCTGCGGAGACGCGCTCTGACGCGCTTCTGACAGAAACCTTGCCGTGCCGGGCACCCGCGCCGATGGCGCGTCTCGGGGGTGCCCGCGGTCTTTCCGCTGGGGATGCCGCTCCTCGGGTGAACGTGGTTCATCGCATGTCCGTCGCGAACCACCTCCACCATATTCAGTAGACTTCAGAAGTATTAACTGAAGTTTCCCTCGTTTTCTATTTACCCCCTACACCGGCCGCCCATTCGCGCACGCAGCGAGCGAACTGCTGGTTAGACTGATGCTTTCGCTCCAAAGATTCGTCTGCGTCATTTGCGACATGGCGGCCTAGCTGCGATTTCACCCGAAGATTCGACAGCTGGACCGATGTTCACTAGAAATCACTGAAGTTCACACGAATGAGATCACGGCATGAGCGGCGATGATTCCGCGCAGGCCGCGCTGGCGCTCCGCCTGCGCGAGCTCCGCGAGAAGCACTGGCCCGGCCTGCGGATCACCCAGGCCCAGCTTCGCCAGGCTCTCGAGGTCAGCGTGCCGCTGATCTCATCGTGGGAGTCCACCCACGCGATCAAGGTCCCGCCGCTGCATCGGCTGGAGAAGTACGCCACCTTCTTCGCGACGAGACGCTCGATCGCCAACGGCCGCGCCCGCGTGCTGCCGCTCACCGATCTGACGCCGCGTGAGCTGGACGAGCAGCGCGAGCTCCTCGCGGAGCTGACCCGGCTGCGCCAGCTGGCGCTCAAGGCCCTGGCCTCGGGCGAAAGCACCGAGCCCTCCGGCCATGACGTCTACCGGGACAACCCGTGGCGCTTCCCCGACGGGGAGCCCATCACGATCATCTGCTCGCAGCTCCCCCAGGAGGAGCGCGCCAAGATCCCGTACACCTCGCCGGACAGCCCCGACTACATCGAGCACTACAAGTACTCCGACCTCGACTCGCTGTTCGAGCTGCACGGCCACCTCAGGGCCGCGAACCCGCGCAACCTGGTCACGCTGCGCGCCCCCGAGGACTTACGCTCCGACGACTTCACCACGCACCTGGCGCTCCTCGGCGGCGTCGACTACAACCAGGTCACCGCGTCCATGCTGACCCGGATCGAGCTCCCGGTACGGCAGGTGCCCGACTGGAACGGCGAGCTCGGCCCGTACTTCGAGGTCAACGAGGGCGGCGACACGCCGTCCAGGCATCATCCGCGCCACATCGGGTCTGGCGCTAATGTGCGACTACTGGAGGACGTCGCGTTCTTCTACCGCGGGGTCAATCCCGACAACGTCAAACGCACCCTGACCATCTGCAACGGGATGTACGGCAGAGGCGTGTACGGAGTGGTGCGGGCGCTGACCGACGAGCGCTTCCGCGACAGGAACGCGGCCTACCTGCGCGAGCGCTTCGGCGACGCCACCTCCTACAGCATGCTCACCCGGGTCCGGATCGAGGGCCGGGCCGTCGTCACCCCCGACTGGACCCTGGACTCCGTACGGCTCCACGAATGGTCGGAGCCCTCTAGTGGAGACTGAGGAGCATCATCACGGTTCCCACCGGGACCTCGCCGACACCCCGGTCACCGATGCGGAAGGCGCCATACCGGACGCCATCATCGTCCCAACCATCCGGCATCCGCAGTGGCTGTCGCACGCGATCCGGCTGGCGAGCACGCTCGGCTGCCCGCTGGTGACCCTGCACAGCCGCGACTGGAGCAAGGCGGGCATCGCCGCCGCCCAGATGCCGCCCGGCGTGCGCTACGTCGCGATCGACCTCGGCCCGGTGGAGCGGCTGAACCTGCCGGACTTCGAGACGACGACGATCGTGAAGGACACCAGGTTCAGGCGGCTGACCGACCTCAGCGCCAAACGCAACATCGGGCTGCTGCTGGCCCATCTCGCGGGCTGGGAACGTGTCGTCTTCCTCGACGACGACATCGAGGTCGGCGGGCACGAGCAGGTCATGCGGGCCGCCGCGCTACTCGACCGTTACGACGCCGTGGGCATGCACATCGGCGGCTATCCGGACAACTCCGTGGTGTGCCACGCGCACCGGCTCACGGGCGGGCGCCAGGAGTCGTTCGTGGGCGGCGGCGCGCTGGCCGTCGAGACGTTCCGCAACCCCTCGTTCTTCCCGAACGTCTACAACGAGGACTGGTTCTATCTGCTGGACGAGGGCTCGCTGCGCCCGCTGGCGGTGACCGGGGAAGTGCGGCAGCGGGTGTACGACCCCTTCGACCAGCCGATCAGGGCACGTGACCAGGAGTTCGGCGACGTGCTGGCCGAAGGCGTCTACTGGCTGCTCGATCGCAGAGAGGGGCTGGGAGGCGCGGTCGACGTACGGCACTGGGAGGACTTCCTGGCCCGGCGGCGGGCGTTCATCACGGACGTGCTGGGGCGGGTCAGACGGCTGGGCGCCCGGCAGGACGCGACCGCCATGGAGAACTCGTTGCTGGCAGCGCTGGGCAGGCTCAACAGCATCGAGCCGGAGTTCTGCGTACGTTATCTCAAAGGCTGGAACGAAGATCGTTACCAGTGGGTCCAGCACCTGAGAAAACATTCACGGCTCACAGCGAATGTCAGCGACGCGCTGAAATGGCTGGTCAAGGATGGCGCGCCGGCGCTGAATCACAAACTACGCATTTGATTCATACCGGCACCAACCGGGAATCTTGACGTCCGTGGAGGCACCTGACATACGCCAAGCCGTCCATGCCGATCTTCCTGCCGTGATCAGCTCGCTCGGCCAGGAGACCTACTTCGCCGACCGCCTGAGCCTCCAAGGGGCCGGGCACGGGTTCCTCCTGATCGCCTGGGAGCGGCGGATCGCCCTGGGAGACGTCTACGTCTGGCTCGCGCCCGCCGAGGAGCCCGAACTGCGCACCCACCTGCCGGGGGTCGCGCTGCTCACGCACCTGGAGGTCACGCCGATCAGGCGCAACCAGGGAATCGGCACGGAGCTGCTGCGGGCCGCGGAGGAACGGCTGTCCGCGATGGGGCACGACCAGGTGGCACTCGGTGTGGGCCTGGACAACCCCGCGGCGCTGCGGCTGTACCGGCGCCGCGGGTACGAGGAATGGCCGCACGGCAACGTGAACACCACCCGGATCGAGTACGGCGCGAACGGCGAACGCGAGATGCTGCCGGAGAAGTGCCGCATCATGGTCAGGCAACTCGACCGCCACCACGACCAGCCCTGCGCCCGCCATCCGGCCTGACCGCGTCAGACCCCGACCCGGCCGCGCCGGACTCTGACCCGACCCGCCTGAGCTCCGACCCGCCCCGACGACGCCAGGCCGGGCCTGGTCGTCACCGGGGCACCGCCTAGCGGCGTTGGGTGGCCCAGCGGCGGATCATGGCGATGCGTTCCTGGATCTGCTCCGCCGTCGCCTGGGCGATCGGTGGGCCGCCGCAGGCGCGGCGCAGCTCCGAGTGGATCACCCCGTGCGGTTGCCCCGTGCGGTGGTTCCACGCCCCCACCAGGCCGTTGAGCTCGCGCCGCAGCTCCGCCATCTGCTCGTGCGGGGCCAGCGGCGGCGGGGCCTCCTCGGCCGACTGCTTGCGGCGGGCGGCCTGCTGGTCCGACTGCCGTTTGCGCAGCAGGGTCGCCACCTGGTCGGGCTCCAGCAGGCCGGGCAGGCCGATGAAGTCCTCTTCCTCGGCCGAGCCGACCTCCGCGCCGGTGCCGAACTCGCCGCCGTCGAAGAGCACGCGGTCGAAGGTGGCCGTGGTCTCCATCGTCTCGAACGGCAGCTCGTCACCCAGGACGTCGGGATTGTCCTTCTGGCGGTTGGCCTGTTCGAGGAGGGTGTCGTCGAGTCCGTCCTCCGGCGGTCGCTTGTTGAGCACGTGGTCGCGCTCGACCTCCATCTCGTTGGCCAGCCCCATGAGGGTGGGCACCGAGGGGAGGAAGACCGAGGCGGTCTCGCCGCGCTTGCGGGCCCGCACGAAGCGGCCCACGGCCTGGGCGAAGAAGAGCGGGGTCGAGGTGGAGGTGGCGTAGACGCCCACGCACAGGCGGGGGATGTCGACGCCTTCCGACACCATGCGCACGGCCACCAGCCAGCGGTCCTCGGAGGACGCGAACTGCTTGATCTTCTTGGACGCGCCGGGATCGTCGGACAGGACGACCGTGGCGCCCTCGCCGGTGATGTTGCGCAGGTGGCGGGCGTAGGCCCGGGCGGTCTCGTGGTCGGTGGCGATCACCAGGCCGCCGGCGTCGGGCACGCCCCTGCGCACCTCGGTGAGGCGGCGGTCGGCGGCCTGCATGACCTGGCGGATCCAGTCGCCCTTGGGGTCGAGCGCGGCCCGCCACGCCTGGGAGAGCTGGTCCTTGGTGAGCGGCGTGCCGAGCGTCGCGGCGATCTCGTCGCCGGCGCGGGTGCGCCACTTCATCTCGCCCGAGTACGCCAGGAAGATGACCGGACGCACGACGCCGTCGTCGAGGGCGGGGCCGTAGCCGTAGGAGTAGTCGGCGATGCTGCGCTTGAAGCCCTCCGCGTCCTCCTCGTAGGCGACGAACGGGATCGGGTTGTCGTCGGACCGGAACGGCGTGCCGGTCAGCTGCAGCCGGCGCGCGGCGGGCTCGAACGCCTCGCGCACGCCGTCGCCCCACGACTTGGCGTCGCCCGCGTGGTGGATCTCGTCGAAGATGACCAGGGTCTTGCGGTTTTCTGTGCGCGCCCTGTGCAGGGCAGGGTGCATGGCGACCTGCGCGTAGGTGACCGCCACCCCGATGTAGTCGCGCGAGGTCGCGCCCTGGCTGTTCTTGAACTCGGGGTCGATGCCGATGCCCACCTTCCCGGCGGCGTCGGCCCACTGGCGCTTGAGGTGCTCGGTGGGGGTCACGATCGTGATCGCCTTGATCACCCCGTTGGCGAGCAGCTCGCTGGCGATGCGCAGGGCGTAGGTCGTCTTGCCCGCGCCCGGCGTCGCCACGGTGAGGAAGTCACGCGGCTCACGCCTGGAGTAGAGGTCGAACGCCTCCTGCTGCCAGGCACGCAACTTCGGGGCGGTGCCCCACGCGGCCCGGTCGGGATAGGAAGGCGAAAGGTGGGACGCGGCGAAGGTGCTCACCGCATCACCTCTGGGGTTGGTGTGCTTCGCTCTCTCACAGTGACCCAAGGGTAATCGGGCCCACCGACAAGACGTGCCGTGAGCCGGGGATTCTGGCCAAGGTCTTCCTCACGTGCTATGCGGCTTATCGGACGCTCGTCATGACCTCGTTCAACGCCTGCCTGCGGCTGTCGTCCTCGGGTTGCAGCAGCCCGACCAGCAGGACGGAGCGGTCCGTACGAGTGACCAGCATCACTCTGAGGAACGCCGGCCGGTTCACCACGTCCTTGTACTCGGCGCGCAGGGCACGAGTGTGGCCGTCAGCTGTCTTCCTGTCGTCGACGACGCTCACGCGGTCGCCGTTGAGCAGCAGCCGGGAGTACAGCTCGGCCGCCTCCGCCGTGGCCTTCCTGACGTCGGTCACCGGGCCCGGCACCGGCCTGGCCATCACGAGCGCGCCCCGCTCGTCGCGTACGACCGAGGTGAACCCCGTGACGGGAGCCACCGAGCCCGTGCTCCAGCCCTGCGGCAACGTCGCCGTCACCCCGGCCAGCGCGTCGCGCAGCAGGCCCGTCCGCTCCGGCGGCGCGGTGAGCCGCAGCGCCGCCACCGCGGCGCCCGCCACCAGGCCCGTCCCCGCGATCAGCGCGGCCAGCACGACCGCCACGCGCCGCCACAACCCTCCGCCGGCCGGAACGGTCGGGCCGGCCGGGCGTCTTCTGCGCAGCCCGGGGTCGGCGGGAGAGCCGTGCAGGCGGGCGGAGGGGGGCAGATCCTCCCACGCCTCCCCTCGCCCGTGGTTCGGCTCTCTGGGGGCGGCTCCGCGGATCCTGGGGCCCCACGCGGGCTCCTCAGGCTCCCCCCGGTCCAGATCCAGCGGATGCCCCCGCCTCCCCCAAGGGGAATCAAGGTCCGCGGGATCGTCCCGTCCCCAGCGAGTGTCATGATCCGCGGGATCCGCTCGTCCCCAGCGAGTGTCATGATCCGCGGGATCCGCTCGTCCCCAGCGAGTGTCAAGATCCGCTCGTCCCCAACGGGGTTCTTGCTCATCGGGATCGTCCAGCCCCCAGCCCGGGTCCGGGTCGGGGTCCGGGTCCGCCGGGGGCTCGTGCCGCCGGCCGAACTGCTCGTACGGCCGCTCGCGCCGGCCGAAGGCCGGTGGCGGGTCGGGTGGGCGGCCCCAACCGGCCTCGTCCCGCCGTTCCGGCGGTTCGGGCGGTTCTGGCGGTTCCGGTACGTACGGCGCGGAGGCGTGCCTAGGGGTCGCCCGCGAGACCCCTTCGTCCCGATGTGCGCCGCCCCGCGCGGGCACCGAGTCCTCTGGAGGCGTACGGCGATGCCCTGGCCCCGGTTCAGGGGGCCAGACACGGTGATCGTCCTCCATGGCACCTCCTTGCCCGCTGTCCTATCACTCCTGGCGACGGCGCTCAGGCGAACTGTGATCGGTGTGACGGGAGGTGCGGAATTCAGCGGGTGCGACCGGCGAGCACGCTGCCGCTCACCGCGATGACCGCCATGAGGCAGGAGATGACCAGGAACCCGGTGGCGATCTGGGACGAGGAGTGCCCGATGACGTTCACCAGCGCTCCGCCGATGCCGATCGACAGCGCGGATCCGAGCTGGTCGGACACCGACAGCGCGGCCGAGTTGGCCCCCTGCTCGTGGAGCGGCGACTGCTTCATCGCCGTGACGCTGACCGTGGTCAGGCCGAAGCCCATCCCGAAGCCGGCCACGATCCAGGCGGGCACCGCGATCCATCCGGTGACCCCGGGGAGCACGGAGAGCAGGCACAGCACGATCCCCGTGGCCACGCCCGCGGCGCCCAGCCTGATCCGCTGGTCCGCGCGGCCGGAGCCCTTGCTCTGGATGTACGCCCCCGCCGACCAGCCCAGGGCCCCGGTCGTGAGCGCGATCCCCGAGGACGTGGTGTCGAAGGACTTCACCTCCTGCAGCGCCAGGGGGATGAAGGCGTTCACGCCGAAGAAGGAGGCCGAGAAGAACCCGCGCATGACGATCGTCGTGGGCAGCCCCCGCGCGAAGCGCAGCGCCCTGGGCGGCAGCAGCCGGTACAGGCCCCAGAGCAGCAGCACCAGCCCGGCGGCCGTCTCCAGGCTCCCCGGCACGACCTCCCTGTGCAGCCGGTCCACGCCGTGCAGCAGCAACCCGGCGCCGCCGGCGGTGCAGGTGGCGGCCAGCGTCATCGCCACCGGCCTGGACCGGGGCCCGGTGCCGGGCTGGGGCGCGTCGGCCTCCCCCGCCGAGCCCTTGCGCAACGCCGGTACGAGCATCACGAGCGCGGGGATGACCAGCGGGATGATCCCGTAAAAAACGTAACGCCAGCCCCAGTGCTGCCCGACGAACCCGGCCACGGACGGGCCCACCATGGCGGGCACCACCCAGGCGGCGGAGACGGAGGCGAACGCCTTCGGCCGCACGTCCACCGCGTACACGCGGGCGATCATCACGTACAGCGCCACGATGGAGGCGCCGGCGCCCAGCCCCTGCACGGCCCTGGCCGCCAGGAACATGCCGGCGGAGGTCGCCGCCCCGGCCAGGGCCATGCCGATCACGAACAGCACCACGCCGGCCAGGAACGGCATCGAATAGCCGCGCCGGTCCGACCACAGCCCGGCCACCACGTTCATGAACAGGCTGGCGATGAGGAAGGCGGAGAAGCTGAGCCCGTAGAGGTCGAGGGCGTCCAGTTCGCCGGCGATGGCCGGCATGACGACCCCGACCGACATGCCCTCGAACGCGATCAGTGTGACGACCAGCAGGATGCCGAGGGTGGCCGTGCGGTACTCGGGGCCGAGGATGCCGGCGGATCTGTGGGGAGCGTCGAGTGCCTTTGGTGCTGTCACCTGCACATCGTAATTTGTCGGAAATACTAGGCGTCGGCGGTGTCGCGGTAGGCCGCCCACATCTCGTGCATCCGGTTCGCCTGTCCCTGGGTGAACTCCCACATGCACCGGTCGTGGGCATAGTCCATGTAGTTGTGGGCCGGATCCTTGCCCTTGTGGGCGGTGCAAGAGTCCTTGTCCAGCGGGCACGCCTCGGTCGGGCGGGCCTCTCGGGGCGTGTCGTCGATGCCGTCGCCCGGCTCCTTGCAGCCGTTCTCGAAAGTGTGGAAGAGCCCGAGCCAGTGGCCGATCTCGTGGACGCCGGTGAAGCCCCGGTTGTAGTCGGCCATCGCGCCGCCGGGCAGGCTGCGCCAGTCGATCACGACGCCGTCGAGGCGGGGAGAGCCGGCGTACCAGTAGGGGTAGCTGGCGAAGCCCAGCATGAGCTCGCTGAGCTGGGCGATGTAGAGGTTGAGCGTGCCCGCCCCGCCTTCGTGCAGCGCCTGCTTCATGGCCTTCTCGTGGCCGATGGGGTCGGTGAACCAGGGGCCGTTCTCCCTGACCGAGATGACGTCGAGGCGGAAGCGCACGCCGGTGTCCACGCCGCCGAACTTGCCGGCGTACGCGGAGTTGAGCGTGTCGATCTGGGCCCTGACGGCCTCGTCGGACACCTTCCGTTCAGGACCCTTGGTGAGGACGTGCACCCGGGTGGGCACGGTGATCTGGCTCGGCGGCGTGACGCCCGCGAGCCGTTCGCCGAGCTCGGCGAGCACCTTGGCCACGTCTTCCGGCTTGGGCGAACGCGGCCCGGGCGAGCTGCGCGACGCGTGCGCGCGCTCGGCACAGCCGTCGTCGGCCATGGGTACGGCCGCCGGACCGGTCACGGCGGCGATCCCAGGGGAGCCCGGCCATGGCGGCCGGATGGACCCGGCTACGAGCAGGCATGCCGAGACGACAGCGGTCGCGCGCCGGGCCATGCGAACCCCCTACGATTTGAGCCGGTCTGGCTACAGACCGTAACTCTCCGTAAGGGATTTACCACTCAGCAACACTCACTGCTTGTCGTCGCCGCCCTCGCCGCCACCCGGCGGCAGGCCCTCGTAGATCTCCTTGCATTCCGGACAGACCGGATATTTCTTGGGATCGCGGCTGGGCACCCAGACCTTGCCGCACAGGGCGCGGATCGGCGTGCCGGTCACCATGCTTTCGGTGATCTTGTTCCTGTCCGCGTAGTGGGCGAACCGCTCGTGATCGCCGTCGCCGTGCGACGTCCGCGGAGTGGTCTCCTGCTCTGGGAGGATCTTCGTGCTCACCCCACGAGTTTATGCCCGCCCGCGACCCCGGAACACGGAACGGCCCCCGCCACAGGGGCGGGGGCCGCGACGACGAGCCCAGGCCGGGCACGGTTCCGTACGCTGGTCAGCCCACGTGCACCGGGGCGCCCTCGGCGCTCTTCCTGCCGGCCTTGACGAAGAGCGCCAGCAGCGCGGTCAGCACCGCGATGCCGGTGCTCACCAGGAAGGCGAGGTGCATGCCGTCCATGAACGAGCTGTGCAGCGCGTCGGCGACCTGCTGCGGCACCCCGGGAGGCGCCTGGCCGAACGCGGCGATCTTCTCCAGCGCCGTCATCTGCTCGGCCGGGATCGCCTGCGCCGCCGGGCCGAGGTAGCCGGGCAGGCTGCGGGAGATCTCGCCGGCCATCACGGCGCCCAGGATCGCGGTGCCGAGCGCGCCGCCGACCTGCATGGCCGACTGCTGCACGCCACCCGCGACCCCGCTCAGCTCCACCGGCGCGTTGCCCACGATGATCTCCGTGGCGCCCACGAAGACCGGCGAGAGGCCGAAGGCGAGCAGCACGAACGGGATGGCGCTGGCCATGAACGAGGCGTCGATGCTGAGCTGCGACATGAGGAACATCGAGAACGCGGTGATCAGCAGACCCGCGGCCATCGTGATCTTCGGCCCGAGCTTGCCGAGCAGCATGCCCGCCAGCGGCGAGGCGACGATCATGCCGGCGCTCATCGGCAACATGCGCAGGCCGGCGTCCAGCGGGCTGAGCCCGTGGACCCCCTGGAAGAAGAAGCCCAGGAAGAACATCGCGCCGAACATGGCGAACGCCACCATCATCATCAGGAACGTGCCGATGGAGATGGACGGGTTGGCGAACAGCGACAGCGGCACCAGCGGCTGCCTGGCCCGGCTCTGCCAGAAGATGAATCCGGCCATGAGCACCACGAAGGCGCCGATGAAGGTCAGGGTCGTGCTGTCGCCCCAGCCCCACTCGGGAGCCTTGATGATCGTCCAGACCAGCGAGAACATCGCGCCGGACAGCAGGAGCACGCCGAGCCAGTCGATGCGCGCCAGCGTCTGCGAGCGGTTCTCCTTGATCAGGAAGATGCCGAGGACGAGCGCGACCACACCGACGGGCGCGTTGATGAAGAAGACCGACTCCCAGCCCCTGCTCTCGACCAGCAGCCCGCCCACGATCGGGCCGGCGGCGCTGGACAGGCCGATGATCGCACCCCAGGCCCCCATGGCCTGGTTCAGCCTCTCGCCCGGGAACGCTCCACGCAGCAGCGCCAGGGCGGCGGGCTGCAGCAGGGCGCCGAACAGGCCCTGCAGCACGCGCAGGCCGATCAGGGCGCCGGCCGGCGTCGCGCCGGGAATGATGTCGGCCAGTTCGGCGCTGAGCCCGATGCCCACCGAGGAGAGGGCGAAGCCGCCCACACCGATGAGAAACACGCGCTTGTGGCCGAACAGGTCGCCGAGCTTGCCCGCGGTGATCAGGAAGACCGCCAGCGCCAGCAGGTAACCGCTGGTCACCCACTGCAGATCGGAGAGCGTGGCCTTCAGGTCCACCTGAATGACCGGGTTGGCGATGCCCACCACGGTCCCGTCGAGCATCACCATGATGACGCCCAGGCTGACCGCCAGCAGCACCAGCCACGGGTTGCCGCCGGTCCCCGTCTTCGCCGGGCCTGGCGATGACGGCGCGTCGACCGCCTTCGCTTGAGCCATGAGTCCCCCTCAAAACATGCCGCCCCGCACCGGGGCATAAGTCTCGTAAGCCTCCGGTAATCTATGGCAGAGCATGACACATGACAAACGACTTTCAACAGTCGCCCTATGACTTATGGCACACTGTGACAGGACGGTTTCGAGGGAGTGACGGTGGGTCTACGGGAACGCAAGAAGGAGAAGACGCGCCTGGCGATCCTGGACGCGGCGCTCGACCTCTTCCTCGAACAAGGATACGAGTCGACCACCGTGGAGCAGATCGCGGGGGCGGTCGAGATCTCCCCTCGCACGTTCTTCCGCTACTTCACCAACAAGGATCACCTGGCGATGTGGTTCCACGACCACGGCGAGGAGATCATGCTGGAGACGCTCGCGGAGCGCCCGGCGGACGAGCCGCCGTTCACGGCCCTGATGCACGCGCTGCGCTCGGTCCTGGCCGACGTCGAGGGTTCAACGCCGGACGACGCGCTCAGGTTCCTGAAGTTGCGCAGGTTGCTGGACGGCAATCCGCACCTGGTCGGCAAGTCGGTGGCCAGGGGCGCGCAGACCGAGCGGCGCCTGGCCGAGGTGATCGCCGCGCGCCGGGGCGTGGATCCCGACGAGGACCAGCTCACGCACCTGATCGTGGCGTTCGCCATGTCCACCATGCGCGTCGGCTTCGAGTGCCCGCGGCGCGACTGCACGATCGAGGAGATCCAGCGGCGGATGGCCGAGAGCATCGAGCTGGCCGAGCGCTGCCTGCGGCCCGGCTGGGACCTGCAGCACTGAACCGCCCCCGAGACCGGCGGCCGTCCACCTGAGCGCCGGTCGTCTCAGTCGAGTGTCTGTCGTCTCAGTTGAGTGTCGGGTCGTCCGGGCAGGTCGCCACGAAGGCCAGCTCGCCGCGCTGGCGCCGCAGCACGTGACGCCACAACGAGGCCGGGTTGGCATGGAAGGTGTCGCCGACCTCGGAGTCGACGACATACCAGGCGCCCTCGGCTATCTCGCTCTCCAGCTGCCCCGACGTCCATCCCGCGTACCCCGCGAAGATGCGCATCTGCGCGATCTCCCCTTGCAGGATCTCCGGCGGCGCGTCCAGGTCGACCGTCCCCAGGCGGGCCACCGCGTCGGTGCCCGCGTGCAGCCGGCGCCAGCCGAGCGGCTCCTCGCCGCTCGGGACGGCGGCGAGCGCGAGCGCGCTGTCGGTCTGCACGGGACCGCCCTCGAACAGCACCGGCGGCCCGGTGATCAGCGGGTCCCACACGGGCAGCACCTGCGTCACCGATATGTCGCTCGGCCTGTTGAGGACGACGCCGAGGGTGCCGCCGTCGTGGTCGTGTTCGAGGATCAGCACGACGCTACGCCGGAAGTTGGGGTCGTCGAGGAGTGGCGTCGCCACCAGCAACCCGCCGACGTAGATCGCTTCCGCCATACATCCATCATGAAGTACCTGCGGGGGTGCGCGCTCCCCCCGGTAGCGGATGTTACTTTTCGTGCCCACTTGGGAACTTTATGTAGCGAAGATCATGTCCGGGGGAAGCACCATGCGCATCGGTTTCCGTCTCGTCCTGGCCGCCCTGCCGGTGGGCGCCGTCCTGCTGCTTCCGGCCGCGGCCGAGGCGTGGCCGCTGCCGGACGCCGGCGACCCGTTCACGATGACGGTCGACGACGTGGGCTGCCGCTCGGGCCGGGCGTCCGTCAGGCTGCACAACCAGACCCGCCAGCTCGTACGCTTCGACCTCAAGGCCGACGGCGTCAGCATGGCCACCGGATCCATCCCGGCCAGGAAGACCATCGTCAGGCAGGTCTCGGTGGACAAGGGCAGCAGATCCGAGGTCGAGGCGTACTCGGTCAGCGAGGGCCAGCCGGACACACTGATCGACTCCAGCCACGTCGAGAACGACTGCCCCTGGGGTCACCACCGGCACGGAGGCCGGCTGCCCTACACAGGACCGCCGGCCGACCTCATGGGCAAACTCGCCACAGCGGGCGGGCTCGTGGTCATGGGCGGGATCTTGTGGTGGTACGGCTCGATCTGGCCGCGTTCATCCATGTGAGCCCCCGTATGTGCTCATCCCGGTGCGCCGCCCGTCACCAGGGCGCCCGTCACGAAGGCGCCCGCCCTGGCGGCGGCCAGCGTGCGCGCCACCGACCATTCGGCGGCCTCGGCCGTCACCGCCTCCCTGGTGATCATCAGCCGGTAGTAGAGCGGGGCCGCGATCGCCCGGATCACCTCGCCCCCGTCGGTGCCCACCGGCAGCTCCCCCCGAGCCACGGCCAGGTCCACGACGCTGGTCCACTCCTCGATGCGGCGCAGGTAGAACGTGCGCAGCGCGAGGGATGCCTGCTCGTCACAGGTGGCGGCGGCGATGACCGCCTGGAACGTGGCCCCGAGACGCCCGTCGTTGAGCGCCTCGACCACGGCGAGCGCGTTGACCCGTAAGTCGCTTTCGATGCCGCCCGTGTCGGCGTGGGGCGAGGACTGGTTGGCCAGCTCGGTCATGAGATCGGCCACCAGGCCGGGGGTGCTCCCCCAGCGCCGGTAGACCGTCGTCTTGCCGACGCCGGCCCTGGCCGCCACCTGGTCCATGGTCAGCCCATGGAACCCGTGCTCGACCAGCTCGTCCTGGGTGGCCTCCAGGACGGCCGCGCGTACTCTCGCGGTGCGGCCTCCAGGCCGCACGGTTCCCGCAATACGGGAAGGTTGTTCCATTTAGTCCCCTCTTTGCCGACAATCCATGGGAAACAGGTGCCTTAAGCGGGAAGTCCTCGATCAAGAGACGCACCCGGTGCCGGTGCGGTTCCCGCGCGGCACGGCCTTCCCCAGCGCACGCCTGGCGGCTCCCGGGCTGGCGTACGGCATCAAGCAGCGGCGTTCAGCAGGTGTTCGGCAATCCCGAACGATTCGCGCTAGTGTCGTCGGCGTGGGAGACACGATTCAATCGGTGGAGCGGGCCGCCGCCATCCTGCGGCTGCTCGCCTCCGGTCCCCGGCAGCTCGGCGTCGCCGAGCTGGCCAGGGCGCTGGGCCTGCCGAAGGGGACGCTGCACGGCATCCTGCGCACGCTGGTCCACGTCGGCTTCGTCGAGCAGGACGACGCCACGGGCAAGTACCGGCTCGGCGCCACGCTGCTCCACCTCGGCAGCAGCTACCTCGACGTCAACGAGCTGCGCACCCGCTCCATCAACTGGGCCGACGCGCTGGCCGGGCGCAGCAGGGAGAGCGCCTGGATCGGCACCCTGCACGAGGGCCACGTCCTGGTGATCCACCACGTGTTCCGCCCCGACGACAGCATGCAGACGCTGCAGGTCGGCACCTACCTGCCGATCCACGCCAGCGCGCTGGGCAAGGTGCTGCTCGCCTACGACCCGTACGGCGAGTCGATCACCCCGCCGCTGCAGCCCCACACCAAGCGCACGCTCACCGACCCCGCGCGACTGGAGGCGGAGCTCGCCCAGGTCCGAGCGCGCGGCTGGGCCGCCGAGATGGAGGAGCTGACGGAGGGCGAGGTGGCCATCGCCGCCCCGATCAGGGACGCGCGCGGCCTGGCGGTGGGCGCCATCGGCATCCGCGGCGCCGTCGAGCGGCTCGCCACCGGCGGTGACCTGCACATGGAGTTCGTCTCCTACGTACGCGACGCCGCCCGCGCCATCACCCGCGACCTCGCCCGATGACACTTGAACACCTACCCCCTTCCACATACGATTCGTTCGGCATTGTCGAACTACGAGCACTAGCGAGGAACCCAGTGCCTCGACCGCACTACGTCGCAGCCATCGACCAGGGCACCACGTCCAGCCGGTGCATCGTCTTCGACCAGGCCGGCAACATCATCAGCGTCGCCCAGCGCGAGCACCGCCAGATCTTCCCCAAGCCGGGCTGGGTCGAGCACGACGCCGACGAGATCTGGCAGAACGTCGAGGCCGTGCTGGCCGAGGCGGTGAGCGGCGCCGGCCTGGAGGACGGCCAGATCGCCGCGCTGGGCATCACCAACCAGCGCGAGACCACGGTGCTGTGGGACCGCGCCACCGGCCGCCCGGTCTGCCCGGCCGTGGTCTGGCAGGACACCCGCACCGACGCGCTCACGCACGCGCTGGCCGAGCACGCGAGCCTGTTCAGGGAGAAGGCCGGACTGCCGCTGGCCACCTACTTCTCCGGGCCCAAGATCCGCTGGCTGCTCGACGCGTACGGCCTGCGCGAGCGGGCCGAGCGCGGCGAGGTGCTGTTCGGCACGATGGACAGCTGGCTGCTGTGGAACCTCACCGGGCGTCACCTGACCGACGTGACCAACGCCAGCCGCACGATGCTCATGAACATCCACACGCTCGCCTGGGACGACGACCTCCTGGCCGCGATGGGCGTGCCGCGCGCCATGCTGCCCGAGATCCGCCCCTCCGCCGAGGTCTACGGCCACACGTCGGCCGGCGTCCCCGTGGCCTCCGCGCTCGGTGACCAGCAGGCGGCGCTGTTCGGGCAGACCTGCTTCGCGCCGGGCGAGGTCAAGAGCACCTACGGCTCGGGCAGCTTCCTGCTGATGAACACCGGTCAGGAGCCGGTCGTGTCCAAGCACGGCCTGCTGACCACGGTCGGCTACCGGATCGGCGACGGCCCGGCCACGTACGCGCTGGAGGGCGCCATCGCGGTCACCGGCTCCCTGGTGCAGTGGCTGCGCGACAACCTCGGCCTGATCTCCAGCGCGGCCGAGATCGAGACCCTGGCCAAGACGGTCGACGACAACGGCGGCTGCTACTTCGTACCGGCGTTCTCGGGGTTGTTCGCGCCGCACTGGCGCTCGGACGCGCGCGGAGTGATCGCCGGGCTGACCGGGTTCGTGAACAAGGGGCACATCGCGCGCGCCGTGCTGGAGGCCACCGCGTGGCAGACCCGCGAGGTCGTCGACGCGATGAACGCCGACTCCGGGCTCGACCTGACCACGCTGCGCGCCGACGGCGGCATGACCGCCGACAACCTGCTCATGCAGACGCTGGCCGACGTGCTGGCCGTGCCGGTGATCCGGCCGATGGTGGCCGAGACCACCGCGCTCGGCGCCGCCTACGCCGCGGGCCTGGCCACCGGCTACTGGCCCGATCTCGACAGCCTGCGCGCCAACTGGCACAAGGCCGCCGAGTGGCGCCCCGCGATCGACGAGGCGGCCCGCGAGCGCGAATACCGCAACTGGAAGAAGGCCGTGGCCAGGACCCTCGACTGGGTCGAGCAATAGGAGTATGGCAATGACGACCGCGATCGGCACCGACCGGGCCGAGATCCGCCACGAGCTGTCCACCACCGGCTACGACCTGCTCGTCATCGGCGGTGGCATCCTGGGCACGTCGGTCACGTGGATGGCCGCCCAGGCGGGGCTGCGGGTGGCGATGGTCGACGCGGGTGACTTCGCCGGCGCCACCTCCAGCGCCTCCTCCAAGCTCGTCCACGGCGGCCTGCGCTACCTGCAGACCGGCAACGTCAAGCTGGTGGCCGAGAACCACCGCGAACGCCGCGCCCTGGCCGGCGACATCGCGCCCCATCTGGTCAAACCGCTGACGTTCCTGGTCCCGATCTACAAGGGTGGTCCTCACGGGGCCGCCAAGCTGGGCGCCGGCGTGTTCCTGTACTCGGCCCTGTCCGTGTTCGGCGACGGCATGGGCAAGGTGATCACGCCGCACCAGGCGCTGGCCAAGGTGCCCGCGCTGCGTACCGAGGGGCTGCGCGCCGCCGCCGTCTACGGCGACCACCAGATGAACGACAGCCGCGTCGCCGTCATGACCGTGCGCGCGGCCGTGGACGCGGGCGCCACCGTGCTCAACCACGCCGAGGTCGTCGGGCTGCGCACGACCGGAGGCAGCGTCACCGGCGCCGACCTGCGCGACCGGCTCGGCGGCGCCGAGTTCGGCGTCTCCGCCCGCCTCGTGCTGAACGCCACCGGCCCCTGGGTCGACCACCTGCGCCGCATGGAGGACCCGGACGCGGCCCCCAGCATCCGGCTGTCCAAGGGCGCCCACCTGGTCATGCGCCGGCACGAGCCGTGGAAGGCCGCGCTGACCACGCCGATCGACAAGTACCGGGTGTCGTTCGCGATCCCGTGGGAGGACCACCTGCTGCTCGGGACCACGGACGAGGCGTACGAGGGCGATCCTGGGCTGGTCGGAGCCACCGAGGCCGACATCACCCAGATCCTCGACGAGGCGGGACATTCCGTACGCGACTCCCAGCTGCGCCGCGAGGACATCACCTACGCCTTCGCCGGCCTGCGGGTCCTTCCCGGCGGCCCTGGGGAGGTCACGGCGGCCAAGCGGGAGACGGTGCTGACCAGGGGCGCGGGCGGCATGTTGTCGGTGGCCGGCGGCAAGTGGACGACCTACCGCCACATCGGCAGGCACGTCTTCGACACCCTCGCTCACCTGCCCGGACGTCCTCTGGGCGACGACCTGGCCGACATCCTGCCCGCCGTGCCGCTGCCCGGCCTGGCCAGCCCCGACGCGGTGGCCATGCGGCTGTGGACCGACCGCGACCCGAGCGCGCGCATGGACCCGCTGGTGGCCAGGCACCTGGCCTCGCACTACGGCTCGATCGCGTTCGACCTGGCCCGGCTCATCCGCGAGGACCCGGCGCTCGGCGAGCGCATCCATCCGGACGGGCCCGACATCTGGGCGCAGGTGGTCTACGCCCGCGACCACGAGTGGGCGGCCACGGTGGACGACGTCGTACGCCGCCGTACGACCCTCACCGTCCGCGGCCTCGACACCCCGGAAATCCGGACCAGGATCGCCGGCCTGCTCACCTGAGCCCTGGGAAGGGGGAGTGCATGGCTACTCCGATCAACCAGGCTCTCCTCCGCCACTTCACCGACCTGCGCGACGGCGAGCACGGCGGCGCCGTCACGCGGGAGGACAAGGAGCGCGTGTTCGCCAGGACCGTCGAACTGCTGGACCCGGTGGCCCGCCAGGCGCTCGACGAGGTCGACGCCGACCTGCTGCTCGGCACCGGGGAGGTGGTCGCGAGCGGGCTCACCAGGTCGCACGAGGGCGGGCTGAACGCCATGTGGTCGCTGACGTGGCAGGAGCAGCGTGCCTGCGGCGCACAGCCGATCGCGGTGGTCGCCCACTACGGCTGCGACTTCCACCACCCGCACCTGCGCGGCAACACGGTAGGCGACTGGCCCCTCAACGTCTTCACGGAGCAGGACGCGATCGGCCAGCTCAACACCATGCGCGTGATAGCCGCGGCCGACGCCCACAATCTGGTCTTCCAAGAGAGCCACCGGATAATCCCGGCAGTCACCACATCCCACGCGACACGGTAACCAGCACTGTGGACGGCACGGCGACCAGCGCCACGAGCACGCCCTGTAGCCAGAGCCGTGCGTGACCCGTAATCAGTGCCGTGGGTTTAACCCGGTGACCGGCCCACGATGCGCCGTCACGGCGGCCCGCCATGTGCGGGTCTAGAAGCGTCCCCCTGGAGGTCCCCAGCCCCGCACGACGGTTGGAGTGCCGCCGGCACCGCCGTAAAAGATGGAAGATCTTATGCTTCGGTGAAGCCTCGCGCACGGCCACCGGCGGACTCGCGCACCGCCGCAGCGACCGCAGTAGCCACATCGGGGTGGAAGACGCTGGGGATGATGTAGTTGGGGCCCAGTTCCTCGGGCGTCACCACCGCGGCCAGCGCGCCGGCGGCGGCCAGCAGCATCTCCTGCGTCACCCCGCCCGCCTGCGCGTCCAGCAGCCCCCTGAACACCCCGGGGAAGGCCAGCACGTTGTTGATCTGGTTGGGGTAGTCGGAGCGGCCCGTGGCCACCACCGCGGCGTGCTCGCGGGCGTCGTCGGGCGACACCTCCGGCTCCGGGTTGGCCAGCGCGAACACCACCGCGTCCTTGGCCATCGTCGCGATGTCGTCGCCGGTCAGGATGCCGGGCGCGGACACGCCCACGAAGACGTCGGCGTCCTTGACGGCTCCGCGCAGGTCGCCGGAGTAGCCCTCGGCGTTGGTGTGGTCGGCGATCCACTGCAGCGACTCGTCGAGGTCGTCGCGGCCCTTGTGCACGGCCCCGAGGTAGTCGCAGACGATCACATTGCGCGCCCCGGCGGCCAGCAGCAGGCGCAGCACCGCGTTGCCCGCCGCGCCCGCGCCCGCCATGGTGATCTTGACGTGCTCGATGTTCTTGTCGACGACCCGCAGCGCGTTGGTGAGCGCGGCCAGCACGCAGATCGCGGTGCCGTGCTGGTCGTCGTGGAAGACCGGGATGTCGAGCAGCTCACGCAGCCGCCGCTCGACCTCGAAGCAGCGCGGCGCGCCGATGTCCTCCAGGTTGATGCCGCCGAAGCCGGGCGCGATCACCTGCACGGTGCGCACGATCTCGTCGACGTCCTGGGTGTCGAGGCAGATGGGCCAGGCGTCGATGCCCGCGAACCGCTTGAACAGCGCCGCCTTGCCCTCCATGACGGGCAGCGCCGCCTCGGGCCCGATGTTGCCCAGCCCCAGCACGGCGGAGCCGTCGGTGACGACCGCCACGGTGTTGCGCTTGATGGTCAGCCGCCGCGCGTCCTCCTTGTTGCGCGCGATCGCCATCGACACGCGCGCCACGCCCGGGGTGTAGGCCATGGACAGCTCGTCGCGGTTGCGCAGCGGCACCTTGGAGACCATTTCGATCTTGCCGCCGAGGTGCATGAGGAACGTGCGGTCGGACACCTTGTGGATGACGACGCCCTCGACCGCCTCAAGCTGGTCGACGATGGCCTGCGCGTGGTCGGTGTCCCTCGCGGCGCACGTCACGTCGATGCGGAGCTTCTCATGCCCGGCATTGGTGACGTCGAGGGCGGTCACCACACCCCCGGCCGACTCTACGGCGTGGGTGAGCTGGCTGACGGCCTTGCCGCCGGCCGGCACCTCGAGACGCACGGTGATGGAGTACGACACACTCGGGACGGTCGCCACGTCAATCGCTCCTTCGGGACTGACCAAGAATCCCTCCTATGTTAGGGGGAGTTGGGTCAATCGAGCGCCTCGGCGGCCAGGACGATCAGCTCGGCGCAGGTCTCGGCCGGAATCGTGGTGCTGTCGAGCACCAGGTGGTAATGGCAGGGATCGCCGGGATCGGCCCGGTAGAAGTGGCGTACGTAGGCGGTCCTGGCCCGGTCGTTGTCCTCGACGACGCGGCGGGCCTCGCGTTCGCCGATCCCGCTCAGCGCGGCCACCTGGCGGATCCTGCGCTTGGCCGGGGCGTCGAGCCGGACGTGCAGCGCGCCTGGGTGGTCGGCCAGGACCATCGCCCCGCCGCGGCCCAGGAAGACGCCGCCCTGGTCGCGGGCCATGTCTCTGAGCATGCGCTCGGTACGGCGGACGAACTCCTCGGGGGCGAGCGGCATCACGCCGGGGACGTACATGTCGACGCCGCCGAACGTGACGGTCGGCAGCCGCATCGCCCCGGAGAACAGCCGGCTCAGGCCGTGATCGGCCCGGTCGTCGTGGGCCAGGGCCTCTTCGAGGGTGCAGCCCAGCTCTTCGGCCACGGCGCTGGGGATGGCTCGGTCGACGAAGGGCACGCCGAGCCGCTCGGCCACGGCCGGGCCGATCTGGCTCCCGGCCGTGCCGTAAGTGGCGGATATGGTGACGACCCGCATATCCCCAGGTTAGAACAGAGCGCTCGCCAAAGCTCTACGGGCTTTCGCCAAAGATGGGTCTTCCGCCGGCAACGCGGCGAAAAGTCCGAGCAGATGCCGCCTGACTCGGTCACGCTCGTCACCCGAGGTGCGCTTGACCACGGCGATGACCCGGTTGAACGCCTCGTCCACCGAACCGGACAACATCTCCAGGTCGGCCGCGAGCAGCTGGGCGTCGATGTCGGCCGGGTCCTCCAGCCTGCGCTGCACCTCGGCGGGGTCGACGTCGGACGTGCGCTTGATCAGGTTGACGCCGGCCAGGCCCATCTTGGCGTCCTCGTCGCCGGGCGCGCGGGCCAGCAGCCGCTCGTAGGCCTCGATCGCCGCGTCGAAGTCACCGTTTTCGATGGCCTGCTCGGCCGCGACGAGGTCGGGGTCGGCGGGCGGCCCCGCGGCCTCCTCGGGAGCGCCGGGCTCGGCCGGCGGCCGGGCGCCGGGGTTGGCCTGGTAGAACTGCTCGACGGCGCCCATCAGCTCATCGAGCCAGCGCCGCACCTCCTGCTCGGGCAGCACCTGCTGGAAGCCGGTGACCGCCTGGCCCTGGAAGATCGCCAGCACCGTCGGCACGGCCTGCACCCGCAGCGCCTGGGCGATCTGCGGGCTGGCGTCGACGTTGACCTTGGCCAGGATCGCCTTGCCGCCCAGGTCGCCGACGACCTTCTCCAGCACCGGGCTGAGCTGGGCGCTGCCCGGCGCCCGGGGCGACCAGAGGTCGAGCACGACCGGCACGGTCATCGACCGGTCGATCACGTCCGTCGTGAACGTCTCCTCGGTCACATCGACGACAGAAGCCGACGAGGCCGCCTGGGGACCTGCCGCCTCCCGCCGGGTCTGCGCCTCCAGTGCCTGCTTGCGCGCGCCCAGGTCCACAGCTCCGTAGAGTGACCCGGGCCTAGAGAAGTCCGCCATGCCCTTCATCTTGCCGCATGACCGAGGCTGGGAAGTCACCAGCCGCCACTCGCAGCGTGCGCAGCTGGTCGAACATCTGCTGGAGTTCGTCCTCGGCGTACATCGTGAGGCCGAACTCGGCGGCCATGAGATCGGCGGTGGCACGGCGCACGACGTCCTCACCCGCGCTGGTGATCTCGGCGAGCACGCCGCGTCCGTCGCGGGGGTTGGGCAGCCTGCGGACGAACCCCGACTTCTCCAGCCTGTCCACCGTGTTCGTGACGCTCGTGGGATGAACCATCAGTCGCTCCCCGATCTTGGACAGCGGCAGCGCGCCCGTCTTGCTGAAGGTCAACAGAACCAACGCCTCGTATCTGGCGAAGGTCAAGTCGTAGGGCTTCAGGAGCGAGTCAAGTTGCGACAGCAGGATCTGGTGCGCTCTCATGACCGAGGTCACGGCGGCCATGGCGGCCGACGGCCCGAAGTGGGCGCGCCAGCTCTCGGCGGCGCGGTCGATGGGGTCGAACGACAGGTTGAGCGGCTTCTGCTGCGACACAGCGCTACGGTAGCGCGCCCCTCGTCCCGGTTCGTCGGGTCACCCTCCGCGACAGGATCCTTCGCTTGACCAAGAATCCGGACATCAATCATCACGCTCAGTTATGGTTCTCCTACGTATGGTGACGCGGAAGCCAAGTCCATGGGCCTGTGGGGACCGGCCGGGACCGAGCGCCTCCGCCTCACCGAGGGGCACGGGGGGTGCGCTTGATGAACGTCAACGGGGAAACGGGTGCGTGAGCACGCGGGCGTTTCACGAGAGGAGCTGAAGCAGAGCGCGGCCGTCACGGTTGCCGTGCTGCTGGCTGTCGGCCTGATCGCCGCGTGGAACGTCCTGATACCCGGGGTAGACGCGTGGGAGAACATCGTGGCCGCGGTCATCGGCTCGCTCCGGCTGACCGGGCCGGTGGCGGCGGCCTTCGCCGCCTGGGTGGCGCTGCGCAAACGGCGCGCGCTGCGCGGCCGTTCGCTCACGACCTGGCGGGCGCTCAAGGCGCCGCTGGCGATCGTGATGGTGGTGCTGGGGTCGTTCGCGGCCACGGTGCTGGTACTGGCGGTCAAGACGGTGCTCACCGACCAGGCCGGCCGGCTGAGCCTGTCGGGGCTGGGGATGGGCATGGCGGGGCTGGCCCTGTACTCGGTGATCGGGTGGGTGGCCGGATGGGTGCTGCCGCGGCCGTACACGCCGCCGGTCGCGGGCCTGGCCTGCTACGGGCTGTTCACCTGGCTGGCCGACGACCGGGGCTGGGCCGACCGGCTGGCGCCGGGGACCGGCGAGCCGTACGACCTGTTCCAGGGCTGGAACGGCGCGCCGTTCTTCGACCAGACGATCTGGCTGCTCGGCATCACGGCGGCGCTGCTGCTCGGCTGGGCGGCGCTGGTGACCAGGCAGGCCCTGGTGCTGGCGTGCGCGCTGCTGTCGGTGCTGGCCGCCGCCATGGGCGTGTCGCGGGTGCTGGCGCAGCCGAAGCCGGCCGCGGCCGTGGACATCGCCTACAGCTGCCAGGAGTGGCCGATCACGGTGTGCGTGCATCCGGGGATGCGGGCGGGGCTGACCGAGCTGGGGGCGGCGTTCACGCAGATCGCCTCCCGGCTGGCCGGGACGCCCGCAGCCTTCACGCGGGTGGAGCAGCGTCCGCTGGACGACGCGCTGAAGCCGGCGAACGGGCTGGCGCCCGTGCACGTGCCCGACCTGTCGGCGGGGTTCGCCGAGGAGGCCGCGTACGAGTACATCGAGGCCCTGTCCCCCAGGTGCCAGAGCACGGTCGCGGAGGGATACCGGCAGATCGTGGTGGCCTGGCTGCGCGGCGAGCCGCTGCCCGGCACGCCGCTGGCCGAGCACCAGTACGCGACGTCCTGGTTCTCCTCCTTGAGCGAGCCCCAGCGCAGAGAGTGGCTGCGCATGTTCTACAGCGACTTCCAGGGCTGCCGGCTGTCGAGCACGCACTTCGGCGGCGGCCCTGGGCACGCGCAGGTCGCGCCGTCCGCGCGGCCCACCCCCGGGTCGAGCCACGCTTACCCCGTCTATCCGGGGGTCTATCCAGGGGTATATCCGGGGCCCAGCGGCACCGCGACGGCCGGCTCGGCGTCGAGCGCGCCCGGGGGCGGGGCCACGCAGGAGGCGCCTCAGACCGGCTGGACCCCGGAGGCTCCGGCCGCCGGCTGGGCCTCGTCGGAGCCGGCGGGGGGCTGGACGCCCGACACGTCCGGGGAGGGCTGGCCGGTGCACGCCTCCGAGGTGTCCGCAGAAGTCGCGCCCGGGTCGGGCGCCAACCGTCAGGCGTCGCCGGTGTCGGAGACGTCTCCTCAGACGGCCCCGGTTTCGGGCCCGGCCGCGGGCGCGGTCTCCGCGCCCGCGCCGGTTTCAGCGCCGGTTTCAGCGCCGGTTTCAGGCCCGGTTTCGGCTCCTGGGTCGGCGCCGGTCGCGGAGCCTGTGTCGGCGCCGGTGGAGGGGCCCGCCGCAGCGCCGGCGCGGGTCCCCGAGGAGGGGCCGTCCACGAAGCAGGCCGGCTGAGGATCGAAGATGTCACCGAAGAGCTGGCACTGATGATCGCCGAACGGGTAGTCATGCTCGCATGACGACTTCGCGTACGACGCCGCCCGAGGCGAGCCCCGGGCGGCGTCGCCGGTGGCGATATGTGGCGGGCCTGCTGGTCCTCGCCGTGTTACTGGTGGTCGGCGGCCGCCTGGCCTGGTCCTGGCTCAACCCGCTCGGTGAGCAGAGCATCGACCGCAGCCAGCCGGTGCTGCTGCAGTCCATCAAGGACATGAGCAGGTTCCAGGCCGCGACCGGCACCTTCCAGGTGGTCGTGGACCTGGAGAAAGACGCCAACTTCCTGCCCGACGCGGTCAAGGGCACGCGCACGCTGTTCGTCGGCGCCGGCGGGGTCGACGCGTACGTCGACTTCTCCGCCGTCGCGGCCGACGGGGTAACGGTGTCGCAGGACCGTACCGAGGCCACCATCCGCCTTCCGCGCGCGCAGCTGGAGAAGCCCAACCTCGACAACAGCCGCTCGTACGTGTTCGCGCAGCAGCGCGGCCTGCTCGACCGGGTCCAGGACTTCCTGTCGGGCTCGCCAGGCGACCAGCGGGAGCTCTATCTGCTGGCCGAGAAGAAGATCAGCGAGGCGGCGGTGTCCAGTGACCTGCGGGCCAGGGCGGACGCCAACACCAAGGCGATGCTGACGGGCATGCTCAAGTCGCTCGGCTTCTCGAAGGTCACGGTCAAGTTCACCGACGAGGCTTAGCCGCCTCACCCCCGCCTTAGGGACCCGGTGAGCCGTCCTAGGTATCTCCTCAGCGTGCCCGTACCGAGAGATAAGGCATACGCCCGATGTGTCCCTAGGGGCCTTAGGCCGAGTCTTGAGAGTGCGGGAAAACGAACAAGGAGAAACTCGTGAACGCCGAACTCGAATACAGCATCATGCAGCACCACGCCGCCGAGCTGCGACAGGCGGCAGCGGAGCACCGCCGCGCCCGTCAGGCGCGCACGGGCAACCCGGCCGAGCGCCGTCACCGCTCGGTCATCGCCCGGCTCTTCGCCTCATGACCGCCCACAAGCAGCCCGGCCGCAACCTCCCTCGCGGCCGGGCTGAGGCGCCCCCTTAGGGGCGTCGGCGCTCGTGACCCGAATTCCTGGTCAGGTCGCGGTGCCACATGCACGAAGCCCCGGTCCATTCCTGGTTGGGCCGGGGCATCGTGCTGTCTCCAGGGACATGGACGTCATCCGGCTCTCCCCTCGTCCGGTCAGGGGGTTCCGCTTGTGGGGCCTGGTCGCAGGGATGATGATGCCCCTATGCGCAAACGGGTGCTCGTCTGGGGCGGGGCCGTGGTCGCGGTCGCCGCCGTCGCGGCTCTGGCCGTATATCTCGCCCGGGTGGGGCTGGACGACGCCGACAAGCTGGCCAGCGTGATCGGGCTCTTCGTGGCGCTGGCCGGGCTGGGCATCTCGATCCGCGGCCTGACCGGCGGCCGGCCGACCGACGACCCGGCCCCGCCCGTGCCGGACGGCGCGGCGCCGGGGCAGAACGTATCCGCGCCCGAGCCCGGCGTCTCGGCGTCGGGATCCAGGTCGGTCGCCATCGGCGGCGACAACTCGGGGATCATCAGCACGGGCGACGGGACGACCAACGTGCGAATGCGCGCGGAGGCGTCCGGGCAGGGCCGCGTCTACCAGGCCGGCGGCGACCAGACGATCAACGAGAAGTAGCGCCGCCCCCGTCGATCCCCAGGAACGCCGACGAGCAGAGCGCCGTCAGGAACCCGGGGACGCCGATGATCCGGGCGCCGTCAGGAACCCGGGGACGCTGACGGGCCGGGCGCCGTCAGGAACCTGGAGACGCCGATGAGCCGGGCGTCGTCAGGACTTGGGGACGGTGATGAGCAGGGCGTCGCCCTGGCCGCCGCCGCCGCACAGCCCCGCCGCGCCCAGGCCGCCGCCCCGGCGCCTGAGCTCGTACGCCAGCGTCAGCACGATCCGCGCCCCCGACGCCCCGATGGGGTGCCCCAGGGCGATGCCGCCGCCGTTGACGTTGACGATGTCGAGCGGAACGCCGAGCTCCTTGGCCGACTGGACGACCACGCTGGCGAAGGCCTCGTTGATCTCCACCAGGTCGAGGTCGCCGGCCGTGACGCCCTGCTTGGCCATGGCCTGCTTGATGGCGTTGGCCGGCTGGGACTGCAGGGAGGCGTCAGGGCCTGCCACGTTGCCGTGGCGGCCGATCTCGGCCAGCCAGGGCAGGCCCAGCTCCTCGGCCTTGGCCTTGGCCATGACGACCACGGCGCAGGCGCCGTCGGAGATCTGGGAGGCCGACCCGGCCGTGATGGTGCCGTCGGCGGCGAAGGCGGGACGCAGCTTGGCGAGGGTCTGCGCGGTCGTGTCGCCGCGTACGCCCTCGTCCTCCTTGACGATCACCGGCTCACCGCGCCGCTGCGGGATCTCCACCGGGACGATCTCTTCTTCGAAGACGCCGTTCTTGACGGCCGCGGCGGCGAGCTGGTGGGAGCGGGCCGACAGGGAGTCCTGCTCCTCGCGGCCGATGCCGAGCCGGGTGTTGTGCCGCTCGGTGGACTCGCCCATCGCGCACTGGTCGAACGCGCAGAACAGGCCGTCGTGGGCCATCGAGTCGACGACCTGGGAGCCGCCGTACTTGACGCCTTTTCGCAGCCCTGGCAGCAGGTGGGGGGCGTTGGTCATGGACTCCATGCCGCCGGCCACCACGATGTCGAACTCGCCCGCCCTGATGAGCTGGTCGGCCAGGGCGATGGCGTCGAGGCCCGACAGGCACACCTTGTTGATGGTGACGGACGGGACGGTCATGGGGATGCCGGCGTTGACGGCGGCCTGGCGGGAGGGGATCTGCCCGGCTCCGGCCTGGAGGACCTGACCCATGATGACGTATTCGACGGATTCGGGAGCGACCCCGGCACGTTCCAGGGCGGCCTTGATGGCGACGCCGCCGAGCTCGACGGCCGACAGTCCGGACAGGGAGCCGAGCAGTTTGCCGATAGGGGTGCGAGCTCCGGCGACAATGACGGAACTGGACATGACAACGGCCTCCTGTGCTCGCGCGTCCGGTCTTTGACACCATACCCACGAGTACGCCGTCGCTCGCCATGGAGGTAGGCCACACATGTTCATGCGGATCGACCACATCGGGATCGCCTGCCGCGATCTTGAAGAGAAGATCGAGCTCTTCTCGAGGACGTTCGAGCTGACGGTCGTGGCGCGGGAGGTGAACGAGGAGCAGGGCGTCAAGGAGGCCATGCTGCACATCGCCGACGGCGAAGGTGGGGGCTCCTACATTCAGCTCCTTGAACCTCTCTCCGACGACTCGCCTGTGGGAAAATTCCTCGCCAAGCGGGGCGAGGGCGTCCATCATGTGGCGTTCGGGGTGCCCGATGTCGCGGAGGCCATGACGACGATCGGCGAGAAAGGTGTGAGGCTGCTGGACGAGCGCCCCCGGCACGGGTCGATGGGCTCGCAGATCGCATTTCTGCACCCCAAGGATGTAGGCGGAATGCTGACTGAGCTAGTCCAAGCCCCCAAACCATGACAAATCACCACAAAACGCAAAAAACGTTCATATGTAACTAGTCACGCAGAAAGTTGGACGGGGCTTCGCACGCGGCACCAGCGGAGTACGCTTGACCTTCCACCGGACATGGGGCCTGCCGAGAGGCACAGGCTCCTGGTACGGATGCCCCGAACCCCCCGTCCGGCCCGTGTAGCCGTCTCGACAACCCAGGATCGAGCCTCCATGCAGTCCGACATCGACGCCCAGCTCAACAACTTCTTCGAGGACGCCCCAGCCCGCGAGTTCGACGTGGTGCTCCGTGGTTACGACCGGCACCAGGTCCATGATCATCTCAAGCAGCTCGACGGGGAGCTGCGGCAGGCGCGCGAGCAGGTCGTCGGCCTCCAGCGCGACCTGTCCGACTCCCAGCGCCAGTTGCAGGAGCAGGAGCGTCCCACCTACTCCGGTCTCGGCGCCCGGATCGAGCAGCTGCTCCGGCTGGCCGAGGAACAGGCGACCGAGCTCGTCCAGGCCGCCAGGTCCGAGGCCAACGAGATCAAGGCCGCGGCCAAGGTCGAGGCCGCGGACCTGAGGGCCGCCGCCGAGTCCGAGGCCGCCGAGAAGCGCGCCCAGGCCACCCGCGAGAGCGACGAGATGCGCACGAGCGCCGAGCGGGACGCCGAGGACATCCGCTCGACCGCCCGCCGCGAGGCCGACGAGCTCACCAACACGACCGAGCGCGAGGCCGCCAAGCTGCGCGCCACGGCCGATCACGAGGTGGCCGAGAAGCGCGCCGACGCCGAGCGCGAGATCGCCAAGCTCCGCACCACCACCGAGCGCGAGGTCGCGCAGCTGCGCGCCTCGACCAAGCGCGAGCGCGACGAGGTGCTGACGACGGCCAAGCGTCAGGCCGACGAGATGCGCGCGCAGGCTCAGCGGGTGCTGGAGGAGTCGGAGGCCAAGCGGGCGCAGGACGAGGCGGAGTTCGAGATCCAGCTCGCCGCCCGCCGCGAGGAGGCCGAGCGTCAGGAGGCCGAGCGCCACGCCACCGCGCAGGCCGCCACACAGAAGCTGGTCGCCGAGGCCGAGCAGCGCGCCGCCACGGCCGAGTCGCGGGCCACGAAGGCCACGCAGCAGGCCGAGCAGACCCGCCGCGAGGCCGACCTGCACGCCAAGCAGCTCGTCGCCAACGCCCGCAAGAGCTCCGAGACGATAGTGGCCGAGGCGAAGTCGAGCGCGGAGACCATCGTCACCGAGGCGAAGAACGAAGCCGAGCGCACCCGTACGGCGATGCAGCGCCAGGTCGACGAGCTCACCCGCCAGCGCGACAGCATCACCAGCCACCTGGCTCAGCTCCGCCAGCTCCTCGGCGGCGCCGCCCTGCCGGGCATGGAGCCGGAGCCCGCGGTCGCCGCTGCCGCACCGAAGGCCGCACTCGCCGCGCCCGAGCCTCCCGCTCCGGCCCCGGCAGCCGCGCCGGCCGCCCCGGCGCCCAAGGTGACGGCCGCCAAGTCCGAGGACGACTCGGAGTGGTGGCAGGAGTAACGCCGACGGACACGCACGGGGGCTGAATGACGGCTGAGAGAGCCTGGCGATCGAATGGTCGCTAGGCTCTCTCTTTGCCGCCGGGCATGTACGAACCGATACCGGTCCGTCATCCTCAGTCGTCGATCCCCCTTGGAGTCCCCTTGTCCGCAGACGTCGAGTCCACGGCCGAGCAGGAAAAGGCCGAGAGCCCCCAGCCGCAGGAGGAGCGGGCGCCGCAGGAACCGGCGCCCCAGGAACAGGCGCCGAGGGCGGCGGTCAAGGGCGAGGAGGGCGGGCAGCCGTACGGACTGCCCGGCAAGCCGTTCGCCCGCGGCCCGTTCCTGTTCGGCCTGGTCGGCGGGCTGGGGGTGCTGACCGCCATCGCCATCGCGCAGATGGTGGTCGCGTCGCTGAGCACGATCGTGCTGGTCGTGGTGGCGATGTTCCTGGCCGTCGGGCTCAACCCGGCCGTCGAGTCCCTGCAGCGCAGGGGCGTGGCCAGGAGGGGCGCGATCACGATCGTGTTCGCCGGGGTCATCGTCGCGTTCGTGCTGTTCGGGCTGGCCATCGTGCCGCCGGTGAGCAAGCAGCTCACGGAGTTCGTCAACGCGGTGCCCGGCTACATCACCGAGCTGAGCAACCATCCGACGCTGCGCCAGCTCGACGCCGACTACCAGATCCTGCCGCAGCTGCGTACGTTCGTGACGAGCACGCTCGGGCCGTCACTGGCGACCGGCATCATGGGCGCGGGACTGGTGGTGCTCAACGGCGTGTTCACCACGGTGACGCTGCTGGTGCTGATGCTGTACTTCCTCGGCTCGCTGCACACGATCAAGGACTACCTGCTCAAGCTGGTCCCGGCCTCGCGCCGGCCGCGCACGCGGGCGATCAGCGAGGAGATCCTCGGCGGCATCGGCGGCTACGTGGCGGGCAACGTGCTGATCTCTGTCATCGCGGGCGTGCTGACCTGGATCTTCCTGTCGATCGCCGGAGTCCAGTACGCGCTCGCGCTGGCTCTCGTCGTCGCCCTGACCGACCTGATCCCGCTGGTGGGCGCCACGATCGGCGCCGTGCTCGTGACCGGCGTGGCGCTGCTGGAGTCGTTGCCCGCCGGGATCGCGTGCGCGATCTTCTTCGTGATCTACCAGCAGATCGAGAACTACTTCATCTATCCCCGGGTGATGAAGCGCTCGGTGGACGTGACTCCGGCGGTGACCGTGATCGCCGCGCTGTTCGGTGGCGCGCTGCTCGGCATCGTGGGCGCCCTGCTGGCCATCCCGGTGGCGGCGGCGATCTCGCTGATCATCCGCGAGATCGTGCTGCCACGCCAGGACCACGCCTGAGACCGCTCCCCGCCCCGACCCCCGCCCGCGACGCCCGGCCGTCCGGCCCCCGCCATCGAAGTCCGACCCTCGCTCGACGTCCGCGCCCCCGCCCGCTGAGCCCCGCGTTCAGTGTCCAGGACCGGTGGCGCCCAGCTCCGTGCGCAGGAACTCGGTCACCGCCGCGTTGAACGCCTCCGGCTGCTCGACCGCGCTGAGGTGGCCGGCCTTGGGGATGATCTCCAGCTTGCCCTCGGGCACGGCCCGGACCATGGCGTCGGCGTCGGCGGGCGGCGAGAGCTCGTCCTCCTCCCCCACGATGATCAGCAGCGGGACCTTGAGCGCGCTCAGCGTCTCGAACGAGTCGGGACGCGCGGCCATGGCCCGTTGCGCCCAGGCCACCGCGCCCGGCGGGGCCGACTGCACCAACCCCTTGACCCGGCCGAACACCATGGCCCGCCGCTCCTTGGTGGTCTGGCCGATGAGCGCCGGGAGCACCTCGCTGACCAGCACGTCGCTGCCGTCCGACAGCACGGCCCGCGCGATGCGTTCCCTGTTGTCCCTGGCCGCGGGCGGGTCGGGGGTGGCCTTGGTGTCGGCCAGGATCACGCCGAGCACCCGGTCGGGGTGCCGGCGGCAGAAGGCCATGGTCACGTAGCCGCCCATCGACAGCCCGCCGACCACCGCCCTGTCGATGCCCTCCTCGTCGAGCAGCCTGGCGACGTCGTCGGCCATCAGGTCGATCGACGGATCATCGTCGCCCAGCCGCGACCCGCCGAAGCCGCGCAGGTCAGGAGTGATGACCCGGCAGACCCTGGCCAGCCCTTCCCGCTGGGCCAGCCACATGGCCGACGACAGCGGGAACGCGTGAAGCAGCACAACCGGGAGCCCGGTCCCGGCAGATCTCGTGTAGAGCTGCACGGACCACACGGTAACGCGGTTCACGGGAACAATCACTCAATGACGTATGCCGATATCCCCCGACAGTCCTGACCGCTTCTCCGACGACCTGTCCCCGCACCGCACCCGTGCTCCCGCACCGGAAATGCCGGGGATATATACGACATTGCCTGACCTGGCATTTCCGCGCACAATCCAGACACGGATACCGCGCACCCCCCGAGGTGACGAGCATGGCAGGCACCGGAACCACAGGGACCCGTCCCGCCCTCCCCGACGCCACCAACGGCGAATTCCTGCTCCAGGCGCTGCGTGAGGCGAACGTCCACCGCGCCGCGCACGGCGCGCCACCCCTGGCGATGGACCCGCTGCTGGTCGAGTACGCCAAAGCTAGGGCGGCCGCCCTCTCCCGGCACGAGGGGCTGCGGGCCGGGCACGAGGGCCTGCGCGCGGGGACCGGCGAGAGCGTGTTCTGGAGCCAGGACGAGGAGATGCGCGGCGCCGCCGACGCGGTGGCCTCCTGGTACGACGACCGCGACGAGCGCGACGAGCGCGACCGGCTGCTCCGGCCGGCCTGCACGGCCATGGGCGCCGCCCGGGTGTCCGGCCAGGGCCCGAAGGCGTGCGAGACGTACATCGTCTTCGTGTACGAACCCCTGGGCGACGACCCGCCGCCCGCCTGACCGCAGCCCCATCCACGGGGCGACGGCCGTGCGATCAGATGGCGGTGGCCCCGCCGTCGATGAACAGCACCTGCCCGGTCATGTACGCCGAGGCCGGGCTGGCCAGGAACACGGCCGGCTGAGCCATCTCCTCCGCGCTCCCCCAGCGCCGCATGGGCACGCCCGCGATCGTGGCGGCGGAGGACGCCTCGTTCTCCCAGAGGTTGCGGTTGAGGTCGGTGGCCGTCCAGCCGGGGCACAGGGCGTTGACCCGTACCCCGGCGCTCGCCCACTCCACGGCCAGCGTCTTGGTCAGCGCCACCAGCCCGGCCTTGGCGGCGGCGTACGGGGCGAGGAAGGGCGCGCCGAGCGCCGCCACCGACGCCACGTTGATGACGACCCCGTCGCCCCGCCCGAGCAGGTGCGGCGCGACCGCGTGGCAGACCGCCATGGCGGAGTCGAGGTTGAGCCGCATCAGCTTGTCCCAGCCCGACAGCCGCAGGTCCTTGAACTCGACCAGGAAGTTCGACCCGCCGGCGTTGTTGACCACGATGTCGAGGTGCCCGAGCCCGTCGAGGGCCGCCGCCACGGCGCCCGTCGCGGCCTCGCGGTCGGTGAGGTCGGCGGGGATGACGACCGCGCGCCTCCCGAGCGCCTCGATCTCCTTGCCCACCTCGGCCAGGGTCTCGGCCGAGCGGGACACGAGCGCCACGTCGGCCCCCGCCCCCGCGTACGCGAGCGCGATGGCCCGCCCGATCCCCTTCGACGCCCCGGTGATCAGAGCCTGTTTCCCACTGAGATCGAACGCGCCCACGCCGCCTCCTCTGACGACCAACCGCCGAACCGAACGAGATTCTATTAACACCTGGCCCTGGAACGCCACCGGCGCGGAGCCGGAAAGGCTCCGCGCCGGGATGGCTCACCAAGCGGAGCCGGGAAGGCTCCGGGGTGGATCACCGGGCGGAGCCGCGTGGGCCCCGCCCGGGTGGATCACTGAGCGGCCAGCTGGGCGATCTGCTCGGCGCTCAGCACGCCGTCATAGGTGCGGACGTCGTCCACGATCCCCGGCCAGTAGCCGGTGAACGCGCCCGCGGCCTTGGTCCGGCCGAGCTGCAGCGCGCCGGTGGCGTTCCAGGCGCTCAGGTGGTCGGTGATCGTGGTGGTGGACAGGCGGCCGTTGACGTAGATGCGCAGCTGGCCCGCCAGCGGGTCGTACACGCCGGCCACGTGCGTCCACTCCAGCGCGTTGGGGATGGCGTCGGAGCGGGTGCGTACGAGAGCGGCCGTGTCGGTGTCGGCGGCGGCCATCCCGAGGGCCCACCGGCCCTGCTCCTTGTCGAAGCCGAGCTGGAACCCGGCCGCCCGGCTGCCCGGCTGGGCCACCGCCGCGGTGTCGGCGGTGGGCAGGTAGTCGAGCTGGGTCCACGCGGCGACGGTGAAGCCGTTCCTGGTGTTGACCGCGGGAGCGGTCGTCTGGGCGAAGCCGTTGACGCCGTCGAGCGCCAGCCCTCCGTCCAGCCAGGCGGGCGTCCACGAGGCGGCTCCGGACAACGTCGCCGCGCCCGCGCGGCCCGAGGAGTCGGCGGCCGAGGTGCCGGACTCCTCGTCCAGCTGCCAGTGGCCCACCAGCGTGGCAGCGCTGTTGACCAGGTCGGCGACCTCGTCGGCGAACATGGCGCGGCCGTAGGCGCGCACCTCGTCGACGTCTCCCTGCCAGTTGTCCGCAGCCGCCCCGCCGGCCTTTCCGCGGCCGATCGTCAGGGGGCCCGTGGCGTTCCATGGTTGCGGAACGGCGACCGTGGACTCCAGCCGTCCGTTCACGTAGAGCGTGATCTGGCCCGCCGCGCTGTCGTAGACGCCGGTGAGGTGGGTCCATTCGTTCAGCCTCGGCGCGGCGGCGGACTTGGCGCGCACGGTGGCCGCGCCGTCGGCGTCGGAGCCGGTCACGCTGAGCGCCCACCGGTCGTCGGCCTTGGAGTACTGCAGCGCGAACGCGCCCGTCCTGCCGCCCTCCTGGGTGACGGCGGTGGCGGTGGCGCCGTTGCCGGTGAGCCTGGCCCAGGCGGAGACGGTGAAGTTGCGGCTGGTGTCGATGACGGGGCGGGCGGTCTGGCCGTAGCCGCCGGTCAGCTTCAGCCCGCCGCCAGTCCTGCCCGAGGTCCAGGTGGCGGAGGTCAGGGTGGCGGGATGGGCGCCGGTGGCGTCGGCGGCCACGCTGCCCGTGCCCTCGTTCATCGGCCAGTGACCGCTGGGCCCGCGGCCGGCGTTGATGTTGAAGACGTAGGTGCGGATGGGGCCGAGCTGGCCCGCGCGGTCCTTGCTGCGCACGACGAGCACGTTGGGGCCGTCGTGGCGCGGGGTCAGCGCGATCGTGGCCGTGCCGTCCTGGTTCGCCGCCACCTCGGTCTTGGGCGTGGTGTCCAGGCCCCAGACGTAGGAGGTCACGTCGGTGATGCCGTTCGGGCCGAACGCGAACGTGCCGGGCAGGCCGACGCCGTCGCTCCAGCCGTTCTCGGTGAAGGTGGGCGAGGAGACCAGCGGCTCACGGCCGGGGGCGGTGGCGTCTACGGTGGCCTCGCACCAGGGGCTCCACGCGCTGTTGGCCTTGCCGTCCTCGGCCCGCACGCGCCAGCGGATCAGCTGGCCGTCGGCGTACAGGGTGGTCGGGATCGACGCGGAGAAGGCGGTGCCGGTGGAGCCGAGCGCGGTGACGTACTCGCCGATCTTGGTGCCGTCCTCCTTGTACCACTCGAAGCGGCCCTTGACCGAGTTGTCGGTGTCCTTCAGCTTCGCCCACAGCTTGGGGGCGTTGGTGCTGATGATCGGGCGGTCGTCACCCGAGACGCAGGGGCCGCCCGGGTCCGACCACACGTCGGCGGCCACGGGGGCGGCCGGCAGCGAGTTGTACTCGATGACCAGGCTCGGGTTGTTCTTGAACTTCTTCCAGGCGTAGACGTCGGTCTCGCTGGTGGCCCGCAGGCCGATGGTGACGTTGGCCCAGTTCTTGGCGGCGGCGTCCACGACCTGCGGGGTGACGTCGAACTCGACGCCGCCGGGCAGGCAGGACGCGCCCCAGCCCTTGGCCACGTTCACGGTGGAGAGCTTGGTGACCCAGGCGGGCTGCTTGTTCCAGGTCGTGCTCTTGCTGATCGTGTTGGTCGCCCACGCCTCGACCTTGCGGGCGCTGCACGAGTACGACCACGTCTCGTACGTCCGCAGCGTGGCCTTGATGATCTGCTTGCCGTGGATCGTCGAGCCGGTGTTCATCTGGTAGAACGTGCGGTTCTTCTGCGACTCCACGTGCCCCACCCGGGCGACGTCGCTGGAGTTGAGGTAGTTGGAGTTGGGCCAGTTGCTCCAGACCGCGGTCCAGGCGTTGCGCGCGGCCGAGAAGTACGGATCGAGGTAGACGGGGAACTTCGTGTCCGGGTCCGTCATCATCTTGCGGTCGGGCTTGAGCCGCAGCTGCCTGCCGGCCAGCTCCACGCCCATCGTGGCCTCGCGGGCCTCGGGCGAGCGGCCCTCCTTGAGCGCCTGCGGGCTGGAGATCCCCTCGGAGTCCCACATCTTGGGGGTGGGGGCGATGAAGATCGTGCCCTCGTTCTTGTCGGTGGCCTCCAGGTTGCCCGCCTTGTCCGACTCCAGCGTCAGGCCGGTCGCGGACAGCGGGAAGGCCAGCTCGGTCAGCTTCGCCGCGGCGTCCCTGTTCTTGACCACCAGGACGTGCGAGAAGCCGTCCACGTCGGCGGTGACCTGGAGGTCCACGCCCGGCATGACCTCGGCGTAGGTGGCGGTGTCGCCGTTGAGCGTCGGAGTGGGCAGCGTGCCCGTCCAGCCGAGCTCCATCGACTTGGCGCCGCGCGCGAGCCGGGCGAGCGGGGCGGAGCCGCCGCCGGAGAAGGTCAGGCCGACCGCCGTGGCCACCGGCTCGACGGCGCCGTCGGGGCGCAGGCGCAGGGTGGTGTCCACGGGCACCCAGCGGTCGTTCTTGCGCACGCGGATGGGCCTGACGTTCAGCTCCATGGACAGCGTGCCGTCGGGCTTGGCGAAGACCGTGCGGGTCTCGCTGCGCATCGACTCGATCTCGACCGGCCGGCCGGCGCCGCGCGCCTGGGCGACCGCCGCTAGCTCTTTGTCCGGAGGGGGTTGCGTCGTCTGTGGCCGTTCCTCCGCCACCACCGGCCGCACCACCGCCAGGGTGGTGAGAGATAACGCCGCCGCGACCAGCCCGTGCAGTACCCGCATACGTGACCGCCCATGCTGAGCAGAGGTTACGCGCGGGCAGCGCGCACCCGGCGTCTCCACGATCTTCGGTTGACGATCGGATTCTCACCCTGGGTGGAGGCCGGGGTCCAGAGTTTTGTGCATTGTGCTCAAAATATCTTTCATGACCGGAACCCCCAAGGGAGATAACCGTCAGACCTCGGTCGGGAGCGGATGGGCGGCCGGATTGACCCGCTTGACGATCTCGTCGAGGGCGATGCGCACGTACGGTTCACCCACCCACAGGTGCTTGGCGCCCTCCACCCCGATCACCTCGGCCTGCGGAACCCGGGCGAACCGCGTACGCGCCTCCTCCGGCCGCAGGTAGTCGTCGAACTCCGGCACCAGCGCCACCAGCGGCCGGCCGAAACGGGCCCAGGCGTCCAGATCGGCGTCCGTGGCCCTGTGCAGCGGCGGGGAGAGCAGGATCGCGCCCTCCACCAGCGGGTCGTGCGCCCACTTGAGCGCCAGCTCGGTGCCGAACGACCAGCCGACCACCCACACGTTGGGCAGATCGTGATATTCGGCGTATTCCAGCGCCGCGGCCACGTCGAACCGCTCACCCTCGCCCCCGTCGAACGCCCCCTGCGAGGTGCCCCGGTCGGAGGAGGTGCCGCGGGTGTTGAAGCGCAGCACGGCCAGGTCGGCGAGCGCGGGCAGCCGGTTGGCGGCCTTCTTGTACACGTGGCTGTCCATGAACCCGCCGTGGGTGGGCAGCGGGTGCAGGGTCACCAGCGTGGCGACCGGGGGGCGGTCGAGCGGCTGGGCCAGCTCGCCGACCAGGGTCAATCCGTCGCCCGTGTGCAGTTCGATCGGCTCACGCCGGGCGGGCAGCACGGTCGCCGCGCGAATCTCCACCATGGATCCCTTCAGTAACGGCTGCGGCCGGGGCCGCGGTCGAGTCTCTTACGCCAGCAGGTCTGGTGCCAGTGCCGGCGCTCCTCGTCGCCGCCCGGCCAGTTGGGCCAGGCCACCACGTGCGGCTGGCCGCTGCGGATCTCCTGGTCGCAACCGGGGCACCGGTAGTTCTTGGCGGAGGAGGCGCCGGTGAGCATGCGGACCTTCCACTCGCCGTCGGGCCACTCCTCCACCTTGTCCAGGCCGGTCGGGAAACCGAAGGGACGGGAGGACTCCCTGCGGCGGGCGCGACGCGGACTCATCGTGGGGGGAGCTCGGTCGTCGGCCTCACCCGTTCAAACGCCATGCGTCCAGTTTTCCAGAGGCACTAAGGTGGATGGTCATGCGGCTGGTCATCGCGCGCTGCAGCGTGGATTACATCGGACGGCTCACGGCACACCTGCCGATGGCGCCCAGGCTCGTGCTCATCAAGGCGGACGGCAGCGTGAGCATCCACGCTGACGACCGCGCCTTCAAGCCGCTCAACTGGATGAATCCGCCGTGCAAGCTCAAGGAGGACGGCGCGACCTGGACGGTCACCCACGGCAAGACCGGCGAGAAGCTGGTCCTGACCATGGAGGAGGTCCTCCACGACTCCAGCCACGAGCTGGGGGTGGACCCGGGGCTGATCAAGGACGGCGTCGAGGCCCATCTGCAGGAGCTGCTCGCCGAGCACATCACGACGTTGGGCGACGGCTACTCGCTCATCCGCCGCGAATACATGACGGCGATCGGCCCGGTCGACATCCTGTGCCGGGACGCGACGGGGGCGACGGTGGCGGTGGAGATCAAGCGGCGGGGCGAGATCGACGGGGTCGAGCAGCTGACCCGCTACCTGGAGCTGCTCAACCGCGACCCGCTGCTGTCGCCCGTGCGCGGGGTCTTCGCGGCTCAGGAGATCAAACCCCAGGCCCGCGTGCTGGCCACCGACCGCGGCATCGCCTGCCACACGCTGGATTACGACGCCCTTCGCGGCATCGAACCAGAAAATCCAACTCTGTTCTGATCTTTTACGGCTTCGCGGCGGCCTGCCTCCCGCCGCACTTCGGCTGAGGGCCCTCCAGGGAAACGGCTGCTGACCCTTCAGTGGTGACCCGCCATAACGGAGCGTTTTGTGGGCCGCCTTCGTGGTTCCAACGCCCCTTGCCGAGCGCTCACGGCCCGTCATGTCCCGGCATGGCCTCGTGCACCCCTGCCCCGTCTACGGCGCTGAGGGGCGGGATCAGGCGCGTCGAGGGGCCATTGTGGCGGTGGCGCGTGTGTTCCCACGGGTTCGGATGGTCTAGTAAGTAGTAAGTTACCGGATTATCGTGGCGTCATGACGACGACGTTCGACTCACTCAATCCGGCGACCGGTGAGGTCGTCGGGAGCCATCCCAAGCACTCCGCCGACACCGTGCACGAGGCCGTCGGGCGGGCGGAGGAGGCGGCCGCGTGGTGGGGCGGGCTGGGGCACGCCGAGCGCAGGCGCCGGCTGCTCGACTACAAGGCGGTCCTCACCCAGCACCTCAAGGAGCTGACCGGGCTCGTGCACCGGGAGACCGGCAAACCGGTCGGCGACGCCACCCTTGAGGTGGTGCTGGCGATCACCCACCTCGACTGGGCCGCCCGCAACGCCCACAAGGTGCTCGGCCGCCGCCGCGTCTCCACCGGCATGATCGGCCTCAACCTGGTCGCCACGCTCGAATACCTCCCGCTCGGCGTCGTCGGCGTCATCGGCCCGTGGAACTATCCGGTCTTCACCCCCATGGGCTCCATCGCCTACGCGCTCGCCGCGGGCAACGCCGTGGTGTTCAAGCCCAGCGAGCTGACGCCGGGCATCGGCGTGCGGCTGGCCGAGCTGTTCAGGGAGTCGGTCCCCGAGCACGAGGTGTTCCAGACCGTCACCGGCCTCGGCGAGACGGGCGCGGCGCTGGCCGCCGACCCCAGGGTGCGCAAGATCGCCTTCACCGGCTCCACCGCCACCGCCAAGCGCGTCATGGCGGCCTGCGCCGAGAACCTCACGCCCATCGTGGCCGAGTGCGGCGGCAAGGACGCGTTCATCGTGGACGCCGACGCCGACCTCGCGGCCGCCGCCGACGCCTGCCTGTGGGGCGCCCTGTCCAACGCCGGGCAGACGTGCGTGGGCGTCGAGCGGGTCTACGTCGTCGACGCCGTCTATGAAAGTTTCATGCGGGAGCTGTCCGAGAGGGTGACAAAGGTGAGGGCCGGCGAGGACTACGGCCCGATCACGATGCCCGGCCAGGTCGACATCATCAAGCGGCACATCGACGACGCCACCAAGTCGGGGCGCACGGTCGCGGGCGGCCCCGCGTCGGTGCGGGCCCCGTACGTCGACCCGGTGATCGTCGAGGACGTTCCCGAGGACTCCCCCGCGGTGCGCGAGGAGACGTTCGGCCCGACCATCACCGTGCGCCGCACCCGCGACGCCGCCGAGGCGCTGGAGCTGGCCAACGCCTCGGCGTACGGGCTGGGCGGCACGGTCTTCAGCCGTAACGCCCGCCGCGCGACGGAGCTGGCCCGCCGGATGCGCAGCGGCATGACGGCGATCAACTCGGTCATCTCCTTCGCCGGAGTGCCCGCCCTGCCTTTCGGCGGAATCGGCGATTCAGGTTTCGGCAGGATCCACGGGGCCGACGGACTGCGTGAGTTCGCCAGGCCCAAAGCGATCTCGCGGCAGCGCTTCGCCATGCCCGGCATGAACCTGACCTCGTTCACAAGGGGCCCCGCCGAGCTTGAGCGGCTGATCAGGCTTGTCACGTTCTTGCACGGCCGACGTAAAAGTTAATCTTCTTACCCTTTCCCAAAACGGATCATCCGACCATAATTGTGTGCTCTGGGGGCCACGATCATGTTGGACGGGTGGAATGTGAACCGGTCTTACCGGGGAATGTCGGCTGAGCAAAGGCTGGCGGACAGACGCGAGCGGCTGATGACGGCCGCGTACACGCTATACGCGAAGCCTGGTTTCGCGGCGACGACCATCGAAAGGCTGTGCTCGGAGGCGCGGATCTCCAACCGCGCCTTCTACGAATGTTTCGGCGGGCGCGAGGAGCTCCTGCGGGCCCTGCACGAGCGCTGCGTCGAGGAGAGCTTCGCGGTCGTCGCCAAGGCGCTGGAGGAGGCGCCCGCCTCGATCGAAGGAAGGGCCAAGGCGGGGATTCGCGCCTATATCGAGTTCGCCACCGCGGACTGGCGGCGGGCCCGCATCATGCATGTCGAAGTGCGGAGATCGGGTGATGTCCTGGCCGTGTCGCGGCAGCGCGCGGTGGACGCGTTCGCGCGTCTGGTGCAGGACGCTTCCGCCGATTTCCCGCAGGCCGCCCCGGTGAATCCGCGGCTGCTGGCACTCGGTGTCGTCGGAGCGTTACAAGAGTTGCTGATCGAATGGCTCCTGTCGGAAGAGCAGCCGGAGATCGACGAGTTGGTGGCCGCGGCCGTGCACATCTTCAACCGAAGTCTCGGCGACACATGATCGCGTCAAGAATGCCATTCCTGTTTCGCACAATCGGACATCCGTAATCGCCATTTTGTCTATCCAGAGAAAGAGCGGGTGACGGCTGATCGTCACCCGCTCGATATGTCACATCAGGCCACCGCGGCCGCCGGAGCCTCCACGTGCAGCACCCGATTCAGCCGGGTCACCGCGAGTATCCGCATGATCCTCGGTGGCACCCCCCGAAGAACGAGGCGGCGCTGCACGCTCAGCGCGCGCCGATGCGCGCCCACGAGCACCCCGAGCCCGGTCGCGTCGATCATCTCCAGCTTGGAGAGATCGAGGATGAGGTCACCCTCGCCAGAGTCCAGAGCCTTGTGCAGCCGCTCACGTACTCCCGCCGACGTGCCGGCGTCGAGCCGGGCGCCGATCCGCACCACCTGGGCTCTCGGATTGCCCCGGACGCGCATGCCACCTCCTCAGTCACGCGCGTAGCGTAGTCAGATGCCTTCGCCAAGCGCTCACAGGGGTCGAAACCCCCCACATGACTTCCCCTACCCATCTATCGGCAATGACACGACAGCATGGAGCAGGAACTCCCGGTCCTCGACCAGCCGGGCCTTCATCGTGCCGCCCACGGCGGCCAATCGCTCGGACATCCCGGTCAGGCCGCTGCCCAGATCGTCGGCCTGCCGCCGGGCCACTCCGTCGTTGCGCACCGTCAGCTCCGCCTCCTGCTCGGTGAAGCGGATCGTGATGTCGCAGAAGGTCGCGGTGCTGTGCTTGAGCACGTTGGTCACCGCTTCGCGCACGGCGTACGCGAACACCGGGGCCACGCCCGCGGGCAGGTCGCGGTAGGGCAGACGCACCTCGCAGCGGACTCCCGCCGCTTCGAGCACACCTTTAACGCTATTCAGCTCAGCGGCCAAGTCAAGCTCGCGGTAGCCCCGTACGGCCTCGCGCAGGTCCTTGAGCGCCTTCCTGGTCAGCCGGTTGACCTCGGCCATCTCCTCCTTGGCCCGGCCCGCGTCCACGTCGGACAGCCGTACGGCGAGCTCGGTCTTCACGGCGATGGCCGACAACTGGTGCCCGACGAGATCGTGCAGGTCCCTGGCGAAGCGCAGCCGCTCCTCCGCCAGCGCCAGCCGGGTGTGGGCCTCCCTGCCCCGGTGCGCCTCCACGGCCAGCCGCCAGATCCACACCCAGATCCGGTTGGAGGGCGGCACGATCACGCAGAAGACGCCGAAGGCGATCGCGTGGTAGCCCAGCGCCTGCAAGCTGGCCGGCTCCACGTCCATCCCCGTCAGCACGGCCCCCAACCCCAGCATGCCCGCCTGCCAGGGCAGGGTGCTCAGCCCCACACAGAGCACGAACGTGCCGATCTGCAGCAGCCGGACCACGCGCTTGGGGATCTCCAGCGTGGCCACGCCCAGCCAGCACAGCGCCACGAAGCCCCAGCCGAACGGATCGGCCCCGCCGAGCCCGGTCGCCACCATGGCGAGGACCGCCGCCACCGCCACCTGCTTGGTGGGGTAGTGACGGCGGTCCAGGAGCGGGCCCATGATGCGGGTGCAGATCCAGGTGAAGCAGGCGGCGGCGACCAGCGCGGGCCCGATCCGCCACCATCCGTCGAACCGGCCCGCCCAGAGCGGGACCAGGACGCTGATGGCGATCAGCACCCACATGGCCACGAAGTTGAAGACCAGGACCTTCCAGGTCGTCCGCCGCGCCTGCTCGATCGTGTCCATCTACCGGCTACGCAACACGTCGCCGATTTTCAACCGGGCCCCCGTCCGCAGCACGGCCCGCTCGTACACCTTGGCGCCGAAAGCAAGCGCCGCGAGCACGCCCAGCACCATCGCGGCCATCGACAGACCCACCTGCCACATCGGCACCTCCGTCGCCGCCATCCGTACCGGCATGACCATGGAGGAGAACGGCGGGATGTACGAAATGACCGTGGCCAGCGTACCCGTGGGATCGTTCGTGGCATAGAAGCTGACGAAGTACGTGCCCATGATGACCATGGTGAGCGGCGTCAGGACGCTGTTCACCTCCTCCTGGCGCGAGACCAGCGAGGCGAAGGCCGCCGCCAGCGTGGCGAAGAAGGCATAGCCGAGCACGAACCAGGCCAGCACCGCCGCCACCAGCCCGGGGATGCCGGGCGGGAACTCGGCGGCCAGCCCCGAGGCCATCGCCGCGCCGAGCCCGACCCCCAGGATCACGACCAGGTTGATCAGGCCGAGCACGCCCAGGCCGACGATCTTGCCACCGAGCAGTTGCCACGGCCGTACGGAGGAGAGCAGGATCTCCACGATCCGGCTGCCCTTCTCCTCGACCACGCCCATGGCGACCATCACGACCTGCCCGATGATCAGCATGAAGAGCACCAGGACGAGCACGGTGGCGATGCCCTTGCGGGCCGATTCGTACCGAGTGTCGGCCCCCACCGACTGCATCTCCAGCGGCGGGATGGCCACGCCGGCCGCGCCGAGCTTGAACTCCCGGTTCACGCTCTGCATGAGGACGCCCAGCTGAGTGTCGATCTCGCCGTCCGTGAGCACCCTGGCGCCGTCGACCAGCACCGCGTCCACGTCACCGTCCAGCACGGCCTGCTTGGCGGCCGGCTCGTCGGCGAACTTGCGCCACTCGAACTCGATGTCGGGCGCGGCGGTGTGCAGCGGCAACTGCTGGGAGTTGACCAGGCCGATCTTGTAGACGTCGCCGTCCCCGCCCAGCAACTTGGGGGCGAAGGAGAGCGCCGCCACCAGCAGGCCCGTGACGATCAGGCCGATGACGAACGCCTTCGTCCTGACCTGGGTGGCCACCTCGCGGCGCGCCACCAGCAACAATCCGTTCACGCCACGGCCTCCTTGAAGATCTCGGTGAGGGTCGGCTGCTCGACGCCGAAGTGCTCGACCCGCCCGGCCTTCACGGCGCGGCGCAGGATCTCCTGGTCGTCGCCGCCGGCCGTACGCAGGGTGTGGCGGTCACCGTCCACGGTGACCGTGCCGGGCAGGCCGTCGGCCCAGCCGGGGGCCGGGTCGCGGACGACCACGCGCAGCATGTTGCTCTCGGCCGCGCGCAGCTCCTCCACCGTGCCGGTGGCCACCATCCGGCCGGCCGAGACGATGCCGACGGAGTCGCACAGCCGCTCGACGAGTTCGAGCTGGTGGCTGGAGAAAATCACCGGCACGCCGCCCCTGCACCGCTCCTGCAGCACCGTGGCCAGCGCGTCCACCGCGATCGGGTCCAGCCCGGAGAACGGCTCGTCCAGGATGAGCACCTCGGGGTCGTGCACCAGCGCCACGGCGAGTTGCACGCGCTGCTGGTTGCCCAGCGACAGCGCCTGCACGGTCTCGCCCCTGCGCTCGGTGAGCCCGAGCCGTTCCAGCAGGTCGTCGGTGGCCTTCCTGGCGACCGGGATGGCCATGCCGTGCAGACGGCCGAAGTACTCGATCTGCTCGGCGACCCGCATCTTCTGGTACAGGCCGCGCTCTTCCGGCATGTAGCCGAACCGCTGGCGGTCGTCGTACGCGAGGGGCCTGCCCTGCCAGCTCACCGAGCCGGAGTCCGCCTGGAGCACGCCCATCACGATGCGCATCGTCGTGGTCTTGCCCGCGCCGTTCGCGCCGACGAAGCCGTACATCTCGCCCGGCTTCACGGTGAAGCCGATCCCGTCGAGGGCGACCTTGCCGCCGGGGGCGTCGGGGCCGCCCGCGAAACGCTTGCGCAGCTCGTTGATCTCGAGCATCAGGTCATCTCCTTCATCATGGGTCCATAGTGGCTTTCGCGGTGTTCGGCCTGGTAGTCGCGGAAATCATCCACCCGATATGGATCTCGCGTCCGATCGAGATGACATTTGTCATCTCGCGGCGATCAGCGCAGGCGGAACGCCTCTCACGGCCTGACGCCGCCGCGGGCAGGACGCCGGCGCGGGCTGTCAGCGGGAGCCGCCGGCGGAGGCCGTTACGCTGTGGCCATGACGCGCGCCGACAAGGACAAACCGGTCGTCCTCTCCAAGATCTACACCCGGGCCGGTGACGACGGCACCACGGGGCTGGTCGACGGGAGCCGCACCGCGAAGACCGATCCCCGGCTGGCCGCCTACGCCGACGTGGAGGAGGCCAACGCCCACCTCGGCCTGGCGCTCGCGCACGGCACGCTGCCGGCCGACCTCGTGGCGGTGCTGATCCGGGTGCAGAACGAACTCTTCGACGTCGGGGCCGACCTGGCCACGCCGGTCGTCGAGAATCCCGAGTTCCCGCCGCTGCGGGTGGAGCCGTCGTACATCGAGTGGCTGGAAGAGCAGTGCGACCGCCTCAACGCGGACCTCAAGCCGCTGCGGAGCTTCATCCTGCCGGGCGGCGACCCCGCCACGGCGGCGCTGCACGTGGCCCGCGTGACCGTGCGCAGGGCCGAGCGTACGGCCTGGGCGGCGCTACAGGCCCACGACGACGTCAACCCGCTGACCGCGAAATACCTCAACCGCCTGTCGGACCTGCTCTTCATCGCCTGCCGCGTGGCCCACGCCGGCGACGAGATCCTCTGGAAGCCCGGCGGCACCCGCTGATCGAAGCCGCACCCGCCCGCGCCGTTCGCCGGGCGATCGCGTGACTGCTCCGGCCGATCGCTAGGCGACGTCGAGATAGGCGCTGGGCGGGGCGGACTCCAGCCAGGCCAGGAAGCCGGTGAGCGCGTCGGCGCTCATCGCGAGGGAGATGCCCCGCGTGGTGCCCCCACAGTCGACCGCGTACAGGCCGCCGTCGATCTCACGACGGGCGGAAACGACGAGGCCGCGCCTCGCGATAGCGTGGCGCGGCCTCAGTCGGACGCCCAGGAGCGGAATCCAGTGGAGCTCCCCGTCTGCGTAGCGGGCTATCCCGCTCTGCCATCCTTGCTCCGCTACGCGCAGGCGACAGGGTACGCTCCCGCGCGAGCGCGTCAGCATGACCGCGCGCAACGCGACGAGGGCGGCCAGCAGCACCACGAGAATCACAACCGTCGCTACCATGCCGCCCCCCTGAGCACCGCTTACCTGTTATTAAACCTCTTCGCCCGCCGCGCGCAGACGTGCCCTGGCACGCTTGGCCTCGACAGCCGCGTCGGCGTCCTCCTGGTCGGCCTCGATCGAAGCCTGGGCCCGGTCGAGAGCGTCACGGGCCGCCGCGACGTCCACCTCGGAACCGAGCTCGGCCATCTCGGCCAGCACGGAGACCTCGTCGTCGGCGACGGAGATGAAACCCCCGTGCACCGCGGCGACCAGCTCCTGCTCGCCTTCCCGCTTCACGCGAAGCACGCCGCCCTCGACGAGGACGCCGAGAACAGGTGCGTGTTGCGGCATAATACCGATCTCGCCGTCCACGGTCTTGGCAATCACCATGTCGGCCTCGCCCGACCAGATCTCACGCTCGGGTGAGACAACCCCTACGCGTAGCTTCGCCACCTTTGTAGGTTCCTTTCCGATCAGATGACGGCGCGGGCTACGGGAAGCCCGCGCCGCCACCATGGGCGATTAGCGGCGCTCGAGTTCCTTGGCCTTGGCGATGGCCTGCTCGATGCCACCGACCATGAAGAACGCCTGCTCGGGCAGGTGGTCGTACTCGCCGGCGCACAGGCCCTTGAACGAGGCGATGGTCTCGTCCAGCGGCACGGTCTCGCCCGGCTGGCCGGTGAAGGCCTCGGCCGCGTACATCGGGTGCGACAGGAAGCGCTCGATGCGGCGGGCCCGCTGCACGGTGACCTTGTCCTCTTCGGACAGCTCGTCGATACCGAGGATCGCGATGATGTCCTGGAGCTCGCGGTACTTCTGCAGGATCCGCTTGGTCTCCTGGGCCACCCGGTAGTGCTCCTCGCCGACGATCTGCGGGTCGAGGATCCGGGAGGAGGAGTCGAGCGGGTCCACCGCGGGGTAGATGCCCTTCTCCGAGATCGGCCGCGAAAGCACGGTCTGCGCGTCGAGGTGCGCGAACGCGTTGTGCGGGGCCGGGTCGGTGATGTCGTCGGCGGGCACGTAGATCGCCTGCATCGAAGTGATCGAGTGACCGCGCGTCGAGGTGATGCGCTCCTGGAGCACACCCATCTCGTCGGCCAGCGTGGGCTGGTAACCCACGGCGGACGGCATACGGCCGAGCAGGGTCGAGACCTCGGAACCTGCCTGGGTGAAGCGGAAGATGTTGTCGATGAACAGCAGCACGTCCTGCTTCTGCACGTCGCGGAAGTATTCCGCCATCGTCAGCGCCGACAGGGCGACCCGCAGCCGGGTGCCCGGCGGCTCGTCCATCTGGCCGAAGACGAGCGCGGTGTCCTTGAGGACGTCCGCCTCCTCCATCTCCAGCCAGAGGTCGTTGCCCTCACGGGTGCGCTCGCCCACACCGGCGAAGCACGAGGTGCCACCGAAGTTACGGGCGACCCGGCGGATCATCTCCTGGATGAGGACGGTCTTGCCGACGCCGGCGCCGCCGAACAGGCCGATCTTCCCACCCTGCACGTACGGGGTGAGCAGGTCGATGACCTTGATGCCGGTGACCAGCAGCTCGGTGCGCGACTCGAGCTGGTCGAAGGCCGGGGACGGACGGTGGATGCCCCACCGCTCCTCGATCTTCAGCGACGAGGTCGGCACGTCGAGCGTCTCGCCCAGCGCGTTCCACACGTGGCCCTTGACGACGTCGCCGACGGGCACCGAGATCGGCGCGCCGGTGTCGGTGACCGCCTGGCCGCGGACCAGGCCGTCGGTGGGCTGCATGGAGATGGCGCGGACGATGTTGTCACCCAGGTGCTGGGCGACCTCGAGGGTCAGCGCCTTCGTCTCACCGCCGAGGGTCACCTCGACCTTGAGCGCGTTATAGATGTCGGGCATCGCCTCGACGGGGAACTCCACGTCGACGACGGCGCCGGTGACTCGGGCCACGCGGCCAGTGCCGGCCGCGGCGGCTTCTACAGTTTCAACAGCCTCTGCAGTCATTTCACTCTTTCCCCGCTGCGGCGTCAGCGAGCGCGTTGGCGCCACCGACGATCTCGCTGATTTCCTGGGTGATCTCGGCCTGGCGAGCCTGGTTCATCTGCTGGGTGAGCACCCGCATCAGCTCGTTGGCGTTGTCGGTCGCGGACTTCATCGCGCGCCGCCGCGCGGCCTCCTCGGAGGCCGCGGACTGGAGCAGCGCGGTGAAGATGCGCGACTCCACGTAACGCGGGAGCAGCGACTCCAGCACGTCGCCCGCGGTCGGCTCGAACTCGAAGTACGGCGGGATCGCGGTGGACTCCGACGCCTCGGTCTCCTCGACCTCCAGCGGCAGGACCCGCTTGACCACGACGTTCTGCGTCAGCATCGAGACGAACTCGGTCGAGACGATGTGGATCTCGTCGATGCCGTTGTCGTCCTTGAACGAGTCGATCAGCGTGTTCGCGATCTCCTTGGCGTCGGCGTAGGCCGGCTTGCGCGAGAACCCGACCCAGTTGCCGCCCATCTCCCGGTTGCGGAAGGTGTGCCAGGTGACACCCTTGCGACCGGTGACGAACGGCACCACGTCGAGCCCGCGGCTCTCCAGCAGGCCGCGCAGGGCCTCGGCCTCGCGCAGCACGTTGGCGTTGAAGCCGCCGCAGAACCCGCTGTCGCTGGTGACGATGAGGACGCCCGCCTTGGCGGGGTTCTCCTTCGCCACGGTCAGCGGATGGTCGACGCTCGCGGCGTTGCTGACGACGCCCGTGACGGCGCGAGTGATCTCACGCTCGTACGGCAGCGCCGCCTGCATCCGCTGCTGCGCCCTCACGATCCGTGAAGAGGCGATGAGCTCCTGGGCGCGCGTGATCTTCGCGGTCGACTTGACCGAGCTGATCCGCCGCCGCAGCAGCCTTAGCTGGGCACCCATGTCCTACTTCTTCTCCGCCGGCCGGACGACCTTCTTGATCTTCTCCTGGCCCACCTCGGCGGCGGCCAGCGGCTCGACCGGCTCGTCCTTGACCAGCAGCTCGCCCGAAGAGGTGGTGAAGCCCTTCTTGAACTCCGTGATGGCGTCCTTCAGAGCGGTCACCGTGTCGTCGACCAGTTCCCTGGTCTCACGGATGGTGTCGAAGATGCCCTTGTGCGAGGACTGGAGGTAGTCCAGGAACTCGGTCTCGAAGCGGCGGACGTCCTCGATCGGCACGTCGTCCAGCTCGCCCGTGGTGCCCGCCCAGATGGAGGCCACCTCGCGCTCCAGCGAGAACGGGCTGTACTGGGCCTGCTTGAGCAGCTCGACCAGCCGCTGACCACGCTCCAGCTGAGCCTTGGAGGCGGCGTCCAGGTCGGAGGCGAAGGACGCGAACGCTTCGAGGTCGCGGTACTGCGACAGCGACAGACGCAGCGTGCCCGCGACCTTCCGCATGGCCTTGGCCTGGGCGGAACCACCGACTCGGGACACCGAGACGCCGACGTTGATCGCCGGGCGCACACCGGCGTTGAACAGGTCGGTCTCAAGGAAGACCTGGCCGTCGGTGATGGAGATGACGTTGGTCGGGATGAAGGCCGAGACGTCGTTGCCCTTGGTCTCGATGATCGGCAGGCCGGTCATCGAGCCACCGCCCATGTCGTCGGAGAGCTTGGCGCAGCGCTCCAGCAGCCGGGAGTGGAGGTAGAAGACGTCGCCGGGGAAGGCCTCACGGCCCGGCGGGCGGCGCAGCAGCAGCGAGACGGCGCGGTAGGCGTCCGCCTGCTTGGTCAGGTCGTCGAAGACGATCAGGACGTGCTTGCCCTGATACATCCAGTGCTGACCGATCGCCGAGCCGGCGTAAGGGGCGATGTACTTGAAACCCGCGGCCTCGGACGCGGGCGCGGCCACGATGGTGGTGTATTCCATCGCGCCGGCCTCCTCCAGGCGGGCGCGCACCTGCGCGACGGTCGAGCCCTTCTGGCCGATCGCGACGTAGACGCAGCGGACCTGCTTGGCGGGGTCGCCGGAGGCCCAGTTTTCGCGCTGGTTGAGGATGGTGTCCACGGCGATCGCGGTCTTGCCGGTGCCGCGGTCGCCGATGATCAGCTGGCGCTGACCGCGGCCGATCGCCGTCATGGCGTCGATCGCCTTGATGCCCGTGGCCAGCGACTCCTTCACGGGCTGGCGCTGGACGACCGAGGGGGCCTGTAGCTCGAGGGCACGCGTGGCCTCGGCCTCGATGGCTCCCTTGCCGTCGAGCGGGTTGCCCAGGGGGTCGACCACGCGGCCGAGGAAGTTGTCGCCGACGGGCACGGACAGGACCTCGCCCGTCCTGCGGACCGTCTGGCCCTCCTCGATGCCGCTGAACTCACCCAGGACGACGACACCGATCTCGCGGGTGTCGAGGTTGAGTGCCAGGCCGCGCGTGCCGTTCTCGAACTCAAGCAGTTCGTTCGCCATCGCCGAGGGAAGGCCGGAGACATGGGCGATGCCGTCGCCGGCGTCGACGACGGTCCCGATCTCCTCGCGCGCGGCGCCTTCCGGTTCGTACGCCTGGACGAAGCGCTCAAGCGCGTCCCGGATCTCGTCCGGCCGGATCGTAAGCTCCGCCATCTCTACTCTGTCTCCCTCTTCGCCTAGCCGGCCAACCGGCGGCGGACTTCTTCGATTCGTCCCACGATTGTGGTGTCGATGATCTCGTCGCCGATGCGGACCGAGAACCCACCGAGCACTCGCTTGTCCACCTCGACATTCAGGTGCACGTCACGCCCGTAAGAGGTGCTCAGCCACGTCACCAGGCGCGCCTTCTGCGCCTCGGTCAGCTCGACCGCGGTGCGCACCACCGCCACAAGGCGCTGGCGCTGCTGGGCCACGAGCTGGCCGACCTCTTCCAGGCCTGTCTCCAGGCTACGCCCGCGCGGGTGCACAACCAGCTGCGCGATCAGGCGCAGGCTGGACTGGGCCACCTTGCCCTCGAGCAGGCCGCGCAGCAGTTCGCGCTTGCCCTCCTCGGGAGCGGCCGCGTCGGCGAGCGCGCGACGCAGTTCGGCGTTGCCGGCGACGATGCGGCCGAAGCGGAAGAGCTCGTCCTCCACCTCGTCGAGCTTGCCCTGACCCTCGGCCTCCGCCGCAGCGGCGACGACACCGAGCCGTTCGAGCACGTCGGCCAGGTCACCGGCCCGCGACCACTTCGCCGAGACCGCGGCCTCGGTGGTGGCCAGGGCCGCCGCGCCGACCTTGCCGTCGAGCAGGTTGCCGACGACGCGCGCCTTCTGCTCGGCCGGCCTGGCCGGGTCGGACAGGGCGCGGCGCAGGCCGTGCTCGCGGTCGAGCAGATCCGCGACCGCGAACAGCTCGTCGGAGAGCGCACCGAGGTCGGCGCTACCGGCGACCGCGTTGAACCGCTCTTCGACGTCGGCCAGCGAGGCCCTGCTCAGACCGCGCATCAGCGCACCGCCTGCGCGTTCGAGCTCTCCAGCTCGTCGAGGAACCTGTCGACGATGCGGCTCTGGCGAGCCTCGTCTTCAAGGGACTCGCCGACGATGCGGCCGGCCAGATCGGTCGACAGGCGGCCGATCTCCGTGCGGAGCTGGGCGAAGGCCGCCTGGCGGTCCGCCTCGATCTGCGCGTGCGCGGCCTCGACGAGGCGGCGGGCCTCGGCCTGGGCCTCCTCGCGAAGCTCGGCCTTGATCTGCGCGGCCTGCTCGCGAGCCTCCTCGCGCAGCCTGGCGGCGTCGCGACGGGCCTCTTCGAGCTGCTCGGTGTAGCGCTTCTGCAGGGCCTGGGCCTCCGCCTGCGCCTCCTCCGCCCTCTTGATGCCGCCCTCGATGGCGTCGGTGCGCTCGGCCAGCGTCTTCTGGATCCGCGGGACGAGCATCCGGCCGACGACGAAGAAGACGACGGCGAACGCGAAGATACCGACGACCAGCTCGTACGTGTGCGGGATGAGCGGGTTGCTTGCGTGCTCCTCCGGCGCGGCGAGAAGCCTAGCTGCCATGTAAGTCATGAGTGCAGCCTTTCGTCAGAAGGGCGGTCTATCAGATGCCCTGGAAGATGAACGGCGCGACGAGGCCGATCAGGGCGAGGGCCTCGGTGAGGACGAAGCCGAGGAGCATGTTCTGGCGGATCAGACCGTAAGCCTCCGGCTGGCGGGCGATGGCCTGCACGCCCTGACCGAAGATGATGCCGACGCCGATGCCGGGGCCGATGGCGGCGAGACCGTAACCGATGGCGGTGACGTTGCCGGAGACCTCAGCGAGAACGCTCATTGCTGTTATTCCTTTACTGGACGGCCGGCGACTCGGGTGTCACCGGTCATGGATATTCCGGTATGTGGATCTCAGTGCTCTGCGTGCAGCGAGCCGCCGATGTACATCGCGGCCAGCATCGCGAACAGGAATGCCTGCAGGAACTGGATGAACATCTCGAAACCCGTGAGGATGATGGTCATCACCACGCCGACGACACCGATCGGGGCGCCCAGCGGCGAGAGCTTTTCGAAGAGGAACCAGAAGCCGACCATGCTGAAGAACGCCAGCAGCATGTGACCGGCGAACATGTTGGCGAACAGTCGGACCGCGTGCGTGAACGGCGCGATGATCAGGTTCGACAGGAACTCGATCGGCGACAGCAGCAGGTAGATCGGCTTAGGCAGCCCCGGGGGGAACAGCATGTTCTTGAAGTAGCCCCAGGGACCCTGGTGCTTCATGCCGAGGTAGACCTTGAGCACGTAGATCACGATCGCGAGCACGGCGGGGAAGGCGATGTGCGAGGCCACCGGGAACTGCAGCACCGGGACGACGCCCATCAGGTTCCAGACCAGGACCGTGAAGAACAGCGTCACCAGCAGGCCCATCCACCGGTCGGCGTCCTTCCCCAGGAAGGGGCGGGCGACCTGGTCGCGGACGAACATGTAGCCGTACTCGACGACGTTCTGCACACCCCTCGGGACGACCTTGGGGCTGGCGAACGCGGCCCAGCACAGGCCGATCACGAACACTCCGCTGAGCAGCGCGAGCAGGACCGGCTTGGTGAACCATTCGACCCCGGGAATGATGGGGGGCAGGTTGAACAGCTCTTCAGGCGTAGGCGCCCCGAACTGGTCGGCTGGTGGAGCGAGGACCGTCAGCGCGTTCACGCGGCGTTCCCTTCAACGTCGTAGTGATTCACAAGGGTTTCCTCAGCGAAGCGATCGCTGCGTCGGGCTAGCGACCGGACTTCCGGTAGGCCAGATAGCCACCGAGCACGACCCCCAGGACGACGCCTATGGGGAAGAACGCGGACATGTCCAACCAGCGGTCCAGCAACCAGCCGAGACCGCCGTAGAAAGCCATCCCTGCGAGCAGATAGCTGGGGACTGACCACATGGCGTCGGCGAAGTCGCGACCGTCTTCTTCCGGTCGGCGTTCCTGTGCGCTCATCGCGGCCCCGACGATAGCAGGCGAGTGGAGGACTAGTCATATCGGACCCCGTCCGGGAACCGGACTCATGAGTCACCCTTACCGGGGACCCGGCCCTCGGGGTCGACGTAAAGCATCTTCGTCTTGACGAAAGCGCGCACTTCGAAGGCGGTCCACACCAGCGTGCAGATCACGACCGTCCAGGCGAAAGCCCTGGAGTTCCAGGCCGTGGTGTCACCGAAGGCGCTCAGCACGAGCATGATGACGACGACCTTGACGAGATAGCTGAGCATCGCGGCGATCGCCATCATTTGCGGGGAGACACGGGCGGCGTACGACACCGCGACCACGCTGATGCTGAAGAAGATCCCGACGAGCAGAGCGCCGATGGCCGCGCCGAGCGCTCCCTTGCCACCTGCCATCAGCAGCGCCACGACCACGGCGACCACTCCGACCGCCAGGGTCGGGATCGCGGCGCTCTTGAGTACGCGCACGTCGTTGGCCTGCATCAAAGCTCCATCAGCAAGTTATCAAGCGAGCGTTTGCTACCCCCAGAACCGGTACGTCTGGAGTCCCTGCTCGTGAAAGATATCACAAGCTCACGGAAGACCGCTTTTACCTGCCGTTTCTAGTTCGCGATCAAGAACGGCTCGGAAATGCTGGAATGACCGGATTGCCATCGGCGGTCGCGCGCTGCGCGGACGGGCCGCCCTCCGCGGGCGGCGGCTGCTGTCTGACCTGGGCCTCCGGCACGATCGGCGGCATCGGCCCGGTCGGCGGGCCGTCGTCGTCCTCGGGCTGCTTGCCTCTCGGCGCCGAGTGGGACCCGCCTCTGCCGCGCCAGCGCGGGGCGGCCATCAGCACGAGCACGGCCACCGCGAGGATGATGACCACCGGGAACATCAGCACCGGCACACCCTGGCGGGACATCAGCACCACGCCGAAGGCGAACAGGAACGCCCACGCGTACATGATCAGCACCGACTGGCGCATCGAGTGGCCGATGTCGAGCAGCCGGTGGTGCAGGTGGCCGCGGTCGGGCGCGAACGGCGACAGGCCCTGCGAGGTGCGCCGCACCACGGCGGTGATCAGGTCGATCAGCGGCAGCACCAGCACCGCGGCCGGCAGCATCAGCGGGAGCAGCACGGGGACCTTGTTCATGTCCTCGATGGCCGCCGGGTCGAGCGGGGTCACGGTGACGATCGAGGAGGCCAGCACGAGGCCGATCAGCATCGCGCCGGTGTCGCCCATGAAGATCTTCGCCGGATGGAAGTTGTGCGGCAGGAAGCCCAGGCAGGTGCCGATCAGCACGGCGGCGATGGCGGCGGTCGTGGTGATGTTGCCGACGCTCATGCTCTGCGCCAGGAAGATCGAGTAGGCCCAGGTGGCCATGGCCGCGATGCAGACGATCCCGGCGGCGAGCCCGTCGAGGCCGTCGACGAAGTTGACCGCGTTGATGGTCACCACCACGACCAGGATCGTGATGATCGTGCTGAGCGTGTAGTCGAGGCTGGTCGAGCCGCCCCAGTCCTTCGGCAGCGGGATGTAGAGCAGGCGCAGGTTGAAGGAGACCAGCACCCCGGCCGCCGCGATCTGGCCCGCGAGCTTGATGAAGGCGTCCATGCCCCACCAGTCGTCGAGGAACCCGGTCACCGTGATGAGCCCGCCCGCGACGATGAGCGCCGTGACCGCGTTGGCCTCGGACTCGGCCAGCGCCTGTCCGGTATGGGTGAGCTGGCTCGCCGTCAGCAGGCCCACCACCAACCCGCCGTACATCGCCAGCCCGCCGAGCCTGGGCGTCGGCGTGGTGTGCACGTCGCGCTCGCGAACCTCGGGCATGGCGCCGATACGGATGGCGAAGCGGCGCACCAGCGGGACCAGGAGGTAGGTCACCGCTGCTGAGATGAGCGCCATGAAGAGGTATTCGCGCACGTACCTAGTTTCCCGGATGCTCCGGCCGACTGTGACCGGAAAACGACACAGACCCTCTTAAAATTCGCTCAGATATGGCTGATGGATGGCGAGAAGCGCCGCCACTCTTGCCCTTACCTCCCCTGCGCGGGCCGGTTCCAGCACCGCCCGCGCCACCAGGGCGCCCACCTCTTTCAGATCTTGGGGCCCCATCCCCTGCGTGGTCACGCACGGGGTGCCGACCCGGATCCCCGAGGTGACGGCCGCGGGCTCGGGATCGTACGGGATCACGTTGCGGTTGAGCGTGATGCCCGCCGCCGCGCACCTGCGCTCCGCTTCGGCCCCCGACACCCCGACCCCGCGCAGGTCGATCAGCGCCAGGTGGGTGTCCGTGCCACCCGACACCGCCCGCATCCCCTGCACCGCCAGCGCCTCCGTCAGCGCCCGCGCGTTCACGATCACCTGCCTGGCGTAACCGGCGAACTCCGGCCGCATCGCCTCGCCGAACGCCACCGCCTTGGCCGCCACCACGTGCATCAGCGGCCCGCCCTGCACGAACGGGAACACCGCCCGGTCGATCCGCCTGGCCAGCTCCTCCGTGCACAGGATGGCGCCGCCGCGCGGCCCGCGCAGCGCCTTGTGCGTGGTGAACGTCACAACATCCGCGTACGGGACCGCCGACGGGATCGCGCCGCCGGCCATCAGCCCGATCGGATGTGCCACGTCGGCCAGCAACCAAGCGCCCACCTCGTCCGCGATGCCGCGAAACGCCGAATAGTCGATGAGCCTCGGGTACGCGGTCGCGCCGCACACGATGAGCTTCGGCTGATGGCGCAGTGCCAGGTCGCGCACCTCGTCGTAGTCGATGAGTTCGGTGTCGCGACGCACGCCGTACGACACGACGTCGAACCATCTTCCCGAGAAATTCACCTTCGAGCCGTGGGTGAGGTGGCCGCCGTGCGGGAGCGCCATGGCCAGCATGGTGTCGCCGGGCTGCAGCAGCGCGGCATAGGCGGCCAGGTTCGCCGAGGCGCCCGAATGGGGCTGCACGTTGGCGTGCTCGGCCCCGAACAACTCGCGCGCCCGGTCGATCGCCAGCCGCTCGGCCCGGTCGACGACCTCGCAGCCGCCGTAGTAGCGCCGGCCCGGGTAGCCCTCGGCGTACTTGTTGGTCAGGGTGGAGCCCAGAGCGGCCATGACGGCCGGCGAGGTGAAGTTCTCGCTCGCGATCAGCTGGATGCCGCCGCGTACCCGGTCGAGCTCGTCGATCAGGATCCGGGCGATCTCGGGATCCCGCCTCCGCAGCATCCCGAAGTCCGGACCGTAGTAGGGCTCCGTACCCATTTCCCCACTGTACGACCGTATGTCCGTTTCTCCCATACATCGGTCATGCCCGGAAATCTCATCTCATGCCGTCCTACGGCCGCTCTCTTGCCGAACAGGGCCGGTCTCTGACCGGGCGCGGACCGGGATCGGACCGGGATCGGACCGGATCCGGGCACGGGTGGGACACGGCACGAGCGCGGGCACGGGCCGAACCCAGACGGGCTCGGACCGCTCTCAGGCCGGTTCAACGCTGGCCTCGCGCAGGTCCCACGCGGCCCTCACGCTGGCCTCACACAGGTCCCACCCGGCCCTCACGCTGGTCCCACGCGTGCCTCACGCTGGGAAGGCGTGTGGTGCGTCCGCCCTAGCCTTCACCCATCGCGGCGTACCGGCAGCCTCGTCGCTGATCGCCGTGAGCACCGAATGGCGGTAGAGCGACAGCCTCATCCGCCACTCGCGCATCTCCTTGACGTAACGCTCGCCCACGGGGGCGTCCCACGTCTGGGGGTTGCTGGCCAGGCCGTACGCCTTGTCGAGGGCCGCTCTGAGGGCGTCGAGCTCGGGCAGCACGGCCTTCCACGCCACGACCAGGCGCTCGTAGTCGGGATTGAAGTACTGAGGGGCCGCCAGCGGGCCACCGGGCGGTGTCTCGCCGGGGCCCTGTTCCTTGGGCGCGGGTGGGTCGGCGTACATCACGAGCTCCTTTCCGGCCGGCCCGAGCCGACCTCACCCGGCGGGCCGTCCGGCCTGATGTCCTCGGGGGCCCACTCGCCCTTGCCGTACTCGCCCGGCGGGATCTGCACGGACGGCATCTCCTGGGGCGGGATGTCACGGTGGTCCTCGATCACGGTCCTGAGCGCGTCGAGGTCGAGCGGCGCCGCCTCGGCCGACACGACGTCACTGCCGTCATTCGCCCACGCGCTGACCTGGGTGGCCGTGGTGTCGGGCTCGGGCCGCACGTCGTAGGCGATCGGCAACTCCCGAACGGGACTCCCGGCCGATTGCCCAGGCGTCTCTCCGGGTCCAATGCCATACACGGCCGCACGGTCACCGGCCCTCAGCTCTGGCCCGGCATCCGGCTTCTCGCCCGGTCCGATGCCGTACGCGGCCGCGCTATCGCCCGCTCTCAGCCCCGGCCCGGTATCCGCCTTTTCACCCGGTCCGATGCCGTACACGGCCGCGCTGTCGCCCGCCCGGATGCCGCCGGTCCTGGAGTCGGGCTCCGTCGCCGTCCCTGCGCCGCCGGTCGGCGAGCCGCCGGGGGGATCGACGGACGGGTTGGTCGGTGGGATCGTGACGGGCCGATCTTGGCCGCCCGTGCCACGATCGCCCGTGCCCTGACCACCCGCACCTCGGTCACCTGCGCCCCGATCACCAGTTCCACGCTCGCCTGTGCCGCGGTCGCCGGTTCCCTGGCCGTCTCCAGTGCCCTGGCCAGGTCGATCTCCCGTCGGGCGGTCAGGGGTGGTGTCCTTGCCCGGCTCACATTCCTTGTCGGTCCCCGTGCCGCGTGGGTCGTCGGTCGGTGCGGGGGTGCCCGAGCCACCTGACGTCGTACCGTCTCCCAAGGGAGAGCCGTAACCCGAGGCCGGGCCACCGCGCCGGCCCGTGTCCTCCGACGAGGAGGCGCCACCGTGGGAGGCATCCGTCGATCTGGAGCCACCGTCATAGACGGCGTCCCCTGATGCGGAACCACCGCCATAGGACGTTGCCGCCGAGTGGGAACCGCCGCCGTAGGAGGTGTCCGTCGTGGTGGGAGTGCCGCCCACGGTCGTGTTCGTCGTGGTGGAGGTGTCTGCTGAGGGGGTGTCTCTTGGTGGGAGAGACACTGATTCGCTGCCCGCGTTGGGTCTGCCGGCGTCGATCGAGCCGGGCGGGCCGTCCGGGCGGATGGTGCGTTCCGACCACTCGCCCTTGCCGTACTCGCCCGCCGGGACCTCCACGCTCGGCATGTCCTGTGGGGCGATGTCCCGGTGGTTCTCGATCACCGTTCTCAGCGCGTCCAGGTTCGGTGGGTTCGCTTCGGCGGAGACCACGTCGCTGCCGTCGTTGGCGTACCCGCTGACGTTCGTGACGTCGGGGCGGTCGGCCGAGACCTTCGGCATGTCGGCCGGTTGGACGTCGCGGGAGTTCTCGAGCATGTCCTCGATCGCCGCGGCCGTGGGCGGGTCGAGCGGCACCTGCAGCACCTTGACCCCGTCGACCACCACGACCTGCGGTTTGGTGGCCTCCTGGCCGTCCCCGACGGGAGTGCCCGTCGCACCACCACCGGCCTCACCACCGGTGCCCTGCCCGGTGTCACCACCCTGACCGACGCCACCATCCCGCCCTGCTCCGGTGTCGCCGTCCTGGCCGGTTCCCGAGTCCTGACCCGTTCCTGTGTCCCGTCCTGTTCCGGTGTCCTGGCCTACGCCGCCATCCCGTCCCGTTCCGCCGTCCTGACCGGTGCCAGTGCCCTGGCCGGTCCCACCGGTGCCGTCGCCCTGGCCGATCCCGGTGCCCTGGCCCATGCCATCGCCCTGGCCGACGCCCGCGCCCTGACCGGCGCCGTCACCCCGGTCGACGCCCCCGCCTTGACCTGCGCCGTCGCCTTGGCCGACTCCCGTGTCTTGACCCGTTCCGGTGCCCTTGCCGGTTTCGCAGTCCTGGCCGGTGCCTGTGCCTTGGCCCGTCCCGCCGTCCTGGCCGGTTCCCGTTCCCTGGTCGGATCCCGCGCCCTGGCCGCCGCCTACCCCCTGACCCGCGCCGTCGTCCCGCCCGGTGCCCCTGCCCTGACCCGCATCGTCGCCCTGCCCGACTCCCGTGCCCTGGCCGACTCCCGTGCCCTGGCCCGTTCCTGTGTCCTTGCCAGTGCCGCGATCCTGGCCGGTCCCGCGGTCCTGGCCGGTCCCCGCGTCGTCGCAGGTCTTCCCGTCGGAATCGCCTCTCCGGTCGGCACCCGTGTTCCCGTCAGCGCCCGTCTTGCCGTCGGTGCCGGTCTTGCCATCCGCGTCAGGCTTCCCGTCCGCGCCGGTGCCCGTTTTCCCGTCCGTACCGGTGCCGGTCTTTCCGTCCGGGTCAGTCCCGGTCCTACCATCGGTACCGGTCTTACCGTCTGTGCCGGTCTTTCCGTCCGGGTCGGTGCCAGTCCGACCGTCCGTGCCAGTCTTACCGTCCGTACGAGTACCGGTCTTGCTGTCCGGATCGGTACCGGTCCGACCGTCCGTGCCGGTCTTGCCGTCCGTGCCCGTCTTACCGTCCGGATCAGTACCGGCCCTGCCATCGGTACCGGTCTTGCCGTCGGTGTCCGTCTTGCCGTTCGCGTCCGGGGTCGGGTCGGTTCCCGTGCCGGGCCCTCCGGGGCGGGTGGGGTCGGGGCCGGTGCCGGTTTTGCGGGGGTCGACCCGTTTCTCCAGATCCCCCAACCGCCCGTTGACGTCCTTCACCATCGCGTCGATCCGCTCGGCGATCTGCACGGGACGGTGCGTGGTCTGGGTGGGCAGCCCGGCGGTGCGCATGGCGCCCCTGACGCGGTCCTCGACCTCGCGCATCCGCGTGGCCGCCTGCCGCACCTCGGCCAGCAGTTCGCGGACCAGCTTGGGATCCATGCCGTCGTACTTGCCCATGGGCCACTCCCCGACGTATCGCCGCTCCGGGCCTCACCGTAGTGTCGGCCCGAGCGCGATGGCGGCCGGAATAAGCAGCGGGTATACGTCAGTCGTCGGTGGCGACGTAGCCGATGATGCCGCGCAGCTTCTCCACCGGGATGGCCCCGCGACGCAGCAGCCGGGGCACGGCGGTGGTGAGGTCGAGGATGGTGGAGGGCGTGTTGTCGGTGGTCTTGCCGGCGTCGAGGTAGACGGCGACCGACTCGCCGAGCTGCTCCTCGGCCTCCTCCGCGGTGGTCGCGGCGGACGCTCCGGAGCGGTTGGCGCTGGAGACGGCCATCGGCCCGGTCTCCTTGAGCAGGTCGAGCGCGACCGGATGCAGCGGCATGCGTACGGCCACCGTGCCCTTGGTGTCGCCCAGGTCCCAGGAAAGGGCCCTGTTGGCCTTGCAGACGAGCGTGAGCGGCCCAGGCCAGAAGGCGTCGATCAGGTCCTGCCCGTACGCCCCCATGTCGTCCACGAGCGCTGTGGCGGCTCTGACGGTGCCCACGAGCACCGGCGGCGGCATGTCGCGGCCCCGGCCCTTGGCGTCGAGCAGGGAGGTGACAGCGGCAGGGGTGAAAGCGTCGGCGCCGATGCCGTAGACGGTGTCGGTGGGCAGCACCACGAGCTCGCCGCGGCGGACGGCGGCCGCCGCCTCCGTCAGGCCCTCGGTCCGTTGCTCGGCGTTGGAGCAGTCAAAACGTCGTCCCACGATCTCATCGCCTCGCTCCGCTCGGCGGGGAGCGGCATTCGCGAGGCCTCCTCCTTCCTCCTAGTACGGTCGCCGGGCTTCCTGCTGGTCAGGAGGGGGCCGCGCCGCTGGCGTGAATCCTAGTCCTGGCCCAGCCTGGCCGTGACGAAGCGGTCTCTTCTGGTGAGGTCCTGGCGCAGGCGTACGTCCCGCCATCCGTTGTCCTCGGGGAAGGTCAGGTAGACGGCCCTGCCCTGCTCGTCAGCGTGTTCGACGGCCACCCAGCCGCCGGGACGCAGCAGCCGGCGCGCGGTGCGCTCGACCGCGCGGACCTCGCCGAGCCCGTCGTCGCCCGAGCCGAACAGGGCGCGGGACGGGTCGTAGTCGCGCACCTCGGGGTCGCGCGGGATCGCGCCGGGCGGGATGTAGGGCGGGTTGGAGATGACCAGGTCGACCTTGCCGTTGAGCTCGGGCAGCGCCTCGGCGAGGTCTTCCGGGTGCAGGTGGGTGCGGCCCTGACCGTGCTCGGAGATGTTGCGCTTGGCCCAGGTGTACGCCCCCGGATCGACCTCGACGGCGTGGACCTCGGCCAGCGCCACCTCCTGGGCGATCGACAGCGCGATGGCGCCGGACCCGGTGCCGAGATCGACGACGAGCGGCGCGGTGACGTCCATCTCCCGCAGCGTCTCGATGGCCCATCCGGCCATCACCTCGGTCTCCGGCCTGGGCACGAACACTCCGGGCCCGACCGCGAGCTCCAGGTAGCGGAAGTAGGCGTGACCGGTGATGTGCTGCAGCGGCTCGCGGGCCTCGCGCCGGGCGACGCCCTCCCAGAACAGCGCGTCGAACTCGGAGTCCCTGACGGCGTGCAGCTCACTCCTGCGCACGCCGTGGACGAATGCCGCGATCTCTTCCGCGTCGGTGCGCGGCGAAGGCACACCTGCCTCGGCCAGCCGGGCGGTGGCGAGCGCGATCTCGTCCAGCAGAAATGTCATGAGTGTTGTGCGAGCTTCTCCGCCATCTCGGCGTCGATGAGGGCTTGGGTGACGGCGTTGAGCTCACCGTCGAGAACCTGGTCGAGGTTATACGCCTTGAAGCCGACGCGGTGGTCGGAGATGCGGTTTTCCGGGAAGTTGTAGGTGCGTACGCGCTCGGAGCGGTCGACGGTGCGCACCTGCGACTTGCGCTCGGCCTGGGCGGCGGCCTCGGCCTGCTCCTGGGCGATGGCCAGCAGCCGGGCACGCAGGATGCGCAGCGCCGACTCCTTGTTCTGGAGCTGGCTCTTCTCGTTCTGGCAGGAGACGACCACGCCGGTGGGCAGGTGGGTGATGCGGACCGCGGAGTCGGTGGTGTTGACGCTCTGGCCGCCGGGGCCGCTGGAGCGGTAGACGTCGATGCGCAGGTCGTTGGGGTCGATCTGGACGTCGACCTCCTCCGCCTCCGGATAGACGAGCACGCCGGCGGCGCTGGTGTGGATGCGGCCCTGCGACTCGGTGACGGGCACCCGCTGCACGCGGTGGACCCCGCCCTCGTACTTGAGCCTGGACCACACGCCCTCGTCGCCCTTGGCCCGGATGCCGACCGTGACGTCTTTGTATCCGCCCAGGTCGGAGGGCTGGCTGTCGATGACCTCGGTCTTCCAGCCGAGCCGCTCGGCGTAACGCAGGTACATGCGCAGCAGGTCGCCGGCGAACAGCGCGGACTCCTCGCCGCCCTCGCCCGCCTTGATCTCCATGATGATGTCCTTGTCATCATTGGGATCGCGCGGGATGAGCAGATGGCGGAGCTTGTCCTCGAGCTGCGGGATGCGCGCCTCGATCTCGGCGGCCTCCGCGGCGAACCCCTCGTCCTCGCCGGCCAGCTCCTTGGCGGCCGTCAGGTCCTCGCGGGCCGATTCGAGCTCACGGTAGGTGCCGACGATCGGCGTCAGCTGTGAGTAGCGCCTGCCGAGGGTGCGTGCCTTGTTCTGGTCGGCGTGCACGGCGGGATCGGCGAGCTTCAACTCCAGCTCGGAATACTCCTTGAGCAACTCGTCGAGATTCACCGTGGTCCCTTTTCGTGGAGTGTGGCCGTTTCACCAACAACGCCGACCCGGCGCACGCGTGCGTCCGGGCCGGCGTGGGTGGAGCTACTTGCCCGCGGCCTTCTTGCCGAAGCGCTTCTCGAAGCGGGCCACCCGGCCGCCGGTGTCGAGGATCTTCTGCTTGCCCGTGTAGAACGGGTGGCAGGCCGAGCACACGTCGGCGTGGATCACGCCGTTCTTCGCGGTGCTGCGGGTGGTGAACGTGTTGCCGCAGGAGCAGGACACCTGCGTCACGTTGTAGTCAGGGTGAATGTCGCGCTTCATCGCTGTCCTTTCGGGGTGCGGCCGCCGGGTCGCCTTCACGCATGGCGGGAACCGGAACCGCAAAATGGTCAGCTACCAGTGTGCCAGATCGTGCAACCATCCCAGGCCATCGGGCATTCCCCACCGCCTCCCACCGCCTCCCACCGCCTCCCACCGCCTCCCACCGCCTCCCACCGCCTCCCGCCGGCCCCGCCGGCCCCGCCGGCGCCTCAGCGTCCCAGGTACGTCAGCACGGCGAGCACTCGCCGGTGGTCCTCGGGCGCCGGCCCCAGCGCCAGCTTGGCGAAGATGCCGGAGATGTGCTTCTCCACCGCGCCCTCCGTGACGACCAGCCGGGCGGCGATGGCGGTGTTGGAGCGGCCCTCCGCCATCAGCGCCAGCACCTCGCGCTCGCGCGGCGACAACGAGTCGAGCGGGGCGCCGCGCCGCTGCCGGCTGAGTAACTGCACGACCACCTCGGGGTCGATGACCGTCCCGCCGGACGCGACCTGGCGCACCGCCTCCAGGAACTCGGCCACGTCGGCGACCCGCTCCTTGAGCAGGTAGCCGACGGCCCTGCCGATGAGTTCGCCGGCGTAGCGCTCCTCGACGTACTGCGACAGCACGAGGATCGGGAAGTCCGGCCTGGCGGCGCGCACCTGCAGCGCCGCCCGCAGCCCCTCGTCGGTGTGGCTCGGCGGCATGCGCACGTCGACGATCGCCAGGTCGGGCTCGTGCCGCAGCACCGCCGTCACCAGCGCGGGCCCGTCGGAGACGCTCGCCACCGTCTCGATGCCGCCGTCGGCGAGCAGACGCGCGAGCCCTTCGCGCAGCAGTACGGAGTCCTCGGCGATGACCACGCGCATGGCCCCATGACTACAGGGCAGGACGCCGGGCTGTCCACCGCCCTGCGCGTCAGGCACGGCTACCACTCGCAGGGCAGCTCCGCGCGGATCAGGGTCGGGCCGCCCACCGGGCTGTGCACGACCATCACCCCGTCGATGGTGGCGGCCCTGTCGGCCAGCCCGGACAGCCCGCCGCCCGGGCTGAGGAGCGCGCCGCCGATGCCGTTGTCCCAGACGTCCACGACCACGCCGCGGTGATCCCTGATCAGGGTGACGGACGCCTCGGTGGCGCCGGAGTGCTTGGCCATGTTGGTCAAAGTTTCGGCCACGATGAAGTACGCGATGCTCTCCACGGCGGGCGGCGGCCGTTCGTCCAGTTCGACCGAGACGTCCACCCGGATGGGCGCCCGCGCGGCCAGCCCCGACAGGGCGGCGTCGAGCCCTCGGTCGCTGAGGATGGCCGGGTGGATGCCTCTGGCCAGGTTCCGCAGCTCGGCGATGGCCGCCTTGGTGCCGGCGTGCGCCTGGGCGATGAGCGTCCTGACCTCGTCGGGCTCGCTGTCGAACTTCGCCTGGGCGCGTCCCAAAGTCACCGCGACCGACAGCAGCCGCTGCTGGGCGCCGTCGTGCAGGTCGCGTTCGATCCTGCGCCGCTCGGCCTCGGCGGCGTCGATGCCCCTGGCCCTGCTGGCGCGCAGCCGTTCCTCCTCGTTGCCGCCGAGCAGCACCGTGGCGAGGGTGCCGTGCAGCCAGGCCATGCCGCGGACGAGGTAGGCCGTCAGCACGAGGAGCAGGCCGCCGAAGACCGCGGCGATCACCGCCCCCGGCGCCCAGTCGCCGACCAGCAGGTCGTTGTAGCCGCCGCCGGTCGCGTACCCGAAATAGAGCAGCGGCTGCAGGAGGAACGTGATCGACGCGAACCACAGCCCGAACGACAACCCCACCTCGACCGCGCCGAGCGGGAGCAGCATCAGCAGATAACCCAGGTCCTGCCAGGTGGCGGGGTCGGACAGCAGCCAGCGCAGGTGCGCGCCGACACCGCGCTCGGGCCGCGGCCGGTACGGGTCGGCGATCCTGACGCCGAACGCCGCGTGCAGCAGCCGGCGTTCCAGCATCGCCCCGCCGCGCCACATCAGCACGGTGGCCATCATGAGCGGGACGCCCACCCAGACGATCGTGAGCGTGAGCGAGAGGGGGACCGTGATGCTCAGCACCGCGAACCAGCCGAGCCCGACGAAGCCGGTGACCAGCAGGTAGGGGGCCGCCCGCCAGGTCATCGGGTCGACCAGAACTCCCAGCGGCCCCTTGGGCCCGAGCGGCACGCGGTCCTTCAACGCCACAGAACGCATGTAGTTCAGAGTGCACGCGCCGGGCCTCGCGGTGAATACGGATGACTCCCGTCACGGGGTAGGGCTAGCCCCAGTGCCCCGGCCCGGACGCGGAAGGGGCGGCGGGGGAAGACCCCCACCGCCCCTTCCGCGAACGCGGACGCTAGTCGCGGTCGTTGCTCACCGTGGTCTTCTGGACCTGGAGCAGGAACTCCGCGTTGGACTTGGTCTCCTTCATCTTCTCCAGGAGCAGTTCGAGCGCCTGCTGCATGTCGAGCGCGTGCAGCACACGACGCAGCTTCCAGACGATCTGGAGCTCGTCCTTGCCCATGAGGATCTCTTCTTTACGGGTGCTGGACGCGTCGACGTCCACCGCGGGGAAGATCCGCTTGTCGGCCAGGGAGCGGTTGAGCTTGAGCTCCATGTTGCCGGTGCCCTTGAACTCCTCGAAGATGACCTCGTCCATCTTGGACCCGGTCTCGACCAGGGCCGTGGCGAGGATCGTCAGCGAGCCGCCGTTTTCGATGTTGCGGGCGGCGCCGAAGAACCGCTTCGGCGGGTAGAGCGCCGTGGAGTCGACACCACCCGACAGGATGCGCCCGGAGGCCGGGGCCGCCAGGTTGTAGGCGCGGCCGAGACGGGTGATCGAGTCGAGCAGCACGACCACGTCGTGGCCCAGCTCCACCAGGCGCTTGGCGCGCTCGATGGCGAGCTCGGCGACGGTGGTGTGGTCCTCGGCGGGGCGGTCGAAGGTCGAGTGGATGACCTCGCCCTTGACCGACCGCTGCATGTCGGTGACCTCTTCAGGCCGCTCGTCCACGAGCACGACCATCAGGTGGCACTCGGGGTTGTTGCGGGTGAGCGCGTTGGCGATGGCCTGCAGCACCATCGTCTTACCGGCCTTGGGCGGCGAGACGATGAGGCCGCGCTGGCCCTTGCCGATCGGCGAGACGAGGTCGATGATCCTCGTGGTGAGGATGTTCGGCTCGGTCTCCAGGCGCAGGCGCTCCTGCGGGTAGAGCGGCGTCAGCTTGTTGAAGTCGGGCCGGCTGCGAGCCTGCTCCGGGTCCATGCCGTTGACGGTGTCGAGGCGGACCAGGGCGTTGAACTTCTCGCGCCGCTCGCCGTCGCGCGGCTGGCGGACGGCGCCGGTGATGACGTCGCCCTTGCGCAGGCCGTTGCGGCGGATCTGGGCGAGCGAGACGTAGACGTCGTTGCTGCCCGGAAGGTAGCCGCTGGTCCTGACGAACGCGTAGTTGTCGAGGATGTCGAGGATGCCGGCGATCGGGATGAGCACGTCGTCGTCGCCGATGACGGGCTCGCTGCTGTCGAAGCGGTCGCGGCCACGGCCACGGTTGCGCTCCCTGAAGCGGCCCCTGCGGCTGCGCCCGCCGCGGTCGTCGTCGTCGCTGCCGCGCTGGTCGCCCCGCTGGTCGCCGCGCTGGTCGCCGCGCTGGTCGCCGCGCTGGTCGCCACGGCTGCCCGCGTCGACGGCGGAGCGGTCTCGCTGCTCGCCACGGCCGTCGCGGCCACCGTCGCGGCCGTCACGGTCACGGCTGTCACGATCACGGCTGTCACGATCACGGTCACGGTCACGACCGCTGTCGCGCCCGCTGTCACGGCTCTCGGCGCGGCCGCCCTCACCGCGGTCGGCGGAACGGTCGCCGCGGTCGCCACGCTCACGACGCTCGCCGCGGCTGCGGCGCTCGCGCCGGCTCTCGCCGCGCTCGGCGCGCGTGTCGCTCTGGCCGGCCTCGACCGGCTGCGCCTGCTGCTCCACCACGGTCTCGACCGGGGCCGCGACCGGCTCGGGCGCGACGGCCACGGGCTCGGCGGCGGCCACCGGAGCCGCGGCGGCGGGCTGGGGAGCGGAGTCCTCGGCGGTCTTGGAGCGGGAACGTTCCCTGCGTGCACGGGTGGGCCGCTCCGTCGCGGGGGCCGCCTCCGTCGAAGCCGGGGGCGCCTCAGCCGCGGGTGCGGCAGTCGCTGCGCCGTCTCCGGAACCGCCACCCTGCTTCTCCTGGATGGCCGCGATCAGCTGGCTCTTCCGCATGCGCCCGGTCCCGCTGATGCCCAGCTCGGCGGCCATCTTCTGCAGCTCGGGCAGCACCTTGGCGGACAGGCCGGTGCCGGAGCGACGCGCACGCGGCTTAGCCGCTGCGCGGGTGGGGGTGTCGCCGGACGCCGGCTCAGCGCCTGATGCGTCGGAGAGGAGTTCGGTGGTGTCGCTCAACTAAAAGGTCCTTCCCAGGGGTCGGGCGCCGGTTTCGTTCTCCCGGGCGTCCCGGAGGTGCTTGCGATCCGGCGGGACAGACCGGGTCGGGGTGCACTCTGCGATCTTCGGCTGTCGTCTCAGGCAGCCGCCACTCTTGGGGAGGGGTTCGTCCACGCCGCCGATGGCCCTTGGCGCGTGGCTGACACCCCCCAGATTGCTGTCGCCAACCAGATGTCGAGATGATTCGAACGCGCAGATCCCCGTCGTCGCCACCTCACGTTGAGCCAACCGGGTGTGGGCCAACCGGAGGCAACGGATTCCGGGGAGACAGCCGCGCTGCTTCCGCCTCGCGACGTGAAGCATGATGCAGCGATGTATGGCTGACAAGCACGCACCCACCAAGGGGGCATCTGGTGCGGCTATCAGCCTAACATCACCAGCGCACACGGCTATTCCCTGAAGGTCTAAAGAGGTATCAGCGTGTCTCGGGGAACTGAACGTCCGCACCAACCGGGTCGACGTCCATTTGCTGGATGTGCCAGTCATTACCCACTTCTGGCGCGATCAAATCCTGCGTATCCGATGTCGAAAACGCAAGAACCGTGGGACCCGCTCCCGAAACGACCGCGGGCACGCCCACTGCACGGAGACGTTCTACCAGATCCGCGCTCTGCCGCATGGCAGGCGCGCGGTAGTGCTGGTGAAGGCGGTCTTCCGTGGCGGCGAGCAGGAGCCCCGGCTCCGGCCGCTGGGTCAGCGCGGCGATCAGCAGCGCGGCCCGGCCGGCGTTGAAGGAGGCGTCCTCGTGGGGCACGTCCTTCGGCAGGAGCCCCCGCGCGGCCTCCGTGGACAGCCGCGTCGAAGGAACGACGACGACTGGACGGACGCGCTGGTCGGGAGCCAGTTTCACCATACGCGGAACCCCGGCGTGGTCGAACCAGGCCACGGTCAGCCCACCGGCCAGGCAGGGGGCGACGTTGTCGGGATGGCCCTCCATCTCGGTGGCCAGCGCGTAGACGTCGTCGTCGGAAAGTTCGCCGTCGGCCAGGGCGCGCGCGGCGAGAATGCCCGCGCACACGGCGGCCGACGACGATCCGAGCCCGCGCGCGTGCGGGATCCGGTTGTGGCAGTGCAGGCGTATCCCTTCCGGCTGAGGCACCCCCATGCGGCCGAACGCCGCGCGCATCGCCTTGACGACCAGATGCCCCTCGCCGAGATCCACCTCCCCCGCGCCCTCGCCCTCCACGGTGACGTGGACACCGCGCTCGTCGGCGAGCGTGGCCCTGACCTCGTCGTGCAGGTTCAGCGCCAGCCCCAGCGCGTCGTATCCGGGCCCCAGATTCGCCGAGGTGGCGGGCACGCGGATGGCAACGGTCCTCATGCGTTCACTTTTCTCTCGTCACTCCCCCGTGCGCCCCCGTCAGGCGAGGTTGAGCGCCGCCGCGGCGGCGTGGACGTCGATGGGGATGACCACCGGCGCCGGCGCCCCCGAGATGGCCCAGTCGGGGTCCTTCAGTCCGTTGCCCGTGACCGTGCAGACGATGCGCTGCCCCGGCTCCACCATGCCCTGTGCGTGGGCCTGCAGCAAGCCCGCGACGCTGGCGGCCGAGGCGAGCTCGACGAACACGCCCTCCTCCTGCGCCAGCAGCTTGTACGCCGCCGCGATCTGCCGGTCGGTCACCGCCTGGATGGTCCCGCCCGACTCGTCGCGGGCCGCCGTGGCCAGCGACCAGGAGGCCGGGTTGCCGATGCGGATCGCGGTGGCGATCGTGTGGGGATGGGCGACGGGCGCGCCCTCGACGATCGGCGCCGAGCCGCTGGCCTGGAAGCCGAACATGCGCGGACGCCTGGTGGCGACCCCGTCGTCGAAGTATTCCTGGTAGCCCATCCAGTAGGCCGAGATGTTGCCCGCGTTGCCCACCGGGATGCAGTGGATGTCGGGGGCGTCGCCGAGCGTGTCGACGATCTCGAACGCCGCCGTCTTCTGCCCCTGCAGCCGGAACGGGTTGACGGAGTTGACCAGCGCGATGGGATAGCTGGACGACAACTTGCGGGTCATCTCCAGGCAGTCGTCGAACGACCCCTCGACCTGCAGCAGCGTGGCCCCGTGCACGAGCGCCTGGGCCAGCTTGCCCATCGCGATCTTCCCCCGCGGCACCAGCACGGCGCAGGTCAGCCCGGCGCGCACGGCGTAGGCCGCGGCCGAGGCCGAGGTGTTGCCGGTGGAGGCGCAGATGACCGCCTTGGCCCCCTCTTCCACCGCCTTGCTGATGGCCATCGTCATCCCGCGGTCCTTGAAGCTGCCCGTCGGGTTGGCCCCCTCCACCTTCAGGTAGACGTCACACCCCGTGAGGGCCGAGACGCGGTGCGCGGGCACCAGCGGCGTGCCGCCCTCGAGCAGCGTGATGACCGGCGTCTTCGCGGTGACCGGAAGACGTTCGCGGTACTCCTCGATGAGGCCACGCCACGACCTGCTCATGATGACTCCCTACCTGCGCTGTTGGGCACAGAGTGTACGGGGTGCCGGGGACCGTCGCTGAGCCGTGTCCACGGGTCGGACCCGTCCATTGGACAGGGGCACTATTCAGGAAATTCTCAGCATCTCCCGATAAGGTCTCGGCAGGGGGTCACGACCATGAACGCGCGTCCTGCTCTGAGGCAGAACGACTATTCACCAGTGGCGGCACCGCAGCTCGGCGCCTGGTCACCCGCACTTTCCGTGAGCGTGGTGATACCCGCGCACGGCGGGCAGGACAAGCTCGATCTGACGCTGGCCGCGCTGTCCGTACAGACGTATCCGGAGCACCTCATGGAGGTGCTGGTCGTCGACGACGGCAGCCGGCCGCCGATCCGGCTGCCTGAGCTGCGCCCGGTCAACACCCGTCTCGTACGGGTCCGGGACGGCTGGGGCATCTCCAACGCGGTCAACACCGGCGCCAAGGCGGCCGACGGCGAGATCATCCAGCGGCTCGACGCCGACATGGTGGCCTGCCGCGAGCACATCGAGGCGCTGGCCCGGTGGCACCACGTGACGGACTACCTGGTCACGATCGGGATGAAGAAGTTCGTCGAGGTGCCGCCCGTCACCGCCGCCCAGATCGCCGCGGCGAAGCGACTGGACGAGGTGTTCGACCTCGAAGGGGCCAGGTCGAGCTCGACCGAGGCGACGATCGCCAAGACGGACGGGCTGCGCAAGAGCCGCAATCCGTACCACGTGTGCACCGGCCCGACCTTCGCCCTGCCCCGGGAGGTCTTCCACGCCGTGGGCGGTCTCGACCCGAACGTGGCGCGGGGCGAGGACACCGAGTTCTCCTACCGCCTGGCCATGCACGGCGTCGTCTTCGTGCCCGACGCCGACGCCCAGGCCGTGCACCTGGGGCTGCCCGCCCAGCACCGCGACAGGGAGCGGGCGGTGCGGGCGGTGGAGCCGTACCTGGCGCACCGGATCCCGCTGCGCCGCGACCTGCGCAAGGACCGGGGGCGGCGGTGGCTGGTGCCGTACGTGGAGGTCGTGCTCGACGTGACCGACACCTCGGAGTCCGTGGTGCGGCAGGCGGTCGCGGCGGCGCTGGACGGCAAACTGCAGGACGTCGTGGTGACGCTGGTGGGGCCGTGGTCGCGGCTGGACGACTCGCGCCGGTTCGCGCTGTCCGACCCGTGTTTCGAGCTGCGGCTCATGCGTGACCTGTTCGCGCACGACGAACGCGTCCGGTTGATCGACGAAGCCGCGCCGACGCCCGCGCCGAGCCCGTTCCGCTACCGGGGGCCGGTGGACGTGCCGCTGCACCGGGCGACGCTGGAGCGGATGATCGAGTCGGTGCAGAAGGACCTCGCGGGCGTGCTCGTCGTGGACCTGCCCGACGGGCGCACGGCCCGCCTGGAGCGCACCTCGGCACTCGGCCGCGCCGCGCTCCTCTCCGGGCCCGGCGACGACCTCGACGCGGTCATCGACGCCACGCACGGGGTACGCCACGAGCCACCGGACCGCTTCTGGCCCGCGCCTGCGCAACCCGACCCGGTCACCATCCCGGCGCCGGTGAAGGTGACGGTGGAACCACCGGAGAAGACCCTCCTCCGCCGCCTCAAGTCGGCCCTACGCCCGAACTGACCAGCCGCGACGCCTGGCACCCGCTGCGACCGAACCGACCGCGCGATGCCCTGCGCCCCTGAGCCCGAACTGGGACACGGGGGCGACCAGGGACTGCCCTGAGCTCGGGGCCGGGCCGCGCGCCGCTGGCCCGCACGGGACCGACCCGCATGGGACCTGGTCGCGTGGGGTGTCAGCCGCGTAGGCGTTTGCGGAGGGCGCGTTTTGTGGCCGACATCATCGTGCGCAGGCCCTGCTGGGCCTGTGCCTGTGCGGCGCGTTCGGCGGCGGCGACCCGGCGGCGCAGCGTGCTGACCTCGCGGCGCAGCTCCACCGCCGACTTGCGCCAGCGGCCCGCCTCCTCCTTCCACTTGGCGATCTGACCCCGCAGCCGCTCGGCCTCCGCGGTCAGCCGCTCCACCTCCGCTCGCGCCTCGACCCCGGCCCGGTACGCCCCCCGCCGGCCCACCGGCGTCCGTGCCTCGGTGGTGAAGCCGTAGGTCTCGCCGTCCACCCAGACGACGCCCGACACCGTGTCCACCGCGTCGTCCAGGTCCTCCCCCGGCGCGGCGACCAGGCGGGCCCTGGCGAAGGCCGCGGCGCGTTCCAGGCGGGCCGTGACGACGTCATCCGCCGACTCGCGCAGCAGCACGTTCACCAGGCCAAGGCCCTCGTCGCGGGCCAGGTCGAGCAGGCGCGCGAGGGTGTCCTCGCCGGGGATCCAGCCTGCGGGCAGGCGCAGCACGTAGGGGACGGCCGGGTCCACGGCCCCGTCGCCACCCGCGTGTCCCCCGCCGTCGCCGGTCGTGGCCAGGCGTACCCGGCCCTCGTGCTCGTAGTGCCCATGGACCAGCACCAACTCCAGGGCCGGGTCCTTGAGCGGGGCGCGGCGGTCGCGGTCGAGGGTGTCCCAGGGCCCGGTCAGCAGCACGGACACATCAGGGACGGTGCCGGCCAGCAGCGCGTCCACGCTGGCCCGTACGGAGTCGTATCCGGCCGTGCCGTCCACGACCGCGGTGACGTACGGGACCTTCCACTGCCGCCCGGGATGACCCCTCAGCCAGCGGTAGGCCGGGATACGGTCGGCCACGAACGCGTGGCTGACCCGGTCGATGGACGGCTTGTCGCGCATCCGCATCGTCGGCCCGAGATGGTAGGCGCGGGCCACCGGCTCCGGTACGAAGACCGCGCCGGCCTGCCACAGCCGGTAGCCCATCTCGGTGTCCTGGCCGAGCACGAGATCGTCGTCCATCGGCCCCGCCGCCCTGATCAGCCGGGCGTTGACCGAGGTCGCGCCGCCGACGTGCAGGCTGAAGGGGCGCTGCGGGTTGGCGGTGAGGCCGTCGGTGCGGTCGACCAGGTCCACGATCCAGGCGTGCGGCTCGGCCGGCTCGAAGTAGCCTTCGAGGTCGGCGGGCAGCTCCGCGGGGAGCTCCGCCTCGGTGAACCTGAGGTAGCCGGTCACCACCACGTACGGCGCCGCGTGGTGCCAGCGCATGTGGGCCTCGATCGCGCCCGGCGTGAGCACCACGTCGGAGTCGAGCCAGTGGATCACCTCACCGGTGGCCGCGGCCAGCCCCGCGTTACGCGCGGCGGCCCGGCCGGGCCGTTCGCAGCCGATCAACCGGGTCATGTCAGGGCGCTCGGCGGGCAGCCGCAGCGGCGGCTCGCTGCCGTTGTCGACCACGACGACCTCGGTCAGCTCCGCCGGGTACGTCTGCCTGGCCAGCGCGGCGAGCACCAGGTCAAGCTGCTGCTGCCCACCGTAGGCCGGGACGACGACGCTGACCGTCAGGGTCGGCGTGAAGTGTTGGTCGGGCCCGGCGAGTACGCGATAGTCGTTCCCCCGCACCCGACGAACCACCGAACTCCCCGCCAACCCGCCGTTCTGCAACGAACTCCCCACCGACCGGTCTCCCGGCAACGCGCTCACCCCTGGCCGACCTTCCGCCAACGGACTCCCCACTGCCCGGCCCTCCGCCAACGGACTCGCCGCCGACCGGCCTCCGGCCGACCCGCTCTCCGACGGCCGGCCTGCCGTGGACGGGCTCTCGGCGTCGCCTGGGCCCCGGTCGTCCGGGTGGCTCACGGAGCCGTCGTGCACGGTCACGCCGCTTCCATGAGCGCGCTCGGACGGAAGCCCCGCCACTGGTTGACGGCCACCTTGAGGAAGTGGGCCAGCGGCAGCTGCCAGGTGTGGTCGCCGCTGAGCCCGCGCCGCAGGACGTAGCCCAGCCCGTGGGTGCGGTAGATGCGGGCTCCTGCCTGCTCCGCCGCCTTGAGGAATTCGCGATCGACGGCTTGCGGCAGCGCCGGAAAGCCGCCTATCTCCTGGAATTTCGCCCGCGACACCATGATCGTGCCACCGGCGACATGGTCGGAATAGACCTCACTCGGATAACTCGCCCCACTGGCGAACGTCGTGCGCCTGATCGTCGCCCGCAACGGCTCCAGGTAGAAGAACTCGGCCGTCGTGCCCACCACGTCGGCCCCCGCGTACGTGAGCGCCATGAACAGGTCGGCCAGGTGACGCGGGCCGTACCAGTCGTCGTCGTCCCACTTCGCCAGCAGGTCGCCGCCGGCCATCGCCGCCGCCTGGTTGAGCACGTCGCCGAACGGCACGGACGCGTCCGCCTCGATCCACCGCACGGGCAGGGAGCAGGACTCGACCGCCTCACGGACCTGCTCGAACGCGACCCCGTGCAGGCCCAGCAGCACCTCCGCCGAGACGTCGCGCTGACGCTCCATCTGGGCCAGCGCCGCACCGACGAACGCGGGCCGCCTGGTGGCCATCACGATGCTCACCTGCGGCACGGCCGCCAACGGATGGGCGAGGCGGCGCAGGCGTACGCTGTGCTCCTCGCGGCGCAGGTCGGCCAGGCAGCGGGCGGTGCCGTCGGCGGTGTGGGCCAGCCACTCACGGTCGGTGAGCAGCTCGGCCAGATCGGCGGGCACCCAGAGCGCGGCACGCTCGGCGGTGAGCGGCACGCCGGCGGCGGCCAAGCTCAGCAGGCCGTCGAGCGGCACCGGGCCGTCCGGCCACTCGATCTCCAGCCCGCGCAGCGGACGCAGGGCGGCCACGTCGGGCGGCTGCCCGTCGACCGCCCAGCCGGCTCCGGCCCAGTGCAGGCGGGCCGGCTCCTTCTCCGGCGTACGCGCGAAACCGCAGGGGGTGGGGGACATGAACGAGGTGCTCCTGACCGCTCGGCAACCGATCGGCGCCTACCCTACGCCCGTTCCACCACCCGGCGGACGCGGATACGGCCCTCGTTCACGACCGGTGAACGCGCCCGCCGGCCCGTTCGTGCAGACCTGCGCGAACGACGTCAGGACGCCGCAGACCCGCGCGAACCTCAGCACACCGCGCGGACCGGTGAGCGCGGGATCCCTGCGTTACTCGTCGCCCTCGACCCGCATCACGCTGGCCACCGCCCGCACGATGTCGAGCTCGCGCAGCCCCTCCATGGTCGCCGTCAGCGCGGCGTCCGTGGCGCGGTGGGTGACGATGACGAGCTGGGCGTCGTCGCCGTGCCCCTCCTGGCGCACGGTCTGGATCGACACGTCGTGCTTGGCGAACAGCTCCGCCACCCGCGCCAGCACGCCCGGCTTGTCGGCGACGTCGAGCGCCACGTGGCAGCGCGTGACGGTGTCGCCCATCGGGTGGACGGCCAGGTCGGCGTAGGTGGACTCCTCGGGCCCGCGCGTGCCGGCCAGCCGGTTGCGGCCGACGGCCACCAGGTCGCCGAGCACGGCGGAGGCGGTCGGAGCCCCGCCGGCGCCCTTGCCGTAGAACATGAGCTGCCCGGCCGACTCGGCCTCCACGAAGACCGCGTTGTACGCCTCACGCACCCCGGCCAGCGGATGGGAGCGCGGGATCATCGCCGGATGGACCCGCACGCCGAACGAGCGGCCGTCGTCGGAGCGGGCGCAGATGGCCAGCAGCTTGATGACGTAGCCCATGGCCTTGGCGGAGGCGACGTCGGTGGCGGTGATGTCGGTGATGCCCTCGCGGTGCACCTCTTCGGCGCGCACCCGGCTGTGGAAGGCGAGCCCGGCGAGGATGGCGGCCTTGGCAGCGGCGTCGAAGCCCTCGACGTCGGCGGTCGGGTCGGCCTCGGCGTAACCGAGGGTCTGGGCCTCCTCCAGGGCGTCGGTGAAGGAGGCGCCCGTGGAGTCCATCTTGTCGAGGATGTAGTTGGTGGTGCCGTTGACGATGCCGAGCACCCGTTTGACGTGGTCGCCGGCCAGCGACTCGCGCAGGGGGCGCAGCAGCGGGATGGCCCCGGCCACGCTGGCCTCGAAGTAGAGGTCGCCGCGCCCGGTCCTGGCGGCCTCGTGGAGCGCGGCGCCGTCGGCGGCCAGCAGCGCCTTGTTGGCGGTGACCACGGACTTGCCCCTGGACAGGGCGGAGACGATCAGCGAGCGGGCGGGCTCGATGCCGCCGATGACCTCGATCACGATGTCGACGTCGTCGCGGGTGACCAGCGCCTCGGCGTCGGTGGTGAGCAGCGCGGGGTCGACCTCGACGTCGCGTTTGCGGCCCAGCCTGCGTACGGCGACGCCGGTCAGCTCCAGCGGGGCCCCGACGCGCGCGGCCAGGTCGCCGGCCTGCTCGTGCATGAGCCTGATGACCTGAGACCCGACGACGCCGCAGCCCAGCAGAGCCACTTTCAGCGGTTTCACAGCTGCCCCCTCAACAAGTCGTCCTCGGTCTCGCCCTGCACGATCACGCGCGAGACACCGCCTGAGACGGCGACCACGGCGGGCCTGGGCAGGTAGTTGTAGTTGTTGGCCAGCGAACGGCAGTAGGCGCCGGTCGCGGCCACGGCGATCAGGTCACCGGGGGCGAGGTCGGCCGGCAGATGGAAGTCGCGCACGATGATGTCGCCGCTCTCGCAGTGCTTGCCGACCAGGCGGCTGAGCATGGGCTCGGCCTCACTGGACCGGCTGACCAGCGCGGCGGTGTATTCGGCACCGTAAAGGGCCGTGCGCACGTTGTCGCTCATGCCGCCGTCGATGCTCACGTAGGTGCGCAGGCCCTCGACGTCCTTGATGGTGCCGACCTCGTAGAGGGTGATGCCGCCCGGGCCGACGATGGTGCGGCCGGGCTCGACGGTCAGGCGGGGCACGGGCAGGCCGGCGTCCACGCAGACCTTGGCGACGATCTCGCGCAGGCCGTCGGCGAGCTCCTTGATGTCGGGAGCCTCGTCGCCGTCGACGTAGGCGATGCCGTAGCCGCCGCCCAGGTCGAGCTCGGGCAGCACGACGCCGTGTTCGTCCTTGATCTGGACGAGCAGCGTGGCCAGCCGGCGCGCGGCCACCTCGAACCCGGCCGTGTCGACGATCTGGGAGCCGATGTGGGAGTGCAGGCCGACCAGCTCGAGCTGCGGCATGGCGAGGATGCGGCGCACGGCCTCGGCCGCGGCGCCCGCGTTCAGCGACAGGCCGAACTTCTGGTCGTCGTGGGCCGTGGCGATGAACTCGTGGGTGTGGGCCTCGACCCCGGTGGTCACCCTGATCATCACCTTGGGCCGCTTGCCCAGCTGCTCGGCGAGGTAGCCGAGCCTGGTGATCTCGTCGTAGGAGTCGACCACGATGTGACCGACCCCGGCCTCCAGGGCCTTGGCCAGCTCGGCCTTGGACTTGTTGTTGCCGTGCATGGTGATGCGCTCGGCGGGGAAGCCGACGCTCAGCGCGACCGCCAGCTCGCCGCTGCTGGCCACGTCGAGGCCGAGGCCCTCGTCCTGGAGCCAGCGCACGATCTCCTTGCACAGGAACGCCTTGCCGGCGTAGTGGACCTCGGAGCCGGAGAACGCCGTCGCGTAGTCGCGCATGCGCGAGCGCACGTCGTCCTCGTCGATGACGTAGAGCGGGGTGCCGTAATCACGAGCGAGGTCGCGCACGTCCACGCCGCCGACGGTGAGCGCGCCTTCCGCCCGGCTCGACGTTCGGGGCCAGATCGAGGGGTTGATCCGGTTGAGGTCGGCGGGCGCCAGCGGCGGGCGCTCGTGCGGCAGCATCTCGGCGTGCCGGTCCCCGGCGGGGTGGGCGAATCGACTCACCCGATCGAGGCTATCGGAAGCACCAGGGAGCCATGACCCTGTGACCACGTATCGAGACACGATCACGCCCTGGAAGGGATATTTTTACGCTTTTTCGCCTTTTAACCGAATATTTTGTGATTCATTACAGCCGGTCGGGGCCCGGTAGGACCTCGCGCACGGCCGCCGCCACCCGTACCCGCGCCGTGTGCACAGCGCCTGGCTCCTCGTCCCCCACAGGAACGGCCGGAGCCCGCTCGTGGGCGTCGTGATAGGCCAGCGCCAGCCGCAAAAGGTAGCTCTCCCAGCCGGGCTCCCTGCTGACCAGCCGCCCTGGCAGCTCGGCCAGCGCCCGCAGCACCCGGCGGTGCCAGGGGTCGTCGAGCAGCTCGGCCGCGAACCCGGTCTCCGGCACCCCCAGCTCGCGGGCCCACCTCAGCGCGGCGCAGGCGCGTGCGTGCCCGTAGCGCACCACGAAGCCGGGGTTGTCCCACGTACGGGGAAAGTCCGGCCACGGAGGCTCGAACGGCGGGCGTGCCCAAGCCGACCGCAGCAGGTCACCCGGCACGGTGACGACGATCCGCAGGAACCCCTTCCCGCGCACCTCCACAGAAGCCACCCCGTCGAGCGCCCGCACCCGCCCGGCCAGCTCCCCCGCGTCCAGGCCCCGCCGCAGTGCGGCGGCCGAGACGTAGACGGCCTCGCGCTCCCACGACCCCTCGGGCGCCGGCGGCTCACCGAGCACGGCGGCCAGCTCCTCGGGTGTCATGGGGACACCCTCTCAGATGAGCGCGTGCGGCTCGGCCGAGCCGTATTCGACCAGGTGGGCCGCCCCCAGCAGCCAGCGGTCCTCGTCCCGCACCCGCACGTAGCCGAACCGGTCGGCGGAGAACACCTTGATCCCGTCCGTACGGCACTGCCGCATCAGGACCTCGTCCCAGCCCTCCGTGAGGTCGGCGAAGCCCAGCTCGCGCAGGGCGTTGCGCCTGGCCAGGAGGGTGCCGCCGGTGATCTCGGGCAGGTAGGAGTATTCAGCGTCGGGCTGCTTGAGCAGCGTGGCCTGAGGCTTGCGCAGGTGGGCGTAGAAGGCGGCCTTGCCGACGATGTCGGCGGTGGTGAACAGGAAGGCCCGGCGCAGGTCCGACAGGTAGTGGGGGCCGTAGACGTCGCGCGGGTCCATGACCGCGACGAGGTCGGCCTCGCACAGGTCGATGCCGGCGTTGAGCATCGCGCCCTCGGTCATCGCCGGCTGCGGGCGGCGGTAGATGACCTCCACGTCCGGCAGCACGTCGCGGGCGCGCAGCTCGGCCTCCGGCGGCCCGATGACGATGAGCTGGTCGACGCCCGACTGCCGGGCGACCTGGGCGAGCGCGTGCTCCATCAGGTACGGGTCGAGGATGGGCAGCAGCACGGAGGTGTTGAGCGTGGGCCGCGCGCTGGGCAGGCCGACGGCGTCGAGCAGCTCGTCGATGCGCTCGCTCATCGTCCCCATCGAGTACGCCCGCCGCAGCGCCACGTGCGCCCGCCGCGAGTCGTCCTCGGTGCCGATGGGCGTGCCGCAGGCCGCGATCTCGGCCAGCCGCCACTGCGGGGTGCCCGGCGGGCAGTCGGCGGCGGCGGGCCAGCGGTAGGAGGTCAGGACGTCGGGGTAGGCCAGGTGGCCGGGCAGGAGCTGGTCGAGCGTGAGCACCCGGTCGATGCGGCCCCCGGCCAGCGGCAGCGGGTTGTGCACCCGGGGCTGCACCCCGAACTGCAGCCGCGGCCAGGCCACGGTCAGGTCGGTGGTGAAGCGGTGCTCGAACAGGTCGGCCGCGGCGGCGTAGGCGGCGACGTCGCCCCCGGTGTGCCAGAAGACCGTGCGGATGCCGCGCTCGGCGCACCAGGCCAGCAGCGCCTTGAGCCCCTCGCCCGGCTCGCCGGTGATCTCCTCGGCCCACGGGCCCTGCGTGACGGACTCGACGACCAGCAGGTGGGGCACTTCGAGGGGCAGCACCCTGGCGAAGTCGCGGGGTGTGAACCCGGTGGTCTGCCGCCACTCGTAGCGCAGCAGCGCCTCGGCGTGCGGGTCGGCGATCACCGCGGTGGTCAGGTGCGGGCGCGTGTTGGGGCCCGTCGGCACCCGGAACGGCTTGAGCTTGAATGAGGCGCCGCCGAGCGTCCTGGTGGTGCTGGTGGCCTGGAACGCCGCACCCGGGCGCTCGTCCTTGGGCTTGACCGCGGCCACGGGCCTGCGCTTGGGCGCGCTGGGCCGCTTGACCGGCTTGGCGGCGCCCTTGAGGCCCCTGGCCAGGCGCACCGGGTTGCTCTTGCCGCTCTTGATGGCGTCACCGAGGCGGTTCCAGCGGGCGACCTTGATCGACGACAGCTTCCAGTTGGCCACCTCGGCCTGGAAGCGCTGCTCGGCCAGCTCCTTGCGCAGCTTGTCGGCCGCCGCCTGCTCGGCGGCGAGCCGCTCCTCGGCCTCGCTCAACTGCTCGGCCAGCGCCTTGGCCTCCTCGGCGTTCTGCTCAGCCGCTGCCAGCCTGGCCTGGGCGGCGTCCAGCAGCCTGGCCAGCTCGGCCGCCCGTCCGGCCTGGGACACGGCCTCACGCAACGCCCGGCGCGTGCTTTCAAGCTCTGTGGACACTGGACCTCCGCTCTCTCAGCCCGGCAAAGGATACTCTTTTGCGGGAAGCGTCTCGAAGGGATGAGATCCGGTGCAGTTCAATGTAAGGCCCTATATCTGTGGCGCTCTCGGCCGGATCGACGCCGCCGTACTCGGCAAGCTGACAGCCTCAGGACCGAAGGTGCTCCCGGCCCTGCAGTCGCCCGAGGCGACGCTGTACAGCTCCGCGCCGCTGCCGCCCTATCACCGCGCGGGCCACGCCTTCGCGTTCGCCTGGGGCGAGCGCAGGCCGAAGGCCCCCGACGAGTGGATCACGGTCGCGGAGACGTACGAGACGCCGGGGCTGATCGGCGACGGGCGCAAGGTGACGCTGCACACCGGCGCGCTGGGCCTGGTGGACCTCTACTACGTGCGCCTGGGCGACGCGGTCTACTTCTCCTCCCTCATCCAGCCCCTGCTGAACCTCGTGCCGGTCGCGATCGACTGGTCGGCGTGGGCCTCGATACTCCAGGTCACGTTCCCGCTGGGCGAGGCGACGCCGTACAGCGAGGTCAAGCGCCTGCCGGGCGCGAGCGCGCTGGTCTGCGAGGACGGCCGGCTGTCCACGGAGCGGCTGCTGCCGCGCTGGCTGCGCACGGAGCCGTTCGAGGCGTGGATCAGCCCGGGCGAGATCGTCGAGCTGCTGCACAAGGTCTACGAGGACTACGACGGCCGCAAACTCCTGGTGCCGGTCAGCGGCGGGTACGACTCGCGGCTGCTGGCCAGCGTGGCCAGTGCCAGGGGCATGGACGTGGAGTCGTGGACGACGAGCCCCGACGACGGCACCGACACCGACATCGCGTTCGCCCGGTCGATCACCAGGGAGCTGGGCATCGCGCACCGGGTGATCACCCAGGACGCGGCCGCCTACCCCGAGGACGCGATGGAGGTGGCGCGCAGGCTCGAATACCTGACCCCGCACCACGCCTGGTACGCGCCCTTCGCCAAGGAGGTGCACGGCGCCGGCCGGATCCTGGTCGACGGCCTGGCCGGAGGCCCGCTGCTGAAGAACTTCATGGTCAGCGGGGCCGCCCTGGAGGCCACCACGCAGGAGGAGCGCTCGGCGGCCGTGCTGGGCTCGCTGTCGCTGGGGCAGCCGACGCAGCCGTTCCTGTCCAAGGCGGCGGCCCAGTGGATGGAGGAGACCGTACGCGAGCAGTTCGCGACCGCCACCTCCATGCTCCACGGGCACCGGGCCGAGCTGCCCCTGTCGGTGCTGCACACCAGGACCGTGCGGGGCATCGCGCGCTCGGCGGTCAACCTGGTGGGCCCTGAGGCGTCGTTCGCGGCGCCGTTCATCCATCCGGAGTTCTTCGACGCGGCGCTGTCGGTGGGCGTGGCCCGCAAGGACAAGGGCCGCTTCTACCGCGAGGTGCTGCACGCGGCCAACCCGAGGGTGGCCGCCCTGCCCTCCACGAACGTGGTCAAGCAGCCCCTGCGAAGGGTGCCGCTGCGTTCCACGGCGGCGCCTGCCCGAAATTATTCGCACCGCATGCTGGAGATCGTGGTGAGCCGGGTGCCGGGGCTGCTGTCGGACGAGCTGCACGAGGTGGTGGCCGGCGGACCGGACGCGCTGACCAGGTTCAACGGCTGGAACGATCGATTCTGGGTGCGCGGTCTGGTGCTGTTCGGACTGTGGCTGAATGACTTCGAGAGCGACCTCTCGGACCTGGCCACACCTTTTTAGTGAACTCTCGGTAACAGGGCGATTACATACGGATCTCCCGGGTATTAACCGTCGCACAGCAGAAGCGGGTTCCGGAAAGCCAACGGGCTGGTAGTGTTCGGCCCGTAAGCGCCGCACAAACGGGCACCAGATCACAAATCAGGTTCCGTCCGAGGGCATGGGGTTCGCAGGGATGACGACCCCACGCGGCGCGGTCACCAGATAACAACGCCGGGGCAACCGGTGACTTCGTCCTGCCCACATCTCTTCCTGTGAGCGACATAATGATCAACGCATCCCCAATATCAGAGCCGATCTCCGAGGCCTTCGTCTCGGAGGATCCAGCCTGGTACAAGCGGGCGGTGTTCTACGAGGTTCTCGTCCGGGGGTTCAAGGACTCCAACGGCGACGGCACCGGCGACCTGCGCGGCCTCATCGAGAAGCTCGGCTATCTCGAGTGGCTGGGCGTGGACTGCCTGTGGCTGCTGCCGCTGTACGAGTCCCCGCTGCGCGACGGCGGATACGACATCTCGGACTACATGAAGATCCTCCCGGACTTCGGGGACCTGGGGGACTTCGTGCAGCTGATCGAGGCGGCGCACGAGCGCGGCCTGCGGATCATCACCGACCTCGTGATGAACCACACCAGTGACCGGCACCCCTGGTTCCAGGCGTCCCGGCACGACCCCGAAGGGCCGTACGGCGACTTCTACGTGTGGTCGGACCATCCTGGTGGCTATCCCGACGCGCCGATCATCTTCATCGGCGCGGAGGAGTCCAACTGGACCTACGACCCGGTGCGCAAGCAGTACTACTGGCACCGTTTCTTCCACCACCAGCCGGACCTGAACTATGACAACCCGGCGGTGCAGGAGGCCATGCTGGAGGTGCTGCGGTTCTGGCTGGACCTCGGCATCGACGGGTTCCGGCTGGACGCGGTGCCCTATTTGTTCGAGCGCGAGGGCACGGCCTGCTCCGGGCTGCCGGAGACGCACGCGTACCTGAAGAAGGTCCGCTCCGAGGTCGACCGCCTCTACCCCGACCGGGTGCTGCTGGCGGAGGCCAACGGCTGGCCGCAGGACGTGGTCGAGTACTTCGGCGACCCCACCACCGGGGGCGACGAGTGCCACATGGCCTTCCACTTCCCGCTGATGCCGCGCATCTACATGGCGGTGAAGAAGGAGACGCGCGAGCCGATCTCCGAGATCATGTCGCTCACCCCCAAGCTGCCCGAGAACGCGCAGTGGGGCATCTTCCTGCGTAACCACGACGAGCTCACGCTCGAGACGGTGACCGAGGAAGAGCGCGACTACATGCACAAGGAATACGCCAAGGACCCGCGCATGCGGGCCTACCTGGGCATCCGCCGGCGCCTGGCCCCGCTGCTCGACAACGACAGGGACCGGATCGAACTGTTCACCGCGCTGCTGCTGTCGCTGCCGGGCTCGCCGATCATCTACTACGGCGACGAGATCGGCATGGGCGACAACATCTGGCTGGAGGACCGCGACTCGGTCCGCACACCGATGCAGTGGAGCCCCGACCGCAACGCCGGGTTCTCCTCCGCCGACCCCGGGCGGCTCTACCTGCCCGCGGTCATGGACCCGATCTACGGCTTCCAGGCGGTCAACGTGGAGGCCCAGCAGCGCCACGAGGGATCTCTGCTGCACTTCACCCGCAAGATGCTGGAGATCCGGCGCAGGCACCCGGTGTTCGGCGTCGGGGCGTACACGGAAATGTGGTCCTCCAACCCCAGCGTGCTCACCTACGTGCGCGAGGACCGCGACGACGTGATGCTGTGCGTCAACAACCTGTCGAAGTTCCCGCAGCCGGTGGAGCTGGACCTGCGCCGCTTCGAGGGCATGACGCCCGTCGAGGCGCGGGGCGGGGTGCCCTTCCCGTCGATCGGGGAGCTGCCCTACCTGCTCACGCTGCCGGGGCACGGCTTCTACTGGTTCGCGCTGAAGAAGCCCGAGGACAACCTCACCGAGAAGTGACGGGCACCTGGGCACGGGCCGCGCGGCGCGCGGGGATGAGCGCGACCGCGAGCGCCGTGCCCACGGCCACCAGCACCGTCAGGGTCACCGTCAGCGGTGACGGCGCGCGGCCGATGCCCGCGCCGACCCCGCTGGTGTGACCCTGAAGGTCGATCAGGCCGGTGACGACGGAGACACCGGCCGCGGCGCCCACGCCGATGCCGAGCACGACCAGCAGGCCCGTGCCGGTCACGAGCGTGGCCATGACCTGGCGCGGGGTCAGCCCCATGGCCTTGAGCACAGCCAGGTCGAACGCGTGGTCGCGCAGCCCGAGCGCGCTGGCGGTGAGCAGGTTGGCCAGGCCGATGAGGGTCAGCACCGCGATCAGCGCCACGATCACCACCCTGATGATCGACAGCCGGTCGGCCGGGTTGATCGCGGCCTGCACGTCCAGGCCCTCCTTCGACTCGGCCAGCAACCGGCCGCGCACCTCCGACGGGTCGGCGCCCGGCTTGAGGGCCAGCGCGTAGAACTCCGGCGGCACCGAGTCCTTGGCCGCCAGGCTGTCGAGCCCCACCGAGAGCACCTCGCCGTCCTGCTCGGGCTCGACGGTCCTGCCGACGATCCTGACGATCAGCGGGGTGCCGCCCACGGTGAGCCGCACCCGGTCACCGATCTTGACCCCGAGCAGGTCCAGCAGGCCCTGCCCTGCGACCGCCTCGCCCTGGCGCCCGTATTCGCGGCCTTCGACCACGGGGAACGGGTACGGCTGCGTCGAGCTGCCGATCGCCCGCACCCTGACCGACCGGGCCTCGCCGGGGGCCAGCGCGTTCACGTCGGTGCCCGGATAGACGGCGGCCACGTCCTTGTCGGCCCTGACGAGCCGTTCGGCCTCGGCCGGCTCGATCTTGCCCGGCCTGGCGTAGAGGCCGGCGTGCTGGCCCACCTGTTCGGGGTGGGCGAGGAAGTTGTCGAGCGTGGCCCACACGCCGAGCCCGATGGTGATCATCATCATCGGCACGGCCAGGCCGAACGCCGTCAGGAAGGCCGGCACCCGCCGGGTGAAGGCGTCTCTGGTGCCGAGGACGAGGGCGGGCGGCAGGCGTACGAGCAGGGCCAGCCGGGCCAGCCTGGACAGGCGGCCCCTGGGCGGCGCGGCGGGCACGTCGGGGATGGGCGGCGTGCGCCCGCCCCGCCAGGCCGGCACCCCGACGGCGGCCAGTACGGTCAACGCCGTGCCCGCGACGATGGCCAGCACGGGGATGGGCGCCACGGAGGTCGCGCCGAGCATCGCCGCCATCACGCCCCAGCCGGAAAGCGCGCCGATCACCACCCCCAGCAGGCCCAGGGCGCCGTGCTCGACCAGGAGCAGCAGCGCGACCTGGCCCCGGGTGAAGCCCAGCGACTTGAGCGTGGCCAGGTCACGAAGCTGGCCGAGCACCCGGCCGCCGGCCGCGTTGGCCAGCGCGAGCGCGGCGGCCACCAGCCCGACCACGCCGAACAGCGCCAGCAGCGTGCCCAGCAGCCGGTTGTCCAGCTCCATGGCGGCTCTGACCTCGCGCCAGGTGTAGACGCGCTGCAGGCGGTCCTCCAGCATGACGACCACGCGCTGCGAGACCACCTGGGACGCCTCGGGGTCGGCCAGGCGTAACCCGGTCACCCACTCGCTGCGGCCGAGCATGGGCTCGATGCGGTCGAGCATGATGGGCAGCACGTAGGCCAGGCCGGGCGTCCACTCGGGGTAGAAGCCCTGGTCGGCGGAGTCGGCGATGCCGCGTACGTAGAGGGTGTGGCGCTCGCCGCTGATCGCGATGATGGTGAACGCGGCGCCGATGCGCAGCCCCAGCGAGGCGGCGAAGGAGCGCTCGACCACGGCTCCGTCGGGCTGGGCTGGGTCCAGCCACCTGCCCTCGGCCACCACGGGATGGGCCACCAGCGGCGGGGTGGCCGGCATCGCGCGCAGCGAGGCCGGCTCCTTCTTGCCGTCCTGTGCCACGGTGACGGGCGCCGACCGGTAGGGGCCCGCGGTCTGGGTGACGCCGTCGATGCCGCCCAGGGCCACCTGGGGGCTGTCCTTGGTGTGCAGCCAGACGTGGGCCCCGTCGGTCTGGGCGAACAGGCTGCGCCACGGGTTGGTGCCGTCTTCGAGCAGGGTCGCCGCGGTGATCAGCGCGGCCACGATCCCGGCCACGGTCAGCACGGTCAGCACCGCCTGGCCCTTCCTGGCCCGCAGGTCGGCCCTGATCCACCGGTTTCCCGCCAGAGACGCGCTCACCGGAGGTCGATCACTTCACCGGCCGTGCGCGTACGCCTGCGCGCGATGCGCCCGTCGTCCACGATCTCCCCGTCGAACAGCGACACCAGCCGGTCGGCCAGGCTCGCCACGCGGGCGTCGTGGGTGACCATGACGATGGTCTGGCCCTCCTTGTGCACCTCGCCGAGCAGGCGGAGCACGTCGCGGGTGTTGCGGCTGTCGAGGTTGCCCGTGGGCTCGTCGGCCAGCAGCAGGCTGGGCTCGTTGGCCAGTGCCCTGGCCAGCGCCACCCGCTGCTGCTCACCGCCGGAGAGCTGGGCGGGCGCGGCCTCGGCCCTGTCGGTCAGGTTGAGCGCGGCCAGCAGGCTCTCCCGGCGCTCGCGGGCCACCTTGGGCGAGGCTCCGGACAGCAGCGCGGGCAGCTCGACGTTGTCGCCGACGGTCATGTTGGCGACCAGGTTGAAGAACTGGAAGACGAAGCCGATGCGCTTGCGGCGCAGCAGCGCCCAGGCGCTCTCCGAGAGGGTGTCCACCCGCTTGCCGTCGAGCCAGATCTCGCCGCTGGTCCTGGTGTCGAGCCCGCCCAGCATGTGGACGAGCGTGGATTTCCCCGAGCCGGACGGCCCCATGATCGCGACGAACTCTCCCGGCTCGACCTGGAGGTCCACCCCGCGCACGGCAGGCACGGGCACCGCGCCATCCTGGTAGATTTTGACCAGATTGACCGTTTTCACAACCGTGCTCATGCCAGATCCTCCTGGCATCGCTCCAGCCAGTCAAGGTCGGCTTGAAGGTGCAACATCGCTCCCTCGATGAGCAGCATCGCCACCCGATCCGTGTCGGGCGTACGGGAGAGGATGTCGTTGAGATCGCTCATGAGCGACAGATAGTGGCGGCGCTGCCGGCTGATCAGCGCCATCCGGTCGGCGATGCCGGTGAGCGGGGCGAGCACGAGCTTCATGAAGAACTCGTCACGCACCCTGGGGCCCTCGGTCGGCTCGTCGACCCAGGCCTCCAGCGACTCCCGGCCCTTGGCGGTCAGATAGTAGACCTTCTTGTTGGGCCGGTTGGACTGCTCGACGTCGACCGCCCTGATCAGGCCGTCCTTCTCCAGCCGGCCGAGGGTCACGTATATCTGGCCGATGTTGGGGGAGGGATAGGCGCTGCCGAAGGTCTGCTCAAGCGCCTGTTTCAGCTCGTAGCCATGAGCCGGCTCCTTGGCCAGAAGCGCCAGCAGGTGCGGCCGCACCGCCCACCTCCCTCACTCATGTTACGTACGCGTTACAGAGATATCCGTTGACCTACAGATTACAGGTGTGCATAACATGAATGCATCTACCTAACACGTATGTAAACCGATCCGAACGCGGAGGTAACAGTGCTTCGCTCGCTGCCGGTGCTGCTGGCCGTCGCTCTGGCGGCTGGATGCGCGGCGACGGGCGACGAGGGCGGCGGCGAGACCGGGACGGGCGGAACAGGCCCGATCACGTTCGCCACCGGACGCGACACCACGGCGTACCTGCAACCCCTGCTGGACCGCTGGAACCAGGCCCACCCGGCCGAGAAGGTGACGCTGCTGGAGCTGCCCGAGGCCGCCGACGAGCAGCGTGCCCAGATCGGCGCCAACCTCCAGGCCCGCAGCAGCCGCTACGACGTGCTGGGGCTCGACGTCGTGTGGACCGCCGAATTCGCGGAGAACGGCTGGATCATCCCCCTGGAGCGCGGGTTGTTCCCGCTCGACAGGTTCCTGCCGCCCGTCGTGGAGACGGCGATCTACAAGGACAAGCTCTGGGCCGTCCCGTACACGAGCAACGCCGGGTTGCTCTACTACCGGACGGACCTGGTGAAGAAGCCGCCCAGGACTTGGGCCGAGCTTCGCCAGCAATCCCGACAAATTACGAAAAAGCACAACATAGGGGGCTATGCGGGGCAGTTTCTTGCCTACGAGGGGCTCACGGTCAACTTCTCCGAGGCCGTGCAGTCGGCCGGCGGGCAGATCGTCAGCCAGGACGGCACCGAGGTCACCCTCGACCCCGTCACAGGCGGCACCGCGCTCGGCTTCCTGCTCCAGGGGCTGCGCGAGGGCTGGATCCCCAAGGAGTCGCTGAGCTACAAGGAGGAGGAGTCGCGCCTGGCCTTCCAGGAGGGCCGCCTGGCCTTCGCCAGGAACTGGCCGCACGCGTACGGACCGGCCAAGGCCGAGCTGGGCCGCAAGCTGGGCGTAACCCGGCTGCCCGGCCTCAACGGCCCCGGCTCCAGCACGCTGGGCGGCGCGAACCTCGCCATCAGCGCCTACTCCAAGCACCAGCACACCGCCCAGGAGTTCATCCGCTACTTCACGAGCCTGGAGAACGAGCGCCGGGTCCTCACCGAGGGCTCGTTCCCGCCCGTGTGGACCGAGCTCTACGACGACCCCGAGCTCATCAAGCGTTTCCCTTACCTGCCGGTGCTCAAGGAGAGCATCCTCGCCGCCAGGGCACGGCCGGTGAGCGCCAACTACAACCAGCTCAGCCTGGTGATCGCCAGTTCGGTCTCCAAGGCGCTGGGCAACCCCTCCCCGGAGTCCGCCGACGACGTCGCGGCCTCCATGAAGTCAGAACTCGAAGAAATCATCAGAACCCAGTGAGGCAGCCATGCGAAAAGGCAGAGCAGCAGCGATCCTGGCCGGGCTCGCGGTAGCCGTCGCCGCCTGCGGTAACGCGCCGACGACCACCGCGCCCACCGCGTCGGAGTCGGCGCCCGCCAGCGGCGGAGGCGACAAGACGCTCCAGGGCGTGAAGCTCGAAGTCGCCGCCAAGTGGACCGGGGCGGAGCAGAAGAACTTCGAGCAGGTGCTCAAGGCGTTCGCCGACAAGACCGGCGCGGAGGTCACCTACGCCTCCACCGGCGAGGACACGGGCGCCTACCTGGGCCCGCGCATCCAGGGCAACAACCCGCCGGACGTGGCGATCCTGCCGCAGCCCGGCCTGGTGCAGCAGTACGCGGAGCAGAAGGCACTCAAGCCGCTGTCCGCCGACGTCACCAAGGAGATCGACGCCAACTACACCCCGTACTGGAAGGAGCTCGGCTCCGTCGACGGGCAGGTCTACGGCGTGCTGATCAAGGCGGCGCACAAGTCGCTGGTCTGGTACCGCTCGTCGGCCTTCGACGAGGCGGGCGTGCAGCCGGCCACCACCTGGGACGAGCTGGTGAAGTCGGCGCAGACCCTGGCCGACTCCGGCACCGCGCCGTTCTCGCTCTGCGGCGCCTCCGGCTGGACGCTGACCGACCTCTTCGAGAACGTCTACCTGTCCACCGCGGGCCCGGAGAACTACGACAAGCTCTCCAAGCACGAGATCCCGTGGACCGACCCGAGCGTGAAGACCGCGCTGGAGAAGATCGCGCAGATCGCCGGCAAGAAGGAGTTCGTCGCGGGCGGCTCGTCGGGCGCGCTCCAGACCGACTTCCCCACCTGCGTGAACGACGTCTACAGCACCAAGAAGGCCGCCATGGTGATCGAGGCCGACTTCGTGGCCGTCGAGGCCGTGCAGTCGGGCGCCAAGCTCGGCGAGGAGGCCAAGTACTTCCCGTTCCCCAAGGCCGGTGACACCGCTCCGGTCGTGCTCGGCGGCGACGTCGCGGTGGCCATGAAGGACTCCCCCGGCGCCATGGCGCTGGTGCAGTTCCTGGCCTCCAAGGAGGGCGGCGAGATCTGGGCCAAGCTGCCCGGCTACCTGTCGCCCAACAAGAACGTCTCCCCCGACAACTACCCCGACGAGCTGACCAAGCAGCTCGGCCAGACGATCGTCTCGGCCGGCGACGCCGTCCGCTACGACATGTCGGACCTGGCCCCGAGCGCCTTCGGCGGCACCGACGGCAAGGGCGAGTGGAAGGTGCTGCAGGACTTCCTGCGCAACCCCACCGACGTCAAGGGCACGCAGGACGCGCTCGAAGCCGAGGCCAAAAAGGCCTGGAAGTAAAGAGGTAAGGCCGTGACCGAACGGTTGGACGGCCGGCAGGACTCGCCCGCGGTGGAGGCCGCGGGCGAGCCCCCCACCGGACCGGCTGATACCCCCCGCAAGAGAACACGCCTAGGCCCCTCGCCGACGGTCGCCATCTTCTTCCTCCTGCCCGCGGCGCTGCTGCTGGGCATCTGGGTGATCTATCCGATCGTCTTCTCCATCTTCCGGAGCCTGTTTGACTCGGTGGGCACCGGATTCGTGGGGCTGGGCAACTACGCCACGATCTTCAGCGATCAGGGCATGCTCACCACGATCCGCAACAACCTCATCTGGGTCATCGTCGCGCCGATCATCGTCACCACGCTGGGCCTGATCTTCGCGGTGCTGACCGAGCGAATCAGGTGGGCGACGGCGTTCAAGCTGATCGTGTTCATGCCGATGGCCGTCTCGCTGATGGCCGCCGGCGTCATCTTCCGCCTCGTCTACGAGGAGAACCCGGACAAGGGCCTGGCCAACGCCATCCTCACCACCGTCCACGACACGTTCTCCTCCTCGCAGGGCTACCCCGAGGCGCGTCCCCGTGAGGGCGACCAGTCCCAGGTGGCCGCCCAGGACGGCGGCGTCGTCACCAAGCAGCCCGCCCAGGCGGGCCAGCCGGTGCTGATCCCGATCGTCGGCGTCAAGCCGGACGTCATGCCGTCCAACGCGCAGACCGCGCAGGCTCCGGCGGCGGCCGACGGGGTGTCCGGCACCGTCTGGTTCGACTTTACGCCAGGAGGCGGCGGCCAGAGCGGCACGATCGACGGCACCGAGAAGGGCCTGCCCGGCATGACGGTCGAGGCGGTCCAGAACGGTCAGGTCGCGGCGACCGCCACGACCGCTGAGAACGGCTCGTTCCGCTTCAACGGCCTGGCTCCCGGGTCCTACGTCGTACGGCTGCCGCAGTCGAACTTCGAGGCTTCGTACGGCGGCCTGACCTGGCTCGGCCCGGCGCTCATCACCCCCGCCATCATCGGCGCGTTCGTCTGGGTGTGGGCCGGGTTCGCCATGGTGCTGATCGCGGCCGGCCTGGCGGCGATCCCGCGTGACGCCCTGGAGGCGGCCCGCATCGACGGCGCCACGGAGTGGCAGGTGTTCCGCAAGATCACCGTGCCGCTGCTGTCGCCGGTCCTGCTCGTCGTCTTCGTGACGATGATCATCAATACCCTGAAGGTGTTCGACCTGGTCTTCATCATCGCTCCGTCCTCGGTGCAGCCGCAGGCGAACGTGGTCGCGCTGGAGATGTGGCGCGTGTCGTTCGGCGGCGGCGGGAACCAGGGACTGGGCAGTGCGCTGGCCATCTTCCTGCTCGTTCTGGTCCTTCCCTTCATGATCATGAACATCCGCAGGTTCAGGAGGGAAGACACGTGACCACGGCAACCGCTACGGCTCCGAAGGGGCTGGAGGCCGGGGCGCCGCGCAGGAGCCTGGCCAGCAGGATCGTCGATCGCATCGGCAGCGGCGCGGTCCAGGTGATCATGGTGCTGCTCGGCCTGTTCTGGCTGGTGCCCACGCTCGGCCTGCTGGTCGTCTCGATGCGGACCAACCAGGTCAACAGCGCCGAGGGCTGGTGGACGATCTTCACCAAGCCGGCCGAGCTGACCATCCAGAACTACGCCAACCTGCTGGGCAGCGGCTTCACCGCCTCGTTCTGGAACACGGTGCTGATCACCGTGCCGACCACGGTCCTGGTGATCGGCATCGCGGCCATGGCGGCGTACGCGTTCGCCTGGATGGACTTCCCCGGCCGCGACACCTCGTTCCTCATCGTCGTCGGGTTGCTGATCGTGCCGATCCAGATCGCGCTGATCCCCGTCGCCTCCCTCTACGGCGGCGCGGGCATCTTCGGCTCGATCCCCGGCGTGGTGCTGTTCCATGTGGCGTTCGGGCTGCCGTTCGCGATCTTCCTGCTGCGTAACTTCTTCGTCGGCATCCCCTCGTCGCTGCTGGAGGCGGCGCGCATGGACGGCGCCTCGGAGTGGAAGATCTTCGCCTCGGTGGTCTTCCCGCTGGGCAAGCCGGCCATCGCCTCGCTGGGCATCTTCCAGTTCCTCTGGGTGTGGAACGACATGCTCATCGCGCTGGTCTTCGCCGACACCGGCAACCAGCCGATGACCAAGTATCTGCAGTCTCAGATGCGGCAGTTCGGGTCGAACGTCGACATTCTCTCGTCCGGTGCGTTCATGTCGCTGATCATCCCGCTAGTCCTGTTCTTCGCGTTCCAGCGGTACTTCGTCCAGGGCATGATGTCCGGCTCCGTGAAGTAGCGGCCGTCTCGTGATCATTCTGGTACGGCTCGCCCCGACGTTTCGGGGACGAGCCGTACCAGACCTGACTAAGCTCAACGGGCATGGCCGGTCGTCCACTGAACGAAGTCGTCGAAGCCGGATGGGCACGTGCACTCGAGCCCGTATCCGAGCAGATCTCCCTGATGGGCGAGTTCCTGCGTAAGGAAATCGCCGAAGGCAGACAGTACCTTCCCGCGGGCTCGAACGTGCTGCGCGCGTTCAACCAGCCCTTCGACGAGGTCAAGGTGCTGATCGTGGGCCAGGATCCCTATCCCACGCCCGGTCACCCCGTCGGGCTGTCGTTCTCGGTGGCCCCCGACGTGCGGCCGCTGCCGGGCAGCCTGGTCAACATCTACAAGGAGATGGAGACCGACCTCGGCCTGCCCAGGCCCGCCAACGGCGACCTGACGCCGTGGGCCGACCAGGGCGTGCTGCTGCTCAACAGGGTGCTCACCGTCATGCCGGGCAAGCCCGCCTCCCACCGCGGCAAGGGCTGGGAACAGGTCACCGAGCAGGCCATCCACGCCCTCGTGGCGCGCGGCAAGCCGATGGTGGCGATCCTGTGGGGCCGCGACGCGCGCAACCTCGCGCCCATGCTCGGCAGCGTGCCGCGCGTCGAGTCCGCCCACCCCTCCCCCCTGTCGGCGCGCAGCGGCTTCTTCGGCTCGCGGCCGTTCAGCCGGGCCAATGAGCTGCTGATCCAGCAAGGCGCGACACCTGTCGAGTGGAAGCTGCCCTAGCATCGTCGCCATGAGTGATGAATCGAAGTTCCTGCGCCTGACGGTCGAACTGACCGTCGAGGTGCTCGACATGGACGCGCTGCAGGCCGCGGCGCTGGCGGAGATCCGGCACCCCGACTCCGACCTCACCGATGAGGAGCGGACCGAGCAGGCCGAGCTGGTCTCTTCCGACGACTCCGGGGCCTCCGCGCTGCAGTGGCTGATCGAGCCCGACCACGTGCTCGCTCTCGTCGACCACATCAGCGAGATCGAGCCGCGTGAGGCCGTTCTCGGCGTCGAGCCGGCCGAGGAGCCGAGCGAGGAAGAGGAAGACGAGCACGAGCACGCGTGAGGTTGAGCGGTGGCCACGGCGTTGTCAGGCGTCGTGGCTTTTCGCTTCCCGGCGGTCGTGTTTCCCCTGTTGTCTAAGATCGGAACCCTTCTTCGACTGAGAGGGTTTCCGATGATCGTCGCTTTTTCCATCACCCCGCTGGGCGTCGGCGAAGGGGTCGCCGAGCCGGTCGCCCGCGCCGTCAAGGTCGTCCGTGACAGCGGGCTGCCGAACCGCACCGACGCCATGTTCACCACCGTCGAGGGCGAGTGGGACGAGGTCATGGACGTGGTCAAGCGCGCCGTCGAGGCCGTGGGCGAGGTCGCGCCCCGGGTGAGCCTCGTACTGAAGGCCGATCTGCGCCAGGGCGTCACGGACGGGATGACCTCCAAGCTGGAGTCTCTGGAACGCCACCTTTCCTAAATCGCGATATATCTTGACTGTCTCCGCGAACGCGACATATCGTGTTGCCTGTTTCGCTGACGCGATAGTACGCGTTTACGGAGGTGGTCTCAATGGAGCAAGAGCGAGTGCCGGTCCTGGTGGTCGGCGCCGGATACGCCGGCCTGAGCGCCGCGACCCTGCTGGCCTGGCGCGACGTGCCCGTCATGCTGGTCGAACGGCATCCGGGCACGTCCGTCCAGCCCAAGGCGTTCGGCGTGGGGCCGCGCGCGCTTGAGCTGCTGCGTCCCGTACCGGGGATCGAGGAGGAGCTGGCCCGCGTCTGGGCCGGGATCGGCGAGAACATGCGCATCGCGATCGCCCGCGACCTGGCCGACCCATCGCCGCACATGATCATGGGCGATGAGAAGGAGGAGCTGGCCTTCATGCGCGAGCTCACCCCCGTCGACATGGTGGGCGCGCCCCAGTCCGAGATCGAGCGCCTGCTCCGCGTCAAGGCCGAAGAGCTGGGCGCCGACCTGCGCTTCTCCACCGAGCTCATCTCTCTGGAGCAGGACGACGACGGGGTGACGGCGCTCATCCGCTCGCGCGACGGCGACCGGCTGGTCCGGGCCGACTACGTGATCGCCGCCGACGGCTGGCGCAGCCCGCTGCGCGCGTCCCTGGGCGTGCCCACCGCCGGCAAGGGCACGCTGGGGCAGATGTGCTCGATCATGTTCGACGCCGACCTGTCCGGGCTGGTCAACGAGCGCGAGGTGACGCTCTGGTACCTGCAGAACGACGTCTTCACCGGCGTGATCGTGACCGGCACCGGGGTGGGGGCCCACGTGCTCGGCGTCAACCTCGCCGAGGGCGAGAGCGCGGCCGACTTCACCACGGAACGCTGCGTCGAGCTCGTCCGCCTGGCCGTCGCCCGGCCGGAGCTGGGCGTACGGGTGCTGGACAAGACCACGTTCGGGATCGCCCATGTGCTCGCGGAGACGTACCGGGCGGGGCGGGTGTTCCTCGCCGGCGACGCCGCCCACACGATGCCGCCCACCGGCGGCCAGGGCGGCAGCACGGCGCTGCAGGACGGGTGCGACCTGGCCTGGCGGCTGTGGCTGGTGCTGAGCGGGCAGGCCGGGGACGGGTTCCTGGACACGTACGACGCCGAACGCCGTCCCGCCGGCACGCTGACGGCCGACGCGCAGCTCGCCAACCTCGGCGTACGCATGCCGCCCGCGGCCCGCGTGGGTTACCCGGAGCCGCTGGAGGACCCGGTCGGGCTGCTGCTCGGCCTGCGCTACCACTCCACGGCGATCCTCGACGAGCCCGGCGACGACGGCTCGATCCTGGAAGACCCGCGCGTGCCCGACGGGCGTCCGGGCAGCCGGGCGCCGCACGTGGTGCTCGACTGGGACGGGCAGCGCATCTCCACCGTCGACCTGTTCGGCTCCGGCTTCGTGCTCATGGCCCCCGCCCCCGCCGGGCAGGGGTGGATGGAGGCGGGGCGGCTGGTCAAGGAGCGGCTCGGGGTGCGGCTGACGCGGCTGCTGGTGGACGACGAGCTGATGGACGTGCACGGGTGCTTCCAGGAGCGGTACGGGGTGGGCGGGGGCGGCGCCGTGCTGGTCAGGCCGGACGGGTATGTGGCGTGGCGGTCCAAGGACGGCGTCGCCGATCCGGTGAGCACGCTGGAGCAGGCGATGCGCCGGATCCTGAGCCGCTGACCGGGCCTTCGCCCGCGTACCGACCCCGCGCCCGCCCGCGTACCGAAGCCTTCAACCTTTTCCGCAGAAGGCCTTGGTGGCGATGCCCATGACCTCCTCGGTGGACGGATTCCTGGTCGAGGGGTTGATCGACAGGACCATCGACTTGCCGGAGTCGGAGCGGAAAGCGAACGTCATGTACCCGATCAGCTCCCCGCTGTGCCCCCACACCTTCCCGCACGGGAGCGGGTACGCCTGCAGCCCCAGCCCGTACGCGAACCCGGCCTTCGTCGGGACGGTCGTCCGCATGGCGCGCAGTGACGCGGCGCTGGTCAGCCGACCACCCAGCAGGGCCGACATGAACCGCTCCAGATCCGCCGTCGTCGAGATCATCTCTCCGGCCGCCCAGTCGAGGGAGGGGTTCATCCGGGTCGCGTCCACCAATTCGGGCATCGGCTCGTACCCCTTGGCGTGCGGCGACGGCACCCCGGTCCGGTTGCCCGGCACCACCGTGTGCCGCAGCTTCAGCGGGCGCAGAATGCGCCGTTCGACCTCTTCGCCGTACGGCCGTCCGGTCAGCTTGCCCACCAGCAGCCCGAGCACCACGTAGTTGGTGTTGGAGTAGTGCCACTCGCCGTCGTCGGGCAGCTTCTTCGCGAAGGCCACCTTGAGCAGTTCGCCCGGCTTGTACGAACGGAACCGCGCGTCGCCGCGCCACCGGTTGGTCGAGTAGCCCGGCTCGCTCATGTAGTCGTACAGGTGGCTGGAGTGGTTGAGCAGCGCGCGGACCGTGATGCTCGCACCGCCCGGCACGAGGCCCGGCAGGTGCTGCTCGATGGGGTCGTCGAGGCGTACCTTGCCCTCGTCCACGAGCTGGAGCACCACGGTCGCGACAAACGTCTTGGTGACGCTACCGATCCTGAAATATCCGGCAGGCGACGGCCGGCCGCCGCGCTTGATGTCACGCACGCCCACGGCGGCGGACCAGCTCTTCTCGCCATCGGAGATCCGCGCCAGCACGGCCGTCGCGCCTTTCCCCGCCACGATCTTCTCCATCTCGGGCCGCACCCCGGTCACGCCCTGGCCGGTTACGGCGACCGTAACGGCCGTCAGGACGTTCATCATCGTCTGAATCATGAGGCCCAACGCTAGGGAGAACGGGGTGGGCCCCAGAATGAGGCACTCCACCCACTCCACCTGCGGAAAACCACAACACCGGACCGGCCCTGTCACCTTGAGGTAGCAACCAGTCCTGATTCCGTCAATCCATTGGGCAGCCCGACATCGGCGGATACCGGATAGCCGCCGATCCAGCGGCTTACCAGAATCGGGCGAGGAGGGCACCAGCACAACGCGTTCTAGATGGGAGAAAAAGAATGCGATTCCGGCGGACTCTCATGATTCTCACCATGGCACTGGGGTTCCTTTTACCGTGGGCCTCGGCGGCGTCGGCGGCGCCAGAAGCATCGAACGTCTCGGCTGCGGCTGACTGTAACGGGTACCAGCCGTACGCCTATCCCCCGGGCCGGAACGGCGACGTCATCAGCGGAGTCGGCGGCTGCGGCAACCAAGTGGTCACGGTGGAGATCTGGATCGACGTACCCCTGGGGCTCGACATCAGAGCAGGCTGCTGCCCCCGATACACCAGCCCCGTCACCGCATACGCCTACTGCAGCAGTACCGGCGCCGGAAACTACTACACGCTGGCCAGGACCCCGGCCGGCACCCTCGAATCCGCGCGAAGGTGGCTTTGCTAGCTGATACCGCCAACTGAACGGCTGCATTCTGCACTCATATGTGAGCACAGAATGCAGCCGTTCATTGTGCGTGTGGCTGAGTGCCGGCCGACGCCGAAAGACCGCAATGCACGGCTGTCATGAATCACCCTGCGACCTGCCACCAGCCTTACTTGCACGTCCACCACCGGCCTTATTTCGCCAGCCAGTTCCAGCTCTACTTTGCCTGGCCGATACTGGCCCTATGTTGCAGACCAGCATCAACCCTATTTCACCGGCCAACACCGGCCCTACTTTGCAGGCCAACACCTTCCGGGCCAGCACCGGCTTTACATTGCCGTCCACGAGCGTCGTCCCGCCCTCCCTCCGACCCCGATTCCACCGGTCGGGAAACAATGGCCGAACGCGATGCCGCTGAGGCAAGGGCCAGAACCGCGCACTCTCTGCCAAGCCGATCCCCACCAACCCGCCGTCCTGGGCCCTGTGAACCCTGCGCCCTGTGATCCTGCACCCTGTGAACCCTGTCCCGCCTCATGCTCCACGCCGGGATACGCCCGCCCGCCCTCCAGAAGGGCTGGACCTTGAGGTCCAAAGTGACTGCCTTCCCATGGCGCCTTTCTGAGCTGCCTGGAGACCCGAAATTCGGCGGGGATGGAGTAGGGCGACAGCCGACGCAACATCACCGTGGAACTGTCTCCCCTGATGTCGGCGAGTTCTGCACGGAACGACGGCGAACGACACAACACCTGCGGACATAACCACCGCGACGCCTGTGACCAGGACAAACTCGTACACCACTCCCGTGGACGCAACCCCCGCCCCGGTCCCCCGTACCTGATGGTGATCCTGCGTCTTTCACCTGCCGACCTTCCGGCGGCTTCCGGTAGGCGACGTACCCGCGAAGCCGTCCTCACTCCCGCCGAGGGTCCCACGCAACCAGGACCAGCAGGAGCCTGACCCACGAAGACGCTGAGGCCAGGCCATCAACGGCGGACAACTCCCACATGGGGCAGCGTGCCCCAAGCCCCAAATCACCTCCCCACCTGTGGATAACCCAACGCCGTCCACAGAATCCCGTTCGGCTCCCCGCGTCCCTGCCCTCGCCCCCGATCCTGGGCTCCTCCCGATAACCCCGACCCGAACTCCCACCTACCCCAACCCCAACCCCGAGCCGAAGCCAGACCTCAACGTCTTACCTCGACCTCAACGCGTTGGCTCAGCCTCAACCCGAAGCCCGACCCCAGCCCCAGCCCCAGCCCCAGCCCCAGCCCCAGCCCAAGGCTCGACTCAGGCCTTGGCCCGAACCCACGCGAACCCCGCACGAACGCCGACACCAATCCGATCCCACCCAAAACCGCAACGCACCAAACCGCATACCGGAGGCATCGCTCATGAAGATCACCATCCCTCTCCCCGACTCCATGACCTCCCTCTTCATCGTCGCCATGGAGCACGTCCCCTTCGACGTGAAGTCATTCGTGCCATGGCGCATCGGCAGCACCTTCAGACGGGCCGCGATCACCTCGACGGCCAACGGCACACTGACCGTGACCCACCACCCGACCCCATGGAGACCGATTGGCACCGCCCTCACCGACGACGAGAGACACAGGCTGCGCCGCACCCGACATCACGTCGTGATCTCCTCCACCGCGCCGCCGCACAAGCTCCCCACCACCGTCCAGGTGGCCCGCGCTGCGGCGAGGGGGCTGGCCCGCGAGTGCGACGGCCTGCTGATCGACCCACTGACCAGCTCCACGATCCTCACGTGCGGCAGATGCCCGGGCGAGCCGGCCGGCTTCAGTCTCGACGACGACTGGCTGTCCTGGGACGCCCAGGTCCACGACGCCGCGACGTGCCCGCCGTGGGACCCTGCCGACCTGGGAGCGTGCGACTGCCTCCGCGTCACTTCCCAGGGCCTGCGCCGCTTCGCCCTCCCGGAGATCACCATCGACGGCGCCGCCTGCGCCCACAGCCTGTGCGCGACCAACCTCCTGCGTACGGTGGCCGGTCGCCTGCTGACCGATCACCTGTCCTACCTCGCAGCCCACCCGGAGTCCAGAGACCGCACGATCGACGACTTCCTCCGCATCCAGCCTTCCGACCAGCCGGACGGCGGCCTCCCGTTCGGGGTGCGGCTGACACCGTACGACGCGAACGTGGGCGAACTCGGTCGCACCGGCACCATCCGCCGCCTCAAGATCGGCCCCGCCCCGGGCTCGGGCCGCGTCAGCTGCCTCAAGGTCGGCCCACCCTCAGGCTTCACCGGCTCACTGAACGACTGGCTCTGCGCCAGACAAGCCACCCACCACACAACGCTGACCTCCATCGGCTGCCACCCACCCGAGCCCTCCAGAGCCCTGGCCGCATGACACCCACCTCCCCACCCCGAACCCGCGCCCACCCGTACCGAGGGCGGCCCCACGCAGGCCGAGCACCGGGCCGCCCTGGACCACGCATGCCGAACACCACACCACGCATGCCCGCCCCGGCGGCCCCGCACGAAAGCCGAATGGATCAGGAGGAACCGGGTCGGCTGATCACCAAGGACTGGGCGGGGAGCCGCAGCCCTTCCCCATCCACCGACACCGGCTCGTCCGAAGTCAGGAGGACCTTCCCCGGCACCAGCGGCAACGTCGCCGACTCCTGGGAGAAGTTGACCGCGACCGCCAACTCCCCCCTCCACATCAGCAGCCACCTACCCTCCGGATCGACCTCGGCCCGGACCCGATCCAGCCGAGGGTCCGACAGTTCAGGCAGGGCCTTGCGCAGCGCGATCAGGTCGCGATACCAGCACAGCAGCGACCAGTGCTCTTCCTCCTTCACCTCGGTCCAGTCCAGCTTGGAGCGCAGGAAGCTCTCCTCGTCCGAGGGGTTCGGCGCCTCCCACACGTACCCGAACCCGTCGAATTCGCGCTCCCTCCGCGTCCCCTCGCTCTCCCGAAGCTCCGGTTCGACGTGGTCGGAGAAGAACAGGAACGGCGTGCGCGCCCCCCACTCCTCCCCCATGAACAACATCGGCGTGAAGGGCGAGGTCAGCAGCAACCCGGCACCGATCTTGAGCGCGGGAATGGGCAGCCGGTCCCCGACGGGCCGGTTACCGATCTGGTCGTGATTCTGCAGACAGGCCACCAGCCGGTGACCGGCCACACCGTCGAAGGAGCCACCGTGCGCCCGAGCCCGGAAGCTGGAGTACGTCCCGTCGTGCAGCACCCCCTGCGTGAGCACCTTGGCCAGCGCCGAGAGCTGGGCGAAGTCCTGGTAGTAGCCGTGGCTCTCGCCGCTGACCGCGCAGTGCAGGGCGTGGTGCACGTCGTCGTTCCACTGCGCCGTCATGCCCAGCCCACCGGCGTCGAGCGAGCGCACCATCCGGGGGTCGTTGAGGTCGGACTCGGCGATCAGCGACAGCGGCCGGCCCAGCGAGCAGGCCAGCGCGTCCACCTCCTGCGCCAGCTCGGCCAGCAGGTGCGTGGCGCGTCTGTCGTGCAGCGCGTGGACCGCGTCGAGCCGCAGCCCGTCGATGTGGAAGTCGCGCAGCCACTGCTGCGCGTTGCCGATGAAGTACCGCCGCACCTCGTCGGAGTCCGGCCCATCCAGGTTGACTGCTTCGCCCCAGTAGCTGCCGTCATATCCGGCGAAGTACGGGCCGAAGGGCCGGAGGAAGTTCCCCGACGGCCCCAGGTGGTTGTAGACGACGTCCAGGATTACCCCGATCCCGGCCCGGTGGCAGGCGTCCACGAACGACTTGAGCCCGTCGGGACCGCCGTACGTCTCGTTCACGGCGTACAGGTCCACGCCGTCGTAGCCCCAGTTACGCCCGCCCGGCACCGGCGCGACCGGCATGACCTCCACGAAGTCCACGCAGAGCTCCACCAGATGCGGCAGCTTCTCGATGGCCGCGACGAACGTCCCCTCAGAGGTGAAGGTGCCCACATGCAGCTCGTAGATCACCGCCCCGCGCAGGTCGCGGCCCTTCCAGTCGTGGTCGGACCAGGTGAAGCGGGCGTGGTCGTACACCGCGCTCGATGCGAAGATGCCGTCCGGCTGGCGCCGCGACCGCGGATCCGGGTACGGCCCGTCGCCGTCCACCACGAAGGCGTACCGAGTGCCGTGCCCCGCGCCCTCCACCTCCGCCCTCCACCAACCACCTTCCCCGGGGGACATCGCCCTTCGCCCGCCCAGGACGTCCACTTCGACCACAGTCGCCTTCGGTGCCCAGACCTCAAAGATCATGTCGCTCCAGCAGTGAGACCGGATACTGACCGAGCAGGTGCCCGAGCGGAATCCGCCCGGTGTAGAGGCCGCCGGTGAGCAGATCCCGCCACGTGCCCGGCGGCAGCGTCAACGTTGTGGCTCCCCATCCCGTCGCGGCCAGCCGTACAGGCAGCCGGGTAGCCACAACGACCGCCCGCGCCCGCACCCCAGCCCCGACTTCCACCCCACCCCCAACCTCCGCATCCACATCCACCGAACCCTCCGCCCCCGCGCTGGTCGGCGTCCCCACACCTGACCCAGCCGACATCCCCGCACTCGAACCAGCCGGATCTTCCCCACCCCAGCCCGCCGAGGTCACCTCACCCCAACCCGCCGGAATCCCCATCCCCGGACCGGTCGAAGGTCCCGCGCCCCAGCCGGCCACGGTTCCCACCACGGCGTCGGCACGGATGGCGGTGCCGGAGCTGGTTTCCGGCCGCGTGTCGGCCCCAACATCCCGATCATCTCGAGGCCCCGAGGTTCCGAGACCAGAGTGCGCAGCGTGCCCGGTCCCGAGACCCGAGTCCGCACCACGCCCGGACTCGAGACCAGAGCCCTCGCCATGCCTGGACTCGAGACCAGAGTCCGCACCGCGCCCGGCCCCGAGATCAGAGTCCTCGCCACGCCCACCTTCGGCACCCTCCGCAGCACCAGCGTCGGCGGAGGCGACTGCGCGCCCGTCTGAGGGGGCGACGGGGTCGGTGCGGGCGAAGGCGATCACGTGGTCGGCGCGTTCGCCCTCCGCCTGCAGCGGCAGGTACGGCGCCGCGCCCCCGAGTCTGCGTCGCAGCCGCAGGGCCTGGGTGGTGACCAGCAGTTTGGCCGAATCCCACGACGTCTCCGGTTTGCAGGGATACGTCACCGGCCGGCGGTTGTCCGGGTCGACCAGGGAGAAGTCCGTCGTCTCGTTGCCCTGGTACACGTCCGGCACCCCCGGCATCATCAGCTGCACCAGCTTGGCCCCGAGGGAGTTGGACATCGCGTACGGGTCGATGCGTTCGGTGAAACCGCCGATCGGCAGGCGTACGGCGGCCTCGGCGAAGGATCGCAGGCGGCGTTCGTAGGAAGGATCAGGATGCACCCAGGAAATGGCGGTCTTGGCCTCGCGGGCCGCTTTGAGCAGATAGTCGGTGAAGCGTTCGGCGGAGATCGGCCAGGCGGCCATGAGGTTCTGCCAGGCCAGATAGTCGAGGTGCGGGTCGAAACTGACCTGCGCCGACCACTCCTCCACCTGCGCCGCCCACTCGCCGGGGATCTCCGACAGCACCGACAGCCGAGCCCGTACGTCCTCCGACCGCTTGGTGTCGTGGGTGGACAGGGTGGTCATCGAGTAGGGAGGCATCTCCTGGCAGAAGGCGTGGAAGTCGGCCACGCTGGTGCCGAAGGCGTCGGGCTCGCCGCCGACCTCGTTCAGACAGGCCAGCGGGAACCACCGGTAGAGCGCCGTGTCCTCCACACCCTTGGCCATGACGGGACCGCACGACTGCTGGAAGCGGACGACGGCCTCCGGCGAGCCGTGCAGCACCTCGCGGACCAGCGGGCGGACGGCGGGCGAGCAGGACTCGGCGGCCAGTTCGACGATCTCGGCCGACTCGGGGGGAGGCGGCTCGCCGGGCACCACGTACGCCCGGTAGACCGGCATGGCGGCGAGCAGTTCGCGCACGGCGACGGGGTCGCAGGAGGTCGCCCTGGCCAGGCGGTCGATCTCGGCGCCGAAGAACAGGTCGAGCACGTCCGCCTTCGACTGCTCCATCACCGGCCGGTATTCGGCGGGTTGTCCCGTCATGTCGGAGGAAAGGCGGATCAGTGGCTCTTTTCCCGCCGGGTCCACGAAGAGGCCGTTGACGCGGTTGAGCACCTCGTAGCCGGAGGTGCCGTCGCAGGCCCAGTCGCGGGGCAGGCGTTCGGAGCCGATGAGGATCTTCTCGACGACCGTCCAGGCGCCGCCCGTACGCTCGCGCAGCCGCTGGAGGTAGCCGCGCGGATCGGCCAGCCCGTCGGGGTGATCGACGCGCAGGCCGTCCACCAGCCCTTCGTCGAGCAGCCAGAAGATCACCTCGTGGGTGGCGAAGAACACCGACGGGTCCTCGACCCGCAGCCCGATCAGCGACGACACGTCGAAGAAGCGCCGGTAGCCGGGCCCTTCACGCCAGTCGACCAGGCGATAGTGGCCGGGGTGGGGGTAGGCGTGCTCGTGGTAGCGCAGCACGTCGCCGTCGACGACCGGCTCGGTGTCGTCGCCGAGCACGGGCAGCGCGACCTTCCCGTCGCGCCAGTCGATGTCGAACCACTTGGCGTACGGCGAGGCGGGACCGTCCTTGAGCACCGACCAGAACTGGGCGTTCACCGTGTTCATGTGGTTGGGCACGATGTCCACCACGATGCCCAGATCGTGGGCGGCGAGTTGCTGGGCCATCTCCCTGAACCCGGTGGCCCCGCCGAACTCCTCCCTGATCCGGGAGTGGTCGGTGACATCGTAGCCGTGCCGCGACTCGGGCGTGGCCTGGAGGATCGGAGACAGGTAGACGTGGCTCACGCCCAGGTCGCGCAGGTAGCCGGCGATCTCGGCCACCTGGGCGAAACCGAAGTCGGGGGTGAGCTGCAGCCGGTAGGTGGAGACGGGTCTAGACACGGCGCAGCACCCGTACGCTGCGGCCGGGCACCGCGATACCCTCGCCCGCCTTGATCATCCGCACGTCGAGCTTGATCGGCATGGCCGTGTCGATCTCGGTGTGCCACATCTCGCCGTAGTCCTTGGGGATCGTGAACTTGATGGTGTCGTAGTGGGCGTTGAACAGCAGCAGGAAGGAGTCGTCGCGGATCGGCCGGCCGCGCCGGTCGGGTTCGGTGATGGCGTCGCCGTTGAGGAAGACGGCCAGCGACTTGGCGTACCCCACGTTCCAGTCGCTGTCGGTCATCTCTTCGCCGGACGGGGTGAGCCACGCGATGTCGTTCAGCCCGCGCACCGGTTTGCCATAGAAAAACCTCCTACGCCGGAAGACGGGATGTTTCTTTCTCAGCTCGGCCAGGCTCTGGGTGAACTCCAGCAGCAGCCAGTTCTCCCTGACGTCCGACCAGTCCACCCAGGTCAGGTCGTTGTCCTGGCAGTAGCCGTTGTTGTTGCCGCGCTGCGTGCGCCCGAGTTCGTCGCCGTGCGAGAGCATCGGCACGCCCTGCGACAGGAACAGCGTGGTGAGGAAGTTGCGTTTCTGCTGTTCACGCAGCGACTCGATGGCGATGCCCGCGGCGCCCTCCTCGCCGCAGTTCCACGACCGGTTGTCGTCGGTGCCGTCGCGGTTGCCCTCCTTGTTGGCCTCGTTGTGCTTGTTGTTGTACGAGACCAGATCTTGCAGGGTGAAGCCGTCGTGGCAGGTCACGAAGTTGATCGAGGCGGCGGGACGGCGGCTGTCGTCCTTGTAGAGGTCGCTCGATCCGGTGAACCGCGAGCCGAACTCGGGCAGCGTGGCCGCCTGCCCCCGCCACAGGTCGCGGATGGTGTCGCGGTAGCGGCCGTTCCACTCCGTCCACCGCGAGGGGAAGTTGCCGACCTGATAGCCGCCAGGCCCGACGTCCCACGGCTCGGCGATCAGCTTGACCTGCGACAACACGGGGTCCTGCTGCACCAGGTCGAAGAACGCGCTCAGCCGGTCGACCTCGTGCAGCTCCCTGGCCAGCGTCGAGGCCAGGTCGAACCGGAACCCGTCCACGTGCATCTCGATGACCCAGTAACGCAGCGAATCCATGATCATCTGCAGGACGTGGGGCGAGCGCATGAGCAGGCTGTTGCCGGTGCCCGTGGTGTCCACGTAGTACCGCTTGTCGTTCTCGACCAGCCGGTAGTAGTTGAGGTTGTCGATCCCCCTGAACCCCAGCGTCGGCCCGAGGTGGTTGCCCTCGGCGGTGTGGTTGTAGACGACGTCGAGAATGACCTCGATGCCCGCTTCGTGCAGCGAGCGCACCATCGCCTTGAACTCCAGCACCTGACCGCCCCGCTGCCCCTGGCTGGAATAGCGGTTGTGCGGGGCGAAGAAGCCGATCGAGTTGTAGCCCCAGTAGTTGGACAGCCCGCGCTGCTCAAGGATGTGGTCGGTGACGAACTGGTGCACCGGCATCAGTTCCAGCGCCGTCACGCCCAGCTTGGTCAGATGGTCGAGGATCTCCGGGTGGCCGAGCGCGGCGTACGTGCCGCGCAGGTGCCGCGGGATCTTCGGGTGGCTGATCGTCAGCCCGCGCACGTGCGCCTCGTAGATCACGGTGTCGTGGTACGGCGTCGCGGGCGGCCGGTCGTGGCCCCAGCCGAAGAACGGGTTGATCACGATCGAGCGCGGCACGTAGGGGGCGGAGTCGAGGTCGTTCCTGGTGTCGGGCTGGCCGAAGCGGTAGCCGTACACCGCCTCGTTCCAGTCGACGCCGCCCTCGATGGCCATGGCGTACGGGTCGAGCAGCACCTTCGACGGATTGCAGCGCAGGCCGCGCGCCGGCTCGTAGGGACCGTGGATGCGATAGCCGTACCGCTGCCCCGGCCCGATCCCCGGCAGGTAGCCGTGCCAGATGAACCCGTCCACTTCGGCCAGCGGCACCCTCGACTCGACATTGGCCTCGTCGAACAGGCACAGCTCCACCTTGTCCGCGACCTCGGTGTAGAGCGAGAAGTTCGTGCCCGCGCCGTCATAGGTGGCCCCGAGCGGATAGGGGTCACCCGGCCAGATCTCGATCATCGAGGCTCCCTTGCGGTCTTTCCCCATGGTCTGTTCCCCCGCTCAACCCGGCAACCCCGGGCCCGACTGATCACCCTGTTCCTTCCCACGCTTGCGTCGTCCTTACTCCGCCCGAGGTCAACGGGGGGGTGAGCCGCCCTCGGCGGCGCGGTGCAGAAGACGGCTCACGCACCCAGCATGCGCCTGCTTCCGTTTGCCGTCGCCGTAACGGGCAACATGCGGGGTCATGGGCGGATTCAAGCAGTTCTTACTCCGAGGCAACATCGTCGAACTCGCGGTCGCCGTGATCATCGGCGCCACGTTCAGCGGTCTGGTGCAGGCGCTGGTCACCGATCTGGTCACCCCACTGATCGGGGCGATCACCGGCGGCCGGCAGCCCGATTTCGCCGACTACTCGTTCACCGTCAACGGCAGCCGTTTCCTCTACGGCGACTTCCTCAACCACCTGCTCAGCTTCCTGATCATCGCGGGCGTCGTGTACTGGCTCGTCGTGGCTCCGATGGCCCGGCTGATCTCGCTGTTCGACCGGAACAAGGCGGCCACCACCAAGCAGTGCCCCGAATGCCTGTCCGACATTCCCGCCGAGGCCCGCCGTTGCGCGAACTGCACGGTCGTGCTGGTGCCGGATTCGGAAAAGCCCAGGCAGTGACGCGCGACCCGGATGCGGGCGTCGGCCAAGATGAACCCGATCGGCGCGCCCGGGTTCCATCCCACGGCCGCGATCCGGCTACCCTCCCCGCTATGAGGCACGGGGATTCCAGCCTCCTCAAGGAGAGTCGATGAGCGTTGAGTTGATGGTCTGGGACGAGCCCGTACCGATCAGCAGGGACCAGGCACGGGCGACGTACCTGGCGGTCAAGCGGACGGAACCCGCCACCGGCGCCGCACCCGACGTCGCCAAGGAGCTGCCGGGGCAGGTCACGACTTATCCGGACGGGCACGTCCTGGTGACGATGGATCTGGACACGATGGACGAGATGTCCGCGCAGGTGTTCACGGCCGCGCGGGCGCACGGCTTGGTCTGCTACGACCCGCAGCGCGACCTCGTGCACAACGTGGCGCCGCTGGGGGTGTACGAGGGCATGCAGCTCCACACTGGTGACGGGATGATGGTCAACGATCCCGACCTCGGGCTGATCCACGACGTGCTCGGCACGATGTCACCGCAGAACCCGTTCGTGGCGGTGGTGAACTTCGGGCAGCACTTCCTCCAGGTTTCTCCCGGGTACGAGCTGGAGTACAAGGAGGGGAAGCTCATCAGGACCGAGGTGGGGGAGCTGGAGGAGGTACGGCAGGCGTTCCACGACTACGCGACCGGGAACCGTACGTTCCTGACCCGATACGACTGGTCCGACTGAGCCCTGACCCGCACCCGAACCGGGACGAATCGGCGGGATGGCTGAGCCCGTGCCGACACCCGATCCGGGTGGCGATACGACAGGGCACGACTGAACCCCCGCCCATGCTCGGCGCGGGACGATACGACAGGACGGCTGAGCCCTGCCCGCGTTCAACCCGCGACGATAGGACGGGACAGCTGAGCCCCTGGCCGCGTTCGACCCGGACTATGCGGCAGGATCAGGGCGTATGAGAACCCTGTACCCCGCCATCGAACCGTACGACTCCGGACTGCTCGACGTCGGCGACGGCAACCAGATCTACTACGAGGTCTGCGGCAACCCTGATGGCAAGCCCGCCGTCATGCTCCACGGCGGACCAGGGGGCGGGTGCAACGCCAAGCACCGCCGCCAGTGGAACCCCGCGCTCTACCGCATCGTCCTGTTCGACCAGCGCAACTGCGGCCGGAGCCTGCCGCACGCCTCCGACCCGGCCACCGACCTGAGCGCCAACACCACGTGGCACCTGGTGGCCGACATGGAGAAGCTGCGCGAGCACCTCGGGATCGAGCGGTGGCAGGTGTTCGGGGGTTCGTGGGGCAGCTCGCTGGCGCTGGCGTACGCGCAGACGCATCCCGACAGGACGACCGAGCTGGTGCTGCGCGGGATCTTCACGCTGCGGCCCCAGGAACTGCGCTGGTTCTACCAGGACGGGACCAGCCACATGTTCCCCGACCTGTGGGAGCGGTTCATCGCCCCGATCCCGGAGGACGAGCGGGGCGACCTGATCGCGGCCTTCAGGAGCCGACTGGAGGGTCCGGACGACGAGGCCCGGCTGGCGGCGGCCAAGGCGTGGGCCCAGTGGGAGGGCGGCACGATCACGATGCGGCCCGATCCCGGGCTGGTCGAGGAGTTCGGCGAGGAGAAGATGGCCGTCGCCTTCGCCCGGATCGAGAACCACTACTTCACCCATGGCGGCTGGTTCGAGCCCGACCAGCTCATCAGGGACGTGGACCGGATCCGGCACATCCCGGCGGCGATCGTCCAGGGCCGCTACGACGTCTGCACCCCTGTGGCCACGGCCTGGGACCTGCACAAGGCGTGGCCTGAGGCCGAGTTCCACGTGATCGACGACGCCGGCCACGCCTACTCGGAACCCGGCACCTTGGACCGCCTGATCTCCATCACCGACCGCTGGTCCAGCCCGAATAGCCAGGGCGGCACAGCGGTGTAGCCGGGGCGGCCTCGCGACGTAGCCGGGACGACCCTGCGGTGTAGCCGGTACGACCCTGCGGTGCAGCCGGGATGCCTCGCGGTGCAGCCGGGACGACCCTGCGGTGTAGCCGGGATGGCTTCGCGGTGCAGCCGGGACGATCGCGCGGTGTGGCGAGGGCGAGCCCACAGTGTAGGCAGACGGCCCCGCGATGCAGGCAGGACGGCCTTCAGTGCAGGGCCGGGGCAGGATAGGTGCAGGCGGGGCGACCCCACCATGTAGCCGAGGCGATCCCTCGATGCAGGCAGGGCGGCCCGCGATGTAGCCGCCCCGGCCCTGCAATGCAGCCAAGTGGCTCATGCAGTGCAGGCAGATGGTCTAGGCAGTGCAGGCAGGCGGCCTAGGCAGTGCAGGCAGGCCGAGCTGCGATGCAGCGGGAGCCGCCCTGTGATGGAGCCGGAACGATCCCACGGTGCAGCCCGGACGACCCCACGGTGCAACCCGGACGACCCCGCGATGCAGCCCAGACGAGCCCGCGATGGAGAGTCAGGGACAGCAGCGTCGAGCGAACTTGGGGCCGGCATGCCGCCTCATGCGGGGGACGGCTGCTCGCCGTAGCGACGGAGCGTCCACGCCGGCCCAGTTGGAGCGGCTGATGGGGTTACGGTCCCTCGGCATGGTGCCGCGACCGCCCTCCGGCGGAACCATGGGGCGGGCCGTCGGTGTAGCGATGAGGCGCGCCCCCGGCATAGCTCTGGGGTGCTCCTTCGGCGTACTGGTGCGGCGGCTGTGCGGCCCCGTGTTGCGGCGCCCTCCCCTGGCCGAACGGTGGCTGCGGGTCCTCGAAGTGTGGGTCGGCGGGGTGGCGGGCGTCCGGGATGGCGGGGCGTTGGCGCCAGTTCGGGGCCGGGTCGGGGGCAGCGGGGCGGAGGTGTTCGGGGAGGCGGGCGCGCAGCAGCCGTACGGCCGGGGTGACGGCCCCGACCAGCAGCAGCGCGAACAGCGGCGCCAGCGTGGCCCCCAGCAGGAAGCCGGCCGCCACGTCGTGCGGATAGTGCACCCCGACGAACACCCGCGAGAACGCCATCACCACGGCCAGCGGGAACACCGCCCAGGCCAGAGACCGCCAGGCCAGGACCAGGGTGGCGGCCGCGCCGGCCGCGATGACGGAGTGGTTGCTCGGGAAGGACCAGTCGTCGAGCGGCGGGCAGGCAGCGATCGTCGCGATCCCGCCCCGGCACGGCCTGTCCTCCTGGACGAAGGTCTTGATCACCTCGCTCAGGATGTACGCCAGCACGATCCCGGCCGGCCCCGAGACCGCGAGCGCCAGTTCTCTGGCCGGCGCCCGCCACGCCCGCACCGCGACGACCACGAAGAGCGCCGCGAACACGAATAACCCGGCGTCGGTCCCGACCTCGGCGAGGGTGTGCAGCCACCCGGGCGTGGAGCGGGCGAAGTCGACGATGTCCTCGTACACACGTGTCCAATCCATGAATATGCGATGGACACGACCTTACGAACTTCGGCCGTCAACCGTGGTTAAAACGGCGTCAGGACAGGAGTTGGCGGACGAGGGCGGCCTGTTTCGTCTCCAGCTCGCCCCGGCTGATCAGCCCTCGGTCGAACGCCTCGGCGGTGGCGTCGCGCTCGGCGATGTAGTACGCGGCCATGATCTCACTACGGAGCGGCGTGAACCCGCGCTCCACGCAGTCGGAGAAGATGGTGACCTTCTGCTCCAGCACGTCGGCGGCCACGGTGCAGGCCAGGTCGCGAGCCTTGAGTTGCTGAACCGCTTCACCGAGGGTGACGGGGCCGAGGGACCCGTTGAAACGGGTGTCAAGGGTGATCTTCACGTTCTTTGCGCCTCCGTACGTTTACAACGTTGTCGCCGAGGTCGCGTATTCCCAGCTCAAGTCGGGTAAGAGGGGGATCGTGATCGGTGCGCACGTGATCGTCGGCTATGCGAACGACCCTGGTGGGAGAGACGCCCTCGCGCTGGGATCCGCGATCACCCGGGTCACCGGCGGCGAGCTGACGATAGCCACGATCTACCCGCCGGGCAGCCCGGGACTGGCGGTGGAGGCGCAGGCCAATCTGGCGCACGCGGCCGAGGAGCTGGGGCAGGCCACGGCCGAATATCTGACGTACGAGAGCCGGGGCACGGGTCGAGGGCTGTCGGTGCTGGCCAGCCGGATCAGGGCCGACCTGATCGTGGTCGGCTCGGCGGGCGGCGGGCAGCACGGCCGCATCACCATCGGCTCGGCCGCGGACCACCTGCTGCACCGCTCGTCCGAGGCGGTGATGCTGGCGCCGTCCGGCTATCAGCCGCCGGTCGAGCCCGCCCGGCTCACGCTGGCGTACGTGCATCGGCCGCAGTGTGACGCGGCGGTCGAGCAGGTGGCGCACGCGGCGCTGCGGCTGGGCGTCCCGCTCCGGCTGATCACCCTCGACCTGCGTACGGAGGATCAGGGCAGGCTCAGGGACGATCTCGCCCTGGCGGTCCGGCTGGCCTGGGAGAGCACCGGAATCGAGGCGGAGGCGGCCGTGGCCGAGGGGCACGACGTGGTGGCCACCCTGTCGGACCTGGAGTGGCTGCCGGGCGAGCTACTGGTGTGCGCGGCGAGCGAGGACGCGGAGCCGCACCGGGTGTTCCTGGGTGAGCTGGCCATGAAGGTGCTGCGCGCGTCGGCCTGCCCGGTGACGGTCCTGCCCAGGGGCTTCTCCTGAGCCTCCGACCAGACCGGCGAACCGCCGGTGGGTTTCTCCCAGGCCGCCGACCGGGCCGGCGAGCCGTCAGTGTTCCTGACTGGCCGACCGGGCCGGCGAACCCTCAGCACTCCTGACCCACCGACCAGGCCGGTGAGCCGTCAGTGGCGGGCGAGTTGCTCGTACAGTTCCACGTACCGATCGGCCATCACCGACGGTGTGAAGCGGCGGCGGGCCTCGCGGCGGCACTCCTCGGGGTCCAGTTCGTCCAGCCGCAGCACCCACTCCGCCAGCTCCTCCTCGCTGTCCGCCAGGAACCCGGTACGGCCGTGGTCGATGAGTTCCGGTAGGCAACCCCGGCGCAGGCCCACCGGCGGCACCCCGAGCGCCATGGCCTCCACGACGGCGGTTCCGCCTGGTTCGTCCCACTGAATGGGGAACAGGGCTGCGCGGGCCGAGGCGTACAGGTTGTCCCGCTCTGCGCCGCCGACCGCGCCGACCCAGCGGACCAGGTCGCCGTCCAGGTAGGGGGCCACCTGGTCCAGGTGGTAGCGCACGTCGGGGTGGCTGTGCAGCGGGTGGTACGGGTTCTGGGCGACGACGTCCAGCTCGGCGGCGGTGTCGCGGCCGCTGACGGGGCCGGCCAGGACGAGGGGCAGGCCGAGCTTCTGGCAGATCCTGGCCGCCACGTGCTGGCCCTTGAGCGCGCAGATGCGGCCCATGACCATCAGATGCTCACCCCGCTCCACCCGTGGTTCGCGGTCAACCAGCGGGGTGGCCAGGTGGATGGAGCCGAGCGCGGCTGCGCGCAGGGCGTCGGGGGCGCGGGCGATCTGCGACTCGGAGACGCCGTTGACCGCGATCCCGGGCGGGAACGCGCCATAGAAGGCCGGATGTTTGCGCAGGTCCCAGTGCAGGGTGTGCAGGACGGGCGGCCCGCCGAGCGCCGAGAGCACGGCCGGGCCGACCACCTCGACGTGATCGTGCACGAGGTCGATGTCGTCGCGCCGCCGCAGCTCGGCCGCCACCCTGGCCAGGTGCGCGTGCGCGATGCCCATGACCTGGTTGTACGGCTTCTGCAGCTCGGTGAACTGACCTTCGTCGTACGCGCTGATCAGCTCGTCCACCTCCAGCCCGCTGGAGCCGACGGAGGCCAGCACGACGTGCACGCCGCGCTCGCGCAGCGCGGGCACGAGGGTGGCCACCACGTTCTCGATACCGCCGTAGCCCGCGGGCGGAACCTCCAGCCACGGGCCCGCGTTCACCAGGACTTTCACGCCAGGTCCTCCTCAAGCACGAGGGAGGCGAGCGGAGGTCGTTCCGCCACCGCCACGTCCACGACAGCGACATCGTTTTCGAGTCCGAACTGCAGCAGGGTGTGCGCCGGGGGCTCCGACGCGAGCACGCGGCCCTGGCGTTCCAGGCGGGACCACGCGGTCTGCATGATCTGCCCGGCCATCCGGCCCAGGGCGGCCATCGGCTGGTGGGTGTGGGTGCGGTGGCCCAGGTCGACCTGGGCCATGGCGTCCAGCCCGACGAGCTGGAGCAGGTCGACGAGGAGGCCGAACTCCACGCCGTACTCGGTGACGAAGGGCAGTCGTTCGAGCACGTCGCGGCGGGCGGCGTACTCGCCGCCGAGCGGTTGAGCGAATCCGGCCAGTTCCGGCCAGAACATGTTGAGCAGCGGCCTGGCCACCAGCTCGGTCACGCGCCCGCCTCCGCCTTGCTGGACGGAGCCGTCGGCGGCGACGTAGGGCCGTTCGTAGGTCGCTTTGACGAAGTGGATGCCTGCGTCCACCAGCAGGGGCCCGACCAGGCCCGTCACGTAGTGCGCGCCGAAGCTGCGCAGGTCGGAGTCGATGTAGACGACGATGTCGCCCTTGGAGGCCGCCAGCCCCTTCCACAGGGCCTCTCCCTTGCCGGTGAGGGGCGGGAGGTGGGGCAGGACGTCGTTCTGCGCCACGACCCGGGCGCCGGCCTCGCGCGCCCGTTCGGCGGTGGCGTCGGTGGAGTTGGAGTCGACGACGAGGATCTCGTCGACGAGTGGTGTGCGTTCGATGAGGTCTCTGCGAATGGTGGTGATGATGTCGCCCACCGTGCTCTCCTCGTCACGCGCGGGCAGGACCACGCTGATCGTGGTCTCTCCTTTGGCCATCATTAAGGCGTCCACCGGCCACTCGGCTGACGTGCTCGAGTGCGGGCCGTACCATTCCTGGACCCTGGCCAAGGCTCGCATATCTGTCTCCATGCATCAGCCCCGATCTCATGAGGTCACGGCTTCTGCCCAGCGGTTAGGCTTACGAACATGTTTGTTTGATGACGCCTGGACGTGGCATATGCCGGGTTGTGTCCCCAATGACCCGTGTCGGCATCGTAGGTGCCGGAAATGTCGCCGCTCGCCACGCAGACGTCCTGTCCGGCTTCCCCGATGTCACGATCGCTGGAATCGCCGACACCGATCCCCACAGGGCCGAGGCTCTGGCCTCGAAGCACGGCTCCCCCGCCTATGGCGGCCATGCCGACCTGCTCAGTGCCGGCGGTCTCGATGCTGTTTACGTCTGTGTGCCTCCTTTCGCGCACGGTAACCCGGAACATGATGTTCTGTCGTGTAATCTCCCGCTATTTGTTGAAAAACCCCTTTCACTAGACCTCCAAACCGCGGAAAAAATCGCGACCGAAATAGAGCGGAGATCCCTGCCCTCCGCCGTCGGTCACCACTGGCGTTATCTCGACATCGTCGAACAGGCCCGTGACCTGCTCTCCGGCCGTCCCGTACGCCTCGCGCTCGGCCACTGGCTGGACAAGGTGCCCCCGGTCGGCTGGTGGCTCAAACGGGAGATGTCCGGCGGCCAGATCGTCGAGCAGGCGGTCCACGTGCTCGACCTCGCGCGACTCCTGGTGGGCGAGGTGGAGATGGTGCACGCGGTTCCGGCGGGCGACAGCGTGGACGGTGAGGTCGACCGGGCCACCTCCGCCGTCATGCGCTTCGCCGGCGGCGCCTCCGGCCTGCTGGCCACCTCGTGCCTGCTGACGCGCAAGCACCGGGTGGGGCTGGAGGTGTGCGCGGAGGGGATCGCGCTCGAACTCAGCGAGACGCGGCTGCTCGTGGACGGCGAACGCGCGATCGAGGACGACGGCCGGGCGAAGACCCGGGTGGACCGGGAGTTCATCAACGCGGTGCAGGGCAGACCGGCCGATGTCCGCGTACCGTACGGTGAGGCGCTGCGCACTCATCGTGTGGCGCTCGCGCTCGCGCGGTCCGCCACCGAACGGAGGCCGGTGACTCTGCATGACTGAAGTGCTGAGCATCGAGGCGCCCGGCGAGGTGCGCCTGATCGAGGAGAAGCTGCCCGACCTGCCCGAGGGCGGCTTCATGGTGGCCACCACGCACAGCGGCGTCTCCGCCGGCACCGAGCTGACCTACGTCAAGGGCACCAACCCCTACCTGGGCGCGAGCTGGGATCCGGCGCTCGGGCTGTTCCGCGAGGGGGAGCCGTCGGTGTCCTATCCCGTGCGTGGGATCGGCTACATGCAGGTCGGCCTGGTGGTCGAGACGCGGACGCGGGCCGTGCGGGAGGGCTCGCTGGTGGCCATGTGCTACGGGCACCGCACCGCGTACGTGGCCGATCCCATGACCGACCGGTTCGTCGAGCTGCCCGACGACCTCGACCCCATCCTCGGCATCTACGTCGCCCACATGGGCCCCATCTGCGCCAACGGCCTCCTGCACGCCGCCCACGACCTGCACGGCCCGGCCGTGCGGCACCTGGGCGACGGCGTGCGCGGGCGGCGGGTCGCGGTCGTGGGTGCGGGCGTCGTCGGGCTGCTGACGGCCTGCTTCGCGCTCTCCTGCGGCGCGGCCGAGGTCGTGGTGGTGGACGAGACCCCGGAGCGGCTGGAGATCGCCGCGGCGCTCGGCGCGGACACGATGGCCGCCGGCGACGACCCCGCGGTGGACCTCAAGCGGCGCTGGCGCCACGGCCCCAACGACCGTGGCGCCGACGTGGTCTTCCAGTGCCGCGGCCAGACCAGGGCGCTGGCGCTCGGGCTGCGCCTGCTGCGCCCTCAAGGCACCCTGGTCGACCTGGCCTTCTACACCCAGGGCGCGCAGGAGGTGCGGCTCGGCGAGGAGTTCCACCACAACGGGCTGACCGTGCGCTGCGCCCAGATCGGCCGGGTGCCGCGCGGCCTGGCGCACGCCTGGGACAGGGAACGGCTCTCGCACGAGACCATCGGCCTGCTCAGGGAGCGCGGGCGACCGCTACGTGAGCGCGTGATCACCAACCTGGTGGGTTTCGCCGACGCTCCAGACTTTCTGACCGGCCTCGCGGGCGGACGGCTTCAGACCGTGCAGGCTGTGCTCTGCGACCATGTCGAGGACGAGGGCGGCTGACCAACTGAAGTCGCGGCAACCGTGCCCGCGCAGCGTGAACGGGTCGAAGTATTCGCGAAACCCCGACTTGACCACGGCGCTCAGCACCGAGTCGGCCAGGGTCGCCGCCAGGTCGGGGCGGCGGTCCTTCAGCCCCTGCCAGAGCAGCCAGCTCACGTTGATCCAGCTCGGCCCGCGCCAGTAACGGGCGGGGTCGAACTCGGGAGTGTCCGGGGCGTAGCTCGGCAGCGGCAGGTCCTTGATCCGAAAGCGGTCGAGCGCGGTGGCGATCAGCGTCTCGGCCACCTCGACGGGCAGGCCCGGCAGCATGAGCGGGGTCAGCCCGGCCGCGCTGGCCGTGTCGGTCAGCAAGCCGGTACGCACGTCGCGGGCCTGGAACAGGCCGCCGTCGTAGAGGTGCTCGACCATGGCCTGGGTGATCGCCTCGGCCTCGCGCTCGTGGGGCTCGGCGTCCAGGCCCAGCGTGTTCGCGATCTTGGCCAGGGTGGACTCGGCCAGCCCGTACGCGGCGTTGAACAGCGGATCCTCCACCTCGAACGCGCCCGGACCGGTGTAGCCGGAGTCGCGGTAGGCGGTGGCGAGCCCGATGTACTGCTCGTAGTCGCGGTCGGTGGGCCGCTCGGCGGCGTTGACGCTGTCGAGGTCCTTGCGGGTGAACCCCGACGCGCCGGTCTTCACCGCGCGCAGCGGCAGGTCCCACGCCGGGCTGTTGTCCATGCCCGACTCCCAGGGGTGCACGACCGAGATCAGCCCTTCGGGCGAGCGCCGGTCGCGGCGCAGGAACTCCTGCTGGGCCACCAGCCGGGGGTAGATCCGGCGCAGGAACGCGGTGTCGGGCTCGGCCAGATGCGTCTTCCAGGCGGCCAGCGCGTGGACCGGAGGCTGGACGATGCCGGAGGTCTCGGCCCCCGAGGGCGCCTTGGCCTGCCAGAAGCCCTGATCGGGAAAGTAGGCGCCGGCCGCCACCCGCGGGTTGAACACGATGTGCGGCACCCGGCCGTCCGCCCACTGGGCGCCGAACAGCGACAGCAGCTCCGACCTGGCCCTGCGCGGCGACCAGCGGGCGTTGCCGATCGCGATGAAGGCGGAGTCCCAGCTCCACTGGTGGGGGTAGAGGCGACGGGAGGGGACCGTGTGCGCGCCGTCCCAGTTGCTCACGAGGACGCGCACAGCGTCGCGGAGGATCATAGATATTTCCTGACGAAGGCAGCGGTTTGCGGCAGGACGATCTCGGGTTCGCCCCGCAGGCGGCATTCGAGGGCGAGGTAGCCGTCGAAGCCCACGGCGTCGAGCGTGGCCAGCTGCGCGCCCCAGTCGAGGTGGCCGGTGCCCGGCTGGTTGCGGTTGGATTCGCTGATCTGCATGTGGGCGATGTACGGGGCCGCGTCGATCAGCGCCCGGCAGGGGTCGTCCTCCTCGATGTTCATGTGGTAGGTGTCGCCGACGATCCTGATCGAGTCCATCGCGCAGTAGGAGACGGCGTCGGCCAGGGTGTTGACCATGTGGTTCTCGTAGCGGTTGAGCGGCTCCAGCATGATCAGCACGCCGTTGCGCTGCGCGTGCTCACCGAGGATGCCCAGCGCCTCGGCCAGCACCTCGCGGTCCTCCTCGGGCCCGCGCGGCGGCTCGAACGGGGGCAGCCGGCGCGAGAATTGGCCCCAGGAGGCGGGGGTCATCACGCCGATGCCGCCCAGCTCGGCGATCACCGTCAGCTGCGACCTGAGCTGCTGGATGGCGTCCTTGCGCTTGGCCGGGTCGAAGTCGCCGATGAAGTGGGGCATGTCCACGCACACCGTCGGCATCACCACGCCGTCGGCCAGCGCCCGCTTCAGTTCGGTGAGCCGCCCCGCGAAGTGGAAGTCTCCCTTGCCGCGCAGCTCGATGGCGTCGAATCCGGCATCGAGCGCGAACGCGTACTTCTCCTGGAGGGTACGACCGGGGAGAAGCTGCTCCTGTACGGCGAGCTTCACTGTGACTCCTCAAATTCGAAGACGAGCTGGAGCACCTCGGACTGGTGCTTGTCGATCAGGTCGAACGCCTCGGCGGCCCGGTCGAGGGGCATGATGTGGCTGACGAGCTCGCGGGCGTCGACCTCCCCCCGGTGCACGAGCTCCATGAACGTGCGCTGCATGCGCTCGACGTCCCACCGGTGCGCCAGCCACGAGGCGACGCCGCCGATCTGGGAGGAGACGAGCTGGACCTGGTTGTGGTGAAACTCCTCGCCGAGCCGTAGCCCGACGCCGTCACCCTGGTAGAAGCCGGCGGCGACGACCCGGCCGCCCTTGCGCACGGTCCTGATCGCCTCGTGCAGCCCGGCGTGGCTGCCGCTCAGCTCGATGGCGGTGTCGGCGCCCTCGACCCGCTTGCGCATGAACTCGGCCACCGACCCCGAGGCGATGTCGAACGTCTCGGCGGCGCCGAACTTCCTGGCCAGCTCCAGCCGGTCGGCGATGCCGTCGGCGGCGACCACGCGGGCACCGCTGAGCACGGCCAGGCGGGTGGCGAGCAGCCCGATGACGCCCTGGCCGAAGATCGCGACCTGGTCGCCCAGGTGGATGTCGGCGGCGTGGACCGCGTTGAGCGCGATGGCCCCGACCCGGGCGAACACGCCGGTCACGGGGTCGGCGCCGGGCGGCAGCACGTGGCCGACGAGTTTCTCCGCCGGCAGCACGGCCTCGGCGCGATGGCCCCAGATGCCCCACACCAGGCTGCCGACCGGCGGGTCGGCCACATCGGGCGCGGCCTCCACCACCTCGCCGACTTCCTGGTAGCCCCAGCCGGCCAGCGGGTAGGCATGAGTCTGGCCCTCGACGAAGAGCCGTCGCTCGGTGTCCCACTTGCGACTCAGATAGGGATTTGTACCGCGATAGGCGGTGAGTTCTGTGCCCGCTGAGACTCCTGAATAGAGAGTGCGCACGCGCACTGTGCCCGCCACCAGTTCGGCGGGCGACTCCAGGCTGACGCGGACTTTGCCTGGCTCTTGGAAGGTGATGACGCGCATTCCCCACACTTATGCGTTTTGATCAAACAAAAGTAGAAGATTTAGGTCTTGTTTGCACACGATAGTGGTGCTGATAACACTCTGAAGTCTACGACTTCTGTCGGAGGTGACTGATGAAATTGGGGTTTCTGACAGCGTGTCTTCCGGAAAGCGACCTTACCGACATTGCACACTGGGCTGCCAGCCGGGGTTTCGAGGCGCTAGAGGTCGCCGGGTGGCCCTCTCCGGATGACCGAAATCACATCAGAGTAGATCGTTTCGACGACGTCGAATGCTCGCGAGTCGGGCGAATCTTCGCAGAGAGCGGACTCACGCTTTCCTCGATCGCGTACTACGAGAACAATCTGCACCCTGAGGCTGGGCCGCAGGTGAACGCCCACGTACGGCGCTGCGTCGACGCCGCCGCCGCGCTCGGCTGCCCCACGGTCGGCACGTTCGTGGGCCGCGACCCCGGGCTGACCGTGCACGACAACCTCAAGCGGGCCGCCGACGTCTTCGGCCCGCTGGTCGAGTACGCCGCCCGGCACGGCGTCGAGATCGTGATCGAGAACTGCGTGATGAAGAGCTGGCATCCCGACGGATATCCCGGCAACCTGGCCTACTCCCCCGAGCTGTGGGAGTGGATGTTCACCCTCGGGCTCAAGCTCAACTGGGACCCCTCGCACCTGGTGGCGCTGGGCATCGACCCGGTCGCGGCGCTGACCCCGTACATCCCGAACATCGCGCACGTGCAGGCCAAGGACACGCAGATCCTGGCAGGCAAGATCGACCGGTACGGCTTCCACGGCCCGATCAGCGGCGAGAAGGGCTGGTACCGCTTCCGCGTGCCCGGCCTCGGCCAGGTCGACTGGACCCGGGTGATCGACGCGCTGCACGAGGGAGGCTACGACGGGGTGGTCTCCGTCGAGCACGAGGACGCCGTCTGGAGCGGAAACACGGAGAGGGTACAGACCGGTCTCGGTATCGCCTACCGCACGTTGCGTCACCTCGTCCGGGGGTAAGGGCGGCATATCCCCAACCAGAGGAGCGCGCCATGCCGACGAAGGTAACCGCCGTCCTCTCCGCCACGCTGCTCGCCGTCGCCCTGGCGGCCTGCGGCGACGGCGGTGGCGAACAGTCGTCCGACGAGATCACGGTCTGGACCGAGGAGAACCTCGAGGACCGGATGGCCGTGCAGAACGCGATCGTCTCCGAGTTCACCCAGAAGACCGGGATCAAGGTGAAGCTGGTCGGCGTGGCCGAGGACCAGTTCAGCCAGACCATCACGGCGGCCGCCGCCGCGGACGACCTGCCCGACGTGATCGGGGCGCTGCCGCTGGCCTCGATCCGCGAGCTGGAGGCCAACGACCTGCTCGACACCGAGACGCCGGGCAGGATCGTGGATCGGCTCGGCCGCGACACCTTCTCTCCGCGGGCGCTGGAGCTCGACACCTCGGGGGGCAAGCTGCTGGCGGTGCCCAGCGACGGGTGGGCACAGCTGATCCTCTACCGCAAGGACCTGTTCGACAAGGCCGGGCTTGAGCCGCCGGACACGTACGAGGCGCTGGAGACGGCCGCGGCCAAACTCAACACGGGCGGGGTCGCGGGCATCACGCTGGCGATCGCGCCGAAGGACTCGTTCACGGCGCAGAGCTTCGAGCACGTGGCGCTGGCGAACGGCTGCCAGCTGGTCGACAATTCCGGAAATGTCGCCCTTGGGACGCCGCAGTGTGCGAAAGCGTTCGAGTTCTACGCGAAGCTGGCCAAGGACTACTCGGTCAAGGGCAAGCAGGACGTCGACACCACCAGGGCCACCTACTTCTCCGGCAAGGCGGCCATGATGATCTGGTCGTCGTTCATCCTCGACGAGATGGCAGGGCTGCGTAAGGACGCGCTGCCCAGTTGCCAGGAGTGCCGCGCGAACCCCGAGTGGCTGGCCGAGAACACCGGCGTCGTCACGGCACTCAAGGGCCCCGACGGCGGCGCGCCCGCGCAGTACGGCGAGATCGTCTCCTGGGCGATCACGAACGGCGCCGCCACCGACCCGGCGAGCACGTTCGTCTCCTACATGATGAACGAGGGCTACGAGCGCTGGATCGGCATGGCCCCCGAGGGCAAGTTCCCCGCGCGCAAGGGCTTCGAGGACAAGTGGAACAAGTTGCCCGCCGGGGTCGACACCAAGAAGCCGCTGGCCGACGTCTACCCGGCCGACGTGCTCGAAGCCCTGCGCAAGAGCCCCGACACCTTCGCCAGGTGGGGCATCCCGCAGGGCCAGGGCAAGCTGGTCGGCGCCACGATGGGCGAACTGCCCGTGCCCAAGGCGCTCAGCATGGTCGTCGACGGCTCCCTGACCCCCCAGGCCGCCGCCAACCAGGCTAAGACCGAGGTCGAGTCCATCAAGCGCGGGATCCGGCAGTGAAGTCAGCCGCATCCGGCCGCACACTAAGGGAACAGGAAGCTCGGGCGGGGTTGGTGCTCATCTCGCCCACGCTGATCATCACGCTGGTCGTGGTGGTGCTTCCTCTGCTGTGGGCGATCATGCTGGCGTTCCAGGACGCGCGGCTGATCAACATCCGGCGGGTCGGGATCTTCGGTCACTACACGCTGGAGAACTTCACGTACGTGATGTCCGAGCCGGGCTTCTGGACGTCCCTGGTCAACACGCTCGTCTACACGGTCGCGGGGACCGCGTCGTCGATCGTGATCGGGCTGGTGACCGCGCTCGCGCTGCGCGACAGGTTCCGGGGGCGCACCCTGGTCAGGGCCTCGATCCTGATCCCGTACGTGGCTCCGGTGGTGGCCGTGACGTTCCTGTGGGAGACGATGCTCAACCCGCAGTACGGCATCGTCAACACCTGGCTGGACGAGCCGATCGCCTTCCTCACCCAGGCCAGAGGCGAGTTCCTCGGCATCGAGGTGCCGGTGGCGCTGCTCACGGTGATCGCGTTCGAGGCGTGGCGGTATTTCCCGTTCGCGTTCCTGTTCATCCTGGCCCGGCTACAGGCGCTGCCGAAAGAGCTGGACGAGGCCGCGGTCGTGGACGGCGCCACGCCCACGCAGCGCTTCCGGTACGTGATCATGCCGCAGCTGTGGCGGATCATCGCGCTGCTGTCGGTGCTGCGCTTCGTGTTCACCTTCACCAAGTTCGACGACGTCTACCTGCTGACCGGCGGCGGCGCCGGCACCGAGGTGGTCAGCGTGCGGGTCTACAACTTCCTCACCTCGCGCGACGACATCGGCGCCTCGGCGGCTCAGGCCATCGTGCTGGCGATCTTCCTGGTGGTCTTCCTGGCCGTCTACCTGAGGTTCTTCGCGGGAGGCGAACGTGAGCAGGGATAGGTTCGAGCGGGCCCTGCTCAAGGTGCTCAAGCCGCTGGTGATCGCGTTCCTCTTCCTGATCACCGCGTTCCCGTTCCTCTACATGGTGATGCTGTCGGTACGCGACATCCAGGAGCTCATCCTGGACCCCGGCTCGCTCTGGCCGCGTGCCTTCACCCTGGACACGTACGTGAACGTGCTGACCAAGCAGGGCTTCCTGACCTTCCTGCGCAACAGCGCGATCGTCGCGGTGGCCTCGGTGGCGGTCACGCTGCTGATCTCGATCCCGGGCGCGTACGCGGTCGCGCGGCTGCGTTTCTTCGGCCGGCGCCAGGTGCACTTCCTGTTCCTGGCGGTGTACCTCTTCCCGGCGATCGTGCTGGCCATCCCGCTGTTTGTGCTCTTCACCATGATCGGGCTGCGTGGATCGCTGATCGGATTGATCCTCGTGTATATCGCGCAAACGGTGCCCGTCACGGTATACATGCTCCGCAACTACTTCGAGACCGTGCCGCGCAGCGTGGAGGAAGCGGCCGCGATCGATGGGTGCACGAGGTTGTCGACCATCTGGCGCGTGGTGCTGCCGCTGTCCAAGCCCGCGCTGATGGCCACCGGCCTCTACGCGTTCATGATCGCGTGGAACGAGTTCCTGTTCGCCCTGCTCTTCCTGGTGGAGAGCCGGGAGAGCTGGACCGTGTCCCTGGGGCTCTCTCAGCTGGCGGGGAGCATCGAGATCCCGACGACGGTCCTGATGGCTGGATCGGTGGTGCTCACGCTGCCCATCGTGATCGTGTTCTTCGCCGGCGAACGCCTGCTGACGGAGGGCCTCACCGCAGGAGCGGAGAAGGGATAGACCATGCTGACGGCAGGGCAGATCCTCCAGCTGATCCGCAAGGGCACCTGCCGTACCCGCAAAGAACTGATCGAGTACACCGGCCTGTCCCGCTCGACCATCACCGACCGGGTCGATCGGCTCATCGATGCCGGCTACATCCACGAGTCCGGCGTGGGCGTCTCCGGGGGCGGGCGGCCGCCGTCCGTCCTCGACGTGGACGCCACCAGGCGCCTGCTGCTGGTGGCCGACCTGGGCGCCACCCACGCCAGGGTGGCGCTCACCGACCTGGCCGCCAAGCCGATGGCCGAGGAGCGCGCCGAGATGCGCATCGAGCTCGGTCCTGACGCCGTGCTGTCGTGGGTGCGGCAGGCGTTCCAGCGGATGCTCGACCGGGCCGGACGGCCGGCCGGAGACGTGTGCGGGGTCGGTCTCGACCTGCCCGGCTCGGTCGACCACACCACCGGGCGGGTGATCAGGTCGTTCCTGATGCCCGGCTGGGACGACCATCCGGTGGGCGAGGCCATCGGATCCATGTTCGACGTGCCGATCCTGGTGGAGAACGACGCCAACGCGATGGCACTGGGCGAGTGGTGGTCGTCCTGGCGCGGCACCGACTCGCTGATCCTGATCAAGGTCTCCACCGGCATCGGCACCGGCATCGTGCTCGACGGCCAGATCTATCGCGGCGTCGAGGAGGCGGCCGGCAACATCGGGCACGTCCGGCTGCGCGAGACCGACGACCGGGTCTGCACCTGCGGCTCGCGCGGCTGCGTGGCCTCGCTGGCCAGCGGCCACGCCCTGGCCACCGACCTCGGCAAGACGTCGAGCCGCGAGGTGGTCCAGCTCGTGCAGGCGGGGGACGCCGAGGCCATCGCACGGGTCCAGGAGGCCGGGCGCACGCTGGGGGTCGTGCTGGCCACGGCGGTGAGCCTGCTCAACCCGGGCGTGCTGGTGCTGGCCGGGGACATGGCGCGGACCAGGGAGCACTATCTGACGGGCATCAGGGAGGTCGTCTACCGGCGCAGCCTGCCGTACACGACGAGGAACCTGGAGATCGTCACGAGCTCGCTGGGTGACCGTGCGGGGATCGTGGGGATGGCGGTGATCGTCATGGAGCACGTGCTCTCCCCTGCCTCCGTGGACGCCGCCCTGGCCGCCAGGACCGACGCGGCGAGCTGACCCCGCACGGCCAGGTCAGGCGAGGGCGCGGCGCAGGATCTCCGGGGCCCGCACCAGGGAGGGGCCGTACCAGGTGAGCAGCCGGCCGCTGACGGGGACGCAGGTCAGGCCGGGGAACGACTCGGGGCCGTCGGTCTCGCTGAAGGCGTAGGGCTCGTCGGGCAGCACCACCAGGTCGGGGCGGCGCGAGGTCAGCTCGGCGAGCGGGATCTTCGGGTAGCGCTCGGGGTGGCCGGCGTACAGGTTGTCCACGCCGAGCCGGCGCAGCACGTCGCCGGTGAACGTGTCACGGCCCACGACCATCCACGGCCGCCGCCAGATCGGCACGATCGCCGTCCGCCGCGGCCCCTCGTACGGCGCCCGCCACGCCTCCCGCGCCTCCTCCAGCCATCCGGGCGGCTCCGCCCGGCAGGCGAGGGTGAACATCCGCTCCAGCGACGTGAACGCCTCCGCCACCGTCTCGATCTTCGTCACCCAGACCGCGACTCCCGACTCCCGCAGCGCCTCGATGTCGGGGGCGCGGTTCTCCTCGGCGTTGGCCAGCACCACGTCCGGTCGCAGCCGCCTGATCGCGTCGAGGTCGGGGTTCTTGGTGCCCCTGACCCTGGTCACGTCGAGGCCGGCCGGGTGCGAGCACCAGTCGGTCGCGCCCACCAGCGCCCCCGGCAGGCTCGCCGCGACCGACTCGGTCAGCGACGGCACCAGGGACACGATGCGGCTCACGGTCGCGGGAATCCGCACGGGCACACCGAGGTCGTCCACGTATGCAGCCTAGATCCTGCGAATGTCGGTCGGCGTCCGTATGATCCGAGCCTAAGATCGTTTCACTCGTTGATCGGGGGACCACGGTTGGAGCGGGAGTCACTCGGCTTCGATCCCAGCACGCCCAGCGTGGCCAGGCTCTACGACTACTTCCTCGGTGGGAAGGACAACTTCGCGGCCGACCGCGCGGCGGCCGAGAAGATCCTGGAGGTGGCTCCCGAGTTACCCGCGGCGGCCCGGGCGAACCGGGCGTTTCTCGGCCGGGCGGTGCGCCATCTCGCGCGAAACGGCATCACCCAGTTCCTCGATCTCGGCACCGGCCTGCCGGCGCCGGGCAACGTGCACGAGGTCGCCCAGGAGGTCGATCCGGGCGCGAGGGTGGTCTACGTCGACCACGACCCGGTGGTGCTGGTGCACGCCCGCGCGCTGCTGGAGGGCCAGGGCGGCACCACCGTCGTCCATGGCGACCTGCGCGAGCCCGGGGCGATCCTGCGCGAGCCCGGCGTGCTGGATGCGATCGACTTCGGCCGTCCGCTCGGGGTGCTGCTGGTGGCGGTCATGCATCACCTCGCCGACTCCGACCGGCCCGGCGAGGTCGTCGCGGCGCTGCGCGAGGCCGTGGCGCCGGGCAGCTTCCTGGTCATGTCCCACGGCACCAGCGAGGCCCGGCCGGCCGCGGTCGAGCGGTGCACCGAGGTCTACCGGAGCGCCGGCCTGCCGCTCACCCCGCGCGACCGCGACGAGATCGGCGCGCTGTTCGAGGGGTTCGAGCTGGTGGATCCGGGTCTGGTGTGGTTGCCGCAGTGGCGGCCGGATCTGTCGGACATGATCGACTTCGCCGCCGCCGGTCCGCAGTCGTCGCTGGCTCTGTGCGGCGTGGGCGTCAAGCGCTGAGGCGCCGCCCGCGACGTACGCGGGCGGCTCGCTCAGCGGCGGCTCACTTGAGGGCGGACAGCGCGCTCTCGTAGTCGGGCTCCTGGGAGATCTCGGGCACCAGCTCCGAGTAGATCACCTTGTTGTCGCCGTCGAGTACGACCACCGCGCGGGCGGCCAGCCCGACCATCGGGCCAGACTCCTGCGCCACGCCGTAGTCGGTGAGAAACTCGCGGCCCCGCATGAGCGAGAGCATGGTCACGTTCTCCACGCCCTCGGCGCCGCAGAAACGGCCCTGGGCGAAGGGCAGGTCGGCCGAGACGCAGAGCACGGCCACGTCGGGGTGCTCACCGGCCACCTGGTTGAAGCGGCGCACCGAGGCGGCGCAGACGCCGGTGTCGACGCTCGGGAAGATGTTGAGGACCTTGGTCTTCTGACCGAAGTCGTCGAGCGAACGATCGGCCAGGTCGGAGCCCACGAGCCGGAAGGCCGGCGCGCTGTCGCCGGGCTTCGGGAAGGTGCCGCCGACCGTGATCGGGTTACCTCTGAGCGTGACGTCGGACATGAAATCCTCCAGAATACGGATATTCCCCAGAACCGTGATCCTATCGGCGTCCCATGTCCGGCCCCGTCCCGGCATGCAGCTCGGTCAGACGTTGCGGCGGTACTGGCCGCCCGCCTCGAAGAGGGCGTCGGTGATCTGGCCGAGCGAGCAGACCCTGGCCGCCTCCATCAGCACCTCGAACGCGTTCCCCTCCGACATCGCCACCTCCCGCAGCCGGGCCAGCTGCGCGGGCGCCTCGGAGCGGTTGCGCTCGTGGAAGGCGTGCAGCCGGTCGAGCTGTGAGCGCTTCTCCTCCTCGGTGCCCCTGGCCAGCTCCACCTGGTGCGGCTCGGCCTCGTCCTCGCCGCGCGGGTTGCGGAAGGTGTTGACGCCGACGATCGGCAGGGAGCCGTCGTGCTTGCGCATCTCGTACAGCATGGACTCGTCCTGGATCTTGCCGCGCTGGTAGCCCGTCTCCATCGCGCCGAGGACGCCGCCGCGGTCCGACAGCCGTTCGAACTCGCTCAGCACCGCCTCCTCCACCAGGTCGGTGAGCTCCTCGATGATGAACGAGCCCTGCAGCGGGTTCTCGTTCCTGGCCAGGCCCCACTCGCGGTTGATGATGAGCTGGATGGCCATCGCGCGGCGCACCGAGTCGGCCGAGGGGGTGGTGACGGCCTCGTCAAAGGCGTTGGTGTGCAGGCTGTTGCAGTTGTCGTAGACGGCGATCAGGGCCTGGAGGGTGGTGCGGATGTCGTTGAAGTTCATCTCCTGGGCGTGCAGGGACCGGCCCGAGGTCTGGACGTGGTACTTCAGCTTCTGCGAGCGCTCGCCGGCGCCGTAGCGCTCGCGCATGGCCACCGCCCAGATCCGGCGGGCCACCCGCCCGAGCACGCTGTACTCGGGGTCCATGCCGTTGGAGAAGAAGAACGACAGGTTCGGCGCGAAGTCGTCGATCCTCATGCCCCTGGCCAGGTACGCCTCCACGTACGTGAACCCGTTGGCCAGCGTGAACGCGAGCTGGCTGATCGGATTGGCCCCGGCCTCGGCGATGTGGTAGCCGGAGATCGAGACCGAGTAGAAGTTCCTGACCCCGTTGGCGATGAACCACTCCTGGATGTCGGCCATCATCCGCAGGCTGAACTCCGTGGAGAAGATGCAGGTGTTCTGCCCCTGGTCCTCCTTGAGGATGTCGGCCTGCACCGTGCCCCTGACCGTGGCCAGCGTGCGGGCGCGCAGCTCGCGGGCCTCGGCCTCGTCGGGGTCGCGGCCCTGCTCGGCGCGGAAGCGGTCGATGGCCTGGTCGACGGCGGCGTTGAGGTAGAAGGCCAGGATCGTGGGCGCCGGGCCGTTGATCGTCATCGACACCGACGTGTTCGGCGCGGCCAGGTCGAACCCGTCGTAGAGCACCTTCATGTCGTCGAGCGTGGCGATCGAGACGCCCGAAGTGCCGACCTTGCCGTAGATGTCGGGGCGCAGGTCGGGGTCGTGGCCGTACAGCGTGACCGAGTCGAACGCGGTGGACAGCCGGGTCGCGGGCTGTCCCTCCGACAGCAGCTTGAAGCGCCTGTTGGTGCGGAACGGGTCGCCCTCGCCGGCGAACATCCTGGTCGGATCCTCGTCGTCGCGCTTGAACGGGAACACCCCGGCGGTGAACGGGAACATCCCCGGCAGGTTCTCCGAGCGCAGGAAGCGCAGCAGGTCGCCGTGGTCGGTGTAGCGGGGCAGGGCCACCCTGGGGATGCGGTTGCCGGACAGCGTCTCGCGCCAGAGCGGGGTGTGCAGCTCGCGGTCGCATACCTTCACCACCAGCTCGTCGGCGCTGTAGCGCTCCTTGACGGCGGGCCAGCCGTCGAGCAGCGCGCGGCTCTCCTCGGACAGCTCCCCCCCGACGCGGCCGATCTCCCGCGCGCCCGCCTCGCTGAGCAGGTCGCGTACGGCGGCCAGCTGCTGGCGGCGGCGGGCCACCTCGGCCTGGGCCAGCGTCTCGGCGTGGTAGCCGCGCACGGTCTCGGCGATGTCGGCCAGGTAGCGCACCCTGGCGGGCGGGACGATGGCGGCCGACGCCTGCGAGGTGCGGCCCTGGACCGGCGCCAGCAGGCCGGGGCTCGCGCCGGTCGGGAGGAGGGGCTTGAGGTGGTGGTAGAGAGCGGTGACTCCGGCGTCGTTGAAGCGGGCGGCGATGGTGCCGAAGACCGGCATGTCCTCGGGTGAGACGCCGAACGCCTCGCGGTTGCGTACGAGCTGGCGGCGCACGTCGCGCAGGGCGTCCTCGGCGCCGCGCCGCTCGTACTTGTTGATCACCGCGGCCTCGGCGAAGTCGAGCATGTCGATCTTCTCCAGCTGCGAGGCCGCCCCGAACTCGGGCGTCATCACGTAGATGGGCACGTCCACGTGCGGCACGATGCCCGCGTCGCCCTGGCCGATGCCGGGCGTCTCCACGATCACCAGGTCGTAGCCGGCCGCGCGGCAGGCGTTGATCACGTCGTCGAGGCAGGCGGGCACCTCGTTGGCCGCTCCCCTGGTCGCCAGGGAGCGGAAGTAGGTCTGGGGCCCCAGGCTGTTCATGCGGATGCGGTCGCCCAGCAGAGCGCCGCCGCCGCGCCTGCGGGTCGGGTCGATGGCGATGATCGCGATGCGCAGTTTGTCGTCGTTGTCCACACGGAACCTGCGGACCAGCTCGTCGGTGAGCGAGGACTTGCCCGAGCCGCCGGTGCCGGTGATGCCGAGGACGGGCGCGCGCCGCTCCGTGGCCAGGCCCGCCACCAGCTCGGCGGGGGCCCGGCCGCTCTCGATCAGGGTGATCGCGCGGGCCAGCGCCGCCTGGTCGCCCGAGACCACGGCCTCCACCGAGGGCGGGTCACCCAGCTCGACGTCGCACTCCTCGATCAGCTTGTTGATCATGCCGGGCAGGCCGTAGCGCTGGCCGTCCTCGGGCGAGAAGATCCGGGCGACGCCGCGTGAGTGCAGCAGCTCGATCTCCTCGGGGACGATCACGCCCCCGCCGCCGCCGTACACCTTCACGTGGCCGGCGCCGCGCTCGCGCAGCAGGTCCACCAGGTAGGTGAAGAACTCCACGTGCCCGCCCTGGTAGGAGCTGATCGCCACCCCCTGGACGTCCTCCTGGATCGCGGCGGTGACGATCTCGTCGACCGACCGGTTGTGCCCGAGGTGGATCACCTCGGCACCCTGGGACTGGAGGATGCGCCGCATGATGTTGATCGCCGCGTCATGCCCGTCGAACAGGGCCGCGGCGGTCACGAAACGGACGGGGTGTCGCGGGACGTGCACGCCTGATCACTCCTTCGTGGAGGCTTCACTTACGAAGATACTAGGACGTCCTACTATTTCCCAAGAGCGAGGTGGACGGGGGCAGCGTGGGTAGGGCCCTTCCGAGGAGGTGGCGGGGATGCGCGCGCTGACGTTCGAACCGGGGAGTGAGGGCACGCTCGACGTGCGGGAGGTGCCCGACCCGCGGCGGGGTCAGGGCGAGCTGCTCGTCGAGGGCCTGGCCGTCGGCATCTGCGGGACCGACAGGGAGCTGATCGGCGCCGGCTACGGCTGGCCGCCACCGGGCGAGGAGCGCATGGTCATCGGCCACGAGTCGCTCGGGCGGGTGCTCGAAGCCCCCGACGGGTCCGCGTTCTCGCCGGGAAAGCTCGTCGCCGGCGTCGTGCGCCGCCCCGACCCCGTGCCGTGCGGAGCCTGCGCGCGGGGCGAGTTCGACATGTGCCGCAACGGCGGCTACACCGAGCGCGGCATCAAGGAGCTCGACGGGTTCGCCAGTGAGCGCTGGACCGTCGAGGCCGGCTACGCCGTGAAGGTGGAGCGCTCGCTGGAGAGCGTCGGCGCGCTGGTCGAGCCCGCGTCGGTGGTCGCCAAGGCGTGGGAGCAGATCGAGCGGATCGGCGCGCGGTCCTGGTTCGAGCCGCGCACGCTGCTGGTCACCGGCGCCGGGCCGATCGGGCTGCTGGCGGCGCTGCTCGGACGGCAGCGGGGGCTGGAGGTGCACGTCCTCGACCGGTCCGGCCCCGGGCTCAAGTCGAGCCTGGTGGAGGGGATCGGCGCGACGTACCACTCCGGCTCGTCGCTGGCGGAGTTCGCCGAGGCCAAGCCGGATCTCATCATCGAGTGCACGGGAGCGGGGCCGCTCGTCATCGACGCCATGACCACCACCGCCGCCGCGGGCATCGTCTGCCTGTGCGGGCTCGCGTCCGGCGGGCGGTCGCACCGGGTGGACGCCGGTGTGATCAACCGGGACATCGTGCTGGAGAACGACGTGGTCTTCGGAACGGTGAACGGGAACCTGCGGCACTACCGCGACGCGGCGGCGGCGCTGGCCAAGGCGGACCTGGCCTGGCTGGAGCGGCTGATCACGCGGCGGGTGCCGCTGACGCGTGCCCTGGAGGCGTTCGAGCCCGCCGGCCACGACAACGTCAAGACCGTCATCGACCTGACCGCTTAGCGCTGTTTGCCGGGGTTAGTCCCGTTCGTACGGTCTGCGTCTCGACGCGGTGGGGTGTTTCGCGGCGGAACCGCCCGAACCGGCCGGCACCCGGCTCCTGACCGGACGGGCGGGCTTCTCGGGAGCCTTCTCGGAAGCCTTCTCGGGGGCCGGGGTCTTCTTCGGAACCGGGGCCTTCTCGCGGACCGGAGTCTTCTCGCGGGGCGGTGCCTTCTGGCGGGCCGGCGGCTTCTCGCGCGGCGCTTTCGCGCCGTCGGCGGCGGGCGGGGTCAGCGGGTTTCTGGGGGACGGGACCTTCGGGCCGGACGGCGGCTGCGCGGGCGGGTTGAGGCGGCGCAGGGGCCAGGCCCAGGCGAGGCGGCGGTGGGTGCCACGGCGGCGGCCCGAGACGCGGAGCGAGAGCACGATGGTCATGATCACCATGGCGGCGAGCAGCGCGGGCGGCGTGCCTAAGACGTCCAGCGGCGAGCCCTGCCCGACCCGCACGGGCGGCGGCGACGCGAACGGGCGCTCGGTCGAGCGGATCTCGTCCAGCTTGTCGGCGTTGGCCTTGACCACGCGCGGCAGGCCGTACCCGACGACCTTGTCCGTCTCCCTGGTCTTGCGCTTGAGCCAGACGCGGTCGACGTTCGCCTCGATGGTGTGGATCTTCTTGCCGCTGACGCGCTCGACCACGCCGACGTGGTCGATGCCCTTGTAGCTCTTGCCGCCGCGCCAGTCGAAGAAGACCAGCGCTCCGGGCTCGGGCTTCTGCGACCAGGCGCCCCGCTGGATGAACCAGGCCGCGTGGGAGGGCGTCCAGGCGAACTCGCCGACGTAGTCGGTGAGGCCGGACTTGTTCGCGGCCCAGGCGAGGAACATGTCGCACCAGGGCGCGTCGCGATATTGGGGGTCTTGGACGCGATCCGCGTACCACTGGCCGAACTTGGTGAACTGGCTGCTCTTCTCCTTGTAACCGAGTTCCTGCCGCACCGTCTTCAGCAGCTCGTCCGCGATCGGGTCCAGGGCGACTCCTCCCAGAAAACCGACAAATCACGATGGACTGTAATAGCGCCATCGCGAAAGTGCGCGTGTCATTCGGAAAGTGTCTTGCTATGAGCCGAAATTTCGGCAATGTGACTGCTGAGGCTGGTGTGACGCGCTACTACGATGGTCAGGCGCCGGCGCCCACGCGGAAGATGCCCGCGTCTCCCGCGCCCGGCGCGACCACGTCGGCCACGACCACGGTCACGTTGTCCGGCGAGCCGCCCTCGTTGGCCAGATCGATCAGACGCTGGACGGCCGCGGCCGGGTCTGCCACCGTGGTCAGCACCTCGTGCAGGACCTCGGGCCCGAGCACGGTCGTGAGCCCGTCGGAGCAGAGGAGGTAGCGATCATCAGGCTCGGCTTCGCGCAGCGCCATGTCCGGCTCCGCCCGGCCCTCGCTGCCCAGCACGCGCAGCACCATGGAACGACGGGGGTGCACGGCGGCCTGATCCTCCGTTATCCGTCCTTCGTCCACCATCGACTGCACAAGTGTGTGATCCTTGGTCATCTGGTAGAGAGCACCATCGCGAAGCAAGTATCCGCGGGAGTCACCGAGATGAGCCAGGGCGAACCGGTAGCCGTCCCACAGCATGGCGGTCACCGTGGTCCCCATCCCCCTGCGGGCGGGGTCGATGTCGGCCAGCTCGACCAGCCTGCGCGCCGCCTCGTGCACGGCGCCCTCCAGGGCCGCCTCCAGGTCGGAGCCCGTCTCGGGAAGCGTGGCATCCAGCTCGCGCATGACGGCGATCGCCGCCGAGCTCGCCAGCTCGCCGGCCGCGTGTCCACCCATCCCGTCAGCCACCACGAGCAACCGGCCGCTCGCATAGCCAGAATCCTCGTTCTGCTCCCTGCGGCGGCCCACGTCTGATCCGGCGGCATAGCGGATGTTGTGCTTCATACCCAGCAGTAAATCATTGGTTGAAAGACTTCACAAGCAGATGCGCTGAAGACTCTTGTGAACTACTGTGGGCTCCATGAGCCACGACCCGACCGTCAATGCCGGGGACATCGCCCGGCTCGCCGGTGTCGGGCGTGCCGCGGTGAGCAACTGGCGCCGTCGCCACGACGACTTCCCCCAGCCCATCGGCGGCACCGCCAACCAGCCGCTGTTCTCCCTGCGGCAGGTCGAGTCGTGGCTGCGGCGCTATGGGAAGTCCTACCAGGTCTCCCTGGGAGATCGGGTGTGGCAACGCCTGAAAGCCGCGGGCGATTTGCGGCTCGGCGAGCTGGTGGCCCAGGCCGGAGCCCTGCTCACCAGGGCCTCCGCCGCCGCGAGTGACGGCGCGGGATCCCGTGATGATCTGCCGGGCGCCCGCGATCCCCGCGTGGCCGGCGAGTTGGAGCCCGAGCTGGCGGAGCTCGTTCTCGAACTGGGCGAGCAGCACGGCGCGCGGGCCGCGTACGAGTTCCTGTGTGAGCGTTATCTCGAAGCCCACTCGCGGCAGTTGTCGATCACCCGCGAGGACGTCGCCGCGCTGATGGTCCGGCTCGTGAGCGCCGACGGCGCGACCCTGTTCGACCCGGCCTGCGGCGTCGGCACGCTGCTGCTCTCCCCCGCCGGTGCGGCACGGGTGCTCGGCCAGGAGCTCAGCGAGACCTCGGCCGCCATCGCCGCCGCCAGGCTGCGGCTGCGCGGCCTGGCGGCCAGGGTCGTGGCCGGCGACGCCATGCGTCACGACGGGTTCGCCGGCGAGCGCGCCGACGCGGTCGTGTGCGATCCGCCGTTCAACGAGCGGGCCTGGGGCTACGAGGAGCTGACCGGCGATCCGCGCTGGGAGTACGGCCTGCCGCCCCGTGGCGAGCCCGAGCTGGCCTGGGTGCAGCACTGCCTCACCCATGTCAAGCCGCGCGGCCTGGTCGCCATCCTGATGCCCCCGGCCGCCGCCAGCCGCAAGGCGGGCCGCCGCATCCGGGCCAACCTGCTGCGCGCGGGCGCGCTGCGCGCGGTCGTGGCGCTGCCCGGCTCCGACCTGTGGCTGCTGCGCCGCCCGGCGGCGGGTGACCGGCCACCGTCCGAGGTGCTGATCCTCGACGCCACGGCCGACCTGTCGGTGGTGGAGCCGGCCTGGCAGGCGTATCTGGAGGAACGGTCCGATCAGACCGTGCGCATCATCGACCTGCTGGCCGACGAGGTCGACATGACCCCGGCCAGGCACCAGCGGCGCGACGACCTCGGGCGGGCCTTCGCCGAGGCACGCGACCGCTTCCTCGCCGCCACCGCCGTGCCGCCGGACCTCAAGGTGCTGGAGCAGCCGCTCGACCAGCCCGCCACCACGCTGGGCGACCTGATCAAGGAAGGCCTGGTGAGCACGTCGCAGGCCCCGCCCAAGATGGCCGCCGACGGGGGCGACGTGCCGGTGCTGACCGCCGACGACGTCTTCACCGGCGGCGCGCCGTCCGGCTCGACCACCGTGCAGCAGGGGCTGGTCGCGATCAGGCCCGGCGACGTGGTGGCCTCCTACTCCGCCGTACGCGTGATGGAGGACGGCGCAGGGGCGGTGCTCGGCCCCCACCTGACCCTCTACCGGGTCGACGGCCGTCGGCTCGACCCCGACTTCCTGGCCGGCTTCCTGCGCGCGGCCGGCGGGCGGGTGACGACCGGTTCCAGCCGGTTCGACGTGCGCCGCACCCGGCTGCCCCGGCTGTCGCTGAAGGAGCAGAAGGCGTACGGCGAGGCGTTCAGGCAACTGGCGGTGCTCGACGACGCCATCCGCGAGACCTCGACGCTGGGTCAGACGCTCATCAGACTCGGTCTCGACGGCCTGGCCGACGGCCACCTCCATCCCCCCGCCCACGGGGCCCAGTGATCGGCGCAGTGATTGGCCCAGTGATCGGCGCAATGATCGCCGCCCTGTTCGCCGCACGTCGTCGCCCAGCACCGGAATCGTCTCGCTTTATGAGGCGGGCTCAGCCGTCCGACAGTGTAGTTTTTCCCGGAAGGATGCGGGAGGGACGGTAATGGTCATCGGCGACCGCTATGTGCTCGACGACCTTCCTCTTGGGCAGGGCGGCATGGGCGCGGTCTACGCGGGTCACGACCGCCACCTCGACCGGCGGGTCGCGGTGAAGCTGCTGCGGCTGCCCAGCGGGCCCGATCACGAGCTGGAGCGCAGGTTCATCCGCGAGGCGCGCATCCTGGCCAGGCTTGAGCATCCGGGCGCGCCCGTGCTCTACGACTTCGGCACCCACGAGCAGCGGCTCTACCAGGTGATGCAGTTCATCGAGGGCGTCACGGTGGCCGACGTGGTGCACGAGCACGGGCCGCTGCCCGTGCCGTGGGCGGCGGCCATCGCGGCCCAGGCGTGCGCGGTGCTGTCGGCCGCCCACGCGCTGGCGATCTGCCATCGCGACCTCAAGCCGACCAACCTCATGCTCTGCCCGGACGGCAGCGTGAAGGTGCTGGACTTCGGCCTGGCCATGCTGCGGGACGCCGACGTCACCACGTTCACCAGGATCGGGCAGATCCTGGGCACGCCGGCGTACATGGCGCCCGAGCAGATCCAGCACGGCGTGGCCGAGCCGCGCAGCGATCTCTACTCGCTCGGCTGTGTCCTGCACGAGATGCTGACCGGCCGCCAGCTCTTCACCGGGCCCACCGACTACGTGGTCTTCGAGCAGCAGGTCAAGGAGCGCCCGCCGACCATACCAGGGCTGCCGGGGCCGCTGGGCGCGCTGCTGGCGCAGTTGCTGGCCAAGCAGCCGGACGACCGTCCCGCCGACGCGAACGAGCTGTACGAGCGCCTCGACCCCTTCGCGGTGGATCTGCCCATGTTGCCCGGCTTCCTGACGCAGGCCCCGAGCCCCGGCCGCATGTACGCCCGCATGGCGGGACGCGCGCTCACCGGCTGACCGGCCGCGACCTCCCTCGCCGCCTGACCGGCCGCGACGGCTCTTTCCCGCCCTTCCCCCATGGCCCCCGGCACGCTGGGGAATCAGTGAACGCGCTCTCTCGCAGAATTCGGATCGTTATTTAACACCCGTTGACAGCAGCGTGTGAGCTCCAACAATCTCTTGAGAGAGCGCTCTCTCACTCGTCCCCCAGCTCCAACCATGGAGGGTTTCCATGACCCCTCGCATCCGGCGGCTCGGCCTGCCCGTGCTCACCGCGTCCGTCCTCGCCCTGGCGACCGCGTGCGGTGGCGGCGGCGGTGGCAACACCGCGGCGGAGTCGAGCGCCAAGCCAGGAGAGAAGATCAAACTGACCGTCGACCTGTTCGGCGACTTCGGCTTCAAGCCGCTCTACGAGGAGTACAAGAAGACGCACCCGAACGTCGAGATCGTCGAGAACGTCACGCAGTTCAACGACCACCACAGCAACCTGGTCAAGCGGCTGGCCACGAACGCCGGCGCGGGGGACGTCGCGGCGGTCGAGGTCGGCTACATCAGCACGTTCACCGCCCAGCCGGGCAAGTTCACCGACCTCAAGCAGTTCGGGCTGGACAAGCGGCAGGCCGACTACCTCGACTGGAAGTGGCAGCAGGGCCTGAGCAAGGACGGCACGCAGGTCCTCGGCCTCGGCACCGACGTGGGCGGCCTGGCCATGTGCTACCGCAAGGACCTGTTCAAGAAGGCCGGGCTGCCGGACGACCGCACGGAGGTCGCGGCGCTCTGGCCGACGTGGGATCAGTACATCGAGACCGGCAAGAAGTTCGCCGGGGCGAACGTGGCCGGCGCCAAGTTCGTGGACTCTCCCGGTGAGATCTTCCGCGCCATGGTCAACCAGGCGCCCGTCGGCCTGTACGACGCCCAGGACAACATCATCGTGGAGAGCAACCCCGAGGTGAAGAAGGCCTGGGACCTGTCGAACCGGCTCACCCAGGAGGGCCTGACCGCCAAGCTGGCGGCCTTCTCGCCCCCGTGGAACACCGGCTTCGCCAAGGGCTCGTTCGCCACGATCATCTGCCCGGCCTGGATGACCGGCTTCATCCAGGAGCAGGCCAAGGACGCCTCCGGCAAGTGGGACATCGCGGCCGTGCCCGGCGGTTCGGGCAACAGCGGCGGCTCGCACCTGATGGTGCCCAAGCAGAGCAAGCACCCGAAGGAGGCGGCCGAACTGATCGACTTCCTCACCTCCAAGGACAACCAGGCCAAGGTGTTCAAGGAGGAGGGCACCTTCCCGTCGATCCCGTCCCTCTACGACGACCCGTCCATCCAGAACTTCACCAAGCCGTTCTTCGGCGACGCCCCCATCGGCAAGATCTACTCCGAGGCCGCCAAGGCGCTCAAGCCGCAGCACCTCGGCCCGAAGGAGGCCGACGTCCGCACGGTCATCGGTAACGGCCTCGGCCGGGTCGAGCAGGGCAAGCAGACGCCGGACGAGGCGTGGGCGCAGGTGCTCGAGGACGTCAAGAAGATCAAATGAGCACCCTTCCCCTCGCGGTGTCGCGACGGCGTAGGCGCGGCGTGCGGCACACCCTCGACGTGAGGGTGTCGCCGTACGCCTACGTGGCCCCGTTCTTCCTGCTGTTCTGCGCCTTCGGCCTGTTCCCGCTGATCTACACGGCCTGGGTGAGCCTGCACGAGTGGACCCTGCTGTCGGAGACGCAGGAGTTCGTCGGAGCGGCCAACTACACGACGCTGCTCGCCGACGACTACTTCTGGAACGCCACCTTCAACACCCTGTCCATCGGCGTGCTGTCGACCGTGCCGCAGCTCGCGCTGTCGATCTGGCTGGCGCACCTGCTGAACCGGCGGCTGCGCTTCCAGACGCTGTTCCGGGTCGCGCTGCTGCTGCCCAACGTCACGAGCGTGGTGGCGGTGGTGGTGATCTTCAGTCAGCTCTTCGGCCGCGACTTCGGCATGATCAACTGGATCCTGTCCTGGTTCGGGGCCGGGAACATCGACTGGGCGGCGGGCACGGCCACCTCGCACATCGCGCTGTCGGTGATGATCATGTGGCGCTGGACCGGGTACAACGCGCTGATCTTCCTGGCGGCCATGCAGGCCGTACCGCGTGAGCTGTACGAGGCGGCCACCCTCGACGGCGCGAGCAACTTCACCCAGCTGCGCCGGATCACGATCCCGATGATCCGGCCGACGATCATCTTCGTGGTCATCGTCTCCACGATCGGCGCCATGCAGATCATCGCCGAGCCCCTGCTGTTCGGGCAGAGCAGCGGCGGCGGTGGCGGCATCGCCACGGGCGGCCCCGACCGTCAGTTCCAGACCCTGGCGCTGTACGTCTACGAGCAGGCCTTCGCGAACTCGACGTTCGACTTCGGTTACGCCTCCGCGGCGTCATGGCTGATGTTCCTGGCCGTGGTGATCGTCGCCGGGATCAACTTCCTCATCACCCGCAAGGTGAAGGGCGGTGTGCTGTGAAGCTGCGTTATCTGACGTTGACCGCGGTGGCCTTCTTCTCGGCCTTCCCGCTCTACTACAGCGTCGTGGTGGCCTCTAGGCACAACTCCGCGCTGGCCGAGGTGCCGCCGCCGCTGCTGCCCGGCGGGAACTTCTTCGCCAACGTGGCCCGGGTCTTCGACACCGTGCCCTTCGGGCTCGCGCTGGTCAACTCGGTCATCGTGGCAGGGTCGATCTCGATCGCGGTGATGTTCTTCTCGACGCTGGCCGGGTTCGCCTTCGCCAAGCTGAGGTTCAGGGGCAGGAACGTCATGCTCGTGATCACCGTCGCGACCATGATGGTCCCGGCGCAGCTCGGCATCATCCCGCTCTACATGCTCATGGTGAAGCTGGAGTGGACCGGCACCAACTACGCGCTGATCGTGCCCGCGCTGGTCAACGCGTTCGGCGTGTTCTTCATGACCCAGTACCTCTCCCGCGCCCTGCCCAACGAGCTGCTGGAGGCGGGCCGGGTGGACGGGTGCAGCACCTGGGGGCTGTTCTGGCACGTGGTGCTGCCGTCCGCGCGGCCGGCGGCGGCGGTGCTGGGCATGCTGACGTTCATGTCGGCCTGGAACGACTACTTCTGGCCGCTGGTCGTGCTGAGCCCGGACAATCCGACCGTCCAGGTGGCGCTGTCGACCTTGGCCAGTGGGTACGTCAACGACTACGTGCTCGGCCTCGCGGGCACCGCGATCGGGACCCTGCCGCTCGTGGCCGTGTTCGCCCTGTTCGGCAAGCAAATCATCGGTGGAATCATGCAAGGAGCTGTTAAGGGATGATCTTTCCCGAGGACTTCGTCTGGGGAGCCGCCACGGCCTCCTATCAGATCGAGGGGGCGGTCAAGGAGGACGGGCGGGGCCAGTCGATCTGGGACACCTTCTCCCACACCCCCGGGAACGTGGCCGACGGCGACACCGGCGACGTGGCCTGCGACCACTATCACCGCTATCGGGACGATGTCGGGCTGATGCGTGAGCTGCGGCTGGGGGCTTACCGGTTCTCCGTGGCGTGGCCGCGCATCCAGCCGGACGGCGAAGGCCCGATCAACCCGCGCGGCCTGGCGTTCTACGACCGGCTCGTGGACGAACTCCTGGCCGCCGAAATTTCGCCATATGTCACCCTTTATCACTGGGATCTGCCCCAGGCGCTGGAGGACCGTGGCGGCTGGACCGACCGCGACACCGCCTACCGCTTCGCCGACTACACCCAGGCCGTCTATGACAAGCTCGGCGACCGGGTCACCGACTGGGCGACGCTGAACGAGCCGTGGGTGGCCGCCTTCCTCGGCTACGGCAACGGCGTGCACGCGCCGGGCCGCCGCGACCCGGCCGACGCCCTGCGCTCGGCGCACCACCTGCTGCTCGGCCACGGCCTGGCGGCGCGGCGGCTGCGCGAGGCGGGGGCGCGCAGCATCATGCTGGTGGTCAACTCCGCGCCCGTGCTCACCCCGGCCCAGGTCAACGACCCCTCGGCGGTGGCCTCGGAGGCCGACGCGGCCGCCACCGACCGCATCCACGCGCTGCTCACCCGGCAGTTCCTCGACCCGGCCCTGCGCGGCACGTACCCGGAGGAGGTGCTGGCGGCCGCCGAGCGCAACGGCGGGACCGGCCACGTCAAGGACGGCGACCTGGAGCTGATCAACGCGCCCATCGACCTGATCGGCATCAACTACTACAACCCGTGCGTGGTCGAGTCGGGCCCAGGGCTGCCCGCCGACGCCGCGTGGCCGGGCTCGGAGGACGTCAAGTTCGCCGCCGCGGACGCACCCACGACCGCGATGGGCTGGCCGATCGTCCCCGACGGCCTGTCCCGGCTACTCATCCGGCTCTCCAAGGACTATCCGCAGGTCGGACTCATGGTGACCGAGAACGGCGCGGCCTTCGACGACGTCGTGGAGGACGGGCGCGTGCACGACGACGATCGGGTGGCCTACCTCGACGGGCACCTGCGTGAGGTGCACAAGGCCATCGAGGCGGGCGCCGACCTGCGCGGATACCTGGTGTGGTCGCTGCTCGACAACTTCGAGTGGGCCGAGGGCTACCGGCGCCGGTTCGGCATCGTGCACGTCGACTACGCCACGCAGACCCGGACGCCCAAGGACAGTGCGCTGTGGTACCGGGACGTCATCGGCCGCAACGGGCTGTAGATTTTTGCCCGTGCTCTCCCTTCTGAGACAGTCATGAGACGCCCGACCCTGGAGGCGGTCGCCGCCCGGGCGGGTGTCTCGCGTGCCACCGCGTCCCGGGTGGTCAACGGGCAGACGACGGTGGCCCCCCACATCCGCGACGCGGTGCAGCGCGCGATCGACGAGCTGGGCTACGTGCCCAACTCGGCGGCCCGCAGCCTGGTCACCCAGCGCACCGACTCGGTCGCCCTGGTGGTCAGCGAGCCGGGCACCCGCGTCTTCTCCGAGGACCCGCTGTTCTCCACCGCCATCAGGTCCGCCTCGATGGAGTTGGAGGCGATCAACAAGCAGGTCGTGCTGATGCTGGCGTCCTCACCCAAGAGTCACGCCAGGGTGGAGCGTTACATCTCCGGCGGTCACGTCGACGGCGTGATGCTGCTGTCCATGCACGGCGCCGACCCGCTGCCGTCCGCGCTGTCCCGGCTGCGCGTCCCCGTCGTCTCGTACGGGCGGCCCGCCGTTCCCGTCGACATCCCCTTCGTCGACAACGACAACGTGGGCGGGGCCGAGGCCGGGGTGCGGCACCTGGTGGAGGGCGGGCGGCGCAGGATCGCCACGATCGCCGGGCCGCAGGACATGATCGCCGGCCAGGACCGGCTGTCCGGCTACCGCAACGTGCTGCGCGACTCCGACCGCCGCTCGATCGTGGCCGTCGGCGACTTCACCCGCGAGTCAGGGGCGGTGGCCATGCGCCAGCTCCTCGGCGACGATCCCGGGCTCGACGCCGTCTTCGTGGCCAACGACCTGATGGCGGTCGGGGCGCTGCAGTCGCTGCGGCAGGCGGGCCGGCGGGTGCCGGACGACGTGGCCGTGGTGGGCTTCGACGACATCGAGGCGGCGAAATACACCGAGCCGCCGCTGACGACGCTGCGGCATCCGGTCACGGAGCAGGCGGCGGCCATGGTGCGGCTGCTGCTCAACCTCTTCGAGGGCGGGCCGACCGATCCGATCATCCTGCCCACGGAGCTCGTGGTCAGAGAGTCCGCCTGAGCATGGTCTCCCGCGCCGCCGCCGGATCCGCCGACGGGCCCGCCGCAGTGCTCGCCGCTGTGTCCACCGCCGTGTCCGCTGCCGTCGCTCTGGCGGAGGAGCACGGCGTGCGGGTGCGGGAGCCGGTCGTGCTCAACGACTCCTTCAACCTGCGCGTCCACCTGCGGCCCGCGCCGATCGTGGCGCGGATCCCCACCGTCACCGCGCTCGGCCGTCCCCGGCCCGCCGAGGCGCTGGAACGCGAGCTGGCCGTCGCGTCCTACCTGCACGCGTCCGGGGCGCCGGTGGTGCCGCCGAGCGACCTGCTGCCCCCTGGGCCGCACGTACGGGACGGGGTGACGCTGTCCCTCTGGGCCTACGCCGAGCACGATCCAGGCCACGTGCCGACACCGGACACGGCCGGGCGGATGCTGGCCGAGCTGCACGCGGTCCTGCGCGCGTTCCCCGGCGAGCTGCCGCTGCTCGGGCCGGTGCTCCAGGAGCCGGTACGGCTGCTGGAGCTGCTCTCGGGCAAGATCGACCCCGAGGCGCTGGACCGCCTCCGCACCGCCCACGCCGCCCTGGCGGAACGCCTCGGCGCCGGCCTCAGCACCGGGCAGGGCGGGCAGGCGGGCGGGGACGTCCGGACGAGCGGAGCCGAGCAGGCGCCGCCGGCGCAGGTCGTGCACGGGGACGCGCATCCGGGCAATCTGCTGGCCACGCCGGCCGGGCCGCTGTGGAACGACTTCGAGGAGTGCATGTCCGCGCCCGTGGGATGGGACCTGGCCTGCCTGTCGCGGACGACCCGCCTCGACGGGCGGGCAGCCGTGCGGGCGTACGGGGCCGATCCCGACGACCCGGAGCTGCGCACGTTCGTCGCGGCGCGCGGGCTGCAGGGCACGCTGTGGGTGCTGGTCAGGGCGCTGCGCTTCCCCGAGCACGCCGCCGGCGCCCGAGCCGCCCTGGATGCCTGGCTCCGCGACCCCAGCGGCGCCACCCGCTGACCAACGGCTGACGGGACGGACCCGCCGCTGGCAGCCGGAGTTGACCCCCGCCGCCGACCGACGGCTGAGGAGTCAGACGCGGAAGACCCGGAGCTGGAGCGCCAGGGTCGAGTAGTAGCCGACCAGCGTGGTCAGCTCGAACAGCTCCCGTTCCCCCAGCACCGCGTACTCCTCGTCGTCCAGATCCCCCTTCGTCACCAGGGCGCGGGCCACCCGCAGCACCGCCGCCTCCCCCGGATCGGACAAGGCCGGCGGCGAGCCGGCGCGCAACGCCCGCAACTGCTCCTCGGTGAAGCCCAGACCGCGGGCGATGGGCTCGTGGGCCGCCTGCTCGAACGCGCTGTCCTGGTGCCCGGCCACCACCAGGATCGCCAGCTCCCGCGCCCGGTCGGTGAGCGTCGAGCGGTAGCGGAGCGCCGCCCCGAGCTCCTGCAGCGGATCGCCCACGGGCGGGCTGAGCAACATCGCGTTGAACGGCCCGGTGAGTCCGCCCTCCCCGTCGACCATGAACCCGCCGCGCGGACCCGAGGTGATCTTGTCGTAGAGCGTCCTCGTCTCGGCGTCCAGGTCGTGCGGGAGCGTTCTGCGCAGCCGTGGGGTCACTCTGGTTCCCTCTCCTCGGGGCGTTCACCGTCGTCGCCTGGAGGATACGACGGCCGGGCCCGCGCGGAGGCGGCCCCTACGTTGACACCGTAAACAATCGCCGTTTACGGTGTATACATGATTCGGGGGAAATTAGCGGTGACGTACTCGGTCGTGGCGCTCGCCGCCTCGGCCGGGCTGTTCTTCCTCGGCACCGGCTTCGCGCCGATCCCGGCGCTGACGTGGATCGCGCCTCTGCCGATCCTCTGGCTGGCGCCCAGGGTGAGCGGCCGGACGGCCTACGGAGTCACCTTTCTGGCCTATCTGCTGGGGCTGGCCGGGCAGATCGAGTTCTTTCTCCGGACGCCGTCGGTGCCGCTGCCGGTCGGGATGCTCATCGTGGTGGGCAGCTCGCTGCTGTTCGGCCTGCCGGTGCTGCTCTTCCGCGCGCTCGTGCGGCGCGGGCGTCCGACGGCGGCGGCGTTCGCCGCGCCGGCGCTCTGGGTGGCCGCCCTGCACCTGTTCACGCTGGTCAACCCGTCGGGGATCATCTGGCCGCTGGCCACCAACCAGGCCGAGGTGCCGGTCGTCGTCCAGCTCGCCTCAGTGACGGGGGCCTGGGGCGTGGAGTTCCTGGTGCTGTTCGTGCCGTGCGCGGTGGCGGCGCTGCTGTCGCCGGGGGCGGACGCGCGGGCCCGGCTGCGCGGCGGGCTGGCGGCCGTGCTGGTCTGCGGGCTCGCGCTGGGGTTCGGAGCGTGGCGACTGGCCGGCGCCGGCGACGACGGCTCGCGGCGGGTGGCGGTGCTGGCCGCGACCAGGTACCAGTGGGCGCCGGACGCCGCGAGCGCGGGCGGGCGTGATCTGGTGCGTTCGTACGTCGAGCAGATCGCGGCCCTGCCCGGCGGAGTGCGTACGGTGGTGCTGCCCGAGGGGGCGTTCGGCACCGACGAGACCAGCCTGCCCACCGTGGTCGGCCCGCTCGCGGAGGCCGGGCGGGCACGCGGCACCGACGTGGTGGTGGGAGTCGTGCACAAGGCTCCCGGGCTCAAGTACAACTACTCGGTGCTGCTCCCCGCCGACGGGACGAAGCACGTGTACTACGCGAAGTGGCACTTCGCGCCGGGCGCTCCGTTCAGAAAGGGCACAGAGCTCGCGTTCTCCAGTGATGGGCTGGTCGGCCTGGCGAACTGCATGGACCTCAACTTCCCCGACCCCAGCCGGGGCTACGGGCGGGCGGGGGCGCGGCTGCTGGCGGTGCCCGCGGCCGACGAGTACGGCAACGGCTGGCAGCACAGCCGGATGGGGCTGCTGCGCGGGGTGGAGAGTGGGTTCTCGCTGGCCTGGGCGGCGCAGTGGGGCACACCGATGATCTCCGACCCGTGGGGGCGGGTGCTGGCCTCGGCCGACACGGAGGGGACGCGCGAGCCGTTCGTCACGGCCGTCGCCGACGTGCCCGCCGGGCCCTCAGGACCCACGTTCTACGCGCGCTTCGGCGACTGGTTCGGCTGGGTGTGCGTGGGCATGACGCTGGCCGCACTGCTCGTCATCCGCCGCAGGCGCCCGTCAGCCCGTACGGGAGAGTCCCGCACGACGCGCGGGAATGGGGACGGCGCGAGCCGGGCCGTCCCCGAGCGAAGCCAAGCCTGACCGGGCCCACCGGCGAAAGGCCCTGAGCGCCCCCGGGCGGCGGCAGGACCGCCCGGGGGCCGTCAGGTCCGTCAGTCAGGTCAGGTCAGCCAGGCGGTGGTGTCCGAGGGCAGCAGGCCGTCCTCGATCGGGCCGCTGGCCAGCACGACCGTGGTGCCCGCGGGCAGTGGGATCGGGTCCTGGCCCAGGTTCGTGACGCTGGTCAGGCCCGAGTCGCGGGTGAAGGCCAGCACCTCCTCCCCCAGCGGCAGCCAGGTCAGCGTCCCGTCCCCGAGCAGCCTGCGCCGCAGCTCCAGGCCCCTGCGGTAGAGGTTGAGCATCGAGTCGAGGTCCGTCCGCTGGGCCTCGGCCGTCAGCTTGCGCCAGCTCTCCGGCTGCGGCAGCCAGGGTGTCCCGTCGCCGAACCCGAACGGGGGCTCGTCGCCTGACCACGGCAACGGGATGCGACAGCCGTCGCGCCCCGGGTTGGTGCCGCCCGAGCGGGCGTACATCGGGTCCTGACGCAGCTCGTCCGGCAGGTCTTCCACCTCCGGCAGGCCCAGCTCCTCGCCCTGGTAGACGTAGAGCGAGCCGGGCAGGGCCATGGCCAGCAGCGCCGCGGCGCGGGCCCGGCGGTAGCCCAGTTCGGGGTCCGACGGGGTGCCGTGCAGGGCTCCGCCGTGCGCGAACGAGGTGTCGGCGCGGCCGTACCGGGTGACCGGCCTGGTCACGTCGTGGTTGGACAGCACCCACGTCGGCGGGGCGCCGACCGGGGTGTGCGTGGCCAGCGTCAGCTCGATCGACCTGCGCAGGTCGGCCGGGTCCCAGGCGCAGGACAGGAAGTCGAAGTTGAAGGCCGTGTGCAGCTCGTCGGGGCGGAGGTAGAGCGCGAAACGCTCCTGATCGGGGAGCCATACCTCCCCGATCAGGACGCGCTCGCCATACTCGTCGGCCACCTCGCGCCACCGGCGGTAGACGTCGTGGACCTCGTCGAGGTCTTCGTACGCGGTGTCGGACTTGATCAGCAGCGCCGCCGAGTCGATGCGGACGCCGTCCACGCCGCGGTCGAACCAGAAGCGCAGCACGTCCTCGAACTCCCGGTGCACCTCGGGGTTCGTCCAGTTGAAGTCCGGCTGCTCGGGAGCGAACAGGTGCAGATACCACTGGCCGTCGGGGAGCTGCGTCCACGCCGGGCCGCCGAAGATCGACTGCCAGTCGTTGAGCGGCTCGTCGGCGAACCAGAACCGGTCCCGGGCGGCCGGGTCCGCCAGGGCCTCCTTGAACCAGGCGCTCTCGGTGGAGCTGTGGTTCGGGACCACGTCGATGATGACCTTGACGTCGAGGTCGTGCGCCTCCTGGATGAAGCGCTCGGCCTCGCCGAGCGTGCCGAAGACGGGCTCGATGTCCCGGTAGTCGGCCACGTCGTAGCCGCCGTCGGCCATCGGCGACGGGTACCACGGGTTGAGCCAGATGGCGTCGATCCCGAGTTCCTTCAGGTACGGCAGGCGGGCGCGCAGGCCGGCGAGGTCTCCCACGCCGTCGCCGTTCCCGTCGGCGAAGCTACGCAGGTAGACCTGGTAGATCGCGGCCCCCCGCCACCACGTTTGCGACATGCGCTCATCCCTTGATGCTTCCGGCGGTCAGGCCCGCCATGATGTGCCGTTGGAAGATGAAGAAAACAACGATCATGGGAATGCTGGTGATCAGCAGACCGCCCATGACCTGGTTCTGGGTGACGGCGCCGGCCGTCTGCGACAGGCCCACGCTGATCGTCATCTTGTCGCTGTCGGTCATGACCAGCAGCGGCCAGACGAAGTCCTTGAACGAGGTGACGATCGTGAAGATCGAGACCACGCCCAGGATGGGCCTGGAGATGGGCAGGACCACCGAGCGCAGGATGCGCACCGGCCCCGCCCCGTCGATCTGCGCGGCCTCGATCAGTTCCCTGGGGATCGAGTCGAAGAAGCGCTTGAGCAGGAAGATGTTGAAGCCGTTGGCCGCCGCGGGCAGCCACAGCGCCCACGGGTTGTTCAGCAGGCCCAGGTCGACGACCGTGACGTACAGCGGGATCAGCACGACCATCGCCGGGATCATCAGCGTGGCCAGCATCATGGCGAGGATGACGTTGCCGAACATCGGCCGCAGCTTCGACAGCGCGTACGCCGCCGAGACGTCCACGGCCATGCAGACGACCCAGCCGCCGAGCGAGTAGTAGGCGGTGTTCACCAGCAGCGTGCCGATGTCGAACAGGTCCCACGCCTCGAAGAACGCGTCCGTGCTCGGCTCGGCCGGCACGAGCGTCGGCGGCATCTGCGCCAGCTCCTCCGGCGTCTTCAGCGCGCCCGTCACCATCCAGTAGAGCGGGAAGACGAAGGCCAGCGTGAACGTCACCAGTACCGCGGCCAGCACGAGCCAGTAGATCCGCCGGCCCCACCTGCTGTTGAGCTGATGAGGCGAGACGATCGTGCGGAACTGCACCTCGATGGGCTTCGGCGACCTCTTCCTGCCCCGCTTGTGCCCGGTGGTCGCCCGGGCCCCGACGGAGATCACGCCTTGTCCTCCCTGGTCAGCCGGAGCTGGAAGGCCGCGAAGACGAGCAGCACGATCATCAGCATCATGCCGAGCGCCCCGGCCGAGCCGTAGTCCTGCAGCGTGAACGCGTTCTGGAACATCAGGTACGCGACCGTGACCGTCGCGTTCTCCGGCCCGCCGCCGGTGAGCATGTACGGCTCGATGAACACCTGCATGGTCGCCACGATCTGCAGCATGAGCATGAGCAGCAGGATCAGCCGGGTCTGCGGGATCGTGACGTGCCTGATCCGCTTCCAGATGCCGGCGCCGTCGAGCTCGGCCGCCTCGTACAGCTCGGGCGGGATGTTCTGCAGCGCGGCCAGGTAGATCAGCGTCGCGCTGCCCATGTTCATCCAGGTCGAGACGATGACCAGGGAGATCAGGGCGGTGGACGAGCTGTCCAGCCAGGCCAGCGGCGGCAGGCCGAGGACGTCGAGCATCTGGTTGAACAGCCCGGGCCCCGGGTCGTAGAACCACCTGAACAGCAGCACCGCCACGATCGGCGGCAGCATGACCGGCAGGTAGACCACGAACCGCAGGTAGGCCCGGGCGTGGCGCAGCTCGTTGAGCACGAGCGCGACGACGAACGGCACGGCATAGCCGCACAGCAGGGCGAGGAGCGTGAACTCCAGGGTGTTCAGCCAGGCTTCGCCGAAGGCCGGGTCCAGGAAGGCCGTCTTGAAGTTGTCCAGGCCCACCCAGATCGGCTCGTTGATCAGGTCGGTCTTCTGGAAGCTCAGGATGAACTCCCTGACCATCGGATACCAGGCGAACACCGTGAAGCAGGCCAGCGCCGCGCACAGGAACCCGTAGGCCGTCAGGTTGCGCCTCAAGATCTGCATACGGGTCAGCCCTTGGCCGCCAGCACCGAGTTGGCCTTGGTCTCGGCGTCCGCGAGCAGCTGGTCGATGTCGGCTTCCTTACGGCTCAGGACGCCCGACATCGGCACGTCGAGGATGGCGTACAGCTCCTGGGCGTGCACCGGCTCGGCCTTCGGCGGGATCGTGCCGGCCGCCTCGACGTAGGAGGCGTAGTTCTCGACCGGGAGCGAGGCGTTCTTGACCCGGTCGGCCTGGATGGCCTGGCCGGTCGGCGAGTCGCCGAAGACGGCGTTGTCCGGGACGCCGACGGGGTTGCCGATGCTCTTGCCGCGGGCGAAGTCGAAGCGGCCCTTGCCGACGGTGTTGAAGCGGAAGTCGATCCACTCCAGCGCGGCCTTGGCCTCCTCAGGCGTGGCCTTCGGGTTGATCATGAACGCTTCGCCGCCGCTGAGCGACGCCTTGGCCTCGGGGAAGCCGGTGATGCCGTAGTCGGCCACGTTGCCCTTGAACTTGTTCACCACGTCGGTGACCACGTCGGGCGCGCCGAGCATCATGCCGACCTTGCCGCTGCCCATGGCGACCATGAGCGACTCCCAGCCGACCAGCAGTTTGGTGCCCATGCTGTTGTCCACCCAGCGCATGTCGTGCAGGGTCTGCAGCACGGCCTTGCCTTCGGGCGAGTTGAACGCGGCCTTCTTGTCGTCGGGGGTCAGGATGCTGCCGCCGCGGCCGTAGACGGCCTGGGTGAAGTGCCAGCCGCCGGTGTTGCCGCCGGAGTACTCGCCGAAGCCGACGTGTCCCGCGCCGAGCCCGGCGATCTTCTTGGCCGCCTCGCGGACTTCGGCCCAGGTCTTCGGCGGGCTGTTGGGGTCGAGCCCGGCCTTGGTGAACAGGGCGCGGTTGTAGACCAGGCCGACGCTGTAGTGCACGTTGGGGACGCCGTAGACCTTGCCGTCCTTGGTGAGCAGTTCCTTGTGGTCGGCGCGCAGGTCGTTCCAGTTCTTGATGGCGCTCGTGTACGGCGTGATGTCCAGCGCCTGGCCCTTGCCGATCACGTCGTTGTAGTTGGTCACGGGCACCACGAAGGCCGTCTCCATCTGGCCGCCCGCCAGCTTGGGACCGAACGTCTTGGGGTCGAAGCACGGCTGCTGGTCCGTGCTCTTGACCGTCACGCCGGGATGGTCCTTCATGAACGTCGCCACGTCGTCGTCCCAGGCCTGCCGTTCCTTCGGCGCGGACTTCGCCGGCTGGCAGGCCACCGTGATCGAGACGGCCTTGGCGCCGCCGCCGGCCGCGGGGGCGGGCGGCTCGCCCGAGCCACAAGCCGCCGTGGTCGCCAGCGCCAGCACGGTTACGAGCGAGAGTCCGGTGGATCTCTGCATGGTCAGACCCTTCTGATGCGAGGTGCCCACACCATAGGTTCAGCGACCGAAGGGCGCAATATTTCGACTTCATATTGCAAGATAACGACTCCGTCACGCCGCATGCGTCCGCAGGCCCGCCCCAGCCGAGGGGACGGGCCTGCGGCGGTCCGGGGTCAGGCGCCGGCGCGGGCGGTGGAGGCGCGGACGACCAGCTCGGGCTCGAAGAGGAGCTCGTCGGCGGGCACCACGGCCTTGTCGATCTGGGCGACCAGGAGGTCGACCGCGGCACGGCCCATGGCGTCGATGGGCTGGCGGACGGTGGTCAGCGGCGGCTCGGTGCAGTTCATCAGGGCCGAGTCGTCGAAGCCGATGACCGAGATGTCGGCCGGAACGGAGAGGCCGGCCCGGCGGGCGGCGCGCACGGTGCCGAGCGCGAGCAGGTCGCTGGCGCAGATCACGCCGGTGACCCCGCGCCTGACCAGCCGGGCGGCGGCCGCGTGCCCGCCCTCCAGCGAGAACATCGTGTGCTCGACCAGCTCCGCGTCGCCGCCCTGCGCCTGGAACGTCTCCAGCTTGCGCCGCGAGGGCATGTGGTCCTTGGGCCCGAGCACCATGCCGATCCGCTCGTGGCCGAGCGCCCGCAGGTGGGCGATGGCCATTTCGGCGGCCACCACGTCGTCGCACGACACCTGGGGGAAGTCGAGGTGCTGGACGGCGGCGTTGACCAGGACCGTGGGCAGCTTGCGCTCGTGCAGCAGCTCGTAGTGCCCGTGCGCGGCGTCGGCCTGGGCGTACAGGCCGCCGGCGAAGACCACGCCGCTGACCTGCTGCTGGAGCAGGAGGTCCACGTAGTCGGCCTCGGAGACGCCGCCGACCGTGCGGGTGCACAGCACCGAGGTGAAGCCCTGCTGCGCCAGGGCGCCGCCGACGACTTCCGCGAAGGCGGGGAAGATCGGGTTCTGCAGCTCGGGGAGCACCAGGCCGACCAGCCGGGCACGGTCGCCGCGCAGCTGGGTGGGGCGTTCGTAGCCGAGCACGTCGAGCGCGGTCAGCACGGCCTCGCGGGTCGCGTCGGACACCCCGGGCTTGCCGTTGAGCACGCGGCTCACGGTCGCCTCGCTCACCCCGACCTTCTTGGCCACCTCTGCGAGTCGTCGTGTCATGCGCAAACTATACGGCTATCCACGCAAGCGCTTGCAACCGCTTACGTAGATCGGACGTCGTCGTTTGCGCCACGCCCACGGCGGACTTCCTGCCATTCCCCGCTTCCTGACCAGGACTTCTGAACAGCACGGCACGACGTGATTCAGTCGAATGTTTGCGCAATCTCATCGAAATATTGCGGCTATCTGCTCGACATCTTATGGTTCGGCCATCCGCCTGACCCGAAGGGCCACCCCCATGAGAGCACTGCTTGCCGCCCTTG
>NZ_JBEZGB010000021.1:0-149432 GCF_040649755.1 Nonomuraea sp. NPDC048882
GCCAGCACCGCCAGGCTCTGCCACAGCAGCCGCCGGTCCGCGATCGCCTCCCGCTCATCCAGCGCCATGATCGATGCGGCGCGTTCCGGGTCGTACCGGAACGAACGGCCGAACATCAGCCGGCACAGACCGACGAACACCGCCATCAGCACGATCACCATCGGCGCCATGTGGATCAGGAAGTCGTTGAAGCTCAGGCCGGCGCGGCTGGCGATGATGATGTTCGGCGGGTCACCGACCAGCGTTGCGGCGCCGCCGATGTTGGACGCCATCGCCTCGGCGATCAGAAACGGGACCGGGTTCACCGCGAGCCGCTCACACACCAGGAACGTCACCGGCGCGATCAGCAGCACCGTCGTCACATTGTCCAGCAGCGCCGACGCCCCGGCGGTGATCAGCACCAGCAGCACCATGAGCCGGAACGGCCGGCCGCGGGCGCGTTTGGCCGCCCAGATGGCCAAGTATTCGAACACGCCGGTCCGCTTCAGCACCCCGACGATGATCATCATGCCGAGCAGCAGGAAGATGACGTTCCAGTCGATGCCGGAGTGCTCGGAGAAGAACGCCGCCTCGGCGCCGGTGGCGTGGACGGCCAGCATGACGCCCGCGCCGCCGAGCGCGGCGGCGACCCGGTGGATCCGCTCGGTGGCGATCAGCGCGTAGGCGGCCAGGAAGACCGCCACGCTGACCCAGGACAGGACGCTCATGCCGCGGACGTCCGGACCCGGGCCGCCGGTGCCGGGAGGCGGCGGTCGTCATCGGGCAGGGGAACGCCGGCGGGCAGGTCACGGGTGCGCATGTGAGCACATCCTTCAGGCGACGGGACGGGGACCTGCCGACCAGACTTCCCGGCGCACCTGCAGTGACCGTATCAGGACATCTCGAATCCCGCCGAACCGAAGCGCCCGGGAGGCCGGCGGGCTCAAGGGTCCTGGCCCGCCGGATCGCCCCCCTGCCCCCTGCCCTCTGCCCGGCGGGAGGTCAGGGCGCGAATTCGGTGGACGGTTCGGTGGCGTAGTTCTTCCAGATCGGCGCCATGGTCTCGCGGTTCATGGGCCGGCCGGACTCGACCATGGCCTTGAGGTCGCGGAAGTACTGCACGTACAGGTCCGGAGTGAAGGTGGTGAGCATGACCGCCGGCTCGTCGCCCGGGTTGGCGAAGGTGTGCGGCGCGCCCGGCGGGACGGTGACCCACGTGCCGGGGCCGACGTCGTGGTCGTCCACCCCGATGGTGAAGCGCACGTTGCCCGACAGCACGTAGAAGCCTTCGTCGTGCTGGGCGTGGCGGTGCTGCGGCGGGCCGGGGGTGTGCGGGGGGATGACGACTTCGCCGATTCCCAGGCGGTGATCGGTGTTGCTGCCGTCTTCGAGGATCCGGATCTGTGACGGGCCGTTGGCGATGAGCTCGCCGTCGCCGGGGCCGACGATCGACACCTTGACCATGGGGAGACCTCCCAAAAGTGATTGCATCTTGTGTAATCATGACGCTAGCACCGATGAATGCACAATGTGAAGTCGCGTTAGAATCGTGGCATGCCGCGATGGAAACCGGGCGCCGTCGAGCGCCTGCAGGCCGCCGCGCTCGAGCTCTTCGACGAACAGGGCTTCGAGCGCACGACGGTCGCCGAGATCGTCCAGCGAGCGGGGCTCACCCAGCGAACGTTCTTCAACCACTTCAGCGACAAGCGCGAGGTGCTGTTCGGGCTGAGCTCGGAGCTGCAGCAGGAGATCATCGGCGAGATCGCGGCCGGCGACGAAGCCTTGCCGCCGCTCGACGTCGTCATGCGCGCGCTGGAGGCCGTCGCCGACAAGATGTTCGAGCATCGCCGGGCCGTGGTGAGGCACCGTTACGCCGTCATCGCCGCCAACCCGGAGCTGCTGGAACGCGAGCTGGGCAAGCACGCCGCGCTCACCGAGGCCATCGCGGCCGCGCTGCGCGCACGGGGCGGAGATCCGGAAGCCGCCTACCTCGCCGCCAGCGTCGCCATGCTCGCCCAGCAGGTGGCCTTCCGGGCCTGGACACGGCCTGGCGAGACCAGGGCCCTGCGCGATCTGCTCCCGGAGGCGCTGAGCTCCCTGCGCGCCACCCTCGGCCACGACCCGGAGGCCCCGCCCCTCCCGGCTTGACGGCCTCCGCCTCGTCGGGGCGCGGTGCCGTCCGCACCGACGAGGCGGCCCAGAGCCCTCCAGGGCCCGGACGGCGGGCATCGCCGCGCGGGCGGGCGTCAACCAGCAGCTCATCTCCTACTACTTCGGCGGCAAGCAGGGCTGCTCGACGAGCTCCGGCGCCGGTGGCGGGAGGCGCAGGCGGAGCTCGTCCCGCCCGGGGCGTCGTTCGCCGAGTCTCTCGGCGCGCAGCTCGACGCGACGCTCGATCAGCCCGACTGGGCCAGGCTCGTGGTCTGGCAGGCCTTGGGCGACTGCCCGTTCACCGACGCCGAAGAGGGCGGGCGGGACGCGGAGCGGCAGCGGGAGGCGATGGCGGCGTCGGTGGACAGGACCCGCCGGCGCCGGCAGGACGGTGAGATCCGCGCCGGGCTCGATCCCGCGTTCGCGCTCCTGGCCGCCTACGCGATCATCTTCGCGCCCATCACGATGCCGCAGCTGGTCCGCGACATCCTCGGCGGCGACCCCCTCTCACCGGAGCCCCGGCGGCTCCTTCGCACCCAGCTCGTCGCACTGCTCACCGAGGATGAGGAGAGGCCCACACCATGATCACTGTCGTCTTCGGCGCCTGGGGCAGCATCGGCCGCCACGTCGCCGCGGGCCTGACCGCGTCGGGCGTGCCGGTCCGGCTGACGAGCAGGACGCCGGACGCCTCTCATGTGGCGGCGGATCTGGAGGTGCCGGAAACGTTGCCCGCCGCCGGCAGGCGGATCCCGATCGAGGTGGTCACCCCCGAGCAGGCGCGGGCCGACCTGGGCCGGGCGATGCCCGCGATGGGGGTGGAGGCCATCATGCGCGCGTGGACGGCGGGCGCCGAGGCCGTGCCCGAGACCTCCGTCATCGTCGGCAAGCTCACCGGACGACCCGCCCAGACCTTCGCCGAATGGGCGCGAGAGCACGCCGCCGACTTCCGCTGACCACCCCTGATGGCCTGCCTGGGACGCGGATGCCGATTGACCACCTCTCCCGGCCTGCGGGCTCGTCCGCGGTCAGGTGGGCGGGCGGTCGCGGAGCAGGGGGTGGGTGCGCATGGCGACCTCCAGCTCGCCCGGCAGGTCGTCGCGGTAGCGGCCGAGCGTGGACAGGTCGCTGTGACCGAGCACCCGCCGTACCGCGTCCATGTCGACGGCGTCGGCCAGCAGGTGGGTGGCGGTGGTGTGGCGCAGGCCGTGGGGGGTGACCGTGCGCCGCTGGTCGGGGTCCACCCGCCGCTGCACGCGGTCGATCACGGCCTGGACGTCGCCGCGGGCCAGGCGCCGGCCGCGCCAGGACAGCAGCAGCGCCTTGTCCTGCCCGTCCGGCCGTCCGCGCGTGAGGTATTCCTGCAGCACCAGGGCCACGTCGCCGGGCAGTGGCACGTCGCGGGTGCGGCCGCCCTTGCCGAAGATGCGCCAGTAGCGGACGCCGTCGTTGGTGAAGAAGTCTTCGACGTTGGCGCGCACCAGCTCCGACACGCGTGGCCCGACGGTGGTCAGCAGCAGCACGATCACCGCGTCGCGCAGCTCCGTGCGCTGGTCGCGGCGTTTGTTCTGGTCGGCCTGGGCCTGCGGGAGTTCGCGGGCGGCCGCGACCAGGCCCTGGGCCTGCTCGCGGGTCAGGGCCCGGCGCTCCGGCCGCAGCCCGCCGCGTTCCTTGGCGGTCACGGCCGAGCGGGTCATCGGGTTGAGCTGCACCCATCCGGCCAGGGCGGCGTGTTTGAACAGCGCGGAGATCGAGCGCCGGAAGCGTGCCTGTGACGACGGAGACTGTCCTGATCGTGCTCCGGCCCCGCCAGCGCCTCTCGCCCCCGTGCTGCTTGCTCCGGCCCCACCCGCCCTCGCGCCGCTTGCTCCCGCGCCTGCTGCCCCGGCGCCGCCCGCCGCACGGTCGCCCGCCGCGCGGCCGGCTGTGGTGCGGCCGTCCGGTTTGCGGGCGAAGGCCAGCAGGATCGCGTCCACGTCGGCGCCCGTCAGGTCGTCCAGCACGACGTCGGCCCCGGCCAGCTCCACCAGCGTGCCGACGTCGCGCGCGTAGACCTCGGCCGTGGCGGGGGACAGCGCCCCCGTCAGTGTCCTGGCTCGCACCAGCTCCACATAGCGGTCCGCCGCCTCCGCCACCGTCAACCGGTCGAGCTCCGCAGGCCGCACCGGCAACCCCCTTCTCCTCGCGTCACGAAGATCCAAGGACGACGGTATCGGCCGCCACCGACGAAAAGTCAGATGTCGCGGAAGGTCTCGATCCTGGCGCCCAGGGCGTTCAGCCGTTCGGCCAGGTCCTCATAGCCGCGGTTGATGACGTAGACGTTGCGCAGCACCGAGGTGCCCTCGGCCGCCATCATGGCCAGCAGCACCACCACGGCCGGCCGCAGCGCCGGCGGGCACATCATCTCCGCGCTGCGCCAGCGCGTCGGCCCTTCCACCAGCACCCGGTGCGGGTCCAGCAGCTTGACCGAGGCGCCGAGCCGGGTGAGCTCGGTCAGGTAGATGGCCCGGTTGTCGTAGACCCAGTCGTGGATCAGTGTCGAGCCCTGCGCCGAGGCGGCGATGGCGGCGAAGAAGGGCACGTTGTCGATGTTCAGACCGGGGAACGGCATGGGGTGGATCTTGTCGATGGGGGAGATGAGCTTCGAGGGCCGCACCGTCAGGTCGACCAGCCGGGTACGGCCGTTGGCCGCCGGGTATTCGCGCCCCCGGTCGTGGTCGAGCCCCATCTCCTCCAGCACCGCGAGCTCGATCTCCAGGAACTCCACCGGCACCCGGCAGATCGTCAGCTCCGAGGAGGTCACCACCGCGGCGGCCAGCAGGCTCATCGCCTCGACCGGGTCTTCGGACGGCGAGTAGTCGACGTCACGCTCGATGGAGGCCAGCCCGTGCACGGTCAGGGTCGTGGTGCCGATGCCCTCGACCCGCACGCCGAGCTGCTCCAGGAAGAAGCACAGGTCCTGGACCATGTAGTTGGAGGAGGCGTTGCGGATGACCGTCACCCCGTCGTGGCGGGCCGCGGCCAGCAGGGCGTTCTCGGTGACGGTGTCGCCGCGCTCGGTCAGCACGATCGGCCGGGCCGGCGCCGCGCCGCGGTCGACCCGCGCGTGGTAGAAGCCGCCGGTCGCGGTGATGTCGAGCCCGAAGTGGCGCAGCGCCGACATGTGCGGCTGCACGGTACGGGTGCCGAGGTCGCAGCCGCCCGCGTACGGGATCTGGAACTGCTCGGTGCGGTGCATCAGCGGCCCCAGGAACATGATCACGCTCCTGGTGCGCCGGGCCGCCTCGGTGTCCATCGCCTCCAGCTCCAGCCGGGCCGGAGGCACGATCTCCAGGTCGCTGCCCTCGTTGATCCACCGCGCCCGCACCCCGATCGAGGCGAGCACCTCCAGGATGCGGTAGACCTCCTCGATCCGGGCGACCTTCCGCAAGATCGTACGGCCGGAGTTGAGCAGCGACGCGCACAGCAGCGCCACGCACGCGTTCTTGGACGTCTTGACGTCGATGCTGCCCGACAGCCGGCGCCCGCCCACCACCCGCAGATGCATCGGCCCGGCGTAGCCGAGCGAGACGATCTCGCTGTCGAGCGCCTCGCCGATACGGGCGATCATCTCAAGACTGATGTTCTGGTTGCCGCGCTCGATCCGGTTGACGGCGCTCTGACTCGTCGCCAGCGCGTCGGCCAGCTGCAGCTGCGTCCATCCGCGATGCTGGCGCGCGTCCCGGATCAGCCGCCCGATCCGCACAAGGTAATCATCTGCCACAACAGCAGACCATATCTCACATATGAGATGCCCCGGTGCCACTGGGGGCCGACGCGCCGGACAACTCCCGATGACGCGCCAGATGCTCCGGCGTCGCCTGCGCCTTCGCCTTGTGCACGAACGCCCGCCGGGCTTCACGGAACCCGCTGCGGTCGTCGAACATGTCGCGGCTCATCTCGGCCAGCTCCTCGGCGCGGTAGGCGTCGAGCGGCTTGCGGCGCTCGTCCACCTCGCGCACCGACCGCCGACCGGCCAGCAACCGATCATAACCCGGATCGGCGGCCAGCCGCTCGGCGTACTCCAGCACCCGCCGCTCGAAGTCCAGCCGCGACCCGCCGAGCGCCCGGTCGGCCAGCCCGCACTCCACCGCCTCGGCCGCCCCGATCGGCAGCGCGTCCTGGGTCAGCCGGCGCGCCCGCTCGGCGCCCACCCGCCGCGGCAGCGTGTACGTCCACAGCTCCGACCCGAACAACCCCATCGTGCGGTAGTGCGGGTTCAGCACCACCGAGTCACGGATGATCACCCGGTCGGCGCCCAGCCCCATCATCACCCCGCCGGCGCCCGCGTTGCCCCCGATCGAGGCCACCACCAGCTGCGTCGTGCACGCCGCGATCTCCCGGCACACCGCGTTGATGGCGTTGATGTTCATCCACGCCTCCAGCTCCGGATGGCGGGCCGCGTCGATCACGTTCAGGTGGATGCCGTTGGAGAACACCTCCCCGCCCCGCACCACCAGCACCCGCGTGTCCTGCGCCACCGCGTAGCGCAGCGCCGAGGCCAGCCGCCGGCACTGATCGGTCGACATGGCCCCGTTGTAGAAGTCGAAGCTGACCACGCCGACGCCCTCGCTGCGGTCGTAGGTGATCTCGCTGTAGCCCGAACGCTCCGGCACCTGCGCCACCAGCTCGCCCAGCGCCATCGCCGCAGGCAGCTTGATCGCGCCCTCCTTCTCCAGCCTCAGATGGCCGACCCACACCGTGCCGTCGCCGGTGTGCACCAGAACCGCGCCCTCACGCCGCGCCGCCACCTGCCCGGGCGTGCCCTCCAGCTCGGGCCCGCGGTAGACGTCGAACACCCGTACCGGCAGGTCGCACAGCCGCGCCCGCCCACCCGGCGCGCCGTCGGCCGCCCGCACCCGCCGCACGATGTCCTGCGTCGGCTCCTCCCAGGCGAACTCCCGGTCGGAGTGCCGCATCGCCCGCCGCAGCCGCCCGCGCACCTCGGGGGAGCGGTAGTCCAGCGGTTCCGGCACGAACGAGGACTCGCCCGCCTTGGCCGCCACCTCGGCCACCAGCTCCACCGCCGCGTCGGCCACCGGCCCGTTGTACAGCGCCGACTTGCGCGGCGGCTCGGCCGGCATCGGGAACGTCCGGAACCCCCAGATCGGGCCCGCGTCCATCTCCTCCACCGCCTGCAGCGCCGTGACCCCCCACTCCGGCTCGGCGTCCGCGATCGCCCAGTCCAGCGAGGAGGGCCCCCGGTCCCCGGGAGGCCCCGGGTGGATGATCACCGTACGGTAGGCCCGCCACAAGCCGTCCGGCACCCGCTCCTTCAGGAACGGGCAGATGATCAGGTCCGGCTTGGCCAGCTCGGCCGCCTCCACCATCGCCTCCTGCGAGACGGCCAGCTCGACGCTCACGTCATGACCGGCCCGGCGCAACTCCAGCCAGGCACGCTGGGTCAGGCCGTTGAAGGAGGAGCAGAGCAGCAAGATACGCAACGCGGGACTTCTTTCCAGGCAGGGGGAGCAGTGGCACCGGGGCGGGGACTACCGGGCGGACAGCCGGTGGTCCCACCGGTCACACCCATTTACGGCAATCCCATATGACCCATACATGTCATCGATGCTGACACGAATCCTCTACTGCTCGTGACGATTCACCGCAAAAAACCGCACCACGCGGACCCAAATGACCCACTTTGTCGGAAAAATCCCGCAGGGTGGGTGGAGCCTCCGCATGCACCCCGGCCGTCCCGCGGCCGAAAATCCCGGCCCGCGCGGGCCGGGCCCGCCGGCCACCGGAGACCCCGCCGGGAGGAACGCGCCGGCGGGCCCGCGAAGGGACTCCACCGTTAGAGGCCCCGCCGAAGGGGCCCGGGCGGGGGAGCTGCCCGGGCCCCCAGCGATGACACGCCCTCCTTGACGAGCGCACCACCCGCACCGGAGACCCACCCGCTTCGTCACCCGGCGACGCGGCGTGCTCCGGCACACCCCCAGCATCGCCCCGCGGCCCGTCTTCGCAGGTCACGCCCAGGGCAGGAGTCACCGTCATGGCCTTTGAACAACCCCGCCCAACCGCGATCCAAACCCCCACCCCCTCAACGACACCCCGCCCGCGCCACGATCCGCCCGCACCCCGTCGCCCAGCGTGACCGCCGGTCTCGGTCAGGACGACGGCTCGGGGCCGAACAGGTGGTCCAGCTGGTAGGCGACGATCTCCATGGCGGCCCGGTGGTCGCGCTGCCCGCTGAGGACACTGGAGGTCAGGCCGTTGGCCAGGGCCAGCAGGGCGGCTACCTCGGTACGCGGGTCACGGCCCGGCGGGATCTGCCCGGCCCGCTGCGCGCCGGCCAGCCGGGCGGTGAGGACGTTCTCCAGCGCGCCGGGCAGGGGCAGCCCAGCCGCGGCGAGCGCCGGGTCGGTGAGCGCGGCGGTGAAGTAGGCGGTCCAGGCCATGGAGTCCAGGCGGCTGTCCTCGTCGCAGGGCACGATCGTGGCCAGGACGGCGGCCAGCACGCCCCGCGCCGTCAGCTCGCCCGCGGCGGCGATGCGCCGCCTGACCCGGCGGTCCATGCGGGCGCCCAGCTCGGCGAGCCCGGATTCGAGCAGGGCCTGTTTGCCGGCGAAGTAGTACTGCACGACGCGCAGCGACACCCCGGCCTCGGCGGCGATCTCCCGCATCGACACCGCCCGCAGGCCGCGGGTGCCGGCGATGCGCAGCAGCGCCTCGGTCAGCCGGCGCCGCCGCGCCTCATGGCCCACCTGCCGGGGCATGCCCGCCACCTTCCCGCCATGATGCTCGCCGTGCCTCTCGCCGTGATCCGGCCGCCCTGACCGGGTGGCCGGCTCACCGCGGCCCAGACCGCGGTCCAGGCGCCGGCCGAGAAGCCCGCCACGTGCGCGCGCTCGGCTCCTGCCGCGTCCAGGACGTCACCCGGCGCCGCCTGCCCGGCCAGGCCGCCTCGTCCCGCGGCCCGGGCCGCCGGGCGCCTGTGGCGGTCCGCTAAGAAGGCCGCCGGAAGGGGGTTTGAACGGCGATCGCCGCCCCCGCATTAACCGACCATTACCTACTTTGTCGCCTCATAGCGGGCACCGTACTTGGGCTTCTCCTGCCAGCACGGACACTGGAAGCACTCGCACGATGAGTTCTGCGTCGATCGGAGCCGCAGCGGGCCCGCCCGCCGGCTCGAAAGATTCGGGGGACACCAGTGAAACGAGTGCTTCTCGCAGCGGCACTGGCGCTGACCACCGCCACCGCCGGGACCACGGCCGCCTCCGCCCTCACCCCAGAGCCGGAAGGCTCACCGGTGCCGGGCGAGACCACCACCATGCCGGGAGAGACCGAGACCTCACCCGAAGAGACCTCACCTGAGGAGACCGCGCCCGAGGAGACGACGCCGGAGGAGACGGGACCCGAGGAGACGGCGACCGACGAACCCGCCCCGGGCGAGACGACACCGGGGGAGAGCACACCGGGAGCCACCGCGAGCCCGTCCGGCCCCGGCTGCGCGCCACTGGAGGAGAGCCTCACCGGCAGCGCCGACCAGCCCGTCGCCACCGCCCTGTCGAAAGTCACGGACCTGTCCATGCTGTCGGAGGCGATCAAGCAGGCCGGTCTGGAGGAGAAGCTCAACTCCGCCCAGGACATCACCGTCTTCGCACCCGACAACGCCGCCTTCGAGGCCATCCCGAAGGACGCCCGCGACAAGATCATGGCCGACAAGACCATCCTGACCAAGGCCCTGTCCTACCACGTCGTCGAAGGCAAGCTCGGACCCGACGACCTGAAGGAAGGAGCCACGCTCAAGACACTCGAGGGCGGCGAGCTGACCGTCAAGGGCACCGGCGACGACCTGACCGTCAACGACGCCAAGATCGTCTGCGGCAACGTGCCGACCAGCAACGCCACCGTCTACATCGTCGACAAGGTCCTCATGCCCCAGTGAGGCGCCCGCGGACCTGACCACCGGCCAGAGGCACGGCCACCGTCACCGGCGGCCGTGCCTCTCCCGTTCCCGCACGGGATGCAGCAGCGGGAAGGCCATACATCGCGCGGTTCAGAAGGCGGGGAAGGCCGCGCCCGAGGGGTGGAACGGCTCCCGCTCCCCGCGAAAGGCCCGCGAGGCCGCCGCGACCGCCCCGGGCCGCAGCTCCTCGACCCGGCCGGCCGCCGCCAGGGACGACAAGGTGGTGCCGCCCAGGTACGCCGCGCCCAGCTCGGCAGAGGTCAGCCGCAGATCGGCAGCGGCCCGCGTACGTTCACAGGTGACCGCCTCCCCACCGGCCCGCAGCCGGTAACGGCCGGCGTTCCACGGGCAGAACGGATCCTGCACCTCCACGACCACGTCCAGCGGCGCCGAGTAGCGGCGGGCCGCCAGCGCCCGCGGCACGTCCACCAGCCGCACCCACAGATTGTCGACCACCGTGGTGTGAGCCGCGCGCGGATCGGCCAGCAGGTGCTTCAAGGGCTCGTCCACCGCGCCGTCGTAGCTCAGGCCGGTGTGGGCGTCGAGGTCGATGAGGAAACGCCACAGCGCGGCGTACGCCTGCCGCGTGGTGGACACGAGCTCGACGACCCGCACCACCTTCTGCTTCGAGCGGTACAGGACATACCCGCTCACCTCCCCGCCCGGCTCGGTGTGCACGGCGAACCGCAGCGCCGTCCCGCCGCCCTCACGCACCCGCTCCCCGTCGGCCAGCCGCGCCCGCCAGAACCGCTCCGTCCGGTCCACCCACCCGGCCCCGTCCCGCCGGGCGACGTCGTAGGTCTTCTCCAGCAACGGCAGCGCCTCCTGCCGGCCCAGCAGCCGGATCGTCCCGTCACCGAGATCGGCGCCGGGCCGCAGCGCCATGAACCTCTTGTCCCCCCGGATCTCGGCCACCTGGCTGGCCACCCCGTACCCGAACCGCCCGTAGATCGTCGCCTCGGCCGCGTTGAGCGCCGCGACCGGTTCGCCGCCCGACTCGTACAGGCCGGTGAGCTGCTCGCGCATCATCGCGGTGAGGATGCCGCGGCGCCGGTGCGTCGGCAGCACCGCCACCAGCGTGATCCCGGCGACGGGTACCGTCGCGCCGGGGACCGTCATGACGCGCCCGTAGACGGAGGCGCCGCCGACGATGTCCCCGCCGTCGAAGGCGGCCAGCGTGCGACCGGGATCGAGCGAGACGGCGGCGTTCCTGAGGCCGCCCTCGATCCAGTCCTGGCCGTACGTCGTGGTGACCATGCGAGCCCACGCGTCGACCTGGTCGGCGGTGATGACCCGCAGCGGGTAAGTCGTTGTCATGCCTCGTAGCCTGACCGGGTAAACAGGCGCCGCGCATCAGGCGATCTGCCTATTTATATGCTGGCGCGGTGGTGGCGGAACGCGTGGTCAGCCCGGTGTTCGTCGGCCGGGGCGAGGAGTCGGGCGCCCTGGCCGCGGCCCTGGAGGCCGCCGTCGGGCAGGGGCCGGCGGTGGCGCTGGTGGCGGGGGAGGCCGGGATCGGCAAGTCACGGCTGCTCGCCGAGTTCGCCCGCTCACTCGGGCCCGGCGTGCGCGTGGCCGAGGGCGCCTGCGCCGAGCTCGGCAGCGACGCCCTGCCGTACGCGCCGTTCGTCACCGTACTGCGCCGCCTGATCCGCCTGGACGGCGTGCTGCCCGGCCCCTACAGGCAACTGGCCCGCTGGTTCCCCGAGCTCGGCGAGCCGGGCGAGGCCGAAGGCGGCAAGCACCGCCTGTACGAGGAGATCCTCACGCTCGTCGAACGCGTGGCCGCCGACCGGCCCCTCGTCGTCTTCATCGAGGACCTGCACTGGGCCGACGCCGCCACCCGCGAGCTGCTCGGCTTCCTGTCCAGGAACCTCACCCAGCCCGGCGTCCTGCTCGCGATCACCCACCGCCCGCCCGGCCCCGCCGACGGGCAACTCGGCCCCCTGCTGGCCGAGCTGTCGCGCCGCCCGCGCACCACCATGCTGCGCCTGGAACGCCTCGACCGCCACGACGTCGCCCGCCAGCTGGCCGCCATCCTCGGCACAGAACCCGGCCCTGACGCCGTACGCCGCGTCCACGAACGCAGCGACGGCAACCCCCTGTTCGTCGAAGCCCTGGCCCGCGCCGGCGAACACACCCCCGACAGCCTGCGCGACCTGCTCCTGTACGGCCCCCGATCACTCCCCGGCCCGGCCCGCGACCTGCTCGGCGTCGCCTCCGTCGCAGGAGGCCGCCTCTCCCACCGCCTGCTGGCGCGGGTGAGCGGGAAGGACGGCGCCGCACTCGACGCCCTGCTGCGCGAACTCGTCGACCGCAGCCTCCTGCTCACCGCAGGAGACGGCTACGACTTCCGCCACGCCCTCATCCGGCACGTGGTCTACGAGGACCTCCTGCCGGGCGAACGGGCCCGCCTGCACGCCCGCTACGCCGAAGCCCTGCACGGCACCGGCGCCCACGCCGAACTGGCCGCGCACGCCCACGCCGCCGGCGACCACCGCACCGCCCTGACCGCCGCCTGCCACGCCGCCGACCAGGCCCGCGCCTCCTACGCCTACGAGGAGCAGGTCCGCATGCTGGAGCAGGTCCTGCGGCTGTGGGACCCGGACGTGCCCCTGGGCCGCGACGAGATCGACGTGTTGACCGACGCCGCGCAGGCGTGCATGCTCAGCGGCGACTACGCCCGCGGCATCGGCTACGCCACCTCTGGGCTCGCCGCCGTGGATCGGCGCGGCGATCCGGCGCGGGCGGCGCAGCTGCTGGAGCATCGCGGCAGGCTGCGCCATCGCCTGAACGGGACCGGGGTCAGCGACTGGGAAGACGCCCTGCGCCTGCTGCCCGCCGGCCCGGCCGGTCCCGCCGGCGTCCAGCGCGGGCAGTTGCTTGGAGTGCTGGCCATGGGCCTGCTGCCGGAGGAGGACAGGGCCCGCGCCTCGTTCGAGGAGGCGCTGGCCATCGGCAGGCGCACCGGCGACGCCACCGTCACGATCCGCGGCCTGCTCGGCGTCGCCTCCATGACCGGCGACCTCGGCATGCTGGCCGAGGCCCGCACCCTGGCGGGCCGCCTGGACGGTCACGACCTGCTCATGACCGTCCCCATGTACGAGGCCACCCTGCACACCAAGGCCGGCGACCACCCGCGCGCCGCCGAGGCGGCCCGCGACGGCATCCGTCACGCCCGCCGGTACGGGCTGGGCCGAAGCCGCGGCGCCGAACTGGCCTGTTACGCCGGCCGCAGCCTGATCCTGGCCGGCCGGTGGGAGGAGGCGGGCACCGTCCTGCGTGAAAGCCTTCAGGAGGATCCGCCGCCGCTGTCCCGCCAGGCCCTGCTCGTCCTGACCGGCTACCTGGCGTTGCTGCGCGGCGACGTTCCCGCCGCCGCCCGCGCCGCATCCGACGCCGAAGCAGCGTCCACCGCCGAAACCGCGCCGGGCATCGCATGCGAAGCCGCGTCCGCCGCAGAAGCCTCGGCCGGCATCGAAGCGGACGCCGGCGCCGGGCACCCCGCCGAGCGCTCGGGCAGTGCGAGCCTGTTTCCCCGCCATCAGCTGCTCTGCCTACTCGCCGTCGCCCAGGGCGACCCGGAGCGCGCCGACCTGCTCCTGGAGCGGGCCCTGGCCGATCCGGCCCTGTACCGCGTCTACAGCAGTGACGCCCGCCCGGTCCTCCTTGCCGGCGCGCTCGCCCAGCGGGCCCGCCTCACCCCCGCCGCCGGCCAGGACCTGCGGGAGCGGGTGGCGCGACGCCAGGCCGAACTCGCCGCGGCCGACGCCGCGCTCGGCGTGGACGGGCGGCTCGACCGCGCCTGGCGGATCATGCTGCACGCCCTGATCGGCGACGACGGCTGGGACGACGCCGTACGCGCCTTCCGGGAGCTGCGCCAGCCGTACGAGCTGGCCCTGAGCCTCTACCACGGCGCACGGGCCGCACTGGAGACCGGCGACCGGCCCGGCGCGACGGCCCGCCTCAGCGAGGCCGCGGCACTGGCCGCCGAGCTGGGCGCCGCGCCGCTCACCCGCGACATCGCCCTGCTCACCCGCCCCCGGCAGACCGCCGACGGGCTCACCGAGCGCGAGCACGACGTCCTCAGGCTGATCGCCGAAGGGCTGAGCAACCGGCAGATCGCCGCCCGCCTGCACATCTCACCGAGCACGGCGGGCGTGCACGTCTCCCACATCCTGGCCAAACTGGGCGCCGCCACGCGGACCGAGGCGGCGGCCATCGCCTTCCGCGACGGCCTGACCGGCCCCGCCTAACCCGCAGCACCCCCGCCGGAAGGCGGCCGCAGGCCGAGCCACTGCTCGGCGCCCCACGCCGTGAACCGTTCCACCTCTTCGAACCCCAGCCGGGCCGCCAGCCGCATCGAGCGGATGTTGGCGGTCTGGGTGGTCAGGATCACCGGCTCGCCGGGAAGGACGCCGTCGAACCAGCCGAGTGCCGCCCCGCACGCCTCCCCGGCATACCCGGACCCCCACGCCCGCGGCAGGAACAGGTACCCGAGATCGGCCTTGCCCACCGCGGCCGGGCTGTGATGCTCGGCCGCCCTCCTGAGCTGGACCAGTCCGATCATCTCCCCGCCGAGCTCGACGACGAAGCTCCCGGCCGAGCGCCCCGGCACGTCGGGCAGCTCACGTTCCAGCTCCGCCCGCGGCCGCGCGCCCCCGAGGTAGGTGTGCACCCGCTCCGACGCCAGCAGCTCGACAAACGCCGTACGGTCGCGCGCCTGCGACTCGCGCAGCAGGAGCCGCTCGGTCGTGATCGGCTCAGGGAGCCAGGCGACGGGTCCGATCTTCATCATGGCGGGCAACCTACCGCGAGCACGACCCGGACACCGGGCACCCTCCACCCACCCCCAGAATCAACACTGTGATGACAAAAATCGACATAGTGTAGAATTTCATCGCAGGGGAGCGGCTCAGCCCCCTCGACACCCCGCACGGAGAAAGCGATGCACACCCAGAACTGGCTCATCACCGGCGTCAGCACCGGCCTCGGACGCGCCTTCGCCCAAGCCGCCCTGACCGCCGGCCACACCGTCACCGGCACCGTCCGTACCCACGACGACCTGCGCGCCTTCGAAGCACTCGACCCCGGCCACGCCCACGCCCGCATCCTCGACGTCACCGACGGCGACGCCGTCCCGGCCACCATCGACGACATCGAACACACCATCGGCCCGCTCGACGTCGTCATCGCCAACGCCGGCTACGGCCTGGAAGGCATCTTCGAAGAGACCCCGCTGACCGAGGTACGGCGCCAGTTCGACGTCAACGTCTTCGGCGCCATGGCCACCCTCCAGGCGGCCCTGCCCCACATGCGCCGGCGCCGCCGCGGCCACCTGATGGCCGTCACCTCCATGGCCGGCCTCATGGCCGTGCCCGGCATGTCCGCCTACTGCGGCAGCAAGTTCGCCCTCGAAGGCGTCCTCGAAGCGCTCGGCAAGGAGGTCGCCCCGTTCGGCATCCACGTCACCGCCATCGAGCCCGGCAGCTTCCGCACCGACTGGGCCGGACGATCCATGACCCGCGCCGACCGCTCCATCACCGACTACGACGAGCTGTTCACCCCGATCCGCCAGGCCCGCCGCAAGGCCAGCGGCAACCAGCTCGGCAACCCCGCCAAGGCGGGCGAGGCCGTCGTCCACATCGCCTCACTCGAACACCCGCCCGCCCACCTCGTCCTGGGCTCCGACGCGCTGCGGCTGATCGGCGCCGCCCGCACCGCCGTCGACGACGACATCCGCACCTGGCAGACACTCTCGCGCAGCACCGACTTCCCCAAAGGCGCCCAGCTCTGATGCCCGCCCAGCACCCCCCGCGCGGCCGCCGCGCCGGCGAGCGCAAAGGCGACCTGCGCGAACGCGCCATCCTCGACACCTGCGAAGCCCTCCTGGCTGACAAGGGCTACGAGGCGATGACCGTCGGCGACATCGCCCAGGGCGCCGGCATCACCCGCGGCGCCCTGTACTTCTATTTCGGCTCCAAACAGGAGGTCGTCACCGCACTCGTGGCCCGGACCGTCCAGCACCTGTGGGAACGCTCCCGCGCCACGGCCGCGAGCGACGACCCGCGCCAGGCCATCGCCGCCGCCATGCGCCGCACCGTCGAAGTGTGGAACGAGCACGGCCTCGTCATGCGCACCGCCATCGACCTGTCGCTGACCGTCCCGGAGATCGGCGACCTGTGGCGCCACACCGCCGACCTGTTCATCACCGCCATCACCGCCGTCCTGGAGAAGGCGGGCGTCCCACCCGGCACCGGCCCCGACCAGGCCGCCGCCATGGCCCGCGCCCTGTGCTGGATGATCGAACGCAGCTTCTACCACGCCTCACAGGAACCCGGCGACAGCCTCCAACGCGCGTCGGCGACTTGCGAACACATCTGGCTGATCACCGCCGGCCTGACCCCCTGACAGCCCGCGATCACTACGGCGCGGAGGAACCCCGCCCCAGCACACAGAACTCGTTGCCCTCAGGGTCGGCCAGCACCACCCACGACACCTCACCCTGACCCACATCAGCGCTTCTGGCGCCCAGCTCCCGCAACCGGGCCACCTCAGCAGCCTGCTCCTTCCCACCCTCCGGCAGCAGATCGACATGAATCCGGCTCCACACCGGCTCCGCCCCCGGCACCTGCCGCACGAACTCCAGGAACGGCCCCACCTCACGGCCCGAACGCAGCACCGCCCGATCGTCACCCACCTCGTGCACGACCCAGCCGACAGCCTCACCCCAGAACCCGGCCATCACCCGCGGATCCGCACACCCCACCACTACCGCCGCGATCGGCCCCGTGTCCCGATACCCCTCCCGCGGCTCCCGCACCCGGAACACGTTGCCCTCAGGGTCGGCCAGCACCACCCACGGCACCTCACCCTGACCCACGTCCACCGGCGCCGCCCCGAGCTCCCGCAACCGCGCCACCAGCTCCGCCTGATGCCGCGCCGAGGTGGTCGCGAGATCGAGATGCACCCGGTACCTCACCGCCTCGGGGTCCGGCACCCGTACCAGATCGACGTAGAAGCCGTCAGGATCCGGCCACGCGACACCCTCCGGCTCGAGATTGCTCACCCCGGGACCCTCGCTCGACATGCGGTAACCGAGCGCCTGCGCCCAGAACCGGCCGAGCGCCACCTCATCGCGGGCCTTGACATTCACCTGAACCAGCCGCAGTGCCATGGCGCCCCACCTTAAGCCCTCCCACCGGGCCCCGACGAACCACACGCCCGCCTGTCCGCCCTGGTGGCAGCACCTGCGGCACCTCCGCCAACGCCGTCGTCGACATCTCAGGACGCGTCGTAGCGCAGGCGGGAGGCGGCGACGTACGCGCGGTGCTGCTCGGCCCAGGTGATGAGTCCAGAGACCTGGGCCGAGAGCGTCTCCCCGACCGGGGTCAGGGCATAGTCCACCCGAGGCGGCGAGGTGGGGGTGACGGTGCGCTCCACCAGGCCGTCGCGCTCCAGGCTGCGCAGGGTGAGGGTGAGCATCCGCATGGCCCAGGCGGCGAAGCGGGTGTAGCCGTTGAGCGCCAGTTCGCCAGAAGGGAAATGACCCGCCAGCGCGCGCGTCATCCAGACCCGCTCGGACCATCTGGGCCTGATCGCCAAGTATCTGGAGTGGTAGACGGCCATGCCGATCGCCAGGCTTGGTTGCGCCGGTGTGGATGATGTATCCGGCGCACCCAGGCGGCTGAGTTTGATCACGTGTCTGTCAGGAAGGCCAGTGCGTCGGAGGTGAAGCGCTTATCGGTGAATGTGCCGCTGTGGCGGCGGCCTGGGTAGACGACGAGTTGGGCGTCGGGGATGCCCTCGACCGTGTACCGGGCCAGTTCCAGCGGGTAGACGAGGTCCTTGCCACCCTGGATCAGCAGCGTGGCCGCCTTGATGTTGTGCAGCCGACCGCGCACGTCGAAGCCGTCTTCGGCGTTGAGAACGGTGACGGCGTCGCTGTGGTCCTTGTGGTCGCTGTCCGACAGCCACAGCAGGCATCGGAGCAGTCTCTGGCCGATCGCTGATTCGGTAACGATCTCGGCCAGGGCGGGGCTGGGCCGCCTGCATTGGCGTGCGCGTTCGATGTAGTTACGTTGGGCTCGCTTGCCCACAGGGCCGAGAGTGCAGGCCGTGCCCGCCAGGACCAGTCGGTTGACCAGGCCGGGATGGTCGGCGGCAAGTTGCAGGGCGATGGAGCCGCCGGTGGAGATGGCCAGTATGTTTACCGGGCCGTCGAAGGTGGTTTTGATCGCTTGCGCGTAGACGGCGGCGAGGCCGGCCATCGTCGTGGTTGACGGCAGCCCGGGTGGCCGGTTGACGACATAGACGGTGAAGTGTTTGGTGAACGGTCGCACCATCCGCATCGTGGACCAGCGTGCCAACCCCGTCGGGTTGGCCGCTTGCGGGGTGTAGAGCAGGACGACCAAGGGTGCTCCCGCGCCGGCGGACAGGTACGGCAGGCCGTTCATCATGGGGTGATCCCTTCTGTGACCGCGTCGATCAGACGGTTCATCACGGCCGGGTAGATCTCGGTGCCTAGGTGTTCGGCGTGCAGCGGGGTCAGCAGGACCGCGCGCAGCACGCCGAACAGGACTTGCGGATCGTCTTTCAGATGGGTGCTGAGGAACTGGAGCACATCGGCCGTCGGGCCGTCCGTCGCTGCGGCCATGCGCTCGGGGGTGAGCTTGGCGGCGACCGCGGCCATCTCCTGGGGGTGGGACATCAGCCGCCGGTAGAGCGGGTTGCTGTCGAGTTCGGCGATTGTGGCGCGCAGGAAGCGGCGCAGCGCGTCGCGGGTGTCGGCGCCGCGGTTGAGGCCCTCGTCGATCACCCGGTGCCGGACTTGCTCGCTCTGGCGCAGCATCGCCTCGAAGTACAGGTCCTCCTTGGAGTTGAAGAAGGCATACAGCGAGGACTTGGCGATGCCCGCAGGAGCGGTCAACTCTTCCAGGGACGTCTTGCGCAACCCCTGGGTCGAGAAGAGGTGGGTGGCGGTGTCGAGCAACTGCTCGGTGATCCGCAACCGCTCTTCCTCGGAGAACGCCGACGGCATGTTGTCTCCATTTGAACAGATTGGTTTATTGTTCACAGAATAGCTCTCGATAAGCAGGCGATGTCGTCCGCCCCCGGTCCAGATGGATGGGGTCCAAGAGAGGGCCATGCCGAGATGGGTGCGGCGTCCTGTTTCGCAAGTGGTCACCTATGAAACGGCGGCCCGGCGCCCGGCCGTCCAGGGCGCTCCCGCCCCGATCCTGTTCCATCAGTCGTTTCAAATCGCTGGAGCCTTGAAACGCATCCATGAAACGATCACGGGGTGAGCGACGACCACTTTTCCCGCGTGGAAGCCTTCGACTGCCCGATGTCCTCCTGCGCCGCCCCTGCCGGATCACCCTGCCGCACCGGCCGGGGCAAGGTGGCCGCCCAGTACCACACCGCCCGGTTCCGGCTCGTGCCGTCCCTGACCAAAGTGCTCAACGTGCCGACCCCGGCGCTGCGCAAACCCGGGACCGCATGGGTGGAACTGCCCCGCCCCGCCGCCGGCACCCAGACGTCCGGACACGCCAAGATCGGATACGCCCGCGCCTCGACGGAGCGCCAATCGCTGCAGACCCAGCTCGACTCCCTCACGACCGCCGGGGTCACCCGGATCTTCTCCGAGAAGATCTCCACCCGCGCCACGCGGCGCCCCGAACTCGAGCGGGCCATCACCCTGGCCCGGGAGATGCGCGCCTCCGGCGTGGCGGTCACCCTGGTCGTCCACGAGCACAAGCGGCTCGGCCGCGGCCTCGCGCTGGCCGAGCTCGCCGAGCAGCTGCGCGCCTGCGACGTCGGCCTGGAGTTCCTCACCGGCGAGCTGCAAGGCAGCCACGACCCCTCCGGCGTGGTGTTCACCGTGCTGGCCGCCCTGTCCGGGATGGAACGCGAATACATACGCGACCGCACCCTGGAAGGCCACGAGTCCGCCCGCAAGAACGGCACGGCCATCGGCGGCGCCACCGTCACCGATGAGGCCATGCTGTCCATGGCCCTGCACCTGCGCGACCAAGACCTCAGCCTCCGCGAGATCGCCTCCCGCCTGGTCATCACCCAGGGCGCCAAGAGGGGCCGGCACCCCTCCCCGGCCACCGTCATGCGCATGCTCCGCGACCACGACACCAGCATCACCGAGCTGGGCGCCGGAGCCGACGATGCGAAGCAACGGCCGTCGGCGCGAAGAACGCCAGCGCCTCTTTGACCATCACCCCGCTGTGCCCGAGCACCAGCCCGGGCACCGGATCGCTCGTCTCGGGCAGGTAAAGGTCACCCGCGCAGCGGGTGCCGAGACGACGCTCGCAGGGGGAGACGGGGGCGTAGGGCGGGCGGCACTCCGGCTCTGAGGCCATTCGCCGATACAACGAGGCAGCCCCGGGGGAGCCGCACATGACACCTCTCCGACCTACAGCACCCAATACGTGACAAAAGGGACACGCGTTCGCTTGGCGGATCCTGCCGCCCAGCAGGGGAGCGGCCTACCCGGCCGCGACCGCAACGCCGTACGGGGCAGGGGAGAAGCACGTCGGCACCGCCTTGACACACTCGCCGATTTCCACAGGTCAGAGCGCCATGGCGAGGCGCCACCACCCTAGAATCCGCCCACCTGGCGACGGCCGACGAGAACGGCGAACCGCCACCGACGACGTCCTGAAGAGCTCAGTGGATGGCCGCCGCCGAGACTACAAAACGTGCATTCAGTACGAAATCTACCCATACCATACAGAAGCCCCATTCTGTATGGTATGGCATCGAAGCATGACCCGGCGCAGGCAGGGGGTCACAGCCGGTTGACGAAGCGGGCGGCGGCGCGCTGGCTCATCCCGGTCTCACCGCGCACGAAGAACACGGCTTCCTGGATCTGGCCGAGCGCTTTCAGCTCGCGCACCTGATCGACAAGATCGACACTGATGCCGGGCCGGTTGCGCGGGCTCTTGGTGAGGCGTACCGCGAGGATGATCAGCCAGATGGCGCCGGCGGTGACGACGGCGGTGAGCGCGACGAGGCTGGGGGCGGCGATGTCGAGCGGGATCATGCGCTGCGCCTGCCCGCGCGGACGCGGATTATTCGGACTATCCGGTGCTACCGTAGTTGCTTGATAATGAACATTATGTCAAGTAACCGTTCCGAGGAGGGGCCGGACGCTCCCCTCCAGCGGGCGAGCGCCTCTTCGCCGCGTTCACGATCTGCGCTGCCGAATCTCGTTGGAGACGAGGGCCGCCTCATCGAACCTCCCCGCCGTCGACGGCGAGCCGGGCACCACTGGACGCATCCGGCCCGCGATCAACGACCGGATGGCGGCCCACCTCCCCGCAACTTCCGGTCCAAGTATTCGATCAGTGCGGATTCGCTTCGTTCGAGACGTTCCCGCCGGTCGCGAGGCAGCGACGCCAGGGCATCGACGAGGATTCGCCTCTGGGGAACGTGCACCATCGTGCCGGAGTAGACGCGGCAGCCGGAACACCAGGTGAACCCGACGCACCGCTCGAACATGGAGGACTCAGGCGGATGGCACCGGTACACGTATGAGCGGACGGGCGTCCCACAGGTCGCGCAGATCTGCCGGTCACCATCGGGAATCGTCCATCCGGCCGTGATCTTGAGCCACCGCTGCCGGCCGCCGGGCGCTCTTCAGTTGGTCATGCGGCCATTCTCCTCCATGGCAGGCTCTCCCCCGGTGTCACGCCCTCGCCGGGCAGGACGGGTGCGGCGGGTGGGAAGATTTTTCCGCCCTCTTCGTACGGTCTGTGAGGGTGATGAGATGGGCCGGGCGGGTGTGGTGAGCGGGGGTTTCGCGGGTGGGCGTGGTGGTGTGGCGGGTTCTGGGGGGCGTTGACGGGCGTTTTGACGTTGTGTTGATTCGCTGTCCTTGGCGGGAGATGTGGTTTTAGGGTGGAAGTCCTGCTATTCGCGCCGCGAGAGGAGCAGCACGTGGGGAACCAGTCGGTTTTATGTCCGATGTGTCGGGGGGTTCTGCCCGCTTCCGGTAAGGAGTCGTACACGGCGTCGCGGGGGCGGCTGATCGTGACCAACGGGTACTGCTCGGGCGGGTGTGCCGAGGCGGCGGATCAGGCGCAGCGGGTGACCCGGCAGCAGGTTCAGGAGGCGGCCCAGGAGGTGACGCAGCAGGTGGCGCGTCCGCGGCCGGCCCCCTCCCCTGCTCCGGCGCCGGTTCCTGCGGGTGCGGGGCGTGCGCCGTTGCGGGTGGTGCGCTGATCGCTGGGGGTGGCCCGTCCAGGAGGGGGGACGGGTGGCCGCTCTCTTCGTCCGGTACGGCTCGTCGCGCGGGGCGCGGCGGGCCTTTTTCATGGATGGGCGCCGATCCTCAAGGCCCCAGGCCCTGAACGGCCCATGAGCGGCATGTGGTAGCAGGCTCGCTCAGGGTGCCCTTCTCGCTGCCACGATCGCCGCAGCCGCCGCAACGTGGCGGGTCACTGCTGGTGCCGGAGGAGTTTCTCCAGGAGTCGCTGGAGTTCGTCGCGTTCTTGCGTTTCGAGTCTTGCGAGCCACTGCTCGAAGTTGTCGGACAGGGTCGCCAGTGCGCGATCGAGTACCTTCTGGCCGTCCGGAGTCACCACGAGGCGGTGGCGGCGCAGGTCGCCTTCGTCGATCTCGCGCTGGACGAAGCCCTTGGCCACGAGGTTGCGCAGGTACACCGTCACGCTCGCCTTGGGCATCATCAGCCGGGCGGCGAGTTCGGCCGGGTAGCGGCATTCGTCGACCTCGCCGAGTACGAAGAACTCCTTGGTGTCCAGGCCGAGCTCGTCGAGCTGCTCGCTGCAGCTGTTCATGACCGCGGTCAGCAGCCGGTGGTTGAGCCCCCAGATCCGCGCGGCGGTATTCACCTGGCGGGTGCTCCTTCCCGAGGATCGTACAGTCACTGATATTGTACAGTTTCGTACAACATCGATAGCTGTATTAGTGCTGTTGCCGTACTAGGATACAACCGGAACGGGATCATGGCTTCCATCCAGACCACGTCCATCTCCCGCGGCGGCTTCGAGCTCGCCGGGAACCTTCATCTCCCCGAGGGCTTCGACGCAGGCCACCAGCACCCGGCCGTGATCATCGCCACGCCGGGCAGCAGCGTGAAGGAGCAGATCGGCGCCAACTACGCCCGCGCCCTGGCACGGGAAGGCTTCGTCGCTCTGGCGTTCGACCCCGCCTACCAGGGCCAGAGCGGCGGGGAGCCCCGGGATCTGGAGGATCCCGCCGAACGGGTGGCCGATCTTCGCCACGCCGTCGACTTCCTCACCGCGCTGGACCACGTGGACGCGGAGCGCATCGGCGTCCTGGGCATCTGCGCCGGCGGCGGCTACGCCGTCAGCGCCGCGATGACCGAGCACCGCATCAAGGCGGTCGGCACCGTGGTCCCGGTCAACATCGGCCGCGCCTTCCGAGCGGCCATGGCAGCCTCCGGCTCCGTCACGGGCGTGCTCCAGGACGTGGCACGGCAGGCCACCGCCGAAGCGCGCGGCCGGCAGCCGGTCCGGCACCCGTGGATCCCCGACACCGTGCGGGACGCGGAGTCCGCCGGCATCACCGACATCGACGTGCTGCAGGCCGTGACCTACTACCGGACCCCGCGCGGCCACCACGAACGCTCGACCAACCGCCGCCACTACCGCAGCGACGCGCTGATTCTGGGCTTCGACGCCTTCCACCTCGCCGACGAGTTGCTGACCCAGCCCGTCCAGGTCGTCGTCGCCGGCGAGGGCGGGTCGACCGGCTCTCTCGACGACGGCCGGCTGCTGACCCGGCTGGCACGTCAGGCGGAGGACATCCTCGTCGTCGAGGGCGCACGCCACTACGAGATGTACGACGAGCCCGAGTACATCGCGCAGGCGGTCGAGCGCCTGAGCACGTTCTTCGGCAAGCATCTGGCCTGAGCCGCCACAAGATGAGCCGATGGCACGCCGGTCAACCGCACCCCGAGACGCCGGTGTCTAGTGGTGGCCGTGGTGGCCGTCGGTGGTGTGCCAGTAGTCGCGCGTCTGTACGGCGAGGCCGCCCGCGTCGAAGCGGGCGAAGACGCAACCCGCCAGGGTGATGGGGCGGCCGTCGTCGTAGGCGTGGACACGGAACTCGATGGCGGCCTGGTCGCCGTCGACGACGGGCGTGGCGAAGGTGACGTGGGGGTCGGTCTCGCCGGCGAAGGACCAGGTGATGTAGTCGGCGATGGCTTGCCGGCCGTGGTGCGGGGGGCGGAAGGGCATGCTGGTGTGGACGGCGTCGTCGCGATAGAGGGCGGTGATGGCGGCGACGTCGTGGTGGGTCCAGGCGTGCTGCCAGGTGTCGGCGAAGCGCTGGGCGGCGGCGCGGGTGTCCATAAGCGGGCTCGTGCCCCTGGGCGGCGTCGCGTCTGCGGGCGGTGTCATGTCCGTAGGAGGCCTCATGGAGTGGCCGGGCCGGTGTAAGGGCGGGTGGCGGCGACGCTGGTCAGGGGCAGCGGCCCGTACAGGTGGGGGAAGCCGTTCTCGACGCGGACGTCGAGACCGGCCGGGTCGATGTCGAGGACGATCAGCGGTTCGGTGAGGTGGCTGTAGAAGGCGGTGTGGACGCCGTGCAACTGGGCCAGGTCGCGGCTGCAATGGATGAAGCCGACCTGGTCGAGGGTGCGGCCGAGGGTGGAGATGCGGTACTCCCCCGCGGCGCGGGCGTTCTCCCAGTCGGTGCGCAGGGCGAGGTGGTGGATCATGGTGTCCGTTCGCTGAGGGAGGGACGGCCGCGCTCCCCCGGCCGGCCAGGTGCGCGGGTCCGATGGCTGTGCTTCAGTGGCCGCCGGCGAGGTTGAGGACGACGACGCCGGCGATGATGAGCAGGATACCGCCGACCTTGACCAGGGTCAGGGTCTCGCCGAGGAAGGCGGCCCCGATGAGCGCGATGGCGGCCGTCCCGGCGCCGGACCAGACGGCGTAGGCCGTACCGACGTCGAGCTGGAGCTTCAGGACGCGGGCGAGCAGCAGGAAGGAGATGATGTAGCCGGCGGCGACGGTGATGCTCCAGCCGAGGTGGGTGAAGCCGTTGCTGAGTTTGAGCGCCGTGGTGGCGACCACTTCGGAGGCGATGGCGAGGGCGAGCAGGATCCAGGCCATGTGCGGGGCTCCAGACGAAGGCGGGATGGGGCGGGTGTGCCGCCAGTATCGTGGGTCCGCTCCCCCGCACGGGCGGGCGGGGTTGGGGGGAACGGCTTGAAAACGGAGTCGAATGCGTGTTCCACTGGGGATGTGGGTTGGGACGCGCTTGCGCTTGTCGACGCCGCCGATGAGCGTCCGCTGATCGAGCGGCGCGCGGTGGTGCGCGACGGCTTCTACGAGATGCAGGCCCGCACCGTGATCGAGCGGGTGCCGCAGGTCGCGGGCATCGCCCAGCGGTGGGCGGTCTCCCCCTACCGTGGCTGCGCCCATGCCTGCCGCGGCTGCGGCGCCCGCGCGGGTCACCGCCGGCTCGGCCTCGACGCGGGCGCCGACTTCGACACCCGCATCGTGGTCAGGCCCAACGTGGTCGAGCGGCTGCGGGCCGAGCTGACCCGCTGGGACGGCGCGGAGCTCGCGGTCGGGCTGGGCGGCGACTGCTACCAGGCGGCGGAGGAACGCTACCGGCTGATGCCCGGCGTGATCGGGGCACTGGCGGGCGCGGGGGCGCCGTTCACGGTCTACACCAAGAGCGCGCTGGTGCTGCGGGACGCGAAGCTGCTGGCGCGGGCGGGCGCGCGGGTGGCAGTGTCGATCGCGTTCGTGGACGAACGGATCCGGCGGGCAGTCGAGCCCGGAGCGCCACCGGCGCAGGCCCGGCTGGAGCTCGTGTCGGCGCTGGTGGAGGCGGGAGTGGAGTGCCGGGTGCTGATGTCGCCGGTGCTGCCGCTGCTGAGCGACGCCGCCGACCAGCTCGCGGCGACCGTACGGCGGATCGCGTCGGCGGGCGCGGCCGCGGTGGAGCCGGTGGTGCTTCGGCTGCCGCCGGGCACCCGGGAGTGGTACCTGAGCTGGCTGCAGGAGGCACATCCGCAGCTGGTGGAGCGGTATGAGGAGCTGTACGACCGGGCGGGCCTGCCGTCCGAGGGGTACGAGGGCCGGATCACGGGGCAGATCGCCCAGTTGTGCCGGATGTACGGGATGGGGTGCGGGGCGCCGGCGGTCGAGCCGCGTGAGCCGGTGGCGGCGCAGCTGGCCCTGGTGTGATCGTCGCGGCTGAGTGTGGATTTCTGCGCAGACCGGCGCCTTGACCGGTTTTAGCGTCGGCCTGGTCAGGATTGCAGGATTCCACGAGAGGAGAGATCTCATGACCGCGAAGGCCAGACGTCGTGGCCTCGCCGTCGCTGTCGCATCCCTCGCCGCCGCGGGCGTGCTCGGAACGCCTGCCGCGAGCGCGTCGGCTCATCCGGTGCCGGGATGCAAGAGCAGGACGTACCCGGGGTATCAAGTCCAGCACGTGCACCTGTACCTGAGCGACCCGGCCGTGGCCGTGTGCAAGGCGTTCAAGCGGATCGGGGGCGGCAGGTTCCAGGTGTTCTACAAGATCAAGGGGCGCGGTGGCCCCCGGCAGGTGCAGGTCCGCAACGACGGGACGCGCGTGCGCGAGTACTTCGTGCGCGGCGGCACGGGGACGATCAAGGGCCGGCTGCAGGGGCAGCGCACGTTCTTCCGGACGTGCCGCCCGGACGGCACGGTGTGCGGGCCGTGGCTGTGACGCCCGCCCGAAGGACGGCCGCGATCGTGTAGACCCGCCCGGCGGTGCGCCGCGCGTTCCTGGAGGGGGACGTGCGGCGCCGGCGGGTCAGGGGGCGGCGGCCGGGGTGGAACGGGTGACGAGATGGTCGAGGGAGATGCCGAGCACGTCGGCCAGAGCCGCGATGGTGAAGAACGCCGGCGTCGCGATCCGGCCGGTCTCGATCTTGCGGAGCGTCTCGGCGGACATGCCGGCGGCCGCGGCGACCTCGACGATGCTCCGCTCCGCCCTGGCCCGTCGCAGCACCATGCCGAGCTGCTCGCCACGCAGGCGTTCTTCAGGGGTCAGCGGGGGTCGCACCATGACACCCATGCTATACCCCGGGATAGAAATACCGGACCAGACCGGCAGCCGCCCTCCCCCGGCGAACGTCACACCGGCCGAGGTCAGCGGTCGAAGGGGTCAGCGGTCGAACCAGCGGGCCGCGGGCGCGGTGAGCAGCGCGCCGGCGACCCCCAGCGGCAGGAGCACGCTCAACGGCAGCGACGCCCACACGAAGCGCTCCGCCAGCACCATCGACACCAGGTTGCCGCCACCCAGGATCGCCTCCACCGCCACCGCCGCCCACCGTACGAACGACCGCCGCGACCCCCACCGCAGAACCAGCCACATCATCACCACCAGAACGACGGCCGGCAGCAGGAACAACAGCAGAAACAGCGAGGGGGCGCTCGCCGCGGCCGCCAGCACCCCGCCCATCACGACCAGCCCCAGTACACTGGCGACCACCTGCACGATGAGCACCACCCGCGCGGTCCGCACGAGAGCGGGCATGGGCTCGACCGGGACACCGTCGCTCGTCACCCGATCATTGTGCCGCACGCCCGCACCAACCGGCCGAGGCCGGCAGGGAACCGGGCAGGAATCGAGAAGCACCCCACGCCGGACCGCGCCTAACGTGACGGCCATGGACATCACCATCCACGCCAGCTTCCTGCCGCACGACGACCCGGACGCCTCCCTGGCCTTCTACCGCGACCTGCTCGGCTTCGAAGTACGCGACGACGTCGGCTACAACGGCCTGCGCTGGATCACCGTCGGCCCCGCCGGCCGCCTCGGCGCCTCCCTCGTCCTGCAGCCGCCGGCCGCCGATCCCGGCATCACCGCCGCCGAACGCGTCACCATCGCCCAGATGATGGCCAAGGGCACCTACGCCGGCATCCTGCTGGCCACCGACGACCTCGACGGCTTGTTCGAACGGGCGCGTGCGGGTGGCGCGGAGGTGGTGCAGGAGCCGGTCGAGCAGCCGTTCGGGGTACGTGACTGCGCCTTCCGCGACCCGGCCGGCAACATGGTCCGCGTCCAGCAGCAACGCTGAGCCCCCGCGGCGGGCGCCAGGCCCACGTTCGTGATCTTCGCGGTCCGGAATTGACGGGGCCGTGTGGGAGGGTGGCGGCACCGGCCCCGGCGGCCGGACACCCCCTGCGTGAGAGAGGCGCCTTCCGTGCGAGGTCCCGGCCGTGCTCACCCCACCGGCGGCAACCCGGACCGCGGCGACACCAGTGAGGAGGACCGTCCGCGCCCGAAGGCCGGAGCGCCTCTGCCTTCTCCCCGCTGGCCGCACCCGGCTTCCGCCGCTACTACCTCGGCCAGACCGCCTCCTTCTTCGGCGACGCCCTGACCCCGCTCGCCGTCGCGTTCGCCGTGCTGCACCTCACCGGCTCCGCCGTCGACCTCGGCATCGTGGTCCTCAGCACCCGGCTGCCGATCATCGCCCTGACCCTGCTCGGCGGAGCAGCCGGCGACCGCTTCTCCCGCCGCTCCATCATGCTGATCGCCGACCTGACCCGCCTGGCCGCCCACGGCGCCACCGCCGTGCTCCTGCTGACCGGCAGCGCGCACCTGTGGACGCTGGTGGCCCTGCAACTGATCGCCGGCGCCGGATCGGCGTTCTTCAACCCGGCCGCCGTCGGGCTCGTCGCCTCCCTGGCCGGCAAGGAGAACCTCCAGGCGGCCAACAGCCTCATCTCGATCTCCCGCAGCACCGTGTCGATCGTCGCGCTGGGCGTCGCCGGAGCCCTCGTGGCGTGGGCCGGGCCGGGGTGGGCGATCGCGATCGACGCGATGACGTTCGCGGTGAGCGCCGCGTTCCTGGCCCGGCTCCCGCGCGACCTCCCCGAAGGCGGACGCGTCCCGGCGCGCGGGCTGCTGGCCGGCATCGGCGACGGGCTTGCCCAGGTGCGCCGGCGCACCTGGCTATGGGTGTGGATCGTCCACCTCGCCGTCGCCAACGCGCTCGTGATCTCCCCCATCCTGGTGCTCGGCCCGTACGTCGCCGACCGCTCCCTCGGCGGCGCGCCGGCCTGGTCGGCGATCGGCATCGCCTACGCCGCCGGCGGGCTGGCCGCAGGCGTCGTCAGCGCGCACTGGCGGCCCGCCCGCCCCATGGTGGCCGCCCTGCTGGCGTTCCTGCTGATCGCGCCGCTGCCGGCCCTGCTCGCCGTGCCCGCACCCCTCTGGCAGCTCGTCGTCGCGGCCGTCGCCGCCGGCGGGCAGGTGACGGTGCACAACGTCATCCAGACCACGGCCCTCCAGCGGCACCTGCCCGCCGATGCCGTCGCGCGGGCGGCCTCCGTCAGCATGCTCGGCGCCCTCGTGGCGGCGCCCGTCGGCATGGGGCTGGCCGGGCCCGCGGCCTCCTTCTTCGGCACGCGGCCCGTGCTGATCGCGTGCGCCGCGATCGCCGTGCTCATCACCGCCGTCACCTTGCCGGTGCCGGCGGTCTGGCGGCTCCGGGACGACTCTTCCGGCCCGGTCTCGTCAGTGCCCGGGTAATAACGCGCAGGATGTCGCAGGGGTGCGCCCGGGTAATAACTGGTGCTCCAGGCACACGGTGGATCCGTGGCCGAGCTGCGGGCGCCCGCGCGGCTCCGCGGCGTTCGTGGTCATGGTGTCCGGGCGGCGGGCAGGCTCGTTCGCCCGGCTCGCGGGTTGCGGGACCACCGCGCCCGCTCCGGCCCTGACGGCTCCGCCCGAGCCCGGCCCGGCAGGCCGTAATAAGGCGGTGGCCGGTCGCGGCCCGCGGCCGGGCCGTCGCAGCCGGGCGACAAGCCGGCCCCGCAGGCGCGTGCTCTGCCCGGTATCCGCCGGCGGGCGTCCCCGGCCGGCGCGTACGAATCTGTCCGGACGGTCACCGGGCCGCCGCCCGGACGGACCTCCTCCAGGCCGGGCCCCGCGCCGCACACCGGCGCGCCCCGCCACAGTTCTTCTCGCGAGCACAGGTGATAACTCCACTCCATCAGCGCCCGCACCACCCGCGGCCAGGGCAGCACAGCCCCAGGCCCCGGACAGCGGCAGGCGGGAACGGTCAACGACCCAGGACGAAAGCGCACAGGGCACGGCGAACCGGAGTCCGGCCCCGGCCACCTCGTGCCGGCGCCCGACGAAACGTCTCACCTCAGCCGGCCGGTAGCCCGCACGGCGCCCCCGGGAGGTCCTGATCGTCACCGCTGTCATGGTGTCTTCTGCCGACGAGGGCAGCGGGTCGCCATCTGCGCCGCGACCCCGTCGTCGCACCCAGGCTATGTCCCCGCGACGGCGCGAGTGTCCCCTGGTCAAGAAGCCACAGCAAGTTTTGACCTGGCCATGAGGTTCACCCGGTACGCCGTTGAATCCGGCGCCTGAACCCGGCGCCTGAACCCGGCACCGCCCGGCTTGACCCGCACGCCCCGCCACCCGGCAAGCTGGACCCATGAGCCACTCCGTCGGACAGGTCGCCAGGATCGCCCGCATCACCGTACGCACCCTGCACCACTACGACGAGATCGGCCTGCTCACCCCCAGCGAACGCACCCACGCCGGCTACCGCCGCTACACCGACGACGACCTCACCCGCCTGCAGCAGATCCTCCTCTACCGCGAACTCGGCTTCCCCCTCGACGAGATCGCCGTCATCCTCGACGCGCCCCACACCGACGAGCTCACCCACCTGCGCCGCCAGCACGAACTCCTCACCCGCAAGGCCGAGCACCTGCACGAGGTCATCGAAGCCGTCGAACGCGCCATCCACGCCCGCCAGGCCGGCATCGCCCTCACCCCGGAAGAACGCTTCGAGATCTTCGGCCACTTCCGACCCGAGGACCACGACGCCGAGGTCGAACGCCGTTGGGGACACACCCCCCAGTACGAGCAGAGCCGCGAGCGCGTCGCCTCCTACACCAAGGCCGACTGGCTCCAGCTCAAAGCCGAGACCGAGGCCATCAACGACGACTTCGTCGCCGCCTGCAAGGCCGGCCTGCCCGCCGACGGCCCCCACGTCATGGACCTGGCCGAACGCCACCGCGGCCACATGAACCGCTGGTTCTACGACTGCGACCACGAGCTGCACGCCTGCATCGGCGACCTGTACGCCGAGGACAGCCGCTTCATCGAGACCTTCGACGCCCTCCACCCCGGTCTCGCCGCGTATCTCGGCCAGGCCTTCCGCGCCAACGCCCGCCGCGCCGCCACGCCCTGACCCCGCTACATGCACTTGCGGGCATATAGCCGGTCGAGTATATTCACCGCCATGCCCTTCGACGTGCTAGCCGAACCCGCACGACGCCACATCCTCGACCTCCTCCTCCAACGCCCCCACCAAGTCAACGAACTCACCCACCACCTCGGCCTCACCCAACCCGGCACCTCCAAACACCTGCGCGCCCTCCGCCAAGCCGGCCTCGTCACCGTCCGCAAAGACGCCCAACGCCGCTGGTACGAACTCCGCCCCCAGCCCCTCGCCGAAATCGACGCCTGGCTCACCCCCTACCGCCGCCTCTGGAACACCACCCTCGACCGCCTCGAAACCCACCTCGACACCATGCACGACCACCCGGAAGACCACACCCCATGAACGAGACCCTCACCCTCCACCCCGACGGCCGCACCACCCTCCAACTCCAGCGCCGCCTCCCCCACCCACCCCACAAGGTCTGGCGCGCCATCACCACCCCCGAACACCTCTCCGCCTGGTTCCCCGCCGACGTCACCATCGACGGCGACCGCATCACCTACGGCTTCGGCCCCGACGGCCGCATCACCGAAAACGACCCACCCCGCACCTTCGCCCACACCTGGGGCGACGACGAACTCCGCTGGCACCTCCAGCCCGACGGCCAAGCCACCCTGCTCACCTTCACCCACACCTTCACCGACCGCCACGGCGCCGCCAGCTTCGCCGCAGGCTGGCACACCTGCATCAAGGCCATGCTCGCCCACCTCGACGGCCGCCCCACCCGCCTGCCGCAAACCCCCGACCCCGCCACGTCCGCACGCCTGCACGAGGACTACATCGCCATCCTCGGCCTGCCCGCCACCACCCTCCACACCACCGCCGACGGCCGCGCCGGCGTCCGCGTCGAACGCCAGCTCACCCGCCCCGCCCAAGACGTCTGGCAACTCCTCGGCGGCGCCGCCGCGCGGCCCGGCAGCCCGCCTCCCGAGGCGTTCACCGTCCCCGGCCTCAAAGCCGGACCTGTCACCCGCGCCGAGACCGCCGAGTTGCTCGCGTACGACACTCCGGAGGGCGGCGTGCGCTGGGAGTTCACCGAGGGCACCGGGCAGGGCCCCCGCCTCATCGTCACCCACACCGGCGACACGGCCTTCTTCGACGCCTGGCGCGTCCGCGTCGAAGATCTGGCGGCTTCCCTCGTCGAGCAGGGCTTTTGAATAATGGGGTCGATGTGTTCTGCATCGACCCTCGGCCTTTACGCTGTAGATCACTACATGGTGAGGCCCAGCGCGGCCGCCGTCACCGCCCGCGCCCGCTCCGGCGCCACCAGCAGATCCGTCGAATCCGTCAGCTGATCCACACACCCCAGCAGCGGCAACCCGGCCACCGCCGCATCCCCCACCGCCGCCATCAGCGCCCCCGCGAACCGCTCCCCGTCGATCACCCGGAACGGCCGCTCGAAAAACGGCCGCACCCGATCGTCCAGCCGCTCGGCCAGCCCCGCCCGGTTCTGCCAGCCCGCCACCCGCGCGTACGCGGCCGACAGCCCCTCCTCCCGATCCCGCCACGACCGCGCCGCCATCGCCGACCCCAGCGACTCGGCCAGCTCCGCCGAGCCCGGCATCCGCGCCAGCGCGCTGCCCAGCCATTTCGCGTACGGCGGATAGCGGCGGCGCAGCAGCAACGCCAGCCGCATCACCTCCCGCGCCAGCCGTGCCCCCACCACGGCCGAGCCCAGCTCGTCACCCACCTCCGCGCACCGGCCGGGGAACGGCTCCTCCTGCCAGATCCGGCGCCACTGACAGGCCAGCACATACCGCCACACGTCCTGCGGATACCAGCGCAACGCCGCCCTGGCCGCCTCCAGCCCCGGCTCCCCCAGCCCGTCGCAGAACACCTCGCCCCGCGTCACCTCCGCCAGGCGCTGCCACGGCACCGACAGCCAGTCCAGCAGGCTCACCCCCTCGCGCGGATCGAAACCGAGCCGCCCGCGCAGCCACCCGCCCAGCTCCGTCACCGTCACCCCGGGCCGCACCGCGCCGTGGTAGCCGAACACGGTGGGGTAGCCGGCGAAGCGTTCCGGCAGCCCCGCCACCACCTTCGCCTCCACCTCGGCCACCCGCTCCCCCGGCACGAACAGCAGCACCCTGGGGCCCCAGTCATGGTCGGCCGAACGCGCCGTGTCGAACTCCAGCACCTCCGAGCCGGGCCCGATCAGCGCCGCCCCGTGCGCGACCCCCGTCAGCAGAGGGGCCACCACTTCGCCGTAGAAGGCGCGCGACAACTCGATACCAGGTACAAAATCGGACATCACTCCGCCAACTTTGCACCAGCGCTTCCGGAACCACATCCGGTTTTTCCGCCGGCCCCCGGGACCGCCGCCCGGGCACCGTGACCAGGCACGGCCAGGGCCTGGTTGGGGCCTGATCGAGGCGCGGCCGGGGCGCGGTGAGTCGTGGCCAGTACGAGCGGTCAGGGGGCGACCTGCGCGGCCATCACCGGCCGCCGCCGGTAGCCGATCCGCTCGTACACGCCGATCGCCGCGGCGTTGACGTCGTCCACCATCAGCGCGGCCCGCCCGTACGCCACCACCAGCTCCCGCGACACCCACCGGCACACCCGCTCGGCCAGCCCCCGCCCCCGGAACGCCGAAGCGGTCGCCACGCCGGCCAGCAGGCCCACCGTCGGGGCCGACCACGCGTCGGCCGCCACGGCGGCGAGCGCGCCGTCCACGCGCACGCCCGCCCACCGGCTCACCCCCGCCGCTCCGGGAACGGCGTAGGAGTGCGGCGCCGCGGCCGCCAGCAACGCCGCGACCTCAGCCTCCGTCTCCAGCCAGCCCACGCCGTCGCCCGCGATAGGAACGAGGGCCGGGGCGGCGGCTGGGGCGGTGGGCAGGCTCATCCATGAGAACCTGCCGGCCTCATCCACCCCGTCCAGCTTCGCCGTCACGGCGCCCATCAGCTCCACCTCCCCCAGCGGCCGGTACGAAGGCCCCAGCTCGCCCAGCGCGTGCCGTACCAGCTCCACCGCGCACGCGGCGTCACCCCACACCGCCAGCCGGTCACGCCGCGAGATCTCCGGGCTGCCCGCCACGACCGCGTCACCCAGCGCCCAGGCCCGGCCCGCGCCGGTCAGGCCCTGCGCCGCCCACATCACCAGGTCGTCGTCATCGCACGCCGAGCTGAGCTCGCGGACCGAGCGCAGCTCGGTGATCACAGGATCGCGCCGGGACGGTACGCGGCCGCCTCCGGGTGCGCCGCCACGACCTCGCCCACAGCCCGCGAGACCGCCTCCACCTGATCGGCCGCCGCCCCCGTGAACGACACCCGGTCGGCCAGCAGCTCCTCCAGCCGCTCCCGGTCCAGTGGGAACCGCTCATCGGCGCCCAGGCGGTCCAGCAGCTCGTTGGCCGCCCCGCGCGAACGCATCGCCAGCGCCGCCCCCACCGCGTGCTCCTTGATCAGCTCGTGCGCCTGCTCGCGGCCCACCCCGGCCCGCACCGCCGCCATCAGCATCTTCGTCGTGCCCAGGAACGGCAGGTAGCGGCTGAGCTCGGCGGCGATCACCGCCGGGAACGCCCCGAACTCCTCCAGCACCGTCAGCATCGTCTCCACCAGCCCGTCGAAGGCGAAGAACGCGTCCGGCAGCGCCACCCGGCGCACCACCGAGCAGGACACGTCGCCCTCGTTCCACTGGTCGCCGGCCAGCTCGCCGACCATGGAGGCGTAACCACGCAGCACCACGGCCAGGCCGTTGACCCGCTCGCAGGAGCGGGTGTTCATCTTGTGCGGCATCGCCGAGGAGCCGACCTGCCCCTCCTTGAAGCCCTCCGTCACCAGCTCCTGGCCGGCCATCAGCCGGATCGTCTTGGCCAGCGACGACGGCGCCGCCGCCAGCTGCACCAGCGCGGTGACGACCTCGAAGTCCAGCGAACGCGGATAGACCTGCCCCACGCTGGTGAAGCGGTGCTCGAACCCCAGATGGGCGGCCACCCGCCCCTCCAGCTCGGCCAGCTTGCCACGGTCGCCGCCGAGCAGGTCGAGCATGTCCTGGGCGGTGCCGACCGGGCCCTTGATGCCGCGCAGCGGGTAGCGGGCGATGAGCTCCTCCAGCCGCCGGTAGGCGACCAGCAGCTCGTCGGCCGCCGTGGCGAACCGCTTGCCCAGCGTCGTGGCCTGCGCCGCCACGTTGTGCGAACGGCCCGCGATCACCGTCGCCTCATGCTCCTCGGCCAGCGCCGCCAGCCGGGCCAGCAGCGCCACCACCCGGTCGCGCACCAGCAGCAGGCTGTCGCGCACCTGCAGCTGCTCCACGTTCTCGGTCAGGTCACGCGAGGTCATGCCCTTGTGCACCTGCTCGTAGCCGGCCAGCGCGTTGAACTCCTCGATGCGGGCCTTCACGTCGTGCCGGGTGACGCGCTCGCGCTCGGCGATGGAGTCGAGGTCGACCTGCTCGACCACCTTCTCGTACGCGGCCGGCGCGCCCTCGGGCACCGCGACCCCCAGCTCGGCCTGCGCCCGCAGCACCGCCAGCCACAACCGCCGCTCAGCGATGATCTTGTATTCGGGCGACCACAGGCGGGCCAGCTCCGCCGAGGCGTAGCGGCCGGCCAGGACATTCGGGATACGCGGCTTCGACGTCACGTCGCACAAGTGTATTCACCCCGCCCGGCCACCGGATCAGCGGCCACGGGCACGAGCAGCCAACCCGCTCCCGCCCGCGCGACCGGCCCACCGGCCCGCTGGAAGGGCCGCCACCTCAAGGGCCGCGAGACCTACGACGAAGAGCGCGCGGCCTGATCCGCCGGCCTCCAGCCTCGTTGCGGTGTTTGTGTGATCGTTGATTGTTTGGCCGACAACAGGCCTGCGCCTTTACAATGTAGATTTATGACCAAGGCAACCCGTTCATCCGGGACGACCGCGACCGGACCTCCCGCGCCGTGACCGTCGCGGATCTCGCCGGACGCCGGGAGCCACGCCTCGCGGCCGCCGCCATCACCCTGCTCCTCTCCCTCGGCACCTTCGACCAGCTGAAGACACCCGCCCTGCCCGCCCCCGCCGGAGCCGCCACCTCGGCCGAGGAGATCGCCGATCGGCTGCGCGCACAGCTCGACGACGACCCCACCCGCGCCCCCTACGTCACCGCTGCGGCCGCTCCCCTCCTGGCCTCGTGCCCGCCGCAAAGCGGCGAGGCCCGGATGCCGCCCGGCGGCGTTCCCGCCTACAGCGGCGAGCTGCTGCCCCCGGAGATGGACGAGCCGCTGAGGGTCCGCTTCTGGATCACCTCCCCCGAGAGGGCGGCGGACGCGGTCACCGCGGCCCGCCCCGGCGCCGGGGAGTGCGACCGTCCCGGCCACCAGACGCTCAAGGAGGTGGCGGGCTACGACCGGCTGGGCTGGCGCGGCGTGCGGACCCTGGTCACGACGGACACCTGGACGGACGACGATTCCCGGGGCGCCGTGGCGACGATCGTGGCCGCGCGCGGCGGGCTGCTGGCGGAGGTGACGTGGGCCTGGCCGTTCGAGGCGGGCGGCGAGCCCGGCCGGCACGCCCTGCTCCAGGGCACCGCGTCGGCCGCGTCCGCGCTGGCAGCCGCCGGCGGCGACCCCTCCAGACCCGCGCCCGTCGCCTCCACCGCCATGACCATGCGGTCGGCGTCGGCCAGGATGGCCGCGGCCCTGCCCCCTGCCTCCTCCTACGGCAAGGACATGGCGTCCTGGCCGACCCCGGGAAGCGGGCCGCGTTCACATGAACTGGTCTGCGGGGACCCCTCTCGTGAGGAGAACGCCTACGCCGGCGCTCCGGCCGTCACCCGTCGCCTGATCGGCGACGTCTCGGTCCACGAGGCGGTGCTGTTCCTGCCGGACGAGCGCAGCGCCGAACGGGCCCTGAGGAAACCGCTCAGCTGGGACGGCTCATGCTCCTTCGACGAGGACGGGCAGTCCTACAGCATCCAGCCCCGGCTCGACCCCTTCACCAGCGGCCCGTGGACGGGACAGATCAGAACGTTCGCCGTACAGCACCCCGAACCGCCGCCCAGGCCCAAGGGCGCCGTCCGCCGCTCGACGGCTCATGTCGCGGTGGGTGTGCGCCATGGCACGACCATGGTCTACCTGCGCTGGCAGGGACCCGCCGGCACGGACCCGGCCGCCGCCCTGCGTACCGGCCGCACCGCCCTCATGAGCACCCTCGGCCGGCTGCCCGCCGACGGGTGAGACAACAGGCGCGCCACGGCGGGCGACGATCGGTGTCGTCGCCCGCCGGAGCGTCACTTCCCTGGCGTCGTCACGCGGGCTGGCCGGCCAGCTTCTCCTGGCCCGCCTCGCCGGCGCTCTCCCCCTCCGCACGCCCGGAAGCGTGCCGCGAGCCCCCACGCTCCCGGGTCACCACCACGTACAGCGTCGGCACCAGCACCAGGGTCAGCAGCGTCGAGGAGATCAGGCCGCCGATCACCACGATCGCCAGCGGCTGCGAGATGAACCCGCCGGACCCCGTCACCCCCAGCGCCATCGGCGTCAGCGCGCAGATCGTGGCCACCGCCGTCATCAGGATCGGCCGCAGCCGGCGCCGGCCGCCCTCGATCACCGCCTGCACCACGCCCATGCCCTGCTCGCGGTACTGGTTGATCAGGTCGATCAGCACGATCGCGTTCGTCACCACGATGCCGATCAGCATCAGCATGCCGATCAGCGCCGGCACGCCCAGCGCCGTGTCCGTCGCCACCAGCAGCCCGATCGCGCCTGTGGCCGCGAACGGGATCGACACCAGCAGGATCACCGGCTGGATGAAGCTGCGGAACGTCGCCACCATGATCATGAACACGATCGCGATGGCCACCAGCATCGCCAGCCCCAGGTCGGCGAACGCGTCCGCCTGGTCGGCCGACACCCCGCCGATCTCGTAGGAGGCGCCCGCCTGCAGCTGCAGGCCGTCCAGCTTCGTCGTCAGCGCCTGCGTCAGCGTGCCCAGGTCGCCGGAGTCCTCCGCCTTGGCCGACACCGTCGCGGAACGCTCCCCGTCGATCCTGGTCACCTGCGTCGGCCCGGCCACCTCGCGCACGTCGGCCACCGACGACAGCTTCACCAGCCCGGCCGCCGTGGGCAGCTTCAGGTTCCCGATCGCCTTCAGGTCGTCCGGCGCGTCGGCGCCGCGCAGTACCAGGTCACTCGTACGGCCGTCCAGGACGATCTGGCCCAGCGGCGCGCCGCGGAACGCCTGCGCCACCGCCTGCCCGACCTGCGCCTCCGACAGGCCGCGCTCGGCGGCCTCCTCCCGGTCCACCACGACCTCGACGCGGGGCGCGCTGGTCTCCAGGTTCGACGACAGGTCGCGCAGGCCGGACACCTCGCCCATCGCCCGCTTCACCTCGTCCGTCGCGGCGCGCAGCGCCTCGGTGTCGGGCGCGCGCACGATCACGTCGATCGAGTCGGAGGCGAACCCGCCCCCGCCGCCGCCACCACCGCCGATGGTGACCTCGCCGACCCCGGACAGGCCGTCGATCGCCGTACGGAGCTCCTTCTCGATCGTGGCGGTGTCGGAGTCCTCCACCAGCGTCACCGAGTAGGAGGCCCGGTCGGCGCCGCCGCCGGTGCCGCCCATCATGGCGTTGCCGCCACCCACGTTCACCTGGTACGTCTCGACGCCGTCCTGCGCGCCCAGCACCGCCTCGACCTTCTTGGCCGCCTCGTCCGTCGTCGCCAGGTCCGTGCCGACCGGCATCCGCTGCGACAGCGACAGCGTGTTCTGCCCGGAGGAGTCGAGGAAGTTCGTCTGCAGCCCGCCGGCCAGCCCCATCGTGGCGACGAACACCGCCACCCCGATGAGGATCGTCACCAGCTTGAACTTGGTGGCGAAACGCAGCACCGGCAGGTAGGCCCGCTGCAGCGGCGAGCGCAGCTCCTTGGCCTCGGCCTCCTCACGCTGCTTGCGCGCCTGCTCCGGCGTCAGGTCCGGCGTCCGCAGGAACCAGTACGCCAGCACCGGCACCACCGTCAGCGACACCACCAGCGAGGCCAGCAACGCCACCGTCACCGTGATCGCGAACGGGCTGAACAGCTCGCCCACCAGGCCGCCCACCAGCGCGATCGGCGCGAACACCGCCACCGTCGTCAACGTCGAGGCCGTCACCGCCCCCGACACCTCACGCACCGCCGTCAAGATCGCCGGCAACCTGGCCTCGCCGTAGGCCAGATGGCGTTTGATGTTCTCCAGCACCACGATCGAGTCGTCCACCACCCGGCCAACCGCGATCGTCAGCGCGCCCAGCGTCAGCAGGTTCAGCGAGTAGTCGCCGGCCCACAGCACCAGCAGCGCGATCACCACCGACAGCGGGATCGACACCGCCGTCACCAGCGTCGAACGCACCGACAGCAGGAACACCAGGATGACCAGCACCGCGAACGCCAGCCCCAGCAGGCCCTCGGTGGTCAGGCTCTCGATCGACTGCTCCACGTACGGGGCCTGGTCGAACACCACCGACACCGCCGTGTCCGAGGAGTCGCCCAGCGCCTTGGTCAGGTCGGGCAGCTTCTCGGCGATGGCGTGCGAGATCGCCACCGCGTTGCCGTCGGGCACCATCGTCACCGACACGCCCAGGCTCGTCTTGCCGTCGGTGCGGGTGATGGCCGTCGCGGCCTCAAGACCGCGCGTGATCTTCGCCACGTCGCCCAGTTTGACCGGCTTGAGCGGCTTCGGCTTGGGGGGCGCGACCGGCTGCTGCGCCGTCTGGCCCTGCCCCGGCCTGCCCGCCTGAGCCTGAGCCTGCTGCGCTTGCTGAGCCTGAGCTTGGGCTTGGGCCTGCTGCTGTTGTTGCTGCTGTTGCGCGGCCGAGGGCTGGGCGGGCGTCAGATACAGGTCCTTCAGCTTGCGTACCGAGTCGACCCGCGAGCCCACCTGCACCGTCAGCGACTTCTCGCCCGAGATCAGCGTGCCCGCCGGGATCGGCGTGCCGTTCGCCTTCAGTACGTCTGGGATCTGCGCCGCCGACACCCCCGCCAGCGCCATCTTCTTCGTGTCCGGCTCGATGGTGACGACCTCGTCACGGGTGCCCGTGACCGTCGCCTCCCGCACGCCCTCCACGCTCTGCAGCTCCGGCACCACGATCCGGCGCAGCTTGTCGGCCATCGCCCGCTCGTCGCCGCCGTCGCCGACCGCCAGCACCAGCACCGGGATGTCGTCGGTGCTGCCCGCCACGACCTGCGGATCCACCCCGTCCGGCAGCCGCACCCTGCTGATCGCCTGCTGCATCTTGTTCAGCGACGACTCGATGTCGGTGCCGTACTCGAAGGCCACCTGGATCTGTGCCAGGCCCTCCTTCGAGGTCGACGTCATCTGCTCCATCCCGGTCAGTCCCTGGAAGGAGTCCTCGATCGGAGCGGTAACCTGATCTTCGACGATCTCCGGTGACGCACCCGGGAACGGCGCGATCACGAACGCGCCGGGAAACGACAGCGACGGCAGCAACTGCTGTTTGAGCTGCGGGATCGTGAACGCGCCGAACGCGGTCAGCACGATCGCCACCAAGATGACAAGGCTGCGGTTGAGCAGGCTCAGCCGGGCGAATGCGGTCATACTCCCCCTCCAAGAGTTCGCCCCACACTAACACTTCGCCTTGAACGAATATTTAGACGGACCGAGCTTTCCTGATAACCTTCTCAGGAAGCGAGAGGTGAGTGTGAGCAACGAACGCGAAGAGCTGATCAGCCGGATCGCCCAGACCCAGCGTGGCCTGGGCAGGCTGTTCGCCCAGCACCAATCCCCCCTGTTCAGCTCCAACCTCACCATGAGGCAGCTCAAGGTCATCCTGATCCTGTCCACCACCGGCTCCGCCTCCGGCCAGGACCTGGCCCACAACCTCGGCGTCGGCCTCGGCACCGTCACCGGCATCGTCGACCGCCTCGTCGCCCACGGCCTCGTCGGCCGGCACGAGGACCCCCATGACCGCCGCGTACGCCGCGTCCAGCTCACCCCCGCCGGCACCAAGCTGATCGAGGACATCAACAACAGCGGCGCCCAGCACTACCGGCGCATCATGGAGCACCTCGACACCGAGACCCTGCGCGCCCTCGACCGCGTCACCCGGACGATCCGCGACGTGGCCGAGAAGCTCGCCCACGAGGGCGACGCCTGACCCTTCCCGCCTCGCTGCCAAGGGTTTTTTGCTGGGCGGCTGGCCTTGAACCGGCCCACCGCCTTTACATTGTAGATTTCTACGCCAGGCGGGACAGCACCGGCGGCAGCTCGCCCTCGTGCACCACCGTCAGCCGCCGCGTCGCCCGCGTCACCGCCACGTACAGGTCCTGGCCGCCCATCGGCGACTGCCCCAGGATCCCCGCCGGGTCGACCACCACCACCGCGTCGAACTCCAGCCCCTTGGCCTGCGTCACCGTCAGCACCACCACCGGCGCGTCCAGGTCCCCTCGCGGGAACAGCGCGGCCACCTCGGCGTGCCGCGCGTCCGGCGTCACCACGCCCAACCGGCCCTCCCCGGCCCCGGCGCCGGAGCCACCCCCAGTCCCGGTCCCGGTCCCGGTTCCGATCCCGGTCTCGCCGTCCGTGCCGAGTTCGGCCCGGAGTTCGGCCAGCTCGGCCGCCACCAGCTCCGGCAGCCCGGACACCGGCATGCGGACCGCCCGCGGCTCCGCGCCGCCCTCGCGTACCGACTCCGGCGGCTCCTGCCCGGGCGCGTACGCGCGCAGCACGTCCGCCGCCACCCGCATGATCTCCACCGGCGTGCGGTAGTTGACCAGCAGCCGCTCCTCGCGCCAGCGCCCTTCCAGGTACGGGTCCAGCACTTCCGCCCACGTGTGCGCCCCCGCCGCCGAGCCCGTCTGGGCCAGGTCGCCCACCACGGTCAGCGACTTGGCCGGCACCCGCCTCATGATCATCCGCCAGGCCATCGGCGACAGCTCCTGCGCCTCGTCCACGATCACGTGCCCGTAGGCCCAGCTACGGTCGGCCGCCGCCCGGTCGGCGGTGGTCAGGCCGGTGCCGTCGTCGGCGTGCCGCTCGGCCAGGACGTCGGCCCGGTCGAGGACGCCCGCCTCGGCCACGCCCGTCGTGGTCAGCACCTCGCTCGCGTACAGCAGCTCCTCGGCCTGCTCCCGCTCCGCCCGCCTGGCCGCCACCCGCAGCGCCGAGTCGTCCTCGCCGAGCAGCTCGGCCGCCTCGTCCAGCAGCGGCACGTCCCCGTCCGTCCACTCCGCCTCCGGCGGGCGCGTCAGCAGGTGCCAGTCCAGGCCGGGCGGGCAGGCCGCCCACAACGTCTCCGGCGAGGAGAGCAGCTCCGCCACCAGCCGCTGCGGCGTCAGCTCCGGCCACAGCTCATCCAGCGCCCGGCGCACCTCCGGCTCGCCCCACAGCCGCGCCGAGGCCAGCTCCACGTCCAGCTCGTCGAGATCGCCCTCCAGGTCCAGCGGCTCGCTCAGCTCGGGCTCGCCCTCGATCACCAGCTCCTCGATGTGCAGCGACTCCTCCAGCGCCCGCGCCTCGGCCCTGGCCAGCTCCTTGAGCAGCTCGGTGACGAACAGCTTGCGCGCCATGTTGTGCGGCAGCCGTACCGCGCGCGCCCGCTCGCGCAGCCGGGCGCACGTCTCGTGCGGCACCCGCAGGCGCAGGCCGTCGAGCTCCACCACCAGCTCGCCGGACGGCACCCGCTGACGCAGCCGCACCGCCTCGGCCACCACCTCGGCCATGCGCGGATCACCCTTGACCACCGCCGCCTGCGGTGTGTCGGCCGCCGTCGCGCGCACGCCGGGGAACATCTCGCCGACCGTGGTCATCACCACCTGCGTCTCGCCCAGCGCGGGCAGCACCTGGCCGATGTAGCGCAGGAACATCGGGTTGGGGCCCACGACCAGCACCCCGCGCCGTTCGAGGGTGTCGCGGTGGGTGTAGAGCAGGTACGCCGCCCGGTGCAGCGCCGCCACCGTCTTACCGGTGCCCGGCCCGCCCTGCACCACCAGCGCCCCCTGCAGCCCGGCCCTGATCACCCGGTCCTGCTCGGTCTGGATGGTGGCCACCACGTCGCCCATCCGGCCGGTGCGGCCCCTGCGCAGCGCGGCCAGCAGCGCCGCCTCGCCCACCAGCGTGCGGCGATCCCCCTCGCTCATCCGCTCCAGGTCGAACACCTCGTCGTCGATCCCGACCACGACCCGGTCCTTCAGGTGCAGGTGGCGGCGCCGTACCAGGCCGCCGGGATCGGTCGCGGTGGCCACGTAGAACGGCCGCGCCGCCGGCGCCCGCCAGTCGATCAGCACCGACTCGTGCCGCTCGTCGCGCAGGCCGATCCTGCCGATGTACGTGCGCAGGCCCGACCCGTCGTCCACGCGGCCGAAGCACAGTCCCCGCTCGACCGCGTTCAGCTGCGCCAGCCGCCGCGCCTGCTCCGAGGCCAGCGCCTCGCGCTCCACCATCGCCTGGCGTGTTCCCGCGCCGGCGCCCCTGGCGTACACCTCGCGCAGCATCGCCTCGGCGCGCTGCCTGGCGACGTCGAGCAGGTCGTAGAGCCACGCCACAGTGCGCTGCTCGCTGTCAAGGGCTTGCGCAAGACCATCTTGACGATTAGTCATTCCCTGGTATACTCCTAACAGGAGGTCTGTGAACGGCTCGCTTGCAGACATGCAATGTTCGAGCTTAGCGCCGCGCCACAGGCCCGCGCAATCCCTTCTCCGCACCCGCGTGACGTCACCGCGGGCAGCCGCGTGCCGATCGCGACCTTTCAGAGCGCCAGCACGGCCATGAAAGCCATGCTGGCCGCCATTCCGGCCGAGCACAGCTCCAGGCCCAGCCTCTGACGCCGCCCCTGACCCTGCTCCTGGTGGCGCCCGTCCCGTTCCGGCAGGATCCGGACGAGACGGGCGCAGGTCCAGAGCACCCCGATCACCACCGCCACCCCCGCCGCCGAGCCGCCCCCATGCGCGTGCCCGGCCCCCACGTGATCGGATCCCCCTGTCGCCGTCAGCACCAGCAGGACCGACATCACCACGAAGTCGTGGATGTGATGACCGGACTCCGCCCGCCGGGACGGCGAACCGCAGAGCCAACCGGCGGCCAGCAGCGCGAGCACCGCGACGACCACGAACCCCGCGTGCCCGGCCGCCATGCCCAGCGCCATGACGACGTGCGGCCACCTCCCGCCGGAACGCGCCGGCGGCAGCAGCGCCGGGACCAGGGCCAGCGCGCAGCCGGCCGACACCGCCGCCACGTGCAGCAGCTGCATCACGGGCCTCCTCACCGTTCGCGGTCCCGGCTGAACAGACCCCCGGCCCGGCCGGAACTCATCGCTCAGGACGGCATCGCTCAGGACGGCTCTGTGGGCGAAAACTCGGCCCTGAGCGAGGAGACAGGCATAGGCTGCCTGATCGAACACGTGTACTGACGGCGAACGGGTTGGAGAAGACCATGGCGACTGTCGCTCTCTTTCATCACGCACTGGGGCTGACCCCGGGCGTCACCGTGTTCGCCGACGACCTGCGCCGGGCCGGGCACACCGTCCACACGCCCGACCTGTTCGAGGGCCGCACCTTCGGCGGCCTCGAGGAGGGCATGGCCTACGTCCAGGACATCGGCTTCGGCACCGTGATCGATCGGGGCACCCGGGCGGCCGGTGACCTGCCCGCCGAACTGGTCTACGCCGGTTTCTCCATCGGGGTGCTCAGCGCGCAGAAACTGGCCCAGACCCGGCCCGGCGCGCGGGGCGCGCTGCTGTACTACGCCTGCGTGCCGCTGTCGGAGTTCGGCGACGCCTGGCCCGGCGGGGTGCCGGTCCAGGTGCACGGCATGGACGCCGACCCCTTCTTCGCCGGCGAGGGCGACCTCGGCTTCGCCCGGCAGGTGGTCGAGTCGGCCGGGCAGGGCGAGCTGTTCCTCTACCCCGGCGACCAGCACTACTTCGCCGACCCCACCCTGCCCTCCTACGACCCGGACGCCGCCACGTTGCTGCTGTCTCGCACGCTGGCCTTCCTCGACGCCCTCTCCTGACGCGCCGCCGGCGAACCTACGTGCGGCGGAACAGCGCCGACAACAGGAACGCCTGGCCGAACAGCGGGGCGTCGCGCGGCTGCTCCGTCATCGGGCGCAGCTCCACCTCCGTGTAGCCGGAGAAGATCCGGCGCAACTCCTGCGGCGTGTAGGCCAGCCCTCCGTGCAGGCGGCCGTCTCGGTAGAAGTCCTCGTCGGGCTGCTCGGAGCCCATGCGGCCGGCCGCGAAGCACGTCAGCCCCAGGTGGCCGCCGGGCGCGAGCACCCGTTCCAGCAGAGCGAGGTAACTCACCCGGCGGTGCGGCGGCAGGTGGTGCAGGCAGCCGGAGTCGTACACCAGGTCGTACGGCCCCGCCGGCGCCGAGGTGAAGGCGTCCCCGCACACGAAACGCACCTCGGCCCCCGCCTCGCGAGCCCGCTCCCACCCCCACTCCACGGCCGTGGGCGACAGGTCCACCGCGTCCACCTCGAACCCGAGCAAGGCCAGGTAGACGGCGTTGCGTCCCGGGCCGCAGCCCAGGTCCAGAGCGCGGCCGGGCACCAGCAGCCCTCTGTCCACGTACGAGGCCAGGCTCTCGTCCGGCCCGCCCGTGAAGAACGGCACCTGCCTGGAGCGGTCGGCGTAGAACTCGTCCCACCAGCCGGACGCCTGCTCCGTCCACCGGTCGGCGCCGGCGGCGAACATCCGGTCCAGCAGCTCCATGACGTCGTCGATCGTACGGATGGTGCGATTCACCCGGGACCTCCAAGGAAGGGGGCCGCCCCGCGCGGCCAGACCCGTCGATCTTAGGCCGCCACGGCCCGCGTACGCCCTGGTCAAAGGCCGTTTCCACACCCTCCCGCAAGGCGCTGAACGGGGGCCGGGAACGCCGTGCCGCCGCCCTCCTCACTCCCCTCCGCGAGCGCGGCCGGCGTCCGGCGGCGCCGTCCTGAGCGGCGGGCGCGGGCCTTCCAGCTCCGCTCCGGCACCGGCCGGCGGCGGGCGCGGCTGTGGCCTTGCTCACACCTCGCCCACCCGCCGCGGCCGGTGCGGGCGGGTGCTAGCTTGACCGTCCATGTCCGACTATCTGCGAGAGCTGTTCTCCCTGCACGGCCGGCGCGCGCTGGTGACCGGCGGCAGTTCCGGGATCGGGTACGCCATCGCCGAGGCGATCGGGCGCGCCGGGGCCGGCGTCGTGCTGGTCGCCCGCGGACAGGCCGAACTGGACCAGGCGGTCGCCCGGCTGCGCGAGCACGGCGTCACCGCCTCCGCGATCAGCGCCGACCTCGGCGACCGCGCCGCCGTCCAGCGGGTCTGCGAGCGCGCCGGCGACATCGACATCCTGGTCAACGACGCCGGCAACAACATCCGCAAGCCCATGGCCGAGCTCACCGTGGACGACTACGAGCGCACGATCGCCGTCAACCTGACCGCCCCCTACCTGCTCGGCCAGCACTTCGGCCCGCGCATGGCCGCCCGCGGCTGGGGCCGGATCATGAACGTCGGCTCGCAGCAGTCGATCAGCGCGTTCGGCGACAGCGGCGTCTACGGGGCGTCCAAGGCGGCGCTCGCCGGGCTGACCCGATCGCAGGCAGAAGCGTGGTCGGCAAACGGGGTGTGCGTGAACACGATCATGCCGGGGTTCGTGCTGACCCCGCTGACCGAGGCCGCGCAGGCCATCCCCGGCCGGGTCGAGGTCATGGCGGCGCGGCACATGGCCGGCCGCAACGGGGTCCCGGAGGACTTCGCGGGCGCCGCCGTCTTCCTGGCCGGAAACGCCTCCGCCTTCGTCACCGGCCAGATGCTCTTCGTCGATGGAGGCTTCTCCGTCCACTGATCTTGTTCGTACGGCCGCCGAGCGCCTTTACAAAGTAGATCAGTCGCGGCGGAACTCCCGCACCCCCGCCCCCTCGCGCCAGGCGGTGATGACGAGCTCGTCCCCGGTGACCCTGGTCCACGCCACCTCGCTCAGCTCGATCCGGAACAGGTGGGACTCGGTGCCGGGCAGCCCGAACGACGCCAGCAGCTCCGCGTCGGTGATCTCCACCGCCCGGCCGGCCAGCTTCAGGTCCCCCTCCCACGAGGACGGGTCGGCCGGGTCGGGGTCGCGTGAGGTCACGTGCAGCGCCATCCGCGGATCGCGGCGCAGGTCGGCGGCCTTGACCGCGCGCGGCATGGAGCCCGTCCACAGCTCCCCGTCGCGGAAACTCGTCTCGACGCCGCTCACCCGGGGCGAGCCGTCCTTGCGCAGCGTGGCCAGCACCTTGTGCGTGTACGCGTCCATGAGGCGGCGCGCCACCGCGGCCAGCTCCGGCGCCTGCTCGCCGAACTCGTTCCATGAAGCCATGGCACCCATCATGGACGCCGCCACCGACACAAACCCCGCTACCGGACCATCGGCCGACGATCGGGGGCGACCGGCAGGCGACCGGTGACGCGCGTCCAGCGGGTGTTCAGGCGCGGCGGCGGGCGCGGTAGGCGCTGGCCTTGGCGCGGTTCTGGCAGGACAGGCCGCAGAAGCGCCGCGAGGTGTTCTTGGTGACGTCGAAGAAGACCAGCTCACACCCGTCGGCCTCGCACGAGCGCAGCCGCTCCCCCTGCCCGACCCCGATCACCATGGCCAGCGCCGTGGCCGCGTCGGCGGCCCAGGCGTCGGGCAGGCTCGCCTCGGCACTGTGGAAGGCCAGGCGCGGCGGGTCACCGTACAGGCTGGGGACGGCGCCGTGGCGGACCAGGGCCTGGTTGAGCGCGGTGATGTCGCCGGCGAAGGCGGGGTGGAGCTCGGCGGCCACGCCGGCCAGCCGATCGGCGTCGGCGTCCGTCAGCGGGCGACCGGGCGTCCAGTCGTGCGAGCGCAGCGCCTCCTCCAGTGCGGCCCGCCGGTTCTCCGGCGGGGTGACGGGACGGCCGCGGGCGCGCGTGACGTGCAGTTCGTTCACCAGGAGGACGCCGAGCTCCGCCCACCTCCCGACATAACTGTCTATTTGGGATTGACCAGTGATGCGCCAGGCCTCTATCGTCACTGGCATAGCTTACCTAGACAGTGAGGGATTGTGGTCATGAGAGCAGAGTCCAAGCTCGCCCGCCGCATGTGGCATCAGCTGGAGCCGGTGCACGCCGTGCTGTACTTCTCGCCGCAGGCGAACGACGCGGCCGCGGAGCTGGGGTACGACATGACGTCGCGCTGGCCCAGCTATTTCGCCTACCGCACCGCCCCGCTGGGCGCGGCGGGCGCGCGGCTGGCCACGGCGGCGTACTACAGCTTCAGCCCGGCGACGGTGGCCGAGCACGTGCCCGCCGTGTGGGACGTGGCCTCGCCCGAGAAGGTGCTGCGGACCCGGCTGGAGGCGATCGACCAGACCTATCGCCACCTGCTCGGCGACCGGGTGGCAGGGCCGGACGTGACCGAGGCGGCGGAGCTGGCCAGGCGGGCGGCGCAGAGCGTCACGGTGGGCGGGCGGCCGTTCGCGGCGGCCAACCTGGACCTGCCCTGGCCGGACGAGCCGCACCTGGCGCTCTGGCACGCCGCCACCGTGCTGCGCGAGCACCGCGGCGACGGCCACCTGGCGGCCCTGGCCGCGGCGGAGCTGGATCCGTGCGAGGCGCTGGTGTCGTTCGCGGCGATCGGGGCCGCGCCGGTGGCGAACTTCGCCGGGCGGGGCTGGAGCGAGCAGGAGTGGGCCGAGGCCACGGAGCGGCTGGCCGCCAGAGGGCTGGTGGACGCCGCCGGACAGGCCACCGAGCGCGGCCGTGAGCTGCGTGACCAGGTGGAGCGCATGACCGACGACCTGGCCGCCGAGCCGTGGCGGCTGCTCGGGGAGGAGCGCGCCGGGCGGCTGGCCCAGCTCGCCTCCCCGTTCCTCGGCGCGGTCTTCGAGGCCGGGCTGCTGCCGATGACCAGCACGCTGGGCATCGCGACGGTGCGGGTCCCCGACTGACGCGACCAGCGGAGACGGCCACACGTCATCGGCCACGCCGGGAGGCTAGCGGCGGCCGTACTTCTTGTGCACCGCCTGTTTGCTCACGCCGATCGCGTCGGCGATCTGCGCCCAGGCGAGCCCGGCCACCCGGGCGCGCCTGACCTGGACCGCCTCCAGCCGCTCGATCTCGCGGCGCAGCGCGGTGGCGGCGCGCAGGGCCAGCAGCGGATCGTCGTCCTGCGTCTGCCTCACGAGGGTCGCCAGGTCGTCCGTCATGTTCTAAAGGTAGTCCAGCAGCAGCCGGTTGATCTCCTCAGGACGTTCCAGGCTCGGCAGGTGACCGGCCCACGGCAGCTCCAGCAGCCGCCCCGCGGGCAGCTCACCGGCCACCTGGCGGGCGGTGGCCACGAAGTACGGCAGCTCGTGCCCCCCGGTCACGACCAGGGCGGGCACGTCCAGGTCCGGCAGCGACAGCTCCCGTTCGAACTGCTCCGGCTCGGGGTCGGCGGCCAGCTGCACCTCGAACGCGTGCCGCTGCATCGCCGCCAGCCGCAGCCGGGCCGCCTCGTCCGCCTCGGGGCCCAGCAGGGTGCGCACGTTGAGCTCGGTGGCCTCCTCCACCTGACCGCGCTCCAGCAGGCGCGCCTCCTCGTCCCAGTACGCCCGCAGATCCGGCGTGGGTTCCAGGTCGACGATGGGGTTGAGCAGCACCAGCCGCCCGGCCAGCCCGGCCGAGGCCAGCTCCAGCGCCACCCGGCCCCCGCCCGAGGAGCCGACCATGGCCGCCCGGGTGACGCCCAGCGCCGCCAGCACCCTGGCCACGTCGTCGGCGTGGTTGTAGGGGCCGTCGGCCCGGTAGGGCGTGTGCCCGTACCCGCGGAAGTCCACCTTGATCACCCGGAAGCGGTCGGCCAGCGCCTCCCACTGGGCGTCCCACATGCCGGAGGCGGCCGCCGACGAGTGCAGCAGCACCACCGGGTCGCCCGTGCCGTGTTCGGCGTGCCAGATCGTCATCGCGACTCCACCGCCATCCGCACGCCCAGCCCGATGAGCAGCACGCCGGAGATCCGCTCCAGCCTGCGCCTGACCGCGGGCCGCTCCAGGACGGCCCTGGCCCTGGCCACCGCCCAGACCAGCAGCCCGTACCAGAGCAGGTCCACCGCCACCCACACCAGGGCGAGCGTCACCAGCGTCAGCGGCACGTCGTGTCCGGCGGGGACGAACTGCGGCAGGAACGACATCGCGAACACGCCGGCCTTCGGGTTGGCCAGGCAGGTGCCGAGCCCGGCCAGGTACGGCCCGCGCCGCCCCGGCGCGACCACCGCCTCCTGCCTGGCCGGCGCCGCCTCGCGGGCCTGCCACAGCGCCTGGGCGCCCATCGCGACCAGCAGGACGGCGCCGGTCACGCGCATGACGTCGTAGGCCAGCTGCGAGGCCACGAGCAGGGCCGACAGGCCGAACGCGGCGGCCAGGCCCCACGCCAGGATCCCGGTCTCGTTGCCCAGTGTGGCGGCCAGGCCGGAGCCGCGGCCCGCGCGCAGCGTCTGGCGCAGGATGATGGCCGTGCTGACCCCGGGCACCATGGCCACCAGGACACACGCGCCCGCGAATGCGAGAAGGTACATGCGGGGATGCTGACAGACACGCGCCCGGATTTCGCCTGGTTTTCGGTGCGTGTCCCGGTGTCAGCCGTACAGCTTGGCCAGCTCGGCGACCGCCTCGCCCATGAGCGCGCGCAGCTGCGGCGGCCCCAGCACCTCCACGTCGGCGCCCATCCGCAGCAGCACCCAGCGCGCGTGCGTGATCGACTCCACCGGCACGGTCAGCGTGCGCCACCCCTCGGGGTCGGGCTCGCCGGCGGCGGCCAGCGCGGCGCCGACCACGTCGGCGCCCATCGTGAACGCCAGCAGGTCCTCCCGCCCGGGTGCCACCTTGATGACGGCCTCGGCGGTGTACATCCGCTCGCGGAACTCCTTGGCGTACGCCTGCCAGAACGAGCCCAGTTCGAACCCGTCCGGCCGGGCGAAGCGGCCGGGCAGCGTCTCCAGCGTCAGGATGCGCGCCACCCGGTAGGTGCGCGGCGAGCCGTCGGGCGGCGCCGCCACCAGGTACCAGGAGCCGCCCTTGAGCACGAGCCCGTACGGGTGGATGATCCGGTCGACCTCCTTCTGGCCCCAGCGCCGGTAGGTCATGTGCAGCGGCCGCTGCTCCCACACCGCCTCCGACACCTCGCTCAGGTGCGGCACGTCGTCGGAGGAGCGGTACCAGCCGGGCACGTCCAGCAGGAACCGCTCCCGCATCCGGGAGGCGTGCGAGCGCGGCTCGGGCGGCAGCGCGGCCAGCAGTTTCAGCTCGGCGTTGGCCGCCGGCTCCGCCCTGCCCAGCTCGGCTGCCGGGCCCGGCAGCCCGGCCAGGAACAGCGACGACGCCTCCTCGGCGGTCAGCCCGTTGAGCCGGGTGCGGTAGCCGTCGAGCAACTGGTAGCCGCCCGCCGGGCCGCGGTCGGCGTAGACCGGGACGCCGGCCGCCGACAGTGCCTCGACGTCGCGGTAGACGGTGCGTACCGACACCTCCAGCTCGGCCGCCAGCTCCGGCGCGGTCATGCGGCCGCGCGTCTGCAGCAGCAGGAGAAGCGAGAGCAGGCGGCTGGCACGCATACCCGCCATTGTATTGCGCACATTGTCCATGTTTGTATGAACAGATGGAACGTGTGCGCGCCATCATGAACACCCTGCGGACCGCCGACAGCGTGTCGGTGTCCGAGCTGGCCGCCGAGCACGGCGTGTCGGAGATGACGATCAGGCGTGACCTGGACGAGCTGGCCCAGCAGGGGGTGGTCCGCCGGGTCAGGGGCGGCGCGCTGTCGTTGCTGCTGCGCGGCGAGGAGCCGCCGTTCGGGGTGCGTGAGCGCGAGGCGGTGGAGGCCAAGCGGCGCATCGGGCAGGCGGCGGCGGAGCTGGTCGCCGACGGGGAGGCGGTGATCCTGGACGGCGGCACGACCGCGCTGGAGGTGGCCCGCGCGCTGGCCGGCCGGCGGGTGACCGTGCTGCCGCTGGCGTTGCAGGCCGTGTCGCTGCTGGCGGGCGCGCCGCGGGTGCGGGTGGTGCTGCCCGGCGGCGAGGTGCGCAAGGGCGAGCTGAACGTCACAGGCCCGCTCACCGAGAGCTCGATCAGGGCGCTGCGCTTCGACACGGCCGTGATCGGCTGCTGCGGCCTGTCGGCCGAGCACGGCCTGACCGCGCACGACCTGCCGGAGGTGGCCGTCAAGCAGGCCGCCATCGCCTCGGCGCGGCGGGTGGTCGTGGTGTGCGACTCGGGCAAGTTCGCGCGTACGGCGTTCGGCGCGGTCTGCCCGATCGGCCGGCTGGACGTGGTGGTGACCGATCCCGGCATCCCGCCGGAGGAACGCGACGCCCTGGTGGCGGCCGGCGTGACGGTCAAGGAGAGCGGGTGAGCGGCCCCCGGGTCCTCGTCCGTGAGCGGATGGCCGTCTACCTGCTGTTCTTCCTGGCCGGGGCGGCCATCGGCACGTGGACGGCGCGCATCCCGGCCATCAAGGAACGGCTGGGGCTCGGCGACGGCCAGCTGAGCCTGGCCCTGCTGGCCATCGCCGCCGGGTCGGTGCTCGGCATGACGGTGGTGGGCCGGCTGGTGGACCGCCACGGCAGCGCCCGGGTGATGATCCCGGCCGCGCTGGCCCAGGGCGTGGTCCTGGTGCTGCCGGCCCACGCCTTCGACCTGGCGTCGCTGGCGGGGGCGCTGCTGCTGTTCGGGCTCGTGCACGGGGTGCTCGACGTGTCCATGAACGCCAACGCCGTGCAGGTGGAGCGGGCTCTGGGGCGGCCGGTCATGTCGTCGTTCCACGCCGTCTTCAGCGTGGGCGGGTTCGCCGGGGCGAGCGTGGGCGGGCTGTTCGCGCACTTCGCGCTGACGGCGGCGGTCACGTTCTGGTCGGCCGGGGCGGTGATCGCGGCGCTGGCGGTCTGGGCGGCGCGGTGGGCGCTGCGGCCCGCGCCCGAGCCGGCGGACGGCGCGCGGGGGCGGGCCGGGCTGCCGAAGGGCATCGTGTTCCTGGGCGTGCTGGCGTTCTGCTGCCTGGTGGGCGAGGGGGCCGCGGCGGACTGGAGCTCGGTCTACCTGAGCGAGGACCTGGCCGCCGCGCCGGGGTTCGCCGCCGCCGGGTACGCGGCCTTCTCGATCATGATGACGGCGGGCCGGCTGGCAGGTGACCGGCTGGCCGCCCGGTTCGGGCCGGTGCCGCTGGTGCGCTGCTGCGGCCTGCTGGCGGCGGCCGGGCTGGGGCTGGCGTTGCTGGCCGGGCATCCGGTGGCGGGCGTGGCCGGGTTCGGGCTCTTCGGGGCGGGTTTGTCGTGCATCGTGCCGCAGGTGTTCGCGGCCGCCGGGCACCGGGATCCGGCCTACGCCGGGCGGTCGCTGGCGCGGGTGGCGGCGCTCGGCTACCTGGGGTTCCTGACCGGGCCGGTGCTCATCGGAGGCCTGGCCGAGCTGACGGGGCTGCCCCGGGCGCTCGCCGTTCCCGCGCTGCTGGCCGCATTCGTGGCCCTGGCCGCGACGGCGCTGCGCGTCCGCGCCGAGGAACGGGCGCCCTGAGCGATGTCCGGCGCCTCTCGACGCGCGCGCCGGGGAACGGGCGCGGGCGCGACAGACGCGGGCAGAACGGGCGCGGGCAGAACGGGCGCGGGCAGAACGGGCGCGGCGGTCAGGCGAACTGCTGCCAGCCGAGCCTGATCACCATCGCAACGACCACGCACAACAGCACGATCCGGACGAACGACGCGCCCCGCCTGAGCGCCATCCGCGCGCCGAACTGGGCGCCGGCCACGTTGCACACGGCCATGCCGAGGCCCAGCCCCCACTGCACGTGCCCCTGCACCGCGAACACCGCCAGCGCGCCCAGGTTCGTCCCGATATTGATGATCTTGGCAGAGGCCGACGCCGAGACGAAGTCCAGCCCGAGGATGGTGGTGAAGGCGATGATGAAGAACGTTCCCGTGCCCGGCCCCAGGACGCCGTCGTAGAAGGCGATCCCGACACCGGCCGTGGCCACCGCCGCGACGACGCGGGACCGGGTGCGCAGGTGCGGCACGGGCACCGCGCCCATCGCCGGCCGCAGCGTCACGAACGCGGCCACCGCCAGCAGCACCACGATGACGGCCGGCCGCAGCACCTCGGCCGAGATGGAGGCGGCGGCCCACGCGCCCAGCCCGGCGCACACCACGGCCAGGGCCGCGCCCGGCAGCACCACCTGGCGGTCCACCTTGGTGGAGCGGGCGTAGGCGACGGCCGCCGAGGTGGTGCCGAAGACGGACGAGAGCTTGTTGGTGGCCATCGCCTCGACCGTCGGCATGCCGGTCATCAGCACGGCGGGCAGCTGCAGCAGGCCGCCGCCGCCCACGACGGCGTCGACCCACCCTGCTCCTGCGGCCGCGGTCAGCAACACCAGGACCTGATCCAGCGGCACGCGCCACTCCCCCGATTCCCCCAAGAAACGACAAGAGTGTACAAGTCGGGAATCAGTTACCCAGCGCCAGCCCCTGCCCAGGCGTCACTCACAGCCCCGCCGGGATGTCGGTCAAGCCCAGCTCCAGCCCCGGCTGAGCGCTCAGCCCGGCCGGCCCGCCTCGCTGTCGTCCAGCTCGACGTCGGAGACCGCGTAGCCGTCCGTGCGCGCCGAGGCCAGCTCCTTCAGCCACGCGTCGATGCCGCCGACGCTGCCGTCGAGCCCGGCGGGCAGCACGGTGGCGAGGAGCTCACGCACGCGTTCCTCGTCCCACTCGGCCAGCAGCGACCGGCCGGCCACCGCCATGATCACCGGGACGGAGACGCCCTCCCAGACCCGGTGGTAGGCGCGCAAGGAGGGCACCGACAGCAGGGTCAGCACCATGTTGCCGCGCAGCACGCACAGGTAGGCGTCCTCGTCGAACGCCGCGGCCAGCCGCCGCACGTAGGGGGCCGAGACCCGGACGAGCCGGGACTGCTCGGTCCGCGCGGCGAGGGCGAACAGCCGCCATCCGAGCCGGTAGCGCCGGGTGAGCGGGTCGCGTTCGACCATGCCCTCGGCCTCGAGCCCGCGCAACGCCCGGGAAAGATGCTCATCGGCATCGCCGCCATCGCCGCCTTCGTCGACGGCCCCGGCCTGGGCACGCAGATCTTCGAGGGCCTGTCGCGCCTCGGCTCGGTGAACTCGCTCAACGCCACGCTCGCCGGAACGCTCGGCATCGTGGTCGTCGCCATCCTGTTCGACCTGTTCTTCTTCGCCGTCCGCCGGCTCACCACCCCGAGGGGGCTTCGTGTTCGACCGTGACACCGAAGGCGTGCGCATCGAATTGCGCTCGCTGACCAAGCACTACCCGGGGCAGCCCGCCCCAGCGGTCGACGACGTCACCCTCGACATCCCCGCCGGAGAGCTCGTCGTGCTGGTCGGCCCGTCCGGCTGCGGCAAGACGACCACCATGAAGATGATCAACCGGCTCGTCGAGCCGACCTCCGGCGAGATCCGCATCGGCGGCCAGGACGTGCTCGGCCTCGACCCCGACCAGCTACGCCGGCACATCGGCTACGCCATCCAGCAGGTCGGCCTCTTCCCCCACCAGACGGTCGCCCAGAACATCGGCCTGGTGCCCAAGCTGCTCGACACCGGCGTCGTCTACACCGAGACCGACAAGGGCCAGACCTGCAACTTCGGCGAGGTGTTCACCACCGACGGCCGTATCGCCGCGCTCGGCCTGACCGTGCTGGAGGACGACAAGAAGTTCTTCCCCATCTACAACGCCGCGATGACGATGCGTCAGGAGACCTACGAGAAGTACCCCGCGCTGGAGAAGGTGCTGCAGTCGGTCATCGCCAAGCTGGACGACGCCACCATGCAGCAGCTCAACGCCCGGGTGGACGTCGAGGGCGAGGAGCCGGGCAAGGTGTCGGCCGACTGGCTGGGCAAGCAGGGCCTGCTCGGCGCCGACGCCTGACCCCGCTCACGTTCGCGCGGCGCCGGTGGCGGCGCGTTCCGCCCGCAGTTCGGCGCAGCTCTCGCCGATGATGTCGAGGAGCTGCTCCACCCGGTCCCGGTGGGTGCGGTGGCTGACGACGCAGACCCGGATCATGTACCGGCCGCCGATCCGCGTGCTGGACAGCAGCGCCCGGCCCCGCGCGATCACGCGGCGCAGCAGCTCGGCGTTGAACGTGTCGGCATCGCTCCCGTCCTCCGGAACCCAGCGGAAGGCGACGGCCGTCAGGCTCGGCCGCCACGGAACCTCGAAACCCTGCTCGCGCAGCCGGTCGTGAACGAGTTCGGCCAGGTCGAGCTTCTCGTCCAGGGCGCTGCGGAAGGCGGCCAGGCCGTGCAGCTTGATCGGCAGCCACAGCCGCAGGCCGCGGAAGTCGCGGGTCAGCTCCGGGGAGTACTCGCTGAAGTTGGGGATCTCCTCCTCCTCGCTCAGGTCCTGGAGGTAGGCGGCGTCCATGTGGTGGGCCTGGCGCAGCAGGGCGCCGTCGCGTACCAGCAGCGCGCCGATCCCGTACGGCAGGAACAGGGCCTTGTGCGGATCCATCGTGATCGAGTCGGCCAGCTCGATGCCGCGCAGCCGGGCCCGGCCGCGTTCGGTGAGCTGGAACGGGCCGCCGTAGGCGGCGTCGACGTGGAACCACGCGCCGGCCCGCCCGGCGACGGCGGCGAGCTCGGTGAGCGGGTCGACGGCTCCGGTGTTCGTCGTGCCCGCGCTGCCGATCACCAGGAACGGCCGCAGCCCGGCCCCCCGGTCGTCCTCGATCATCCGCTCCAGCGCGGCCGGGTCCATGGCCAGGTCAGGGCCGGTCGGCACGGCGCGTACGTACGCGCGCGGGACACCCGCCAGCAGGGCCGCCTTGGCGCAGGAGGCGTGGGTCTGCTCGGTGACGTAGACGGTGCCGTCGAGGAAGCTCTCACCGAGCCGGGCGACGCGGGCGGTCACGATGGCCGAGAAGTTGGCCATGGAGCCGCCGGAGGTGAGGATGCCGCGCGCCTGCTCGGGGTAGCCGAACAGGTCGCAGAGCCAGCGGACGGCCGTGGCCTCGATCTGCGCGCAGGCGGGGGCCAGCTGCCAGACGGAGACGTACTTGTTCATCACCGCGGCCATGAAGTCGGCGAGCGCGGCCGCGTACAGGCCGCCGCCCGGCACGTAGGCGAGATAGCCCGGCCCGGCGCTGGCGGCTCCGACGCGGGCCGCCGCGTGCAGCGTGGACAGCAGGCCCGGCAGCGGGCTGCCCAGCTCGGGAGCCGGCTCGCGCAGCGCCTTCGCCAGGTCCTCGCCGCCGGCCGGGTCGAAGGCGGGCAGCTCCGGCAGGTCGCGCAGGTACTCCTCGGCGAAGGCCAGCACGGCCTCACCCATCTGACGCACCTGCTCCGGGCCTGGCTCCAGGGGGTAGTGCATGGCATCTGACATGGTCCGTATCTTGACATCCGCCCTCTACCGGACGGCAACCGTGGTCCGCACCGGCTGCGGTGCGGCTGGCGACCGTGCTCGCCGGCGGGTTCTGGAGCGGACGGCGACCGTGCTCGCGACTGTGCTCGTGACTGTGCTGGTGACCGTGCTGGTGACCGTGCTGGTGACCGTGCTGGTGACCGTGCTGGTGACCGTGCCCGGCGGTGGCCACGGATAGGCTTTGGCGCATGTTCCCGGAGGGAGAGCCCAGGCCGCGCCTGACCGGCACGGCGGGCGGCGAGCCGAAATATCAGGCCATCTACCGCGACCTCCTGGCCCGGATCGAGGCGGGCGACGTCGCGACCGGACAGCCGCTGCCCTCACAGCGGGAGCTCGCCGACCACTACGGGGTCAGCCTGATGACCGTCCGCCAGGCGCTGCAGCGGCTCGGCGCGGAGGGGCGGATCGAGCAGCGGCACGGGCTCGGCACGTTCGTCGCAGGCCCGCCCGTGATCCCCTACCAGCTCAACAGCCTGGGCAGCCTGGCGGAAGAATTGGCCGAGCAGGGCATCGATCTGGAGACGGTGCTGCTCGGGGTGCGCCGCGGGCCCGCTCCCGCGCCGGTGCCCGCGCAGCTGGGGCTGGGGCCGCACGACGAGGTCACGGTGGTCGAACGGCTGCGCGTGGTGGGCGGGACGCCGGTGATCCACCAGCTCTCCTACCTGCCGCCCGGCCTGGCCGCCGACCTGGACGCCGGCTTCGAGGCGGGGCTGGACGCCGACGAGCTGAAGCGGACGCCGCTCTACCGGCTGATCGAGGAGCGGGGCGGGGTCACGCCGTCGTGGGCGACCGAGGCGATCAGGCCGGTGGTCCTGTCGGAGGAGCAGGCCCGCCTGCTGGAGCAGCCCGCCGGAGGCGCCGCGCTGCTGAGCGAGCGGGTGACGTACGACGTGGACGATCGACCGGTGCTGGCCGACCGGGCGATCATGTGCGCGTCGCAGGTGGTGTTCACGACCCGCCGCCAGGCCCCCGAACGCCCAGCAGTCGCCCTACGCCTCGACCACCCCACCACCTGACCACCCGACACGTGATTGACCGGCGCCCGACCGCTCGCAGCCCCGACCGCTCGGCACTCGAGTGCTCGGCATCTGACTGGCCGGCACCTCAGTGCCGGCTACGTGGACGCCCGGCACCGGGGGGTCGGCGTGCCCTGGCGGGGCTGCGTCTCACGCCCTGGGCGAGTTCGCGGGCGAGCGCTTCCACGGCAGCCACGCCGCCGGCCGGGTCGGGGGCGTTCATCAGGGCGCGGACGAACGCCGAGCCGACGATCACGCCGTCCGCGAACGCGGCGACCTCGGCGGCCCGTGCCGCGTCCCCAACGCCGAGCCCTACGCACACCGGCAGGTCCGTGACCTCCTTCACACGCGCCACCAGGTCTTTCGCCCCGGTGCTCACCAGCTCCCGCTCCCCCGTCACGCCCATCACGGAGGCCGCGTAGAGGAAGCCGCGCGAGGAGCGGGCGGCCACCTCGATGCGTTCGCGGGTGGAGGTGGGGGCGACCAGGTGGACGCGGTCGAGGTCGTGCCGGTCGGCGGCGGCGTGCCAGGCGGCGGCCTCCTCGGGCAGGAGGTCCGGGGTGATCAGCCCCGCGCCGCCGGCCGCGGCCAGGTCGGCGGCGAAGCGGGCGACGCCGTACCGGTCGATCAGCGTCCAGTAGGTCATGATCAGCGCGGGGGTGCCGCGCAGGGCGCGAACGGCGCTCAGCCCGTCGGCCGGGGTGGTCCCGCGGGCGAGCGCGGCCTCGGTGGCGCGCTGGATGAGCGGGCCGTCCATGAGGGGGTCGGTGTACGGCAGGCCCACCTCGACCGCGTCCACCCCGCCCGCGACCATGGCCCGCATGGCCGCCACCGAGGTCGCGACGTCGGGGAAGCCGACGGGCAGGTAGCCGATGAGCGCGGCCCGGCCTTCCCGCCCCGCCCGCTCGACCACCGCGCGGACACTTCCATGCCCGCCTTCCCGCCTCTCCCCGGACAAGCCCGCGCTCCCGACTTCCTGAATCTGCTCAAAGCTCGCGTGCCCGGCTTCGGAACGGGTGTTCATGCGTCCGCCTCCATCAGCCCGAAGTACCGGGCGGCCGTGTCCATGTCCTTGTCGCCGCGCCCGGAGAGGTTGACCAGGACGATCCCGTCCGGTCCCAGCCGCCGCCCCTCCCTGATCGCCCCGGCCAGCGCGTGCGCGCTCTCGATCGCCGGGATGATCCCCTCGGTGCGGCACAGCAGCTGGAACGCCTCCATGGCCGCCGCGTCGTCCACGGCCTCGTAGCGGGCCCGGCCGGTGTCGTGCAGCCAGGCGTGCTGCGGGCCGATGCCGGGATAGTCGAGCCCGGCGGAGATGGAATGGCTCTCCTGGGTCTGTCCGTGTTCGTCCTGCAGCACGTACGTCCGGCTCCCGTGCAGGATGCCGGGCGTGCCACCCGAGACGGCGGCGGCGTGCCGGCCGGTGCCGATCCCGGCGCCGCCTGCCTCCAGGCCGACGAGTTCGACGCCGGGGTCGTCGAGGAAGGCGTGGAAGATGCCGAGCGCGTTGGAGCCCCCGCCGACGCAGGCGCAGACGACGTCGGGCAGCCGTCCGGTCAGGTCGAGGATCTGCCGCCGCGCCTCGGTGCCGATGATCTGCTGGAACTCGCGCACCATGGCAGGGAACGGGTGCGGCCCCGCGACCGAGCCGATGAGGTAGTGGGTGTGCTCGACGTTGGTGACCCAGTCGCGCATGGCCTCGTTCATGGCGTCCTTGAGCGTGCGTGAGCCCGAGGTCACCGGGACGACCGTGGCTCCGAGCAGGCGCATCCTGACCACGTTCAGCGCCTGGCGGCGCATGTCGACCTCGCCCATGTAGATCACCGCCTCCAGCCCGAGCAGGGCGGCGGCCGTGGCGGCGGCCACGCCGTGCTGGCCCGCGCCGGTCTCGGCGATGATCCGGCGCTTGCCCATACGCCGGGTGAGCAGCGCCTGGCCGAGCACGTTGTTGATCTTGTGGGAGCCGGTGTGGTTGAGGTCCTCGCGCTTGAGCAGGACGCGGGCGTTCCCGGCGTGCCCGGCGAAGGACGGCACCTCGGTGATGATGCTCGGGCGGCCCGAGTACGAGCGGTGCAGCTCCTCCAGCCGGTCGCGGAACGCCGGGTCGCCGAGCGCGTCGCGGTAGGCGGCGTCCAGCTCGTCCAGGGCCACGACCAGGGCCTCCGGGGTGAACCGGCCGCCGAATCGGCCGAAATACGGCCCGGCGCGGCCGGTCAGGGTCTCCGTCATCGGGCACCTCCCTTATCTAGTGTTCTAGAAGACTAGAACTTGGTGAACGGGCTCGTCAATCAGCAGTCCGTGAGTGGCGGCGTCAGGGATGGTCCGGCTCCCCTTCCGTACAGTGAAAGCAGGGGGAGCGACCACGACGGCGGGGAGCCGGCCATGAGCGCGCACAGCGACCACCCTCACACCAGCGGCGACGCGATCTCGGTGAGCGTCGTGGGCGGCGGCATCGGAGGGCTCACCACCGCACTCTCACTGCTGCGCCGCGGCGTCGACGCGCACGTGTACGAGCAGGCCGCCGAGCTGAGCGAGGCCGGCGCGGGGGTGCAGATCAGCCCGAACGCCTCCCGCGTGCTGCACGGGCTCGGCCTGGCCGAGGACCTGGAGCGGACGGGCATCAAGCCGGTGGCCCTGCACCAGCGGCGCTGGGACGACGGCCGCACCCTGGCCCGTTCGCCGCTCGCCGGGCCGCTGCAGGCCGCCTTCGGCTTCCCCCACTACCTGATGCACCGCGCCGACCTGCTCGCCGCGCTCGCGAGGCGCCTGCCCGCCGAGCGGCTGCATCTGCGGCACCGTCTCACCGGACTGACCGATCACGGGGATCGCGTCGAGGCGAGGTTCGCGAACGGCGCCCGCGCCGAGGCCGACGTGCTGGTGGGCGCGGACGGCATTCACTCCCCCACGCGCGCCGCCCTGTTCGGGCCCGAGCATCCGCGTTTCACCGGCTGCGTCGCCTATCGCGGCCTGGTGCCGGCCGAGCGGCTGCGCGGCCTGGGGCTGGAGGTCACCACGCAGCTGTGGATGGGGCCCGGCGGGCACTTCGTGCACTACTTCGTCGGCGGCGGACGGCTGGTCAACTTCGTGGCGATCGTCGAGCGGGACACCTGGACGCGGGAGTCCTGGACCGACCGCCGGGACGTCGCCGAGGCGCTCGCCGCGTTCGAGGGCTGGCATCCGCAGGTGCGGGCGATCATCGAAGCGGTGGACGAGACGTACCTGTGGGCCCTGTTCGATCGCGCCCCGCTCCCGCGCTGGTCGGCCGGCCGGGTGACGCTGCTGGGGGACGCCTGCCACGCGATGCTGCCGTTCATGGCCCAGGGGGCGGCGATGGCAATCGAGGACGCCGCCGCCCTCGCCGCCCGCCTCGCCGCCGCCCAGGCCGGCCCCCGGCAGGACCTCGCCGCCGCCCTGCTGCGGTACGAAGCCGCGCGCATCCCGCGTACGTCACGACTGCAGGCCATGTCGACCGCCAACAAGACGGAGTTCCACCTGCCCGACGGGCCCGCCCAGGTCGAACGCGACGCCCGGATGGCCGGTGGGGTGCCCGGCATGTCGTTCCAGGCGCTGGCCTGGGTCTACGGTCACGACGCCGCCGCCTGACCGGCTCCCGTCAGTACGTGCCCGGCGGCCGAGCACGTCCGGCGCACGTCCGGCGTGCGACCGGCCTCGGCGCATTCCCCGCCGCGACTTCAGCCGTGGCGGGTCGGCAAAGTGGGCTCAGCCGCGGCGGGCCGGGGCCCAGCCGTGCCCCCATCCGCCCTGGATCATCGCCTGGAACGCCCACCCCTCCTCCGTGCGGACGAGCAGGTCCGCGTAGTGCATGCGCTCCTCGCGGCCCTCGATCGACATCGTGGCGTCGGTCTCGACGACCACGAGGTTCGGGCTGACGAAGTGCGGGGTGCGGACCGAGGTCAGGCCGAGGCCCGCGGTGCCGCCGCCCATCGCCTCCTTCATCGCCTCGACGTACTCCTGCCTGCTCCACTGCTTGACGGCGGCGTGTCCGCCGGGCACGTCGGTGACCACGTTCATCGGGAAGACCGCCAGGTCGGCGAGCTCCTCGATCGCCCCCTGCTCGGCCAGGGCGTCGTAGCGTGCGAACCAGCCCTCCACACTCGCCCGGTCGTCGTCGCTCGGCTGGTAGACCATGAGAACCCCTTCCTTGTCGTACGTTGTACCGTACACCATACGGCAGGCGTTCGCGACGGCATTTCCCGGCGGGCGGCGGAGGCAGGGGCGGTCGAACCGGAGCGGAGGTCCCCGCGTAGTCTCTAGGAGACCAGCCAAGACTCGGAGGAACGCTCTGTGGTGAGTGGGATCCCAGGGGCCCGGCCCGCCAGGAGACCGAAACCGAACGCCATCTGCGTCGGCGGCCCCTGTGACGGCATGCTCACCCACATCGAGCAGGATGTCGGCGTCGTACGGGTGCGCTTAAAACCCGATCTCCAGACCCGCGGCGTCCGCTACCGCATCACCGCGGGCCGCGTCCACCATCCTTCGTGCAACGCGCCGTTCGTCGTGCTGAGCTGGGCCGGCGACGACGCCGGGGACTAAGCTCCCACAACCCCGAAAACCCCGGAACCCGTACGAAAACCTCCGGCGCGCCCGCTCCCGGGCACGCCGCGAGGCGCCTTCGGCGTGCCCAGACCCGGCGCCCCTCACCTCCGGAGCGGCACCACGCCCACTAATTGCAACTTGCTGGCAATTGCGTGTTCTGTGCAGAATGTGGTGTTTCCTCAGATCATGAACGCCACCTCTCACCTCCGGAGACGCACCACATGAGAAGGTTGCTCGTCCTGCTGGCGGCTCTGACGCTGACCGCCTGCGGGCAGGCGCCCCCCGCCCAGGAGGCCGGGCCCGCCACGGTGCCGGCCGGTTTCCCCGTCACGATCCAGAACTGCGGCCGCACCCTCACCTTCGACCGGCCGCCGGTCAAAGTGGTGAGCGGCTACCACCCCTCGCTGGAGACCCTGTTCGCCCTCGGCCTGAGCGACCGGGTCGCCGGGCGGACGAACTTCTCCGAAAGCGCCTTCCTGCCGGGCCACAGGGAGCTGTACGCCCGGATCCCGGAGATCTCCCCGACGATCATGCTGCCGCAGAAGGAGGTCATGCTCGCCCAGGGCGCCGACTTCGTCCTGGACAACGCGATGGCCTCCTTCGACGCCGCCGGCGGCTACGCCACGGTGGCGGAGCTGGACGCGGCGGGCTCCCCGGTCTACATCCTGGGCGGCTGGTGCGGCCCGAGGGAGACGCTCGAGTCCACCCTGGAGGAAACCTTCACCGACCTGCACAACCTGGGCCGGATCTTCGGCGTCCCCGACCGCGCCGCCAAACTGGCCGCCGGCCTGCGGGCCGGGCTCGACGACGTGCGCAGGCGGGTCGGCGGCCGGCCGCCGGTCAAGGTATTGGCCACCGACGGCGGCAGGGGCCCGGTCAACGCCTACGGCGGCGCCGGCCTGACCCACCAGCTGATCACCGCCGCCGGCGGGCGCAACGTGCTGGAGGGCGTCAAAGGCGACTACACCGAGGTCAGCGTGGAGCAGGTCAGCGCCGCGCAGCCGGAGGCCGTCCTGGTCAGCGAGTACGCCACGCTGCGAGGCGAGACGACGCCGACCGTGCGGGCCAAGACCGCCGACACCTTCGCCGTGATCAGGAACAGCCCCGCCGCCAAGGCCCGGCGCGTGCTGGCGCTGCCGGTGGCGGCCCAGCATCCCGGCTACCGCAACCTGCTGGCCGTCGCCGACATCGCCCGCTTCCTGCACCCCGGCGCGTTCCCCTCATGACCACGGCGACCACCCTTGACCAGGCGAGCGCCGCCACCGCGGGGCCGGGCCGGCGCCGCGCCCGCTACCTCGCGCTCGTCGCCGGGCTGGCCGTGGCCGTGCTCGCCTCGACCTGGCTGGCGGTGAGCATCGGCGCGGTCCACGTCGCGCTGCCGCAGGCGTGGGGCATCGTCGCCGACCGGCTGGCGCCGGGCCTGTTCCCGCGCACGTGGACGCCGGTGCAGGAGCAGATCGTGTGGGAGTTCCGGCTGCCGCGGGCGCTGCTGGCGCTGCTCGTCGGAGCCGGGCTCGCAGTCGTCGGGGCGGTGCTGCAGGCGCTGGTGCGCAACCCGCTCGCCGACCCGTTCTTGCTCGGCGTCTCCTCCGGCGCGTCGTTCGGCGCCGTGCTCGTGCTGATCCTGGGCGCGGGAGCGCTGGGCGGGCTGTCGCTGTCGGGCGCCGCCTTCGCCGGCTCCCTGCTGGCCCTGGGCCTGGTGTACGCGCTGGCACAGCGGGCGGGCCGGATCACGCCGTCGCGGCTGGTGCTGGCCGGGGTGGCGCTGGCCTACCTCTTCCAGGCTCTCTACAGCTTCGTGCTGCAGCAGGCGCAGAGCGGCCGGGCCGCCCAGCAGGTGCTGTTCTGGCTCATGGGCAGCCTGGGCGGGGCCCGCTGGCACATGCTGCCGCTGCCGGCCGCCGTTCTGGCGGCGGGCCTGGCGTACCTGCTGAGCCGGCATCGCCCGCTGAACGCGCTGGCCGCCGGCGAGGAGAGCGCGGTCTCCCTCGGCGTGAACGTGCAGCGGCTGCGGGTCACGCTCTTCGTCCTCACCTCCCTGCTGGTCGGCGTGCTGGTGGCGACCAGCGGCGCGATCGCGTTCGTCGGGCTGATCGCGCCGCACGCGGCCCGCCTGCTCGTCGGCGCCGACCACGGCCGGGTGCTCCCGGTCACCGCGCTGCTGGGCGCGGCGTTCCTGCAGCTGGTGGACGTCGCGGCGCGCACCGTCAGCGCGCCGCAGGAGCTGGCGCTGACCATCGTCACCGCGCTGTTCGGCGTGCCGTTCTTCCTGTGGCTGCTGCGCCGCCGCTCGGCCGAGCGGGCGGTGAGCGTCGCATGAGGCTCGATCTGAGCGGCGTCTCGGCGCATCTCGACGGCCGTCCCATCGTGCACGAGGCCGGCCTGATGGTGGCCGACGGCGAGTTCGTCGCCCTGGTCGGGCCGAACGGTTGCGGCAAGTCCACCCTGATGCGGACGATCTACCGGGCACTGCGGCCCTCGGCCGGGCTCATCACCGTGGACGGCGACGACGTGCACCGCCTGTCCTGGCGCGAGTCGGCCCGGCGGACGGCCGTGGTGGCGCAGGAGACGCCCGCCGAGCTCGACTTCACGGTGGGCGAGGTCGTGCTGATGGGGCGCACGCCGTACCGGCGCGTTCCCGCCGCCGACGAGGAGCGGTGCGCGCGGGCCCTCGACCGGGTCGGCCTGTCCGGCGCGCGGGAGCGCGTCTACGCCACCCTGTCCGGCGGCGAGAAGCAGCGCGCGCTCGTCGCCCGTGCCCTGGTTCAGCAGACCCGCCTGCTCCTGCTCGACGAGCCCACCTCTCACCTTGACGTCCGCCACCAGCTGGAGATCCTGCATCTGGTCCGCGAGCTGGGGGCGGAGCTGGGCATCGCCACGCTGGCAGTCCTGCACGACCTCAACCAGGCCGCCGCGTTCTGCGACCGCCTCTACGTCATGGGCGCCGGCCGCATCCTGGCGGGCGGCCCGCCCGATCAGGTCCTCACCCCCGAACTGATCGCGCGGGTGTACGGCGTGCGCGCCGTACACCGCACCCAGCTCGTCTTCGAACGGCTCGGAGGCAGCCCCTGATCGCGACCCGCTCCCCCTATTACGATACAGTTCTGCTCTGTATTTGAATGGAAAGGGACGGAGATCAGCCATGGGTGCGTACGTGCTCGGGTTCCACGACATCGGCAGGGCCCAGCTCCCCCTGGTCGGAGGCAAGGGTGCCAACCTCGGGGAGCTGTCGTCCATCGGCGGTGTCGAGGTCCCGTACGGGTTCTGCGTCACCACCGACGCCTACCGGGAGGTCGTGGAGGCCGACGCGAAGGCCGGTGCGCTGATCGACGGGCTGGCCGGGCTGCGGGCGGACGACAGGGAGGGCATCGCCGCCGCCGCGGCGCGGCTGCGTGCCGTCATCGAGGCGTTGAGCGTGCCCGAGGAGATCCGGCGCGAGATCGCCCGGCACCTGGAGGAGGCGGGCGGCGACGGCGTGGCGTGCGCGGTGCGCTCCAGCGCGACCGCCGAGGACCTGCCCTCCAGCTCCTTCGCCGGCCAGCAGGACACCTACCTCAACGTCCGCGGCGCGGCGGCGGTGATCGATGGCGTGCGGCGGTGCTGGGCGTCGCTGTTCACCGACCGGGCGGTGGCCTACCGCATCAGGAACGGCTTCGACCACCGCGCCGTGCGGCTGTCGGTGGTCGTGCAGCGGATGGTCTTCCCCGACGCGGCCGGCATCATGTTCACCGCGGACCCGGTCTCCGGCAACCGGACCGTGGTCTCGATCGACGCCGGGTTCGGCCTCGGGGAGGCGTTCGTCTCGGGGCTGGTCAACGCCGACAACTACCGGGTCAGGGGCGGGCGGATCATCGGCAGGAAGGTCGCCGTACAGACGAAGGAACTGCGCGCCGCCCCTGACGGCGGCACCGGGGAGCAGCCGGTCGAGCCGGGACACCAGAATGTCCAGAAGCTCACCGACGGCCAGATCCTGCGGCTGGAGAGCCTGGGCCGGCGGATCGAGGCGCACTACGGCGAGCCCCAGGACATCGAGTGGGCCCTGCACGACGACCGCCTGTACGTGCTGCAGAGCCGCCCCGTCACCACGCTCTACCCCGTGCCGCCCGCCGACGACGGCAGGAACCACGTGTACGTCTCCTACGGGCACCGGCAGATGATGACCGACGCCTTCGCCCCGCTCGGCCTGTCGTTCTTCGCCCTGCTGCACGACCGGCTCGGCCGCACCGCCGGCGTCGTGGCGGGCAACCGCTTCTACAAGGACGTCTCCGCCGAGCTCACCTCCGCCTGGGCCAGGCCGGCCACCCTCAAGAGCCTCGCCCAGGTCGACGTGCTCATGGCGGACGGCCTGCGCACCGTGCTCAAGGACAGGGACTTCACCGCCTCGCTGGCGCGCGGCCGCACCTCGATGCTGGACTTCGGCGACGCCGGCCCGCTGACGATCGCGCGCCAGTACCTCAAGCTCTCCCGTGAGGACGACCCCGGCGTCGTTCCCGCCCTCATCACGCACACCGAGGAGACGGTGGAACGGCTGCGCGCCGACCTGGCGGGCAAGTCCGGCGACGATCTGTTCCAGTACATCATCGACGACCACGCCGTCCTGGCCGAGCTCACCTTCGACCCGCGCAGCGTGGCCGCGGCCTTCGTCGGCATCCAGGCGGTGAACTGGGTCGACAAGCACATGGAGTCCTGGCTGGGCGTGAAGAACGCCGCCGACGCCATCGCCAGGTCCGCCGACCACAACGTGGTGGCCGCCATGGGGCTCGGCCTGCTGGACGTGGCCGACGTCGTTCGCGCGCACCCGCAGGTCGTGCGCCACCTGGAGACCGCCCCGCGCGACACCCTCCTCGCCGGCCTGGACGGGCTCGACGGCGGCGCCGAGGTGCGGGAGGCGCTGGAGGGCTACCTGCGCGCGTACGGCATGCACTGCGCCGGCGACATCGACATCACCAGGACCAGGTGGAGCGAGGACCCGGCGCCGCTCGTCCCGCTCATCCTGGCCAACGTGCGCACCTTCGCGCCCGGCGAGCGCCGCCGCAGGACGGAACAGGGCCGCGCCGAGGCGGAACGCGCCATGGAGGACCTGCTCGGCCGGGTCGGGAAGCTGCCCGGCGGCGCGGCCAAGGCCAGGCGGGCGGCCAGGAAGATGAGCCTGATCCGCCACTTCATCGGCTACCGTGAGTACTCCAAGCACTCCCTGCTGCTGCGGTACGGGCTGTACAAGCGGGCCCTCATGGCGGAGGCGGCGGGGCTGGCGGAGCGCGGGGTCGTCGAGGCGCCAGAGGACGTGTTCTTCCTGTCCATCGAGGAGTTCAGGACCGCGGTCGCCACCGGCGAGCTCGACCCCGCGCTCGTCACCGCCCGGCGCGAGGCCCACGAGGTCTACCGGAAGCTGACCCCGCCGCGCGTGATCACCTCCGAGGGGAAGGTCTTCTCCGGCGCCTACGACGCCGGCGCCCTGCCCGAGGGGGCGCTGGCGGGCATCGCCGTGTCGTCCGGCGTCGTGGAGGGCCGCGCCCGGGTCATCCGCGACCTCGCCGAGGCCGACGTGGAGGAGGGGGACATCCTCGTGACGGTCTGCACCGACCCGAGCTGGTCCCCGCTGTTCGTCTCGGTCAAGGGCGTGGTGATGGAGGTCGGGGGCGTGATGACGCACGGCGCCGTGGTGGCGCGCGAGTACGGCCTGCCCGCGGTCGCCGGGGTGGACGGGGCCACGGAGCGGATCGAGGACGGCCGGCTCATCCGGGTCAACGGCAGCGAAGGCTACGTCGAACTGCTCCCCAGCCCCTGACCTGCCGCAGCGGCTAGGCGGGCTCGGTCGGCTCGGCCCGGTCGTACCGCTCCACCGCGGCCAGCGCCTGCTCGACGTGGTCGTGCACGGTCACCGCCCGATCGGCGCCGGTGATCTGCAGCAGCCGGGCCACCCTGGGCCGGACCCCGGCCAGGTGCACGCCCGCGCCGTGGACCCGGGCGAGCATGGCCGCGGCCAGCAGCACGGCCAGCCCGGAGCTGTCCAGAAACGTCAGCTCGCTCACGTCGACGACCAGATGCTCGTCCAGCCGCCGGCGCACCCGATCGAGGTACGTCTCCAGGTCGGCGGACGTGCTGGCGTCCACCTCCCCCGCGATCGTGATCACGCTGATCGCTTCGCCGGCCGCGACACGCCGGTGGCTCAGGCTGAGGGCAGACATGGCGACCTCGCTGTGACGGTCAGAGTGCCGACAGGGTGCACAGGCATTGCGGTGAATGCCGTCCGCTGCTTAGGTTACGGCTGAAGACTGTTGCACGAAAGACTATTCGTCATAGGATCTTCATGTAAAACTTTTCATCCATCTCCGCAGAGCCGGAGAAGCCGCGGAGGAAGCACACACGACCGTGCACGCAACCGAGAACGAACCGTCCACCTGGACCTTCCTGACCCATCACGCCCGGGTGCTGGTGGCGATCACGCGCGACCCCGGGGTGCGGCTGCGGGAGATCGCCGAGGTCATCGGCATCACCGAGCGGGCGGTGCAGAAGATCGTCTCCGACCTCTACCAGGCCGGCTATCTGACCCGGGAGCGGGTCGGCCGGCGCAACCACTACAGCCTCAACCTCGACCAGCACTTCCGCTACCCGACCGAGGCCGACCTGCCCATCAGCATGCTGATCGGGATCTTCACCGACCGCGAGCCACCGCACCAGACCGGCTGACGGCACTCCCGGGAAGCCGTCGCCGGGAGCGCCTTTGCCAAGACCATGCGCACCCGGGCAGCCGCGACGACGGCTCCCGGGTACGGGTGAGTCGATGGGGGAAAGGGGATCGCCGTCGGCGGCGGTCGACTCGAAAGGGGGCCGCCGATGTCCGGCTGGAGCATCCACGAGCTCACCGCGATCGGCACGGCCGAGAAGCTGCAGCTCTCCTCCCGGCGGAGCGACGGCAGCCTGCGCCGGCCCGTGGCCGTGTGGGTGGTGCGCCACGGCGACGACCTGTACGTCCGCTCCCTGCACGGCCGCGAGGGCGCCTGGTTCCGGGGCACGCAGACGCGGCACGAGGGCCACATCTCGGCCGGCGGCGTCGAACGGGACGTGGAATTCGCCGACGCCGGCCACTCCCTCGACGACGAGATCGACGGGGTGTATCTCGCCAAGTACCACCGTTACGGGCCGAACCTCCTGGCCGGCGTCGTCAACCCCGCCGCCAGGGCCGCCACGATCAGACTCGTGCCCCGCTGACCCCACGACCGCCCACCGCCGGCTCCGGGAGCGGGCCCGATGCCGGCGGGCGGCTTCCTGCTCGCCCGCCCCGCGATCCCCACCCGAACGGCTGCGCCCCCGGAACGTCACCGCTGCGCTGTCGCCGCCCGCTCAGGCGTGCCCGCGCGTGCGGGAGCGGCGGGGCGCATGACGTGGACCAGCAGGGCCAGCCCGGCGAAGATGGCGGTGCCGACGAGGCCGGTGACGTGCAGGCTCGTCGTGAACGCGGCCCGCGCGGCGTGCAGCAGCTCCGCGGCCTGGCCTGCGGGCAGGTGCCCGGCGGCGGCGACCGCGCCCGCCAGCGAATCCTTCAGCGAGCCGGGCAGGGAATCAGCGAGCGAGCCGGACATGTCGTTCATGCGGCTGGCGTAGACCAGCGTGCCGACCGCGCCGAGCAGTCCCAGGCCGAGGGAGCCGCCGAGGTAGTTGCCGGTCTCCGACATCGACGCCGCCGAGCCCGCGCGGTGCGGCGGCACGGATCCGACGACCAGCCCGGTGCCGAGCGCGAACAGCGGGCCGGTGCCGAGCGCCAGCACGGTGATGCCGGTCATCACCAGCGGCAGCGAGCCGGCGCCGCCCACGGCGACCAGCAGCAGCGCGCCCAGCGCGGAGCAGGCCAACCCGGCGGCGATCGCGGTCGTCCCGTCCATCCGCCTGGCCAGGGCCGGCGCGAGCATGGTGCCGGCCGCCGTGCCCAGGCCCATCGGCGCGAACAGCACCGCCGCGGCGACCGGCGAGTGTCCCAGCACGCCTTGCAGGTACTGGGTGACCATCAGCCCGGTCCCGGCCATGGCGACCCCGGCCAGGACCAGCGCGACGAGCACGGCGGTGAACGGGCGGTTGCGGAACAGCCGCAGGTCCAGCAGCGGGGTCTCCAGGCGCAGCTGGCGTCGTACGAACACGGCTCCGACGGCCGCCCCGGCGACGAGGGCCACCGCCGGCCCGGCCTGCGCGCCCTCGACGGTCAGCTGCTTGATCCCGTACACCACCGACAGGACCGCCACGAGGGACAGCCCGACGCTGACCGGGTCCAGCCGGCCGGCCTGGTCGCCGCGGTGCTCCGGCAGCAGGAACGGCCCGGCGAGCAGCAGCACCGCCATCGCCGGGACCGCGACCAGGAACACCGACCCCCACCAGAAGTGCTGCAGCAGCAGCCCGGCCAGCACGGGCCCGAGGGCGCCGCCGGTGAACTGGCAGGTCGCCCAGATCGCGATGGCCCGCCCGCGCTGCCGCTCGTCGCGGAACAGGTCGATGATCAGGGCGAGGGTGGACGGGGTCAGCGTCGCGCCGGCGACGCCCAGCAGCGCACGCGCGACGATCAGCATCAGCGGGCTGACCGAGAACGCGGCCACGACCGACAGCACCAGGAACGCCGCCCCGCCGATCATCAGCAGCCTCCTGCGCCCGATGCGGTCGCCGAGCGTGCCCATCGTGATGACCAGGGCGGCCACGGTGAATCCGTACCCGTCGGTGATCCACAGTTGCTGGACGCCGGTCGCGCCCAGGTCGGCGCTCAGTTGCGGCAGCGCCAGGAGCAGGGCCGTCATGTCCATGGCGACGAGCAGGGTCGGTAGTGTGAGGACGGCCAGTCCCAGCCAGGCCCGGTTGACACGCATGTGGCGAACTTCCTGTTCTCTCGACGTTTCGCCGGGAGGTCGGAGCGGCCGGACGTTTATCGACATCGGCGCGGGCCCGTTTCCGTTCGTATCCGTACCGCCTGGCATGTCGAGGCCCCGCGGGAAGATTTCTGGAGAAAGTCCGGGCGAGGACGTCAAGACGGCGGCGGCGGCTCCGACCGACCGGCGAAGGGCCCCGCCCATGGGGCTCGCCCACACGAGGAGTACGCGATGAAATTCCTGATCAACCTGCACATCAACCCGGCCGTGCTGGACGCCCTGACCGACGAGGAGAAGGCCGCGATCGGCGACGGCCACGCCGCGTTCATCGAGGCGCTGAAGCGGTCCGGCGAGCTGATCACGACGCAGGCGCTGGCCGACCCTTCCCAGGCGGCGGTGGTGACCGTGCGCGACGGCCGGCCGGTGGTGACCGACGGCCCTTTCCTGGAGGCCAAGGAGTATCTGGGCGGCTTCTACCTGATCGACTGCGAGAGCAAGGAGCGGGCGATCGAGCTGGCGGCGCGGATCCCGGACAGCGCGATCGAGGGGCTGGGGGTGGAGGTGCGGCAGGTGATGTTCGCTGACGGACAATTGGAGTCATGACGACTCCGGCCGTCGAGGACCTGCTGCGTGAGCTCACGCCACAGGTCCTCGGCACGCTGACCCGCCGCCACGGGCAGTTCGAGGGGTGCGAGGACGCCGTGCAGGAGGCCGTCCTCGCCGCGACCGTGCAGTGGCCAGTCCAGGGCGTGCCGGACAACCCGCGCGGCTGGCTGATGACCGTCGCGTCCCGGCGGTTCATCGACCAGTTGCGCAGCGACCACGCGCGGCGCGAGCGCGAGTCGGCGACGGCCGCCGAGGTGACGCCCGAGGAGGTCCCGGGCACCGACGACACGCTGGTCCTGCTGTTCCTGTGCTGCCATCCGACGCTGACCGCGGCCTCGCAGACGGCGCTGACGCTGCGTGCGGTCGGCGGCCTGACCACCGCCGAGATCGCCCGCGCGTTCCTGGTGCCCGAGGCCACGATGGCGGCCAGGATCAGCCGGGCCAAGCAGCGGATCAAGGCTGCGGGCAGCTCGTTCAGCCTGCCGGACGGCGCGGAGTGGCAGGAGCGGCTGCGGGTCGTCCTGCACGTGCTCTACCTGATCTTCAACGAGGGCTACACCGCCTCGTCGGGCAGCGAGCTGCACCGCGCCGACCTCGCGCACGAGGCGATCCGGCTGACCAGGATGGTGCACGCGCAGTTGCCCGGGGACGCCGAGGTGACCGGGCTGCTGGCGTTGATGCTGCTCACCCACGCGCGCCGCGAGACGCGTACGACGGCGGCCGGTGACCTGGTGCCGCTGGACGAGCAGGACCGCAAACGGTGGGACCGCGAGCTGATCGACGAGGGCATCGAGCTGGCCAGGTCGTCGCTGGGCGCTCCGGAGCTGGGGCCGTACCAGCTCCAGGCCGCCATCGCCGCCACGCACGCCGACGCCGCCTCGGCGGAGGAGACCAACTGGCCGCAGGTGCACGCGCTTTACCTGATCCTGGAACGCATCGCACCCAATCCGATGGTCACCCTCAACCGGGCGGTCGCCCTGGCCGAGATCGAGGGGCCGGCCGCCGGGCTGGCCCTGCTGGCCACGCTGGACGGTGACGCGCGGATGGCCGGGCATCACCGGCTGCTGTCCGTGCGGGGGCATCTGCTGGAGAAGGACGGGGATCCGGGCGGGGCGTACGAGCACTACCGGCGCGCCGCGAAGGCCACCGCCAGCCTGGCCGAGCAACGCTACCTGGAGTCCCGGGCCCGCCGGGTGCGGCCGTAGGTCCGCGCGCCGCTGCCGCCCAGGTTGCGGGCGGCGGGTGCGGGCGGCGGGCCTGGACGGCGGGTTTGGGCGGGCCTGGGCGGGTCGGTCACATGAGCGGAGGAACGACGTAAAGGTCGTCCTTGCGTGCGGTCAGCTCGCACACGACGTCGATGACGCCTTCGACCGCTCTGACGGCCTCGGTGAGGGCGATGGCCCGCGACCGGGTCGCGACCTCGCCGGTGATCGTGACGACGCCGCGCTCGATCCGCGCGCCGACCTCGTCCGGACCGGCGAGCGCCGCGTCGACGTCGGCCGCCAGCTCGTGCTCGGGGCGGGTGAAGACGCGCAGGACGTCGCGCTGGTGCAGAGTGCCGGCGATCCGCCCGGTGACCGGGTCGATCACGGGAAGCTGCTTGACGTGCCGCTCGTGCATCAGGCGGGCGGCGTCGCGTACGGGGGTCTCGGGCGTGACGGTGATCGCCGGGGAGGTCATGAGGGTGCCCGCGGTCACCGCAGCGGCCTTGCGGTGCTCCAGGCGGCGCCTGGACGACTCGAAGATCGACACGCTGTGCCGTACCGGATCGACCTCCTTGAGCAGGAGATCGTCCTCGGAGACCACGCCCACCGGCCGGCGGTCGGCGTCGATGACGGTCACCGCGCCCACCGCGAACCGCTTCATCGCGGCCACGATGTCCGCGAACGACGCGTCCTGCGGCACCGCTATGGCCACCCTGCCCATGACGTCCTTGACTTCGATCGGCATGACGTCCACCTCACCTTCTCCTCCAACGGTCCTCCGCGCCGGGCCGGACCGGCAGCGACGAACGTCCCGACTCCCATGGGCCCAACGACCCTGCGCGCCAGGGCCGGATGGGGAGACGGCCGCGCCGAATGCAAAGGCGCCGCGCGCAAGCGGCCTCAGCACGCGAGCGGCCCGGATCCGGCCATGCGGAAGGGGCAAGGGCCGGCTGTGCGGGACGGTGGCTGACGGATATATCGGCACGTGCCCTACCTTCTACTGAGCGAGTGCCGACAGAGAGGATCTTCCGTACATGAGGCACCACGAGAGCGCGGCCGCTGGGCCGGGTGGCCGGCGATGAGCGGCGCGGAGCTGATCGAGCGCGTGCACGCCGTGCTGGAGGCGCCCAGGCCCTGGTCCGTCACCCAGGTCGGCGACCCCGTGCTGCGCCGCACGGCCGCTCCCTACGACGGCCAGTTGCCCGACGGGCTGCTGCGCGAGCTGCTCGACGCGATGTTCCGGCACCTGCCGGGCGTCGGGGTGGGGCTGGCCGCGCCGCAGATCGGCATCCCGCTGGCGCTGGCCGTCATCGAGGACCCGGCCGACGTCCCGCCGGAGGTCGCCGCCGAGCGTGAACGCCCGCCGCAGCCGCCGCTCGAACTCGTCAACCCCGTCGTCACCCCGCTCGGCTCCGACTCCCGCGCCTTCTACGAGGGCTGCCTGAGCGTCGAGGGGCTGACCGCCGTCGTCGCCCGCCATGCGCGGGTCCGGCTGTCGGCGGTCGACGGGAACGGGCGCGCGTACGACATGGAGCTGTCCGGCTGGCCGGCCCGCATCGCCCAGCACGAGACCGACCACCTGAACGGCCTGCTGTACCTCGACCGGGCCGATCTCCGCTCGCTCTCGACCATCGCCAACCACGAACGATTCGTCGCCTCCCCGCAGCCCGGTCCCGCACCGGCCTGAACGATCCCGCTCCTGGTGGCCGGCTCGGAGGGCCGGCATGCCTGGCCGCCGGGAGCACGGCTTCCGGCGGCGCGGGACCACGTGATCCGCCTTTGGGCTGCCGACGTTTGGGCGGCGTGCGGCGGGCGATCATCTGATCTGGGGGAAACGGTCACGATGTGTCACATTCGGGGGTCGTATCCCGTCATGAAGGTGTCTGGACGAAAGTCTGAAACCGCACGGGGACGAACATGGCGACCTCTTCACACATCGATCACACCGGTCCAAGCGCATGGCGGATCGCCATGGACGCCACCGAGGCGACGCTGTCCGTGGGCACGTCGGGGCGGCGGCGTTCGCTGTCCGATCCGCCCGGCGTCAGCGGCGCCTTCTACCTACGGCCGAGTGGCGCGCTGGCGGGATTCGCCCTGCGTCTGCCGCTGCGGCCGCCCGTCCCGGGGGCCGAGGCGCCGGTGCTGGCATGGGAGTCGGCCGAACTGGAGAGCGAGGGGCGGGCCTGGCTGCGGTTCGGACGTCAGGAGGTGTGCCGGGCGGTGTCCGTGCTGTGTGCGGAGGTTCCCGGCGCGCATCCGTATGTGAAGATCGTCCTGGAGACGGCGTTCTCGTCCTGGAGCCTGCGCCTGCCCGGGGTGAGGTGGCCACGGCCGCGGATGGTGACGCTCCGGCTGTTCAGCGAGATCCGGATGGCGTGATCCGCGACTCCGGCTGGGCCTGGGAGATCAGGCCACCGGCGTGCGGAGCAGGGGTTCGGCGGCGCTGCGCAGTTCGTCGCTGAACGGCTTCGGCCGCAGCGTGGCGGGGTCGAGGTTGACGTTCACCCGGTAGCCCTCGGCGTGCACCACCGCGCGGTCGGCCGACACGACACGGAAGCCGTACACGCCGCTGGTGCGTCCCATGCGGTCCATCCAGAAATGCACCGCCACCTCACCCGGCCCCGCGATGGGCACATGGTAGGTGACCTTGAACTCCCGCACGGCCATGAACACGCCCTTCAACGCCGACGGGTCCTTGTCCGTCACCCAGCCGAGGCGCTGCCAGTAGGTGCCGATGGCCCGTTCGACCAGCAGGGCGTAGCGGGAGTTGTGCAGCAGGCCCATGGCGTCGAGCTCGTCGAAATGCACATATACCGGCTCGTAGATCACGTCAGTCCTCCGGGAGAAGCGATGGGTCGGGACAGAGCGCGCGCAGGCGCTGCAGGACGGCGCGGCGGGCGCGGACGAGCGCGTCCGATCCGGCGAGCAGGCGGGAGTGGACGACGACCACCTGACCGAGGGCGTCGATCTCGTACGAGAGCTGGGCCGCGTCCACGTCCGCTGCCAGTTCGCTCAGGGCGACGGCCTGCTCCACCTGCCGCTGGACGTACTCCAGCCACTCGCGCATGACCTCCGCGACCCGGTCGCGCACGGCCCCGGGACGGTCGTCGAACTCGGCCTGCACGGTGAAGAAGAAGCAACCGCCGGGCAGCACGCCATCGGCGTAGAACCGCAGCCGCGACTCGTGCAGCGCGAACAGCCGCCGCACGCCGGCCGGCGCCCGCAGGGCGGGCCCCACCACCTGCTCGCTCCACTGGCGCCGCGCCCACTCGACGGCGTCGAGCTGGAGCTGCTCCTTGCCGTTCCAGTGGGCGAAGAACCCGGACTTGCTGGTGCCGGTCGCGGCCGCCAGCCGCCCCAGGGACAGCCCGTCCAGCCCTTCGGCCGAGGCCAGGCTCACGGCCCGTTCCAGGATCGCCTCGCGGCTACGTGATCCACGCAGTCGCCGGCCGTCGTGTGTCATGCCGGCCAAACTACATTAACGACCGATCGTTTGCATAGTTGAGGCACGCGGACGGTGGCGGTGCGGTGTCGTCGCCGTACGCGCGAAGCACTGCGGTGCGGGTCGCTTGGGTGGGGCGGGGGCGGCTTGGGTGGGGCGCGGGGCCGAGCCTCGTTACGAGACCTCGTACACGCGGGTGGTGCCGAACACGCCCTCGCCGCCCCGCCGCCGCCAGGGCGCGACCGTGCGCAGGTGGCGGAAGCGGCCCGTGCCCAGCAGGCGGTGCTCCTCGACCGGATTGAAGTAGATCAGGGTGAGCGGGCGCGGGTTGCGGTCGACCGAGTCGAGCAGGCCGCCCATCGCGGCGGCGAACGTCTCGCCCCTGAACGGGTTGTTCAGGAAGACCACGCTGACGTCGTCGGGGATCCGGTAGTCGAGCACGTCGGAGCGGACGAACTCCACCTCGCCGGCCCGCAGCCGGAGCCTCGCGCCGGACAGGTTGGCCCGGGCGACCTCGGTCAGCTCGGCGGACAGCTCGACGCCGATCACCCGCTTGAACGTGTACGCGCTGGCCGCCTCCAGCACCATGCGGCCCTTGCCGGCGCCGAGGTCGAGGAACACGTCGTCGCCGGCGACGTCGCGGGCGGGCAGCGCCCGGCGCAGCGTGCCCCAGTGGGCGGGCGAGTAGTAGACGCGTTCGGGATGGTCGAGGCCGAAGTCGGCGAGATCGGCGAAGTCGGCGGTGCTCACGCCGTAGCGGCGGTCGTACAGGAGACGGGCGAACCTGCGGCGCAGCGAGCGCAGCCGCATGGGCAGGCCACCCATCATCAGGACCTCTTCGACGGGCAGCGCCGCCTCGCAGGCCAGCGCGATCGGCGCGCTGGTGGCGAGCGCGCCGAGCAGCAGCGGGATCCGCTCCCGGACGTACGCACGGGGAATCGGTCCCGTACGAGGAGCCGGGGCCGTCGGAGGGATCTTGCCCGTCGGAGGGATCGGGAAGGAGGGGACTGCGGCGTGCGGCGGGCGGGCCAGGTCGTCGATCAGGGTCACGGCACGTCTCCTCGGGAGAAGCGGGGTGGCTCCGGACGGCGGCACGGGCCGGGACATGACGCCGCTCGCCGTCTCGAGTATGCCCCGCCACCCGGCACACCATCACGCACCATCACGCACCACCACTCATCACCGCCGCCACCGAGCACCATGCCGCGTATCCTCAGCCCGAATCACCCGTCGCCGGCTCGCAGAGGGCGGTCTCCCTGCGATGGCCGTCCGTTCGTCCGCACATCGGATCGCCGTCAGGAGGCCGGGCGGACGCGGGGCGCGTCCACGCGCCGCCGGGCCGTGGCGCGTACCGCGGTGACGGTGAGCAGCAACGTCAGCGCCGACACGCCGGCCAGCAGGACCAGCCCCAGCCCGTACGAACCGGACCGGCCGTACACGAAGCCCATGACCAGCGGCGGCACGAACCCGCCCAGCCCGCCCGCGGCCCCGACCAGACCCGTGACCGACCCCACCTTGTCGGCCGGAGCCGCCGTCGCGACCAGGGCGAAGGTGGCGCCGCTGCCCGCGCCGAGCGCCGCGGCCATGACCAGGAACGCGGCCGTGCCCGCCATCATCAGCGGCGGGGTGAACGCCTGGGCCGCCGCGCAGAGCGCCACCACGGCGAAGACGGCGGCCAGGACGGGGATCGGGCCCATCCGGTCCGACAGCCAGCCGCCCGCCGGGCGTGCCACGACGGCCAGCAGTACGAACCCGGCCATCCGGTTGGCCGCGTCCGCCTGCTCCAGGCCGTAGGCGGACTCCAGGTAGACGGGCAAGTAGACGGAGAAGGCGACATAACCGCCGAACGCGACCCCGTACAGGATGCAGGCCTGCCAGGTGATCGGCAGGCGCACGGCCGCGGCCAGGCGTGCCGTGATCGGCGCGACCGGCCCGGCGCGCCCGGGCGGGTCGCGCATCAGGAGCCAGGCGACGGCGGCGTACAGGGCGAGCACGGCGGCGGTGAGCAGGAACGGGGTGGCCGCGCCGCCGGTCCTGACCAGGTTGACCGTGGTCAGCGCGCTGATCGCGGTGCCGCCCATGCCCATCCCGAACACGCCGACGGCCAGGCCGCGCCGTTCGGGCGGGAACCAGCCGCTGATGTACGGCACGCCCACGGCGAAGACCGTACCGCCGATGCCCAGGAAGAACCCGCCGACGAGCAGGGCCGCCAGGGAGCCCTGCCCGATCAGGCCGATGAACAGCACCGGCACGATGGTGGCCGCCGAGATCAGTGGGAACATCGTCCGGCCGCCGAAGCGGTCGGTGAGCGCTCCGACGGGGATGCGGCCCAGCGAGCCGACGATCACGGGGACCGCGACCAGCAGCGCCTGCTGGGCGGCCGTGAGGTTCAGGGTCTCCTTGAACCTCGGGCCCAGGGGGCTGAGCAGGGCCCACGCCCAGAAGTTCACGGCGAACCCCGCCGTCGCCAGCAGCAGCATCAGCGCTCGCGTCCTGTCCGGCCGTGCGCTGATCTTGTCGGTGCTCATCCTGCTCCTCCCCCCATAAGCCCTGCTCAGGGCCTTCCCCTGGGGTGGATCCCGGTAAGCATCCGGCCGCTCGTTCGCCTCTCCCAAAAGTCTCCCGAACGTCTCCCTAAGGTCACACGGGCCCCGCACGGGCGCGGGGGCACCCACTTGCGACAATCCCACCGCCTTTTATACTTAACCTACATGTAGAGTAGGTTTTTGGAGGAAGGTCGCTGATGAGTCTCACGTTCCTGTGGTACATCCCGAACCAGGCGCAACCCGGCCACCGGGGCGACGACGTCGTCGAGGACCACAACAGCTTGACGACCCTCACGAGCCAGGCCCTGGCGCTCGAACAGCACGGCTGGCACGGGGCGTTGCTCGGCACCGGATGGGGGCGGCCCGACACGTTCACGGTCGCGACCGCGCTGGCCGCGCGGACGACGACGTTCCAGCCGCTGATCGCGGTGCGGCCCGGTTACTGGCATCCGGCCAAGTTCGCCTCGGCCGCCGCGACACTCGATCACATCAGCGAGGGGCGGGTGCTGGTCAACATCGTCTCGGGCAAGGACGATCTGGCCGCGTACGGTGACAGCGAAGGCGACCAGGCCCACCGCTACGCCCGTACCAGGGAGTTCATCCGGATCGTGCGCAGGTTGTGGACCGAGGAGAACGTCACCTACCGCGGCGAGCACTTCGGCGTCACCGACTCCACCGTGGTGCCGCGCCCGGTCGTCCGGGGCGAGCGCCGGCATCCCCCGCTCTACTTCGGCGGCGCCTCCGAGGCCGCCGAGCGGGTGAGCGCCGCCGAGGCCGACGTGCAGCTGTTCTGGGGCGAGCCGCTCGACGGGGTCGGCGAGCGCATCGAGCGGCTCAAGGCGCTCAGCGAAGAGGTCGGGCGCGAGCACGCCCCGCTGGAGTTCGGGCTGCGCATCACCACGCTGGTACGCGACACCAGCGAGCAGGCCTGGGCCGACGCCGAGGCCAAGGTCGCGCAGTTGGCGCAGGGCCACATCCCGCGCGACCCGAACTGGCGCGCGGCCGTCGGCCAGCAGCGCCTGCTGGACCTGGCCGCACGGGGCGACGTCCTCGACGACAACCTCTACACCGCGCCAGGCCGGTACGGGGCCGGTGGGGCGGGGACGACCTGGCTGGTGGGGTCCGCCGAGGACGTGGCGAAGTCACTCCGCCGCTACCAGGCCCTCGGCATCACCCACTTCGTCCTCTCCGACACCCCTTACCTGCCGGAGATCACCCGCCAGGGCGAACAACTCCTCCCGCTCCTCCGCACCTGAACGCATGCGACCTCTGCCCAGGGCCCGACAAGCACCCCTCCGACCACGATGAGCACACCACGCGGGTGGCTCTTCCGGCCGGGCAAGCGATCGGCGAACACGGTGTACGACCGGCGGGGGAAGTACACGACCGACAAATGCCGCACTTGATCGGCGGGCGGTGCACGATCACCGGGGCCGGACCTCAGTGACCAATGGCGACCGTGCCCAATCAGCAGGCTGGCCGGGCCAACGCACCGTGACGGCGACCGAGGCGAATCGGCAGCCTCCACCACCCCAGCGCGAACCCTGTACCACCGAGCGCCGCACCTGACCGACAACGCCCAGCCCGTACGGCGGAGGCGGCGCACGATCTGCGGAGGCCACGACTGATCGCCGAAGTCGCGCCTCATCGACCGAGTCACGCCTGACCGGCGGAGACCGTACCCCACCGGCGGGTCTGATCAGCCGCGCCCGCGATCGATCAGTCGATCTACCGGTCAGTCGATCTACCGGGGGTCAGAACGCGCTGAACGTCGTTTCCGGGCGGTCGCGCTTGGTGAACAGCTCCCAGCCGCCGTCCGCGATCACGTCCGGGTCGAGGGATCGGATTTCTCCGCCGAAAAGCTCAGGCTGGGAGGCGACCACCTGGTAGATGTCGCCTCGTTCGATCAGGCCCCCAATGATCAGGTTTCCGGCGTACACGCCCTGCTCGGCCAGCGCCGCGTTCAGTGTCAGCCCGTAGTTGCGCAGCGCCGCCGCGGCGAGAGCCAGGCCGCCGAGGGTGGGCATCGGCATGACGGCGCTGAGGCCGCCGGCGAACAGCAGCCCGCCCTCTCCCCTGGCGACCATGCCCGGCAGCACCTTGGCCACCACGTCTACCGCCGGATAGAGCAGTTCCATCGCCTCCCGGGCCTGCGCCGGGGTGGTGTCGGTGATCGGCTCGGGCCAGACGGACGGGTCTGCCGCCCCGGGGCCGTAGTAGACGACGTCGATCGTCCCGAACCGTTCGGTGATCTCGTCGAGCGCGCCGAGCAGCCGGTCGCGGTCGTGCACGTCGGCGGCGAAGCCGGCCGCCTCGATGCCCGCCTCGGCCAGGGACGCCACGTATCCGGGGTGGCGATCCCCGGAACGGGAGACGAGCGCCACGGCGTACCCCTCGCGCCCGAACCGGTGCGCGACGGACAGGCCGAGCCCGGGTCCCGCCCCGATGACGACGATGGTCTTCCTTGCTGTTGCGGACATGACTATCCCCTTCCAGACAAATCGAGGGTTGCCTCAACTTTCTCCTCAGACCGTATCACGGAACTTGAGGGCGTCCTCGATTTCGTATGATGGAGGGCATGGCAGCCGAATCGAAGCCGCTGCGGTCGGATGCCGCACGCAATCGCGACAAACTGCTGGTCGCAGCCGCCCAGACCTTCGCCGAACGCGGCCTCGACGCGCCCCTGGAACACATCGCCCGCCGCGCCGGGGTCAGCATCGGCACCCTCTACAACCACTTCCCGACCCGGGAGGCGCTGCTGGAGGCGATCCTCCCCCAGCGACTGGCCGCGCTGACGGAGATCAACGCCTCCGCCCTGGCCGACCCCGACCCGTGGTCAGGGTTCGTCGGCCTGCTGGAGGGGATCTTCACGCTGCAGGCCGAGGATCACAGCCTCAACGACGCCATGGTCCAGAGCTTCTCCCTGAACACCGACATGAGCCAGGCCTGCGGCGGCGGCCTGGGGGACGTGGAACGCATCATCGAACGCGCCAAGGCCGCCGGCCGGCTACGGGCCGACTTCGACGTCCAGGATCTGGTCACGCTGGTCTGGGCGATGTCGCAGGTCATCCGGGAGTCGATGAACACGGCGCCGGACACGTGGCGCCGTTGCCTGTCCTTCTTCGTCGACGGCCTGCACGCCGAATCCACCCAGCCACTCCCCTCCCGATAACCTCCCGTCAGCCGCTGTCAGCCCACCCTTCCGGTCCCGGCTGACCGGCATGACGCGGCTAGGCGCCCGCCAGCGCCGCGCCGGTTCCCCGCGCCGGTTCCCCATGCCGGTTCCCCACGCCGATTCGCCGCGCCAGTTCGCCACACCGTTCCCCGCCGGTTCGCCACTCCGATTCGCCGTGCCGCGTCCCTTCCCGGCTCCACTACCCGGGGCCACGCCACTAGCCAGCACCATTTCGCCGCGCCACGTCACTTCGCCGTGCCACCCACCTCGCCGGTTCGCCGCGCGTCACTACCCGGGGCCACTTCACCGCACGACCTCTCCGGCACCGTGTACGTCAGCCCGAGCGGGTCGTTGCAGGGTGACGGATCCAAGAACGTCATCGTGGAGTTCTGCGGCGGGCCGCACGACGCCGGGTTCGACCTGCGCTGTCACTGACCGGTTGGTAATCAAGCGCTCGGTCCCCAAGCCGGTCACAGCGGGGTCACCGGCTCTGCCTCTGGTACGTAGACCAGGGCGTCGTAGGACTTGGCGGGCACCATCTCCACCGTGTACGCCCACAGGATCGAGCTGTAGGCCGACCGGAAGCCGTCGCCGACGCTGCCCATCCTGATCTTCGAGGTGAGCAGCTCACGGTTGCCCGGCTCGGCGGAGGTCCGCGCGATGTTCACGTAGCCCATCGGCTCGCCGCCGAACAACTTGGCCAAGGGCGAGTCGTGGCTGACGGTGAAGCGCCTGCGTTCGCCGGAGCCGTCGTCCTTGCTGATGAAGGTGCTCTTGCCGAACTCGGTGCCGATGGCGAAGTAGCCGCCGCCGTAGGTCTTGGCCAGCCGCTGCCCCATCGACTCGAACGAGAACGCCGCGCCGCTCTTGTCGATGTGACCGTTGTGCCCGGCCACGATGAGTTTCTCCTGTTTCCTGGTTGCTTCGGTGGCGGCGATCCAGCGGATGTTCTCGGCCATCCAGGCGTCGCGTTTGGCGGCGTAGGCGTTGCCCGAGGTCTGTAGTTGCGCGCCGCGCCAGATGGTCTCGGCGTGGTGCAGGGCCAGCGCGTACGACTGCGCGGAGCTCGCTGTCACGTACCGCTCCCGTCCGGCTTTCATGGTGACGACGAGCCGGGCGGCGGCGGAGGCCGCGGCGGTGATCTTCTTCGGGTCCTGAGTGGTCCGGGTGGCGTCGGTGAGGTCGGCCAGCGACGTCTCCGCCTCGCGTCTCAGGGCGGGATCGACCTTGGCGAGGTAGCGCAGCAGCCGCTCCTTGTTGCGGTCGTAACGCTGCATGTCGAAGCCGTAGAGGCGGATCTTGTCCCGGTCCGGGGCGGCGGCGTTGTGGTCGTGGATCCACTTGATCAGGTCGGCCGTTTCGCGGGTGCGGTAGAGGTCGAACCCGAGCGCCTTCGCCGCGTCCTCCGCGCTGCCCTCGCCGCCCATGACATAGTCGCCGGCCACGGCCGTACCGCCGAAGTCGGCCTCGATGGCGACGGCGCGGAAGCCGTGGTCGCGCACCAGCTTCTGGATGACCAGCAGCCGCGTCTCGACGAACTCCTTGTTGCCGTGGGTGGCCTCACCGATGCCGACCACGCGGGCGGGCGCGGCGTCGGAGAGCGGCGCCCGGTCGAGGGGAACCACGTCGCAGGCTGTCACCCGGGAGGTGTCCACTCCCCCGCAGCCGGCCGCCGTCAACGCGGTCAGGCCGCTCAGGGCGATGGTCGCAAGCTTGCGGAACGGCCGGATCCTCATGCCGGCCCGCCCTGGACGACGGCAGCGACAGGGGGAAGGAGGTCGGCACTTGCGCCGAGGTGGTCGTGCTCGATCACGGGTAGATTTCATCGCAGGCGGGGTCGGCTGGTCATCGGACCCAGGTCGAGAGCGGGCGGGCGCAGGGATAGTCGGCTCGGGCCGGACGTAGACCCGGGGCCAGGGTGATGTGGACCTGGGTAGCCAACGCGGCCTGGGGCGGCGGGTCTGTTCGGAGAACAGCGGGTCTGTTCGGAGAGCGGCGGGTCCGGGCAGGGGCGCGAGGGCCGGGGCACAGGACGGGATGGCAGGGACGCAGGACGGCATGACCCGGCGTTCGTCGGCCGCCGCCCGCTCGGCCTGTCCGCCGGCCTCGCGGACGGCAACGCGACCGGCTGCGGGGCGGCCCGAGGGGGAAGCCTGGTCAGGGGGTGGGGGTCCAGGAACCGGCGAAGGCGGTTCTGTAGTGTTCGGCGGCGGCGGCCATGTCGTCGCTGAGCAGTTGGAAGAAGCGGCTCGCGGTCAGGAGTCGGGTGCTGGCCGGGGTGTTCGCGCCGAGCACGTCCGCACCTTGCCTGACGGTGGCGGCCCACAGCGCCATCGAACGGGTGCCCACCAGCCACGCTCGGTACCAGACGTCGTCGTCGATGAAGTACCGTTCGCGCCGGTTGTCACGCTCGCGCTTGACGAGTCCGAGCTGTTCCAGTGCGCCGACCGCCTTGGAGATCGACGCGGGGCTCACTCGCAGGCGTTCGATCAGGTCGGCCACGGTCAGGTTGCCGCTGTCGCTGGTGAGCAGGCACACCATCACCTTGGCCGCCATCGGTGGCCATCCTCCCGCCAGCAGGCCGGTGAGCTTCTGCTCGTACTCGCGTACCGCCTCCGGGTCGCGTCCCGCTTGGTCAGGTCGCGCGATGCCACCGGCGGCGGGTGGCGTCAGCGGCGGGGTGGGGCGGCGGCGGGCTCGCCAGGTGGTCGCCTGCTGTGCCCGGGCCGCGTGGTAGCCGTGCGGGCCGCCGTTGCGGGCGATCTCGCGGCCGATGGTCGATCTCGGTCGTCCGAGGCGGCGGGCGATCTCCGCGTAGGCGAGCCCTTCGGCCAGCCCGTCGGCGATTTTGCGGCGGTCCTCGTACGTCAGATGGCCTCCAGGCATGAGCCCCTCCCGATCGGTCCTGCCCGCCCGAGTATGCCGCCGTTCGAGGGTCATTGCGACACGCGGTGGGCGGATGTTGCATTCGGCGGCAGCGTCGTTGCGCCAATCGATCCGCTTTGACCTGCGAATACGTTGATTTCACGTTGCTGTCTACTCGAACGCGGACGTAGCTTTCCCGGTGCGTGAACGATGGCCGTTCCCGCAGAAAAGAACCGACATGACCCAGTCACACCTGCCGATCGAGCGTGCGGCAGAACGCCCCTTCGATCCTCCTGCGGAGCTCACGCGGCTTCGTCTTCCGGCTGCCGGGGGCGCCTATATGCGTCCCGTGGCGTGGGAGGCGTGATGGCATCGCATCGTGCGGGGGCCCGGGAGACGGCCGGCCGGGTCTGCCTGGTCACCGGCGCCTCGTCCGGCATCGGGCTGGCCACCTCGCTGGAGCTGCTGCGGGCCGGCCACATCGTGTACGGCGCCGCCCGCCGCGTGCCCAGGATGGCGCCGATCGTGGCGGCGGGAGGGTACGCCCTGCCGTTGGACGTCACCGAGGAGGACGATCTCCAGCGCGTCGTCGGCACCGTCCTGGACCGGCACGGGCGGATCGATGTGCTGGTCAACAACGCCGGATCCGTCGTCCACGGCGCGGCCGAGGACACGCCGGCGGCCATGGCGCGTGATCTGTTCGAGGTGAACGTGTTCGCTCCGGCGCGGCTGGCTCAGCTCGTTCTGCCGGGGATGCGGGTGCGCGGGTCGGGCACGATCGTCAACGTGTCGTCGATCGGCGGCGTGATCGCCCTGCCGCTCGGCGCCTGGTACTACGCCTCCAAGCACGCGCTCGAGGCCTTCTCGGACACGCTCCGCATGGAGGTGGAGCAGTTCGGCGTCGATGTGGTCGTCGTCCGGCCCGGCATCATCAGGACCGGCTTCGAAGCCGATGCCGCCCGGCAGCTGCGGGAGATCTCCGGGCACGGCCCCTACGGCCGGATGGCCGAGGCCATGGCACGCGCGGCCGAGACGCAGGGGGAAACGGAACCGGAGATGGATGCGGCGCCGGCGCCGGCGGACGCGCCGGCGCAGACGCAGAGGAACGCGGACGCGGAGGTGAGCGGCCCGGGATCGGTCCGGGCCTCAGAGAGGGCTTCTGAGCAGGGCCACCGCCAGGCGTCCGACCCGTACGTGGTGGCGGAGGTGATCCGGCGGGCCGTCGAGGCGGATCGGCCGGAGACCCGTTACGTCGTCGGCTGGCAGGCCGAAGCGCTCCTGACCCTTCACAAATCCCTCACGGACCGCGATTTCGACGCCCGCGTCACCGCCCCGCTGCTCTGAGCCGGCCCCTCCCCATCGGAGAACCACCCATGACCCCTGCCATCGCCATCTCAGGACTCGTCAAGACGTTCGGCCCCGCCCGCGCGCTCGACGGCCTCGACCTCACCGTGAACACCGGCGAAGTGCACGGCTTCCTCGGCCCCAACGGCGCCGGAAAATCCACCACCATCCGGGTCCTGCTGGGCCTGATGCGCGCCACCTCCGGCACCGTCCGGCTGCTGGGCGGCGATCCCTGGGCCGAGGCGGTCGCGTTGCACCGGCGGCTGGCGTACGTACCCGGTGATGTCGAGCTGTGGCCGGGCCTCACCGGAGGTGAGGTCATCGACGTGCTCGGGCGTCTGCGCGGCGGGATCGACGAGCGGCGCAAGAACGAGCTGATCGAGCGGTTCGAGCTCGACCCGAAGAAGAAGGCGCGCACCTACTCCAAGGGCAACCGGCAGAAGGTCGCCCTCGTCTCCGCCCTGGCCGCGGACGTCGAGCTGCTCATCCTGGACGAGCCGACGAGCGGTCTCGACCCGCTGATGGAGGCGGTGTTCCAGCAGGTCGTCGCCGAGGTGAAGGCCGCCGGGCGCACCGTGCTGCTGTCCAGTCACATCCTGGCCCAGGTCGAGATGCTGGCCGACCGGATCACCATCGTCAGGGACGGCAAGGCGGTGGAGTCGGGGACGCTGGCGCAGTTGCGGCATCTGACGAGGACGACGATCGTGGCGCGGACCGCCTCCCCCGTCACCGGCCTCGACCGGCTGCCCGGCGTGCACCAGGCGCGGGCCGAGGCCGGGAGCGTCAGCTTCAGCGTGGACGCCGAGCACCTGGACGCGGCCGTCAGGCATCTCACCACGTTCGGCATCACCTCGCTGGTCAGCCATCCGCCGACGCTGGAGGAGCTCATGCTGCGCCACTACGGGACCAGGCGGGCCGCGGCATGACCGCCACGTTCTCCCCGGCCCGTGCCCGATCGCTGCAGCGGGCCGGCGGCGGCTCGCTGGCCGGAACCGGGGCCATGGTCCGGCTGGCGCTGCGCCGCGACCGGCTCAAGTTGCCGATCTGGGTGCTGGTCATCGTGGCCCTCGTCCCGCGCTTCTACTACGCGGCCACGTCCGCGGTCGTCCCGACGCCGCAGGCGCTGGCCGACGCCACGCGGCTGATCCGGGTCTCGTTCATGCGGGTGCTGGCCGGGCCCTTCTTCGGCGCCGAGGCCGTCACGTCGCAGAAGTACTTCCTGGCCGCGTACTGGGTGGAGTTCCTGCTGGCCGCGGCGCTGATGAACATCATGCTCATCACCCGCCACACCCGGGCGGAGGAGCAGAGCGGCCGGGCCGAGCTGGTCAGGGCGGCGGTCGTGGGCCGGCACGCCCAGCTCACGGCGGCGCTGGTCGTGGCAGGGGCGGGCAACGCCGTGCTCGCGCTGCTCGCCGCGGGCGGGGCCGCCGGCATCGGGTTCGCGGTCGGTGGCGCGCTGCTGTTCGGCGCCTCCCTCGCCGCCGCCGGGATGGTGTTCGCCGCGGTCACGGCGGTCACCGCGCAACTCACCGAGCATCCGAGGGGAGCCACCGGGCTCGCCGGGGCGGTGCTGTTCGTGGCGTGGCTGCTGCGCGGTGCGGGGTCGTTGCAGGCGGAGCAGGGCGGGCCGCTGTTCTGGCTGTCGCCGATCGGCTGGTCGCAGCAGACCCGGGTGCTGGCCGGGGATCGGTGGTGGCCGCTCGGCCTGTCGGTGCTGCTCGCCGCGCTGCTGGTGGCGGGCGCGTACGCGCTGGCGAGCCGGAGGGATCTCGGCGCCGCCCTGGTGGCCGCGCGTCCCGGCCGGGCCGGCGCTCCCGGCTGGCTGCGCTCGCCGTTCGCGCTCGCCCTGAGATTGCGGCGGGCGGCCGTCGTCTCGTGGGCGGCGGCGTTCCTCGCCGTGGGGCTCGTCCTGGGCGGCATGACCGGCGGGATGTCGGTCACCGACCTGCCGATCTTCGCCGGGGCGGACTTCGGGCGGGCGTGGCTAGGCCTGATGGTGTTCACCGGGTCCCTTTACACGGGCGTGCACGCGGTGCTGTCGGTGCTGCGGCTGCGTGCTGAGGAGGTGCGCGGGCTCGCCGGCCCTCTGCTGGCCGGGCCGACGAGCAGGGTGGCGTGGCTCGGGTCCTCTCTGCTGGTGTCGGCGCTCGCCGTGGTGGCACTGCTCATGGTGTACGGGGTGGGGCTCGGCGTCGGCGCTGCCCTGTCGACCGGGGACGGAGGGCTCGTGGCCGAGGTCGTCTGGGCGAGCCTGCGCCGCGTTCCGGAGGTGCTGGTCCTGCTCACCGTGCCCGCCGCCCTGCTCGGGCCGGCTCCACGTGCGGCCGGCGGGGTGGCTTGGGGCGTGCTCGTCTTCAGCGGATTCGTCTCGGTTCTGGGGACGTACCTGCGGGTTCCGGGGTGGCTGGTGAACGCGTCGGTGCTGTCCCACCTGCCGTGGCATCCGCTGGGGGCGGCGGCGCCGGTGGCCACGGTGGTGCTGCTCGGGCTCGCCGCGACGCTGACAGCCCTCGGCCTGTACGGTGTGCGCCGCCGCGACCTCAGCACGGGCTGACTCCTCGCGACCTCGCCACGGGGTCAGCCTCTGCGCGGTTCTCGCTCGCTGGTGCGGCCGGGGGCATAATCGGGCCATGCGGGTCGGCATAGCGCATCATTTCGGCTGGGCCGTGGCCGTCACCGCGTCCGACGGTCACCGGGTCGTCGATCGCAGGCGGATCGAGCTGGTCGAGCCGGGGGTGCCGGCGGCGCCCGTTCACCATGACGGCAAGCCCCTCGACGACGACGCGTTCTCGGCTCTGGTGGCGCGGGTGCGGGCGTCGGCGCTCCGGGCGACGGCCGCCTCGCTGGACGAGCTCGCCGCCGCGCTGCCGGGGCCGATCGTGTCGGTGTCGCTGCGTGCCTGGCCGGACGACTTTCCCGACGACCTCGCCGTCCTGCGGCGGGCGCCGTACGAGGCCAGGGCGGACTCGGTCATGTACCGCCAGGTCCTGGCCGAGGTCGCCCGGGCGCGTGGCTGGCTCGTGCACCTCTACGACGCCAAGGACGTGGAGTCCCAGGCGGCCCGCGTCTTGGCCGGGCGGGCCGACGAGGTCCTGCACGGCCCCAAGGCGGCCCTCGGACCGCCTTGGACGAAGGATCACCGGATGGCGCTCGCGGCGACGATCATGGCGGCGGTCCCCCGTGCTGCCCCGGGTGCCGGGCAGCCGGTGACGACGCGTCCGTGAAGGTGAGGTTCCGCAGCCGTCGCCCCGTCGAACAGCGCTCCAGGCCGGACGCGCGGGTCCGGCAAAGCGGTCCCGTGCCGAGTTGCGGCCGGGTCGGCGGTTACCGCGGTGGGCGTACGGCCGGGAGGGCTGCCTCGACGGTGTCGAAGATGGGTAGATGGGCGTACAGCCCGGTGATCCGCAGCCACTGCCGCACCAGCGGGGCGGGCTGGGTGAAGGCCATCCGCACGCCCGCCTGGCGCAGGCGTTCGCTGGTCGAGAGCAGGCTGGAGATGCCGGCCGAGTCGAGGAACGTCAGCGCCGACAGATCCACCAGGACGGGTACGCCCGAATCGCCCGCCACATGCCCGTCGAGCCACGTCTGCCAGTCCGCGACGGTCTCCCACACGAGCTCTCCGGCCGGTCTGACGACGAGCACGCCGTGTTCCTCGGCCACGGTCACGGCGATCGCGTTGCCGGGCATCCCGCCTCCCCATGGTGGCCGCGTCGGCTGGCGAGCAGACGTGAGCTGCGTCGCCGCCGGGGCCGGCACCGAACCCCAGCGCTCACCCACAGTACCCGTAAGGGACCGCCGCGTTCCCGTAAGCGACCGCCGCGTTCGATCGCACCACTCCCCCGCACCGGGCAACCGCACCAGGTAAGCGTGCGGGCTGAGCATTCGGGTCGGTTGTGCAGGTTGATCGTGTCGATCCACCGTGTCGATCCACCGTGTCGATCCACCGTGTCGATCCACCGTGTCGATCCACCGTGCGGATTGATCGTGCTGGTCGGTTGTGCCGGTCAGAGGCGGTAGACGCGGGTGGCGGTGGCGGTGAAGACGTCGTGGATCTCCTCGGCCGAGCGACCGGCGAGCGCGTCCTGCCAGGCGGACAGGAGGGTGCGCAGGTCGGTCCAGAGTTTCTCGATGGGCAGATTGCTGCCCCACATGCAGCGGCGGGAGCCGAAAAGGTCCAGGCACGTGGCCGTCACCCGTTCGATCAGCTCCCGGTCGACGCGGTGGACGAAGGTGCCCTGGCCGCTGAGCTTCACCACGACGTTGGGCTGTTCGGCCAGCAGTTTCATGCCGCGCGTCCACTCGGCGAAGGCGCCGGGGCCCACCGGCATGCCGGCGTGCACGAGCACGAACGTGATCTCGGGGAAGTCCGCGACGAGGTCGGCGGCGTCGGGCATCTGGGCGGGGAAGACCTGGAGTTCGAACAGCCAGCCGAGTTCGGCGAGCGTGGCGAGGTTGCGCCGGAAGGTGGCGTCCTTCATCCGGTCAGGGGCCTCGGCGAAGCGGAATTCGGGCCGTTCGTGCCAGTGGAGCTGCAGCCGGGTGCCGCGGACGAGCGGGGTGAGCGCGGCCTGGCGGCGCAGGACGTCGGGGGCGCCGGCGTCGAAGAGGTCGGCGCTGCCGACGACGGCGGTGGGCCAGCCGGTCTCGGCGTGGACGTCGCGCAGCCAGCGGACCTCGTCCACCGCGCGGTCGAGCGGCCAGTTGGTCTGGACGTAGACCGACGAGGTGATGCCGCAGGGCGCGGCTTCGGCGAGGTATTCGGCGATGGGATAGTCGCGGCGGATCGGCTCGTACGGGCCGAAGATGCGCGGGACCATTTCCCCTTGCAGCCAGGGCAGGTCGGCGGCGCGCCAGATGTGGTGGTGCGCGTCCACGATTCCGGCGCGGTGGTGGGACGGATCGGTCATCGGGCGGCTCCCATGGAGTGCGGGGTCGGCCCATGCGGGGCGGGCCGGTGCGGGTCGGGCCAGTGCCTGGCGGCGGTGTGGCGCGGGCCGGACAGGACGGCGGGCAGGCGCCGGACCTCCGCCAGCGCGGTGGCCAGGTCGCGTACGCCGCCGAGATGGTCCAGGCTCGGCAACTGGGCCGACATGGCGCGGGTGACGGGACGGTAGCCGGGCGAGCAGGCCAGCGGCGTCCACCAGACGAGCCGGTGACCGAGCCGCGACAGCCGGGCCGTGGCCCGGACCATGGGGGCGGGGTCGCCGCGTTCGAGCCCGTCGGACAGGACGATCACGAGCGCGCCGCGGGCGAGCGCCGCGTAACGCGGGTTGGCCAGGAAGCGGTGCAGTGCCGCGCCGATCGCCGTTCCGCCGTCGGCGTCGGTGACCAGCCGCGAGACCGACATCAGCGCGTGGTCGGCGTACGGGTGCGACAGCGCGGTGGTGATCCTGGTGAGCCGGGTGCCGAAGGTGAACACCTCGGTACGGGCCGGCGCGGCACGCAGCGCGGTGTGCGCCACGCGCAGCAGGTCGGGTGTGTGCTGCCGAAGCGAGCCCGAGACGTCGACCAGGAGCAGCAGGCGGCGGGGGCGGGGCGGGCGGGCGAGGTGGCGCAGCTCGGCGATCTCGCCGTGGTGGCGGCGGGCGCGCCGCCAGGCGTGCCGGACGTCCAGCCGGTCGCCGGTCCTGGCCGGGCGGCGGCGTCTGGACGGGGTGGCGGGCAGGGCGGCGGGCCAGACGGCTTCGAGTGCGCGCATGAGGGCGTGCTCGCGTTCGCCGGTTCGGCCGAGGTCCCGCGTGCCGTAGGTGCTCAGGGTGCTGGCCCGCGTGCCGTCGCCGGGGCGCAGCTCGTGGGGAGGCGGATCGTCGTGGCCCGGCGCGCCGGGGGACGGCGTGCGCTCGTCGTCGCGCGCGAGCGGCGGGTCGTCGAGGAGGCCGTGCCGGAACCAGGCGTCGAAGACACGGTCGAAGGCGGGCAGGTCGGCGACGTCCTGGAGGAGAGTGACGCGGGCGTACCAGTACAAAGCGGTCGGGTCGGGCGGCGGTGTCTCGGCGATCACGCGCAGCAGGTCGGCCCGCTTGGCCGGCGCCGCCGGCAGCCCGGCCGCACGCAGCCCCATGAGGAACCCCCACAGGTGGTCGGCGGCCGGCCCAGCCGGACCCGCCGCCACCAGGCCGTCATTCCCGGGGACCTCATCCGCCGCCGGTCGGTCCCCGTGCGCGGCCGGGTCAGGCATCGGTGAACAGCTCCTCGGCGTGGTCCAGGAGGAGCCGGGTGTCCTCCTCGTCCTTGATCAGCAGTCCGAGGGCGCGGCGGAGCGCCACGGGCCACGGGCTTCCGTCCTCCGCCAGCGCCACCGCCCCGCGCGCCCACTCCACCGACTCGGCGATGCCGGGCCGTTTGAGCAGCGGCAGCCGCCGTACCCGCTGCACCGCCCCGACGAGCCCCTCGGCCGCCCGTTCCTCCAGCCCGGGCACCGACGCGCGCAGGATGGCCCGCTCCCGGTCCGGCTCGGGGAAGGCGATCCAGTGGTAGAGGCAGCGCCGCTTGAGCGCGTCGTGCAGCTCGCGGGTGCGGTTGGAGGTCAGCACCACGATCGGCGGCGTGCCCGCCCTTACGGTGCCCAGCTCGGGGATCGTGATCTGGAAGTCGCCCAGGAATTCGAGCAGGAACGCCTCGAACTCGCTGTCGGCCCGGTCGATCTCGTCGATGAGCAGCACCGCGCCCCGCTCCGCCCGTACGGCGCGCAGCAGCGGCCGGCGCAGCAGGAACTCCTCGCGATACAGCTCGCCGACGTCCTGGCCCCGGCTCTCGGCCACGCGGACCTGGAGGAGCTGCTTGGGGTAGTCCCATTCGTACAGGGCCTGGCCGGAGTCCAGCCCTTCGAAGCACTGCAGGCGGATCAGCTCTAGCCCGGTGACCCGCGACAGCACCGAGGCCACCTCGGTCTTGCCGACGCCGGGCTCGCCCTCCAGCAGCAGCGGCCGGCCCAGCCGCAGCGCCAGGTGGACGGCCGTGCACAGCCCTTCGTCCGCGAAGTACCCCTCGCCCTCCAGCGCGGCGGCCAGCTCGCCGGGGCTGAGGGTCACAGCTGCGCGTGCTCGGTGGTCAGCAGGTGCACGCGCTGGGAGGTGTGCGCGGCCGCGTCGGCCGCCGCGGCCTTGCCGTGCTCGGAGCCGAACGCGGCGGCGCGGGCGTCCTCGTCGTCGAAGTAGAGCTCGTTCACCGAGTCGTACGCGCCGTCCTCGCCGTTGCTCACGCTGACCGTGTACTTGCGCAGGCCGGGCAGCTTCCTGGCGAACGCGACGTGCTCCTCCACCACCCACGTGGCGAACTCCTCGTGGGACAGGTGCTCGGCCCGCTTGAGCAGGGAGATGACCTTCAGCATGTTTCCTCCGTCTTCAGGGCGTCCAGCCCTCGCAGGACGCGTTCGGGGGTGAACGGCATCGACGTCAGGCGTACGCCGCAGGCGTCGAAGATCGCGTTGGCGATGGCCGGGATGGGGGCGTTCGCCGTCATCTCGCCGATCCCCTTCGCCCCGTACGGGCCGTTGGCGGACGGGCGTTCCAGCAGCAGGCTGTGCTGGACGGGGAGGTCGGCGGGCCCCGGCATCAGATATCCGGCGAAGTCGCGCGGCCCGTGGTCGCGGGCCGGGTAGTACGGCTCGGTGGTCTCGAACAGGGCGTGCGACAGCCCCATCCACGCCCCGCCCTCCACCTGCTGGGTCGCCATGGCGGGGTTGAGCGCCCGGCCGATCTCGTAGGCGTTGAACAGCTCCAGCACCTCGACCACCCCGGTCTCGTCGTCGACCTCGACGACGGCGACCGTGCACGCGTGCGCCTGGCAGGAGTCGGGGTCCATCTCCCCCGTCTCGGGCACCGGGACGCTGGGCTCCTTGAGGTAGATGCCGCGCCCGGAGATCGTCCGCCCGTGCTTGAAGTGCGCGGCCAGCGCCAGGTCGGTGATGTGCACGCGTTTGTCCTGGGCGCCCTTGACCGCGATGTAGCCGGTGCCGTCGGTCTCCAGGTCGGCGGCGTCGACCTCCAGTTCCTCGGCGGCGACCTCCAGCATCACGCCGCGCGCCTCGGCGGCGGCCATGATGACGGCGTTGCCGACGCGGTGGGTGCCGCGGCTGGCGAACGTGCCCATGCAGTGCGGGCCGGTGTCGGTGTCGGCGGTGTCGACCAGGATGTTCTCCATCGGCAGGCCGAGCGTCTCCGCGGCGCACTGGGCGGCGATCGTCTTGATGCCCTGCCCGAGGTCGACGGAGGACAGCGAGATCACGAACGTGCCGGTGGTGGTGGCGTGGACCAGGGCCTGCGAGGGGTCTCCGCCCAGGTTCATGCCGGTCGGGTAGTTGACCGACGCGTACCCCCGGCCGCGCAGCTTCGCCATCACAGCCCCTCTCGTGTCGTGGACGACATCCGGCGGTAGGTCTCGGGCAGCTCGTGCCCGGACATCTCCGCCGCCTTCTGGATCACCTCGACCAGGGCCGTTCCCTCGGCGACCTTGCGGTGGGCCTTGACGTCGCCGTCGCGGTAGGCGTTGATGAGCCGGAGCTGGAGCGGGTCCATGCCGAGGGCGCGAGCGACCTGGTCCATCTGCGACTCCAGCGCGAAGTCGGCGATGGTGACGCCGAAGCCGCGCATGGCGCTGGACGGGGTGCGGTTGGTGAACACGCAGTGGCAGTCGGCCCACACGTTCGGGATCGCGTAGGGGCCCGGCAGGTGCGCGGCGGCCTTGGTGACGCCGTAGGGGCTGTGGCGCGCGTACGCGCCGGCGTCCACGTACAGGGTGATCTTACGAGCGATGATCTTGCCGTCGTTCATGACGGCGTCCTTGATGTAGAGGCGTTCCGCGGCGCGCGGCGAGGAGACCTGCATCTCCTCGGCGCGGTCGTAGACGAACTTGACCGGGCGGTCGATCGCCATCGCGGCCACGCATGCGATCGGCTCGACCACCACGTCCACTTTGCCGCCGAAGCCGCCGCCGACCGTCCCGCCGACGATGCGCAGCTTGTTGAACGGTGTCTCCAGGATCAGCGCGGTGTTGTCCAGGGTGAAGAAGCACGCCTGGGTGTCGGAGTGGATCCGCAGCCGGCCGTCGGCCTGCGGGATCACCACGCAGCCTGTGGTCTCGACGGGCGCCTGCTCGATCGGCGCCGACTGGTAGCGCCACTCGAGGACGTGGTCGGCGCGGGCGAAGGCGGCCTCGACGTCGCCGAAGCGGATGCGCCGGCAGTGGTGGCCCTCGTAGATGAAGTGGTTCTGGCCGTGGTACTCGTTGACCAGTGGCGCGCCTTCCCGCAGCGCCTCCTCGACGTCGAAGACGGGCGGCAGGTCCTCGTAGGTGACCTGGATCCGGGCGGCGCCCTCCAGCGCGGCGGCCTCGGTCTCGGCGACCACGGCGCAGATGGGCTCGCCGAGGTAGCGCACCTTGTCCACGGCCAGGATCGGCTCGTCGTCGGGCCCGACGCCGATCAGCTTGAGCGGGGTGAAGAGGTTGTTCGGCACGTCGGCGTGGGTGAGGATCCGCAGCACGCCGGGCACGGCCAGGGCCTGGCTCAGGTCCACGCCGGCGATCCTGGCGTGGTGGCGGGCCGAGCGGTGCATCTTCAGGTGGGCGAGCCGGGGCGGGGCCACGTCCTCGAAGAACTCGGTCCTGCCGGTGACGTGCCCGCGGGCGTCGGAGCGCTGGACCACCGAGCCGATCACGGTCAGGTCGCCGCCGTCCCGTTCGGCGGCGAAGGTGGTGGTGTCGATGGGGGCGAGCCGGTACGTCATCGCGTCACCGCCCCCTCCCCGCGTCGGCGGGCCGCCTCCAGGACGGCCTGCACGATGGGCCGGTAGCCGGTGCAGCGGCAGACGTTGCCCGAGATCGCCTCGATCACGTCCTCCTCGCTCGGGTCGGGGTTTCGGTCGAGCAGCGCCTCGGCGACCATGATCATGCCGGAGGTGCAGAAGCCGCACTGGGTGGCGAAACACTCCACGAAGGCGCTCTGCACCTCGTCCAGGTCGCCGCCGGTGGCGACGCCCTCCAGTGTGCGGACGGAGGCGCCGGCCACGGTCTCGACGGCGACCAGGCAGGACGCCTGCGGCCGGCCGTCGACCAGGACCGTGCAGCTGCCGCAGGCGCCCTGGGCGCAGCCGCGTTTGGCGGCGGTGAGGCCCAGCGACTCCCGCAGGCAGGCGAGGAGGGTGGCTCCCGGCGCGGCGATGAACTCATGGTGCTCGCCGTTGACGACGAGCGAGACGATCTGTGACGGCACGGTCCCACCTCTTCTGATGCGGGCGCTTACAGGGGTGACCTCAGGCGTTATGAGGCGCTTCGGGGAAGAATGTGCGGCGGAAGTGCACGGGCAGGACGCGGGTCCGGTACCACGCGCTGGCGTAGGCGTCGTCGAAGGGGTCGATGTCGGCGCGGGCGGCCAGGCCCGCCTCGTTGACGCTCTCCTCGGTCAGGGGACGACCGCGCAGGACGCGTTCGGCGGACAGCGCCCGTACGGGACGAGGGGCCACGCCGCCCAGCGCGATCCTGCAGTCCGAGGCCCCCTCCAAGGTGACGGCGGCGACGGTGACGATGGAGGCGGAGTTCAGCCGGCGGCGCATGGCCTTGTGGTAGTGCCAGGCGCCCGGCGGGGGCGGCGTGAACCGTACCGCGACGACGAGCTCGCCGGGAGCGAGCCCGGCGGCCAGCACGTCCGCGACCGGTGCGTCCCGCCGACCGGCGGGGCCGGCGATCTCGCAGGCGGCGTCGAGGGCGAGCAGGCAGACGGCCAGGTCCCCGTACGGCTGCGCGACGAACAGGTTCCCGCCCACGGTGGCCTGGTTGCGCAGGGTCGGGGAGGCGATCGTGCGCAGCGCCGGGCGCAGGAAGGCGAGAGCGGGATGCTCGGCGACGGCGGTGAGCGTGGCCGCCGCCCCGATCACGGCCACGCCGTCGCTCACCTCGATGCCGTCCAGGCCCGCGCGGCGCAGGCTGATCAGCTCGGTCACGCCCGCGGATCCGCTGTTGACCAGCGGCATCACGACCGTTCCCCCGCCCATGACCAGGCCGCCCGCGGCCGAGCGGGTCACCACGGCTTCGACGGACTCGGGCACGTGCACCGCCTCGATCAGCATGTGCGGCCTCCCTGCTCGGGGTTTCCGGCGCTATAATTCTCGATAATTGATTATCGAGATTCCCGCGTCAAGAGATCTTCCCTCATCGCCGATCGGTAGGATCTGCCCATGACCGAAGAGCCCCCGAAGCTGCCGCGGCTCACGCTGGCTCGGCAGATCCGCGACTCGCTGGTCAGCAGGATCGTCTCCGGGCAGGTCAGGCCGGGCGAGCGGCTGGTGGAGACCCGGCTCGCGGCCACCTACGGCACCAGTCAGGCACCCGTACGCGAGGCGCTGCGCGAGCTGGAGGCCATGCGGCTGGTGGAGACCCTGCCGCGCCGGGGCACGTTCGTGCGCCCGTTCGTCCAGGAGACCCTGCGCGAGAGTTACGTGGTGCGGGCCGCGCTGGAGGAGACCGCCACCCGGCTCGCCCTGCTGGCCGGGACGGTTCCGGCGGAGGCGATGCGGGCCGACGTCGAGGCGATGAAGGCCGCCGCCGATCGCGGTGACACCGAGGCGTCGGCGCGGGCGAGCGTGTCGTTCCATCGTCACATCGTCGAGGCGGCCCACAACGAGCTGCTCAAGCTCACCTGGGACAGCCTGCAGATCGAGGCGCGCACGTCGGTCACCATGGTCGCCACCGAGGTCGATCTGCACGACGTCGCCCGCGATCATGCCGAGTTGCTGGCGGCGATCGAGGCGGGTGATCTGGAGACGGCGTGCCGGGAGGCTCGCGACCACCAGTGGCACTACGCCGACCTGCCGCACGACGCCCACGGCCGTACTCGCGACTCCGCCACGGGCTGACCGCCCCTTGGCGTTCGGGTGAAATACATCGATATTTGATATAAATACGGGCGTGACGCCCGCGCCGCCCGATCCGGAGCCCGCCTCCGCACCCAGCCCTGCCCTCGACCTCGACCTCGACCTCGACCTCGACGAGCTGGCCACCGCGATCGAGGACTTCAACACCTACTTCATCCGGCTCCCGTCGGTCAGGAAGCTCAGCTTCTCGACCCTGTCGGTGCTGCACACGCTGCAGCGCCGGGGGCCGATGCGGCTGACCGCGCTGACGGCGACCGAGCAGCTCAAGCAGCCCGCACTCACCAGCCTGGTCGCCAAGCTGGAGCAGGACGGGCTCGTCTCGCGCCGCCCCGACCCGCGCGACGGCCGGGCCGTCCTGCTGGAGCTCACCGAGGAGGGCCTGGGGATCGTCCGCTCCCGCCACGCCGACCGGGTGGCGCGGCTGTCACGGCTGGTGGACCACCTGAACGACGAGGAACGGGCGGCGCTGGCCGGCTCGGCGCGGGTGCTCGGACGCCTGACCGAGATCGCCGCGAGCCTCGACGACTGATCCCGTACGACCAGCCCCATCAGCTCCAGAACCCAGGAGGAGACCCATGCCGACCCGGCCGTTCCCGCTCGAACCGCAGCCCCTGCACGTCCCCGACGACGTGCTCGACGACCTGCGGCGCAGACTGGTGATGACCCGGTGGCAGCCGGACGTGGGCAACGACGACGGCTACTACGGCGTGCGCAGCGCGTACCTGGAGGAGCTGGTCTCCTACTGGGCGGACGGCTTCGACTGGCGAGCCGCCGAGCGGGCGATCAACGCGTTCGAGCACTACCGCGTGGACATCGGCGGCGTGCCCGTGCACTTCATGCGCAAGCCCGGCGTCGGCCCCGACCCGGTTCCGCTGATCCTCAGCCACGGCTGGCCGTGGACGTTCTGGCACTGGTCGAAGGTGATCGGCCCGCTCGCCGACCCGGGCGCGCACGGGGGCGATCCGGCGGAGGCGTTCGACGTGATCGTGCCGTCGCTGCCGGGCTTCGGCTTCTCGACCCCGCTGACGAACCGTCCGGACATGAACTTCTGGAAGATCGCCGAGATCTGGCACGAGCTGATGACCGGCGTGCTCGGGCACGACAGGTACGCGGCCGGCGGCTGCGACGTCGGCGCGCTGATCACGGGGCAGCTCGGCCACAAGTACGCCGGCGAGCTGTACGGGATCCACATCGGCTCGGCGCTGAAGCTCACCCTGTTCAACGGCGACCGCGCCTGGGACTTCAGCGGCGGCGCGCCCATCCCCTCCGGCCTGCCCGCCGACGTCCACGCGAGATTCCTGGAGATGGACCGGCGCTTCGCCGTGCACCTGGCCGCGCACATGATGGCGCCGTCCACGCTCGGCCACGGGCTGAACGACTCCCCCGCCGGCATGCTGGCCTGGATCCTGGAACGCTGGGCGAAATGGTCGGACAACGGCGGGGATGTCGAGAGTGTCTTCAGCAAGGATGACCTGCTCACCCACGCGACGATCTTCTGGGCGGGCGGCGGGATCGGCACCTCGATCCGCACGTACGCCAACAACAACCGCTACCCGTGGACGCCGTCGCACGACCGGTGGCCGGTGGTCGAGGCGCCCACGGGCATCACGTTCGTCGGCCACGAGAACCCGCCCGGCGTGCGGACCAGCGAGGAGCGGGTGCGCGGGTTCCTCGGCAGCGACCGGGCGGCCTGGTACAACCACGTCAACATCACCGCCCACGACCGCGGCGGCCACTTCATCCCGTGGGAGACTCCGGCGGAATGGGTGGACGACCTGCGCCGCACGTTCCGCGACCGCCGCTGACGGCCCCGCCCCTGGACCGCGCTCACGCCTCGCTCAAGCCCAGCTCACAGGCCCAGTCTGATCGGCTCGTCCGGTACGCCGTCCGCCAGTAGCGCACCCAGCGTCCCGGCCAGGTCGCGAGGCGAGAACAGGTCGTCACCGCCACCCGAGCGCGCGCAGGTCCGACTCGCCCGGCTCCACCCCGCCGCCCGGCATCACCCAGACGACGGGGCCGTCCAGGGCGGTCAGGTCGTGGCGGCAGAGCAGGACCCGATCGTCAGGGTCGAGGACGATGGCGCGGACGGACCTGCGTTTACGCGGCATTCACCGCACTTACCCGAGCGGATCTTGCTCAGGGGCGGTGCGGCGGGTCACGGGTTGCCGGAGCGGCAGACCGGGGACGAGCGGAACTCCACGGACGCGCCCGTACTGTCCGAGATCACCGCCCGGATGTCGTAACGGAAGGTCGGCTGGCAGCCGATCCCGACGAACGTCCTGTTGTCGTACGCGGGCACGTGGAACCCGTCGACGAACCAGCGGACGCTGACCGGCGCGACCGCCCCGGTGAAGGCGACCGAGCAGAGGAAGCGCCGCGCGAGTCCCTCGCAGCTGCCGCCGGTGAGCGTGAGGGCCGCCGCGCTGGACGCGGATGACAAGGTGGTGGCCGAAGCCGACGCGGGGAGCGCGCCGGGGAACATCAGCATTCCGGCCGCCGCCACGGCAGGCAGGGCGAGCTTGTACGACGTACGACGCATGTCCGTCTCCTCCAGGTAGGGGCCTCGGACGGAACCGGCGCCGCGCACGGACACCTCCGGGCACGGCGATCCCGCCCACCCCTTGCTTCGCACGACCCGCGATCCCGGATGACCATCACCGGACGCCATTTCCCGCCGAAGACCCCAAGCGGCGCGGACCGGCCAAAACGCCCGGAAAGCCCTCAGATACGCTCCTGAACGTCCACTTTTGGAGGGAACAGGTTGTCGGGGGTTGTCGCGGCGTTCGCCGCTCTGGTGTCGGTCGCCGTGCTCGGGTACGTCATCGGTGTCATCGGCCTGCTGCGCGTCAGCGACGAGCTGGTGCTGTCGCGGCTGGCGTTCTTCGTGGCCACCCCGGCGCTGATGTTCGCCACGGTGTCCAGGGCCGACCTGAGCGCGCTGCTGTCGCCGGTGCTGCTGACCCAGATCGTCGCGGTGGCGTTCACGGCGCTCGTGTTCGTGCTGGTGGCCAAGCTCGCCTGGCGGCGTACCGCGCGGCAGCTCACGATCGGCGCGCTCGCCTCCTCCTACGTCAACGCCGGCAATCTGGGCGTGCCGATCTCCCTGTACGTGCTCGGCGACGCCGCCCTGGTCGCCCCGATCCTGCTCTTCCAGTTGCTCGTGCTCACCCCGCTCTCTTTCCTCGTGCTCGACAAGGGCTCCCGCTCGCCGCGGGCCGCGCTGCTGCTGCCGCTGCGCAACCCGCTCACGGTGGCCTCGCTGGTCGGGCTCGCGTTCGCGCTGTCGGGGGTCGCGCTGCCGGTCACGGTCATGCGCCCGATCGACCTGCTCGGCGGCGCGGCCGTGCCGGTGGCGCTGCTGGCGTACGGGCTCAGCCTGTACGGCTCGCGCCGCGCCGCCCCGGCCCCTGAGGAGGACGGCGTGGCCAGGGACATCTTCCTGGCGGTGGCGCTCAAGGCGTTCGCCCAGCCCGCGGTGGCGTACGCGACCGCCCGCCTGCTCGGCCTGGAGGGCACGCAGTTGCTGGCCGCCACCCTCTTCGCGGCGCTGCCCACCGCGCAGAACATCTATGTGTACGCCGTCACCTACGACACGGGCAGGCGGCTGGCCCGTGGCGCCGTGCTGGTGACCACGGGACTGTCCATCCCGATCATGGCGGCGCTCGGCGCGGTCCTCGGTTAGAAAAACTTTCCCGCGCGGGTGTCGATCCGCGCCCGGCGTGTTCGACGCTCTGGTGAACGACCACGACGACGACTCCCGATGGAGGGACTCACCATGCGGAAGATCACCACGTGCCTCTGGTTCGCCACCCAGGCCGAGGAGGCCGCGACCCTTTACACCTCGCTCATCCCCGGCTCCGAGATCCTGGAGGTGCAGCGGTTCGGCGAGGACGGTCCCGGCACCCCCGGCACGGCCATGGCGGTCACGTTCGAGCTGGCCGGGCAGCACTTCATGGCGCTGAACGGCGGCCCCGACTCCGCCTTCACCGAGGCCACGTCCGTGCACGTGGCCTGCGAGTCGCAGGAGGAGATCGACGAGCTGTGGACCCGGCTCACCGAGAACGGGGGCGAGGAGGGGCAGTGCGGGTGGCTGAAGGACCGCTGGGGCGTTTCCTGGCAGATCATCCCCCGGCAGCTGCCGGAACTGCTCGGCCACGCCGACCCGGTGGCGGCGCAGGGGGCGATGAAGGCGATGCTCGGCATGCGGAAGATCGACCTGGCCGCGCTGTACGAGGCCGCCGGGCTCTGAGGATGCCCTCTGATCGGCACGACGACCATTCCGGACCGCGGGGTGTGACAGGAGGGTAGGCGTCAGGCGGGAGCGTCGGTCGCCGCTGCCGCCCTGACCCAGCCTGGCGAGGCACCTACTCGAACACGAGCCACAATCTACTCAAATCAAATGCCCACTCAGTGACTTTGCCCGATGACAGCCGGAACCGGGGCCGCGTCCGTCGGGTCCGCTTGAGCGCGCAGGATTCGCCAGCACAGATAGACGCAGACGCCCATTGCGGGCGCACCGCCCAGCAGTGTGGCGGCGATGCCCAGTGGAGTCACCTTTCCGGCCAGGTACAGAGGTACCAGCACCATGGTGGCGATGCCGTACTTCGCCAGGAAGATAGCCGTGCACACCTGATAACGCCGTCGCCGTGCAGGGTCTCGCCGCCAGCCGAAGCGTTCACCGCGTACTGCCCCCACCGCCAATCCGATCACGGGCCACCGCACCACAATCGATACGAGGAACACCACACCCCCGCCCGCCTGCATGAGCACGGTCGGAAGGTAGAAGTCGACCGCGTGCCCAGTACTCCCGGCCAGCAACGCGGAGGCGCCCACGACGACCAGCCCGACCGCTGCCTGCCAGTACTTCCGGTCGGTGAACACCCGGGCCGCGGCGAACACCACCACGCCACCCACCGCCACCAGCGCGGAGGTCGACACCTGATCGGTCACCAGATAGGCGACCAGGAACAACACCCGGGACGTGGCTCCTTCGGCGACCGTGCGCCAACCACCCATCGCGGCGAACCAGGACAACGACTTCTGGGTCAGGACGTTGAGGCTCATGCGCCCGCCTTCACCGCGGCAGGCGCGGAGAAGCTGTTGCGGCGCATCGTGTCCTCGTAGGCGTCGATCGCGTCGATCAGATCCAGCCGGCCGCGATACGTCTCGACCAGGGCCTCGCAGAGGTGGTGCGCATCCTGCATGGCCAGGTTGCCGCCGAAACCCGGGGCCAGGTGGATGGCGTCGCCGATGACCGTCACCGGACCGGCGGGCCAGGCGGGTATCGGCGGGATCGTCCCGATGCGCAGGGCGACCGTGAGATCCGGCCACGCCTCGGCGAGGACCAGCCGCATGGCCGAGGGCAGGTTCACGCTCGACTCCTTGGCCAGGCGCCACCTCGCGGCCGGCGACGCGGCCTGGCCGAGTTGCTCCCGTGTGATCGGCAGAGCCCACATCGCGTAGTCCTCGACCGTGGTGACCGCATCGAGAGGCAGGGCAGGCAGCCACCGCTGCCGCGCGGCCACCGGCGACTCGGTGAACCGCAGCACGCCCAGCACCATCATCGTGCCGTCCACCTGAACGCCGGCGGGGCTGTCGCCGACCAGCTCAGGCAGCCCGGTATCGGCGATCATCCGCAGCCCGGTCGCGCCCATGAGCATGCGCCGTCCAGTGTCGACCACCCGCGCGTGGGGCAGGTACTGACGGCGGACCGCCGAACCGATCCCGTCCGCGCCGACCAGCACGTCCGCCGTGTCCGTGCCGCCGTCGGCGAACCACACCTGGACCATCCCGTCGGCCCGCTGCTCGAACCGCGTGAACTCCGTCCCGAACCGAACCACGTCCTCCAGCCCCGTCAGCAACACCGCACGCAGCAACGGACGATGAACCTGCCGCCCGGGCCGCGGCCGGCCCGCCACGCCGGTGGACGGCTGAGCACCCACCACGGTGAGCGCTCCATCCACTTCGGACAACGTCAGTGTCCGCTCGCGCGAACCGCCCATCGTGGCCTCGACCATCGCGGCGTGCGCCGGAGGCAGGCAGGCTCGCAGCGCCCTGGCGCCGCGGTCGTCGACATGCAGGCTGACGCCCTGCGCGCGTCCTCGTGCACCGTCTCGCTCATACACGACGACCTCGATTCCCGACCGGCGTAAGCCCTGTGCCAGCGTCAACCCGCCCAGACCGGCACCGATCACGATCACCTTCATCGCAGCCCCTTTCTTCATCGCCGATGAAGTTCAAGCTACCGGGGCTCGGACATGAAAGTCCACCTATGGTGAAGAAACTTCGATAGACTCGTCAGGTCATGACAGAACACAGTTCCCCTGCTCGCCCCGGGCGCTGGCGAACGGGCGCGGAAAGCAAACAGCGGATCCTGGACGCGGCACGTGCACTGTTCCGCGAGCACGGCTACGGCGGCACCACGGTGCGCGCGGTCGCCGCCCGCGCGGAAGTCGACTCAGCGATGGTGTTCTACTTCTTCGGCAGCAAACAGGGCCTGTTCGCCGCCGCTGTCGAGATGTCCTCCCAGCTCCCGCCGGCCATCGAATCGATCTTCACCGGCGGCCTCGACGGCATGGGCGAGCGCATCGTCCGGACACTCGTGGAGAACATCGACGCATCGGGCCGCACCCCGCTTGCGATGCTCACCCGGTCGGCCCGGACCAACGACCAGTCCGAAACCTTGATCCGCGAATACATCGACCGGGAAATCACCAGCCGAGTGGCGACACTGCTCGGCACACCGGACGCCGCGATGCGGGCCGGCATGGTCAACGTCCAACTTCTGGGCCTCACCGTGGCGCGCTACATCGTACGGATCGAACCGATCGCATCATCGTCCGTCGACGAACTGGTCAGCTGGTTCGGACCACTCGTGCAGCACTGCCTGACCGGCCAGACCGCATCGTCCTGAGTGACGCTCACCAGCGCGCCACCGAGCATCGGTTCCACCGTCCGGCCACCGGACGGACAGAGGTGATCACCGAAGGCTCTCGGCCGCTCTGTCTCGACCAAACAGGCAAAGGGGCGGGTCGTCGCCGGGCTCTGCGGCGGGTCGGGGTCAAGGGCTGACGTAGTGGTGCACCAGGGCGGGCTCGCCGGCCGCGTTGAGCCAGGTGGCGCGGTCGCTGCCGATCCTGCGCCAGCCCGCGCGCTCGTAGAAGGCGATGGCCGCCTTGCCCTCCGAGGACACCTGCAGCTTGAGCGGGCCGGTCGCGGCGGTCCTGGCGGTTTCGAGGAGCCGGGCGGCCAGCCCGCCGCCGCGTGCCGCCGGGGTCACGAACAGGCGCACGACCTCGCCGTCCCCGGTCAGCCCTACGTGCCCGACCACCGCGCCCGGCTCCACCGCGATCCAGGCCGACGCCAGGTCATCAGGTGTCAGCCAGCCGGCCGGGTCGTCCGGCCAGTCCACCGGATACCGGTCGGCGGCCTGGACCTGGGCGAGCGCTTCAACACATGCGGGGAGGTCTTGCGAGGTTCTGGGGCGGATCGTCACCCGGGCAAGGGTAGCCGCGACCTCATTCGGGCATCACATCGCGGTCCAGCCGTATCCAGGCGTGACGCCGCGGCCGACGCCTCCGGTGTGGCGGGCGCGGCCGGCGACCGTCACAGTTCGCCCCTGTGCCAGGCGTCGGCCTCCGACCGCAGGGCCTCGCCGGACGGGGCCGACGGGGGCGTGCCGCCGATCCAGCGGCGCAGCAGGCGGGCGAGCTCCGGGACGTGTTCCGGCAGTGCGACGGGGTGGCGGGCGAAGTAGGCGACGATCGGGCCGCCCAGGGGGTCGCCGGCGTCGCAGCGGGCGCACAGCAGGACCTCGCTCGTCCCCCGGACCTGCCGTCCCGACGCGTTCGTCCAGGTGTGCGGACGGCGCAGCACGGCCAGGACCTCACCGGTGCGGCACCGAGGACACTCCCGGCCGGGCTCACCGTCGCCGGCCACCTCGATGTCGCCGGTCACGATCGCCTCACCGCCGCCGGTCATCCCGGTGTCGCCGGTCGCCTCGCCGTCACCCGGCGTCCCGGTGTCGTCGGGGAAACCGATGCCGGTAGCTCCCGAGCCGGTCATGCGGGGCCGATCGCGGTGGCGCCGAGCAGGGCCTTGATGTCGCCGTACAGGGCGGGGGCCGCGGTGACGCGGTAGGGCCGCAGGTCCAGCAGGACGCCCGGGCCGACGCGCCGGTGCAGCCGGACGTGGACGGGCGCCCGGCCGGGGTGCGTGCTCAGGATGTGCCGCAACTCCCGCACCAGCCGGGGGTTCAGCTGCGGCTCCTGGATGGAGATGACCACGGGCGGCTCGGCGCCGGCCTGGGTGACGTCGAGGACGGTGATCTCCTCGCCGTACAGGCTGACGGCCTCGTCGCGTACGTTGATCCGCCCCCGTACCGACACCACCCGATCCTCGGCGAGCGTCTCCCCGTACAGGGCGTACGTCTTGGGGAAGACCAGGCACTCCACGGCGGCGTCGTGGTCCTCGACGGTGACGATCGCCCACGGGCTGCCCTGCTTGGTGACCTTGCGCTGCAGGCCGGAGACGATGCCGCTGATCCGGGCCGCCCCGTCCGGGCGTCCCGAGGCGAGCAGGCCGGCGATGGTGGTGTCGCGATGGGCCTCCAGGACGGGCTCGGCGCCGTCGAGCGGATGGCTGGAGACGTACAGGCCGAGCATCTCGCGTTCGAAGGCGAGCAGGGTCGCCTGGTCCCACTCCCCCTCCGGGATCGCGACGGTGAAGGCCCCGGCGCGCCCGGCCTCGCCGAACAGGGAGTCCTGGCCGTACGCGGCATTGCGCTTGACGTCGGCGACGGCGTCCACGGCCTGCTCGTGCACCGCGACCAGGCCCTTGCGGTGGTGTCCGAGGCCGTCGAAGGCGCCCGCCTTGGCCAGCGACTCGATGACGCGCTTGTTGCAGACGACGGCGGGCACCTTGGCCAGGAAGTCGTCGAAATCGGTGTACGGCCCCTCGGCCCGCCGGGCGGTGACGATGGCGTCCACGACGTTGGCCCCCACGTTGCGTACGGCCCCCAGCCCGAAGCGGATGTCGAAGCCGGTGGCGGCGAAGTCGAGCAGGCTCTCGTTGACGTCGGGCGGCAGCACCTTGATGCCGAGCCGCCGGCAGTCGGCCAGGTAGACGGCCATCTTGTCCTTGTCGTCCCCGACGGAGGTGAGCAGCGCGGCCAGGTATTCGCTGGGATGGTTGGCCTTGAGGTAGGCGGTCCAGTAGGAGACGAGGCCGTAGCCGGCGGTGTGGGACTTGTTGAAGCCGTACCCGCTGAAGGGCACGAGCACGTCCCAAACCGCCTTGATCGCGCCGGCGGAGAAGCCGCGTCCGCGCATGCCCGCCGCGAAGCGGTCCCATTCGGCGTCCAGGACCTCTTTCTTCTTCTTGCCCATGGCCCGGCGCAGCATGTCGGCGGCGCCGAGCGAGTAGCCGGCGAGTTGCTGGGCGATGGCCATGACCTGCTCCTGGAAGACGACCAGGTGGTAGGTGTCGCCCAGGATGGGTTCGAGCGCCTCTTCCAGTTCGGGATGGATCGGCTCGACGGCCTGTTTGCCCGTCTTGCGCAGGGCGTAGTTGGTGTGGGCGTTCATCTCCATCGGGCCCGGCCGGTAGAGCGCGTTGACCGCCGCGATGTCGGTGAACGTCGTCGGCTGCATGAGCTTGAGCAGCACCCGCATGCCGCCGCTGTCGAGCTGGAACACCCCGAGCGTGTCGCCGCGGGCGAGCAGTTCGTACGTGGCGGGGTCGTCGAGCGGGACGCCGAGGATGTCGATGTCGATGCCCTTGTTGGCGCGCACGCCGGCGATGGCGTCCCCGATCACGGTGAGGTTGCGCAGGCCGAGGAAGTCCATCTTCAGCAGGCCCATCTCCTCGGCCTGGGTGAAGGGGAACCCGGTGACCACCGGACCGTCGCCCTTCGGCCTGGCCAGGGGGATCACGTCCAGCAGCGGCTCGCTGGACAGGATCACCCCGGCGGCGTGGACGCCGGTGCCGCGGGTCAGGCCCTCGATGCCGGCCGCCGTGTCGACGATCCGCCTGACGTCGGGGTCCTGCTCATACAGCTGGCGCAGCTCGGCCGCCTCGCCGTGGCGGGGGTGGCGTTCGTCGTGGATGGCGGCCAGAGGGATCTCCTTGCCGCCGGCGGCCGCGGGGAACGCCTTGGTGATGCGGTCGCCCAGCGCGTACGGCAGGCCGAGCACACGGCAGGAGTCCTTGATGGCGGCCTTGGCCTTGATCGTGCCGAAGGTGACGATCTGGCAGACGCGGTCGTTGCCGTACCTGCGGGTGACGTACTCGATCATCTCGTCGCGGCGGCGGTCGTCGAAGTCGAGGTCGACGTCCGGCATCGAGATGCGCTCGGGGTTGAGGAAGCGTTCGAAGATGAGCTTGTGCTCGATCGGGTCGAGCTGGGTGATGCCCGTGCAGTACGCGACGATCGACCCCGTCGCCGAGCCACGGCCCGGGCCCAGGCCGATGCCCTGCTCGCGGGCGTACCGGCAGATGTCGGCGACGACCAGGAAGTAGCCGGGGAAGCCCATCGCGTCGATCACCGACAGCTCGTAGTCGATGCGCTCCAGCACCTCGGGCGGCGGGTTCGCGCCGTAGCGGCGGCGCGCCCCCTCCAGGCTCTCCTTGCGCAGCCAGCTCGACTCGCTCTCCCCTTCCGGTACGGGGAAGCGGGGCGTCAGGTCGCGGTGGGCGAACACCTCCCCGTACTCGCCGATCCGCTCCGCGACGAGCAGCGTGTTGTCGCAGGCGCCGGGCACCTCCGCGTCCCACTGCGCGCGCATCAGCTCGGCCGGCTTGACGTAGTAGCCGCTGCCGCTGAAGCGGAAGCGGCCGGCGTCGTCGAGCCGCTTGCCGGTGCCGACGCACAGCAGCACGTCGTGGGCGCGGGCCTGGTCCTCGGTGACGTAGTGGGAGTCGTTGGTGGCCAGCGGCGGCAGGTTCAGCTCGCGGCCGAGGCGCAGCAGGTCCTCGCGGACGCGGCGTTCGATGGGCAGGCCGTGGTCCATGAGTTCGAGGTAGTAGTCGCCGGCGCCGAAGATGTCGCGGTAGCGGGCGGCGGCGGCCCTGGCCTGGTCGTACTGGCCGAGGCGGAGCCGGGTCTGCACCTCGCCGGACGGACAGCCGGTGGTGGCGATGACGCCTTGGCCGTGCTCGGCCAGCAGCTCATCATCCATGCGCGGATATTTCTGGACATGCCCCTCCAGCCAGGCGCGTGACTGCAGCCGGAACAGGTTGCGCAACCCCCGCGCGTCGGCCGCCCACATGGTCATGTGCGTGTAGAGCCCGCGCCCGGACACGTCGCCGCCGGCGCCGGTCTCGTCGTCAGATCTGCGCAGGGTGAGGTCGTCGCTGAAGTAGACCGGCCCGCGATGGCGCCGCGAGGCGGGGGCGACGTACGCCTCCATGCCGATGACCGGCTTGACCCCCGCCTTTCCCGCCGCGTGGTAGAACTCGTACGCGCCGTGCACGTTGCCGTGGTCGCTCATCGCCACGGCCGGCATCCCCAGCCGCGCCACCTCGTCCATCAGCGGGCCCACCTTGGCGGCGCCGTCCAGCATGCTGTACTCGGTGTGCACGTGCAGGTGCACGAACGACCTCTCCACGACCACGCCCTCCGGTTGTCGGCTCTGTCCCGCGAGCGAGTATTCGATCCCAAGCCGGAGGGGTTGTCCAACAATCGACACGACGTGAACTCACAACCATCGGTTGTGGAACGGACCGCGTACCGCCTCAGTGCCTCAGTGCCTCATGCCCGGCAGGGCTGCGGCGGGCACGGCCGTGCCTCAGTGCCTCATGCTCAGCAGGACGACGGCGGGCACGGCCGCGACGAGGGCCATGACGAGCGCGGCCGGGCCGAGCAGGCCCGCGGCCAGGAGTGGCGTGACGATCGCGGCGCCGATCGGCGGTGTCGCCTGCATGAGCGTCCTGAGGATCGCGAAGCCCCGGCCGCGCAGGTGCGCGGGGATGCGCGCCATGCGTAGCGACTGCGCCCAGATGGTCATGGGCGCGCTGAACATCCCGATGACGAGGAAGCCCGCGGCCACGGTGATCGTGAGCGGGGCGGTCAGCAGCGCCAGGAAGCCGGCCGCGGCGACGAGCTGGACCACGGCGATGGCCCTGAGCGGGCGGGCCCGCGGAGTCCTGGCGCCGGCGACCGCCGCGCCGGCCAGCTCGCCCGCCGCCAGGGCGGCGAGCAACAGGCCCAGGGCTTGCGGGCCGCCCTGGAGCTGGGTCTTGGCCAGCCAGGGGCCGGTGACGAGGAGCATGCCGACGGCGATGTTGAAGGCCATGAACGCGAGCGTGGTCGCGACCAGGACCCGGTCACGCAGCAGGGTCACGAGCGCGCCATGCGACCCGTCCGGCTCCGGCGCCTGGGCCGCCTGCGGGGTGAGGGGACGGCGGACGGCGCGGCGTTCGGCGAAGGGCCGGCAGGTGGCGAAGGGCCGGCGGACGGCAAGGCGACGCGGGACGCCGAGAGGGCGCGAGACGGCGAGGGGACGCGGAACGCCGAGAGGGCGCGGGACACCGAGGGGGCGGCGGACGGCTAGGGCGGCGACCGCGAACACCACGTAGGAGATCGCGTCGAAGGCCAGCACGGCCTCACCACCGAACCCGGCGATCAGAACACCGCCCAGAGCGGGCCCGATCATCCCCGAAAGGCTGAAACTCAGGCTCTCCAGCGCGTTGGCCGCGTCCCGGTCCTGCTCGGGCACGAGGTCGGGAATCGCCGCGGGGAACCCGGCCAGCGGCACCATCTTCAACAACCCGTACACCGCCGCCACCACGAACGGCATCGCCGGCGGCACCTCGCCCAGCAGCGACACGACCGGGATCGACGCCATCGCCGCGCCCCGGACCACGCTGTCGACCGCCAGCACATGCCGCTTGTCGAACCGGTCCAGCACCGGCCCGGCCAGCAGCCCGCCCACGAACACCGGCAGCGTGTGACAGACGGTCAGCAGCCCGAGCCGCCGCACCCCGTCAGGCTGGGACAACACCAGCCACGTCAGTGCGACGAACGTCATCCCGTCGCCCACGAGCGAGACGGACGAACCCAGCCAGAGTACGCGGAAGTCACGCCGCGACAGCGCTCGCCGGTATGCGGCCAGGCGGCCGCCGGCGACATCGTTCACCATCATGCGGACCAACCCTGGGTCCAGCTCCTCGCCGGCGCTGGCGGGCATCGGCCGTCAACGGTCGGCGTCCGATGCCCGCCAGTCGTGCTACCGGCCCTGTGGCACGCTTGATGGGGTGATCGAGGACGAGGTGGCGTACGCGGCCATGCGGAGCCGTGACCCGCGCTTCGACGGATGGTTCTACGTCGCCGTCACCACGACCCGCGTCTACTGCCGCCCGAGCTGCCCGGCCGTCATGCCGAAGCCGGAGAACGTGCGGCTGTTCCCGACCGCGGCGGCGGCGCAGGTCAACGGGTTCCGGGCGTGCAAGAGGTGCCGTCCAGACGCGGCTCCCGGGTCGCCGGAGTGGAACACGCGTACCGACCTGATCGGCCGGGCCATGCGGCTGATCGCCGACGGGGTCGTCGACCGCGAAGGCGTCACCGGACTCGCCGCCCGCCTCGGCTACAGCCCACGCCAGGTGCACCGCCGGCTCGTCGCCGAGGTCGGCGCCGGACCCCAGGCCCTGGCCAGGACGCGGCGGGCGCAGACCGCGCGGATGTTGCTGGAGGCCGGCCCGCTGCCGATCAGCGACGTGGCCTTCGCCGCCGGGTTCGCCAGCATCAGGCAGTTCAACGACACCATCAGGCAGGTGTACGCGACGACGCCCACCCGGCTGCGCGGCCCCGGGAACGTCGCCCAGCCGCCGGGGGCCACCACGGTCCAGCTCGCCTACCGGCCACCCATGGACGTGCCGGCGATGCTGGCCTGCCTGGGCGCGCGGGCCGTCCCCGGCATCGAGCACTACGACGGCGACGCCTACAGCAGGTCACTGTCGCTGCCGCACGGCGCCGGCGTGATCACGCTGCGCCCCGGGACCGGTCACGTGCTCTGCGCGCTGCGACTGGAGGACCTCAGAGACCTCGCCGCCGCGGTGCAGCGCTGCCGGCGACTGCTCGACCTGGACGCGGACCAGCAGGCCATCGACGCCTTCCTCGGCGCGGACCCGGCACTGGGGCCGCTGGTGGCGGCCCACCCCGGCCTCCGCGTACCAGGCTGCGCCCACCCCGGGGAACCGGCGATCCGGGCCATCCTCAGCCACCGAACGCGAGCCGCGACGGCGCGGGCTCGGCTCGCCGACCTGGTCACCACGTACGGCCGCCCACTCGCCACCCCATTCGGCCCGATAACCCACCTGTTTCCCGACATGCCGACCTTGGCAGACGCCACGTCCACCGGCCACACCGGACGAGCCCTGGCCCGCGCCCTGGCCGACGGCACCCTCAGCCTGGACCCCGGCTGCGACCCCGCCCAGGCCCGCAAACAACTGCGCGACCTCCCGGGAATGAGCGCGTGGGCCCTCTCCCGCATCCGGATGAACGTCCTCGGCGACCCTGACGTCCTCCTCCCCGGCCTGCCGACACGCCGCGCCGTACACCGCCTCGCGGCCGATCCCGCCCGGTGGCGCCCCTGGCGCTCGTACGCCATGCAGTACCTGGCACTCATGCCCTCCACATCCAACGCCTCCGAAACCGACTCCCCAACGCGCCCGCCACACGCCCGCGCCGTGCATGCGTAGCCCGCGTGCCTGCCTCCTCCGCCCTTCCACCGACAGCACCCCCGGCCGACCCCTTCCACCCTCCGACTGACAGCGCCCCGGTCTTCCCTTCCCACTCCAGCCGACAGCACATCAGTCCTGCCGTGGTCATGCGTACCCAGGTGCCGATTGACATAGTGGGCGCTTGCCCATTTATAGTGGGCGCATGACCACTTCTACGCCGGGCTCCGGCCGTACGTCCACGTCCACCCCCGAGCACGTCGCGCACTCCCACCGGCAGCGGGAGATGGCCGAGTCCTTCGGGGTCGATGCCGAACGTTACGACCGCACCCGGCCCGCCTACCCGGACGCCCTGATCGAGCGGATCATCGCCACCAGCCCGGGCCGCGACGTCCTCGACGTCGGCTGCGGCACCGGCACCGCCTCGCGCCAGTTCCTGTCCGCCGGCTGCACCGTGCTGGGTGTCGAGCCCGACGCGCGCATGGCCGCCTTCACTCGCCGGGGCGGGCTCGACGTCGAGGAGGCGACGTTCGAGACGTGGGACCCCAACGGCCGCACCTTCGACGTCGTCGCCGCCGGAACGGCCTGGCACTGGATCGACCCGATCGCCGGCGTCACCCAGGCCGCACGGGTCCTGCGCCCTGGCGGCCGATTGGCGGCCTTCTGGCACGTCTACCAACTGCCTGCCGAGGTGTTCGAGGCCTTCACCGCGGCCTTCCGGGGTGCCATGCCCGGCTCGCCGGTCAACGGCCAGGCGCCCGGCCAGTCACTCGACGCCTACCAGCCGCTGCTCACCAAGGCCGCGAACGGCATCCGCGAGGCGGGCGGCTTCGCGGAGCCCGAGCAGTGGCGGCACGACTGGGAGCGGACCTACACCCGCGACGAGTGGCTCGACCAACTCCCCACCTCGGGCACCCTCACCCGGCTCCCACCCGAGGAGCTGGCACCGATCCTGGACGCCGTCGGTGCCGCCATCGACGCCGTCGGAGGCCGCTTCACCCTGCCGTACGCCACGATGACCGTCACCGCGACCCGCCTCCCCTGAGCACTCCCACCCCCTTCCGTCGCTCACCCGAGCTCACCGCCTCCCCTGAGCGCTCCCGCTCCCCTTCTGCCACTCGCCCGAGCTCACCGTCTCCCTTGACCGCCCTGCCCCCGCCCCCTGAACAGTTCGCCTCCGCTACTCGCCCGGCCCCGCTTGAGCGACCTGCTTCCGCCAAGCGATCCCAGCGGCCCCGCCGTCCGGTCACGTCGTCGGCTGCCGTTGGGGGTCTGTTCTCCATGTAGACGGCAAACGGCGACCGCCTTTACGTTGTAGATTTCTGCGGTAACGCGCCGGCGATCCCGATCAGCCGCCGCGCCTCCAGGACGAGCCTGGACGACCCCTTGCGGGCCGCGACCGCCGCCACCTCCGGCAGGTCCGCCCGGGCCCCCGCGATCCGGGCGGCTCGCGCCCCCGCCGCCAGCAGGTCCGCTGCCCCGGCTCGTGGGCGCTCCCCCTCCTTCGGCAGCAGGCCGGGCAGCACGTGGGTGATCACCGCCCACACCGCCTCGTGCGCCCCGGCCTGGGTGGCGTCGTCGAGGACCGACACCACCCGGTTGAGGCGGATGAACTCCTGCGTGACCAGGTCCGTCACCGCCTTCCCCAGCTCCCGCGCCGGCACCTCGCCGCGCGCGGCCAGGGTGAGGAAGGCGTCGGTGGCGGCGACTCGTTCGCCGGTCTTCTCGTGGCTCATACCGCAGGCCAGGGCGTAGGCCGTCGCGAGGCCGAGCGGGCCGTCGCCGTGCGCGAGGACGGCGAGCGCCCGCGTCTGGCCGTCGCTGGACCCCATGGACGACGGCAGGTAGCCGGCCAGGTGTGCCGCCGCGAGCTCCCGGTGGGCGGGCAGGGCGAGCGGCCACCAGGTGAGGGTGTAGCTGTGGCCGGACTGCACCTCGAACACGGCGCGGATCTCCTCGGGCAGCCCGTCGGGGGTCTCGGGCTCCGCCTGGAGCAGGTGCCAGCCCGTCTGGTAGTAGCGGCGCCATCGCCGTACGGACATGTTCACCGGCGGATCGGTCAAACCGCCGTTCCGCATCCACGTCGCGCACTCGCGGCCCGCCTCCGACGTCAGGCGGCCCGCCCGCTCCACCTCCAGTTCCGTGAACGTGCGGGGCAGCCGGAGCAGGGCCTGGGCCAGGTCGGCCGGCAGGGCGTGCACGCCCTCGGCCTCCAGCAGTTCCAGCCGGTCGAGCAGAGTGGCCGGGTCGAGGTGGCCGGTGCCGGCGGTGGGTGTGGCCAGCAGGACCGGGTAGCCGGTGCCCTCCTCGAACGGCGTCAGCAGCTCCATCGCGCGGCGCAGATAGAGGCGGTCGAGCGGGCCGAGCGACGCCGGGCGCCGCCGCATCCCGGACGCGGCCAGGGTGAGGCTCCTGCTGTGTTCGGGGGCGGCGAAGGCGAGGAAGGTGCGGTTGACGGCTTCGATCAGGTTTTCGTGGATCTCGCTGCCGTAGTGGCCGTACGCGACCGGGTGCAACGGGTGCCACCAGGGTTGCAGCGCCTCGCGCAGCTCGTCGGGCGCGCGGTGCGACCACTCGGCCAGGCCCGCCAGCAGGCGTTCGAAGACGTGGACGTCCTGGGCCCAGCGCAGAGCGGTGAGGGCCTGGACGAGTTCGCCGGGTGAGGCGATGGGCGGGGGCATCGACGGCACGGAGGGGACGATGAGCGGGAGCGCGGCGGGCGCCTGGGCCGCGGCGATGCCGCCCCCGAACGCCGCCGAGACCCGTTCCCGCAGCTCGTCGGGCAGCTCGGCGGCGGCCTCGCGCACCGCTTCGCGCGCCTCCTGCCCCGCCCCCGGCGCGAGCTTGACGGCCAGCCGTACGGCGCGGTCCTGCAGAGCGAGGGTGTCCTGGGCGAAGATCAGCGCCAGCGCCTCCAGCACCGTGCCGGTCCTGCCGGCGTCACGCAGCACCGCGTCGCCCGCCCACGACATGGCCGCCCGCAGCAGCTTCTTCTCCGGCCGGAACGCCAGCGCCCGCATCGTCTCGGCGAACAGCTCCTCCTCCAGCCGCCCCGCCTCCTCCAGCCGGCGCAGCTGCGCGAGTGCCAGGTCGGCCACCGCGACCGGCCCCGCGGGCAGCAGCCGGACGTAGTCATCGGCCCGCGCGTACGCCTCGTCGATGTCGGGGTCGAGCCGATCGTGCAGGCCCGCCAGCGGTACGAGGGCGCCGGGGCCGTCGCGCAGCAGCCGCCCCACGACCGCGTCGAGGACGGCCACGCGGTCCAGCCGGCCTGCGTCCACGAGCCGCACGACCGTCTCGACGACCTGCCACAGGTCGGTCTCCGCCAGCGCGTCGATCTCGAAGATCCGCCCGGCGTAGGCGGCGAACAGCGGATCGTCCGCGACCGGCGCCGAGCACAGCTCGCGCAGCCAGCCGACCATGAACGCGTCGTCGCCGGGCGGCTCGACGCCCGTCTCGCGCACGAGCCGCGCCGCCAGCCCCCAGCGCAGCAGCTCAGGCACCCGCAGCCGCGCGCACATCCGCCGGGCCAGGTCGGCCCGCCAGGCCACCGGCCGGTCGCCGAGCAGGCCGAGCACCCGCTCGGCGGCCTCTGCCTCGCGCCACCACCGGAACTCGCGCCTGAACAGCCACGACGTCACCGCCGCCGGGCCGCCCAGGCACACCACGCCGGCCAGCACGAGCGGCGTCAGCTGCCGGTTCCACGACTCCCATCCCGCGACGCGGGACTCGCCGGTGACGTAGGCGGGCAGCTCGGCCGCGACCGCCTTCCGGCCGGCCGCGTCCAGCTCGGTGACGGTCCTGATCGTGCCTGTCACGTCGCCCGCGCGTACCAGCTTGCGCACGTCCACCCACGCGTCCACGCCTGCACCTCCTGATGGAGGCGCCGACGCCTCCGTACTGTACGGGGACGGCCGGACGCGGCGTGATCATGGCCACGCGCCGACCATGATCGGGACACTAGCGAGCGGGGACGACAATTCCGGGGTCGGTCACGACGGTCTTCGGCATCCCCGGCGAGATCACGACGGCTCCCCGGCCTGCCCCGGCGCGGTCTCGACGGGCCTCCGCCCGCCCCTGGCGGGGTCACGGCCGGCCCCCTGCCGCGTTCCGGCCGCCGGTGACAGCGCGCCGCTCAGCCCAGGGGTCAGTGGTGGCGCCAGTAGCCGCAGAACATGATGTGCTCCTTCGGCATCCCGGCCCGTACCCAGTGCCGCCGCAGTCGTACGGGCAGCTCCGACTCCCCCACCACCCAGCCGTAGCACGGCTCCTCGGGCACGGGCAGGGCCTGCGCCGCCGCCAGCGCCGCGGCGCCGGGCACCGCGCCGGGGTCGTCGCGGACGATCCAGCTCACCTCGACCCCCTCGGGGTGGTCGAGTGGCTGCCGGTCCTGCGCTGAGGGGATCTCGGCCAGCGCGTGCCCTCGGGCGTCGGCGGGCAGGGAGGCCAGGATGCCGGCGAGCGCGGGCAGTCCGCTTTCGTCGGCCGCCAGGACGACCCGCCGCGTCCCGGGCGGCGGGTTGAAGCCGATGCCCTCGTCGATGAGCGCCACGCTGTCGCCGGGCGCGCAGGTCTCCGCCCACGTGGCGGCCGGACCGGCCGTGCCGTCGGCGGCGGAGCCGTGCAGCACGAAGTCCACGTCGATCTCGGGACCCTCAGGGCCGGAGGGGCGGTAGGCGCGTACGGAGTAGTTGCGCAGCACCGGGCGGTCGGTCTTCGAGATCGTCAGGAACCGGGCGTAGCTGAGCGTGGTGAGCCTGGGCGGGAGGCGGGTCAGCGAGTTCGCCGAGACGGGCAGGAAGAGGCGGAACCACTGGTCGTACCCCATGGGCGTGAACCGCTCGATATCGCCGCCCCCGAGCGTGACGCGGGCGAAGTGCGGCGACAGGCGCTCGCGGCGCAGGACCCGCAGGACGAGGAGTTCCGACGTCCTGGGCTTGATCCTGGCGCTGTTCAGGTTGCTGCGGGCCACGCGGGGATCCTCTTTCGCGAACGGGCGCCTTTACGTTGTAGATTCACCGGCGGAGGCTGCGGGGGCGCAGGTCGGACCAGTTGCCGGCCACGTACGCGAGACAGGCCGCCCGCGCGTCGGGCCCGAAACGGACCTCCCAGCCGTCGGGCACGGCCGCGAAGGAGGGCCAGATGGAGTGCTGGTCCTCGTGGTTGACCAGGACCAGGAACTCGCCGTCCGGGTCGTCGAAGGGATTCATGGGCTCCGCTCCTCAGTTAGGTAAGCCTTGCCTAATTTGATCGGAAAGTCCCGATCTGTCAAGAAGGAACCGGGCCCTGAGGGGTGCGACACCCGCCGGGGGTGCCGGACACTGACGCACGGGGTTACGTCAAGCCCGGTCCGGCCCCGGGTTCGTTCACGGGCGCCGCGCCCGAGTGGTACGACGGCTGAGCGGCGCCGGCGAACTCACCGGCCAGGCGGTGCCTGCGTCTGGGCAAGGCGTAGGTGGGGTGCCGGGTGGCCCACAGCGCCATCGTGAGCACGCCCGCCTTGAGGTGCGCGCTCATCCGGCCGCCGTTGTGGTGCGGTTTCGCCTGTCCTTCTTCGTCGAACGTCTGCAGGATCCCGTCCCGCCGCCCGAGGCTGACTAGGTTGTACGTGTGAGTCAGTTCGGTGGTCGCGACGGTGCGCCCGGTCAGGCGGCCCACGATCGCCTCGATGGCCTGCCGCCCGGTGTGGCCGGCCGACGCGCAGGACATCGGCAGCGGCCGGCCGTTGTCGCCGATGGCGTGGACGCTGTCACCGATGGCGTAGACGTTCGGGTGTGAGACCGACCGCATGGTGCGATCGACGACGATCTGACCGTGCCCGGTGACCTCCAGCCCGGCGACGGCGGCGATGGGGGTGACGGCGAACCCGGCCGCCCACACGGTCGCGCCGGACACCAGGGCGGTGCCGTCGGCGCACAGCACTCGCGCCGGCTCGACGGCCGCGACGCTGGTGTGCTCCAGGACGGTGACGCCCAGCCGGTCGCAGGCCCGGCGCAGATGGGTGCGGGCTCCGATGGACAGCCGGGCGCCCAGCTCGCCGCGGGCGATGAGCGTCACCGACAGGCCGGGCCGCGACTCGGCGATCTCGGTGGCGGTCTCGATGCCGGTCAGCCCGTCGCCGACGACCACCACATTCCTGCCCTCTCCCCGCATGTCCAGCCTGTCCAGGCGTTCGCGCAGGCGCAGCGCCGAGGGCCGGCCGGTGACATCGAAGGCGTGCTCGGCCACGCCGGGGACGCCATGGTCGGCGACGTGGCTGCCGAGCGCGTAGACAAGTGTGTCGTAGCCGAGTTCGCCGCCGCTGGCGGAGGCGGAGGCGGTGACGACCTGGCGCTCGGGATCGATGGCGGTGACGCGGGCCAGGCGCAGTCGTATCCCCGTACCCGCGAAGACGTCGGCGAGCTCGGGCACCTCGACCTCTCGCCCGGCCGCGACCTGGGGCAGCCGCATGCGCTGGACGAAGTGCGGCACAGCGTTGACGACGGTGATCTCGGCGTCCTCCGGGGACAGCCGGCGGGCCAGGTTCCCGGCCACGTAGGCCCCGGCGTAACCGGCGCCGAGGACGACGATGCGGTGCTTCATGTGCGGCTCCTGTCGGTTCGTCTGCGTCTGCCGCGCTCGTCGTGAACGCGGCGTCCTGACCATGCGGCGCCGGCGCCCGGCGCTCTGTGACAGCGCCGCCATGTGACGCGTGTCACTGAGCACGGGTGTCACACAACGGCGGGCTCCAACGCCTTGTGCACAGAGCAGCGACGGGTGGACAGGCAGGAGCCAGGCATGAACGAGCGCGGCGACGCGGCAAAGGGCACGGCAGGTAACCGGACGGATCCGGCGACCGAGGCGTTCCTAGCCCATCGCAACCTGCTGTTCACCGTCGCCTACGAGATGCTCGGTTCAGCGGCCGACGCCGAGGACGCCTTGCAGGAGACCTGGTTGCGGTGGGTCAAGGTCGACCTCGCGCAGGTGCACGACCAGCGCGCCTACCTGGTGCGGATCGCCACCCGGCGCGCGCTCGACCGGCTGCGCGCCATCAGGCGCCGCAAGGAGGACTACGTCGGCCCCTGGTTGCCCGAGCCGCTGCTCACCACACCGGATGTGGCCGAGGACGTGGAGCTCGCCGAGAGTGTGTCGATGGCGCTCATGCTCGTCCTCGAGACGCTCTCCCCCACGGAACGCGCCGTCTTCGTCCTGCGTGAGGTCTTCGGCATCAGTCACGAGGAGATCGCCGCCGCCGTCGGCAAGAGCTCGGCGGCCGTCCGGCAGATCGCGCACCGCGCCCGCCGGCATGTCGAGTCCCGCCACTCGCGCGAGGTGGTCTCCCCGGGTCAGACCCGGGTGGTGCTGGAGTCGTTCCAGCGCGCGCTGGAGACCAGGGATCTCCAGGGCCTGCTCGACGTGCTCGCCCCGCACGTCGTCCTGCTGAGCGACGGCGGCGGCGTCAAACAGGCCGCGCCGCAGCCGGTCACCGGCGCCGGCAGGGTGGCCCGCATGATCGTCAGTGGTCTCGGCAAGGCCCGTTTCGCGCTCACCAGTGAGCCCGCCGTGGTCAACGGCAATCCGGCGCTCCTGCTCCGCCTGGACGGCGAGATCGACGGCGTCATCGCGGTCCGGGTCGAGGACGCCCGCATCACCGGCCTCTACTACGTCCGCAACCCGCACAAGCTGACCCGCATCGCGTCCGAGACCCCGCTCACCCTGCGCTGAACCCCGGCGCCGAGACGGGGCCGCCACGAGCACGAAACGAAGATCCACTACTGGGAGGTCTTTCATGACGAATCTCAAGCTGCCGGTCGAGCGTGGCTGCCCGTTCGCCACGCCCCCCGCCTACGAGCGGCTGCGCGAGCGGGCGCCGATCAGCAAGGTCCGCCTGACCTCCGGTGGTGAGGCGTGGTGGGTGTCCGGGCATGAGGAGGGCCGCGCCGTCCTCGCCGACCCCCGCTTCTCCTCCGACAAGCGCAAGGACGGTTTCCCGCTCTACTCCCTCGATCCCGCGACCCTGCGGCAGCTCCGCGAGCAGCCGCCGTTGCTGCTCGGCATGGACGGCGCGGAGCACGCCGCGGCCCGCCGGCCGGTGATCGGCGAGTTCACCGTGCGGCGGCTGGCCGCGCTGCGCCCGCGGATCCAGAGCATCGCCGACCACTTCATCGACGACCTGCTCGCCGGCGAGCGCCCGGCCGACCTGGTACGGGCGCTGTCCCTGCCGGTGCCCTCCCTGGTGATCTGCGAGCTGCTCGGCGTCCCGTACGCCGACCACGACTTCTTCCAGAGCCGCGCCGCCATGATGGTGAGCAGGACCTCGCTCGAAGACCGGCAGCGAGCGTTCGCCGAACTACGCGCCTACCTGGACGACCTGGTCACCCGCAAGGAGTCGGCGCCCGGCGACGACCTGCTCGGCCGGCAGATCGCCCGGCAGCGGCAGGAGGGCGCCGTCGACCACGGGAGCCTGGTGAGCCTGGCCTTCCTGCTGCTGACCGCCGGGCACGAGACCACGGCGAACATGATCTCGCTCGGTGTGGTCGGGCTGCTCTCCCGTCCGGAACAACTGGCCGTGATCAAGGACGATCCGGCCAGGACGCCCATGGCCGTGGAGGAGCTGCTGCGTTACTTCGCCGTCGCCGACGGGGTCACCACGCGGGTGGCCACCGAGGACGTGCGGATCGGCGGGGTGAGCATCAGGGCCGGTGAGGGTGTCGTCGTCTCGACCCTGTCGGCCAACTGGGACCCCGCCGTGTTCACGGAACCGGGCGAACTGGACGTCGAGCGCGGGGCCCGCCATCACCTCGCCTTCGGCTTCGGCCCGCACCAGTGCCTCGGCCAGAACCTGGCCAGGATGGAACTGGAGATCGTCTTCGGCACCCTGTTCCGCCGCGTCCCCGGCCTGCGGCTGGCCGTGCCGGCCGAGGAACTGCCGTACAAGGCCGAGGCCGTCGTCTACGGCGTGCGCGAACTCCCGGTCACCTGGTGAGCGAACAGGCGGCCCGCCGTCACTGCTGGCCGGGGCGGCGGGCCGGAGCGGGGGCCGGGCCGGCCGTGCCGTCGGCGAAGCGGGACGGACGGAACGGCGCCAGCAGCGCCGACTCCCGCCCGAACACCTCCCCCGCGACCTCCTCCATCAGCAGCGGCGCCAGCGTGACCCCGCTGTGCGTGGCCACCGTGTAGACCCGCCGGCCGGCGTCGGCGAAGCCGGCCACGGTGAGCCCGTCGCCGGGCATGGCCCGCCGGCCCACCACCGCCCGCTCGGCCCTGGCGCCCTCCGTGCCGCGCAGGACGCCGGGCAGCAGCGTCAGGATCTCGCTGATCACCTCGCCGGGCACGGGCGCGTCCGGGCGGGCCAGGCCGTCCAGGAGCAGCGACTGCAGCAGCAGCCGCCCGCCGCCGTCGGGGCGCAGGTTGAGCGCGGCGGTGGTGAGGACGCGCGACAGCCGGGCGGGCAGCGCGGCGGTGGTGACGAGAAAGCCGTTGGTGACCGTGCCGGACACGGCCGGGTCCAGCATCGGGACGGTGGCCCCGGCCAGGGCGGCGACCCTCTCGGTCCAGCGGCCGGCGCAGGTGACGACCACGTCGCCGGCGAACGTGCGCCCGTCGGCGATCGTCACCTTCGCGCCCGAGCCGGACGCGTCGATCGCGGTCACCTCGGCACCGCACTCGACCGTGGCGCCGCCGTCGCGGGCCTCGCCGAGCAGGCGGCCCAGCAGGCGCAGCGGCTGGACGTACGCCTCGCCGGGGAAGAACACGTACTCGGTGCCGGGCGGAAGGGGCACCAGGTCCGGCTCCAGGGCCAGGGCGCGCCGGGCGGTCACCCGCTCGACCGGGTAACCCATGGTGATCAGCCGGCCGACGCGGGCTTCGAGCTGCTCCTTGTGCTCGTCGGAGACCGCGCATTCGAGGTTGCCGGTGGGGAAGAACCAGTCGCCGGGCAGCTGGTGGTGGGCCCAGACGGCGGCGTGGTTGAGGTCGAAGTACTCCTTCGGCGTCTTGTTGTTGGCGTTGACCCACGCGACGGAGGTGGACGACGTGCCGGCCCCCGGGGTCCGCGCCTCCAGCACCGTGACCCGCGCGCCGCGCCGGGTCAGCCCGGCCGCGACCGCGGCTCCGAGCACCCCCGCGCCGATGACGACGACTCGCACGCTCATTCCTTTCCCTTGTGCTCCTCATCGGCGCCGAAGAGTTTGGCGACGCCGACGAATCGTTCGATGACGACGACCGCGACCAGCGCGAACAGCACCATCAGGGTGCCGATGGCGGTGACGGTGGGGTCGTAGTCGTACTGCATGTAGTTGAAGATGCGCACCGGCAGCGTCTGCAGATCGGTGGTGACCACGAACAGCGCCACCGTCAGGTCGTCGAAGGAGGTGATGAAGGCGAAGAACGCCCCTCCGATCAGCGCCCCGCGCACGGCAGGCAGGGTGACGTGCCAGAACACCAGGAACGGCGGCGCCCCCAGCCCGGCCGCGGCCTTCTCCGCCGCGCGGTCCAGCCCGGACAGCCCGGCCAGGACCAGCCGCACCGCGTACGGGACGGTCAGCACCAGGTGCGCCAGCAGCAGCGTGAACGGGCTGGAAGCCAGCCCCATCTGCGCGAACCACTGCAGCAGCCCGATGCCGAGCACGATCGTGGGCACCGCGAACGCGCTGGACAGCACCGTCTCCAGCGCCGCCCGGCCAGGGAAGCGGTAGCGGTGGATGGCCAGCCCGCCGGCCAGCCCCACCACGGCCGAGATCGCCGCCGCGGCCAGCGCCACCCCCGCGCTGAGCGCGAACGACGACAGGAACTCGGGCTTGCCCAGCACCTCGGCGTACCAGCGCAGCGTGATGCCCTGCGGCGGGAACGTCACGTACGGCGTCGTGGTCAGCGAGGAGGCCACGGTGACCGCGACGGGCGCGATGAGGAACGCCACCACCAGCGCGGCGAACAGACCGCCGAACACCCGGGTCATCCGAACACCACCTCCCCCTTGCCCCGCCGCAGCAGCCGCGAGTAGCCGAGCAGCAGCCCGGTCGTGACGACCACCAGCACGAAACCGATCGCGGCCGCGTACGGCCAGTCGAGCGTGGTCGTGGCCTGGGTGTAGACGAAGTACGGCATGAGCTTCACCTTGGGGCCGCCGAGGATGGCCGGCGTGACGAAGCTGGAGGCCGTCAAGCTGAACACGATCATCGCCCCGGCCAGCATGCCGGGCGCCGACAGCGGCAGCGTGATCCGCCAGAAGCAGGTCCAGCCGGGCGCGCCGAGCCCCTTGGCGGCTGGTACGAGCGTCGGGTCGATCCGGTCGAGACTGCCCATGAGCGGCAGCACCATGTACGCCAGCATCACGTGCACCATGCCGATGAGCACGGCGGTGTCGTTGTAGAGCAGCTGCGGCGGCGTGAGCCCGAACCACTTGATCGCCGAGGCCACGGGCCCGTTGGGCCCGAGCACCACCAGCCATCCGTACGCGCGGATGACCATGCTGATCAGCAGCGGCGACAGCAGGAGCAGCGCCAGCCAGTTGCGCACCCTGGGCGAGCGCCCGCGCAGATAGAGCGCGAACGGGTAGCCGACGAGCAGGCAGCCGAGCGTGGTGAGGCCGGCGACCTTCAGCGTGTTCCCCAGCACGTCCCGGTAGAACGGGTCGCCGAGGAAGCGCGCGTAGTTGCCGAGCGTGAACGCCCCGGTCTGCGTCCTGAAGCTGTTGGCCACCAGCGTGAACAGCGGCGCCACGAACAGCAGCGCGAAGATCACGAGGGCGGGCAGCGCCAGCAGCAGTCCCGTGCGCCGGCTCGGGCGGCCCGCCCCTGCGGTCACCGGGCCGCCAGCGACGCGTCCGACGGCCGCCATGAGCAGGTCACCTCCTCCCCCGGCTCGGGCACGCGGGCGTCGAACGGCAGCGCCGCCGTCACCTCTCCGGCCGGGGTGGACACGACGCAGCGGATGCGTGAGCCGAGGAACCGGGTGTCGCGTACGGTCCCGCGCAGCCCCTCCCCATCGTCGCCGACGCGGATGACCTCCGGCCGTACGTACACGCGCACGGCGGCGCCCTCGGCCGGGGCCCGCCCCACGGGGGTGGCGGACACCTTCCTGCCCGCGACCACGCAGGTCCCGCCGCCGGCGGCGGTGCCGTCGAGGGCGTTGACCTCGCCGATGAACTGGGCCACGAAGTCCGTGGCCGGGCGCAGGTAGACCTCCTGGGGCCGGTCGAGCTGGTGGATGACGCCGTCGGCCATGACCGCGATCCGGTCGGAGACCGCCAGCGCCTCCTCCTGGTCGTGGGTGACGAGGATGGTGGTGGTGCCGATCCTGCGTTGCAGCGAGGAGACCTCGTCGCGCAGGCGTACCCGCAGCTGGGCGTCGAGGTTGGAGAACGGCTCGTCGAGCAGGAGCAGGTCGGGCTGGATGACCAGGGCCCTGGCCAGCGCGGCACGCTGCTGCTGGCCGCCGGACAGCTGGCGTGGATGCCGCTCGGCCATGCCGTCCAGGCCGACCAGCTCCAGCACCTCGGCGACCTGTTTTCCGCGCCGGGCGGCGGTGACCTTGCGCATGCGCAGGCCGAACGCGACGTTGTCGGCGACGGTCATGTGCGGGAACAGGGCGTAGGACTGGAAGACCATGCCCATGGAGCGGCGGTGCGGCGCGACCGTGGTGATGTCGCGGCCGTCCACCTCGATCAGGCCGCCGTCGGCGGTCAGGTGGCCGGCGATCATGTTCAGGGTGGTCGTCTTGCCGCAGCCGGACGGGCCGAGCAGGGTGAGGAACTCGCCCGGCTCGGTCTCCAGGTCCACTGCCGAGACGACCTCCTTGCCGCCCAGGACCTTGCGCACGCCGTCCAGGCGCAGCCGCCCGCGCGGGGCGTCCGTCCCTGGCGGCGTCTTCGCGCTCGTCAAGGGGGTGCTCGTCACTGTTCGACCTCCTTCGTCCATCGGTCGGTCCAGGCGGCGCGGTTCTCGTTGATCACGGCCCAGTCGAGCTTGCGCAGCTCGGTGGCCCGGTCCTGGCCGACCACCTTCGCCGCCAGGGCGGGGTCGAGCTGGACGCCCTTGACGGTGGGGCCGTTGAAGTTGGACTCGGCCATGGTCTTCTGGGCCGCCGGTTCGAGCAGCGTGTTGACGAACTTCTGGGCCAGGTCGGGGTGGGGTGCCTTGTTCACCACGTTCACCGTGGCGATCAGCGGCAGGGCGCCCTCCTCCGGGTAGACGAATTCGACCGGGAAGCCCTTCTTGGCCAGCATCTGCACCCGCGAGTTGCCCCAGACGCTGGCCACGGCCTGGCCTTGCAGGAAGTAGTTGGAGACGTCGGCGGTGGTGTCGAACGTGACGGCGTTGGCCGCGACCTTCTTGATGCCGGCGAAGCCGGGGTCGACCTCGCGCTCGGATCCGCCGCCGACCTTGGCCGCCATGAGCAGGGCGCCCAGTCCGTACGTCTGCGTGATGGACGGCATCACAAGCTTGCCCTTGAGGCCTGCGTGCGCCAGGTCGGACAGCCGCTTGGGGGCGGGCAGGCCGTTCTTGGCGTAGTAGTCGGTGTTGTAGGCGATGCCGGTGGCGTTCAGGGAGAAGCCGACGCCGACGTCGCCGGGCAGGCGGGCCAGGTCGATGACGTTCGCCAGGTTCGTGACGGTCTTGGGGTCGAGCTTGGCCAGCAGACCCGCCTGCACGGCCTGGTTCTGCACGCCGTCGTCGATGAGGGCGACGTCGATCTGCGGGGCGGCCTGCTGGGCCTTGAGCTTGGCGACCGTGTCGGTGGAGCTGCCGGAGATGTAGGTGACGCGGCAGGAGCAGGACTTCTCGAAGCCGGGGATGACGGACTGCTTGAACGCCTCCTCGTACGAGCCGCCGTATCCGGCGACGATCAGCGTGCCGGGGGCGGCGGACGGGTTGGGCGCGGCGCAGGCGGACAGGGCGAGGGTGGCGAGCATGAGGCCGGCGATCGGCGTCACGGGTTTCATGGCGACCTCCGTAGGGGGCGGTCCGGGGCTAGGTGGCCGATGCCGCGCGCGGTCGCGCCGCTCTCGACCAGGTCGGCGACGATGTCGCCGAAGACGGGGGCGAGCTTGAAGCCGTGCCCGCTGAAGGCGGCGGCGACGACGGTGCGGCCCCGCCGGCCGAGCAGGCCGTGGCCGTCGGGGGTGAAGGCGTCGGCGTACGTGGCCACGCGCACCGGGTCGGGCCGCAGGCCGGGCAGCGTGGCGGCGACCGCCCGCGCAACCTGCCTGACGTACGCGGCGGGGACGCTGCGGGCCAGCGATTCCGGCGAGCCGATCTCCCGCCACGGCACGTGCAGGTTGACCTTGACGCCGGCGCCGTCCACGGAGGGGAAGCAGGAGTAGGCGGGCTCCCCGACGCGGATCGCGATCGGGCACCGGCCGGGGTCGAACAGGCTCTCGTCGCGGCGCGGGAACCAGGTCGAGGTGATCGCCTTGGCCACGATCGGCTCGTGCGGGAGCAGGGTGCGCGCCCACGGGCCGGGGGCCACGACGGCGTGGGTGAAGCGTCGCTCTCCTTCCGCGGTGACGACGGTGACGCCCGCCTCGTCCTCGCGTACCTCCGTGACGGGGGTGTAGCGGGCGATGCGGGCGCCGGCCTGTTCGGCCGCCGCGGCGGCGGCCACCACGGCGGGCTCGGGGCGCAGGTGGCCGGCTTCGGGGTCGGCCACCATGACCTCGCCGTCGCGCAGTGGGTGCTCGGGTACCTGGTCGCGGGCATCTTGGCCGGTCAGGACCTCGACGGGCAGGTCGAAGGCGCGGGCGGAGTCCAGCACGGCGCGGATCGAGGGGTGCTCGCGCGGGCCGACGGTGACGCCGCCGACGGGGGTGAGCAGGCGGCGGCCGCAGCGGCGTTCCAGCTCCTCCCACAGGTCGCGGGCCTGGCGCAGCAGTGGCACGTACGCGGACCCCTCCTTGTAGGCGGTGCGGAAGATCCGTGACTCGCCGCCGGCCGCGCCGCGGTCGTGGCCGGGCGCGTAGGCGTCGAATCCGACGGCGGGGATGCCGCGCTCGGACAGCCGCCACAGGGCCATGGAGCCCACGGCGCCGACTCCGACGACGGCGACAGAGATCATGGATCCGCTCCTTCTCGGGCATGGCTGGGCTGGGGGTCGGGGCATGGCTGGGGACCGTGGCACCGGGGGCCTGGCGGGGAACGCCACGGGCCCGGCGCACGGAAATGGGCCGATCGGCTGGGGAAAAGGGGATTCAGCTGTGGTGGTCGGAGGAGCCGCTCAGGTCGGTCTCGACGTAGAAGCGCTCGGACCCGGCCGGGATGACGATCTCGACCAGCTCGGCGATCTCGCCGCGGCGGGTCCAGGTCTCGCGGGTCCAGCGGAAGACGGGCGCGCCCGCCGGCAGGGCGAACAGCTCCGCCTGGGGCCCGGTGAGGGCGTGCGGCTCCACGTAGAGCCTGGCCCGCACCAGCTCGACCCCGCGATCGCGCAGGTAGGCGTGGGTGGTCAACGGTTCTAACGGCTGGTCCAGCAGGTCGGGAGCCAGCCGGAACGGCAGGACGTGCAGTTCGATGTTGGCCGCGGTGCCGTCGGACCGCAGCTTGTGCCGTTCCATCTGGACGACCGCCTCATCGGCGGGCACACCCGGCAGCCGCAGCCGCGCCGCCTGGGCGGGCAGCACCTGCGCGGAGACGACCCGGTGGTCGCCCGGCATCTCCGGGCCCTGGATCAGCAGGCCGGTGTAACGCAGCAGGTTGTGCCGGCCGACGGCCTGGGCCACGAAGCTGCCGCGCTTGCGGAAGCGCACGATGAGCCCGGCGTCGGCGAGGTCGCGCAGGGCCCGTTGCACGGTGATGCGCGAGACCCCGAACTCCTCGCAGAGCTCGACCTCGGTGGGGATCCGGGTGCCCGGCCCCCATTGTCCGTCACGGATGCGTGCCTCAAGCGCCTTGCGGATCCGCACATGGAGCAAGAGGTCACGTTCTGACATGCCAAAATACTCGTTGTAGCTTTTAGTTATGTCAATAGGTGTTTAGCTATAACTTATCGGCGTACGTCGAGGTGAGCGCCCGCCCGGTCAGCGCGCCGCGGACGTCTCCCTGACCCACGGCAGCAGCAGCCGCTCGGCCAGCACCAGCGCGTAGAACAGCGCCAGGCTCATGACGCCCAGCAGCGCGATGGCCGCGAACGCGAGCGCCGTGTCCGCGCTGCCGCCGGCCTGGACGATGACGAAGCCGAGCCCCGCGTCGCCCGCGCTGAACTCGCCGATCACCGCGCCGACCGAGGCCAGCGGCATGGCCACCTTCAGCCCGACGAAGATCTGCGGCAGCGCCGCGGGCAGGCGGATCCGCACGAACGTCTGCCCGCGCGGCGTGTCCAGCGACCTGGCCAGCTCGACCAGCTCGGGCGGCGTGGACGTCAGCCCCGAGGCCACCGACAGCACGACGGGGAAGAAGCACACCAGCAGCGCCATGACCACCTTGGGCTGCTGCCCGAAGCCCATCCACACCACCAGCAGCGGCGCCAGCGCCACCTTGGGCACGGCGTTGAAGGCGACCAGCAGCGGCGCGAACATCAGCTCCGCCACCCGCCAGGCCGCGATCAGCAGCCCGATCGCCAGCCCGCAGACCACCGAGAGCGCGAAGCCGAGCACGGTCTCCGTCAGGGTGATCGCGGCCTGTTCCAGCAGGTAGCCGGGCAGGCGCAGGAAGGCGGTGACCACGGCGGCGGGCGAGGGCAGGATGATCTCCGGGATCGCGAACGCCGCGGCCGTCAGCGCCCATCCGCCGATCGCGGCCGCCACGCCCAGCGCGGACCAGCCCGCCGCCGTCACCGCGTCCCTGCGCCGCCTGTCCTCCTCCGCCATCACCCGGCCTCCGGCATCACCGCGTGCGGGCGCCACCCGCCGTCCTCCACGCTCAGCCCTTGGGGACGAGGTCGAACGACACCACCGACTCCGGCGCCACCTCGCCCGTGAAGGCCCCGGCCTCGCGCAGGACGCTGATCGCGCGTTCGACACGTTCGCGGCTCATCGCCCCCATCGGCGCGCCGCCGTCCGGGCGCACGTAGGGGGCGATCAGGGTCAGCTCGGCGGCCGCGGCCTCCGCGTTCTGCGCCGGCTGGTGCGCGAGCAGGATCTGGGCCGCCTCCTTGGGGTTGTCCACCGCGTACGCGAGCCCCTTGAACAGGGCGCCGGTGAACCGCCTGACCAGGTCGGGGTTCTGGGCCGCGAGGGTGGCGGAGGTGCTCAGCGCCGAGCCGTACATGTCGGTGATGACGTCGCCGAACGGCAGGACCTTGACCTCCTTGCCCCGGGCGGCGTTGCGCACGGTGGGCTGGCCGACCACGTACTGGCCGATCGCGTCCACCTTGCCCGAAGCCAGGTTGGCGGCCAGCTGCGCGGGCTGCAGGCTGACCCATTTGACCTTGGTCCTGTCCACTCCGGTGAGCTTGGCGTAGGTGGGGAACATCATGGCGATCACCGACGTGGCCGTGTCGCCGACGGTCTTGCCCTCCAGGTCCTTGGGCTCGCTGATACCGCTGTCGCCGAGCGCCATGAGCGCCGCCAGCGTGCGCTGGTGGACGGCGGCGACCGCGACCGTCCCGGTCGGCTTGCCGCCGCCGGCGGTGAGCAGCATCGCGGTGAAGTCGATGGGCGAGAAGTGGGCCCGGCCGCCGGCGAGCGCGGCCATGTTCTCGCCGCTGCCCGTGCCCGGCTGCACGCTGACCTCGATGCCGGCCTCGCGGAAGTAGCCCTTGTCCATGGCGACGTAGACGTACGCCTCACGGCCGAAGGTGCCGAAACCGGTCACGTAGGTGACCCGGTCGGCCGCGGGCCGGGCGGGCGACGGCTCCTCGCCTCCCGAGCCGCAGCCGGCGGGGAGGGAGAGCGTCGCGACGATGGCGGTGATCATGATGACACGCGGCAGTCGCCTCATGACACCGATCATGACGGCCTGACGGCTCCGGTCAATATCGCGGGGGGATTCCGTCAGGTGAAAGCGGTATTCGTCGTTTACGATCGAGATCGATCCGGCTTGATCGATGCGCGAGATCTGTCCGTGCGCGAGATCTGTCCGGCTCGGGCCGAGGAGGTCGCCAGGTGATCCGGCTGAGCAAGGTGTCCCAGGTGTTCGGCGGGCGCCGGGGTGCGGTGGAGGCGCTGAGCGAGGTCGATCTCGACGTGGCCGGCGGGGAGTTCGTGGCGGTCGTGGGCCGGTCGGGCTGCGGCAAGTCCACCCTGCTGCGGCTGATCGCGGGCCTGCTGACGGCCAGCTCGGGCGAGGTGCTGGTGGACGGCGACCCGGTGGTCAGGCCGCGCCGTGACGTGGCCATCATGTTCCAGCGTCCCGCGCTGCTGCCGTGGCGTTCCGTGCTGGGCAACGTGCTGCTGCCGGTCGAGGTGTTCGGGTGGCGCGGCGACGAGCACCGGCGGCGGGCGGGCGAGCTGCTGGACATGGTGGGGCTGGAGGCGTTCCACCGGCGGCTGCCGCACGAGCTGTCGGGCGGGATGCAGCAGCGGGTGGCGCTGTGCCGGGCGCTCATCCAGCGGCCGCGCGTGCTGCTGATGGACGAGCCGTTCTCCGCCCTCGACGCGCTGACCAGGGAGGAGCTGTCGATCGAGCTGCAGCAGATCCACATGGAGCACGCGGCCACGGTCGTTCTGGTGACGCACTCGATCGAGGAGGCGGTGCTGCTCGCCGACCGGGTCGTGGTGCTGACGCCGCGTCCGGGGCGCGTCCACACGGTCGTGGAGGTGAACGTGCCCCGTCCGCGCACGCTGGGCCGGGGCACGCACGCCGAGGAGCTGGCCCGCTGCTCGGCCGAGTTGCACGAGGTGCTCGGCGCCCGGCGGGCCTGACTCCTCGGGAATGCGGTTGCCGGTTGGGCGTTCTTGCCCGAATGATGTGGGTGTGGTGCGGCTGGCATTCGGGGTGGTGACGGGACGCGATCAGCACGTCTGGGACGCGCGGGGGCGGCCGGTGGCGGCGGACGGCGCTGGGGGCGGCACGGAGGACGGCACGGAGGGCGCACCGGTCGTGGTGGGTCCCGCCGGGGCCGATCCGGCACCCGCGGTCGCCGAGCTCGGCCGGCTCCTCGCCGCCGATCCCACGGCGGCCGGGGCGGGGGTGGAGCTGTGCCCGGGTTTCGTCTCGGCCCGGCTGGACGGCGCGCGCGGCGACCGCCGGGACGCGGTGCTGGCGGCCGTACGGGTGCTGGGATTGGACGGCCTGCACCGGCTGGGTGAGCGGGCGGGGCTGCTGGTGGCGCTGTTCGGGACGGAGGCGACCAAACCGGTGGCCGCCGCCGCGAGCCAGGCCATCGCCGACGGCCGCTGGGCCGCCCTCCAGCTCGCCTCGGCCGCCAGCGGGGTGCTCGGCGCCGAGCAACTCGAACGCGTCCTGCGCCTCGGCCTGCCCGCTCCGGAGGCCGCCGTCGTGGAGCCGGCTTTGGAGGCCGCCGCGTCCACCATGGCCGGTCATCTGGAGCGCGTTCTCACCCCGTTCCCCCGCAGGCGCCGTCTCGATCTGCTGCTCGACCTGTGGGGACGGGTGGCGGCCGAGCAGGAGCGGGTCAGGCGTAAGCAGCGGCTGCGGGCCACTCAGGGCAGGCAGACCAGGCTGGAGGAGCTGACCGCCCGCTACGAGGCCCACGAGGAAGAGCTGCTGATCGCGCACATCACCCAGCAGCTGGGCCACGAGCCGTCGCTGGCGGACGCGGCCCGCTGGTTCCCGGAGCCGTGGGAGCGGGCGGCGCTGATGCGGCGCGTCCTGGCCGACGCCCTGGCCGCCACGGTGCTGGTGCGCACCGCCGTGGCGGTGGCCGATCACGGCGTACGCGAGGGCATCGCCCGGTGCGCGGACCAGCTCGTCGCCGCCGCCGCGCTCATGAAGCCGGACGAGGCGGGGCGGGCCGCCCGCCGGGTGCCCGGGCTCGCCGGCCTGCCCGCCAGGCCCGGCTGCTACGTCAGGGACCTGGCCGCCAAACGGCACGACCCGCGCGAACCGTACGTCAGGCAGCGCCTGGCCAGGGCGACCGAGTACGCGGAGGTCGTCATCGAGGCCGTCACCGACCGCGTCCTTGAGGCCCGCCCGCAGGCGGGCGCCTGGGCGGGCGCGGGGATGCGCGAGTGGCGGGCCGTCGCCGGCTACACCCCGCAGCGCGACCCCGCCTCGTGGTCGCAGCCGCACCAGGAGGAGTCGCGGGCGTCGCTGAGCGAACGGCTGGCGGCCCGGCCGCCCGGCACGGCGGCCGAAGAGGAGGAGACGGCCGGGGACCTCCTCTGGTACGCCGAGCTCGCCGACGCGCTCGCCCAGCTCAACGGCCACGAACGGGCGGAGGTCGACGCCGGCCCCAACTACCCCTACCTCCACTGGGACCCCTTCCCCCGCCCCGACGAGCAGCTCACGCCGCCGGTCGAGTCGATCCCGGCGGCGCTGGCCGGGGCGGCGCAGCTGATCTCGTTCGGCGGCCGGCCGCCCCGGCACTGCCGTACGTGGGAGGAGCTGGTGACGGGGCTGGTCGCCGATCTCCGGTTCACGGAGGCGTTCACGCGCGACTTCGCGCTGCCCGAGCCGCTGGCGGCGCGCGACGGCACGATCCTGCCCGGTACACGGTTGCGGGTGGAGTGCGCGCGCAACGCCCGCATGCTTACCCAGTGGTCGGCGTACATGGGGAATTGCATCGGCTCCCCGCACTACGCCGAAGCGGCGGCGCAGGGCAAGTGTGTGCTGCTGGCGCTGCGCCACGAGAACGGCTCGATCGCCGCGAACATCGAACTCGTCCAGCACACGCGCGGGTGGCGGATCGACGAGTTCCGGGCCAGGTTCAACGGCGACCCGGAGCTTGCGCTGCGGCAGCGCGTGCTGGCCTGGGTGGCCGGCCTGCCGGTGCCCGCGCCCGCCGCACCCGAACCGCCCGACCGGCTCCCGGGGCCGCGCCCGGCGTCCCGGCGACGGCCGGAGCGGGCGTCTCTTGAGGTGAGCGGCCCTCTGGCGGCGCTCGTCGCGGACGTCATGACGGCCCCTGACGTGGTGGCGGCCCTGAACACCCTCGACCGCCTGTACGCCGCCCGCGACGGCACGCCCACGAACGCCGCCCCTGGATCCCGAGCGTCCACAAGCACCGCCCACGGATCCCAGGCACCCGCAAGCACCACCTACGGTTCCCGGGCACCGGCCGACGCCGCCCCGAGAGCCCAGGCACCCGCAAGCGCCGCACACGGGTCCCAGGCGCCCACGAACGCCGCTACCGGACGTCAGGTACCCACGGGCGCCGCCACTGGACCCCGGGAACTCGCCGTCGCCGTCCCCGAGGCCCAGACGTCGGCAGGGCTGGCGGCGCTGCGGCGGCTGTCCTCCGATCGGATCGAGCGGGCCTGCCGGCACGGCCTCCCCGCGACCGGTCTGGTCGCGCTGTGGCGGGCCACCGGTGTGCGTCCTCTGGAGCGCGCCCTGGCCGCCGCCCTCGATCCGCGCCTGCGCGACCAGTACGACCGGCTCCCCCTGCTGCTCGCCGACGCCCCGCTCCCCGGCTCGCTGCGCCGGCTGGCCAGGCACGAGGCGATCGCCCCCGCCCGCTCGATGGAGCTGGTGGCCCGCCGGATCCGCGCCGCGCTCGGCCGCCTGGTGCGGGCCGGGGACCCGGTGCTCGCCGACCATGTGGCCCGCCGCGCCGACACGGCGCTGCTGTGCGCGCTTGTCATCGCGGTCACCTCCTGGCCGGACGCCGGGCCGCCGACTGTCGCGGTGACGCGGCCGGGCGAGACGGCCGTGCCGGGCTTTCCCCGTACGGACCTGGACGACCCGGACGGGCCGTGGCGGCGGGCGTTCCCCGCGGCCGTCGAACTGGGCGCCGACCTCGCCGTCTTCAACGAACGGATCGCCACGGACGGCCTCCGGGTCCCGTCCGCCTGGCTGGGCCGCGGCGGCTGGCCCGCACTATGGCAACGCGCCGCACGCTGACCCCACCAGCGCGCCTCGCTTTGCGCTGATCCCGAACGACACCGCAACCAGAGGCCGCCGAGTCTGCCCGATTTAGGCTGATCTCATGGACATCGCCTCTGCCGCCAAGCTCTGGGACGCTCACCCGGGCTGGCTGAACACCGCCTCCTACGGCCTGCCTCCCCGCCGGGCCTTCGACGATCTGCAGGCCGTGCTGACCGAGTGGCGGCACGGCACCGACTGGCAGCCGTGGGACGCCTCCGTCGGCCGATCGCGTGAGGCCTTCGCGCGTCTCGTCGGTGCCCCCGCCGCCGATGTGAGCGTCGGGTCGAACGTGTCGCAGATCATGTCGATCGTGGCCACGGCGCTGCCGCCCCGGGCCAAGGTGGTCGTGCCCGAGGTCGAGTTCACCAGCAACCTGTTCCCGTGGGCGGTGGCCGCCGACATCGTGACAGTCCCGGCCGACCGGGTGGCCGACGCGATCACGCGTGACACCGCGGCCGTGGCGTTCAGCGTGGTGCAGTCGGCGAGCGGCTATGTCGCGCCGATGGCCGACATCGTGGCGGCCGCGCGGGCCCATGACGCGCTCGTCATCGCCGACGCCTCGCAGGCGTGCGGCTGGCTGCCGGTGGACGTGGCGGGCGTGGACGCGCTGGTGTGCACGGCGTACAAGTGGCTGATGGCGCCGCGCGGGGCCGCGTTCGCCTATCTGTCGCCGCAACTGCGGGAGCGCATGCGCCCGCTGGCCGCCAACTGGTACGCCGGCGCCGACGACGGCGGCTCCTACTACGGACCTCCTCTGCGCCTGGCCGGCGACGCGCGGGCGTTCGATCTGTCGCCCGCGTGGTTCAGCTTCGTCGGCGCCGCCCCGGCCATCGAGCTGCTGAACGAGCTGGGCGTCGAGCGGGTGCACGAGCACGACGTGGCCCTGGCCAACCGTTTCCGCGCGGGCCTCGGCCTGGAGCCGTCCGACACGGCCATCGTCTCGGTGGACGCCCCGGGCGAGCGGCTGGAGGCGGCGGGGATCAGGGCTGCGGTACGGGCCGGCCGGGTGCGTGCCAGCTTCCACGTCTACACGACCGAGGCCGACGTGGACCGCGCGCTCGACGTCCTGACCTGATGCGACTGGCTTGACCTGGCCCGACCCCGACCTGACGCGACTGGCCTGAGCCGACCCGACCCAACCTGGCCTGACCGATCTGGCCCGGCCTGACCCGACCTAGCCTCCGAGGGCGCCCACGTCAGAGGCTATATTTCACGAAATTTCGAAGCATTCGGGCGCAGGCCGCCCCCGACGGATCCCGGGCGAGCCGTCAAGGGGATCTGCGCTTGGCGTGTCCGGAAGCGGAACGTAACCAACAGTCACGTTCCGTAGTCACCCCGAGCGGCAAAAGAACCCTTGGAAATCATCGGCCCCCTCCGTCACACAGAAGGGCACTTCAGAATGCGCCAGTCAACCCGTATCGGCACCGTAACCCTCGCCGCCGCCCTAGCGCTGTCCGCGCTCGCGGCTCCGGCGGCCGCGTTCGGCCCCGTCTCCGTCGACGGCACCGTCAACGCGCTGAACGACACCAAGGTCTGCGCACCGGGGCTCAAGGCCGCGGGCGTGGGCGTGGAGATACCCATCGCCTCCCCGCAGACCTCGGCCTGTTCACAGAGCTGACGGTCTGAGGGGGCCTGAGGCGCGCGGCCCGCTCCCCCGGGGCGACGCGCCTCAGGCCCCCCTTTTCGACCGGCGTCGAGGTTGGACAGGTAGTACTCGCTGCCGATCCGCTGCCCCCAGTCGCCGCCCGCGCCGCCGCCAAAGCCGGCGGTCAGCCAGAGTGACATGTCGTAGTGGTGCGACGGGCCGCCCGGGCAGTTGGGATAGTTGCCGCTCTGGTTGAAGAAGCGGCCACAACGTTCGGCGCACTGCGGGGCGTTCTCATCAGGTCCATCCACTTCTTGACCTGGCGGGCCAGCGTGACGTGGATCTGGTCACGCTGCGCGGCCGTCACCGTGGCGCCGGTGTCCCACCGTACGCAGTAGTTGAGCGAGCCGCCGTTGGCCATGACCTGGCCCCAGCCGTAGTTCCGGAAGCCGTACAGGTTGGGGTAGGTGCTCTCGACGTGCTGCCAGACCGCGTTCAGCGGGGTGACCAGGCCGGCCGGCGGGTTCCAGCCGGTGCCGCCGCCGGGCGGGTCGGCGGCCCACGCCTTGATCTCCAGCAGGCCGACCGACCCCTGCCCGCTCTGCAGGACGACGCGCAGCCGGGTGGTGCTCACCGCCGTGGCGAAGGTGATCGTGTTGTAGGCGTCCGCGGCGATCGGGTACGTGCCGGGAACGTCGGCGTACGCGCTGCCCGTCCAGCGCTGCAGCTTCCACGAGGCCGGGACGCGCACGCCGCCGCCGTCGTCGAAGAAGTACACCTCGGCCGACTTGATCGTCTGCGCGGAGGCCCAGGCGAGCTCGGCCCACTGGCTGCCGGTGTTCGGCCAGGTGCCCCGGCGGCGGTTGACGGTGTCGTTCGAGCTCGGCGGGTCGATGCCGTCGCTGACGGCGGCGACACCCTCCCAGGGGGAGGTGTACGAGGCCGTCGGCATAGCGTTCCCGGCCAGGTTGGTGTCGGCCAGGGCGGGGCGGGTAACAGGAACCCGCAGATGAGCAGGACGGGCAGGATGGCCAGGCGTCCCGTACGTGTCTTCACGCCGCTCCTCCGATCCTGGTAGCGCTAACATCCGTGGGTCCCGGCGAAGTCCCCCCGGGGCGTCCCCGTGCGAGCTTTGATCGCACGGGGACGGGCGTCAAACCGCGCGCCCGGCGACGCCCCGCTCACCTGCGGAACTTCGGTGAAACTTTCAGGACGGCGCGCGGGCCGGCACAGGGTCGCCCACGAGGTAGTGCTGCACCACCGGCCCGACGTCGCGTACCAGGGTCTCGACGTCGGCGTCGGCCATCGGGGGGAAGCGCAGCACGTACCGGGTCAGGGCCAGGCCGAGCACCTGGCTGCTGACGAGCCCCGCCCGGTGCGCGGCGTCGTCGGCCCCGGTGGCGGCGGCCACGAACGCGGCGATCTGCGTCTCGAACACCTCGCGCATGCGTTCGGCGGCCATGGGGTTCGTGCTGGCCGAGCGCAGCAGCATGATGAGCAGGTCGTCGGCCAGATCGCCTTCCCACCGGGCCAGGAAGTGCCGGACGAGCAGCTCGCCGAGCCGTTCCCTCGGCGGCCGCTCGACCATGCCGAGCCGCAGGTCCACGTCCACGGCGGCGCTGAAGAGCCCGGCCTTGCTGCCGTAGTAGCGCATGACCATGGACGGGTCCACGCCGACCATGGTGGCGACCGCCCGGATCGTCATGGCCTCGTAGCCGCGTTCGATGAGCAGTTTCCTGGCGGCGGCCAGGATGGCGGTCCTGGTCGCCGCCGAGCGTTCGGTGAAGGCCATGACAACAAGTGTAGGCCAACAACTGTTGGGTTTTGTCCGCCGCTCACCATCCCCGCTTGGACATCCACTCGCCGACGACCGCCGCGATGACCTCCGGACGGTCCTCGGGGGTGTGGTGACCGGCGGCCTCCTCGCGCCGCAGGATCTCCAGCGCGGCGATGTTCTCCGCGCACCAGGCGAGGGTTTCCTCCGTCCACATCGTGCCAGGTCCCGGACGGAAGCCGATCAGCAGTTTCGGCACCTCCGGGCTGGCGGCCAGCCACCGGTCGAACGCCTCCACCCTGGCCACCACGTCGGCCGGCTCGCCGCCCAGCGGCATCGAGCGGGCCCACCGCAGCAGCGGCAGCCGGCTCTCCCTGGTCGGGTACGGCCGCAGGTAGGCGGCCCGGTCCTGCTCCGACAGCGTGGGCACGGTGACGGGCAGGCCCTGGCGGAGGAAGGCGTTGTCGTCCAGCATCATGGTCTCCCCGACGCCGTCGGTCTTGATCGCCCGGAACAGCTCGCGCCCGCCTTCCGGGAACTCCTCCCAGGTCATCGGCTTGACGATGGCCTCGGTGAAGGCGATCCCGCGGACCCGTCCCGGATGGCGGGCGGCCCAGTCGAACGCCAGGGCGCCGCCCCAGTCGTGCCCGACGAGCACGACACCGTCGAGGCCGAGGGCATCGAACCAGGCGTCCAGGTAGCGGGCGTGATCGGCGAAGGTGTAGCCGATCGCGGGCTTGCCCGACTCCCCCATGCCGATCAGGTCGGGCGCCAGCCGCCGTCCGCGGCCGACGGCGGGCATGACGTGCCGCCACAGGTGCGAGGAGGTGGGATTGCCGTGCAGGAAGACGATCGGGTCGCCTTCGCCGAGCTCCCGATAGGCGATCGTGGAGTCCAGGACCGGCAGGCTGCGCATGGCGGGGCCGGCCCCATATGCGGGGACGCCCGCGGTACTTGTGGTGCTCATGGTGCTCCCGGCGTTGTCGGTGGTCATGGGCGGAAGGCGGCGGCGTTGCGGACGGCCCAGTCGGCGAAGGAGCGCGGGGCGCGGCCCAGGAGGCGCTCCACGTCGAGGCTGACCCGCTGCTCGGCGGCGAGCGGCGTGCCGAGGATGGCCAGGGTGCCCTCGACGACCGGCTCCGGCATGAACCGCAGCATCTCCGCGCGGGCCTGCTCCGGCGTCTGCTCGACGAAGCTCACCGGCGCGCCGATGGCCTGCCCGATCGCGGCGGCCCTGTCGCGCGGGGTGACGGGCGCGGGTCCGGTCAGCTCGTACGTACGCCCGCCGTGCCCGTCCTGCCGCAGCACCACGGCCGCGACCTCGGCGATGTCGGCCGGATCGACGACCGGCAGCCCCACCCCGGCGAACGGCGCGGCGGCGGTGCGGTGCGCCCGGATCGGCTCGGCCCAGGCCAGGGCGTTGGAGGCGAAGCCGCCCGGCCGCAGGATCGTCCACTCCAGCCCGGACTCGCGCACCGCCCGCTCGAAGGCGGCCGGATGCTCGTACGCCTGCGGCCTCGTCCCCGCCCCCTGGGAGGAGAGCAGGACGACGCGCCTGATGCCGCCCGCCTTGGCGGCGTCGAGGACGGCGCGCGGGTCGGGGCCGGCGACGAGCAGGAACAGCGCGTCGGCGCCGTCGAAGGCGTCCTTCAGCGTCGCCGGGTCCTCCAGGTCGCCGGCGCTGCGCCGGACACCCTCGGGGAACGTCGCGGGCCGGCGGGAGAGCGCGGTCACCCGCTCGCCGGCCGCGACGAGCTGACGGACGAGCTCGCCGCCGACGTTGCCGGTGGCACCTGTCACTACGATCATGAACTGCTCCTGCGAGTTAGTTAGTTGACTGACTTAGATCGAGACCATAGCGAGTCACGGGGGCGCTTGTCTATAGTGAGTCAGGTGACTAACTCAACCCGGGCGGGGAAGCGGGAACGGCTCGCGGGCGCCGCCGTGCGTGTGCTGCACGAGCAGGGGGTCGAGAAGACGACCCTGGCCGACATCGCGCGCGCGGCCGACGTCCCCGTGGGCAACGTCTACTACTACTTCAAGACGAAGGACCAGCTCATCGAGGCGGCCATCGAGGCGCACGGCCACCACCTGGAGACGATGCTCGGCGAGCTGGGCCGGCTCGCCGAGCCCCGGGATCGGCTCAAGGCCCTGCTGCGGGGCTGGATCGGCGAGCGCGACCTCACCGCCCAGTACGGCTGCCCGACCGGCACCCTCGCCTCCGAGCTGGACAAACGCGACGACGGCCTGGACCGGGCCATCGCCACGGTGATGGCCCGGCTGCTCGCGTGGGTGGAGGAGCAGTTCGCGGCCATGGGACGCGCGGACGCCAAGGAGCTGGCGGTGGCGCTGTTCGCCTCGTACCAGGGGGCGGCCCTGCTGACCAACACCTTCCGGGACCCGGACCTGATGGCCACGGAAGGGGCCCGCCTGGAGCGCTGGATCGACTCCCTGACCTGAGCCCGCCCGCGCCCGGACGGGCGGGGCGGGGGGCGGCCAGGCGAGGGGTCGGGTACCCGCCGTTCTTCGGTCAGCCCAGGACGGGGAAGTTGGCGCGGATCACGCCGTGCGGGTCGCGGGCCCGCTTGATCGCCCGCAGCCGTTCCAGGTCAGGCCCGGTGAAGGCCGCCGCGGCCCGTTCTCCGCCCGCCAGCATCGTGTACGGCTTGCGCCCGCTGACCCGCTCCCCCAGCTCCTCGGCGAAGCGCCGCTGCCTGGCCCCCACGGCCGCGCCCACCTCCGGGTTGAACGCGAGGCCGAAGGTGGACAGCAGGTACGGCTCGGTCATGGGACCGCTCGGCCCTCCGTCCGGCCGGGCGGCGGCCAGCGCCCCGCCCAGGTGCCTGAGCTGGATCCCGACCACCGGTTCCGCGGGCGTGTCCAGCAGGATCTCCGCCACCGCGTCGTCCAGGCCGGTCAGCAGCTCGGCGCGGGAGCGCGCGGGCGCCGGCTCGGTCGGCTCGGCGGTGACGGCGCCGAGCTCGGCCACGGCGACCGGCCCCCGGCTGTCGGAGAGCGCGTCGCCGATCTTGTCGAGCCGGGCGAGCAGCGCCTTGCCGTCGCCCTCCTCACCGAGGTAGGTGACGTCCAGGGTGACGAGGGGCGGCGCCTGGGGCAGGCTTACCCGGTTGAACCAGACGCTCAGCTCGTCAGGCGCGTCGAAGGTGATCTCGCGGAAGACCTCGAACACCTCCCCGGCCCGATCGCCTGACCAGACGACTCGCCCCCCGTACAGGGCGGGAGCGGGGTGCAGGTCGAACTCGACCGCCGTGACCAGCGCGAAGTCGCCACCGCCGCCGCGCAGCGCCCAGAACAGGTCGGGGTCGGAGGAGGCGGTCACGGTGGCGGACTCCCCGCCGGCCCGCACCACCTCGAAGGCGCGTACGCTGTCGGCGGCGAACCCGTACCGGCGACCGAACCAGCTGAGGCCGCCGCCCAGCGTGTAGCCGGTCACGCTCACGACGGGGTTGCTGCCCGCCAGCCCGGTCAGGCCGAGCGGCCCGGCCGCGGCCAGCGTCTCCCCCCACGTCACCCCGGCACCGACCCGGGCCACCCGCTCCTCCGCGCGCACCTCGACACCGCCGAGCCGCCGGGTGCGCAGCAGCACGACCCCGTCGGCGTCGCCGGAGGCGCCGTGCCCGCTGGGCTGCGCGCTCACCGCCAGCCCGGCCCTGGCCGCGTACCGGACGACGGCGGCGACGTCGTCGGCGTGCGCGGCCTCCACCACGGCGGCCACGCGCTGCTCAACCGACAGGTTCCACGCCCTGGCCGCCTGCTCGAAACCGTCGTCGCCGGGCAGCAGCACCCGCCCCGTCACCGTGCCGCGCAGGTCCGCGTTCGTCATGTTCTCCTCCAGTCGTCATCGGCCTCCGGTCGTCCGGAGGCATCGCTATGACGGAGGCCGCGCAGGAGATGTGACGGCGAACGCCGGAGTCCGGCGGAAAAGGCTTTGGGGCGTGGCGGCGCCGTCCGGCATATTGCCTGTCCATGGAACGCGAACTGATCAGCCACCTCGCCCACGGCGACCACCCCATCGCCGCGCCCGTCTCCGAGGGTGAGCTCGTCCGCCTGCTCACCAGGGCCGCCCTGCCGCCCCGGGCCCGCATCCTGGACCTGGGCTGCGGTGAGGGTACGTGGCTGACGAGGGCGCTGACGCTCTACCCGGACGCGACGGCCGACGGGGTGGACCTCTCCGAGTCCGGCCTGGCCGCGGCGGCCGAGGAGGCGGGCCGGCGCGGCGTGTCCGACCGGCTGCGGCTGCACCGCACGCCCGCCGCCGACTATGCGAGCGCGGAGCCGTACGACCTGGTGCTGTCGGTGGGGGCCACGCACGCCTTCGGCGGGCTCGCGCCGACGCTGGCCGCCGTCCGCGACCACCTGCGGCCGTCGTCGGGGCTGACGCTGGTCGGCGAGGGCTTCTGGGAGCGCCCGCCGACCGCTCCGCTGCTCACCGTGCTGGGGGCCGAGCCGGACGAGTACGCGGACCTGGCCGGCACGGTGGAGCGCATGGAGGCCGCCGGGTACGCCGTGATCCACGGCCACACGAGCACGCTCGACGAGTGGGACGAGTACGAATGGTCGTGGACCGGCACGCTCACCCGCTGGGCGCTCGCCCATCCGGGTCCCGACGGTGACGCGGCCCTGGCGGCGGCGCGGGAGCACCGCGAGATGTGGCTGCGCGGCTACCGCGGCATCCTGGGCTTCGTCACACTCCTCCTCCACCAGGCACCACCCACCGGCTGACCTCCACCAGGCCCTCCGCTTCGCCGGTTCGGCGGCCTGCTCGGCCGCCGGACCGGCGCATGGCCCGCGCCACCTCCGCCCACGTGCCGTCCACGCTTCCGCCCGCGTGCCACCCGCCGCCCGTGCCTCCGCCCGTGCCTCCGCCCGTGCCTCCGCGCCGCACCCCGGGGATAATGCGTTGTCAGCGGGTCCGTCCGGCTGGAAGGATCCCGTTCCTGTGAGTCGTTCCGCCGCCGCCGAGATCCCCACCGGCCCTGTCACCGTCCCCGCCGTCATCGCCGAGCTGGCCGGTGACGACGTCATCACCCCTGTGTGGCGCAACGAGCTGGGCGGGCTGACGTTCCGGCTCGACGGTGCGCGCGGCGACGTCCGCTACGCCAAGTGGGTCGCCGCCGGCACCCCTGAGATCGATCTCGGGGCCGAGGCCGAGCGGCTGGCCTGGGCGGGGCGGTGGGTGCGGGTGCCGCCGGTGCTCACCCACGGCGCGGACGCCGACGGGGCGTGGCTGGTGACCGCTGCCGTGCCCGGCGTGTCCGCGGTGGACGCGCGCTGGGCCGACGCCCCGGCCGTCGCGGCGACGGCCATCGGGCGGGGGCTGCGGATCCTGCACGACGCGCTGCCCATGGCGGAGTGCCCGTTCGACTGGAGTGTCGAACGGCGGCTGCCCCGGGTGGCCGAGCGGATCGCCGACGGCGAGGGGCCCGGCGACTGGGCTCCCGAGCACCGCGCGCTCACCCTGGCCGACGCGCGGGCGCGGCTCGAAGCGCCCCCGTCGATCGACCGGCTGGTGGTGTGCCACGGCGACGCGTGCGTGCCGAACACGCTGCTGCTCGACGACGGCACGGTCTCCGCGCACGTCGATCTCGGCTCGCTCGGGGTCGCGGACCGCTGGGCCGACCTCGCGGTCGCCGCATGGAGCGCCGAGGAGGACTACGGGCCCGGCCACGACGCCCACGTCTACGCGGGCTACGGGATCGAGCCGGATGCCGAGCGCATCGCGTACTACCGGCTGCTCTGGGACCTGGCCTGATCCGGTTCGGGTGAGACGTTGAAGTTGTCGCGGAAGACGTTGTCCGGGTCGTAGCGGCGTTTGAGCGCCCGCAGCCGGCGCAGATGGGCGTCCGGGTAGGCGTCGTGCAGGCGCTCGGGGCGCAGGTCGGTCTCGAAGTTGATGTAGAGGCCGGAGAAGTGGGACAGCATCGCGTCCCAGGCGCGGTCCAGGGCGCGGCGGTTCGCGCCGAACGCGACGAGCTGGAAGTTCGCCGAGCGCCCGGCGTACGCGGTCGCGTCGGCGGGCACGTCGGCCACGGCGCCGCCGACCGCGCGGATCGAGAAGAAGTACGACAGCCCGCCCGCGATCAGCCGGCCCACGTCGCCGGCCAGCGCGGGCGTGAGGTGGTCGGCCAGCGCGGACCTGGTCACCGGCTCGCCCTGGCCGTCGTGGGGAGCCTGCGGGGCGTTCATGATCGCCTCGTACGGCAGCACCTGGATGGAGTAGTCGAGCACCGGGGCCACGTCGGCGAGGGGCTGCAGGCGGGCGACGATCGTCTCGGCGTCACGGGAGTCGACGACGGCCATGACCTGGGCCACGGTCGGCTGCCCCAGGCGTGGCCGGCCGATGATGAGGAAGCTGGTCAGGTCACGCGGGGCGGCCTCCATGACGGCGCCCCACCGTTCGAGGAACCCGGCCGTATCGGAGGCGTCCATCACGAACTGCCCGAAACCCACCTCGCTCACCTCGTCGGCCTCGAACTCGAACGAGGTGACGATGCCGAAGTTCGCCCCGGCGCCGCGTACGCCCCAGAACAGCTCGGCGTTCTCCTCCTCGTCGGCGCGCACCCGGGTGCCGTCGGCCAGCACCATCTCCACGGCGCGCAGGTGATCGACGGTGAGGCCGTGCTCGCGGACGAGCCAGCCGATGCCGCCCGACGTGGCCAGGCCTCCGACGCCCACGCCGCCGTAATCGCCTGAGCTCAGCGCCCAGCCGTGCGGGGCGAGCGCGGCGGCGACGTCGCGCCAGCGCGCGCCCGGCTCGACGCGGACGCGCCTGGTGGCCTTGTCGAGGATCTCGACGGCGTGCAGGCGGGACAGGTCGATGACGATGCCGCCGTTGTTGGTCGAACGGCCGCTGATGCCGTGGCCGCCGCTGCGCACGGACAGCTTCACCGGCTGCGTACGAGCGAAGCGCACGGCCTCGGCGACCTCCCCCGGGGTGCCGGGGCGCAGGACCAGGCCGGGTGACCCGCCGCGCAGGTAGGTCGAGCGCACCCGGGCGTAACCGGCGTCACCCGGCTCGATCGCGGTGCCGGCCAGCGACTCGGGGACGGCGTCGTAGGCGATGCCGTCGCGGCGGTGGCGGCGGACGTTCAGGCTGGGGACCCGCTCCGACCTGGGGATCTCGCCCCGGGCTTCGCGCAACGCCGGGGCGACGTCGGTGGCGAAGCGGTGGATGGCGGCGGGGTCGTCGGTGGCGAGGACGAGCGTGCTGACGCCCTGGTCGAGGATCAGGGGGAGCAGGGCGGAGATCCAGCGTTCCGGCGCGCCGGTGAAGCGGCCCGTGATGTGGGTCAGGCGGTGGATCTCGCGCGGGTCGCGCCCGGCCGCGACGGCGGCCTGATCGATGACGGCATTGACCCCCGCCCAGCCGTCGCCGGTGGTCTGGAGCCAGGCGTCCGCCTTGGTGCCGACCAGGTGCAGAAGGGCCGGATCCGGGGCGCCGGTGAGCAGGATCGGGATGTTGTGCGCGGGGGCGGGCCCGCGTTCGGCGCCCGCCAGCCGATGATGCTCGCCGTCGAAGCTGAAGGGTGAGCGGACGTGCGCCGTCCAGATGCCCCGTACGACGTCGATCGCCTCGTCCAGGCCGGGACCCGCGCCCAGGACCAGCTCGACGCGCCCGTCCGCGAGCAGGTCGAGGCTGGCCGCCGCCCGCGCCACGACGGCGGGGTTGAACCCTGTCCCGCCCGTGGCGCCGGCCTCGGCGGCGAGGTGGATGCGGGCGGTGCGGGCGGCGGTCCAGCTCAGCAGCGTCCACGGGTCGAGCCCCGAGGAGCCCGGCCGGAACGACACGAGGTCGTAGCCCAGCTCCTCCCCCAGCCGCGCACGCTCCACGGCCGCCTCAGGACCGTCATCCCCAGGGGTGAGCAGGAGGCCGAGGCGCAGCGGATGCCGGTAGTCCACGCTCATCGCCCCGCTCCGGCGACGCCGCTGCCGCGCGTCGCGCGTTCGGTGGCCACCAGGTCCCGCACGAGCGGCGCCACCTCCTCGCCGAACGTCCTGATGGTGGCGGCGTCGTCGCCCATGACGATGTAGCCGGACAGGCCGTACTCCAGGGTCAGCGCGGCGAGCTGTTCCGCCCACTGCTCGGGCGGCCCGGACAGGAGCCGGTCACTGCGCGGCCCGAAGCGCCCGCCGATGTTGAGCAGCCGGCGGACGGCGGCGGGCTCACGCCCCGCCTCCACGGCGGCCGCGTCGATGATCTCGTTGGCCTTGGCGATCTCGTCCAGGCTCTTCAAGAACTGCAGCGACGGCAGCCACCCGTCGGCCTTGGCCCCGGTCAGGCGGAGCATCTTCGGCTTGTACGCCCCCAGCCAGATGCCGATGTCGTGCGCCGGGGCGGGCCCGCGCTTGGCCCCGTCGACCTGGTAGTACGTCCCGTCCACGCGGAACAGGGACCGGTCGTCCACGTTCCAGACGCCGCGGATGACGTCGATGGCCTCGCTCAGCGCCTCGACGGCCTGCCCTGGGGTGAGCCGCCGCCCGCCCATGGCCTCGATCGCGTCCCAGAAGGCGCCCGAGCCGAGCCCCAGCTCGAACCGGCCTCCGCTGAGCAGGTCGAGGCTGGCCGCGGCCCTGGCGAGCACGGCCGGCGGGCGGAGCGGGAGGTTGATGACGTTGCCCGACAGGCGGATGCGCTCGGTCCGCGCGGCGGCGTACGACAGCAGCGTCCAGGTGTCGAGGAAGGCCGACTGGTAGGGGTGGTCCTGGAAGGTGGCCAGGTCCAGACCCGCGGCCTCCGACTCCTGTACGAGCGAGACGACCTCCTGGGGCGAGGCGTTCGCGGGGGTGATGAAGGATCCGAACATGAGCTCGTGGCCGTAGTCAGGCATGTGCCCTCCCCTTGCGCCCTCCGACAGGGCAGATGTGTTGTCACAAAGAATATCTAGATGCCAGACGAGTGGCACAACAGCAAGTTGCACGCGGCAATTCCTCGCGCATGCAACTACTTAGCCGACGGTGGGCCAGCGCTGCTCAGGCGCCGTCCGCGAGCACCTGTTCGGCCACCTCGCACGGGTCGGTGGCGGGCTCGATGTCGCGCACGTCACAGGCCACCCGCCGCAGCAGGCCCCTGAACGTCTCCCGTTCGGCCGCGTCGAGCGCGCCGAGCAGGCCGTCCTCGGCCTCGCGGACGCGCCGCTCCAGCTTCTCGAACGCGCGCACGCCGTCCGACGTGGCCACGATCCTGCGCTGGCGGCGGTCGGCCGGGTTGAGCCGCCGCTCGACCAGGCCCGCCCGGACGAGGTCGTCGACGAGGTACGTCATCACGGTCCTGTCGATGCCCAGATGCGCGGCCAGGGCGAGCTGGGTCGGATGATCCCCGGCCACCACGGCGGCGAGGGTCTGGTAGCCGCGCGGGCCGTGCGGCAGGTCGCCGATCACGGTGACGACCGAGCTCTGGTACGCCCGCAGCAGCACGCCGAGCGTCCAGCCGAGATTGTCCTCACCGGACCGCTGGCTGCTCATGCGGCCCAGCATAGCCAGTGGCCGATCCCCGGGAACGCTTCGGAAGACGTTTCAGAAAACCGTGAAGCGTGACGAAGGGGATTCCGGACGCCGCTAACGTGGCCTCCCATGACGTACGGCCCTCACCAGCCCCCTCATCCCGCGCCCTATCCCCCGCAGCAGCCCCCGAGGTCCTTCGGCCCGCCTCCCGTGGTGATCGACGTCGGCGGCGACGCCAAGGTGAAGGCGATGATCGGCGGCGCCGTCTCGGGCGTGATCGGGCTCTTCGTGATCGTCTCGACGCTGACCGGGCAGACCACGGGCGGGGCGGGCACGGCGGTCGTGGCCGGACTGCTGGGGCTAATCTTCCTGGGCATCGGCCTGCTGCCGGTGTTCGCGTGGAAGAAGCTCAGCCGGCCGCGCAAGCTGGTGTTCGACGGGTTCGGCGTGCGCTGGGACGATCCGAAGGGCACGCCGTGGGCGGTGGCGTGGGCGGAGCTGTCGGGGGTGGGCATCTCGCGTACGCGGCAGCGCCGGGTCAAGCTCGCCGACTACATCTTCCGCAAGACGATGGTCCGGATGGACCTGTTCCCCGCCGACCAGGGGTTCCGCTCGCGTCATCCGGAGATGGAGCACCTGTGGGAGTTCCACACGGTCAAGAACGGTTACCGGCTGCCGCTCGGGTCGAACCCCAAGTACATTCCGGTCATCGAGGGCGCCATGCGGCAGTACCGGCCGGGGGCGTACCTGGGGGTCAAGGACGAAGGGTTCATGATCGGGCTCGTCTGAGCGCCGCTCGATGAAGGCCGCGCGGCGCCGTCTCGCCCCGCGTGGCCTTCATCGAGCGGCGTGGGCGGCGCGGGGGGGGGGGGGGTGGGTGGGGGGGCGGTGCGGCTAAGTAGGGGGGAGGGTGGGGGGCAGGGGCTGGGGGGAGGGGTGGGGGCACGGC
>NZ_JBEZGB010000022.1:0-149086 GCF_040649755.1 Nonomuraea sp. NPDC048882
GGTGGCCAGCACGGCGGTCAGCCGGACCTGCAGCTCCGCCAGCAGCTCGTCCAGCCGCATCTGCGGCATCAGCGGATTGTGCTCAGCTTCCACGCCGAACAGTCTCGCACCGGAGCAGGTCGATGCCCAGCGCGACCACCGGCTCCGCGCCGCCGCCTCGAAGGTGAGCGGATGCTGCCTGGTACGTCATCCCCGGCGGGGCGATGATGATGCAGCCGGGCCCCCTCCAGCGTCAGCCCGTGAACGCGCGTCCCGCATGGGATGGACGCTTCGTCCTGGCCAAGGGGGAGAATGACTCTCGCAGCGAAGATCATGCCGCCGGCGCGCGGCGGTCCCGAGCACGAACGCGACGAGTTCGCGGCGGCGGCCCGTGGCGGAGCGGTCGTCCTGGAGGCGCCGTCCGGCTACCTGCTGACGGAGGGGCTGATCGCCGCGCTCGGCGCGCGCACCGGCGAACTGCTGTGGGCTCGCCTGGGCCCAGAGGACAGCGACCCCGCGACCCTGGCGCTGCTGCTCGTCGAGGCCACCCGCCGGATCGATCCGGGCTTCGGTGAGAGCGTCCTCGCGCTCATGCGGCGGCATCCTGGCCCGGTGCGCGGCTGGGAGCCGATCTACCGCGCTCTCGGCGAGGAACTGGGCGGGCTGCTCGGTGGTGGCGCGGTGGTCCTGGAGAACGCCCATGTGCTGGCCGGCGCGTCGCCCGCGCTGGGGCTGGTCAACCGCTGCCTGATCCCCGTGCTGGGGCGCGAGGTCGCCGTCGTCCTGCTCACCCGGGACAGGCTGGCCGCCGCGCCTGCGGCGGGCTACGCGGCCTATCGAACGCCGAAGGACCTGCGCCTGTCCAGGGCAGTGGTGGAGCAGTGGATGGACGCCACGCTGCCCGGCCTGCCCGCCGCCGTCCGCCACCGGGTGCGGCGGATGGCCGGCGGACGCGCGGCCGTGCTGGAGGCGGTACGGGCGCTCTTCGACCGGCTGGGCGGCGGCCGAGCCGCGCAGCGCCTGGGACGATCGGGCCGCGCGCCGCTGACCGTGCTGGGAGAGGCGCTGCTGGAGGAGTACGACGGCCCCTCCCTGGCGGCTCTGGGCCGGGCCGGCCTCGTCGGGTACGTGCCCCCTGAGCTGCCGGCGCCCGGCGGCCCATGGCTGCAGCCGTTGGAGGGCGGCTGGAATCGCGTACGTGGCTGCTGGCGCCGGGTGCTCGTCTCGGGAAGGGCTGGGGCGAGAGCCCGGCCAGGGCCGGCGGCGGTGCGCGAATGCGCGGACTGGCTACTCCGTCATGGCGGCCTGGAGCAGGCGGTCGATCTTCACCTCAACCTCGGCGAGCACGAGGCCGCCGCCAGGCTCGTCGCCGGTCAGGCCGGTGATCTCGTCGGCCTCGGGCGGTGGCGCACACTCGACGGCTGGCTGACGCGCCTGCCGGAAGAGGTGGTGGCGGCGTACCCGGAGCTCTCCTACGGCCGGGCCGAGATCGCCGCCGCACGCGGGCAGGACCAGGTGGCCAGGAGGTCCTTCGCCGTCGCCGCCGGCGCCTTCGGCCGCGCGGGCGACCCCGGCTCCGCCTGCCGGTGCGTGATGGGAGAGAGCGTGCTGGCCGCGCAGCGCGGCGACCTGCGGGAGGCGGCCGCCCGTGCCGCCGTCGCGTGCGCGCTGGCCGAGGACGCGCCGGCCGGGGAGGCGAGGTCCTCGCTCACGTTCTGGTCGTTCTGGCACCGGGGCATGCTCGCGCTGCGGGCCGGCGACCAGGAAACCGCGCTGGCCGACTTCCGCCACGCCTTGAGCCGGCGGCCTGAGGACTCGGGCGTGCCCGTGGCCGTGCTGGGCGAATCCGCGCGGCTGGTGGAGCAGGCGTACGAGCTGCGCCTGCGGCGGCAGGCGCACAGCGTGGCGCTCGCCGCGCTGGAGCAGGAGGAACGCCGGACGCTCGACCAGGTGCTGCGGCTGGTCACGGACTTCCCGCGGCGGTTGCACGAGCCGGGTCCGTGGGTACGGCTGCCGCCGCCGGCGCGGATGGCCGGCGGGGCCGCCCCGGCTCGGCGATGGCTCACCCGCCGCTCGGCGCGGCCCGCGCATCCGCCCCGTCCTGCCGCCGAGCCCGTACCCGGACCACCGCCCGCCGCCCCGCCCCTCGCCATACCGTCACCCGCCGCACCGTCCAGCGCTGAACCGTCACCCATCGCACTGGCACCCGCCGGACCGGCTCCTGCGGACGCGCCCCGGCTGGCGATCCATCTGCTCGGGCCGCTCTGTGTGAGCGTCGACGACCGGGAGGTGACGGGCTGGCCCGCGGGTCGCTGCCGGTCTCTGCTCGCCTACCTCGTCACCCATCGCGACCCCTGGCCGCGACGCGAACAGTTGATGGACCTCTTCTGGCCGAAGGCGGAGCCCGGCCCGGCCCGCAACAACCTCAACGTGACCATCCACTCCGTCCGCCGCGTCCTGCGCACGAAGACCGAGACCCCGGTCATCGTGCTCGCGGACGGCGCGTACCGCTTCCACGCCGGCCTGCGGCTGTGGGTGGACATCGACGTGTTCGACGCGGAGGTCGAGCGCGGGCGCCACCTGCAGAACGGCGGCAACCCCGACGAGGCGCTGCGCTCCTTCGAACGCGCCGTCGGGCTGTACCGGGGCGAGTTGCTGGCCGACGTGCCCTACGAGGACTGGCTCGTCGTGCTCCGCGAGCGGCTGCGGCTGGCGCACCTCGAAGCGCTCGAACGCCTCAGCGGGCTCCATGTGCTCTTCGGCCACCACGCCGCCGGCGCGGAGTTGTGCCGCGACATCATCGACCTCGACCCGTGCCGCGAGGACGCCCACCGCCGCCTCATGACCTGCTACAGCCGGCAGGGCCTGCAACATCTCGCGTTGATCCAGTACCAGGCGTGCGTCCGCGTCCTCGACGAGGAGCTCGGCGTCGGCCCCACCCCCGAGACCATCGAGCTGTACGAGCGCATCCGCCGCAGAGAAGACGTTTAGCGCCTCGCCGTCCGTTTAACGACCATCTGCCCGGCAACACTCGCCGTAATGTGCGGAGGAGGTCGAACTCGTTGGTGACGACGCACGAGATGGTGGTGGTCGAGCGGATCGAGCCCGGGCTGGAGGTGTGGGCCTGCCCGCGGTGCGGACGCCGGATCCGGCTGCGCTGGCCGCCGAACTACGACAAGCAGGTGCTGGTGCCAGGGGATGAGGACGTGCCCCACGCCGGCTCCAGTGGCGGCGTGCGCGTCTCATCCGTCGAGGTCGCTCCGGACGCGCCGCGGCTGTCACAGGTGTCGCCGCACGAGAGCCGGTGGCTGCGCGACAGCGGCATCGACTGGGAGACGTCCGCCTGACGTCCGGCCAAGCGGCACCTCTGGCCCTCGCGCCCGGCAGCACGTCTGGCCCTCGGGCCCGGCCGCACGTCTGACGTTCAGCCCGGCAGCACGTCGATCGGGAGGTTCTCCACCGCCGCGGCCAGGCCGGCGATCTCGTTCTCGCCCGCGCGGCGCAGGCTGACGGCCGCGTCGAGCCGGTACCTGCCCGGTGGCGGCGCCTGGGCGGTCACCGACAGGCTGCGTTCTCCCGGCTCCAGCGAGCCGCTCTCCGAGGCCAGCACGGACTTGCCGCCGCCGTCGAGCAGCCTGGCCGCCAGGACCACGTCATAGACGAGGGCTCCGGCCTCGCGGAGGTCGAGCGTGACCGTCACGGTGAAGGGCCGCAGGGCGGGCAGCGCGCGCGTCCCGAGGCCGAGGTGGGCCACGGCGCCCATGATCGGTTTCACCCGCGCGCCGGGCGCCGGCTCCGAGGAGGCGGCCGGCTCCTCCTTGACGTGTTCGCCGATGAAGGCGAGCACCCGGCCGGGGTCCCAGCCGGGCCAGCGATCCTCCGCGCCCGTGCCGACGTGCTCCATGGTCGTCGCCCTGATGGATCCGTCGCGCTCGTTGACCAGCACCCGGATGACGTAGCTCTCGTCATGCTGCCCGGAACCGCCCCCGTCGGACACCTCCGCCGGCGCCGTCTCGGTCAGGCGCAGAGCGTCCCGCCGCCAGCCCTCGACCCGGTCGCGGGTCAGGCCGGCCACGCCTGGCAGCAACGAGATGAGCTCGGCCGCGGAGTGGTCGGCCAGTTCCTTGTAGCTGGTGACTCCCACTCCGGCCAACCTGGTCGCGATCTTCGTCCCGATTGTCTCGATCTTGGTGAGGTCGTCCATGCTGCTGCGCGCCCTTTCATGCGGCGGGGTGGAGCCCGGCCGCCCGCGACGCTCCGGGGCGGCCGGGCGAGGTGTGCCCTACGGCATGACCTGGATGGCCGGCCCCTCGGCGAAGGCCGTCATGGCGACCAGCGTCGGTGGGGTTGCGAGGGTCAGGAAGGTCACGACGGCACTGAGCCGGTACACCCCGTCGGCGAGCATCGAGGCGGACACGGTCAGGCCGGTCTCCTGGTTGACCGGCAGGGTCGCCGAGTACTTGGGCTGACCCAGCACGGTGGTCTTGCGTACCGTGCCCAGACTCACGTCGGCGCCGGGGCCGAAGATGTCCGCGAAGTACTGGATCTCGTACCTGAAGCTGCCGGTCATCGAGATCATCAGCTGCGAGACGAATTCGAACTCCATCGCCACCAGGAACGTCGGGGTGACGGAGCGCCGGATGACCAGGTTGGACGGCGTGTTGCCCGGCGGCTCGAAGACCGACAGGTTCGGAGTGACCTTGAGGTCGGCCGGTTCGTTCTGCAGTGTGGTCATGCTGGTCCCCTTTCGCCTGTTGCTACGACTTCGGAGTAGTACGAGGCGCTTAGGCGGCGACGGCACGGGCGCTTAGTAAGGGATCAGCTCGCCGTTAAGTCCGCTGTCCGCGCTGCTCACGGGCCCGCCACTCACGCGAACTGGCCGCATCCGGCCATCCCGGGCGTGTACGCGGGGGTCAGCCGGGATGGTCAGGCGGCCGGGTCGAGGTCCAGGTCGAGAACCGCCTTGCCGGCGATGCGCCGGTCGAGGAGCGCCTGGGCGGCCTCGGTGACGCGCTGCCACGATCCGCGCCAGTCCACCTCGGGCGAGAGGCGGCCCGCGGCCACGAGGTCCAGCAGGGTCGCCAGGTCGGGGCCGACGTCGCGGACGTCCCCGTACGTGCTCATCGTCTTGGGCGGGCCGATGGACAGCAGCGAGTACGGCGCGAAGACGGCCGGCTCGCCGGAGGCCCAGCCGATGTTCCGCAGGCTGCCGCCCGGCGCGAGCAGGTCCCAGGCCGCGACCAGCTGCGGCCCGCCCACGTTGTCGAGGATGAGATCGACCGGCCGGTCGATGCCCTCCAGCCCGATCACCACCTCGTGCGCGCCCAGCGCGGCCAGACCGTCGGCGCGCTCCGCGGAGCCCACCGAGGCGATGACGTGCGCACCGCCCAGCGCGGCCAACTGGACGGCGTACCGGCCGACCCCGCCGGCGGCGCCCGTGACCAGGACCCGCCGTCCCAGGATGGGCCGGGAACGCAACGTGCGCAGCGCCGTGACGCCGGCCATCGGCAGCGCGGCGGCGTCGGCGAGATCGACTCGCTCCGGGACCTCGGCCACGGCGGTGGTGTCCACGGCCATCCGCTCGGCCCACGCGCCGGCACCGAAGGCCGCGACCCTGGCGCCGGCGGCCGGCCCCGTACCGTCCTGCGCTGCCCGCACGACGACGCCGGCGGCGTCGTACCCGTGGACGGTGCCGGGCGGGCGGCTGCCGGCGAACACCACCTCGCCACGATTGAGCGAGATGTGCCGCACCTCGATCACGGCCTGGCCGGGGCTGGGGTGAGGTTCGGCGGCCGTCCCGAGCCGCAGGGAACCGGGAGCGCCGGGATCGACGACGAGCGCGCGCATGTGCATCAACAGCTCCTCATGAGAACGCAATCGGACTCTTGGTCCGCTTGAGCCACACGGTAACATAAGCGGACCGACAGTCCACCTCATCGGGAGCGCGCATGGCCCAGCACCGCACCGAACGCGCCGACGCGGCCCGCAACCGCCGGGCGGTGCTGCGGGCGACCGAGCAGCTGCTGCACGAAGGCGGCGGGGAGCACGTCTCGATCGACCGCGTCGCCGCGCTCGCCGGGGTCGGGAAGGGCACCGTGTTCCGCCGCTTCGGCAGCCGCGCGGGCCTGCTCCAGGCGTTGCTGGAGGAACGGTCACGCGACCTGCGCGACGGGATCGCGGACGGCCCTCCCCCGCTGGGGCCCGGCGCTCCCGTACGGGATCGGCTGCTCGCCTTCCTCGACGGGCTCGGCGCCATCGCGGAGGGCAACGCGGTGCTGCTGTCGGCACACGAGCAGGCGTGCGCCGAGGACAAGTACGGCGACCCCAGCTACCGCTCGTGGCACGGCCACCTGCGCGGCCTGCTCGGCGAGGCGCGCCCCGACCTCGACGCCGACTTCCTGGCCCACGCCCTGCTCGCCGTCTTCGACGGTGACCTGATCCGCCACATGACACCGCCCGGCGATCCCCGCCGCTTCACCCGCTCGGTCCAGCACATGGCCACAGCCCTCCTCGACGGCCCCGCCCAGCCCTGACGAAGGGCTGTGACGCGGGCGGCGGCGTGACGCTTCGCCCGAAGCGGCCCGAAGCGGAGAAGCCGCAATTATTTCCCCCTATTTCTGGTTGCCTTGGACAGGATCAAGGAGAAGGAACCACCGTGCCGCTGCCCACCCGCCCACTACGCAAGCTGGGTTTCCTGACCATCGGACTGTTCGACGGGGACGACCCGCGCCCGGGACACGAATCGACACTGCGGATCATCGAGCTGGGCGAGCGGCTCGGCTTCGACAGCGCCTGGGTACGCCACCGCCACCTGCAGTACGGCATCTCCTCCCCCGTAGCCGTCCTGGCCGCCGCCTCCCAGCGCACCACCAGCATCGAGCTGGGCACCGCCGTCACCCCGCTCGCCTGGGAGAACCCGCTCCGCCTCGCCGAGGATCTGGCCACCGTGGACATCCTGTCCGGCGGCCGGCTCAACGCGGGCATCAGCGTCGGCCCGCCGTTCCACTTCGACCAGATCAAGGACGCCCTCTACCCCGGCACCGCCGACCTCCAGGACTTCGGGTACGAGCGGGTGAGCCGGCTGCTGTCCTTCGTCCGCGGCGAACCCGCCACCGACTTCAGCGGCACCGAGGGCTTCGAGGTCTTCTCCGACCGCGTCCAGCCGCACTCGCCCGGCCTGGGCTCTCGGCTCTGGTACGGCGGCGGCAGCCTCCGCTCGGCCCGATGGGCGGGCGAGCACGGCATGAACCTGCTGACCAGCAGCGTCGTCAAGGCGGAAGAGTCCGAGGACTTCGCCGAGATCCAGCTCTCCCACGTACGGGCGTTCCGCGCCGCGCACCCCGACGGCGAGCGGGCCCGCGTCTCCCAAGGGCTGGTCGTCATCCCCACGGACTCGGCCACGCCGCAGCAGCGGGCCAAGTACGAGGAGTACGCCGCCAAGCGCCTGCCCCGCACCGCGGAGCCGCAGGGCCCGGCCCGGATGATGTTCGCGCCCGACCTCGTGGGCAGCTCCGCCGAGATCGCCGAGCTGCTGTACGCGCACGCCGCCTTCCGCGAGATCGACGAGGTCGCGTTCGCGCTGCCGTTCACGTTCGAGCACGAGGACTACGTGCAGATCCTCACCGACATCGCCACGAAGCTGGGCCCTGAGCTCGGCTGGCGTCCGACGGCGAAGCCCGGCGAGACGGCCCTCCCGGTCGCCGGCTGACCTTCGGGCGACCGAGCGGGCGCGGGTGCCGCGCCCGCCGGTTCGTCGGTTACTTCGGGTCGAGCACGAAGACGGGGATCTGCCTGTCGGTCTTCTGCTGGTATTCGCCGTACGACGGGAAGACCGCGACCGCCCGCTCCCACCACTCCGCCCGCTCGGTGCCCTCGGCCTCGTGCGCGACGTAGTCATGGGTGACGGTGCCGTCCTGCAAGGTGATCTCGGGGTGCGCCTTGATGTTGTAGTACCAGGTGGGGTGCTTGGGAGCACCGCCCTTGGACGCCACCACCGCATAGCTGCCCTCGTGCTCCACCCGCATCACCGGGGTGTGGCGCAGCTTGCCCGTCTTCGCACCCCGCAAGGTCAGCAGCACGATCGGCGCGCCTTGGATCAGGATGCCGTCGGTGGTGCCGGTCTCACGGATCTTCTCCGTCTGCTCGCGTACCCAGTCGCTGGGGCTGAGCTCCACAGTCTCGTCTGACATAGCCATCTTCAACCTTTCTGCCCGTCAGTCGGATTCCCTTAGTACCCGCTTCCGCGACCGGCCTCACGGGCGGGAGGGATCTTCATACGAGCGCGGCCACCGCGCGCACGGTGACCCCCAGTCCCACGAGCAGGACGAGTGCGGCGGTCATGGCGGCGCTGTACGGGCGCAACCGCCGCATCCGGCCCGCGACGGCGAGACCGCCCAGCCTGCGCAGGGTGAGCGCCGTGACCAGCAGCGTCGCCGCCATGCCGAGCCCGTAGCAGACCACGGTCAGGACGCCGAACGCGGTGCGGCCCAGCGCCATCGCGCCGAGCAGGACCACCAGCGCGGACGGGCTCGGCACCAGCCCACCGGCCACCGCCAGCGCCACCACCCCACCACCCGACCGCCCCACACGCCCGTGACCGTGACCGTGCCCGTGTCCGTGTCCATGACCGTGCCCATGATCGTGGCCTGGGCGGTTGTGGCGGGCGGAGCGAAGGAGGGCGGCGCCGATCGTGGTGATGAGGAGTCCGCTCACCACCCCCAGCCAGCCCAGCACCACATCCCCGGCTATCGCACCGGCGGCCGTCACCAGGACTCCCAGGACCAGGACGCCCGCCGTGTGCGTGGCGGTGACCGTGGCCGCGACGGTGACGGCGTCCCGCAGCCGTCGTTCCCGTCCGGCGAGGTAGGCGGCCATGACGGTCTTGCCGTGGCCGGGCATCGCCGCGTGCACGGCGCCCAGCACGAGCGACACCAGCAGGGCCAGCAGCCCGAGCGGCACGGTCAGCCGATCGGCGCCGACCAGCGTGTTGAGCCGGTCGGCCAGCAGGCCGGTGTAGCGGGTGACGACGTCCACGCCGGGCACGCCCGCCGGCGCCGCGGACCCGCCACCGTCGCCCGGCTCCGCCGTCATCCTGGCCGCGCGTACGTCGAGCGGCGAGCTGAGCAGGTCGGCGGGATAGTCGCGCAGCTCGCCCGACACGCTCCCGGCCGGGACGGTGGAGTCGCGCAGCCGCACGCCCTGCCCCTTGGCGGTGATCTCCCGCCAGCCCACGGCGTCGCCCCGGTAGGCGTTGGCGAAGGTCAGCGCCACCGGCCGATCGACCCGCAAGGGCGCGGTGAGCCGGCAGGTGAGCCTGCTGGTACGCAGCCCGGCGGCGCCCGGCCGGTAGGCGAAGGAGGCGCCGGTGACCCGCCAGCTCAGCGTCCGCCCACCGGCGTCGGCCCGTACCGCGTCCCGCAGATCGGCGCAGGCCCGGCGAGCATGGACGTCCGGAGGACCGGTCGGCGGCTGCTGCAGGGTGGGGATCTCGGCGAGGTCCACGACGGCGAGGTGCTCGATCCTGTCCCGGTGGATCGTCAGCCCGTCGTAGTGGTTGACGCTGAAGTTCCCCAGGGGATGCGCGGCGAACGCGACGGCGACGGCGAGCGCCACGATCACGGCGTCTCCGCCAGTAGCTCCCTGGCCCGCGCCGCCCCGCCCGGCGAGAAGTGCGGGTTGATGGACAGTGCCCTGGTCAGGTGGGTACGCGCGGCGGCGTCGTGCCCGAGCGCGTGCTCGATCTCACCCCGGTGATAGGCGAACAACGCGTTCCGCCCCCCGAGCGCGTCGGCACGGACGGCGTGAACAGCGGCCTCGGCGTGACGCCCGGCCCGGTGCAGCGCCCAGCCGAGCGCGTCGGCGACCTCGACGCTGTGACGTCGTCCCCATTCGGCCCGCAAGTGCCTGACCGCGATCTCCGGATCACCATGATTCGCCGCGAACGTACCAGCCGCCAAGCCGTCGATGCCCCCGCTCGCGGCCAGGAGCCGCTGCTGGGCGGTGAAGACGGCATACTGCCGCCTGGCCCCCTCCACATCCCCAAGGTGTTCGAGCAACTCTCCGTACTCGACGACATACGCAGGGGACCGGACGACGGCGGTGGCGTAGTCGCGCAGGGCCTGGCCGGTGTGGCCGAGCGCGGCCTCGGCGCGGGCCTTGCCGGCGCGGGCGGGCGCGTGTCCCGGGTCGGCGGCCAGCGCCTGGGTGTAGGCGGCGCGGGCGGTACGCGGATCGCCGGTGCTCCAGGCCAGCTCACCGAGCTGCCACTGGCAGAAGGCGTACTCGGCGGGGTCGCCGGGGATCGCGCAGGCGCGGCGCAGCAGGTCGCGGGCGGGGCCCGGCCGGCCGCGCAGCTGTTCCACGCGGGCGGCCCTGGTGAAGGAGGCGAGGTCGGGGTGGCCGTCGAGCATGCGGCGCAGCGCGGTCTCGGCCTGTTCGTACTGGCCGAGTTCGAGGTGGGCGTCGGTGAGCACGCCGTACAGGGCCCACCGGAACGGCGCCGCCTTGCGGGCGCGCTCGGCCCAGCGTACGGCGCCGGCGAAGTCGTGCCGCGCGTTGGCCAGCGCTCCCATGCCGATCACGGCGTCGATGTACGGCTGCCCGTCGCCGGTCGGCCGGCGCAGCGAGCGTTCGAACGCGCCCTGGGCTTTGGCGTAGTAGGCGGTGTCGGCGGTGCGGCGGCTCTGTTTGAGGTACATGTCGCCGAGGCTCGCCCAGGCCGCCGCGTCGTCGGGGTGACGGCGCAGGCGGGCCTGGACGGCCTGGATCGATCCGGCGAGGTCGTACGGTGACCAGCCCGCCGGCGCGGGAGGCGGCTCGTCCCTGCGCAGCAGCCCGCCGGGGGCGAACAGGGTCACCAGGACGCAGCCCAGCAGCACGCATCCCAGCAGCGGCGGCAATCTCCGTAGGCGACTCATCTGATCGGAGGTCCTCGGTGGCGGGGGTCAGCCGGCGGCGGTGACGGGCAGGGCCAGGTAGGGGAAGCTGTCGGTGATCGGTTTGAGGAGGAACGCCGGGTTGTCCTCGGCGATGAGGCCGGGCGCGCCACGACCGGCGGGTTCGCCCAGGAGCATGCGTAGATTGATCGTCACGACGTCGTCGATGAGACGGCGGCCGTTCGGGTAGCCCTGGGCGTCGCCCTTGAGGATGCCGTACTTGTCGGGCGAGGCGGCGACGGGCGTGCTCAGGTTGAGCCGCAGTTCCTCCGCTTTGACGGTGCGCGGGGCGTCCTGGTTGAGCTGGTGGGAGGTGAGGTCCTGCTTGATCGGCCCGCCGGTCCTGGTGGTGAGGCCGGTGAGGTAGATCTGCTCCAGGTCCTTGCGCGGCGCGGGCGGCGCGGTGACGTTCGCCTGCTTGGCGACGACCTTGGCCTGGTCGGGGTCGAGGGTGGACGGCACGACCAGACCGCCGCTCTCGTCACCGTCCGGGCGCAGGGTGTTGAAGTGGTCGCGCTGCTTCAGCGGGATGATCACTTCGTTGAAGTTGGGGTTGCCCAGCCGCGAGACCTGCGTGTAGCCGGCCGCGCCGGAGCCGAGCAGGGTGCTCGACTTGCGCGATGCCGTGGTCCAGACGCCGATGACCGGGTTGCGGACCGGGTCGCCGCCGAGCGCCAGCTCCGACTTGGGCAGTTGCAGGGCGAGCGCGCTGACGTTCATCGGCACGCCGGTCTTGACGGGGAAGAACGGCAGCCCGAAGCGCAGCAGGTTGACGGCGCGGTTGTCGGAGTAGAACGGGTCGGCGGCGGTGCCGGTGAAGACCTTGCCGCCGCCCGGCAGGTCGCGGACGGCCTTGCGGCGCGTCGCGGCGTAGCCGGGGGCGCCCAGGTCGGTGGGGGCCGCGTACCCGTCGCGGACGAGGACCTCCGATTTGCCGTCGCGCAGCCTGGTCAGCGTGTAGCTCTGCTCGACCAGGGAGTCGAGCGGGCCGGCCTGCCGCTCGCGCCCGCGCACGAAGGAGGGCGCGGGCAGGGCCTTGTTGGCGAACGTCCAGCGGTAGGTGACGGCGGCCCGGCCGGTGCCGGTGTCGTCGACGTGCACCTCGTAGCGGGCGTCGGTGTCGAACTGGTAGGGCTTCTGCGGCGCCTGGAAGGGGATGTAATTGGCCACGATCGTGACCGTGTCCTGCCGTTCCGGGCTGGTGAAGGCGTACAGGTCGGTGGCGTCGATCTGCTTGTTCACGGTGGTGGCGGGGGCGTCCCAGTGGCTGGTGGCAGTGCTCGGGCGCATCGCGGGGCCGATGAGCACCGTGGCCGCCAGCACGGCGATGGAGGCGCCGGCGGTCCATGTCCACCGGCTGCTGGCGCTGGTCAGTCGCATCGTGTCGTCTCTCGATTCGCGAGTGCCGGGCCGCGCCCCGAGGCACGGCCCGGCAGGGGCTCAGGTCAGGGGTCGCGGCTACGGCACGTACTGGACGACCGCGTCGAGGTTGGCCAGGTAGTCGCCCTCGGCCAGCGGGATGCCGGTGAGGTCCCTGACCGTGCGGCTGAGATACGCGCTGACGTAGAACGGCCAGTGGCGGGGGCCGACGCCGCCTTCGAGCGGGCGCGGCGTGGGCACGCCGGCGGCGAACTCGTGCAGCTTGTACGTGGCCACCAGCCGCTCGCCCTGAGGCTGCCCGTCGATGGACACCTGCGCGTGGGCCCCGTCGGGGCGCAGGTAGATGTCGTGGATGGCGGCCTCGTGCCCGCTCCTGACGTCTTCGAGGGCGAAGCCACCGGGGTAGTAGACGCCGTTGCACGGGTCGATGTGGTCCCGCTTCCAGCCGATGGGCATGTAGACGCCCCGGTTGGCGGGTTTGGCCTCGATGGGCGCGATGCCCCGCACGCGTACGCCTCGCTCGTCCAGGAGCCGGACGATCTCGCGGCCGAAGTCGAAGTGCGCGTGCCCCTTCGGACCGAAGTACGGGAACTGGAAGCACGAGGCGGTGGGCGGCTGGACGGACGGGGCGCCGGGAGTCGCTTGGAGGGGGCCGGCCTGGGCGGGGACCGTCGAGACCGCGAGGACCGCGGCGCCGATCACGATCGTCCGAGCAACGCGAGCAAGAGCACGCACAACATGACCTTTCCTTGACCGGAGGCAGCACAGTGCCTCTGACATGCGATGACGTACTCAACGTAGTGATCAGGTAACGTTCTGTAAAGGCGAGTGTCGAAGGACGGCATGGAAAAGAAAAAGCGTTCCGCACCTCCCGTCACCGGCGTTGAGCCCGGTGACGGGGGTACGGAACGCTCTCGGCGCTCGCCCGTTCCTGTGATCAGAAGTCGTCGGCGGTGCGGATCCGGTCGCGGATCCAGACCCCGGCCTCCTTCAGGTTGCCCGTGCCGGCGAACGAGCCGTTCGGGCAGGTCCCGGTCCTGAAGACGGCGCCGGTACGGAAGTCGTCGGAGTAGTTCCAGTTGACCCAGCTGATCTTCTTCTGCGCCAGCAGGTCGAGGTACTGCTGCGACCTGGAGAAGTTGTCAGCCCCGTCGCCGGAGGCACTCTGGGTGCCGAACTCGGTGACGAAGATCGGCAGCCGGTCGGCGGCCCGGGAGAGCGTGTTCAGGTATTCGGTGCCGTGCGAGGCCGCGTAGAAGTGGAACGTGTACATGATGTTGGCCGCGTTGACCGGGCTGTTGACGATCTCGGTCTCGTTGCCGCCGCCGGAGACGCCGAGCGACGACCACGCGCGGGTGCCGACCAGGATCGGGGCGTCGGGGTCGTGCTGCCGGATCACCGGGATGAGCTGGTGGGCGTAGTCACGGATGACCGGCCACGTGACGGCGTCGCCGTTCGGCTCGTTGGCGATCTCGTACAGGACGTTCTTCTTGGCGTTGTGCCGCTGGGCGATCTCGGTGAAGAACGTCTTGGCCCGGGCGAGGTTGTACATCGGGTCGCCGGGGTCGAGCATGTGCCAGTCGACGATGGCGTACATGCCGCGGGCGGTGGCCAGCTCGATCAGGGAGTGCACGCGGTCGGTGAACAGCCGCGGGTTCGTCTCGTAACCGCCCTCCTGGATGTACATGGAGATGCGCAGGACGTCGGCCTTCCAGTCGTTCGCCAGCGCGTCGAGCGAGGCGGTGTTGAGGCACTGGCTGTACCACTGGATGCCGTGGCTGCTCATGCCGCGCAGCTGGATCTGCTTGCCGTTCTCGTTGCAGAGCTTGATGCCGCACACCCGCAACTGCCCGTTGGCCTGCACCGGGGTGCCGCCGCCTCCGCCGCCGGTCGGGGCTCCGTAGACCTCCAGCTCCCACAGGGAGTAGCCGTACGGGGTGCCGCGCTGGGTCCCGTGCACCTGTACGTACCGGCCCTGGCCGCTGACCGTGAGGTCGTCGATCGCGCCGTCGCCGGCGGTGGTGGAGTAGACGTCGGTCCAGGTGGAGCCGTCGGCCGAGGTCTGCACGCGGTACGCGCCGGCGTACGCGGCCTCCCAGTTGAGCCGGACCCGGGAGACGTTGTGCGCGGAGCCGAGGTCCACCCGGATCCACTGCGGATCCACCCCTTCTTCGCTGGCCCAGCGCGTGGACGTGCTGCCGTCGACCGCCTTGTCCGGCTCCAGGCCGGCGACCTCGACCGAGGAGGCCGTCACGGTCCTGCCCTGGGACACCAGAGGGTCGGCCGCCGCCACGGCCCGGGCCGTCGCCGCACCGGCGCTGATCGGCACCCCCACCAGCGGCAGGGCCATCGCGGCCACCACGGCTAAGATCCTCGCTACTGCGCTACGCCTCACGAACGACTCCGATTCTCCTGGAAACAGTCAGCGGGCCGATCAGCACGACCGCCACACCCTCGGTCACCGGGAAAGCCGCTCCACCGCCTCCCCGGTTAGGAAAGTTTCTTAACTTGCGGCGCAGCATAAGTTGACATCGAACCTTGACGCAAGACCCAATGCCCCAGACAGGGCGTCAGCAGGCCCGTACGGAGTTGTAGGCGATCTCCGGGTTGAGGTTCTCCTTGTGCCCCGGCGGGACGGTGGCGTTGTGCACCACGTACCCGGGAGAGGCGTAGAGGCAGTAGGAACGGCCGGTCCGGTTCCACGCGGAACGCGCGTCCTTGACCCCGAAGGGCTCCAGATCCGGCGCACCGGCCCGGAACCAGGCGACGGTGCCGTTCCCCTCGAAGTCCCGGAACAGGCACAGATACCCGTCCGGACACCGACCGAAGCCGTCGGCGGCGCCCACCGGCCCGGCGAACGCGAGCACGAGAGTGATCGCCATCAGGAAAGAACGAATGCCGAACACGCAGTCACTCCTCGGATAGACATCATCGCTTTACGTGACCATCATGCGGTCGCGGGTGGCGAGGCGCCATCCATTTATCCACCGCCGCCCAGGCCTGCAACAGCAACTGTCGAGACGGAGGACCGACCCCGCCTCGGGGGGCCGAGCAGACGGGAGGCCCCCGCTCCGCTCCCCCGGATCGGAGCGAGGGCCTTTGGTGCTGTACGGCGAAGGCTCGCGGTCAGCAGTGACGGTCAGTAGTTCCCGTGCACCACGTTGGACGTGAGCCGCACCGAGGACGGCGGGCCGATGTCCACCTTGGCGAAGACCTCGTCACCGCCCCAGTCCTCGTTGAGTGTGTTGCCGTCCAGATAGAACGAGATGCTGATGCGACCAGGCGAGGGGTTGCTCAGGGTCTCCCCGCACGCGACTCCGAAGCCGCCGAACAGGTGGTGGTCGAAGGTGTCGTCGCCGTACAGGTTGACGCAGACGCCCTGACCGGCGACGGCGACGGGCGCGAAGCCGGTGATGCTGACGAAGTAGGCCCGGTATCCGCCCTGCCCGGTGGCCTCGATCGAGAGGTGGACCGAGCCCGCGGCGGCGGTCGCGGGGGCCGCCCCCAGTGTCGTCGCCAGCCCACCGGCCAGCATCAGCCCCGCCAAGGCACGTCGAATTCTCATGTTCCCCCCGTTGGTGGTTGTTCGATCCGAACACCTGGGAAGGCGTTCCACGACGTTCCATGCCGTTCCAGGCGCCTCCACAGATCGTCAACAGAATCTCAACACGACCCGGCTAACGTCCTGCCGTACCGGCGGAGAGGGGAAGGGCGCTCATGGGTGGGGCTTCACGGATGGCGAGGACGCTCGGGCTGGTCACGGCGGGCGCGGCGGTGGGCGGCGTGCTCGCCGGGGGCGGCTTCGCGGCGGCCCGCCAGTTCGGCTGGACGGGCTCCGCGGTCACCGTCGTCACGGAGAGCAGAAGCCTGTCCCCCGGCGTGCTCGGCACGAACGTGGTCTGCCCGCGCGGGCATCGGGCCGTCAGCGGCGGCTACGCCTACTACGGCGACCACAACCGGGAGGAGCCCGTGATCGTCGAGGTGAACGCGCCCCAGGACATCAGCGACCCGCCGGACGGTGTGCCCGAGGCGTGGAGCCTCGTCTTCCTCAGCTCCAAGAAGAAGCGGGTCACGGTCGAGGTGCACGCGGTCTGCGTCCCCCGGTGAACCGGAGATCCCACATCCGCGCCCGGAAGCGGGACCCGGGCCGGACGTACGACGTCAACGCGCGAACCGACACCCGAGGTGGGCGCCCGGCATCGGGGGGGCGATGCCGGGCGTCCTCACTCAGTGCCGGTCATTTCCTTGGTGCACCGCCCTGACCAGCGACTTTCGCGTACGGGACTTCTTCGATGATCGTCGGGTCACTGGCTGAGGTTGCGCTTGTCGGTGCCGATGGCGCCGACTCCCGAGCCTCCGCTGCACTGGCCGCGGGACTCCTTGGTCGCGCCCGGAGGCAGCGTCTCCCAGGAGCCCTTGACGTCGGCCGACCACCCGCAGGTGATGACGGTCCTGAACTCCCACCAGTCCTGCGTGTGGTTGGTGCACCTGGCTACCCCGACGTGCGTCCCCTCCCTGAAGTCGTCGCCCTCTGGGACGTCGCCACCCACCGACTGGTCGGCGCATTCACCGGCCATCGGGGCGCGGTCCATTCGGTCGCGTTCAGCCCGGACGGCCGGTTGCTGGCCACCGCCGGGGGCACCGACCTGACGATCCGGCTGTGGGACGTGGCCGGCCGCCGACCGGCCGGAGCCCCGTTGCGTGCGCACGACGACGCGGTGTGGGGCGTGGCGTTCGACCCGGACGGCCGGCTGCTGGCGAGCGCGAGCGAGGACCACACGGTACGACTCTGGGACTTCGCCACCCGCCAGCCGGTCGGGGCCCCGCTCACCGGCCACGGGTATCCGGTGGTGTCGGTGGCGTTCAGTCCCGACGGACGTCAGGTGGCGAGCGCCGGAGGCCACGACTTCACGGCGCGGCTGTGGGACGTGGCCACGCGGCGGCCGGTCGGCATCCCGTTCATCGGTCACGGTGACGCGATCTGGTCGGTGGCGTTCGCCCCGGACGGGAGCACGCTGGCCACCTCCTCCGCCGACGCCGCGGTGCGCCTGTGGAGCCTGGACCGGCCCGCGGACCCGGTCGCCGCCCTGTGCGAGATCGCGGGCCGGCCGCTCACACCCGCGGAGTGGGCCCGCTACATGCCCGAGGAGGCGTATCAGCGGGTCTGCCCGCAACAGACACCCTGACCATCCCGCATACCAGCGGCATACCACCGATCTCTACGGTCGGCGAGGTGACAAGGCCACGGCTCGATCCGCGCCGGGCCCTCTGACATCCCCCATCCGGCCCGGCCGCGAGCAGCAGGCCCGCCGGAAACCCCAGGAGGAACAGTGTCCCGATCCGTCCTCTTACGATCCGTCGTCACCGTGACGCTCGCCGCCGGCCTCACCGTCGCCGGCGCGTCGAGCGGCCAGGCGATGGCGGCCCCCGATCTCCAGCTCCCGTTCCCCTGCGGCCAGAAGTGGCAGCTGGACTCGTGGGGTCACGCCCCGGCGCTGGACATGGTGAAGGAGCCCGACCAGCACGGCACCGAGGGGGCCACCCTGATCGCCCCCGCCGCGGGCCGGGTGAACCAGTCGTTCAAGCATCGCAACGCGGGCAACATGGTCCAGATCGATCACGGAGGGGGCTACTTCACCACGTACCTCCATCTGAAGTCCCGCGCCGTGTCGGCCGGTGACACGGTGCGGCGGGGCACGGTGATCGGCCAGGTCGGCAAGGACGGCGAGACCGCGAACGGCCATCCGCACCTGCACTTCGAGCTCGGGCGCGACTCCGACGGCGACGGGTCGGCCTCCTGGGGGTTCGAGGGCTCCGAGCGGATCAGGCCGGCCTTCGACGGCGTCACCTACGGCCAGTCGGACGACCGCACCTGGAACAACGTCACCAGCCGCAACTGCGCCACGACCTCCCCGAAGGGCCGCGTCTCGGTGTACGGGGTGCTGCCGGACGGCCGGCTCACCTACACGGCCATCGACGCCGCCACCGGCAAGCGCACCCACGGCGCGGTCGTCTCCACCGCCACCCTCGGCTTCGCCCCCAAGGCCATGGCGACGCTGAACTACAACACCATCCTGGTCACCAAGGCCGGCTCCGACGGCACGCTCTACCGGGTCGACGTCCGCACCAACGGCGACACCCTGGAGTTCGAGCCGCCCGTCCGTCTCGGTAACGGCTACACCCACGACCACCTCGCCTACGACGGCGACGGCCACCTCTACGGCATCGCCGCCGGCACGCTGCGCCGCTACACGATCGGAACGGCGAAGCCCGTACTGGCCGACATCACCGGCAACACCCACATCGGCGACGGATTCACCCTCAAGACCCTGACCACCGCCGGCCCCGACTGGCTGCTCGGCACCACCGCCAGCGGGCAACTGCTCTCCTACCGCGTCAACGGCGCCGACGACTGGCAGCGTCACCAGCTCCGTGACGCCACCTGGCAGAACTTCACCCACCTGCTCTCCCCCGGCGCGGGCGTCTACTACGGCCACCACCCCGCCGGCGCCCTCTACCGCTACCACGACGCCGACCCCTACGACGGCAAGGGCGACGACCTGACCGGCCACGGCACCGTCGACGCCACCGGCTGGACCCAGACCCTCCTGTCCGCCCAGCCGGGCTCCGCCACCCTCTCCTGAGCGAGCGCCTGTGACCCGGGGGTCGCGTCAGGTGCGCGGCCCCAGGAACAGGCCGCCGGTCGACCGGGTAACCCGGGTGCTTTGTGGACGCGGAGGCCGCACAATCGACGCGTGGATGTGGACGGTTTCGTACGCGACGGCTACGTGGTCGTCCGAGGCGCCTTCAGCGCGGACACGGCCGCGGCGTGCCGGGAGATCATCTGGGAGTCGCTGGCCGGGCACGGCATCCGCCGGGACGACCCCGCCACCTGGCGGCCGAGCGTGGACGTCCCCTGCCCCTCCGGTGCCCCGTTCACCGAGGCGGCCACGTCGCCGGCGCTGGCCGCCGCGTACGACGAGCTGATCGGGCCGGGCAGGTGGACCCGTAGCACCGAGGTGGGCGGCCTGATCCCCGTCCGTTTCCCGTCGGAGGACTATCCGGGCATGGGGTCCGGCTACCACATCGAAGGCAGCTACGAAGGCCCCGACGGCGGCTACTGGGCCAACGTGCGCTCGCGCGGGCGGGGGCTGCTCGCGCTGTTCCTGTTCTCCGACACCGGCCCCGATGACGCCCCGACCCGGCTCGTCAAAGGCTCACACCTACACATCCCGCCGATTTTGCAGCCGTACGGGGAGGCCGGGATCAACGGCGCGGAGGTGGGCGCGAAGTGGCGGCCGTCGGTGCTGTGCCGGGCCACCGCACACGCCACCGGCCGGGCGGGCGACGTCTACCTGTGCCATCCGTTCGTCATACACACCGCCACCTGGCCGCACCGCGGCCCGGCCCCGCGCATGATGGCCCAGCCCGCGGTGCACGTGCCGGACGGGTTCGTCCTGGACGGCTCGGACCCCTCCCCCGTGGCCCGGGCCATCGTGACCGGGCTGGCGACACCCACCTGACCCGGCCGGGCACAGCTGCCCTCAGCCGAGCGAGTGCCTGTGACCGGGGGGTCGCGTCAGGTGCGCGGGCCCAGGAACAGGCCGCCGCTGGCGTCGATGACCTGGCCGGTGACCCAGCGGGCGGCGTCGGAGGCGAGGAACGCGACCACGTCGGCGACGTCGTCGGCGCCGCCGAGCCGGTCGAGCGCCGTCGCTCCCGCGATGAACCCGGCCAGACCCGGAGCCTCGAAGACGGAGGCGTTGGCCGGTGTGCGGGTGGCGCCGGGGGCGACCGCGTTGACCGTGATGCCCCTGGCGCCGAGTTCGTTGGCCAGGGTCAGGCTCATCGTCTCGATCGCGCCCTTGGTCATGGCGAAGGACGTCTGGGCGGGGTTGGCCATCCTGGTCGCGACGGACGAGATCGTGACGATCCGGCCGCCGTCCCGCATCAGGGGCAGCGCCCGCTGGATGATGAAGTACGGCGCCCGTACGTTCACCGCGAAAAGGTGGTCGAACTCGGCCCTGGTCGTGCCGCCGAGCGGGCCGGCGGGCGGGGCCGCCGCGTTGTTGACCAGGATGCCGAGCGGCCGTCCCCCCAGACCCGCCTCCATCCCCGCGAAGAGCGTCTCGACGTCGCCGTCCGCGCCGAGCCTCGCCTGGACGGCGAAGGCGTGCCCGCCGCCGCTTTCGATCTCGCCGACGGTGGCCGCCGCGCCGTCCTCGTCCGCGCCGAAGTGCACGATCACCGTCGCTCCCCTGGCCGCCAGCCGGACGGCGATCGCCTGGCCGATGCCGCGGGACGCTCCGGTGACCAGGGCCGTTCTGCCGGTCAGATCGTTCATGTCCACCACTCCTTAACGTTAGTCGCTACCAAGTTGGTAGTGACTATCATGAGGGTAGTGTCTAACACATGACCGACCAGCACTCAACCCTGCGAGCGCGACGACGGGCCCAGACACGGCGCACGATCCAGGCGCACGCGGTCCGGCTGTTCAGTGAGCGCGGCTACGACGCCACGACGATGAACGACGTCGCCGAGGCGGCCGGTGTGTCACCCATGACCGTCTACCGGCACTTCGCCACCAAGGAGGACCTGGTCCTGGTCGACCAGCACGCGGAGCTCGTCGCCGAGCGGATCGTCGCGTCGCCCGCCGGCGGGCCGCTGGTCCGTCGCATCGGCGGCGCGCTCATCGACGCGGCCACCGCCCTGACCGGCGACGCGGACCGTCAGCTCCTGCTCGCCCGCCTCCAGTTGATGATCTCGACTCCTGCGTTGCGGGCCAGGCACCTGGACAACCAGTACGCCCTCCAGCAGGCCATCATCGGCGCCCTGGGCGACGACGCCACCGACCCCGACACGGCGTTCCAGGCGCAGGCGGCGGCCAGTGCCTGCCTGGCCGCCCTGCACACGGCACTGGTGCGCTGGGCCGAGGACGACGGGCGCACCGACCTGCCCGAGCTGATCGGCAAGGCCCTCGCCGCCGTCTTCGGCGACGACGCCGTCGGCCCCGTACGGTGACGCCGCCGGGCCCGCACGAGGATGCCGCCGGTCCCGTACGGTGACGACGCCGGGCGTGGAGGACACTCCGCCTCCTTCCCGTGCCCAGGTCGCGCCGGCGACGACCGCTTCGACGGCGGGGGCGTCCATCCCGGCCGAGCGCATCCGTACCCGCGCCTGGTCGGGCGGCACGTCCACGGTGGTGATCTCGCGTCCGAGCACCCGCGCCAGGCAGGCGACCTGGTCGGGGACGCTCAACGGCTCCGGGCCCGTCAGGGTGATCGCCCGTCCCGCGCCGACGCCGGTGAGCAGGCACGCGGCCGCGACGGCGGCCACGTCCCGCGGGTCGATGACGCCCTGGCGGCCGGAACCCGTCATGTTGGGGATCGGCAGTCCCTGGTCGATCAGGTCGGCCCAGCGCAGGAAGTTCGACGCGAAACTGGGCGCGCGCAGGATCGTCCAGGACAGCCCGGACGCGGTCACGGCGTCCTCGGCGGCGCGGTGCCAGGGCCCCACGATCCTGCCGTCAGGACCCCGCGCGCCGGCGCTGGTGGCGGAGAGCTTGACGAGTCTGGAGACGCCCGCCGACCGGGCCGCCCGGACAAGGGCCCTATCGTGCCGCGGTACGGGCGAGTCGGGCGTCGTCAGCACGAAGACCGCCTCCATGCCGGCGGTCGCGGCGTCGAGGGAACGCGGGTCGTCGTAGTCGCCCTCGACGATGTCGACGAGCGGATGCCCGGGGAGCGTCGCGGCGTTTCTGACGAGGGCGCGGACGGGCACGCCACGCCTCCTCATGACCGCGAGGATCGCGGCCCCGACGGTGCGCCCCATCATCAGGCTGGATCCCAGCCACGCGACCACGAGAGCGGGCACGAGCCGCCACGGCGTGACGTCCATCCGCATGACCCACAGCAGCGCCAGCAGGCCGACGACGGTGATCGCCGTCGGGCTGAACCGGAACACGTCTCCGTAGTCGCGCTGGGCTCGCGCCAGGAAAGCCAGGCGGTCCTGGTCGTACTCGTAGGTGTTGCCGATCGGAAACCGGCCGGGCGGGCCGGGACGGGTTGATATCGCTCGGACATCGATTCCCTTCGATGGGAAGGGCAGGCCCGGCCTTTCGGCCGGACCTTCCCCGTGTTCATCCGGTAGGCGTCGCCCAGTGGTAGCGTCCACCCATCTTGCCCCTGTTGAGACGCAGTACTCTGAGTGTCAGAGCTTTCGCCATGCGAATACCACTCCTTCTGGCAGCGGAAATAGCCGCGCAAGAGACCCGGTGCAAGCAATTCGCACCGTACGTGCCCCTTTCGCATCCTCAGGCTAACGATCGGCAGTTTCTTGATGGCTTCACGCGGGCTTGACCGCCGCCTCTCGATGGATGACGGGGGGTTTCCTTTTCTCAGGAGACGATGCGGCGGGGACGAGGCCGAAACGAGGTGGCGAAATGATTCGCTGAATCCGCCGCCATCGGCGACAGCCATTCTGCCGAGTTCTCGGCATGCGGGGCGCTGCGCTGACCCCCGCCCCTCGTCACCGGCCGGCGGACGGGAAGTACCCCAGGATGAACTCGGCGTTCACCTTCGACGTCGGCGGATTGGACTCGCAGTCGGAGCGGACGGACACGAAGTGGCTCTTCGTGTGCGGGACGTAGCAGCGGTACAGGGGCCGCCTGCCCGCGCCCGGGCTCGTGTAGAGGAACCCCTCCCGGCGCAGGAGCGTGTTCTTCCCGGCGTTGCCCGGCCTGTTCTCGCAGTCGGCCGTGGCGGACAGGAACTGGTCACGCGGGGCGTGGCCGGCGAGGCAGCCGTAGATCGCCCTCGTGCCGGGGGTGTTTCTGGTCAGAATGGGAAACCGGCCTTCTTCGCGGTAGTTCGGGCCGGGCCGCGGGCCGCTGGTCACATAATGCTTCAAACCGTCGAAGTAGCGTACCAGGGGAATGCTCCGCGGCCCGGCCTCAGCGTGGGCCGTGGAGACAACGGAACCGGCGGTGACAATGGCCGCGGCCAGCGTGCCGATGATGGCGAATCTCGAATACATGTCTCTTTTCCTTTCCTGCGGATCGCCCGATCGCCGGCACAAGCAGGGCCCTGTGTCGTGTCGCACGCGATCCGGATCGACCGGCAGCCACTCTATCCACGCGGGCCCGCCGTTGATCTGCGCAATTCCCCATACGACCGGCATTCGGCGGCAAATGTCCGGCGAATGTCCGCCATAAGTCCGGCCACGTCGGCGCCATTGTCCATCCGACTGTCCATCCGACGCCGGAAATATCCGGACGCGCACCGCACCTTCGCCCCGGGACGCCCCTCCGCCCGATCCGCGCCTGGCGCCGGAACCGTCCTTCGGCCAGGATGGCGATGAGTTGATCATCGGAGAAGGGGACCCATGCGGATCTCACCCATGCCGGATCTCGCGCGCCGGTTACTGACCGTCGCCGCGATCCTCGTCGCCACCGTCGCCCTGCCGGCCGGCCCCGCGCCCGCTGCCACGACCGCGAACTCCGCCGCGACCGTGACGTACAAGATCTGGCACTGGAACATGGCCGGTCACCACCAGCACCTGGGTTCGACGACGAACGGCGTCATCCAGGCCATCGCCGGCTCGATCAGCTACCGCAACCCGGACCTCGTGTCCGTCAACGAGATCTGCCGCAACCAGTACGGCGCCGTGATCGACGCCCTGCAGCGCATGGGCTGGCCGAGCGATCCGGCGAACTTCGCCCGCTACGAGCCGATGACGGCGGCGGGCGACCCCGGCTACTGCGCCGGGCACGGCATCGGCATCGCCCTGTTCAGCCGCTTCCCGCTGGGCGGCACGCTACGGGAGACTTTGCCGGACGACGGGTCGGGCAGGCAGCGCAAACTCCTCTGCGCGCCCGTCACGGCCCAGCCCACGGCCGTCAGGTTCTGTACCACCCACCTGACCACCGTCGCCGCCCACAGGGCCGCCCAGCTCGGCCGGGTGCACGACGTTCTGGAGTCCTACCGCTCCCGGGGCGAGGTCCCGATCATCGCGGGCGACTTCAACGTGCAGCCGCACTCACCACTGCTGGACACCTGGTACGACCCCTCGATCGACACCGACGCCAACCGCGCCAACACCGGCCGCTACCACGAGCTCGACGACCGCGAGCCCGCCTGCCCGGGCTGGGGCGAGCAGACCACCGAGAGCAACCGGCTGGGCGCCTGCGGCCAGTCCGGCAAGGTCGACCTGATCTTCTCCCCCGCCGCCCGGCTGACCGCTTACAACGCGGACGCCCTGCCGATCGGCCACGTCTGTGGCGCCAACCGCGACAAGCCCTGCTCCGACCACCGCATCGTCGACGCCACCCTCACGGTCACGACCGGCGAGTGACGTCCCCGGGCCGCCGCCACCGCGCCGGATTGCTAGATGCGTTCGGGCTTCGGCTTGAAGGTACCGGCGGGCTCCCGGTACCGGTCGTCGTCAGAGGTCGTTGCCGGCGTAGGACAGGTTGAAGCTCTTGTTGACCAGGGGGAAGTCCGGGACGATCGCGCTGCCCAGCGCCACGGGCAGGGCAGGCCAGTTGAAGAAGGACGGGTCGACGATCTTCACGCGGGCGAGGGTGCCGTCGGGGGCGAGTTCGACGCGGTGGGCGATCGTGCCACGCCAGCCCTCGACCAGGCCCACGCCCGAGGACGACGGCTCCTCCGGGCGCATGTCCCCCGACGGGGAAGAGCCGACCAGGTGGGTGATCAGCGCGATGGAGGCGGCGATCTCCTCGGCCCTGACCTGGAAGCGGGCCAGCACGTCCCCGCCGGTGTGGCGGACGGGGGTGAAGTCCCCGAGGTCGGCGAACGGGTGGTCGCGGCGGGCGTCGGGGTCGAGGCCGCTGGCGCGGGCCACGTAGCCGAGGGTGCCGAGGTCGCGGGCGGCGTCGGCGGACAGGACGGCGGTGCCGGTGAAGCGGTCGGCGACCACGGTGTGCCGCAGGGCGAGTGCGGTCAGTTCGGCGACGTCCGCGCCGATGGCGTGCAGCCGTTCTGGATCGGGCAGCGTCCGCAGCTCGGCGCCGCCGAGGCGGACGCCGCCGCGCAGCAGCCGGTGCCCGGTGACCTCGTCGTTGATGCGCAGGAGTTGTTCCCTGATGCGGCCGGTCTGGGCGTGCATGATGCCGTAGGCGACGTCGTTGCAGAGCGCGCCCAGGTCGGTGACGTGGTTGTAGAGGCGTTCCAGCTCCAGCAGCACGGCACGGTCCCGCTGCGCGCGCTCGCTCACCTCGGCCTGGGTGGCCTCCTCCACGGCGAGGCAGTACGCGAGCGCGTGGCCGACGCTGGTGTCGCCGCTGACGCGTTCGGCCAGCTCCAGCCCGTCCTCGGGGCGGCGGCCCTCGAAGAGCTTCTCGATGCCCTTGTGCACGAACCAGAGCCGGGCCTTGAGCTTGATGATGGTCTCGCCGACCACGGAGAAGCGGAAGTGCCCGGGTTCGATGAGGCCGGCGTGGACGGGTCCGACGGGGATCTCGTAGACGCCCTGGCCCTCCACGGTGAGGAACGGGTACGGGCCTTCGGGGTCGCCGAAGGCGGGGGGCGGGCCGGCGTCGGCGCGCATCGGGTACCAGCCGCGCGGCCAGTGGTGGTGGCGCACGAGGCGGCGCGGGAGGGGATGGTCGAGCGGGGTGATGCCGTACAGGTCGCGGATCTCGCGTTCGAACCGGCCGGCCGGGAAGGACAGGCGAGCCAGGCTCGGCACGGCCGGGCGCGCGACGGGCAGACGCACGTGCAGCTCGGCACGGCGGTCGGGGCCGCCGGCGACGAACAGGTACGCCAGGGCGAACTCCTCCGCCTCCTGACCTGCGGAGATCAGCGCCAGCCTGTGGCCGTCGGCGAGGAGCCGCGCCGCTTGCTCCGGCAGCTCGCCTGGGCTGATGTCGGCGATGGTACGCATGCTCATGAGGTCGCTCCGGCGATCACGGCGGTGGTACGGATGCTCACGGGGTCGCTCCGGCGATCACGGCGGCGGCTTGCAGCAGGGAGTGCAGTGGTCCGAGGGTGACGCCCAGCACGGCACACGCGGCCAGCCCCGCGACCAGCGGCACGGCCAGACTGCGGGGCAGCGTGACGACCCCACCCGGCCCACCGTCTGGTCCGTCGCCGAGGAGCATGTGGCGGGTGTGGCGGGTGACGGCGGCGACGATGACCAGCATCAGCACCAGCGCCGCCGCCACCGGCCAGCCCAGCCCGGCGGCGAAGCCCGCCCGGGCCAGGCCCAGTTCGCTGGCGAACAGGCTGAGCGGGGGCATCCCCAGCAGGGCCAGCAGTCCCAGCGCGAAGGTCCCGGCCAGCAGCGGGGCTTTACTCGCCAGGCCGCGGACCGCTCCGATCAGGCTGCTGCCGTACGTCTGGTGCAGCCGGCCCGCGGCCAGGAACAGCACCGACTTGCCGAGCCCGTGCCCGAGGATGTGCAGCAGGACCGCGACCAGGGCGAGGCTGGTGCCGATCGCCGCGCCGAGGGCGAGCAGCCCCATGTGCTCGATGCTGGAGTAGGCCAGCAGCCGCTTGTAGTCGCGCTGCCCGAGCAGCAGCAGCGCGGCCACCGTCAGGGAGGCGAGCGCCACGATGACCAGCAGCGTCCGGACGAATCCGGCGCCGAGCGCCACGTCGGCGATGACCTTGACCCGCAGGACGGCGTAGAAGGCCACCGACAGCAGCACCCCGGACATCAGCGCGGAGACGGGGGCCGGGGCCTGGCTGTGCGCGTCGGGCAGCCAGGCGTGCATCGGCGCCAGCCCGGCCTTGGTGCCGAACCCGAGCACGAGCAGCATGACCGCGACGCGCATCACGCCGGGATCGAGCCGGCTCGCGCCCTCGGCCAGCGGCGCCCAGTCCAGGGAGGTCACGCCGGCGTGCGTGCCGGCGTAGTGGACCATGACGATGCCGAGCAGCGCGAGCGCGATGCCGACCGAGCAGATGACCACGTACTTCCACGCGGCCTCCGTGGCCGCGCGGGTGCGCCGGTGCCCGACCAGGAACGCGGTCACGATGGTGGTCGCCTCGATGGCTACCCACAGCAGGCCCAGCCCGGAGGCCAGGACGGCGAGCGCCATCGCGGCGATGAACGCCTGCGTCAGTACGCCGTAGCGGCGCATCGCGCGCGGGCCGGTGTGCCCGGCGGCGAGCTCGGCCGCCAGGTAGGCGGGGCTGGCGGCCATCGCGAGCAGCGCGACCACGCCGACCACGATCAGCATGAAGGCGCTCAGGGCATCGCTGAAGAGCAGCCCGCCCAGCGCCTCACGCGTACCCGCCGTAGAAAGAGCCGCAGATCCAGCCGTGGACCCGACCGTGGATCCAGCTGTGGCCGATGCCGTGGACAGCGCGACCGCGCAGGCCAGCAACACGGCCGCCGAGAGTGTTCCGAGCCAGGCGGTGACCCGGTTCCAGCCGAGCACCGCGTACAGGCACGCGGCGACGGCGGGCACCGCGACCGGAGCGAGCACCAGCAGGCTTTCCATCAGTCGTGCAACTCCCGCAGCTCGTCGAGGTCGGTACCGCCGAACGCGGCCCGCATCCGGGTGGTCAGCACCTGCAGCACCAGCACGGCCAGCAGGACGTCCAGGGAGATCCCGAGCTCGACCACCAGGGGGACGCCGCTGGTGGTGAGGAACGCGGCGGCGGTGATGGCGTTGTCCATCAGCAGGAAGCCCACCACGTGCGACAGCGCCCGCTTACGGGTCACCAGGACGAAGAACCCGATCAGCAGCACGGTCAGCGCGACGGGCACCGCCTGCGTGGCCGGCGTGGGCGACAGCCGGATGAGCGGCTGGGAGACCGCGTACGCCAGCATCGCCAGCACCGCCGCCACCAGCAGCGAGGTGGCCACGTTGACCAGCGGCTGCGTCTCGCGGCCCGCGCCGCCGGCCACCAGCGCGCGGCGCATCAGGTACGGCAGCAGCCCGGCCCGCAGGGCGCCCACCCCGGCGCCGACCAGGATCAGCTCCAGCTCGCCGTGCCAGAGGCCGAGGACGACGACGAGCGCGGTCAACGCCACCCCTTGCAGGGTGAACAGCCGCACGATCGCCGACAGCTCGCGCCGCCACAACACCATCACGCCGGTCAGCAGGAACGCGCCGCACGCCAGGTAGAGCGCTTGGACGTACAGAGCATCGGTCATGTGTCTCGCCCCCGTTTCAGGCCAGGAAGAAGGAGGCGGCCACGGCCAGCAGCGCCAGCAGGAACGACCCGGCCAGCAGCTCGGGCACGCGGAACAATCGCAGCTTGGCCATGAAGACCTCGCCGGCCGCCAGCAGCACGCCCAGCAGCGCCACCTTGACCACGATCGCGACCACGGCCAGCGGCAGCGCGAGCGTCCCTGCGTCAGCGCCCGCGATGCCGAGCGGGAAGAACAGGCTCGCCAGCAGGCCCAGCAGCACCGACAGCCGCATCGCCGAGGCCCACTCGATCAGCGCCAGGTCCGGTCCCGCGTACTCCAGCACCATGGCCTCGTGGATCATCGTGAGCTCAAGGTGCGTGGACGGGTTGTCCACGGGGATGCGGCCGGTCTCCGCGATCGTGACGATGGCCAGCGCGACCGCGGCCAGCGCGCTCACCGGCGAGATCACCGACAGTGGATCCTCGGCCGTCGCGGTGACGATCGAGCCCAGGTTGGTGGAGCCGACCCTGATCGACAGCGCGAACACCGACACCAGGATCGTCGGCTCGACCAGCGCCAGCACGGTCATCTCGCGGCTGGCGCCCATGCCGCCGAACGCGGTCCCGGTGTCGAGCGCGCCGAGCGCCAGCGCCACCGAGCCCAGGGCGAGCAGCGCGGTCACCGCGAACAGGTCGGCGACGCCGTCCAGCGGCGAGGCCGTGGTCACCAGCGGGACGACGGCGGCCGCCACCAGGGCCGTGCCTGCCAGCAGCAGCGGCGCGAGGCGGAACACCCAGCCGGTGCCGTGGGGCGAGATCGCCTGCTTGCGCATCAGCTTGCGCAGGTCGCGCCACGGCTGGGCGATGCCGGCTCCCGCGCGTCCCTCCATGCGGGCGCGGACCTGCCGCATCACCCCCACGAGCAGCGGCGAGCCGACCGCGATGGCGAGAACCTGGAGCACCGCTCCGATCGTGCCCGTCACCACAGCACCACCAGGACGATCAGCGCGCCGGTCAGCGCCCAGAAGCCGTAGCCGAGATAGCGGTGCACGCTGCCGGTGGCCAGGGCGCGCGCCCTGTTCCCGAGGGCCGCCGCCGCGGCGATCAGCGGACCGTAGAGCCGGTGCTCGATGCGATCGGGCACGCGCGCCTGGAAACGCACGCGTTCCACCAGATAGGCCGATTCCTTCATCGGGGTGACGTCCACATCGCTCTCGGGGGCCAGTACGTCGTCGAAGACCCGTTGCAGCGGCTCGGCGAACGAGGTGGCGGTGTACTCCATCCGGGCCGACATGGGGCCGGCGCCGCAGTCCCACAGCCGGGCGGCGCGCCTGGCCCGTCGCGTGGCCGTGATCCGTACCAGGCCGAGCACGGCCGCGACGGCGGCCACCAGGGCGACGGCGATGAGCAGCGGCGAGATCATCCCCGAGACGCCCGCCAGCCGCAGCGTCAGCTCCCCGCTGACCACGTCGCGCCCGGGGAAGATCACGCCGACCGCCCGGCCGAGCGCGGGCACGACCAGCGTGGGGGCCAGCGCCAGCACCACGCAGCTCACCGCCGCGAACGTCATCGCGGCCAGCATCGACGGCGGGCTCTCGGTCGCCCGCTCGGCCTCGGCGCTGCGCGGCCGGGCCAGGAAGCCCACCCCGAACGCCTTGACGAAGGTCGCCACGGCCAGTCCGGCCGACAACGCGATCACCCCGACGGCCAGTGGCATCGTCACCGCGCCCGCCACCCCGGCGCCGGGCAGGGCGTGGATCAGGCTCTGCAGCAGCAGCCACTCGCTGACGAAGGCGTTGCCGGGCGGCAGCGCCGAGGCGCACAGCGCGCCGACGGCGAACACGGCCGTGGTGTAGGGCAGCCGGGTGCGCAGCCCGCCCAGCGCGTCGAGGTCGCGGGTGCCGGTGGCGTGCAACACCGAGCCGGCCGACAGGAACAGCACCGTCTTGAACGCCGCGTGGTTGACCACGTGGAGCAGGGCCGCGGCCAGCGCCAGCGCGGCCGGCACGGGGAGGCCGGAGACGGCGAAGAAGCCGGACGCGCCCACGCCGACCAGCACCAGGCCGAGGTTCTCCGTCGTGGAGTAGCCCAGGAGCCGCTTCAGGTCGGAGGTGACCGCCGCCTGGAGGATGCCGTACAGCGCCGACAGCGCGCCGGCCGCCAGCACCAGCAGCCACCACCAGGCCGGCCCGCCGCCCAGCAGGTCGAGCCCGACCCTGATGATCCCGTACGCGCCCAGGTTCACCATCGCCGCGCTCATCAGCGCCGAGACGTGGCTCGGCGCCTCCGGATGCGCCCGGGGCAGCCAGACGTGCAGCGGCACGATGCCGGCCTTGGAGGCGAACCCGGCCGCCGTCGCCAGGAACACGACGGTCGCGGCGCCCGAGGACAGCTCGGCGGCGCGCAACTGGGCGAAGCTCTCGCCGGCGGCCCCGGCGGCGAACGCCACCAGCCCGGTCAGGATGGCCACGAGGCCGAGGTGCGTCATGACCGCGTACCAGAGCCCGGCCCGGCCCACCTCCGCCCGCCGCCGGTGCTCGGCCAGCACCAGCAGCAGCGAGGTCACCGCCATCAGCTCCCAGGTGAGCAGGAACGTGCTCACGCTCGCCGCAGCGGGCACCAGCAGCAGGGCCGCCACGAACAGCGGCAGCACGGCCTGGAACAGGCGCCCGTCGAGGCCGTGGGCGCAGTAGCCGATGCCGTAGATCGCCGCGCACACGGTCACCAGCCCGATGACCGCGATGAACACCCCGCCCAGGGGGTCGATCGCGAGCCGCACGCCGGCCAGGGGCAGCAGGTCCGGCAGCCAGGCCGACCAGCTCGGGCCGTGCCCGCCCACCGGACCACCCAGAGAAACGCCGCCGGCAAGGGCGAAGACTCCCGCCGCCGCTCCCACGGCCCCCGCGACGGCGGTGCACCAGCCCGCCAGCGGCAGCCTGGCCCGCGCCGGAGCCGTCAGGGCGGCCAGCGCGGCGAGCGCGCAGCCGGCCAGGGCCGTCACGTACAGGGTGCCGACGAGGTTCATCGGCCGGTCAGCCCGCGCAACGCCGCCACGATCTCCTCGGGACGCGGCGGGCAGCCCGGCACCTCCACGTCCACGTCCACCACGTCGCGCACCGCCCCGGCCACGCCGTACGCGCCGGCGAACACGCCGCAGTCGCGGGCGCAGTCGCCCAGCGCGATCACCAGCCGCGGCTCGGAGACCGCGTCGTGGGTACGGCGCAGCGCCATCTCCATGTTGCGCGTCACCGGCCCCGTCACCAGCAGGGCGTCGGCGTGCCGCGGGGAGGCCACCAGCCGCGCGCCGTACCGCTCGGCGTCGTACACCGGGCCGAACGCCGAGGCGATCTCCACCTCGCACCCGTTGCACGACCCCGCGTCCACGTGCCTGATCTGCACCGATCCGGCGAGCTCCGCGGCCTTCTCGGGCACCTCGCCGTCGGCGCGCTCCGGAGCGGGCTCGGCCACCCGCCCCGTCTTAACGATCTTGCGCCACATCTTCTTCACCGCCCTCCAGCAGCTCGTTGAGCAGCTCGTGCTGGCCGGACAGCTTCTCGGCCAGGAGCTCGCGAGCCGCGCGCAGCAGACCGGCCACCCGGCCGCCGGCCAGCGCGTAGACCACGGTGGTGCCCTCCCGCTGCGCGGTGACCAGGCCGGAGCGGCGCAGCACCGCCAGATGTTGCGACAGGCCGGTCGGCTCCACCTCGATCGCGGCCAGCAGCTCGCGGACCGGTTTCGGCCCGTCCTGGAGCAGCTCCAGCACCCGGATCCGGACCGGATGGCCCAGGAGGCGGAACAGCTCGGCCTTGGCCTCGTACAGCGGCACCGACATCACGGGCCCTCCGTCCCATCCCGCGGTCTCCCGAACACACGCATTCATGCCGCATTCATTAATTACGAATCTGCGCAATTACGATAGCGCACCCGATGAAGAGGTCCGTCCCGTGACCGCGTGCCCGCTTCCACGGCGCGACCCAGGGATAGGCCCCCTCCCATGGGGTAGCCGGTGGTGAGAGTCCGGCGGTCTGGGGTCGCGGATGCGAGGTGACAACCATGACCGAAGTCCGCAGCGTGGTCGTCGGTTACGACGGCTCCGACTTCTCGGTCCAGGCTCTGGACTGGGCGCTCGACGAGTGCGAGCTGAGGGGGCTGCCGCTGACGCTGACGCACGCCTGGCACTGGCCGTACGGCGAGGCGTCCGAGGAGGCCAAGCTCCATCTGCGCAAGGCGGCCGAGCACGTGCTCTCCCACGGCGCCGATTGCGCCCGCGCCACCAGCGCCGTCGACCATGTCATGACCGACCTGTACGAGGGATCGCCCGCCGAACGCCTCGTCGAACTGTCGACCGGCGCCGCCCTCGTCGTCGTCGGCTCCCGGGGCCTGGGATCCCTGGCCAGGTCGCTCGTCGGCTCGGTCGCCACTTATGTCGCCGCCCACGCACGGTCCCCGGTGATCGTCGTACGCGGCCCCGGCCCGATACCGGCGTCGTCCCGTCCCGGCCCCGTGGTCCTCGGCCTCAGCCCGGCCACGCCGGACGCGGCCCTGCAGTTCGCCTTCGACGAGGCCGCCCTGCGTCAGCTTCCGCTCATGACCGTGCACGCCGTGCACCTGCAGAACCTGGCATGGGGAGTGGCGATGGCGCCCGTGCCCGACGTCGAGGCCGCCACCGCGACCGGGCGCGAACGGATGGAGGAACGCCTGGCCCCCTGGCGCGTCCGGCACACGGACGTGGGCGTGGAGGCGCAGGCCGCCACCGCGCCGGCGAAGGAGGCCCTGCGCACGGCGTCCTGCCGGGCGAGCCTGGTCGTCGTGGGCGCGGAACGGACCCGCCACCACGGCCGGCTGAGCACGGTCGTCAGGGCGATGGTCGAGCACGCCGCCTGCCCGGTCGCCGTCGTCCCCGGCGACCTCCCGGACGGGTGACGGGCGTGCCTGCTCAGGACCTCGGGCTCACCCGCCCGGCCTGATCAGGCCGCTCTCGTACGCCAGGATGACGAGCTGGACCCGGTCGCGCACGTTCAGCTTGGCGATGGCCCTGGTGATGTGGGTCTTGGCGGTGAGCGGGCTGATGACGAGGCGCTCGGCGATCTCCTGGTTGGACAGGCCGAGCGCCACCAGCCTGACCGTCTCCCGTTCCCTGGAGGTGAGGGCGGCCAGCCGCTCCCCCGCGGCGGGCGTGAGGTCCTGCCGGTGGGCGAACTGCTCGATGACGCGGCGGGTCACGCCCGGCGACAGGAGCGCGTCCCCGCCGGCGACGGCGGCGACCGCGCGGCGGAGCTCGGCGGGTTCGACCTCCTTGGTGAGGAAGCCGCTGGCTCCGGCGCGCAGGGCGGCGAAAACGTGTTCGTCGGTGTCGAACGTGGTGAGGATGATGACGCGGCAGCCCCGCGTGGCCGGGTCGGTGACGATGCGGCGCGTCGCGGTGATCCCGTCGGTGCCGGGCATGCGGATGTCCATGAGGATCACGTCGGGACGGGTGCTCGACGCCAGCCGTACGGCCTCGTCGCCGTCCTGGGCCTCGCCGACGACCGTGAGGTCCCGTGAGCGGGCCAGCAGGCTGCGAAAGCCGGCCCGGACGAGTGCCTGGTCGTCGGCGAGGAGCACCGTGATCGTCATGCCGACGAGCCTGCCACAGGGATCTCGGCCCGTACGGTGAAGCCGCCGCCTGGTGCGGGTCCCGCGGTGAGCGCGCCCCCGAGTGCGCTCACCCGTTCCCGCATGCCGGCCAGCCCGTGACCCCCGGCCGTCGCGGCTCCTGCGGCATCTGCCGGAGCGCCTCGGCCGTTGTCGGAGACCTCCACGGTGATCGAGCGGGGTCCGTAGCCGATCGTCACCGCGGCCTCGCTCGCGTCGGCGTGCTTGAGCGTGTTGGCGAGGGACTCCTGTACGACGCGGTGCACGGCGATGGCGGGAATGGCGGTGACGGCGGCCCGGTCGCCGTGCTCCTCGAAGGTCACCTCAAGGCCGGCGGCGCGGGCGTCGGCGACGAGCGTGTCCAGGGAGGCCAGATCGGCCTGGGGCGCGGTGCCCTCCGGGCCGTCGCGCAGGACCGTGATGAGGGCGCGAAGGTCGGCCATCGCCCGGTTCCTGACGTCTTTCGCCAGGCTCAGCGCGGCGGCGGCCGCGGCCTGGTCCTCCTCCTCCAGGGCGTCGGCGGCCACGTTGAGCTGCACGCCGACGACGGCCAGCGTGTGGGCGATCACGTCGTGCACCTCGTGCGAGACGCGCAGCCGTTCCTCCGCCACGCGGGCCCGGTCGTCGGCCTCGCGCAGTTGTTCGCGCCGGCGCAGCGCGGCGGCGTAGGCGCGGCCCGCGGCGATGAGGATCGCGAGGAGCAGTCCTTCTCCGACGACGTGGATCAGGTAGCGGCTGGGGTTGAGGTCCAGGATCGGGCGGAAGTCGATCGCGGAGTAGACCAGCTGGGCCAGGCCGGCGGCGGCCGCCCAGCGCACGCGTGGCGTGGTGGCGGCGGTGAAGTAGGCGACCGCGGCCGGCCAGATCCACCCGGCGGGAGGCCAGTGCCCGGTCAGGTGGTAGACGAGGACGCCGCCGATCGACAGCAGCAGCACGGTCATCGGCCATCGGCGTCTGACCAGAAGCAGCGCGCCGAGGAACAGCCCTAGGGGGATCGGGCCCGACCAGGGGCCGTGCACCCCGGTGGCGAGGGCCACGGCGACGAAGAAGACCAGGGTGAGGACGGAGAGCGCGAGGTCGGTGATCCGGGCGAGGTGCCGGGCCGGAGCGGCTTCGCGGCGTGGGGATGGTTCCGCCATGGGCTCAGACGTGGGTGACGAGGAGGGTCACTCCCGCCTCGCCGCCGCAGTCGACGAAGACGGGACCGACGCCGTTGCCGATCTCGGGGGCGAGGGTCGCCTTCGCCACGAACCCCTTCGCGTCGTCCTTGACGATGCGGATGTCCCGCAGCACCGGGTGCTTCCTGTCCACCCCGGCCAGCACCGCCTTGAGCCCCTTACCGCCGCCGCAGTGGCCGGTGATCGTCACCCGCTGGCCTCGCCTGGTGGTGGGGTTGGGGCTCACCTGAACCACCGCCCTGGCGCCCTTCGGCGGCTTCGGCGCGGCCACCGCGGCCGTGCCGGCCCGGCCTGATGCGGCAGCCTGGCTGACCTGGGCGCCCGCCGGTGCGCCGGCCGAGACCAGCAGACCGGCCGTCACGCTCAGCCCGGCGATCGCGTTCATCATCTTCCTGCTCATGGCGAACTCCTTCGGTTCTCGTCCGGCTGTCTCGGGGAGAAACGCTAGGCCGGGCCGAGGCGGGAGCGCGTCATCCGTTGATCGTCACCTTCCCTTGCACCATTCGCCGTACGTTCTACCGCGAAAGGAGTAGAACGCTCACCAGGCGCTGGCCTCCACGGTGACGGCCGGCGTCAGCCCGTCGCGCAGGGCTTCCAGGAAGGTGACCACTTCAGCGGCCACCGAGCGGTGCTGCAGGTCGTTGAGCACGTCGTGGTGGGCGCCGCGCACGACACTGAGCCGTGCGCGCGGCAGGGTCTTGGCCGCCCGCGCGACCGCGTCCCGGTCCGCCAGCGGATCGGCGTCGCCGACCAGGAGCAGGTGCGGGAGGTCGGCGGTGTTCGCGTACGCCGCGTCGAGCAGGTCCTGGGGCACGGCACCGGCCAGCATGCCGCGCTCCACGGCGGTGTCGCCGGTCAGGACGCCGCGATGCGTGGGGCAGGAGGTGCGGAGGTCGAGCTCGTCCTCCCACCCGCCGCCGGCCCGCGAACCGCTGCCGGGCAGCCCGGCCAGCACGACCGCCTGCGGCCACCACCCCGCCGTCGAGGCGGCTGTGGTGGAGGCCGTGGCGAGCAGGGCGGCGACTCCTGCGGCGCCCAGGTCGGAACCCACCAGCACCAACGGTCGTGGCAGCCCGTCCGGCGTCTCGGCCGCGACCTCCTCGACGGCCTCGGCCAACCCCCGGGCGAGGGCGTCCAGGAAGGACTCGTCGGCAGGTGGCAGGGCTGCGATCCGGACCCGGTAGGCGTCGTAGGCGAGCCGCGCGCCGAACCGCGCGTACGTCGCCGCCGTCTCGCCGCGGCCCGGCACGATGACGACCGTGCCTCTGGTCCGCAGCCGGGCGGGAGCGTGGAAGTCGGTGATCTGCGTCATGTCATGCTCCAGGAGTTCAAGGGTGGGCGGTGAGGCCGCGCACTTCGGCGCGCAGGGCCCGGCGCAGCTCGGGATCCGGCGGTCGCGCATCCCCGATCGACGGCACGGACGCCACGAGCAGGCGGGTGTACGGATGTCGCGGCGCCAGGAAGATCTCCTCCGTGGTGCCCGTCTCCACCACCTGCCCGTGGTACAGCACGACGACCTGATCGGCCACGCCGCCGAGCGAGCCGAGGTCGTGCGTGATCAGCAGCACGCCGAGGTCGCGGGTCTCGCGCAGGCGGAGCATCAGTTCGAGGATCGTGATGCGGGTCGAGGCGTCGAGGGCGCTGACGGGCTCGTCGCAGATCAGCAGCCGCGGATCGACGGCGACGGCGCGGGCGATGGCGACGCGCTGCCGCTGGCCGCCCGACAGCTCGCCGGGGTGCCGGGACAGCAGGTCGAGCGGCAGGGAGACGAGCTGGGCCACCTCTCGTGCGGCCTCCCGCAGCTCGGCGCGGGAGCGCCCACCGCGCACGGCGAGCCCCTCGATCAACGTGTCGGACACGGTGCGCTCGGGGTCGAGGCTGCGCAGCGGGTCCTGGAAGACGTACTGGGCGGCGCCGCCGCGGCGGAACGCCCGCAGCGCACCCCCGCGCAGCCCGCCCACCTCGCGCCCGTCGATCGCGATCGAGCCTCGGTGCGCCCGCACCAGCCCGAGCACGGCGCGGGCGAGCGTGGTCTTCCCCGAGCCGGTCTCGCCGATCAGCCCGACGATCTCCCCCGGCGCCACCGTGAGGTCGACGCCGTGCAGGATCTCGGTACGCCCGCGACCGCGCCCGAGCGCGACGTGCAGCCCGGAGACGTCGAGCAGCGCGGTCATCGGCGGCTCCCCTGTTCGCGCACCCGGTCGATCCCGAAGCGCTCGTGGTTGGCGATCAGCTCGCGCGTGTACGGATGACGCGGCCCGCGCAGCACCCGCCGGGTGGGTCCCGTCTCGACGACGACGCCGTCGCGGAAGACGTACACGCTCTCGCACATCTGCGCGATCACGGCCAGGTCGTGCGAGACGACCATGAGCGTGAGGCCACGGTCGCGGCGCAGGTCGGACAGGAGCTCCAGCACCTCGGCCTGCACGGTCACGTCGAGGGCCGTGGTCGCCTCGTCGGCGATCAGCAGTTCGGGCTCGGCGGTGATCGCCATCGCGATCAGCACCCGCTGCAACATCCCGCCCGACAGCTCGAAGGGGTACTGCGCGTAGACGCGCTCGGGGCGGCGCAGCCCCATGGCGTGCAGCAGCTCGACGGCCCGCTCCCGCGCCGCCCGGCGGGCCAGCCCGACCTTGACGCGGAGCACCTCGGCGAGCTGCGCCCCGACGGTGATCGACGGGTTGAGGTAGGAGGCGGGGTCCTGGAAGACGGCCGCGAGACGGGTGCCGCGCAGGCGGGCTCGCCCGGCCGACGGCAGCGCGGTCAGCTCTTCGCCGCTCAGGCTGATCCGGCCGCCGGTGACCTCGACGCCGGCGGGCAGCAGGTCCAGAACGGCGCGGCAGGTCAGGGTCTTGCCGCTGCCTGACTCGCCGACCAGCCCGACGGCCGAGCCGCGGGGCACGTCCAGGTCCACGCCGCGGACGACCTCGGTGCCGTCGGCGACGCTCACGCGCAGCCCGCGTACCGACAGCAGGGGCTCGCTCACGGCGTCCGCGACCGTGCGGACCGCCGTCGCGGCGTCAGGTGAGACGGACACGGGCGGCTCCTCTCCTCAGCGTCCGGGCGCGGCCGTGGTCGCCGCCGGCGTCCCTGATCGCATCGGCGAGCAGGTTGAGCGCGCCGACGGTGGCCATGATGAACAGGGACGGGAACACCGGCCCGTACGGCCGCTGCGTCAGGTAACCGAGGTCGCTGGCGACGATGCCGCCCCAGGTCGGCTCGGGCGGCACGACGCCGATGCCGAGGAAGGTCAGCGACGAGACGATCAGCAGGCCGCCCGCGGTGGCGTTCGCGGTGGTCACGACGAGCGTGGGCAGGATCTTCGACCACACGTGCGTGCGCAGCACCCGCCAGGTCGAGGCGCCGAACAGCTGCGCGGCGGTCACGTACTGGGCGTTCGCGTGGCTGAGGGCGGCGGCCCTGGTGATGCGGTAGAACGACGGCGCGAGCAGGATGCCGACGGCGATCATCGCCTGGTGGACGGCGTTGCCGAGCAGCGCGGCCACCGCGATGGCGAAGATCAGAAAGGGCAGCGCGATGAGCCCGTCCATGACCCGCAGCGTGATCCACTCGTAGACGCGCCCCAGGTAGACGGAGGTGATGCCGGGGACGACGCCGATGACGAGCCCGATGCCGACAGCCTCGAACGCGGTCAGCACCGACGCCGGCGCGCCCGCCAGGACCCGGCTCAGCACGTCGCGGCCGAGGTAGTCGGTGCCGAACCAGTGGGCCGCGCTCGGCGGCATGAGGATGTCGGCGCCGTTGCGCAGCGGATCGTACGGCGCGAGGAAGGGCCCGATCACGGCGAGCAGGAGCACGGCCGCCAGCACGGCCGCCGCGGCGGCGCCCGCGCGGGTGCGCAGGGCGTCGGTGATGGTCCTCATATCTCCCTCCGTGCGGCCGGGCGCAGCTTGACCAGCAGGACGTTGACGAGCGCGGACGAGACCAGCACGACGCCGATCGTGACGAGCAGGGCCCCTTGCACGACGGGCACGTCACCTCCGAGCGCCGCGGTCTTGGTGAGCTCGCCGATGCCGGGCAGCGCGAACACGGTCTCGACGATGACGGCTCCGCCGATGAGCCGGGGCACGTGCATGCCGAGCACGGCGACCGCGGGCCCCGCGCCGTTGCGCAGGGCGTGCACGAGCACGATGCGCCACCCCGGCAGGCCGCGCACCCGCGCCCCGACGACGTAGTTCTCGTGCAGGGTGTCGGCCAGCCCGGTCCGCAGCTGGCGGGCGACGTCCGCGGCGGCGTCCAGGCTCAGCGCCACGCACGGCAGCACGAGGAAGCTCGCCCAGGTCAGCAGTCCGTCGGACGGAGGCGCCCAGCCGCCCGACGGCAGCACCGGCACCAGCAGCGAGAAGACGGTGATGAGGGCGATGGCGGCGACGAACCCGGGCACGGTCGCCAGCACGGAGGTGACGACCGTGACGGCGCGGTCCAGCCGGCCGCCCTGCCTGACGGCGGCGAGCACGCCGAAGACGCCGCCGAGCACGACGGCGATGAGCAGCGCCCCGGCGGCCACGGACAGGCTCACCGGCAGCCGGTCGGCGATGCTCTGCGCCACGGGGATCTTGGTGAACCAGGAGGCGCCGAGGTCGCCGTGCAGGGCGTCCCACAACCACAGCGCGTAGCGTGCGAGCAGCGGCTGGTCGAGCCCGAACACCTCGCGCATCCGCGCCACGTCGGCGGGGGTGGCGGAGTCGCCGAGCACGACCGAGGCGGGGTCCTGCTCCGTCAGCCCGCCGAGCATGAAGGTGATGAAGGTGGAGACGAGCAGCACGGGGAGCGCGATCAGCAGGGCCCGGCCGAGGGCGGCGGCAGTCCGCGCGACAGTGGTCAGCACGAACGCGCCGGCGTCGACCGTCTTGAAGGGCGCCTCACGCACGTTCAGCGTGGTCACTTCTCCACCCAGACGCCCTCGAAGCGCTGGATGTCCACCCAGTTCCGCAGGCCGTGCACCTTGGGGCTGTGCGCGGCGAAGCGCGTCACCGTGAACAGGAACACGTTCGGCATGTTCGTCACGGCGATCTTGGTGGCGTTCTGGATCGCCGCCGGGTAGGCGGGGTCGGTCAGCGGGTGGCCGCTCGCCTTCGCGACCGCGCCGGGCAGTGCCTCGGGAGTGGTCTTGCCCAGGTTCATCAGGCCCTGCGCGCCGAACAGGACCTGCAGCGCCTGGACCGGCGACTGGCGGGCGTTGAACTGGTCGAGCACGAACGGGTACCTGCGGGTGATGTAGTTGTTGACGCCCGGCGTCAGGACGGTGAGCGTCGTGCGGATGCCGGCCGCGTTCAGCTGTTGCTGGATCAGCTCGCCGACCGGGTCGTCCGCCTTGCCCAGCGCGAGCTGGACGTCCACGCCGTCCGGATATCCCGCCTCGGCCAGCAGCCGCTTCGCGGCGGCCACGTCGTGCGGGTGCAGGTTGTCGAGCTCCGGGTCGTGGGCGACGTAGCCCTTGGGGAACGGCTGCCAGACCGGCTGCCCGTAGCCGAAGTTGGCCGCCTTGACCAGTGCCTGCCGGTCGATCGCCGTACTGATCGCCTGGACGACCTTGGGGTTGTCGAACGGCTTGACGGTGTTGTTCACGTCGAGCACGCGCACCGGCAGCACGTCGGTCGCCACGACCGGGAATCCGGCCGCCTCGACCCCGCCGACCTGCGACGCGGTGAGGTCCGCGACGTCGTACTGACCCGAGTTGAGCCCCGCCACCGCGACGGACGGGTCGGGGGTCGGCTTGAGCACGAAGTTGTCGACGAGGATCTGGCCCGCGTTCCAGAAGGCGGGGTTCTTCACCAGCGTCGCCTGCGACCCGGGCACGTAGGTCTCCAGGATGAACGGGCCGGCGCCGACGGGCTGGGTGGCCAGCTTGGCGGGGTCCTTCGCCGCCGCCGGGCTGACGATCTGCCCCGTCTTGCCCGACAGCAGCAGCGGGATCTGGTAGTCCACCTGGGTGAGGTGCAGCGTCACGTCGGTGGCGCCGTCGGCGGTGATGCGCTCGACCGTGACCAGTTGCGGCGCGATCGTCGAGTCCTTCGCGGTCTTGCCGCGTTCCAGGCTGGCCTTGACGGCGGCGGCGTCGAGCTTCGTGCCGTCGGAGAAGGTCAGGCCGGGCCGGAGGTGGAAGGTGACCGAACGGCCGTCCTTGGCGTACGTCCACGACTCGGCCAGACCGGGCTTGGCCTCGCCCTTCTCGTCCACCTCGGTGACGCCCTCGTAGACGAGGGTCAGCGCGTGGACGTCGTTGCCCACGGCGGAGGTCACCGGGTCCCAGGTGGACGGCAGCGACCAGCCCCAGGTCAGGGTGTCGCCGCGCTGATCGGCGGCGGCCACGGCGGTGCCGTCGGAGGAGGCCGCGCCGCCGACGGACGCCCGGGAGGCGCAGCCGGCCAGCAGCAGCGCCACCACGCCGACGACGCCGGCGGCCTTTCTGACGTTCATCGGCCCTGCCCAGCGGCGATGGGCGCCTGCTCGCGGGCCGCGGCGCCGGCGCGCAGCAGCGGGACGAGTTCCCTGCCCCACTCGCGCACGTCCGCCAGCGGGTCGAAGCCGCGGATGAGGAAGGTACGGATGCCGAGGTCGTAGTAGTTCAGCAGCGCGTCGGCGACCTGCTGGGGCGTGCCGACGAGGGCGGTGGAGTTGCCGCCGCCGTCGGTCAGCTGGGTGACGCCGAACCAGAGCCGCTCGTCGTGCACGAGCTTCTCGTCCGCCTCGTCCTTCAGGCGCTTGGCGCCGACCGCGGTGTTCTCGCCGCGGCCGATCCGCCAGGCCGCGTTGCCCTTCTGGGTGAGGTTGTCCTCGAAGGCGCGGCGGATGCCGTCGGCCTTCTCCCAGGCGGCGTCCTCGGTCTCGGCCACGATCGGGCGTACGGACAGGGAGAAGCCGATCTCGCGGCCGTGCCGCGCGGCCTCGGCGCGGATCACGTCGATGCGTTCGCGCGTCTGCGCCAGGGGCTCGCCCCACAGGGCGTAGACGTCGGCCCAGCGGCCGCCCACCCTGATCGCGTCGTCGGACTGCCCGCCGAAGAAGATCGGCACCTCTCCCCGAGGCTTGACCGAGCTGAACGCGCCCTCGAAGCGATAGAACTCGCCCTCGTGGTCGAAGGGCTCGTCGGAGGTGAGGGTGCGCCTGAGCACGTCGATGAACTCGGCGGTACGCCGGTAGCGCGCCTGCTTGTCCTGGAAGTCCCCGTCGCGCCGCTGGTCGGTGTCGCTGCCGCCGGTGATGTGGTGGATGGCCACGCGGCCCGCGCCGGTGAGATTGTCCAGCGTGGCCAGCTTACGGGCGGTCAGGGTGGGCTGGATGAATCCGGGCCGCTGGGCGATGAGCACGCCCAGGCGTTCGGTGCTGTAGAGCACGTGGGCGGCGGCGGCGAAGCCCTCGGGCGAGCTGGCGCTGTGCGCGATGAGCGCGCGGTCGAAACCGGCCTCCTCGTGGGCGCGGGCGAAGTCGGCGAGGTAGCCGGGGTCGACGACGGGTCCCCGCCAACCGGCGCTTTCCGAGCCGTAGGTGGTCGAGACCATCCCCAGGATCTGGATCGACAATGTGCGAACCTTTCAACGTGTGGACTGAGGCCGCGTCGGCCGCTCTCGGTGGGCACTTTGGGTGGGCACTTTGGGTGGGCACTTTGGGTGGGCACTTTGGGTGGGCACTTTGGGTGGGCACTTTGGGTGGGCACTTTGGGTGGGCACGGATTCGGTGGGCACGGAGGTCACACCGCCGCCGACGGCCGGCCGGTGCACACTCGTCAGCCTGCGGCGTCGCCCGCCGGACTGTCCAACGACGCTTTCTAATCACCGCTCATCACGTCACGTGATAAATACCCTTACATCAGGTAGGAATAATAGGTATACTTCGGAACATGAACCGTACGCTGGACATCGCTCCGTTGCGCAGCTTCGTCGCTGTCGCCGACGCCGGTGGCTTCCAGCGGGCCGCCGACGCCCTGCACCTCAGCCAGGGCGCGGTGAGCCAGCACGTGCGCCGGCTGGAGTCCGCGATCGGCCGCCCGCTGGTGGAGCGGCGCGGCCGCGGCTCCCGGTTCACCGCCGACGGCGAGAAGCTGCTCGGCCTGGCGCGCAACCTCCTGGCGCTGCACGACGAAGGGCTGCGCAGCTTCGGCCACGAGGCGCGCGGGACGATCGTCATCGGGTCGACCGAGCACGCCGCGGCCCAGCTGCTGCCGCACCTGGCGACCGCGCTCGCGCCTCGTTACGGAGTCAAGTTCCGGATCGACCGCGGGACCAAGCTCCGCGAGAGCTTCGCGACGGGACGCATCGACCTGGCCCTGCTCATCGGCCCAGCCGACGATCCGCGCGCCACGCCGGTCGGCGACCTGGCCCTCACCTGGTACTCCGCTCCCGGGTGGACGGCGCCCAGGCGGGGTGAGCCTCTTCCGGTCGTCGCCTTCGACGACCCCTGCGCCCTGCGCGACCGGGCCCTCGTGACCTTGGCGCACCACTCGATCCCGGTCGCCATCGCCGCCGAGGCCAACCAGCTGGCCGGGGTGCAGGCCGCCGTCAGCGCGGGCGCGGGCGTGGCGCTGCTGGCCACCCTCGGGCAGACCCCGGCCGGCCTCGTGCCCCGCGACGACCTGCCCCGGCCGAGCCCGCTGCCGCTGGCGTTGTGGACCCGTCAGGGGGTCGCGCCGGCGGTCTCCGAACGCGCGTCGGACACACTGCGCGCTCTCCTCTCGGCGCCGGTCCTGACCAAGGTGCCGTCCCACGATCTCGTCCTCGCCAAAGGAGCATGATGCCCGTTCAGCCGTCCGACGCACTTTTCGTCCGTACGCCGAGCGGCGTCCTCGTGCCCGCAGGCATCGACCCGTTCCACCGGACCCTGCACCACGTCGCGCCGAACGGCCTGATCGGGCAGACCTCGCAGACCTCGGGGATGACGCGGGTCGAGGCGATCAGCGGCAAGACGGTCGGCGCGCGGAACCTCTGGATGGGGCAGACGCACGTCGCCGCCTCGACGGCGTCCGGCGACCACCACCACGGGGCGTCGGAGACCGCGATCTACGTCGTGTCCGGGCATCCCGTCTTCGTCTTCCTCGACGTGGAGGGCGACGAGCCGGTGGAGCATCGGGTCGAGACCGGTCCCGGCGACTACGTCTTCGTGCCGCCGTTCGTCCCGCACCGCGAGGAGAACCCCGACCCGGAGACCGAGGCCGTCGTCGTCATCGCCCGCACGACCCAGGAGGCGATCGTGGTCAACCTCGACGGGCTCGACTGGTCCGGCGTCGAGCTCCGCTGAGCCGGTCGATGGGGTTTACCGCTTTTCAAGTCCGCGCGTTGCTGCTGCGCCGCGACGAGGTCGTCATCGCCGACGTACGCGAAGAGGCCGCGTACGCGCAAGGCCATCCGCTGTGGGCGGCCAACTTCCCCCTCTCCCTGCTGGAACTGGACGCCTGGCGGCGCATCCCCCGCCGGGACACCCCCGTCGTCGTCTACGGCGACGCGGACGCGCCCGCGCACCGGGCGATCGACGTGCTGCGCCGGCTCGGGTACACCCAGGCGCGCCCGCTGCTGGACGGGCTCGGCGGCTGGATCGCGGCGGGTGGCGAGCTCTTCCAGGACGTCAACGTGCCCAGCAAGGCGTTCGGCGAGCTGGTCGAGTCGGTCAGCCGCACCCCGTCGCTGACCGCCCAGCAGGTGGGGGCGCTGATCGACGCCGGCACGCCTCCTGTGATCGTGGACGCGCGCCGGTTCGACGAGTTCCACACCATGAGCATCCCGACCGCCACCAGCGTGCCGGGTGCGGAGCTGGTGCTGCGCATTCGTGAGCTCGCTCCCGATCCCGCCACGCCCGTCGTGGTGAACTGCGCGGGGCGTACGCGCAGCATCATCGGCGCGCAGTCGCTGATCAACGCCGGCCTGCCCAACCCGGTGGCGGCACTGCGCAACGGCACCATCGGCTGGACGCTGGCCGGTCAGCGGCTCGATCACGGAGCCACCGGCACAGCCCCGGCCACCGTGGCGGAGCCCCATCACGCCCTCGCCCGCTCGGGCGCCCACGCCGTCGCCCGGCGGGCCGGCGTCCGATTCATCCGTACGAGCGACCTGCCCGGTCTGTACGAGCCCGACCGCACCACGTACGTCTTCGACGTGCGTTCTGCGACCGAGTTCGCCGCCGGCCACCTGGACGGCTCTTTTCCTGCTCCCGGCGGGCAGCTCGTCCAGGAGACCGACCACTACGCGCCGGTGCGCGGGGCCCGGATCGTCCTGATCGACGATGACGGGGTCCGCGCCGCGATGACCGGGTCGTGGCTGGCCCAGATGGGCTGGGAGACCTGGGCGATCAGCCCCGCCGGCCCCGGTGACCTGGTCCGGCGGGGCACGGAACCGCATCCCGTTCCGGATCCGCCGCAGGTCGGCACGGTCGACGCGGCCACCCTGCGCACCTGGCTCGCCGCCGGTCCGGCCGTCATCGATCAGCTTGGCTCCGGTCCGGCCGCCACGGTTGTCATCGACGTCGGGCCCAGCCGGGACTACACCGCCGGACATGTCCCCGGCGCCTGGCACGCCGCCCGGGCCCGGCTGCCCGCCGCGCTCGGCACGATCGGCCCCGCCACCAGGCACGCCGCCACCAGGTACGTCGTCACCTCGCAGACCGGCCGGCTGGCCCGCTTCGCCGCGGCGGACCTGAGCCGGCTCACGTCCGCGCCGGTGTTCAGCCTGGACGGGGGCACGGCGGCCTGGCGCACCGCCGGGCCTCTGGAGTCGGACCAGACGCGCTACGCGGTGGCCCCGGCCGACCGATACCGGCGCCCGTACGAGGGCACGGACAACAGCCGGGCGGCTATGGAGGCGTACCTGGAGTGGGAGTTCGGCCTGGTGGAGCAGCTCGAACGGGACGGAACCCACCACTTCCGAGTGATCCGCTGACACCACCGCACCGGCGGCTGGGGCGCCGCCCCATGATCAGCGGCACTTCCAGGAGGAATGCGACTTTTCCTACCTAATATGCATGTTATTCTCATCCGCATGCGCACCATCCCTCCCGCGGTCGTCCTGGTCACCGCCGTGCTCACGCTGACCGCGTGCGGCGGGACCGGCCTGCAGGCCGGCTCCGCCCCCACCGGCAAGTCGGTCATCCTCATCACGCCCAACCCGGTGGGGACCAACAGCTTTCTCCAGCTCAGCGTCAAGGGCGCGGAGGCGGCGGCGAAGGAGATCGGCGCCTCCTTCAAGCTGTACGAGAGCAAGGACCCGACCAGCATCGCCCAGAACCTCGACGCCGCCGTCAGGGCCAAGCCCACCGTGATCGTCGGGGTCAGCTTCTCGTTCGACGACCTGTTCGCCACCGTGCCGAAGCAGCATCCGGACCGGCAGTTCCTCCAGGTCGACTCGTGCGCCAAGGAGCAGGCGGCCAACCTGACCTGCGTGTCCTTCAAGGAACATGAGGCCGCCTACCTCGCGGGCGTCGAGGCCGGGCTGCTGACCGGGAGCGGCAAGCTGGGCGTCGTGGCGGCGATCGACTCGCCGTTCGTGCACCGCTGGATCGACCCGTTCTTCGCCGGGGCCAAGTCGGTCAAGCCCGAGGCCGCCGGCACACCCCTCTACGTGGGCGGCAACAACCCGTTCAGCGACCCGGCGCGGGCGAAGTCGCAGGCGCAGACGCTCATCGGGCAGGGCGCCGACATCGTGGCCGCCGCCGCGTCGGCCGGCAACCAGGGCGTCTTCGAGGCCGTCGCCGCCGCGAAGGCCAAGGCGTTCGGCGTGGACGTCAACCAGTGCGCGCAGAGCCCCGGCAACGTGATCGACAACGTGCTCAAGAACGTGGACGTCGCCGAGAGCGCCGCCATCAAGGACATCGCGGCCGGCAAGGCGGGCGGCGTCAAGGTGTACGGGCTCAAGGAGGGCGGCGTCGGGGTCGGCGCGCTCGGCGACGACCTGGCCTCGTCCGGCTGCACGGTCGCCGGCGACGCCGACGTGGTCGCCAAGGTCAAGCAGGTCCGCGACGACATCGTGGCCGGCCGCGTCACCGTCGCCGACCCGCTGGCCGGATGAGCGTCCCTCCTGCCGGGCAGAGCCGCACGAACGTCCCCTCCACCGAGCCGGGCGGCATGAACGTCCGCGCCGCCGGAGCGGGCCGGGCCGACGTGCCCGCCGTCGAGCTGGTCGGCATCACCAAGCGCTTCGGTGCCGTGACCGCCAACGACGGCGTCGACCTGGCCGTGGCGCGCGGCGAGGTGCACGCCGTCGTGGGCGAGAACGGGGCCGGCAAGTCCACCCTCATGTCGATCCTGTACGGCCTGCACCGGCCCGACTCCGGGCACGTGCTGCGGGCCGGGGAGCGGATGCGGCTGCGCTCCCCCGCCGACGCCATCGCGCACGGGCTCGGCATGGTCCACCAGCGCTTCCGGCTGTTCCCCGGGCTGAGCGTGGCCGAGAACGTGGTCATCGGCGCCGAGCCGCTGCGGCGTGGCGTGCTCGACCGCGCCGCCGCCCGCCGCTCGGTCGCCGACCTGGCCGAGCGCTACGGGCTCGGCGTGGACCCCGGAGCCCGCGTCGGCGACCTGCCCGTCGGGACCCGGCAGCGGGTGGAGATCCTCAAAGCCCTGTACCGGCAGGCCGAGGTGCTGATCCTCGACGAGCCCACCGCCGTGCTCACCCCTGGCGAGGCCGCCGGGCTGTTCCGGATGGTGCGCGACCTGGCCGGCGAGGGGGTCTCGGTGCTGCTGGTGACGCACAAGCTGAACGAGGTGCTGGCCGCCGGGGACCGGGTCACGGTGCTGCGGGGCGGCCGAGTGACGGGACGGTTCGCGACGGCGGGCACGTCGGCGGACGACCTGGTCCGCGCGATGATCGGCCGCTCACTCACCACCGCCCCACCCACCGTCACAGAACCCGGCGTCACGGAAGCCCCCGTTACGGAGTCTGCTGCCCCGTACCGGCTGGAAGTGCGCGATCTGTACGTCCGTGACCGGGACGGCGTGGCCGCCGTCGGCGGGGTGTCGTTCGGGGTGCGGCCCGGTGAGATCGTCGGCGTCGCGGGCGTGGCGGGCAGTGGTCAGCGCGAGCTCGTGGACGCCGTGACCGGCCTCCGGCGCCCTCATTCCGGTACGGTCCTCCTCGACGGGCGGCCCGTGGGCGGCTCCAGGGACCGGCGGGTGGCCTACGTCCCCGGCGACCGCGCGGGCCGTGCCACCGCTCCTGACCTGTCGCTGGCCGACAACCTGCTGATGGGCGACCAGCTCGGCTTCCTCCTCGACCCGGCCGGCGTCCGCCGCCGCGCGGCCACCCTGGTGGAGCGGTTCTCGATCAGGGCGGCCTCCGTACGGGCGCCGATCGCGCAGTTGTCCGGCGGCAACGCCCAGAAGGCGGTGCTGGCCAGGGAGCTGTCCAGGGACACGCCCGTGCTGGTGGTGGAGGAGCCCACCCAGGGCGTGGACGTGGGCGCCCAGGAGCAGATCCACGCCCTGCTCGCCGAGGCCCGCGACACGGGACGGGCGGTGCTGCTGCTGTCCAGCGAGCTGTCCGAGCTGCGGGCGCTCGCCGATCGGGTCCTGGTCATGTTCGAAGGCCGCCTGAACGCGAGCCTCCCCGTGGCACGGGCCACCGACGAACGGCTCGGCGCCGCGATGACCGGCGCGACGACGGACGTACGGGAACCGGCCGGGGAGGGCACCGGATGACCTCCCCCACGCCGAACGACCCGCTCGTCCAGTCCGACGCCCACGAGCCCGACGGCCGGCTCCGCAGGCCGGAAGAGCCGCTCATCGCCGGGCGCGCCCGCGTACTCGGGCGGCGGCTCGCCGCCGCGCCCGCCGTCGTGTCGCTGGCCGGCGCGCTGGTGCTGACCACGCTCGTCATGCTGGCCGTCGGCGTCGATCCGGCCCTCGCCTACCCGGCGCTCCTGCGCGGCGCGCTCATGGACGGCAACTTCGAATACACCCTGGCCGCCTACGTCCCCACCCTCGGCATGGCCGTGGCGTTCGCGATCCCGCTCCGGGCGGGCGAGTTCAACCTGGGCGGCGACGGGCAGCTCGCGCTCGGCGGCATCACGGCCGCCGCGGTGGCGCTGTGGCTGGGCGGCGCGGGCTCGTTCGTCGTCCCGCTGGCAGGCGCGGTGCTGGCGGGCGCGCTGCTCGCCGCCCTGTCCGCGCTGCTGCGCGCACGGCTCGGCGTCCCCGCCATCGTCAGCACGCTGCTGCTGAGCGCGCCCGCGGTGTCGCTGGCCTCCTACCTGGCCCGCTTCCCCCTGGCCGAGCAGGGCACGGGGCTGGCGCAGACGCCGCTCCTGCCGGACGCGGCCCGCCTGCCGTCGCTCGGCGGCAGCGCGTACCTGACGATCGGGCTGCCTCTGGTGGCCGTCCTGACGGTGCTGTGGCTGCTCGCCGACGCCCGCACGGTCCCCGGGTACGAGATCCGCGCGCTCGGCGCCAACCGCGAGTTCGCCCGGTACGGCGGCGTCCGGGTGAACCGCCTGGCGTCGCTGACCCTGGCGGCGGGCGGCGCGGTCGGCGGCCTGGTGGGCGGCCTGATCGTGCTGGGCGCCCCCTACCGGTTCGTGGACGGCGCGCTGACCGCGCCCGGCTACACGTTCACCGCCATCGCGGCGGTGCTGCTGGCGGCGGGGCGCCCCCTGGCGGTCCCCGCGGCGGTGGCGCTGCTGACCATCCTTCAGGCCGGCGGCCAGGGCATGGAGCGGGAGGCCGGGGTGCCGAGCCAGCTCACCCAGATCGTGCAGGGCCTGATCATCGTGATCGTCGCGGTGGCGACGGTGGCGCGGGCCCGGTCGTCGAGGAGGCGGGCGTGACGACATTCCTCGCGGCGGTGCTGACCGCCACCGCGCCCGTGGTCCTGGCGGCCCTGGGCGGGCTGCTCTGCTCGGTGTCGGGCGTCTTCAACATGGCGCTGGAGGGCCAGCTGCTATGGGGCGCGTTCACGGCGGTGCTGTTCAGCCAGCTGACGGGCAGCGCCTGGCTGGGCGTGGCGGGCGCGGTGCTGTGCACCACCCTGTACGCCCTGCTGCTGTCGGTCCCCGCGGTGACCTTCCGCGCCGACCCGGTCGTGGTGGCCGTCGGCACGAACCTGCTGGCCCTCGGCCTGACCGCGTTCCTCATGCGGCAGATCTTCGGCAGCGGCGGCACGTTCAGCTCCCCCGACCTCGCCGGGCTGCCAGCCCTGGCGGCGCTCGGGCTCGACGTGCCCGTGGCGGGGCCGCAGTCGCCGCTGGTGCCGGTGGCGTTCCTGCTGGTGGCCGCGATGGCCTGGTGGCTCGGCCGGACCCGGTCCGGGCTGCGGCTGCGCGGGATCGGGCAGCACGCGGAGGCGGCCGAGTCGATCGGGCTGCGGGTGCCGCTCTACCGGCACGCGGCCGTGCTGGGCGCCGGCGCGCTGTGCGGGCTCGGCGGGGCGCAGCTCGCGCTGGGCAACGTGACGCTGTTCAGCGAGGGGATGAGCGCGGGGCGCGGGTGGGTGGCCGTGGTCGCGGTCATGCTCGCCGGGTCCCGGCCGTGGCTGGGCCTGGGGGCCTGCCTGCTGTTCGGGGCCGCGGAGGCGCTGGGGTTCCGGCTGCAGGGGCTCGGTCTTCCGCAGCAGGCCGCCGACGCGGCACCGTACCTGATCACGCTGCTGGCCCTCGTCGTGGTGGCAGCGGCACGACGGAGGGAGGCACTGGCATGACCGGTCCCGTACTGGCGGATTCCGTGCGGTTCGCGGGGGATGCCGTGGAGATCCTCGATCGCCGCGTCTATCCGTTCGAGGTGCGCTGGGTACGCTGCGCGACCAGCGAGGACGTGGCCCTCGCCATCGAGCGGATGGTGACGCAGAGCTCGGGGCCGCTGTTCGCGGCGACGGCGGGGATGGTGCTCGCGGCCCGCGAGGCCAGGAACGAGCCGCCGGAGCGGGCCGCCGAGCGGCTGCGCGCCGCAGGTGCGCGCCTGGTCGCGACCCGGCCGACGAACAACCACATCAGGGACGCCGTGCACGCGGTCCTGTCCGCGACGTATCCAGGTGGGGTCGAACGGGCCGGGGACGAGCTGGTCGCGGCGGTCGCGGCGGCGGCGAAGGCGCATGACGACGCCTATCGGGCCCGCAGCGCGGCCCTCGGCGGCCACGCCGCCTCGCTGCTCCCCGACGGCGCCCGTGTGCTCACCCACTGCTGGGCCGACGCCTACCTCATCGGCACCGTACGCGCGGCCCAGCAGGCGGGCAGACGGCTGGAGTTCGTCTGCACCGAGACCCGGCCGTACCTCCAGGGGGCCAGGCTGACCGCGGCCACCCTGGTCGAGATGGGCTACCGGCCGACGCTCATCACGGACGGCATGGTCGCCGCCGCGCTGGCGGACGGCCTGGCCGACGTCGCGCTGACCGCCGCCGACCGGGTGACGCTGGACGGCCATGTGATCAACAAGGTCGGCACGCTCGGCGTCGCGCTGGCTGCGAACGCGTTCGGCGTGCCGTTCTACGCGCTGGTCGACGCGCCCGACCCGCAGGCGCCGACCGCCGCCGATGTGGTGATCGAGCGGCGCGACGGCGACGAGGTGCTGCACATGCTCGGCCGCCGCACCGCCGCCGACGGCGTGGAGGGCTACTACCCGGCCTTCGACGTCACCCCGCCCCACCTGGTGACCCGCATCGTGACCGAGCGCGGGGTCTTCCAGCCCGACCATGTGAAGGAGAGCCTGTGAGACGCGTCGTGGTCGACACCGACACCGGCATCGACGACGCCCATACCCTGCTGTATCTGGCGGGGCGGCCTGATGCCGAGATCGTGGCGATCACCTCGGTGTACGGCAACTGCACCGAGGAGGACGCCACCCGCAACATCGGCCACGTGAACGGCCTGCTCGGCCTGGACGTCCCCGTGGCCAGGGGCGCGGCCGAGCCGCTGCGCGGCGAGCCGCACATCGCCCGGCACGTGCACGGCAAGGACGGCCTGGGCGACCTCGGCCGCGACCGCCCGCTGCCGCCGGTGGCCGCGGAGTCGGGGCCCGAGCTGCTGGTACGGCTGGCGCACGAGCAGCCCGGCGAGCTCGACCTGCTCGCACTCGGCCCGCTCACCAACCTGGCGCTGGCCCTGCGACTGGACCCCGAGCTGCTCACCAGGTACCGCTCGGTCGTCCTGATGGGCGGCTCCGGCCCCTACGCCCCGCCGGGCACGCTGCTGATGATCGACGCCAACGTCAACAACGACCCTGAGGCGGCGCGGGCGGTGTTCGCGGCGCCGCGCCGCGAGCTGGTCATGGTGGGCGTGAACGTGACGGCCGGCACCATTCTGGACGAACGCGCCATCGCCGCCCTGCGGGCCCGCGCGACGCCGGTGGCCCGGTTCGCGACCGAGATCCTGGACGCGTACCTGGACTTCTACCAGAACGAGTGGGGCCGCCGGATCATCCCGCTGCACGACCCGCTGGCCGCGGGCGTGCTGCTGGACCGCTCGTTCGCGACCGCCTGGACGGACGGGCCGGTCAACGTGCGCGGCGACGGCTTCCTGTGGCGGGCCAGGCTGATGCGCACGCACGACGGGCTGCCGCCGTCCTTCCCGTACGACTCCGCGCCGCCCACGCGGGTGATCACCGCCGTGGACGCGCCCAGGTTCGTGACCGACTTCGTGGAGGTATTGACCCGATGACCACCATCGTGCTCGACATCGAGGGGACGACCAGCTCGACGGAGTCCGTGCACGTCGGCCTGTACGCCTACGCCCGGCCCCGGCTGGGCCCGTACCTCGACGCGCACCGCGACGACCCCGAGGTGCGCGCGGTCCTGGCCGAGATCGGCGCGGACGGCACCGCCGAGGCGGTCAAGGTGCTGCACGGGTGGATGGACGGCGACGTCAAGGCCACCCCGCTGAAGACGCTGCAGGGCCGGATCTGGGCGGAGGGCTTTGCGGCCGGCGAGCTGACCGCGCACTTCTTCGCCGACGTGCCGCCCGCGCTGCGCGCCTGGCACGCGGCGGGGCACCGGCTGGCGGTCTTCTCCTCTGGTTCGGTGTCCAGCCAGCGGCCGTGGTTCCGGCACGCCGCGGACGGGGACCTGTCGGTGCTGGTCTCCGGCTGGTTCGACACCGTCAACGCGGGGCCGAAGCGGGAGCCGGGCTCGTACGAGCGCATCGCGGCGGCGCTCGGTCTCGGCGAGCCGTCGGAGCCGCTGTTCCTGTCGGACGTCCCGGCCGAGCTGGACGCCGCCGCGGCGGTGGGCTGGCGCACCACCGGGGTCCGGCGCCCCGGCGAGCCGAACGCGGCCGTGCCCTTCGGCGCCCACCCCATCGTCACGACCTTCGAGGAGATCCGTCCATGAGCAGCAGCATCGAGATCGCGCTCACGCCCGAGCAGGTGTACGAGGCCGGGGGCCGGCTGGCGGTCGAAGCGGCGCGTTTCACCGGGTACGGATGGATGCGCGGCACCTCGGGCAACATCTCGGAGGTGGTCTCCCGCGAACCGCTCCGCCTGGCCGTCACCGCCAGCGGCCTGGACAAGGGCGAACTGCGGGCCGCCGACGTGGCCGTGGTGGGGCCGCGCGGCGAGTCCGTCGCCGTGGAGGGGGTCGAGCCGCTGCGGCCGTCGGCCGAGGCCGGGCTGCACGCCCGGGTGGCGGCGCTGACCGGCGCGGACGCGGTCGTGCACGTGCACGCGCTCAACGCGGTCGTGGCCGGGCGGCGCTGGCCGGGCGGGGTGCTGCTGCGGGACGTGGAGACGCTCAAGGGCATCGGCCGGCTGGCCCACGACGACGAGGTCACCGTGCCGGTGATCCGCAACAGCCAGGACATGGGTGAGCTGGGCGACTGGTTCGAGGCGGCCTACGACCCGCGCACGCCCGCCGTCATCGTGGCCGACCACGGTTTGTACGCCTGGGGCACGGATCTCAAGCATGCCCGGCATGTCACCGAGTGCGTGGAATGGCTCCTGGCGTACGCGCTGGCCACCGCCTGACAGAACGGCCTGGCCGAGGGGGCGGGTCGTCCTAGGGGTGGCAGGGCGGCTCGTCCTGAGGGGGCGAGGTCACTCGTCCCCCGCCTCGTCCTGAGCGGCGTCCCGCTCCTTCTTCAACTCCTCCGCCACGCCCTTCGCCCAGGCCAGGCGCTCCTCCTCCGGCAGGTCGAAGTAGCCGTCCGGCAGCGCGGCGCGGATCTTACGCCTCCTCAAGAAAGCCACCGGCGCCTCCCGTCCCGATGTATTCGCGGGTCCTCACATCGTAGACGGCGATCTGGTCGGTCTCCCTGGCCAGCTTGATCGCCGTCTTCCTGCGGGGGATGTTCATCGACGGTTCGAGCCACACCTTCCCGTCCTCGATCCAGCAGCCGAGGTAGATGTTCTTCCGGTTCTCGAAGACGTCCCTGTTGTCGCGGAGGTAACGGTCGATGGCTCGGGCCGCGACGTCCGGATCGTCCAGGATGCTCTCGGGGAACTGGGCCGTACGACCGGTCGTGGCCACCATGTACCCCCTGGCCGGGGGCCGGCCGGTGGCCGGGGACCAGGAGAAGCCGCCGCTGCGCCGGGCGTCCCTGACGAGGCCGCCGAGCGGGACGGGCCTGGCGCCGCGGAAGAACCTGGCGGCCCGGCGGGTGATGAACCCGGCCGCGCCCGGAGGCACCCTACGCAACCAGCACCCGCGATGCCTGGTTCGTCGACAGGTTCATCAGTGCTCCCGTGAGCTGCTTGAACGCCGGGATCGCGAGCAGCGAGCCGCCCGACGTGACCGGCGCCGCCGCGACCGCGAGCCGGATCCTGACCAGCAGCGCGACGAGCTGCACGAACAGGGCGATCTTCAGCGCGAGTACCAGCGCGGCGCAGATCACCAGGCAGACGGCGACGACCCGCGCGCCGGTCACGCCTTCCGCGACGGCCGTGCGCGGCGCCTCCTCCCCGTTCCAGGTGGTCAGGAACGCTTCCACGGCCTCTCCCGCGTTGCCGCGCCGAACGGCCTCGGCGACGCCGTCGGCCCGTCCGGTGCTGCCGGCGAGCCGGCCGCCGAACCCGGCCCAGGCGGTGGCCAGCCGGTGCAGCGACTCCTCGTCCACCTCAGGCCAGAGGTAGCCGAGCTCGTTGAGCAGGGCGGACAGCGGTAAGGGCAGGGTCAGGCCCATGGCGTGGCCGCCCTGATCGCGGCGGCGGTGTCCGCTTCGGCGCTCCGGTACGAGGCCGCCATGGAGGCGAGCCCTTCGCCGTGCCCGCCCAGCGCCGTGACGGCGGAGGCGATCGAGCCGGCCGCGAGCTCGTGGATCGTCTCGTACGCGGCGGCGATCATGGCGCTGATGTCGTCGTTGCGGGGGATCGTCCCCTCGGCGGAGACGGCGGCGAGCAGGTCGTCGAGCGCGCCGCTCACGTCCCCTGCGACGCCGCCCAGGTCCGTGCCCGCGTTGTGCAGCACGGTCGCGCGAATTTCCGATCCGATCATCCGTCGATCCGCCTTTCGAGTTGCCTGAGCAGGTCGGTGATGGTGCCGGCGAACTGGCCGAACCGGTCGGCGGAGAAGTCCTGCAGCTCACGCAGCTCCGCCGAGAGCGCGTCCAGATCGGCGGCCGAGCCGGCCCGCGCCTCGCCGGTCGCGCCCTCGATCGCCTCGTTCACGGTGCGCAGGATCAGTGCGGACAGCTCGGCCGACTCCAGCCGCCTGGCCCGGGGGTTCAGGTCGAGCGAGCGTAGGTGGACGCCGTGCTCGGACACGACCGCGGTCGCGCGGACCAGGCCGTCGCGCTCCTTGGCCTCGTACGCGACCGTGACCGGGTCGGGCGGCACGGCCCTGGCCGCGTCCACGGCGTGCCTGGCCGCCTCGATGAGGCGGTCGAAGTCCTCCGCGCCGAGATCAGCGCTCATCGGCTCGTCTCCGCCAGCACCTGCCCCACCCGCTCGAACAGCGGTTTCGGCTCGCCCCGAGGCCCCGGCGCGGTCAGCAGCAGCCCGGCCGCGGCCAGCACGGCGCGGATGGCGCGCACGCGCTGGTCTTCGGGCAGGGACTCGATGTCGCTGACCGCGGAGAAGCCGATGACGCGCCTGGCCGCCTTGGCCGCGGCGAACGGCACCGCGTCCGCGTACACCTTGGCCAGGTAGGTGCCGAGGTCGATGATGCGCGGGTCGGCCCGGCCCGGCCACAGCCGGGCGAACTCCTCGGCGAAGCCCCGCCAGGTCTCCTCCGCCTGAGCCAGCACCCACGCGGCGTGCGCGTCGTCGCCCAGGACGACGGCGCGGGCGGCGGCCAGCACGTAGTTGCCCCACAGCGCCCCGATGTCGAAGCCGACCGGGCCGTAGAAGGCGAACTCGACGTCGAACGCCCGCGCGGAGCCGTCCCGGACGAGCACGGAGCCGGTGTGCAGGTCGCCGTGGATCAGCGCCTCGGCGTGGGTGAGGAACACGAGCTTGGCCGCGCCGATCGCGGCCCGCACGTCCGGGTCGTTCGCGTACGCCGCCACGTCCGCCTCGTTCGCGGGCAGGATCCGGTTGTGCGGATGGGTGAGGTACGGCTCGGTGAAGACCAGGTCCTCGGTGATCTCGCACAGCTCGGGGTTGGCGGCGCCGGCCAGCGCCGCCTTGTGCTCCTTCGCGCCCAGGCCGAACACCGAGGTGCCGAACGCGACCTGCGCCACGTAGCGCCCGAGGTCGGCGGCCACGCCGTCGTGACGCAGCCCCTCGTTGAGCGCGCCGCGCCAGACCCGGTGGTCCGACAGGTCCTCGATGGCGATGACGTGCCGGTCGGGGTCGTCGTCGTAGATCCGCGGCACCAGGCCGGGCGCGACCCGGTTGTGCACGCGCAGCGCCCGGCCCTCGATGCCGTTGCGTTCAGGGGTGATGGGCCAGGTGGGATCGACGCGGACGTACGGGAGCGCCTGCTTGAGCACCAGCCCGCCACGCTCGGCCACGGCCGCGAACACCCGGTTCATGTTGCCGTCGCCCACCTCGCGCACCCGCGACACCGCGCCGAAACGGGCCAGCGCCGGCCGCGCCGCGACGTAGCCGGCGACGGTGCCGGCCGTGAGGAGCTCGTAGCTCATCTGATCCTCCTGAGCGTGTAACTGGTCACCAGCGCGCCGGCCAGCAGCGCGCCCTGGACGAAGGTCTGGGCGTAGTAGGGGGCGTTCAGCATGGTCAGCCCGTTGATCACGACGCCGATGAACAGCGCGCCCACCACGGTCCCCAGCGCGTTGGGCCGGTTGGCGCCGAGCACCGCGAACCCGATCAGCGCCGCCGCCACGGACTGCAGCAGGTACGGGTCCCCCGCGCCCACGTCGCCGCGGCCGAGCCTGGCCGACAGCAGGATCCCGGCCACGGCCGCGCACACCCCCGACACGGCGTAGGCCAGCGCTCGGTAGCGGGCGACGCGGATCCCCGCCAGGCGCGCGGCCTCGGGGTTGCCACCGATCGCGTACAGGGCCCGGCCCCAGCGGGTGTGGTTGAGCAGCACGTACACGAGGGCCGCGAGCAGCGCGAACACCACGACCGGAACCGGCACCGAGGCGATCGTGCCGCCGCCCAGCCAGGCGAACCCCTCGGTGTAGCGGCCGGGGGCGGGCGCGCCGTCCACGGTCATGCCGGGGGCGACCGACTGTCCGCCCGTGACGATCAGCGCCAGGCCCTGGAAGAGGAAGAGCGTCCCGAGGGTGGCGACCAGGTCGGGCACCTTGGCGACGACGGCGAGCAGCACGTTGACGGCGGCCACGAGCAGGCCTGTGAGCAGGCCGGCCAGCACGGCCGTGGCGCCGGTGAGGTTGAACCTGACCATGGTCAGGGCGGTCACCATGACGACGGCGCCGACGCAGGCGCCGGCCGACAGGTCGAAGCCGCCGGTCGTCATGGAGACGGTGACGCCGAGCGCGACGATCCCGACCACGGCGACGGACTGCAGCACGATCAGGGCGTTGGGGTAGGTGGCGAAGGCGGGGCGGAGCAGGGCGAACACGACGAGCATGACGGCCAGCACGCCGAGCAGCCCGTACCGGTAGGCGACGGCGGCGGCCCTGGATGCGGCCCGCCGGGAGGCCGTGGCGGCGACGGGATTCGCGTCGGTGACGGTCATGCGCTGCCTCCTTGAGGTGAGCGGGACGGTTGCCCGGGCGCGGGGGCCGCGACCGGTTCCTCGCGGGCGCCGGACGCGGAGGGCGTGTCGGTGGACGTCGCGCCGGACATGGGTGGCGTGCCGGACACAGACGGTCGCCCGGGTGCGGGCGGCGTGCCCGACATGAGGGTGGCCAGGCGTTCCGGGGTGGCCTGTTCGATCGGCAGCTCGCCGACGACGGAGCCCTCGAACAGGACGAGGACCCGATCGGCCAGGCCGTACAGCTCCTGCGGGTCTGAGGTGGCGACGACGACGGCCGACTCCCCGGCACGCTCGCGCACGACGCGGCCGATGTCCGCCCTGGCGGCCACGTCCACGCCGCGGTAGGGCTCGTCGAGCAGCAGCAGCCGCGGCTCGCCCGCCAGCCAGCGGCCCACCACCACCTTCTGCTGGTTGCCGCCGGACAACGCCTCGATGGGCGCGTCAGGTCCGGGGCCGCGTACGCCGAACAGGTCGATGACGTGCCGGGCGGCGGCCGTCTCCGACCGCCGGACCAGCAACCAGGACCGGCTGTGCCGACGCAGCCAGGGCAGGGTGACGTGCGCCCGTACGGACCAGCCCGGCACGATGGCCTGCGCCGCCCGCTCCTCGGGCGCGAACGCCACCCCGCTGCCGATGGCCGCACGCGGGTCCTTCGGCCGGTACGGCTCCCCGTCGAGCAGCAACCGCCCCGACACCAGCGGCCGGGCGCCGCCGAGCTGTTCGAGCAGCTCGCTCTTCCCGGCTCCGACCAGCCCGGTCACTCCCAGCACCTCGCCGGCGCGCACCCGCAGCGTGAACGGCCGCCCCCGGGGAACGGCCCGCACCCCCTCGGCGACCAGCACCTCCCGCCCCACGGCCGGGCCCGCTGCGGCCGGGCCGGCTCCGGCGGCCGAGGTGGCTGCGGCGGGCGGGGTGGCTGCGGCGGGCGGGGTGGTCGTCGCCTGGGGCGAGCCGAGCATGGCGGTCACGATCGACTCGCGGGACACGGGTGCAGGGAACAGCGCGGCCAGTTCGCCGTTCCGCAGCACCGCCACCCGATCGCACAGCGCCTCGATCTCCGGCAGCCGGTGCGACACGTACAGCACCGACACCCCCCTCGCCGCCGTCTCCCTCACCCGGACGGCGAGCGCCGCGGCCTCCACCTCCGACAGCGTCGAGGTCGGCTCGTCCAGGATCAGCAGGCGCGCCCGGCGGGCCAGGGCGCGGGCGATGACGATCTGCTGCCTGGCGCTGGCGGGCAGGCTCTCCACCGGGGCGTCCAGCGGCAGCCCCAGACCGGGCGCCAGCGTGGACGCGGCGGCGCGTACTCGCGCGCGGGTCAGGAACCAGCCGCCGCCGGCCCGCGCGTCCAGGGTCAGGTTCTCCGCCACGCTCGCGCCCGGGATCACTCCGTCGTCGATGTTCTGGTGCACGGTCTGCACCCCGGCGGCCTGCGCGTCGAGCGGTCCTGCGAAGGTCAGGGGCCGTCCCTCGTAGGACAGCGTCCCCGACGTCGGGGGTGTGGCCCCGGAAAGGATCTTGATGAGGGTGGACTTCCCGGCACCGTTCGTACCGATGAGTCCGAGGATCTCCCCCGGCCGCAGCTCCAGCGTGATCGACGACAGCGCCTTCGTGGCGCCGTACACCTTGGAGACGGACGTGACCGCGAAGGTCACGACGCCGCCCAGGGCACACGTGCCACGTCGGGGGTCGTGAGCGCGGGGAAGGCCCGCGTGAGCTGCTCCACGCTGGTGATCCCGGCGTCCCGCAGGCCCTGCTGGGTGATGAGGGACGGCGGGACGGAGAGCGCGTGATCGACGTCCTCCCCCGCGACGAGCAGGACGGCGGCGCGGACCGCGACGCGGCCGACGTTGGCCGGGTCGGTGGCCGAGGTGGCCACCCACGGGCTGCCCGGCTCGGTCATGACGCCGATGTCGGCGGTGGAGACGTCCGCGCCGTAGATCTTGATCCGGTCCGCCAGGCCGAGCTCCTTGACGGCCAGCGCGGCGCCCTTGGCGAACTCGTCGTACGGCGCGAAGATCGCCTTGATCCCCGGGTTGGCCTGCAGCGCGGCCTTGGCCTGGTCGGCGACCGCCGAGGCGGTGGAGCTGTTGACCACGCCGATCCTGGCCACCTGCTTGATGCCGGGATTGTCCTTCTTGAACTGCTCCCAGGTCTCGTTGCGCCGGTCCAGCGGGGCGAAGCCGGCGACGTAGACGTAGAGGACCTCGCCGGAGCCGCCGGTGCCGGCCTTCAGCGCGCCCAGCGCCTGCTCGGCGATCTGGTGGTCGTCCTGCGTCAGGGCCACGGCCTGCGGGGATCCGGGGTCGACGTCGAACGCGACGAGCGGGATCTTCGCCGCCACCGCCTTCTTGACGGCGGGCTGCAGGGTCTGGGCGAATCCGTGGTCCACGATGATCGCGTCGGACTTCGCCGTGACCGCCTGCTCCAGGTTCAGCGCCTGCTTGTCGTTGTTGCCGTCGCCGCTGGAGACGTCGAGCCGCACGTTGAGCGCCTTGGCCTCCGCCTGCGCGCCGGCCAGCCACTGCTCGAAGTAGTCGCCCGACGAGAGCTGCCGTACCAGGGCGATCCTGACGTTCCCGCCGGCGAACTTCGCGGGCGGGGAGACGGAGGGAGCGGCAGCGGAGGTAGAGGCGGGCGCGGACACGGACGGGGCGGAGGCGGCGGGTGCGCCCTGCGAGCAGCCGGCCAGGACGAGCAGGGCGACGACGCCCAGGAGACGTGCGGGTTTCACACGCGGACTATATCCCACAATCCCCCCATGTATTGTAGGATTCATGGTCATGACGTACCTGACCGTGTACAGCGACACCGACCAGCCGGAAACCCTGCTGGAGACCGAGGACCCCGCGGAGATCGAGGCGACGCTCAAGGACATCGACGTCGTCTTGCGCCACTGGCAGGTCGTCGAGGATCTGCCGGGCGACGCGGGCCAGGAGGAGATCCTCGCGGCCTACCGGGCGGAGGTCGACCGTGTCATCGCCGAGGAGGGCTACACGTTCGTCGACGTCGCGCAGCTCCACCCCGACGGCGGCGCGGACTGGCCGGAACGGGCCGCGGCGGCCCGGCAGAAGTTCCTGGCCGAGCACACCCACGACGACGACGAGGTCCGCTACTTCGTCTCCGGCTCGGGCATCTTCTACCTGCACGTCAACGGCAGGGTGCACGCGGTCCTGTGCGAGGCGGGCGACCTGCTGAGCGTGCCGAAGAACACCACGCACTGGTTCGACATGGGCACCAGCCCGGCCTTCACCGCCATCCGCTTCTTCCACGACGACGACGGCTGGATCGGCGACTTCACCGGCAGCCCCATCGCCGAGCGCATCCCGGACTTCGACACCATCGCGGCCACCCGCGCGGCCAGAACGGCCTGAGCCCGCCCGGAGGCGCACGTTCGGGTGCGAAGCGGCCCCTATCCGGCGGTAGGCGCTAGGCTCCCCGGCGTTGATCCGGAGGTGATCCGTGCGTGCGACCCGAGGTGCCGTGCTCGTCCTGACCGTCGCCGTACTCGTCGGCTGCAGCAAATCGACACGTCCACCGGCGACAGCCGCCCCGTTCCGGGTCGAGGTCAAGGCGGTTGAGCGCCACTCCGCGCTCACCGCGATGAAGATGGTGATCACGACCACCGGCGACCAGCCGGCCTCCGGAGATTTCGGATATGACGGCCTGCGCGGGCAGAGCGTGAGCTTCGGCAGGTTCCGGCTGCTGGACCCGGTCGCGGGGAAGGTGTACCTCACGCTGCGGGAGAAGGACGCCAACGGGCTCGCGTTCGGCACCCGGCATCCCGTGACGCAGGGAATCCTGCCCGACGAGTTCCGGCCGGGGGTGCGCTACCCGGTCGAGGTGTACTCCCCGCCGCTGCCCGCCGACGTGGGGCGCGTGTCGCTGGTGCCCGACCTGCCGATGGCGCCGATGACGGGCCTTCCGGTCATCCCGGGCGCGAGCGGGCCCGTCGCCAAGGAGCGCGTCTCTGACAAGGCCACCGCGATCCTCGACGACCCGTACGCGAGACCCGCGAGAGGGCCGACCCCGCCAAGCCGCCGATCAGCGTCGTGGGGCACACCGACAGCAAGGGCGACGACGCCTACAACCAGAACGGCGGGTTCGCTCGGCTGGCAGCGCGGGGAGGACCGGCTGCGCGTGGACTTCCATCTCTTCTACCGCGACGGCGCCTACCGGGTCGCCTCCTTCGACGTCGTCTCGGACGGCGCCCAGCGGCTCATCCCCGTGCCCGCCCCCTTCAACGGCTGGGACAGCGCCTTCTCCTCGGGAGCCGATTTCGGCGCGTTCATGCTGGTCGACCCGGCGACGAAGACGCGTTGTCACCCGCTGAAGATGTACACCGAGTTCGTCGAGAACTGGGTGCCCGCGCTCGATCACGGCATGACCGGGCGAGGCTACGTCTATTACCCGGCGCCCGCCGACAACGTCTCCTCCGTCACGCTGGAGGCGGAGAACCTGGGCCAGGTCGGGAACATCCTGATCACCTGACCGTGCTCCGGCATCAACCGATCGGTTGATGCCGGAATCCACCATCCCGCTCTCCGCCCGGACGATCCGCCGCCCCCGTCCCCGGGCGATTCTCGAACCATGCCCGCTCTCCGTACCACCGGACTTCGAAAAGTCTTCGGCGACCACGTCGCCGCCGACGACATCGACCTCACCGTTCCGGCTGGATCCTGCTACGGCCTGGTCGGCCCCAACGGCGCCGGCAAGACCACGACCCTGGCCATGTCCGTCGGCCTGCTCCGCCCCGACGCCGGCCGCGCCGAGATCTTCGGCGTGGACGTCTGGCGCGACCCCGTCCAGGCCAAGGGCCTGATCGGCGTGCTGCCCGACGGCAACGCCATGCCGGAACGGCTCACCGGCCGCGAGGTGCTCACCTACCTCGGCCTGCTGCGCGGCCTGCCCGCCGCCGTCGTCGCCGAGCGCGTGGAAGAACTCCTGTACGTCCTCGAACTCGACTCCGCCGAGCGGACGCTGGTCATCGAGTACTCCACCGGCATGCGCAAGAAGATCGGCCTGGCCGTCGCCCTCCTGCACGCGCCCCGGCTGCTCGTCCTGGACGAGCCCTTCGAGGCAGTCGATCCCGTCTCCGGGGCCACGATCAGGACGATCCTGCGCAGGTTCGTCGCCGAGGGCGGCTCCGTGATCATCTCCAGCCACGTCATGCCGCTCGTCGAGCAGCTCTGCGACCACGTGGGCGTCATCTCCGGCGGGCGCGTGGTGGCCGCCGGGCCGCTGGCCGACGTACGCGGCGTCGCCACCCTGGAGGAGACCTTCGTCGACCTGGTCGGCGCCCGCCCGCGAGCGACGGAGGGGCTGGCATGGCTCACGTCCTGACCCCACCGCTGACCCCGGGCCCCGCCGTCCTGGCCCGGCACCTGATCCGCATGCGGCTCACGCTCATGCGCAACTCCCTGCGCGGCGACAACGCCTCCAACCTCTACATCGGCGGCGCGGTCGGGCTGACCCTGGCCCTGGGGACGATCGCCGTCGCCGTCCTGTGGCCCGCCTACCTGCCGCTCTGCCTGGCCGGATGGCTCTGCGGCTGGGTCTTCGGCCCCATCCTCATGGGAGGTGGCAGTGAGGCGCTGCGCCCCGAGTACTTCGCCATGCTCCCGATCGCGCCGAGCCGGATGGCGGCGGCGCTGCTCGCCGGCGCCTTCGCGGGCCCCGCTCCCGCGATCACCCTCATCGCCCTGCTGTCCCTGCCCGTCCACGGCTGGCGGTACGGCCTCGCCGGAGTGCTCATCGGCCTGGTGGCGGCCGTCACCACGTTCGTCACCATGGTGATGATCTCCCGGGTCATCGTGGCGGCCATCGGCCTGTTCGTCAGGTCCCGGGTCACCGCGGCGGCGGTCGGCGTCGTGACCGGCGCCGCCATCGCTCTGTGCGGCAACGGCTGGGCGCCTCTCGTGGCCCTGGGCGGCGCCGACAGCGCGGCCTGGTCCGAGGTCATCGTCCGTGTGCTGCCCTCCGGATGGGGGTTGGCCGCCATCGAAGCCCCCTGGCTCCTTGCCGTCGCCATCCTCGCCGCGGGCGCCGGGGTGATCGCCCTGCTCCTGGCCGCCTGGGCGTGTCTGCTGTCGCGGCGCGTCGTCTCGGCCGCCCGCGGCGGTGTGCCGCCGCGCCGGGGCACGCCCCGCCCCTTCCCCGCCGCCGGCGGCGCCCGCGCCGTCGCCGCCAGGGAACTGCGCACCTGGTGGCGCGACCTCGTCCGCATCCAGCTGCTCGTCACCGCCTTGACCTACGCCGTCGTCACCCCGCTCCTGCTCGTCACCATCGGCAGCTGGATCGTGGTGCCCTTCACGGGACTCATCGCGATCGTGGTGGCCGCCGCGGCCTCGGCCAACCTCTACGGCGCCGACGGGACCGCGCTCTGGCTCACCCTGATGACCCCTGGGGCGGAACGCGCGGACGTACGGGGCCGCCAGCTCGCCTGGTTGCTCGTCGTCGGCCCGCCCGCCGTCGTGCTCTCCCTGGCCGGGAGCCTGGTCAGCGGCGAGAGCTGGGCCTGGCCCTGGATGCTCGCCCTGCTCCCCGCGCTCCTCGGCGGTGGCGCCGGGGTCATCGTCCTGATCGCCGTCACCTCGCTCGTCCCCGGCACCGACCCGCACAAGCGCGGCGGCAACCCGCTGAGCACCGGCGCCGACGAGAGCGCCGAGACCGGTCTCGCCTGGCTCGTGCTCGTCACCGTCCCCGCCACCGCCCTGCCCGCGGCCGGCGCCGTGCTGCTCGACCCCTGGGCCGGCCTTGCCACCGGGCTGCTGACCGGCGCGCTGAGCGCCTGGGGGCTCGGCGAGATCGCCTGCCGCAGGCTGGAGAAGGACGGAATCGAGCTGCTCAACCTCATGAAGCACGGACCGGCGCCCAAGCCCGGCAAGCCGGTCATCGCCGATCTTCCCCTCCGCCACCGCGTCGGCGTCTCGATCTGCCACGCCATCGCCTGGCTCCCCCTGATCCCGCAGGGACTCGTGCCGATGGTCATGAAGATCTTCGGGTTCGAGAACCCCGTGTGGTTCCTCGCCCTTCACCTCCCGCCGATCTGGCAGTGGCCGATGATCATCTTCATGATCGCCCTTGGACTGCTCATGTACGGATACGCCTTCCTGATCCCCATGCGCCTAAGCTCGACCTCACCGGCCACCACCCGGTGAGACCCGTCCGCGCCCGAGAGGAGGGGGCCCTCGGATGAACGACCTCTTCCCGCCCTCCACCTGGGAACGACGCTTCGTCGTCGCCATCGAGATCGTCCCCTACGTCACCCTCGCTGCCTCGCTGGTCATCAGTCTGGCCACACCCGTCCAGCCCGCGGGCGGGATCCCGCGCACCCTCGCGCTCACCGGCCTGGCCCTCGCCTGGCTGATCGGCTCACGCACCCTGCTCCCCGCCGCGATGCGCGGGCGCAGGGCCGCCGTCGCCGTGCACTTCGCCGGCATGCTGGTCACCGCCGCCCTGCTGACCGCCCACGACCCCATCTTCATCATCTACTGCACGTCGGGCTTCTTCCTCGCCGCCAACTTCGCTCCGTCGAAGTGGACCTTCGCCGCCGTCGCCGCCACCTCCGTCGTGCTGTACCAGTCGACGATCGACTGGGCCCAGGCCACCGTTCAGCTCATCGCCTTCCACCTGGCGATCGTCGCCGTGCAGACCGTCGCCATCGGCGGCGGCCACATCGCCGGCGTCAAGATCGAGGAGCGGCAGCGCAAATACCGCAAGGTGGTCAGCGACCTCCAGGCCGCCCTGGAGGAGAACGCCGACCTGCACGCCCAGCTCCTCACCCAGGCCCACCAGGCCGGCATCCTCGACGAACGCCAGCGCATGGCCCGCGAGATCCACGACACCCTCGCCCAGGGCCTCACCGGCATCATCACCCAGTTACGCGCCGCCCAGCGCGTCGAGGACGCCGGCACCCACGTCGAGCTCGCGCTCGATCTCGCCCAGGACAGCCTCACCGAGGCCCGCCGCTCCGTCGCCGCCCTCCAGCCCCACCAGTTGGAGGACGCCCACCTGCCGGAAGCCATGACCGTGCTGGCCCGCAACTGGGCCCAGACCACCAGTGTCGATCTCCACGTCGAGGTGACCGGCGACCGCGTGCCGCTCAGCCCCGCCATCGAGGTCACCCTCTTCCGCGTCGCGCAGGAGGCCCTCGCCAACGTCGCCAAACACGCGGGCGCCACCCGGGCCGGCCTCACCCTGTCCTACACCGGCTCCGTCGTCCTGCTCGACATCCGCGACAACGGCACCGGCTTCCGCGACCCCGGCGGTAAAGGATTCGGGCTCAGCAGCATGAGACAACGCCTGCGCGGCGTCGGCGGCTCGCTGGAGATCGAGAGCACGCCCGGAGAGGGCACCGCCGTCAGCGCCACCGTCCCCGCGCTCCAAGGAGACCCGCAGTGATCCGTCTCCTCATCGTCGACGATCACCCCATCGTCCGTAACGGTCTGCGTGCCGCGTTCGAGGCCGAGCCTGACATCCACGTCGCCGGCGAGGCCGCCAACGGCCGCGAGGGCGTCGATCGCGCCGCCGCGCTGGAGGTCGACGTCGTCCTCATGGACCTGCGCATGCCCGAGATGGACGGCGTCAGCGCCATCACCGCGCTGCGCCGCTCCCATCCGCACATCAAGATCCTCGTCCTGACCACCTTCGACGGCGACTCCGACGTCCTGCCCGCGATCGAGGCCGGCGCCACCGGCTACCTGCTCAAGGACGCCCCCACCGACGAGCTCCTGCGCGCCGTCCGCGCCGCGGCCGCCGGTGAGCCGGTGCTGTCGCCGTCGGTCGCGGGCCGGCTGATGGGCCAGGTGCGCAAGCCGGTCAGGGCGCCCCTCACCGACCGCGAGCTGCAGGTCCTGGCTCTGGTCGCCGACGGCGCGTCCAACCGCCAGGCGGCCGCCAAGCTCTTCATCAGCGAGGCCAGCATCAAGACTCACCTGCTGCACATCTACGACAAACTCGGCGTCCGCGACCGCGCCGCCGCCGTCGGCGAGGCGTACCGGCGAGGTCTGCTCAGCTAGCCGACCGGCCGGCCACCGCGAAGACCTGCCGGATCGACGACCTGCCGCCATGGAGACCTGCCGTCGTGCGGACCAACGACCGTCCCGCTCGGGACCTTCGCCTCTGAACGCCGCCGCCCGCCCGAGGTGTGATGAGGGCAACCGGCAAGGAGGATGTCATGCGCAGGACCGTCGCGGACGTGATGACGGACAAGGTCGTCGCCGTATCCGCCGCAACCCCGTTCAAGGAGATCGCCGAGACGCTCATCAGCGGCGGCATCAGCGCCGTCCCGGTCACCGACGACGACAACCATGTGCTCGGCGTGGTGTCGGAGGCCGACCTGCTGCGCAAGGAGGAGTTCCGCGAGCAGTACTACCGTGAGGGCTACCGGCCCCCGTTACGCGCCCGGCTGCGCCACCCCAAGGGCCGGCGGAAGGCCGAGGGCGACACCGCCGCCGAGCTGATGACCACCCCGGCCGTCACCGTCTCGCCGCAGGCGTCCGCCGTGGAGGCCGCCCGCCTCATGGACGGCCACGGCGTCAAGCGGCTCGCGGTGGTCGACTACAACGGCCGCCTCGTCGGCATCGTCAGCCGCCGTGACCTGGTCAAACTCTTCCTGCGCGGCGACGAGGCGATCGCCGCCGAGGTGCGCGACGATGTTCTCGACCGCAGCCTGTGGGTCGACACCGGCGACGTCCGCGTGGACGTGCTGCAGGGCGTCGTGACGCTGTCCGGCCGGATGGAGCGCCGCACCGAGGCCGCGATCGCCGTCCGCATGACCGGGCGGGTCAACGGCGTGGTCGACGTCGTCGACCGGCTCACCTGGAAGACCGACGATTCGAAGTGGGAAGGCAGGTAGCCATGTCCGTGCAGAAGGTCGAGAACGTCATGACCACCGACGTCGCCGCCGTCAACGAGAACGCCTCCTTCCACACCGTCGCCGAACTGCTGATCAGCCGGGGCATCAGCGGCGTGCCGGTGCTGGACGACGACAACCGCGTCCTGGGCGTGGTCTCCGAGGCCGACCTGCTGGCCAAGGAGGAGTTCAAGGAGCGCTACTACGGCGACGACTACCGGCCGCCGCTGCGTGCCCGCATCCGCCACAGTGCGGGCAGCGAGGGCAGCGGTTACCGCAAGTCACTCGGCGAGACCGCCGGCGCGCTGATGACCAGTCCCGCGCGCATCACCACTCCCGACGCCGCCGTCGTGACGGCCGCGCGCCTGATGGACCGCTACGGCGTCAAGCGCCTGCCGGTCGTGGACGCCGACGGCCGCCTCGTCGGCATCGTCAGCCGCCGTGACCTCATCAAGGTCTTCCTGCGCCTGGACGAGGACATCGAACGGGACGTCCGCGAGGCTCTGCGCGGCCGGGCCGACGTCAGCGTGACCGACGCCGTCGTCACCCTGACCGGGACCTTCCCCGAGCGCAGCCAGGCCGTCACCGCCGTCCACCTGGCCGAGAACATCGACGGCGTCGTGGCGGTGCACGACGAGCTGAGCTGGAAGCACGACGACATCGCCGACCTGCCCGTCTGGGGTGGCGCGTGACCTCGGGACCTCATGGTCCTGGCGGGTACAGGCCCGCCTGGCGGTAGACGGCCTTCAGGTAGCGCAGCATCCCGGCGGCGTCCGGGGGGTCGGGTTGCAGGACGCGGTAGGTCACCGCGCCGGCCATCATGTCGATGACGACGTCCAGGTCGGCGTCGGCGGCCACCAGGCCGTCCTGCTGGGCGCGGCGGAGCAGGGCGGCGGCCAGCTCCCTGCGGGGCAGGACGTAGTGCTTCCAATAGATCTCCATCAGCTCCGGATGGCTGACGGCCGAGCCCAGGATGCGCGCGACCAGTGCGCGGAAGCCCGGGCTCGCGGCCGTCTCGGCCGCCGCGGGCAGGAGGCGTTCGACGATGTCGCGCGGCGCCAGGGCCTGGACGTCGGCGGCCGACGGGCTGACCTCGGCGCTCACCTCCTGCTCGATGGCCTGGGCGAGCAGCTCCTCCTTGCTGCTCCAGCGGCGATAGAGGGTCAGCTTGCCCACGCCCGCGCGTTTGGCGACCTGCTCCATGCTGGTGCCCTCGACGCCGCGTTCGACGAACAGCTCCAGCGCGGCGGCCAGGATCGCGGTGTCGGTGCCTGGGTCGCGCGGGCGCCCTCGTCCTCGGGTGACCGTCACCCGAGTGCCCCGTCCAGCCACTCGTCCAGCCAGCGGCCGAACTCGGCCGGCCCCCCCTTGCAGGCCAGGTGCCCGTCCGGGCGGACGAGCAGCGCCTGCCCCGCGGAGCCGGAGGCGTGCAGCCGAACGACGCGGTCGCCGAGCCGCCGCCGGGCCGCCTCGAAGGCGGCGTCCCCGCGGTCGCCGAGCACCGCCCAGGTGCCGCGCAGCTCTGCGTACAAGCGGGTGCGGGTGCCGTCGTCGCGTTCGCAGGCCAGGTCGGGCACGCGGTCGCCGGGACGGGGTCTGCCGCCCCGGCCCCCGAGCGGCCCGCCGCGGTAGCTCACCCACAGTTGCGAGGTCGTGTACGTGATCCACCGCTGGATCCAGGCCAGGCTGAAGACGCGCAGCAGGATCTGGTCGCGCAGGAACCGGCCGAGCGGCCCGTCGGCGATGTTGACCTTGGTGGCCGCGGTGCTGCCCCGCAGCACGGCGGTGGCGAGCGGGCGGCGTTCGGCCTGGTAGGTGTCGAGCAGCCGGTCCCCAGCCGATCCATTTACCACGAGGGCGAGCTTCCAGGCGAGGTTCTCGGCGTCGCCGAGGCCGGTCAGCATGCCTTGGCCGCCGAACGGGGCATGGACGTGCGCGGCGTCGCCGGCCAGCAGGACGCGCCCGGCGCGGTAGCCGTCGGCCAGGCGCCGGTGCACGCTGAACAGCGAGGCCCAGGTGACCTCGCCCAGCCGCAGGCCGGGCCGGCCGGTGCGGCCTGGCAGGATGCGCCGCATCCGGTCGGCGATCTGCTCCTCGCTGGGTTTGTCGTCGGTGAAGGCGGGGTCGTAGGCGAGCAGCCGCCAGTGCCCGCCGGGCATCGGCATGGCGCCCAGCATGCCATCCCGATGCACCCAGCCGCTGGTGCCCGATCGGTCCAGCGCGGGCTCGCCGTCGATGTGGCCGTCGACGAGCAGGAAACGTTCGCTGACCTTGACGCCGGGGAAGCCGATGCCGGCCAGCTTGCGGACCGTGCTGCCGGCGCCGTCGCAGCCTGCCAGCCAGCCGGCCCTCACGGTGCCGCCGTCGGCGAGCACCGCGGTGACGCCGGTCGCGTCCTGGGCGATCTCGACCACGCCGTTGCCCCATTCAGGCCGGACTCCGAGCTCGGCCAGCCGCTCACGCAGCACCGCCTCGACCCGCGCCTGCGAGATCACCATGGGCGCGGCGGCGGTGCGGAGCCCGGGGTCGCCGAACCGGATGCGCATCATCGGGCGGTCCCCCGCGTAGGTGGTGATCGTCATGGCCCGCACCGACTCCTGCGGCAGCTCGCCCAGGGCGTCGAGGCGGTCGAGCACCTCCGAGCCGCGGGCGTGCACGAAGTTCGCCCGCGAGGTGGTCGCCGGGCCGGCGGCCTTGTCGATCACCCGTACCGCGACGCCGTGCTCGCGCAGCCCGCAGGCCAGCGCGAGACCGACCGGTCCCGCGCCGACCACCAGTACTTCCGTGTCCATCGCCATCACCTCACTATTTTATTTACGAAACGGTCTCGTAAAATAAATAGTGCTCGCGATGAGCTGTCCTGTCCAGCCGTCAGCGTCGGGGACGGGCCGGATCAACGGGTGATTCTCACCACAGCCAGCGGGCACGGGGCGTGGTGCAGCAGGGCATGACTGACCGACCCCAGCACCATGCCGGCGAACGTGCCGTACCCATGCGAGCCCACCACCAGCAGCTCGGCGTCCCGCGCCGCCCGGCCGGCGGCCTCCAGCCCGGCCCGCGAGCCGTCCACTCCCACGACGATCATGATCTTTCCTCCGTCCTCGCTTCTGCGTCGGCGAAAGCCCGCCCTGCGGGGCAGGGCGGGCGGGTGGCCGAGGGACTCACTTGAGCCACGGGGTGCGGCGGACGACGGGCAGGTTGCCCAGTCCGAACGTGCGGCCGGCGCCGGCCAGGGCCAGACCGACGAGGACGATCGCGTAGACGATGTGGTCGTCCATGAACGGGTTGGTGGTCAGGGGCAGCTCGGCCGCCCACATCAGCAGCAGCATCGCGCCGCCCGCGCCGGCCGCGATCCGGGTGCCGATCCCGAGCACGAGCGCCAGGCCGACGCCGGCCAGACCGGCCATGAACAGCCAGTCCACCCACGCCTGTCCGGCCAGGGCCGAGAAGAAGCCGCCCAGGGCGTTCTCGCCGGTGCCCTTGAGGAAGCCGGTGGTCGGGCTGCCGCCGTTGATCCAGGCCTTGGCCGCCGGGGTGGCGAAGCCCCAGCCGAAGGTCTTGTCCAGGAACGCCCAGAGGAAGATCCAGCCGAGCGAGATCCGGGCGGCGGCCCAGGCGTAGTCGGCGGGGTTCTTGTGCTCCGCCTGGTCCACGCTGGGGTGTGTCACGGGCCGGTTGACGGTGGTGGCCATGGCGGGCCTTCCTTTCCTGATTTTTCACGCTTTCTTGCTCGCACCTCCATCACACCGTTCAGCGCGGCCGGTGCTCAGTGCCGTACGGCCCGAGGCTGGAGGACCTTGGTCCTCCGCCCTCGGCCGGGACCTTTGGCGGGCGGGCGGGGTCTTCGGACACTCACCGCACCCGGACCGGGTGCGGCAGCGTCGGCGGCAGGAGGTGTGTGATGTCCGTTTCACTCGCTACCGAACTCGGCGCCCGGCGGCTGCTCGTGGCGGCCGGGCAGGCGCCGTCGGTGTTCAACACCCAGCCGTGGCGCTTCCGGGTGGTGCGCGGGGAGTTCGTCGAGCTGTTCGCCGACCACGACCGGTGGCTCCGGATCAGTGATCCGCGCGGGCGTAACCAGTACGTGAGCTGCGGCGCGGCGCTGTTCAACCTGCGCCTGGCGGTGCGCACGGCCGGCCGGCGGCCGGTGGTGTGGCTGCTGCCCTCGCCCGAGGAGGAGCCCGAGCTGCTGGCGGCCGTGCGCATGGGCGGGAGCCTCCCCGTCCCCGACGAGTACCGCGTGTTGTACGACCTCATCCCCGTGCGCCGCACCAGCCGCCGCCCGTTCGCCGACCGCGTCCTGCCGCGCGCGGTGCGGGCCGGGCTCCGGCAGGCCGCCCGCCGGGAGGGTGCGGGGCTGGTCTTCCTCGACCGGCACGTGACGGACGACATGCTCGACTACGCCGCCATCGCCGAGGAGCAGCTGGCCCGCGACCACGACTACCGCGCCGAACTGGCCGCGTGGACGATGCCGGGCGCGCGTTACGACGGCCTGCCCGGCTACGTCCACGGGCCGCGCCCGCTGCGGGATCCGGCGCCGGTGCGTGACTTCGGGCGGCAGGAGGGCACGGCCCGGTTCGAGGAGCGGCCGCAGCTCGCGGTGCTGACCACGATCGGCGACCGCCCCGATGACTGGCTGCGAGCGGGTCAGGCACTGCAGCGGGTGCTGCTGGTGGCCGCCGGGCTCGGCGTGGCGGCGTCGTTCCTGAACCAGCCGCTCGACCTGCGCGACATGCGCGGGCGGCGCGACCCGCGCCACCGCAGAGGCCACCCGCAGATGATCATCAGGTTCGGTTACGGGCTTCCCGTGGCGCGCAGCCCGCGCCGGCCCGCCGGCGAGCTGGAAGCCACCTGAGCCGCTCCGTGCGGAAGGACCGGCCCTCGGGGGGCCGGTCCTTCCGCCTTCCGCGCTCAGTCGCCCAGTGACCAGTCACGCACCTCGGGCATGTCCTCCAGGTGCTCGACCACGTACGCCTGGTGCTCGGCGAGTTTCCGCTCGCACCAGGCCATCAGGTCGCTCGCGCCGCGCGGCAGCCGCCCGGCGTTGTTGATGGCGTCCATGACCAGGTGGTAGCGGGAGGCGCGGTTGCGCACGGTCATGTCGAAGGGCGTGGTGGTGGTGCCCTCCTCGATGAAGCCGCGCACCCGGAACCGGTCGGCGTCCGGGCGCCCGTGCACGAGTTGGTGGATCGCGCCGGGATAGCCGTGAAAGGCGAACACGACGTCCACGGTGTCGGTGAACAGCTCGGTGAACAGCGTGCCGCTCATGCCGTGCGGATGGTCCTTGGGCCGCGTCAGCGTCATCAGGTCGACGACGTTGACCACCCGCACTTTCAGGCCGGGCAGCCGCTCCTTGAGGATCTGGGCCGCCGCGACCGTCTCCATGGTCACCACGTCCCCGGCGCAGGCCAGCACGATGTCCGGGTCGCTGGTGCCGTCGTCGGTGCCGGCCCACTCCCAGATCCCGGCCCCGCGGGCGCAGTGCTCGATCGCCTGGTCGATGCTCAGCCACTGCGGCTGCGGCTGCTTGTCGATGACGATGAGGTTGATGTACGACCGCGAGCGCAGGCAGTGGTCGGCCACCGACAGCAGGCAGTTGGCGTCCGGCGGGACGTAGACGCGGGCCACATCGCCGCGCTGGGTCAGCACGACCTGGATCAGGCCGGGGCCCTGGTGGGAGAAGCCGTTGTGGTCGTTGCGCCAGGCGGTCGAGGTCAGCAGCACGTTGAGGCTGGGCACCTTGGCCCGCCAGGGCAGCCGGCCGGCCTCCTGGAGCCACTTGCCGTGCTGCACCGTCTGGGAGGCGCTGACCATCGCGAACGCCTCATACGTGGCGAACATGCCGTGCCGCCCGGTCAGCGTGTAGCCCTCCAGCCAGCCGTGGCAGTTGTGCTCCGACAGCACCTCCATGACCCGCCCGTTCCTGCTGATCGCCACGTCGTCGCCGGTGACGCGTTCGGCGAAGGCACGGTCCGACTCCTCGAACACGGCGCCGAGCCGGTTGCTGCTGGTCTCGTCCGGACAGAACAGCCGGAAGGTGTGCGGATTGTCGCGGTAGACGTCCCGCAGCAGCTCGCCGAGCCGGCGGGTCGACTCGGCCCGCGTCCGCGCCGGACGCGGCACCTCGACGGCGTAGTCGCGGAAGTCGGGCAGGGCGAGGTCGCGCGTCAGCAGCCCGCCGTTGGCGTGCGGGCTCGCGCTCATCCGCAGGTCGCCGTCGGGGGGCAGGCCGCGTACCAGCTCGGCGGGCGCGCCGGTGGCGTCGAACAGCTCCTCCGGCCGGTACGAGCGCAGCCAGCCCTCCAGGATCGCCAGGTGTTCCGGGTTGTCGCGCACCCCGGACAGCGGCACCTGGTGCGAGCGCCACGTGCCCGCCATCTGCACGCCGTCCACCTGCTCCGGGCCGGTCCACCCCTTGGGCGAGCGCAGGACGATCAGCGGCCACCGCGGCCGGCTCCCATCCCACCCGCCGGTGCGAGCCTGGTGCTGGATGGCGCGGATCCTGCTCCAGGCGTCGGCCAGTGCCGCTGCGAAGCGAAGATGCATGCCGGGCAGGTCGGATCCCTCCACCTCCAGCACGTCGTAACCGTGGCCCCCCAGCAGCCGGCGCACCTCGGCCGGGTCCTTGCGGGCCAGCACCGTCGGGCCGGCGATCTTCGCGCCGTTCAGGTGCAGGATCGGCAGGACGGCGCCGTCACGTTCCGGGTTGAGGAACGACACGCCCTTCCACGACCCCTCCAGCGGCCCGGTCTCGGCCTCGCCGTCGCCCACCACCGCCACGGCCAGCAGGTCGGGGTTGTCCATGACGGCGCCGAAGGCGTGCACCAGCACGTACCCCAGCTCGCCGCCCTCGTGGATCGAGCCGGGGGTGGTCACCGAGACGTGGCTGGGGATGCCGCCCGGGCTGGAGAACTGCCGGAACAGCCGCGCCATCCCGGCCTCGTCCTGACTGACGTGCGGGTAGATCTCGCTGTAGGTCCCCTCCAGGTAGCCGGCGGCCACCAGCGCCGGCCCGCCGTGCCCGGGCCCGGCGAGGTAGATCGCCTGCTGCCCGGTGTGCCGGATGAGCCGGGAGACGTGCGCGTAGATCAGCGACAGTCCCGGGCTGGTGCCCCAGTGGCCCAGCAGCCGCGGTTTGATGTGCCGCGGCGCCAGCGGCTCGCGGAGCAGCGGATTGCCTTTGAGGTAGATCTGCCCGATCGTGAGGTAGTTGGCGGCCCGCCACCAGGCGTCCAGCTGTTCGAGCTCCTCGGGTGCCGGGGCGGCCAGTCTCCGCAGCGTGTTCTCGTCGACGGCCTCGCGGACCTGCTCACCAGAAACCGCGGTCATGCGCACGTTCCCTTCTCGGCATGGTTGACGGGAGTGCCCGGCTCTCGGCTTTCCGTCGAGCGGCACGGCATCCCCGCTGTCGTCACCCCATCCGATCTCAGCCGGGGGTCCTGCGGACAGGGCCGGAAGTCCCGACCGCCGCAGGCATTTGGGCCGCCCGCCGGTACGGAGGCGCCGCCGGGTGTGGAGCAGGGCGTCTTCCCCGATGTGTGCTTCCGGCCTGGCGGGAAAGGACTAACGTCCCTGGTCGCCGCGGTCCTCGTTCGCGAACAGTAGGAAGCGACCGGCAACAAGCGGACAGGCATTCAGCGGACAACGGACGCCAGACGGCGGACGATCGGCGACGGACGGCCAACGATGGACGGCCGGCGGCGGACACAGCCGAGCGGCCGTCCGCCGGCCGGACTGCCGCGGCGAGCACGGAGGACATGACGGTGACGACGGTGACGCCTTTGACTGGGCTGACGTCGGCCGAGGCGGCCGCCCGGCTGGCACGCGACGGCGCGAACCTGCTCCCGCAGAAGCCTCCCGTCCCCCTGTGGCGCCGGATCGCCGCGCAGCTGCGGGACCCGCTCATCGCCGTCCTGCTCATCGCGGCGGTGCTGACCGTCACGACGGGCGACTGGGCCGACGCGACCGTGATCATGCTGGTGATCGTGGTCAACACCACCGTCGGGGTGGTCCAGGAGATCCGGGCCGACCGCGCGATCACGGCTCTGGCGCAGCTCGCCAGCCCGGAGGCGCGCGTGGTCCGCGACGGCCGGCAGCAGCAGATCCCGTCGAGCGACGTCGTGGTGGGAGATCTGCTGGTCCTGGCCGAGGGCGACATCGTCCCCGCCGACGCCGAGGTGCGCGAGGCGGCGGCCCTGCTCGTCGACGAGTCGGCGCTGACGGGCGAGTCGGTGCCGGTGGACAAGCCCGCGGGCGAGCCGCTCTCCTCCGGCACCGTCGTGGTACGCGGGCGCGGCCGCGCGGTGGTCACCGCCACCGGGGCGGCCAGCGCGAGCGGCCGCATCGCCTCCCTGATGGTCAAGAGCACCGGGCTCACGCCGTTGCAGCGCCGCCTGGTGGGGGTCGGCCGACTGCTGGCGGGCGTCGCCGTGCTCCTGTCGGCGGTGGTCCTGGCTCTGGGTCTGGTACGCGGCCAGCCGGTGCAGCTGATGGTGATCACCGCCATCAGCCTGGTGGTCGCCGCCGTACCCGAGTCCCTGCCCGCCGTCGTGACCCTGAGCCTGGCCCTGGGCGCCCGCCGAATGGCCGCCCGCAACGCCCTCGTCCGCAAACTGCCCGCGGTGGAGACCCTCGGCTCGGTAACCGCCCTGGCCACCGACAAAACCGGCACCCTGACCGAGGGCACCATGGTGGCCCGGCACCTATGGACCCCATCGGCCCAGGCCACGCTCACCGGCACCGGCTACGCCCCGGAAGGCCGAATCACCAGCGACGCCGCCCCAGACGCCTTCACCGCACTGCTGACGGCAGCCGTGCTCTGCAACGACGCCCGCCTCGCACCCCCGCAAACCCCATCCGGCGAACCGCCGACACCGGACCCCCGCAAATCACCGGCGCTGGGCTCCGGTGAATGGGGGGCGCTGGGCGATCCCACCGAGGCGGCGCTGCTTGCCGCCGCTGCCAAGCTCGGCCTCGACCGCCGGGACGTGCAAACCCGCTTCCCCCGCCTGGCCGAACTGCCCTTCGACAGCGGCCGCAAGCGTATGAGCACCCTGCACCGGCTGCCCGGCGGCGGTGTCCGGCTCATCTGCAAGGGCGCGCCGGAGGCTCTGCTGCACCACCCCGTCCTGATCGACGAACCGGACCTGCTCGCCCACGCCGCCGCCCAGGCCGACCGGTTCGCCCAGGACGGCTACCGGGTCCTGGCCGTGGCGAGCACCGATCTCGACGACGTACCGGCCACGCTTCAAGAGAGCGGCCTGTCGCTGCTCGGCCTGATCGCGATCCTGGACCCGCCACGTCCGGCCGCCGCCACCGCCGTCGCCGACTGCAAGCGGGCCGGCATCAGGCCCATCCTCATCACCGGGGACCACCCGGGCACCGCCCGGGCCATCGCCATCGAACTGGGCATCATCGCCGGCGGCGACCCGGTCGTCGACTGCCGCGAGCCCGGCGCCCTCGACCGGGACCGAGCCCAGGACCAGGACCGGGATGGGGACCAGTACCAGGATCGGGAGCAGGGCCGGGGCGGGGACCGGGACCGGGACCGGGAGCAGGGTCGGGCTGCCGACCAGTACCAGGGCCGGGACCGGGAACAGGGCCGGGTTCAGGCGGCCGTCTATGCGCGTGCCACCCCCGAGCAGAAGCTGGACATCATCCAGCGCCTCCAGGAGCAGGGCGGCATCCTGGCCATGACCGGTGACGGCGTCAACGACGGCCCCGCGCTCCGCCGCGCCGACATCGGCGTGGCCATGGGCAGGCGCGGCACCGAGGTGGCCCGGCAGGCCGCCGACCTGGTCCTCGCCGACGACAACCTCGACACCGTCGTCGCGGCCGTCGAAGAGGGCCGTCGCGTGTACGCCAACATCCGCCGTTTCCTCGTCTACGGCCTGTCCGGCGGCGCCGCCGAGATCGCCGTGATGCTGCTGGGCCCGTTCGTCGGCCTCCCGCTCCCCCTGCTTCCTGCCCAGATCCTCTGGATCAACCTGCTCACCCACGGCCTGCCCGGCGTGGCCCTCGGCGGCGAGCCCACCGTCCCCGGCGCCATGGCCGGCCCGCCCCGGCCGCCCGGCCAGAGCATCCTCGGCGCGGGCCTGTGGCAGCGTGTCCTCAGGATCGCCGTCGTGCTCACCGCCGTCACCCTCGGCGTCGCCGTCTGGGCCGCCGCGACCGGACGGCCGTGGCAGAGCATGGCCTTCTTCGCGCTCGGCGCCACTCAGCTCGGCGTCGCGCTCGGCTCCAGAACCCGGCCGGGATCCCTGGCCAACCCCATGCTGCTGTTCGCCGTCGCCGGCGCGTTCGTCCTGCAACTGGCCGCCCTGTACGTACCGCCGCTGCGCCAGCTCCTCGGCACCCAGCCGCTGGAGGCGGGCGACCTGCTGATCGTCACCGCGCTGTCCGTACTCGGCTACGCCGCCGCCCGCCTCGACCGCATCCTGCACCCCTCGCCCCGCCCTGCCCCGGCCGTACCGCCCGCACCCGGCCCCTGAGATCACGCGACAAGCACGAGACCGGCCCTTCTCCCAAGCCCTCGCTGGACGAGCACGAGACCACTCCTCCCGACCCTCGCTGAAGGCTCTCCAGCAAACCCCAATGGAGGCAAGCAAGCCATGGCGAGGCTTTTGCGCCCTCACGGGGCTTGTCCCCATGGCCCCGGGAAAGCTCAACCGATGCAGGAGCAGACGGTTCCGCTCAGGGAGGCGGCGAGATGAGCGATGGCCTGGCCGGCCGGCCCGTCCTGGTCGGCTACGACGACTCGCCCGAGAGCCGGCACGCGCTGATCTGGGCGGTCGAGGAAGCGCGGCTGCGCGGTCTCCCCGTGCTGGTCTGCCACGCCCTGCACTGGCCTTATGCCCTCAAGCCCCTCTCCGAGGACGTCATGGCGCAGATCGACCAGGCGGCGCAGGAGGTCGTGGACGAAGGCGTCCGGCGGGCCCGTGAGCTCGCCCCGGACGTGGACGTCCGCCGGATCCTCGGACGGGGCTCACCCGCCGCCGTGCTCCTGGAGCTCGGGCGCGCGGCGGAGCTGACGGTGCTGGGACTGCGCGGGCAGGGCGGGTTCGAAGGTCTGGAGGTGGGGTCGGCCTCTGTCCAGGTGGCCGCGCACTGCGTGGGACCGGTCGTCGTCGTACGCCCGGAGCTCCAGCCCCGGACCGGCCCGGACGCCAGGATCGTGGTCGGCCTGGACGGCTCACCCGCCAGTCTCGCCGCGCTCGATCTCGCCCTGGACGAGGCCGCGCTGCGCCTCGGCACCGTGACGGTCCTGTGCTGCTGGGCCGACTGCGGATCGTCGTCCTGGGCGGAGCCGCTGCCGTTCGTGGACTCCCGCGCGCTGCGCCGGGGAGCCGAGGCCCGGTTCCGCGAGGTCGCCGCACACCTGGCCCAGAAACGTCCCGACGTGCCGATGATCACCGAGTTCGTCACCGAACGCCCACAGCGCGCTCTGCTCGACGCGGCCAGGGACGCCACGCTCCTCGTGCTCGGCAACCGGGGCAACGAATCTCCCCCGTGCCTGCTCCTGGGCCCGGTCACCCAGGCCGCACTGCTCGAAGCCTGGTGCCCGGTCGCGGTGACCCCCGCGGCCATCATGAAACCGCGAATCCCACCGGGGTGAACGCCACGCGGCGACCACGTCAGGCCGGCGCCGGCCTGGGAGGAGACGAGTGGCGCGGTGGCAGGCGGACTGTCGACGATCACTTCGACGGTGCCACCAGACCCGCCTCGTAGGCGAGGATGACGAGCTGAACCCGGTCACGCGCGTCGAGCTTGCTCAGCAGCCGGCTCACGTACGCCTTGACGGTGGCGACGCTGATGACCAGGTCGGCGGCTATCTCGGCATTGGTCAGGCCCCGCGCGATCAGGGTGAGAACCTCGCGTTCCCGCTCGGTGACGCCCTCCAGCCCCCGCGATGCGGGATGCGGTAGGGCTGCGGGATACGACGCGGGATCGGGTGCGGAATGCGGCACGGGGTCGGGATGCGGGGTTGGGCGGTCGGCGAACGCCTCGATCAGGCGCCGGGTGACGCCGGGCGCGATCAGGGCGTCGCCGGCGGCCACGACCCGGACCGCGGTGAGGATGTCGTCCAGGGCCATGTCCTTGACCAGGAATCCGGACGCGCCCGCGCGGAGCGCCCCGTAGACGTAGTCGTCCTCGTCGAACGTGGTCAGGACGATGACACGGGCCCCGCTGGAGCCTTGGGCGATCAGCCGGGTGGCCTCGATGCCGTCCATGACGGGCATGCGGATGTCCATCACCACGACGTCGGGATCCTGTTCCTCGGTCAGCCGGACGGCGTCGAGCCCGGTCGCGGCCTCCCCGACGAGTTCGAGGTCGGCGGCGTCGGAGATGACCATCTGCAGGGCGGCGCGGATCAGCGGCTGGTCGTCGGCCAGGACGACGCGGACGGTCATCGCGCCTCCGCGGTCAGGGGCAGCCGGGCCGCGACCCGGAACCCGCCCTCGGCGCGCGGTCCGGCGGAGAAGCTCCCCCGCAGCAGGTTGGCCCGCTCCCGCATCCCGACCAGGCCGTAACCGCCCTCCGCCCTGCGGCGGGGACCGCGTCCGCCGTCGAGGACCTCGACGGCCAGCTCGTCGTCGCGGTATTCGATCGACACCCGGCATCGGCTCGTGCCTGCATGGCGCACCACGTTGGTGATCGCCTCCTGGATGATGCGGTAGGCCGAGACGTCGATCTCCGGCGGCAACGGGCGTCGTTCGCCCAGCCGGCGCACCTCGACGTGGACCCCGGCGTCCGTCGTCGTCGCCACAAGCCGGTCGAGATCCGACAGACCGGGCGCCGAATCGGGCGCCTGACCCTGCCCACCGCGCCCCTGCCCACCGCGCCCCTGCCCGCCCTGACCCTGCTCGACGTGACCCTGCTCGACGTGACGCAGGACGCCGAGCATGTGCCGCAATCCGGACAGCGTCTCCCGGCCGACCTGCTCGATGTCGCCGAGCGCCTGGCCTGCCCGGCCCGGCTGGGTGTCGATGACCCGCCGGGCGGCGCCGGCTTGAAGGGCGATGACGCCGATGCTGTGGGCGACCGTGTCGTGCAGTTCACGCGAGATGCGCAGGCGTTCGTCGGCGACGGCCTGGGCGGTGGTCGTGGCGATCAGCGTGGCGGCGTGCTCGCGGGCTTGCCGCACCGAATGGCCGACCAGCCAGGCGATCACCGCCGTCATGGCCACGGCCAGCTCCGCCGAGGTGCCGGCGGGCCAGCCGAACAGCAGCCGGGTGGTCAGATAGCCGGCCAGCACGGTGAGCGCGCCGAGCAGGGCGACGATCCCGGTACGGCGCGCGCGTTCGGCCGCGATGAAGAAAATCGCGACGTCAGCCGCCAGGAACTGCGCCAAGGGGATTTCGCCCACGCCCAGAGGCACGCACGCGAAGACCGCGGCGACGAGCAACAGGCCCATCGCCGTCAGCGGCCGCCGGCGCAGCAGGGCACCGGCGACGTGCGTCAGCACCGTCGACACCACCAGCCAGGCCAGTCCGTCCCAGCGGTAGAAGAACGGCCCCGCCTGTTTGGCCGGCTCGGACTCGCCGGGAAGCTCGACCCGGATGAGGAACGTGAACGCCAGGCCCGCCCACCAGGCGAGAACCGTCCAGACGCCGGGCGGAACCCGCTTCAGCGGCGGCAGGGTCGGCATCACGTGCATGCCCGAGATCGTAACGGCGCATCGGGAACCACCGCATCGGACCACGGGTGTACGACCACGGGCTATCCGCACCTCCGGGAATGCCGACGGTGGTCCGATGTGGCACCGGCCTGGCCTGCGGCACCGTCGATCGGGTGATGCACGTCAACGTGTCCCGTCTGCGCCGCACCCTGCTGGCCGCCTCCATCGCCGCCGCGGTGGCGGTGCCGCTGAGCGAGGCGGCACGTCCGTCGGCCGTCCCCGCCCCAGTACCCGCCGCCTCGGCCTCGCCACTGAGCGAAGCGGCACGTCCGTCGGCCGTCCCCGCTCCCGTCCCCACCGACACCGACACCGGCACCGGCAGCGCCGTCCCCACCGCCTTGCCCACCGCCCTGCCCACCACCGGGCCCACCACCGGGCTCGCCGATTGGGCATCGCCTCGGCCCGCGACATCGGCGGCTCTGGCCGCACGCTACGCCGCCGTCCGGGGCGACATCGTGGCCGCCGAGCGGATGGCCGCCGGCCACGGCCACCGACGACGGGCCGCGATGCTGCACGCGATGGCCGAACCCGCACGCCGGCTGCTGTCCTTCGACGGCCGTGACGGCGGCCGTGCCGCCGAGGTCTTCGGCGACCTGACGACGGCCGAGCACCTCGCCGTGCTGGTGCCCGGCGGCGACACCCACCTCGACAAGTACGGGCTCCTGCGCGGCGGCGCGCTGAGGCTGAGCCAGGCGCTCGGCGACCGGTCCGCGGTCATCGCCTGGCTCGGCTACCGCACCCCCAACACGGTGAGCCTGGCGGCGCTCACCACCGGCCGCGCCGACGAGGCCGCGCCCGCGTTGCGCGCCTTCGTCCGGGAGCTCACCGAGCTCAGGCCCGTCGCCCGAGTCACCCTGGTGTGCCACTCCTACGGCAGCGTGGTCTGCGGACGGGCGGCTCCCGGCCTGGACGTCGCCGGCATGGTGCTGATCGGCAGCCCCGGCGTCACCGCCGGCGACGCCGCCGCGTTACGCACCCCGGCGACCGTATGGGCCGGCCGGGGAAGCCGCGACTGGATCGCCGGGGTGCCGCACCTCCGGCTCCGCCTGCCGTACGTCACGGTCGGATTCGGCGCCGACCCGGTCGCCCCGGGCTTCGGCGCCCGCGTCTTCGCGGCCGGCGACGGCGGGCACAGCGACTATTTCCGGGCCGGATCCCCGTCGCTGACGAACATCGCCCGCATCGTCTCAGGACAACCCCCCGCCGAGGTGCGCGGTGGTCACTGAGCCCGCTCGCACCGCCTCAGGACAACTCACCGCGAGGTACGTGGTGGTCACTGAGCCCGCCCACACCGTCCCAGGACAACTCCCCGCCGAGGTGCGCAGTGGTCGCTGAGCTCGTCCGGCGCGTCGAGGCGGCGACCCCCGCCGGCCGCGATCGTGCCCTCGACGCGCTGCGTGCCCTGGCCATCGGCGGCGTGGTGCTCGGCCACTGGCTGGTGACCGCACTGGTCGCCGACAGCGGCACCGTACGGGTGGCCAGCCCGCTGCGGCACCTGCCCTGGCTCGTCCCCGCGTCCTGGATCTTCCAGACCATGGCGCTCTTCTTCTTGGTGGGCGGGCAGTCGGCCGTCATGAGCCACGCCCGCGCCCGAGGCGGAGACGTCACCTACCGGCACTGGCTGGGCACGCGGACGGCCCGGCTGTTCCGGCCGGTCGCCGCCGTGCTCGGGCTCTGGACGGTGGTGGCGGTCGTGCTGCTCGCCCTCGGGGCGGACTCCGCGACCGTGTTCGCGCTGGCCAAGCTGGTGTGGTCGCCGCTGTGGTTCCTGCCGGTCTTCGCCGCCTTGACGGCGCTCACCCCACTGGTGGCCCGGCTGCACCCGGGGTGGCCGCTGGCCGTGGTCGCCCTCGCCGACCTGGTCAGGTTCGGCCTGGGCGGGCCGGCCTGGGTCGGCTGGGTCAACCTGGTGGCGGGGTGGCTGGTGCCGTACTGCCTGGGCGCGGCCTGGGCCCGCGGCCGCCTGCGCACCCGTACGACCGGGTGGACGTTACTGCTCGGTGGCGCCGCCGCCACGGCCGCGCTCGTGTTGTGGGCCGGCTACCCGGCCTCCATGGTGGGGGTCCCCGGCGCCCCGATCTCGAACCAGTCCCCACCCACGCTCGCGGCCGTCGCCTTCGGGCTCGCCCAGTGCGGAGCGGCGCTGCTGCTGCTCGGCCCGCTGCGCCGGGCACTGTCGCGGCCCGCCGTCTGGGCGTTCACGGCGCTGGCGAACCTCTCCGCGATGACGATCTTCCTGTGGCACCAGACCGCCATGATCGCGGTCACCGCGCTCGGCCTGCTCACCGGCCGGCTTCTGCCGGGTCTGCACACCGTCCCGGACGGTCCGGCCTGGGTGCTGGCCCGGCTGGCCTGGCTGCCGGCGTTCGTGCTGGTCCTGCTCATGTGCCGGGCCGCCGTCGAGGCCCGTCGCCCTGCGGAACCCGGCGGAGCCTGACAGCTGCGGGCTAACGTCACCCTGCGGAATCCGGAGCCTGACAGCCGCGGGCTAACGTCAACCTGCGGAATCCGGAGCCTGACAGCCGCGGGTTGACGTCAACCTGCGGAATCCGGAGCCCTGACCTGCGTGTAATCTGCCCGTATGGGCGATTTCAGATGGCTGCCCGGCATCCGTCGCGCGAGCGAGACCAGCTAGACGGTGCCGGCCGAGGCTGGTGATCACGGCGCGGCGGACGACTCGTCCCGCCTCGATGGGCTGCTGATCGGCTCCGTCACCGACACCGGCGCCCACATCGGCGCCGTCTACGTTCTGGACACGAGCGGCGAGCTCCTGCGCATGGTGGCCGGGATCGGCATGCCCGCCCCGATCGCCCGATCGTTCTCCCGGGTCAGGACCACCCAGGCGCTGCCGCTCGCCGTCGCGATCCGCGAACGGCGGTTGCTCTGGATCGACAGCCGCGAGCAGCTGGCCCGCGGGTTCCCCACGGTGGCCCTGGCCCTGCCGTACCCGTTCGCGCTTGCCCTGGTCCCGCTCTACGCCGGTGACACCATCGTCGGCGGGTTTCTCCTGCTCTGGCCCGCCAGGCACGGGTCCGAGCTCGACCCCCACCTGCTCGGCGTCATCAACGACACCTGCGCCCGGCTCGGCGAGCTGATCGAGAGAGCGGCCGAGCAGGGCCGCCCCATCACCGCCGGGCACCTGCCCCGGCTCCTCGGGCCGCGCTCCACGCGCACGCCGGCTGACACAGGCACGCTGAACCTGCTCAACCGCCCGCCCGAGGGGTTCTGCGAGCTGGACGTGGACGGCCGCCTGACGCTGATCAGCACGAAGGCCTCCGACCTGCTCGGCCTCCCCGCGGCCGAGGCACTCGGCGAACGCCTGTGGGAGGCACTGCCCTGGCTGGCCGGCCCCTCGTACGAGAACCGCTGCCGCGCCGCGGTCATCTCCGGCCGGACCACCCGCTTCACCGGCCGCAGCCCGGAGGGACGGCAGCTGACGTTCGCGCTGTATCCGGGGCTGTGCGGCCTCACCGTACGTGTGACCCAGGCCGAGACGAAGCCGGACCAGGCGCCGGACCAGACGCCGGACCCCGCGGACGGCGAGAACGTGCCGCCCCTGATGACCGCCATGCACGACATCCTGCGGCTGGCCACCTCCCTCGCCCGGGCGGTGACCGCCCAGGAGGTGATCGACCTCGTCGCCGACCATGTCATGTCCATCCACGACATCACGGCGCTCGCCATTCTCGCCACCGAGGGCGGACGGCTGCGGGTGGTCGCCTCGCGCGGATTCAGCCGGCAGGCCCTCGATCACTTCGACAACCGGCGCGAGATCCCGCCGATCCTGGAGGACGAGAGCAAGCCGGCATTCTTCCGCAACTGGGACGAGCTGCGCCGCGCGTACCCCGGCGCCCTGCGTTCCGAGGAGGTGAACGCCTGGGCGCTGCTGCCGCTGATCACGTCGAGCCGGCCCCTCGGGACCTGCGTCTTCGCCTACGACCGCCCGCACGAGTTCGGCATCGACGAACGGGCCTCGCTCACCGCTCTCATCGGCCTGATCGCCCAGGCGTTCGAGCATGCCCGCCTCTACGACGTCAACCACCAGTTCGCCCAGTTCCTGCAGTCCAGCCTGCTGCCCCGCGCGCTCCCCCACCTGCCCGGCCTGGACGTGGCGGCCAGATATGTGCCGGCCACCCCCGGCATGGACATCGGCGGCGACTTCTACGACCTCATCCGCCTCAGCGACACCAAGGCCGCGGCCGTCATCGGCGACGTGCAGGGGCACGACGTGACCGCCGCCGCCCTGATGGGGCAGGTGCGTACCGCCATCCAGGCGCACGCGACCACCGGCGCCGGCCCGGGCGAGGTGCTCGCGCGCACCAACCGGCTGCTCACCGCGCTGGCCACCGACCGCTTCACCAGCTGCCTGTACGTCGACATCGACCTGGACCGGCACACCGCGTCCCTGTCCAGCGCGGGACACCTGCCGCCCGTGCTGGGCCGTCCCGGCGCCCCCGGCCAGGTCATCGAGACCGCACCCGGGCTGCTGCTCGGCATCGACCCCGACGTCGAATACGTCACCGCGGAGGTGGAACTCCCACCGGACTCCATCATGATCCTCTACACCGACGGCCTCGTCGAGGAACCCGGCCTCGACCTGGGCGACTGCATCGCCGCCCTGGCCGCCGGCTTCACACCGCCGCCGCACCGCCCGCTGCACACGCTGGCCGACTCGCTCATCGGCCAGGCCGGGATCGAACGGCGCACGGACGACATCGCTCTGCTGCTCGTGCGGGACAGCCTCGCGCGGGCATGATGGACGAGGGACCAAGGGGCACGAGGAAGGACACCGTCATGTCCGTGCTGTCCACCCGGCTTACCGCGACCTATGACATCCGGTACCCGTTCGTCTGCGCGGGGATGGCGTTCGTGGCCGAGACGCCCGAGTTCGCGGCGGCGGTCACCAACGCGGGCGGCATCGGCGCGATCGGCGCCGCACTCCTGCCCCCGGACCGGCTCCGGGAGATGATCCGCGAGGTCAAGGCCCGTACGGCGGGCAGGCCGTTCCACGTCAACCTCATCACCTTCTTCCCCACCGGCGAGCTGGTCGAGGTGTGCGTGGAGGAGCGGGTGCCGATCGTCTCCTTCCACTGGGGGCATCCCCCGGCCGACCAGGTGAGGCTGCTGCGCGAGGCCGGGGTGTCGGTGTGGGAGCAGGTCGGCTCCGCCGAGGCGGCCCGGGTCGCGGTGGACGGCGGGGCCGAGCTCGTCATCGCCCAGGGCTGGGAGGCCGGCGGGCACAACTACGGCGGGCTGCCGACCATGGTCAACGTGCCCGCCGTCGTGGACGCCGTGGGCGAGCGGGCGATGGTCCTGGCGGCGGGCGGGATCACCGACGGCCGCCAGGTCGCCGCCTCCCTGTGCCTGGGCGCGGACGGCGTGTGGGTGGGGACGCGCATGGTCGCCTCGCACGAGGCCCGCGTGCATCCCGAGCACCACCGGCGGCTGGTCGCCGCCGCCGGGGACAGCGCCGTGCTCACGTCGATCTTCGGGCCGGAGTTCCCGCGGTTCAACCCCATGCGGCTCCAGCGCAACCGGGTGGTGGCCGAGTGGAACGACCGGGTGGCGGAGATCCCGGCCGATCTCGACTCCCTTGACCCGGTCGGCACCACGATCGTCCAGGGCGAGGAGGCGCCGGTACGCAAGTTCCCCCTGCTGCTGGCGGTCGCAGAGACGGAGGCCGACTGGGAGGAGATGCCCTGGCTGATGGGACAGGGCGTCGGCCTCGTCCACGACATCAAGCCCGCCGCGGACATCGTCACCGACATGATGGAGCAGGCCGAACAGGTGCTGACCGGTTTCGGGGCCGCGACTCGCGACCGGAGCCCATCCTGAAGGCGCGAACGGCGCCGCCGTCCCTTCTTGTCGTGCTTTCTCAGCGCCATTCGATGAAGGCGGCGGTGTCGCCGAGCGTGGCGAACTCTCCGGTTCGCTCGATCTTCTGGGGCGTGGATCCCGGCTTGGTGTCGCTGAGGTAGTAGTCCATCGCGGCCCCCTTCTGGGAGAGGAACGCGAACCTCCGGCCGTCCGGTGAGATCACCAGGGCGCGGTTGCGGTGGTCGTTGCTGGGGAGGATGGGCGGCCCGGGCTTCGCCCCCGGGGCGATGTCGAGCGCGGCGAACCTGCCGTTCTCGCCGCACAGCACCGTGTCGTCGTCGAGCCAGCCGTCATAACAGGCGAGGTATCTGCCCTTCTCCACGAGGTCCAGGCCCACCCCCTGGGTCTGCGCCGGGACGTCGAGGACATAGCCTTCCGCCAGCAGGCGTCCGCCGTCCGGTGAGAGGAAGGCGCTATTGGCCACCACCGCCTGGCTCGGCGTACTCCCCACCATGACGAGGTGCTGGGCCGTCCGCACCTCGAAGCGGTCGACTGCCTTGTGGTCCCCGGCGAGCGCGCGGCTCGCGATCCGGTCCTTGGTCGAGACCCCGGGGTCGTCGGTCACCTCGTACGTGAACCAGACCGCGCTCCCGTCCCGGGAGAAGGCCGCGTTGTGCTCGTGCGGGGTGTTGCCGAAGTCCTCGTTCCCGGTCAGGTCGGTAAATTTCCCCGTACGGTCGACATAGCCGACATGCGTGGCCCGGGTCTCCAGGTCTTCGGTGACCACGGCCATCTTCGTGAAGTCCTGGTCGAAGAGCGATCGGATGGCGGTCACATCCCCGGCATCAGCGGGCAGTTCATCGGGCTCGCACAGTCGTCTCACGGCGGTGTTGGGCTCGGATGCGTCGTACTCGGTAATCGCCGTGTCCGGCAGCCGGAACTCCGCGTGCGCCAGGTGTTTCCAGCTCTGCGGGTTCCAGCCGTCGAGGTTGACGACCCCGCCGCTGCCGTTCCCCCGCGTGCAGACCGCCGTGATGATCATGTTCTGCTGGGTGAAGTCCGCACTGATCGCGGTCTCCGAGGCTCTCCGACCGGTGACCTCGCGCTCCTCGGCGGCCGAGGAACAGCCGGCGAGGCTCGCCGCCAGGACCAGCGCGAGAAGGGACGCCGTCGCTCTCGGCCTGTCAATCACGCGTCTCTCCCCCATCCGACTTCGACCGGCGATCCCTACGGTGCGCCGGCGGGTGTTGAGAACGTGTTGAGCCCGCGTTGAGAGGCCGAGGAGCATCGATGCTCAGGGGCACCTGCCATACGCGCGCCGTGCCCGGTCGACGCTGGTGTGCATTGACTCGAACGGGAGGAAAGGATACGTTCCGGTAGATTTCACGGTTGTCCAAGGGAAATCCGGTGAGAAGCCGGTGCGGACGCGCCACTGTATCCGGGACTTAGATCCCGGGAGCCAGGTCGCTTGGCCGCCGTGACCTCGTTATGGGACGCGTCACCCCGAGGAGGCTCGCATGAGTGGTTTGACCACTCCGTCCACCATTCCCTTCCCCCGCCTGCGCCCTTGGCTGCTGGCGGTTCCCGTGCTGCTGCTCGTCGCTTACCTGGTCCTGATGGACAACGGCGCGGTCTCCCAGACCGGCGCCTTCCTGCACGAGCTCATGCACGACGGGCGGCATCTGCTCGGCGTGCCCTGCCACTAGGGGCCGGAATGGTACGCACGTACCTGGTCAGAGGTCTGCTCGTGGGCCTGCTGGCCGGACTGATCGCGGGCACGTTCGCCTTCGCCTTCGGGGAACCGCACGTCGATGCGGCCATCGCCCTGGAGGAGGCCGCGGCCCAGGCCGAGGCGCCGGAGCCCGCCGCCGAGGAGGCCGGGCACGGCCACGGCGAGGAGGCCGAGGTCAGCAGGCCGGTGCAGAAGGCCGGGCTCTTCCTCGCCACCGGACTGTACGGGCTGGCCGTCGGCGGCGTGTTCGCGCTCGTGTTCGCGGGCCTGCGCGGACGGGTGGGACCGCGCTCCGACGGGCCGCTGGCGCTCGCCACGGCCGGAACGGCCTTCGTCGCGGTCATCCTCGTTCCATTCGTGAAATATCCGGCCAACCCGCCTGCGGTGGGTGACCCCGACACGATCAACAGCCGCACGGTGCTCTACGTCGTGATGATCCTCGTCGGGCTGGCGGCGACGGCGATCGCGGTGGCCACCGCCCGCCGGGTCACCGCCGATCCGTGGGCCCGGTGGGTGGCGGCGGTCATCGGCTTTCTCGTCCCCGTGGGCGCGGCCTGGGCGCTGTTGCCGGCCGTCGACGAGGTGGCCGACGGCTTCCCCGCCACGCTGCTGTGGGAGTTCCGGCTCACCTCGATCGGCACCCAGCTCGTCTTCTGGGCGGCCTTCGGCGTGCTGTTCGGCTGGGCGAGCGAGCGAGCGGCACGCCGTACGAGCGGCATGCCGCTGAGCGCAGTCCCGTCGAGCTCGGGTCCGAGCTGAGCGGAGTGCTGTTCGTCCGGCACGCCACGGCGCCGGGCATGCGCGCCGCCCGCTTCCCGGCCGAAGAGGACGCCGACGCGGCGGATCTGGCCAGAGCCGCCGCGCTCGGCCCTGCGCTCGCCGCAACGGTGGCGTGGGCGTGGGCGTGGGCCGCTCCTGCCCGCGCGGCACGGCAGACCGCCGCCGCGCTCGGACTGGACGCGCGAATCGTCCCGGCGCTCGCGGAGGCGGACTGCGGCCGGTGGCGCGGCCTGCCGTACGAGCGGGTCGCGCGGGAGGAGCCGGACGCCCTGGCGAGCTGGCTGTCCGACCCGCACGCGGCTCCGCACGGCGGCGAGAGCCGGGCCGCGCTCGCGATCAGGGTGGCGGCCTGGCTCGACTCCGTACGGGAGGAGCCCGGCGGGGTCGTCGTCTGCGACGCCGGCGCCATCCGGGCGGCGCTCGGGCATGCCCTGGGGCTGGATCCGCCGGCCGCCGGCCGCATCGATCTGGCTCCTCTGTCCACCACCGAGCTGGCCGTCACGCGGGAGGGCTGGCGGGTGGCCCACGTCAACCGGAAGGTTCTGTCTTGATCGTCACCTACCCGTTCAGCGCCGTCGTCGGGCTCGCCGACCTGAAGCTGGCGCTGGTGCTCAACGCGGTCTCGCCCCGGGTGGGCGGGGTGCTCGTACGCGGCGAGAAGGGCACGGCGAAGTCCACGATCGTGCGTGCGCTGGCGGCCCAGTTGCCCGCCGTGGACGTGGTGCCGGGCTGCCGGTTCGCCTGCGATCCCGGTGCGCTTGATCCCGAATGCCCTGACGGACCCCACGAGCACGGCGCCGGGGGCGTGAGTCGCCCGGCCGCGCTGGTGGAGCTGCCGGTGGGTGCGTCGGAGGACCGTCTGGCCGGCTCGCTCGACGTGGAACGGGCGCTGACCGAGGGGGTGAAGGCGTTCGAGCCCGGCCTGCTGGCGTCCGCGCATCGCGGTGTGCTCTACGTCGACGAGGTGAACCTGCTGCACGACCACCTGGTCGACCTCCTCCTCGACGCGGCCGCCCTGGGCAGGTGCTACGTGGAGCGCGAATCGGTCTCGGTCCGGCACGCCGCCCGGTTCCTGCTGGTCGGCACCATGAACCCGGAGGAGGGCGAGCTGCGCCCGCAGCTCCTGGACAGGTTCGGGCTGACGGTCGAGGTGCGGGCGTCCCGCGACCCGGAGGAACGCGCCGAGGTCGTCCGCCGGCGGCTGGCCTTCGACGCCGACGCGGAGGCGTTCGCGGCGCGGTGGGCGGAGGAGGAGTCGGCGCTGGCGGACCGGATCGCGGCCGCGCGGGACCGGGTGCCGGGCGTGCGGCTGCCGGACGCCCGGCTGCGGCAGATCGCGACGGTGTGCGCGGCGTTCGAGGTCGACGGGCTGCGGGCCGACCTGGTCACCGCCAACGCCGCCGTCGCCCACGCCGCCTGGCAGGGGCGGGACATGGTGATCACCGAGGACGTGCGGGCGGCGGCCCGCCTGTCGCTGCCGCACCGGCGCCGGCGCGACCCGTTCGACGCGCCGGGGTTGGACGAGGCCCTGCTCGACGAGCTGCTTGAACGTACGTCGCCGGATGACGGGCCCGGCGACGACGGCCCAGACGGCGGCCCGGATGCCGGCCCGGGCAGCGGCCCGGACAGGGCTCCCGGCAGCGATTCCAGCGGAGATCCCGGCGGCGGAGGTCCGGCGGGGCCGCCGCCGGGCGGAGACGAGGGCTCGCCGCCGGACACGACCGGCGGGCCGGCCGATGGCATCCAGGGAAGCCCCGGGGACGGCCGGCCGAACGACGGCTCGTCTGATCCGCGGGACGATGACGCAGGACCGGCGACACCCGGCATCGGCGGACAGGTGGCCGGCGCAGGGGCTCCGCACCGGGTGCCGCTGCTGGAGGTGCCGGGGATCGGCGAGGGGGCGGCGGGCCGGCGGTCACGCGCACGGACCAGGCACGGCCGGAGCACCGGCGCCCGCCGCCCCTCCGGCCAGGTACGCGACCTGCACCTGACGGCGACGATGCTGGCCGCGGCGCCGTACCAGCGCGGGCGCGGGCGCACCGGACCCGGGCTGCTGCTGCGTACGGATGATCTGCGTGAAGTGGTGCGCGAAGGCAGGGAGGGCAACCTCGTGCTGTTCGTGGTGGACGCGAGCGGCTCGATGGCGGCCCGCAAACGGATGAGCGCGGTCAAGACGGCTGTGCTTAGCCTGCTGCTGGACGCCTACCAGCGTCGCGACAAGGTCGGCCTGATCACGTTCAGGGGAGCCGGCGCCGAGGTGGCACTGCCTCCGACCTCGTCGGTGGAGGCGGGCGCGGCGCGGCTTCGTTCGCTGCCGACCGGCGGGCGCACCCCGCTGGCGGCGGGGTTGATGCGGGCGGCGGAGGTGTTGCGCGTGGAGCGGCTGCGTGACCCGGCCAGGCGTCCGCTGCTGGTGCTGGTGACCGACGGGCGTGTCACGGCGGGCGGGGACGTGGACCGGGCGGCCGCCCTGCTGGAGGGCACGGCCTGCGTGGTCGTCGACTGCGAGAGCGGTCCGGTGCGGCTCGGTCTGGCGGTCAGGCTGGCGTCCCGGTTGCGGGCTCGGCTCGTCCCTCTCGACGCCCTGGCCGACCTCGGCTGCCTCGTCCGTGACCACAGGAAGGCGGTCTGATCATGCCGCGGGGAAAGCCCTCCGTCGTGCCCGACGACGGTCTGACCACCAGGCAGCGGCGTACGAGGCCGCTGCTGATCGTCCACACCGGCCCCGGCAAGGGCAAGTCGACGGCCGCTTTCGGAATGGCGTTGCGGGCCTGGAACCAGGGCTGGCCGGTGGGGGTGTTCCAGTTCGTGAAGTCGGCCAAGTGGCGCATCGGCGAGGAGCGCGCGCTCAAGGTGCTCGGCGGCAGCGGCGAGGGCGGCACGGTGACCTGGCACAAGATGGGCGAGGGCTGGTCGTGGATCCAGCGGCCCGGTACCGAGGAGGACCACGCGGCCGACGCCCGCGAGGGGTGGGCGCAGATCAAGCGCGACCTCGCGGCCGAGACCTACCGCTTCTACGTGCTGGACGAGTTCACGTACCCGCTGAAGTGGGGCTGGCTGGACCTGGACGACGTGCTGGAGACGCTCACCGGCAGGCCGGGCGGCCAGCACGTGGTGGTCACCGGCAGGGACGCCCCCGGCCGGCTGATCGAGGTCGCCGATCTGGTGACGGAGATGGGCAAGGTACGCCACCCCATGGACGCAGGGCAGAAGGGCCAGAAGGGCATCGAGTGGTAGTCCCCCGGCTGGTCATCGCCGCGCCGTCGTCAGGGAGCGGCAAGACCACGGTGGCCACGGGGCTGATGGCGGCGCTGCGGGCCCGCGGGCTCAGGGTCTCGCCGCACAAGGTGGGGCCCGACTACATCGATCCCGGCTATCACTCGCTGGCCACAGGGCGTCCTGGCCGCAACCTGGATCCGTGGCTGGTGGGCGAGGAGCGGATCGCGCCGCTGTTCCTGCACGGGGCGGCGGGATGCGACGTGGCGGTGGTCGAGGGGGTGATGGGGCTGTTCGACGGCCGGGGTGACACGGACTTCGCCTCGACCGCGCACGTCGCCAGGCTGCTGGACGCTCCGGTGGTCCTGGTCGTGGACGCGGCCAGGCAGAGCCGGTCGGTGGCGGCCGTGGCGCACGGGTTCGCCACGTTCGATCCCCGGGTGCGCGTCGCCGGCGTGGTGCTGAACCGGGTGGGCTCCGACCGGCACGAAGAACTCTGCCGCGCCGCGCTGGCGGCGGCGGGGGTGCCGGTGCTGGGCGCCGTCCGCCGTGACGACGCCGTCTCGACGCCGTCCAGGCATCTGGGACTGGTGCCCGCCGCCGAGCGCGAGGCGGCGGCGGTGGCCGCGGTGGACCGGCTGGGCGCGCTGGTGGCCCGCTCGTGCGATCTCGACGCGCTCGTACGGCTGGCGGCCTCGTCCCCGCCGCTGGACGTGGCACCATGGGCGCCCGGGCCGGATGACGCGCCGGATGACGCCGGAACCGGCCCGGTGGTGGCCGTGGCGGGCGGAGCCGCGTTCACCTTCGGCTACGCCGAGCACGTGGAACTGCTGCGCGCGGCCGGCGCCGACATCGCGGTGTTCGACCCGCTGCGGGACGAGAAGCTGCCGGACGGGACCGCGGCACTGGTCGTCGGCGGCGGCTTCCCCGAAATGTACGCCGCCGAGCTGGCCGCCAACGCCCCGTTGCGCGAGCAGGTGGCGGCCTTCGGCGGGCCGATCGCGGCCGAGTGCGCCGGGCTGCTCTACCTGTGCGAGCAGCTCGACGGGCAGCGCATGTGCGGGCGGGTGCCGGGGCGGGCGCGGATGACGTCCCGGCTGACACTCGGCTACCGGGAGGCGGTGGCGGTCAGGCGGTCGCCACTGACGAGGGCGGGCGAGCGCTTCCGCGGCCACGAGTTCCACCGCACGGTCGCCGACCTCACCACCGAGCCGTTGTTCCGATGGGAGGGCGGCGCCGACGGGTTCGGCGACGCCCTCGTGACCGCGTCCTACCTGCACCTGCACTGGGCCGGAGCGCCCGGCCTGGCTCAGCGGCTGGTGTCGTCCTCCAAGTCGCCCTCGGTCTTGAGGTAGACCTCTTGCAGGCCGCGCAGCAGATCCGGGTCGGGGTGCTCCCACATGCCGCGCTCGGCGGCCTCGAGCAGCCGCTCGGCGATGCCGTGCAGCGCCCAGGGGTTCGACTCGGCCATGAACGCCTGGTTCTCCGGGTCCAGCACGTACGTCTCGGTGAGCTTGTCGTACATCCAGTCGGCCATCACGCCGGCGGTGGCATCGTAGCCGAACAGGTAGTCGACGGTCGCGGCCAGCTCGAAGGCACCCTTGTAGCCGTGCCGCCGCATCGCGGCCAGCCATCGGGGGTTGACGACCCTGGCGCGGAAGACGCGCGAGGTCTCCTCCGACAGGGTGCGGGTGCGTACCGCGTCGGGGCGCGTGCTGTCGCCCACGTACGCGGCGGGCGCCCGGCCGGTGAGCGCCCGGACGGTGGCGATCATGCCGCCGTGGTACTGGAAGTAGTCGTCGGAGTCGGCGATGTCGTGCTCGCGGGTGTCGACGTTCTTGGCCGCCACGGCGATCCGGCGGTAGGCGTCCTCCATCTGCGGGCGGGCGGCGACGCCGTCGAGGTCGCGGCCGTAGGCGAAGCCGCCCCACGCCGCGTACACCTCGGCCAGGTCGGCGTCGTCGCGCCAGTTGCGGCTGTCGATGAGCGGCAGCAGCCCGGCCCCGTACGCGCCGGGCGCCGAGCCGAAGATGCGCATCGTCGCCTGACGCTCGTCGCCGCCGCTCCGGCGGGTGTGGGCGCGCACGTAGTTGTCCTCCTCCGGCTCCTCCAGCCGGGCGGCCAGGCGTACGGCGTCGTCGAGCATGGTCACCACGTGCGGGAAGGCGTCGCGGAAGAAGCCGCTGATGCGGACCGTCACGTCGATCCTGGGGCGGCCCAGCTCGGGCAGCGGGATGGGCTCCAGACTCGTGACCCGGCGCGACGCCTCGTCCCATTCGGGGCGGATGCCGAGCAGCGCGAGCACCTCGGCCACGTCGTCGCCCGCCGTCCGCATGGCGCTGGTGCCCCAGACGGACAGGCCGACCGAGCGCGGCCACTCCCCCGTGTCGGCGTGATAGCGCTCCAGCAGCGATTCCGCCATGGCCTGACCGGTCTCCCAGGCCAGCCGGCTGGGGACCGCGCGGGGGTCGACGGAGTAGAAGTTGCGGCCGGTCGGCAGGACGTTGATCAGGCCGCGCATCGGCGAGCCGCTGGGGCCCGCCGGGACGTAGCCGCCGTCCAGGGCGTGCAGGAGGTGGTCCAGCTCGTCGGTGGTACGGGCCAGGCGGGGCACCACCTCGGTGGCGGCGAACGTCAGGATGCGGGTGACGAGGTCCGCCCGGCCGGCGGGCCAGGTCGGGAGCACCACACCCGCCTGGCCGGCGGGCCCGATCCCGAGCACCGCGCGGGCGACCTCAGGCGCGGCGTCCGGCGCCCAGCCGCGCTCCTCCATCCCCTCGATCAGGGCCCGGGCCACGGCCTCCGCCCGGTCCACCTCGCCCAGCCCGGCCGTGCCGTCCTCGGCCAGCCCGAGTGCCTCGCGCAGGCCGGGCAGCGTCTCCCTGCCCGACCACATCTGCCGGGCCCGCAACATGGCCAGCACCAGGTCCACCCGCACCTGGCCGGTCGGAGCCTGTCCCAGCACGTGCAGGCCGTCGCGGATCTGGGCGTCCTTCACCTCGCACAGCCAGCCGTCCACGTGCAGGATGAAGTCGTCGAACTCGCTGTCGTGCGGCCGGTCGGCCAGCCCGAGGTCGTGGTCGAGCCGGGCGGCCTGGATCAGCGTCCAGATCTGCGCCCGGACGGCGGGCAGCTTGGCCGGGTCCATGGCGGCGATGGTGGCGTGCTCGTCCAGCAGTTGTTCCAGCCGGGCGATGTCGCCGTAGGTGTCGGCGCGGGCCATCGGCGGCACCATGTGGTCGACCAGCACGGCGTGCGCCCTGCGCTTGGCCTGGGTGCCCTCGCCCGGGTCGTTGACCAGGAACGGGTAGATCAGCGGCAGGTCGCCGATGGCGGCGTCGGTGCCGCAGGCGGCGGACATGCCGGCCGACTTGCCCGGCAGCCATTCCAGGTTGCCGTGCTTGCCCACGTGCACCATCGCGTGCGCGCCGAACTCGGCCGACAGCCAGCGGTAGGCGGCCAGGTAGTGGTGGCTCGGCGGCAGGTCGGGGTCGTGGTAGATGGCGATCGGGTTCTCGCCGAAGCCGCGCGGCGGCTGCACCATCACCACCAGGTTCCCGGCGCGCAGCGCGGCCAGCACGATGTCTCCGTCGTGCACGAACAGCTCGCCCGGTGGCGGCCCCCAGTGCCGTTCCATCCCGGCCCGCAGCCGCTCGGGGAGCGTCCGGTACCAGCTCTCGTACGATGCGGCGGAGATGCGTACCGGGTTGCCCGCGAGGTGCTCCTCGGTCAGCCAGTCCTGGTCCTGGCCGCCGGCGGCGATGAGCGCGTGGATGAGCGCGTCGCCGTCCTGCTCGGCCACCCCGGGGAAGCCGTCGCCCAGGTCGTAGCCCGCCTCGGCGAGCCGGGCCAGCAGCCGCACGGTGCTGGCCGGGGTGTCCAGCCCGACGGCGTTGCCCACCCGGGAGTGCTTGGTCGGGTACGCCGACAGCATCACGACCAGGCGACGCTCGGCGGGCGGGGTGTGCCGCAGCAGGCCGTGCCGTACGGCGATGCCCGCGACCCTGGCGGCCCTCTCGGCGTCGGCGGCGTAGACGGTGAGCCCGTCCTGGTCGATCTCCTTGAACGAGAACGGCACCGTGATGATCCGCCCGTCGAACTCGGGGATCGCCACCTGCGAGGCCGCGTCGAGCGGCGAGAGCCCGTCGTCGTTCTCCTCCCACGCCTGCTTCGAGGTGGTCAGGCAGAGTCCCTGGAGGATCGGCACGTCCAGCGCGGCGAGCGCGCCGACGTCCCAGGCCTCGTCGTCACCGCCGGCTCCCGCGGTGGCCGGCCGGGAGCCGCCCGCCGCGAGCACGGTCACCACGAGCGCGTCGGCCGCCCTCAGCGTGTCGAGCAGTTCGGGCTCGGCCGTACGCAGCGAGGAGCAGAAGACCGGCAGCGCCTGCCCGCCCGCCTCCTCGATGGCGGCGCAGAGCGTCTCGACGAACGCGGTGTTGCCGGCCATGTGATGCGCGCGGTAGTACAGCACTCCCACCACCGGCCCGCTCCTGGAGCCGGTCACGCGCTCCAGCCATCCCCAGGACGGTGCGGGTGCGGGCGGCGCGAAGCCGTGCCCCGTGAGCAGGACGGTGTCGGTCAGGAACGCGTGCAGCTCGGCCAGGTTCGCCGGTCCGCCATGGGCGAGGTAGGCGTGTGCCTCGGCGCAGACGCCGCCGGTGACCGTGGACAGCTCCATCAGCTCGGCGTCCGGGGCCTGCTCCCCGCCGAGGACCACGACCTGGCGCGGCTGCGCCAGCAGCGCGTCCAGGCCCTCTTCCCAGGCCCTGCGTCCGCCCAGCAGGCGGACGACGACCAGATCGACGCCTTCGAGCAGGTCCGGCAGGTCTTCTGCGGCCAGCCTGGCGGGGTTGCCCCATCGGTAGGCCGCGCCACTGGCGCGGGCACTCAACAGGTCTGTGTCGGAGGTCGAGAGCAGCAGAACGGTAGGGCTGTCGCCAGGCACGACGCATCCTCCCTCGGGGTCCTCGCCCCGGTCGCGGGTGTCGCGACGGCAGGAGTCTCCTGGCTCCCGGATCAGCGCTCACCCCGGCCTTCCCACCCGTTGCCGGGTCGTGGCCTGCGGTGGGGTTCGCTCCCCGGTCACAGTGGCGGGACCGCGCCGGTTTCGCACCGGCTTCCTCCCTTTGCCATCGCCTACCGGGAGCCTACGGCAGGAGCTGCCCCCGCCAGAAGTGGCGTTACCATCCTCATCGTGTCCATAGCCGACTTTTCCGGACGAGTGCGCCCTGATGCCTGTCCGGGAGCGCTACAGGTGCACGAGGCCGCGGACGGTCCGCTGGCACGGGTTCGCCTGCCCGGCGGCGCCGTCACCGCTCCTCAGCTCCGCGAGATCGCGGCCTGCGCGGACGAGCTCGGCTCGGGGGTGATCGAGCTCACCTCACGGGCGAACGTGCAGGTGCGCGGCCTGCGCTCGGCGTCCGCCTTCGCCGCGCGGATCGCGTCCGCGGGCCTGCTCCCGTCCGCCGCGCACGAACGGGTCCGCAACATCGTCGGCTCGCCGTTGAGCGGGCGGGGCGCCACGGGGTCGCTCGACACGCAACCGATGGTGGACGCCCTCGACCGGGCGCTGTGCTCACGTGCCCGCCTCGCCGGGCTGCCGGGACGGTTCCTGTTCGCGCTGGACGACGGCACGGGAGACGTGACCGGGCTCGGCGCGGACGTCACCTTCGTGGCGGCGGGCGCAGGACCAGGGCGGCTGCTGCTGGCCGGCGCGGACCTAGGGCTCGACGCCCGCCCGGACTCGGCGATCACCCTCATGATCGCCGCGGCTGAGGCGTTCCTCGACGAACGAGCTGCGCACGCGGCGTGGCGCATCCACGAGCTGGCGGACGGCCCCCGGCGCATCGCCGCCCGCCTGAACGGCCCCACCGCCGGACCACCCGGCGACTCGGACGACCCGGACGGCTCAGGACACTCCGGCGGCTCCGGCGGCTCCGGGGAGGCGAGCCGGCACGCCGCCGCTCCAGCCGAATCGCCCGAATCACCCGATCCGCCCGCCATCAGGCGCGCCGGACGCATCGCCCAGCGGGACGGCCGCGTCGCGCTGGAAGCTCTGGTGCCACTGGGCCGGTTGACGCCCGCCCAGGCCGTGGCGCTCGCGAACGCAGGACCCACGGTGCGGCTCACTCCCTGGCGCACCGCCGTCCTGCTCGACCTGTCCCCCGGAGCGGCGGATCGCGCGGCGGACACCCTCGCAGAGGCCGGGCTCGTCCTCGACCCGGCATCGCCGTGGGCCGGCGTCACCGCCTGCACCGGCCGTCCGGGCTGCGCCAAGTCGCTCGCGGACGTCCAGGCCGACGCGCGGCGCTGGGTGAGCGGCCTGGACGCCGCCCCGCCCGCGCCCGTGCACTGGTCCGGCTGCGAGCGCCGCTGCGGGCTTCCCCGCGGCCGGGTCGTCCAGCTGATCGCCACCGAAGACGGTTACCAGGAAAGGCAGCAGTGAACGACTACCTCCGCGACGGCGCCGAGATCTACCGGCGCTCGTTCGCGACCATCCGCGCCGAGACCGACCTCAGCGGCATGCCGCCGGAGGTCGCGCAGGTGGCGGTGCGGATGATCCACGCCTGCGGGATGACCGATCTGGTCGCCGACCTGGACTGGTCGCCCGCCGTGGTGGTCAGGGCCAGGGAGGCGCTGCGCCGTGGCGCGCCCGTGCTGTGCGACGCCATGATGGTCGCCTCCGGCGTGACCAGGCGCAGGCTGCCCGCCGCCAACGAGGTGCTGTGCACGCTCGGTGAGCCCGGCGTGCCCGAGCTGGCCGAACGGCTCGGCACCACCCGCAGCGCCGCCGCTCTCGAACTCTGGCGCGGCCGCCTCGACGGCGCTGTGGTGGCGATCGGCAACGCGCCCACCGCCCTGTTCCGCCTGCTCGAACTGGTCGCGGAGGGCGCGGGCAGGCCCGCGGCGGTGCTCGGCATCCCCGTGGGGTTCATCGGCGCGGCCGAGTCCAAGCGGGCGCTGGCGGACAGCGACCTGGACCACCTGGTGGTGCACGGCCGTCGCGGCGGCAGTGCGATGACGGCGGCGGCGGTCAACGCCCTCGCGAGCGAGACGGAGTGAGCGCCATGACGGGACGGCTGTACGGGGTCGGTCTCGGCCCCGGTGATCCGGAACTGGTCACGGTCAAGACCGCCAGGCTGATCGGCGAGGCGGACGTGATCGCCTACCACGCCGCCCGGCACGGGCGGAGCATCGCCCGCTCGATCGCGCTGCCGTACATGAAGGCGGGGCAGATCGAAGAGCTCCTGCTCTACCCGCTGACCACGGAGACGACCGACCACCCCGGCGGCTACCAGGGCGCGCTCGACGACTTCTACGCCGACTGCGCCGAACGGCTGGCCGCGCACCTGGAGGCCGGGCGCACCGTGGTCGTGCTGGCGGAGGGCGACCCGCTGTTCTACGGCTCCTACATGCACCTGCACAAGCGGCTCGCGCACCGCTACCCGACGGAGGTGGTGCCAGGGGTCACCTCCGTCAGCGCCGCCTCCGCCGTGCTCGGCCGTCCCCTGGTGGAGCGGGACGAGGTGCTCACCGTGCTGCCCGGCACGCTGCCCGCCGGCGAACTGGCCGAGCGGCTGCGCGGCACCGACTCCGCCGCCGTGCTCAAGCTGGGCCGGACCTTCACGAAGGTGCGCGACGCCCTGGCCGAGGCCGGACGGCTCGACGACGCCTGGTACGTCGAGCGTGCCACCATGGGCGCCGAGCGGGTGGCACCGCTCAAGGACGTCAATGCGGACGGTGTGCCGTACTTCTCGCTGGCCCTGCTGGCCAGCCCGGCCGAGCGGACCTTCGTGCCCGAGCGTCCTGCGGCCGAGGCGCGGGGAGAGGTGACCGTGGTCGGCCTCGGCCCCGCCGGGCGGTCGTGGCTCACCCCGGAGGCGCAGGAGGCGCTGGCGGCGGCGACGGACCTGGTCGGCTACGGTCCGTACGTGGATCGGGTGGCGCCGAACCCGCGCCAGCGCCGCCACCGTACCGACAACCGGGTGGAGGCGGAGCGGGCCAGGCACGCGTTCGAGCTGGCCCGCGAAGGGGCCCGGGTGGCCGTGGTGTCCTCCGGCGACCCCGGCGTGTTCGCCATGGCCAGCGCGATCATGGAAGCGGCGGCCGACTTCCCCGGTGTGCCGGTGCGGGTCGTCCCCGGTCTGACCGCCGCGCAGGCGGTGGCCAGCCGGGTCGGCGCCCCCCTGGGCCATGACTACTGTGTGCTGTCGCTGTCGGACCTGCTCAAGCCGTGGGAGGTGGTGGCCGAGCGGCTGTCGGCCGCGGCTCGGGCGGACCTGGTGCTGGCGATCTACAACCCGGCCTCGCGCAGCCGTACCTGGCAGCTCGGCGCGGCCCGTGACGTGCTGCTGGAGCACCGCGACGGCGCCACCCCCGTGGTGATCGGCCGCGACGTCGGCGGCGAGCGGGAGAGCGTCACCGTCACCACGCTCGGCGCGTTGGATCCCGCCCAGGTCGACATGCGCTGTCTGCTGATCATCGGCTCCTCGACGACCCGGGTCACGGACGAGGGCGCCGTCTACACGCCCCGTCGCTATCCCTGAGCCCAGGCGGCCGCCACGGCCACGGTGTCCACCACCCGGACGCCCGGCGGCGGTGGCGGCCGATCGACCATGATCACCGGAAGTCCCAGCTCGCGCGCCGCCACGAGCTTGGCGGCCGCCATCTCCCCGCCGCTGTCCTTGGTGACCAGCACGTCCAGCCGGTGCTCCAGGATGAGGGACCGCTCCCCCTCGACCGTGTACGGGCCGCGGTCGAGCAGCACGTGCACGTGAGCCGGGACGGGCGCGTCGGGCGGGTCGACCGACCTGGCCAGCAGCCACACTCCGGACAATCCGCTGAAGACCGGCAGGCTCCGGCGGCCGGTCGTGAGGAACACCCGCTCCACCGGCATGCCGGTCAGCCGGGCGGCCGCCTCCTCCAGGGAGGGAACGCGCCGCCAGGCGTCATCCGGGCTCTCCCGCCAGCCCGGTCTGCGCAAGACGAGCAGCGGCACACCGGTCCGTGCCGAGGCCTCGGCCGCGGAGGCCGACATTCGCGCCGCGAACGGATGCGTGGCGTCCACCACGGCGTCGATCCGCTCGGCGGTCAGCCAGGCGGCCAGCCCGTCCGGCCCGCCGAACCCGCCCTCCCGCACCTCGCCCACCGGCAGGCGGGGATTGGTCACCCGTCCGGCCAGTGACGACACCACATGCGTGCCCCCACCGGCCAAGTCTGCGGCCAGGGCCCGCGCCTCGGCGGTGCCGCCCAGGATCAGGATCCGGCGCACGGCCGGGCCCGTTCGGCGCTGTAGAGGTGGCTGTCGGGGAACTGCGTCGCCGAGAGCACCCGCCCGACGACGATCACCGCCGTACGCCGGACGCCGGCCTCGTGGACCTGCCCGGCGATGTCGGCCAGCGTGCCGCGCAGGATCACCTCGTCGGCCCTGCTGGCCCGCGCGACCACCGCCACCGGGCAGTCGGGGCCGTAGGAGGGCAGCAGCTCGGCCACCACCGCGTCGATCCGCTGCACGGCGAGGTGCAGCACCATCGTCGCGCCACTGGCGCCGAGCGTGGCCAGGTCCTCGCCCTCGGGCATCGGCGTGGCCCGCGCCGAGGTGCGGGTCAGGATGATCGTCTGGCCGACCCCCGGCACGGTCAGCTCCCTGCCGAGCGAGGCCGCCGCCGCCGCGAACGCCGGCACTCCGGGAACCACCTCGTACGGCACCCCGAGCGCGTCCAGCCGGCGCATCTGCTCGGCCACCGCGCTGAACACCGACGGGTCGCCCGAGTGCAGCCGCGCCACGTCCAGGCCCTGATCGTGGGCGGCGGTCAGCTCCGCGACGATCTCGTCGAGGGTCAGATTCGCCGTGTCCACCAGCCTGGCTCCCTCGGGGCACGAGGCGAGGAGCTCACGGGGCACCAGCGAGCCCGCGTACAGGCACACCGGCGCGGACTCCAGCCGCCGCAGCCCGCGCAGCGTGATCAGGTCTGCCGCGCCGGGGCCCGCTCCGATGAAATAGACGGTCACGGCTGGTCCTTCCTGGTGACCGACCAGACGGTCACCGGCATCGCGGCCCGCCATCCCGTGAACGAGCCGACGGGCGAGGCACGCTGCACGGCCAGGCGCACCAGATCACCGCCGAGCCTGGCGTACCATCCGGCCACGACGGCCTCGGACTCCAGGGTGACGGCGTTGACCACGAGCCTGCCGCCGGGCCGCAGCGCCGCCCAGCATTTCTCCAGCAGTCCGGGGGCCGTCGCACCGCCGCCGACGAACACGGCGTCCGGCGCGGGCAGCCCGTCGAGGGCGGCGGGCGCCCTGCCTTCGACGACCCGCAGCGACGGCACGCCGAGGGCATCGGCGTTGCGCCGGATCGCGGCGGCCCGATCGGCCCGGCTCTCGATGGCGACGGCCGCGCACGCCGGATGGGCGCGCATCCACTCGACGGCGATGCTGCCCGCCCCCGCGCCGACGTCCCACAGCAGTTCGCCGGGCACCGGTGCCAGCCGCGACAGGCTGACGGCGCGGACTTCGCGCTTGGTGAGCTGACCGTCGTGCTCGAACGCCGTGTCGGGCAGGCCGGGGACGCGGGCCAGCGGCTCGGTGCCCGGCTCGGCGACGCACTCGATCGCGATCACGTTCAGCGACGAGGGCAGCGACGAGGGCAGGGACGAGGACGCTGTGGCCGTCCACCCGTCCGCGGTGCCTCGCAGCTCCGACTCCGACGCCGCGCCCAGGTCCGACAGCACCGTCATCGGGCTGGGGCCGTACCCTCGATCGACGAGCAGCCCCGCCACCACAGACGGCGAGCCGGCTCCCGCGCCGAGCACGACGATCCGCCGTCCCGGCAGCAGGGCGGCGTTCAGAGCGGCCGGCGGGCGGCCCACGAGGCTCACCACCTCCGTCTGCTCGACCGGCCAGCCGAGCCGGGCGCACGCGAGCGACAGCGACGACAGGTGCGGCAGCACCCTGACCCGCGTGGCGCCCAGCAGCCGCACCAGGGTGGAGCCGATGCCGTGGAACATCGGGTCGCCGCTGGCCAGCACGCACACGTCGTGACCGGCGTACTTCTCCAGCAGCGCGGGCAGCGCCGGGAGCAGCGGTGACGGCCAGGCGACCCGTTCGGCGGCGGAGTCCGGCACGAGGCGGAGCTGCCGGGTGCCGCCCATGAGGACCTCCGCCGTCTCCACCGCACGGCGCGACCCGGCGGGCAGCCCGTCCCAGCCGTCCGCCCCGATGCCGACGACGGTGATCACACGTTGCCCAGCACGTTCGTCACCCGGATCTCCACCACCACTCTGGCCGGGTTCGGCCGTGGCGGCTTGTACCGGGCGGCGTAGCGGCGCTCGGCGTCGGCCACCTGTTCCGGCTCGGTCCGCAGCACCGCGACGCCTTCCAGCGTCGACCACCGGCGGCCGTCCACCTGGGTCAGCGCCACCAGCGCACCGGACGGACCCGACCGGGCGATGAGCCTGGCCTTGTACGAGGTCCCGGAGGTGATGACGCGGGCGACCCCCGTCTCCGGGTCCAGCGTGGCCCCGACCGGGACGGCGTGCGGCGGCCCGCCGGGGCGAACGGTGGCGAGCGTGCACAGGTGCCGCTCGTGCCAGAACGCGGCGAAGTCGTCGCCCTGCTCGGCCAGATCCACGGTCCTCCTCGGGTGGTTTGCGAGCGATATCGTATATCTCCCGCTCTGGCACACTCTTATGGGTGAAGCGGCTACTCGTCATCGGCATCGGCGCGGGCGATCCCGACCATCTCACTCTCCAGGCGGCCAAGGCCATCGCCCGTACGGACGTGTTCTTCCTCGTGGACAAGGGCGAGGTGAAGGACGAGCTGGTACGGCTGCGGCAGGACCTGATCGCCGAGCACGGCCGCCCGCCGTACCGGATCGCCGAGGCCCGCGACCCGGAACGCGACCGCGGCGCCTCCGCCTACACCGCCGCTGTCGCGGACTGGCGCTCGCGCAGAGCGCTGGCCTGCGAAGCGCTCATCGGCGAGGAGCTGGCCGACGGCGAGACGGGGGCGTTCCTGGTCTGGGGAGATCCGGGCGTGTACGACAGCACGCTGGCCATCGTCGAGGAGATCCTCCAGCGCGGCAACGTCACGTTCGACTACGAAGTGATTCCCGGCATCAGCAGCGTGGCCGCACTGACCGCCCGCCACCGCACCAGCCTCACGTGGGTCGGGCGGCCCGTTCACCTCACCACCGGGCGCCGGCTGGCCGAGGAGGGCGCCACCGCCGACGACGTGGCCGTCATGCTGGACGCCCACTGCTCCTTCGACGGCCTGGACGACGGTGACATCTCCGGTGACATCTCCGGTGACAGCTCCTGGGACATCTATTGGGGCGCCTATCTGGGCACGCCCGACGAGATCCTGGTCTCCGGGAAGGTCTCCGAGGTCGGCGAGCGCATCCGCGAGCTGCGCGCCGAGGCGCGCGCCCGCAAGGGGTGGATCATGGACACCTACCTGCTGCGCCGGGCTCCTCGCGCCGACCGTTGAGACGCCCGGGGGCGGGACGGTGCCGCCGGCGCGCGGTGCCGCTCCGGGGGCGCGAAGAAGACCCTGAACAATCTCGAACGGCCCGACCGCCGGCGATGGAACGGGGAGCAGCGTGGTCACGGGGTGGCCCTGAGGCCGAGGACAACGCGGATCTGCGGGACGCCGGTGCTGGGATGGCGGGCCACCTCGGCGTCCACGTGGTAGACCTCGGCGAGCAGGGCGGGGGTGAGCACCTGGGCGGGTCGCCCGTCGGCGAGGACCCGGCCGTTCGCCATGACGTGGATCCGGTCGCAGAACGTGGCGGCAGGCGGCCAAGGCCATCGCCCGTACGGACGTGTTCTTCCTCGTCGACAAGGGCGAGGTGAAAGACGAGCTGGTACGACTCCGGCAGGACCTGATCGCCGAGCACGGCCGCCCGCCGTACCGGATCGCCGAGGCCTGCCGCGGCCATCGTCGGCGCCGGCCAGGGGTGCCTGCCGGCCGGCCTTCCACGATTGATTTGACACACATCTAATCAGCAAGGCATGCCACCTACTACTTCGACAAGCATCTAAACAGGAGGCGATCATGGGTGACGGATGCTGCGGCACCACCACGCCCTTGGCAGCGGAGCAGTTCACCACCGACTTGGAGACCGACACGCTCCCGGTGTTGATCATCGGTGCGGGTCCGACCGGCCTGGCCGCCGCCGCCCACCTGGCTGAGCGGGGCCTCGACTTCCTTGTCCTCGGAAGCGGGCGGGCAGGTGGGCGCGTCCATCGCCAAGTGGGGGCACGTACGGGTGTTCAGCCCTTGGCGCTACAACATCGACGCCGCGGCCCGCCGCCTGCTGAACGGCGCAGGCTGGCAGGCCCCGGACGACGACTGGCTGCCGACCGGGGCCGAGATCATCGAGGACTACCTCGCTCCGCTGGCCAAGGTCCTGGGAGATCGCGTACGCGTCAACGCCCGCGTCTCGGCCATCACCTGCCTGGGCTTCGACCGGGTACGGACCAACGGCCGCCAGGACGTTCCGTTCCTGATCCGCCTGGAGAACGGCGAGGAGCTGTACGCCCGGGCGATCATCGACGCCTCCGGCACCTACACCACTCCCAACGTGCTCGGCGCGAGCGGCCTGCCGGCGCACGGCGAGGCCGATGTGGCGGCCCTGATCGACCACGCGCTGCCCGACGTGCCCGGACGGATCGCCCTGTTCTCGGTTGCCGACAAGGCCGCCGCACCGCTCGCCGCCGTCGCCCTGGCCCAGGCAGTCGGCTACGGCTGGGTCATAGGTGCGGTGGCCTCGGCCTGTGCGATCGCGGCGTTCGGCCTGCTCGCCTATCACCGCCTATAATTTCGACAGAGTTCGAATCAGAGGGGGAGCCGGATGGCCGCCACAACGACCCCGTGCTGCGCACCGATCGCCCGGGAGCCGCTGTCGGAGACCGACGCGGCCGACCTCGCGGTCATGCTCAAGGCGGTCGCCGACCCGGTCCGGCTGCGCCTGCTGTCGATGATCGGCTCACACGCGGGCGGCGAGGCATGCGTGTGCGACCTCACCGACGCCTTCGACCTGACCGCCCCTATGCAATGTAATCCGAGCAGGCAGCGCTACACGGGTCACGGTCAGGCGGCAGCCGACACGTCGAATCAGCCCAGCAGGATGCGCCAGCCGGCGTTCGGCCTCATCTCGGATGGGCCGCATCAGGACCGGACATCTGCGACACACGTCGCACCGGCCTTCGCCGATCACGGCGGGCTTGACCGCGCCCGCGACGCCCGCGCATGGTGCTCTGGTGGTGCAAGACAATCCCCTGCGCTCCGATCCTGCCTTACGAGAGCTCTACTCGGCTGCGCTGACTCGCGCGCTGCACGATCCGGAGATCCGTGACGCGTTCGACTACGTGACGGTGAGGCCGCTGCACATCCGGCTGGAGATGATGGAGCAGGCGGCCGAAGTCTTCGCGGCCGTGCTGACCCCGGCCCGAGAGCCCTCCACTGGAGATGCCCCGGCGCGCGAGGTCTCGGTCCCGTCAACTGCACTGATCCTGCTGGTGTTCGGGCTGCTCGTGCTGGGCGGGGCGACGGCGGACTGGCGGGCACCCCTGCTCATCGCCGTCGTCAGCGGCATGGTGGTGCGCTCGTACGTGGCTCTGGCTCGTGCGCGGGCCTGGCCCAAACTGCTCGATCGACTGCGGTCGTTCCCCTACTCCCCGGCTCGGGCGAAGCTGGTGCAGGGCCTGGAGAACGGCGAACTCATGGCTCAGATCCGTCAGCGGATCAACGTCCGCCGGGCCCGGTTCGATCCCACCTTCAGCGTGATGGCCAGTCCAGGGCTCAGCGAGGCGCTCGACAACGCCTACCATGTGCCGACGCGGACCGTGGACGCCCTGGACGAACTACTCGGCCGCTTGTCCGGCGCGAGCGTAGGCATCGCCGGCCCACGCGGGTCCGGCAAATCCACCCTCGTACGGCGCTACTGCGAGGAGTCCCATCCCCGTTCGGGGAGCGGGGATCTGCGGTTGCTGGTCTCGGCTCCGGTGGAGTACGCACCACGCGACTTCGTGCTCCACCTGTTCGCCGCGTTCTGCCGGGCCATCTTGCGGCACCTTGGTCCCGGCCGCAGCCGCCGCGTCCGGCTCCGCCAGATCTTCACCCTGCTGGGATCCTGGCTGGCGGCCAAGACACTCGCCACCTGGCCCGCACTCCTCGCGGCGGTCGGCGGGGACGTGTTCCTGCAGGTCATGTACGCGCTAGGCCCGGCACCGCAGTGGCTGATCGGCGTGGCCGACCGCTACGGCGACAACCTGGCGCCCGAGGTGATCGCCCAGGTAGCGTCCCAGCTCGTCCTGCTCCTCGGCCTGGCCCTATTCGTCCTGTCCGTCCGCCGCGCAGGGCGCAGGTTCGATCCCACGGACAGCCTCAAGGCCCGCGCACACCGCCACCTGGCGCAGATCCGCTATCTGCAGACCCACACTGCGGCCTGGTCGGGCACGGTCAAGTTCCCGGTCTGGGTGGACGCGCAACTGAGCGGTGGCCGCACCCGGGCCGAGCAGCCTCTCAGCTATCCGGAGGTCGTCACCGCCTTCCGTTCCTATGCCCAGGACGTGGCCGGCCAACTCCAGCCCGGCCGCAGCGTGTACATCGGCATCGACGAACTGGACAAGATCGGCTCAGGAGAGCGGGCGGAACGTTTTCTCAACGAGATCAAGGGCATCTTCGGGCTCCCCCGTACGTACTTCATGATCTCGGTCTCCGACGATGCGATGAGCGCCTTCGAACGTCGTGGCCTGCCCTTCCGTGACGCCTTCGACAGCTCCTTCGACGAGGTCATCCGGGTGGGCCCGCTCTCCTACAGCGAGTCCGTCCGGTTCCTCTACCGCCGCGTCGTCGGACTCACCGAGCCGTACATCGCGTTCTGCCACTGCTTGTCGGGCGGACTGTCTCGCGACCTTCTCCGTGCCGCGCGCGCCGTCATCCGCACCGCGCACGCGCTGCCCTCCGAATCGCTGTCCCCGATCTGCCTGGCCGTACTCAAGGACGAGGTACGGAACAAGGCACACGCCCTCATGGAAGCGGCGAACGACCTGGCCCCCGACGTCCTCGACCTCCTCCATGACCTGGCCTACCGCCGGGCGGATCAGACGCCTGGCGAGACCTTGCAGCACCTCATGAGCCGTCGTGTCGAAGGTCCCGCCCAAGAATTCGCCGCGTACACCTACTTCTGCGCGACCCTGGAGGAGATTTTCACCGGTGAGCTGACCCGCTCCCCAGGTGCCATCGCCTTCGACGACCTCTCCGCAGCGCGGCACGCCTTCACTTTCGACACCGGCCTCGCCTGGCGGACCATCTCCACAGCCAGACGAGCGTGGGCGCTCACGCCGCATGACCTTCCCGCCTGATCTGGCGACCTACGGCCCGGCTCCAGCAGTTGAGCGATTGGCGCCCGGTCATAGACATATGTCAATATGGATGAAGACTTCGACAACCATCTATATCAGGGGGTTATCGCGTGGAGCCGCTGCAGATCCTGGATTGCAGCCCACCGCTCGTACGCGAGCAGCTGGATGCCGACAAGGCCGCCGACCTCGCTCGCGTGTTCAAAGCTCTGGGGGACCCGGTACGGCTGCGCATCCTGTCGATCGTGGCGAGCCACGCGGGCGGCGAAGCCTGCGTCTGTGACATCACCGACGCCTTCGACCTGACCCAGCCGACGATCAGCCATCATCTCAAGGTGCTCAGGGACGTCGGGCTGCTCACCCATGAGCGCCGCGGTTCCTGGGTCTACTACCAACTCGTCCCGGAGAACCTGGCCCAACTGTCGGCCTTGCTGGACATCCCCGCCACGGTCTGACGCCCACCACTTCCAGGGAAGAACGAGATGTCTTCGAATGCTGCCCGCACTCAGGCGCCCGCGCAGGGCATGACGACGGCCGTGGTCGGCCGCCTATCGGTTCTGGACCGGTTCCTGCCGGTGTGGATCGGCGCCGCGATGGCCGCCGGGCTGCTGCTGGGCCGGTTCGTCCCAGGCCTGAACACCGCGTTGGAGGCGGTGAAGATCGGCGAAATCTCGCTGCCCATCGCGCTCGGCCTGCTGCTGATGATGTACCCGGTGCTGGCCAAGGTCCGCTACGACCGGCTCGACACCGTCACCGGCGACCGCCGGATGCTGATCTCATCGCTCCTGCTGAACTGGATCGCCGGCCCCGCCCTGATGTTCGCGCTGGCCTGGATCTTCCTTCCCGACCTCCCCGAGTACCGCACCGGCCTGATCATCGTGGGGCTCGCCCGCTGCATCGCCATGGTGCTCATCTGGAACGACCTGGCCTGTGGCGACCGCGAATCGGCGGCCGTGCTCGTAGCGATCAACTCTGTCTTCCAGGTGGTCGCGTTCGGCGCGCTGGGCTGGTTCTACCTGAAGGTTCTGCCCGGCTGGCTCGGCCTTTCGCAGGCGGCTCTCGACGTGTCGATGTGGGACATCGCCCGGTACGTGCTCATCTTCCTGGGCATCCCGCTGCTGGCGGGCTACATCTCGCGTACCTGGGGCGAGCGCGCCAAGGGAAGAGTCTGGTACGAGCAGCGCTTCCTGCCGCGCATCGGCCCGATCGCCCTGTACGGTCTGCTGTTCACCATCGTCATCCTCTTCGCGCTCCAGGGCCACACGATCAGCGAGCGGCCCCTGGACGTGGCCCGCATCGCGATCCCTTTGCTGGCCTACTTCTTCGTGATGTGGGGCGGCTCTTTCCTGGCCGGACGCGCGATCGGTATGTCCTATGAGCGGACCACCACGCTGGCCTTCACCGCCGCCGGCAACAACTTCGAGCTCGCCATAGCCGTGGCCGTCGGCGTCTTCGGCGTCACCTCCGGCCAGGCCCTGGCCGGAGTCGTCGGCCCGCTCATCGAGGTTCCCGTCCTGGTCGCCCTGGTCTACGTCAGCCTGGCCGGCCGCCGCCTGTTCACCACCACTTCCAAGGAGCAGATCTCGTGACTGACAAGCCCAGCGTGCTGTTCGTGTGCGTACACAACGCCGGACGCTCCCAGATGGCCGCCGGATGGCTCACCCACCTGGCCGGTGACCGCGTCGAGGTGCGCTCCGCCGGATCGGCTCCCGCCGACCAGGTCAACCCGGTCGCCGTCGAGGCGATGCGCGAGGTGGGCATCGACCTCACCGCCGAGCAGCCCAAGATCCTCACCGTCGATGCCGTCGAGGCCTCCGACGTGGTGATCACGATGGGGTGCGGGGACGCCTGCCCGATCTTCCCCGGCAAGCGGTACGAGGACTGGAAGCTCGACGACCCCGCCGGGCAGGGCATCGAGTCGGTCCGCGTGATCCGCGACCAGATCCGTACCCGCATCGACAAGCTCATCGGCGAGCTGACTGGCTGACGAAGCCAGGACGAGCAGCGCCATGCGGAGCTCATGGGACGTTCTGCCGCATGCGGCCCGCCATTGGTTGACGCAGGCATAACCCGGATCTCATCGGGCTACTGATGATGAGGATCAGGTCGGCGGTCAAAGCCGCTTCAGGTACGCGGATATGGCGGGCAGGGGGGCGTGGTCAGTTCGGCAGACGTTCGAGGTGATAGCGCCACAACTCGAACCGGGCGTCGGAACGTCGCACCTTGATACCGAGGGCCTCGGCTGAGGCGCGCCGGGCGGTGAGCAGTCGCCAGCCGGCGCGAGTGAAACGGTGCCGGACTTCCCCGGGCAGCAACGGTCCGGGTCCGTTGACGAGGTGATCAGGTCGGCGGGCGGGGCGGGCCGCTGCCACACTGCCAGCCCCAGGCGGTAGGCGAGGCGATAGACCAGGCGGTACCAGCGAAGGCGAGACCGCGGCAGTAGACGGGTGATCACGATGCGCACCGGCCGGTGGAGAGCCGGCGCCGGATGGAGCGCACTATCACCGGGAGGCCGACCAGGCTCGGAGCGATCCACCACGCCCAGGCAGGCAACCGGTCCCATCCCGGCAGGTGCCGGCCGTTGTCGACGTAGAAGCCGGTCAGCAGCACGATGTAGGAGCCGCCCATCCCGGCGATGTGCAGATACGGTTGCCGACGCCGCCGGTTCAGGTGACCGGTCAGAGCCAGTGCGGCGGCGACCAGGCCGATGGCGAAGAGATGCGCGTTGTGGCTCCAGCGAATCGCCGACATGACCGCCATCGATGCGAACATCACGCCCAGGCACCACAAGTAGAGCCGGCCGAAGCAGCGATGCCGGGCCGCTCCTTTGCGGGACAACGCCGCACCGGCTCCGCAGAAGACCGAGACCAGGCCGGCCGCGACGTGGACGGCCAGCACGGCGAGGAAGAACGGACCGGCGTTCGGCACGGGTATGCCGGCGATCTCTATCTCGTCCACCACACACCTCCATACGTAGCATTGCTACCTATCCCGACGCTACTCGGATGGTTGTCTCGGCGGAAGCCCCGATATAGCGTTACTACCTATGCGGGCAGAAGCGCTCAAGGGACACCTGGACGGCCTGCTGCTCGCGACGCTGGAGAACGGGCCGCGGCACGGGTACGCCGTCAAGGAAGCCCTGTGCGAGGCCACCGACGGCCGGATCGACCTGCCCACGGGCACCGTCTATCCGGCGCTGCACCGCCTGGAGCGGGCCGGGTTGATCACGGGGATCTGGTCGGTGGTCGGAGGGCGGCGCCGCCGCACCTACCAGCTCACTCAAGCCGGGCATGCCGCCCTGAGCCGGGAGCGGACCGGATGGCAAGAATTCGCCACCGCAGTCACCGCGGGCCTGGGAACGCGGCCATGGCCGGCCACAAGCTGATCGACGCCCAGCTCGCCGCCCTCGCCCGGCACCTTCCGGCCGAGGCGGTGGAGGAACTGTCCGACGGGCTTCACGAAGCCTACGACGCGTACCTCACCGAACTCGGCGATCCTGATGCCGCAGCCCGCGCGGCGATCAGCGAATTCGGCGATGCGGAGACGGTCACCGCGGCCTTCGTGCGCGGCTCGCCCTGGCGGCGGCCGGCTATGGCGCTGCTGGCCACCGGTCCGTTCATGGCCCTGCTGTGGGGACCTGCTCTGGTCTCCGCACAGGTGTGGACCTGGCCGATCGCGCCGTCCTTGCGGATCACCTACGGTCTCGCACTCGTCGCGACCGCGCTCACCCTGCTCGCCGTCGTCAGGGAGAGGCGGGCCTACCGCCGCATCCGGACCATGACGCTGTCGGCCGCCGCCGCCCTGATTCTGCTGGACACGGGCATGCTCGCGACCATCGCCGCTCACCTGCCGCCGGTTCCGCCCTGGCCACTCGCGTTGGCGGTGCCCGCCAGCCTGCTCCGGATCGTCCTCTCCCTTCGTGCCTTGCCGCGGCTCATGCAGCGCCGGTGACGAACCGACCCTCATCCAACAGCGCATTCACCCCGGCCGCGGCGCTGTCGAGGGCGGCAGCCGCTGCGGGCAGACGCCCGGAAGGCTTTGGCTCGCCACAGAATGACCGGACGACCAGGCCCGTGTGCTGAAACACGAGCTGACCGCATCCGCTTACGGCGTACCTGGCGGCGGTACGTCGAACAACCGCATCACGTGCCGAAACAGTTGCGCACCGATCGGCGTGACCGAATGGAAGGAGCGTGCATCCTCCACCTCGCAGTCGACCAGGCCGGCGTCGCGGAGCGCCTTGAGATGGTGGCTGATCGTCGGCTCGGTCACGTCGAAGGCTTCGGTGAGCTCGTGCACTCGGGCGCTGCCGTGCTCGTGACTCAGCAGAATGCTCATGATCCGCAGCCGAACAGGATCGGCGAGCACGCGAAGTTGCCGGGCCATGTCGATGGCCATCTGCGTCGGGGGAGGCGCCCCAGAGGGTGAGCCGGAGCAGTCGTCGGCATCGGACAGCACAGGCCACGTCTCCCTGCAAATGGACGCTGATCTAGTTTTGTGTCCGGGTCGGCGGGCACAGCGCGCTTCGATCACGGCTGAGCGCGGTTGACCGATCTCCGGCCCAGGCCCCGGCCATCAGCCGTCCTCCGTCGCTTCCTTCGACGCCACAAGCCGATAGCCGACACCGCGTACCGTCAGGATGAGCGCCGGGTTCTTCTCGTCATCGCCGATCCGGCGGCGTAACCGTTTGATGTGGACAGCGATGGTGTTGTTGGGCGGGGATACCGTGCTGCGCCACACATGGTGGCTGATCTCGTGACGGGTGACCACGCGACCGGCGTTCCTCATGAGGTACGCGAGCAGTTCGAACTCGCGCAACGGGACGTGCACCAGTTCCCCGCACACGCGGACCACGTGAGCCACCTCGTCCAGTTCGACGCCACCGACCCTCAACGGGGTCGACGGGTTGGAGCCGGCGTTGATCAACGGAAGGAGTTCCGACGAGCGATAGGGCCTGGCCACGCACGCGGTGGCCCCTGCCTGCAGCGCTCGCATGGCGAGCTCCGCATCGTCCGGGCCGACGCCCACGATGATCGTCATGTTCATCGACCGGCGTAGCGTGGTGATCAGGGTCGCCGCTTCGATACCGGGCAGTCGGGCGGTCAGCAGCAGCACGTCCGGTCGCTCGGCGCCGATGCGCAGCAGCGCCTCGGCGCCGTTGTCGCAGCGCGTCACCGCCACCCCGTGCGCGGACAGCTCGCTCAGTTCGGCATCCGGGTCGGCGACCAGGACCGTGGGGCCGGTCCTGACCGGCTCGGCGCCGTCCCGCTGCCCGCGCAACGGGACGGCGGCTGTTGCACGGCTCATGTGGCTCATCGGCTCCGCTCTGGGTCAGCCGAAGCGTCCGGTGATGTAGCCCTCGGTTCGCTTGTCGGCGGGGTTGCTGAAGATGCGTGCGGTGTTGTCGAACTCGACGAGGCGCCCGTGCCGTACGCCCTTGTCGTCGACCTCGGCGGTGAAGAAGGCGGTGCGCTCGGAGACGCGGGCGGCCTGCTGCATGTTGTGGGTGACGATCACGATCGTGTAGTCCCTGGAGAGCACCTGCATGAGATCCTCGATCTTGGTGGTGGCGATCGGATCGAGTGCGGAGCAGGGCTCGTCCATGAGAATCACGTCCGGCTTGACCGCGATGGCGCGGGCGATGCACAGGCGCTGCTGCTGGCCGCCGGACAGGGCCAAGGCGTTCTGCTTGAGCTTGTCCTTGACCTCGTCCCACAGGGCTGCCCGGTGCAGGGCCTCCTCGACCACGTCGTCCAGGCCCCGGCGTTGACCGTTGATGCGGGGGCCGTAGGCGATGTTGTCGTAGATCGATTTGGGGAACGGGTTCGGCTTCTGGAAGACCATGCCGATGCGGCGGCGCACTTCGATGGGGTCGACGTTCTCGCCGTAAAGGTCTTCGGCGTAGTAGGCGATCTTGCCGGCGACCCGAGCGTCGAGAATGAGATCGTTCATCCGGTTGAGGCAGCGCAGCACCGTGCTCTTGCCGCAGCCGGACGGGCCGATCAGCGCGGTGATCTCCCTGGGAGCGATGCGCATGTTGACGCCGCGCACGGCCTCGTAGTCGCCGTAGAAGACCGACAGGTCTGTCAGCGTGAAGACCGGGTCGAGCGCGTCGGCCGGTTCGTCAGCCATGGTGTCGCGGGCCTTCACTGTGATGTCGGAGCTCATGGATATGTCTCACCACCGCTTTTGGGAGCGATTACGGACGAGGATGGCGATCGAGTTCATCGCGATGATGACGACGAGCAGGAGCACGATCGCGGCCGATGACAGGTCGTGGAACTCGGTGCGGGATTGGCTGATCCAGCCGTAGATCTGGATCGGCAGCACGGTGTAGCCGCTGAGCAGACCATCGGGCACGTACGCCACGTAGGTCAGGCCGCCGAGCAGCAACAGCGGCGCCGCCTCGCCCGCCGCTCTGGACAGGGCCAGGATGGAGCCGGTGGCCATGCCGGGGACGGCCGCGGGCAGCACCTGGCGCCAGATGGTCTGCCACTTGGTGGCGCCCAGGCCGTAGGAGGCGTTGCGGATCTCGCCGGGCACCGCGCGGATCGCCTCGCGGGAGGCGATGATCACGATAGGCAGTACGAGCAGGCACAGCGTGATGGACGCCGTCAGCACGGTGGTGCCGAAGCCGAAGCCGCGGGCGATGATGCCCAGGCCGAGGATGCCGTAGACGATGGACGGGATGGCCGCCAGATTGGCGATGTTCAGCTCGATCAGCCGGTTGTACCAGCGGCGGTGGTCGGCGTATTCCTCCAGGTAGATCGCGCCGAGGATGCCCACCGGCAGGCAGAACACCGCAGTCATGCCGATCACCCACAGGCTGCCGAACAGGGCGGACCGGGCACCGGCCCGCTCAGGCCGGCGAATGGAGGGGAAGTTCTCCCACAGCCGGGCGTCGAGGCGCGGCCAGCCTCGGTAGACGACGTAGACGAGCAGCGTCACCAGGAACGCCACCGCGATGAACAGGCACAGCCGCAGCAGCAGCTTGAAGGCCAGGTCCCCCCAGCGCACGCCGCGCCGGGTGAGCAGACGTTCCTGAGTGGTCGTCATTCGTACACCTCCCTGAACCGGCGGACCAGACGGGCGCTGATGAAGTTCATCGCGAACGTGATGAGGAACAGCAGGGCGCCGACCGCGAAGATGGTCTTGTAGTCGAGCGAGGCGGTAGGCAGGTCACCGGAGCCGGCCTGGGCAATGAAGCCGGTCATCGTCTGCATGGCGTCAAGGGGGTTGAACGACAGCGCGGGCTTGTTGCCCGAGGCGATGGCGACAATCATCGTCTCGCCGATGGCACGGGAGATGGCCAGCACGAACGAGGCGACCACCCCGGACAGTGCGGCCGGGAGCACCACACGCACTGCCACGAGCCTGGTGGACGATCCCAGCGCGTACGCGCCGTCTCGCAGGCCCCTCGGCACGGCCGACATGGCGTCCTCCGACAGCGACGCCACGGTGGGCACGATCATGACGCCCATGACCAGACCTGCTGAGATCGCGTTGAAGATGTCCGGCTGCAGCCCGGCGGGCAGGTATGCCTGGAGGGTGGGGGTGACGAAGCGGAGCGCGAAGAACCCATACACGACGGTCGGCACGCCCGCCAGCACTTCTAGCACCGGCTTGAAGATCTTGCGGGTGCGGGCGTGGGCGTACTCGCTGAGGTAGAGCGCCGCGCCCAGCCCGAGCGGGATCGCCACCAGGATGGCGATGATCGTGATCAGGAACGTGGCGCTGACCAGTGGCAGCACACCGTACGCAGGCGGCTCGAACAGCGGCGCCCACTCGGTGCCGGTGAAGAATTCGGTGACGCTGACCGCACCGAAGAACTCGATCGTGGGCGGCACCAGTGAGATCACGATGCCTGCGGTGGTGGCCACCGACACCAGCGCGGCGGCCACCAGCACGATCTGCACCGTGCGTTCCCCGTAGCGCGAGCGCGCCCTCCCCAGCGGCCCTTGCGGGCCGGGAGGGGAGGACGCGGTTTCGATTGTGCTCATCCGCCGGCCTGGGCCTTCAGCTTGTCCAAATCGGCCTTGAGCTCGGTCTCCTGCTGCGCGTTGAGCGGGATGAACTTGGCGTCCTCGGCGATCTGCTTGTGGTTGGCCACGTAGTACTCGACGAAGGCCAGCACTTCCGGCCTCTTCAGCGATTCGGCCTTGGGGTAGATGAACAGCGGACGCGAGAGCGGCTTGTAGGTGCCGTCCTGAGCCGCCTGCACGCTCGGGCCGACGCACCCGTCGCCACCGTCGACCTGCACGGCCTTGAGCTTGTCGGCGTTCTCCTCGAAGTAGGAGAAACCGAAGTAGCCGAGGCCGCCCTTGGAGCCGGCCACACCCTGGACGGTGACGTTGTCGTCCTCGCTGGGGCTGTAGTCGGTGCGGCTCTTGCCCTCCTCACCGTTGATCACGTCGGTGAAGTAGTCGAAGGTGCCCGAGTCTGTTCCGGCGCCGAACAGCTTGAGCGGCTCGTTCGGGAACTTGGGATCGATCTGGTTCCAGTTGTTCACCTTCGAGCCGGGCTCCCACATCTTCTTGAGCTGGTCGACGGTGAGACAGGTGGCCCAGGTGTTCTCCTTGTGCACCACGACGGTCAGCGCGTCGTTGGCAACGGAGAACTCCTCGTAGGCGATGCCCTTGGCCTGGCAGGCCGTCTTCTCCTCGTCCTTGATCGGGCGCGAGGCGTTGGAGATGTCGGTCTCGCCGTTGCAGAACTTCTCGAAGCCGCCACCGGTGCCCGAGGTTCCGACTGTGAGGCGCACCTTCGCCTGCTGCTCAGCGAACAACTCGGCCGCCGCCGTGGACAGGGGCGCGACCGTACTCGAGCCATCGACCTTCACATCACCGGACAGTTCCTTGGCCGCCGTCTCGGCCCCACCGGTTCCCTCGGCACCTGGGGCACCGCCTGGATTCTGGTTGTTGCCGCCGCAGGCCACCAGCGCGACAGCGCACACCGCCACCGCGAGCAAGGCACGCACCATCCGCACTCGATCTTCCACGATCGTTCCCTTTTCCTAGAGTCAGGCCCGGCCCCGACCAGGCTTCCGTCACCCACGCATAGAAGCCCGCCTATATGAACAACCGGCAAACAGGAACTGATCTGGCGATAAATTCATCGATCGACGCCTATGTGTTATCGCACCAGCTCACGCCTTGAGCACACCAACACGCAGATTGCGGCGCACGTCCGAGAAGGGGCTAATGATGCCCGTCAGAACTCGATCACCATCCAGTCACCCATCGTCCATCATCGATCCATAGACTTGATCGGTGCACCAGGACGAGATCGCCCCCAACCACCACCATGACCGCGAAGACGGTTACATCGGCACGGGCGGAGCAGTCGAGCCACTTTCACGGCCCCAGGCGGAGCAACTCGCCAACGCGCTGAAGGCGGTCGCGGACCCCACCCGGTTGCAGTTGCTCAGCATGATCAGCGCAAGCGAGTCAGGCGAAGCATGCGTCTGCGATCTCACCGCACCCCTCGGCCTGACCCAGCCTACTGTCAGCCACCATCTGAAGATCCTCGTCGACGCCGGGCTGCTCACCAGGGAGAAGCGCGGCAAGTGGGCCTGGTACACCATCGTGGCACAACGACTGCAGGCGCTAGGCGGCCTCATCCCCCGGTGAGAGCCGCTGGACAAGTGATATAGACGCCCATCAAAATAGACACGTGTCTATAAGCCAAGCGGCGCCGATCTTCCTCGCGTCTGACGACACCTGTGGCGGTTCGCACCCAGGACCGCCCCTGCCTCCTGGGGCAGCACTCAAGCTCGCCCATCAGCTCGATGCGGCGGCCGACCCCGCGAGACTACGCATCCTGAGCTTCGTCCTCTCACAAGATCGAGGACGGTCATCCGCCTGCGACATCAACGACGACGTCCATACGGTCTTTCGCCTGCCCGCGTCAGCCGTCGGCCGGCATCTACAGGTGCTACGGGAGGCCGGCCTGCTCGACGTTCACGAACAGAACGCCCACCTCTTCTTTCAGGCCACTTCGGAGGGTCGCGAACTGCTTGCCCGCCTACGCCGAAGCCTCGGCGTCGTTCCCGCGATACGAGAACGCCATCAGCCACACACCGAAGTTCCGGAACCACAGTCGCCGGGCGGGCAGCAGGCCTGCAGTGTCACCTGCAAGTCGGACAGCGCCTTGCCGATGCGCGTGGAGTCGGCCCGATAGTAGACGGTCTTCCACTCGCGTCGCGAGGTCAGCACGCCGCCGTCGCGCAGCGTGGCCAGATGTGTGGAGGTGGCCGACTGGGCGAGTGACATGCGCTCGGCCACCTCGTTGACAGTCAGCTCGACACCGCCGACGAACAGCTCCATGATCTGCTGGCGCGTGCCGCTGGCCATCGCCTTGAGGAAGCCGCGCGCCTCGTCACTCAGCTCGAACCCGTTCGCCGTCATGGTCATAGCATCACCCCATTCTCATTATATTGTAATTTCTGGATATGAGGATATGATTCCGCGGCATGGACACCATCGTCATCGGCGGCGGCCAGTCCGGCCTCGCCGCCGCGCACTGCCTGAGCACCGCCGGGCTCCGGCCCGTCATCCTTGAAGCGGGCGAGCAGCCCACCGGCTCCTGGGCCGGCTACTACGACAGCCTCACCCTGTTCTCCCCCGCTCGCCACAGCACCCTCGGTGGCCGGCAGTTCCACGGAAACTCCGACCACTACCCGAGCCGGGACGAGGTCGTCGACTACCTGCGGCGCTACGCCGACAGCCTGGACGTCGAAATCCGCACCCGCACCCGGGTGAGCGCCGTCGAAGGAGACGGCGCGGGCGGATTCCTCGTCCACACCGCCGACGGCGACATCCTGCGCACCATGGGCGTGGTGGCGGCCACCGGCTCCTTCGGCAACCCGTACCAGCCCGAGTTGCCCGGCCAGGAGACCTTCGCCGGCCGTCTGCTGCACGTGGCCGACTACCGCAACCCCAAGCATTACACCGGCCAGCGCGTGGTCGTCGTCGGCGGCGGCAACTCCGCGGTGCAGGTCGGCTACGAGCTCGCCGAGGTGGCCACCGTCACGCTGGCCACCCGCCACCCGGTCGCGTTCATGCCGCAGTTCATCGGCGGCAAGGATGTACACCACTGGCACACCACCACCGGCTTCGACGACCTGCCCCCGCACTGGCTGGCGCAGATCACCGCCCGCGCCGGTGGCGGCACCCTGGCCATGGACACCGGCGACTACGCCGCCGCCCTGGCCGACGGCCGCATGGACCGCCGCCAAGTCTTCACCGCCTTCGACCGCGACCACATCGTGTGGGCCGACGGCGAGCGCGAGCACGTCGACACGGTCATCTTCGCCACCGGCTACCGGCCCGATCTGAGCTACCTGCACCCGCTCGGCGCACTCAGCGGGGACGGTCTGCCGCTGCACGACGGCGGCATCTCCACCACCCACCTCGGACTTGGTTACGTCGGGGTGGAGTTCCAGCGCTCGTTCGCCTCCAACACCCTGCGCGGCGTATATCGCGACGCCCAGCATGTCACCGCCCCGATCGCCGGCTACGCCGGCGGAGCCCTGGCCACCTACGGCCTCTGACATGGGCTCCGCACCAGCCACCCTGGCACTGCTCCTGCTCCTGCTGGCCAGCATGCTCACCGTCGGGACATCCCTGACGACTCAGGGCTTCCGCCCCCGGCTCCTAGCTTGATCTTTAACCTCTCCCGCCGGCCGGTCGTTGAGCTGGGTGGAGGTTGGGCCGTTCGCGGGACGTCGAGACGGCCTTGGCGTGATCATGAGCGTTGCTGAAGACGCTGACGATCACTACCAAGGCCGTGAGGATGAGTGTGCTGAACGAGGCTGTCCATGTCGAGCCCCTGGCCGAGTTGTCCGGCTTCCGGACCGATTTCTACGACTGTCTGAAGGCGCGGGGCGATGCGCTGTTCGAGCTGGCCGATGCGGTGTTGTGCAGTGATGGTCCGGTGCGTTCGCTGGTGGAGTTGTCCCTGGTCGGCGAGCACCGTCGAGGTCATGGGTCGCTGTATGCGGCGTTGGAGCGGGGCCGGCTCGATGTGGGGCGGCTGCGTCGGGTGTTGAGCACGGTGCCGCTGCCCAGGGCGGCCGACGGGCGGTTGGTGCTGGCGGTGGATGTGACGTGCTGGCTGCGGCCGGACGCGCACACCTCGCCGGAGCGGATCTTGTGTCATACCTATGGGTGGGCCAAGGACCAGCACATCATGATCCCGGGCTGGCCGTACTCGTTCGTGGTGGCGTTGGAGACGGGCCGCAGCTCGTGGACGGCGCCGCTGGATGCGCTCCGGCTGGCGCCGGGCGATGATCTGGCCGCGGTGACCGCCGCCCAGCTGCGCGAGGTGGTCGAGCGGCTGATGGCGGCCGGACAGTGGCAGTGCGGTGACCCCGACATCCTGATCGTGGCCGATGCGGGCTATGACGGGCCGCGCCTGGCATGGTCGTTGCGTGATCTGCCCGTCCAGATCCTGGCCAGGATGCGTTCGGATCGGGTGCTGCGCCGGGCGGCCCCGCCGCGAGTGCCGGGGACCAACGGCCGGCCACCGCGCCACGGGAGCGAGTTCATCTTCGGCGACCGGGGCAGTTGGGGCGAGCCCGACGTGGCCACCGAAGCTGAGACCCGCCTGTACGGGTGTGCCACCGCCTGGGCTTGGGATCGGCTGCACCCGCGGTTGACCCGCCGTGCGGCCTGGGCCGATGCGGCTGAGCTGCCGATGATCGAGGGCACCGTGATCCGGCTGGCGGTGGATCATCTGCCCAGCGGGGCGATCCCGAAGCCGGTGTGGCTGTGATGGTCCCAGGTCGATGCCACCACCATCGAGGTGGACCGGATGTGGCAGGCGTTCCTGCGCCGCTTCGACATCGAGCACACCTTCCGCCTGCTCAAGCAGACCCTTGGATGGAACTGCCTCAAGATCCGCGATCCGCAGGCGGCTGATCGCTGGACCTGGCTGATCCTGGCCGTCTACACCCAGCTCAGGCTGGCCCGCCCCCTGGCCGCCGACCTACGCCGCCCCTGGGAGGAACCTGCATCCCCTCAGCGTCTGTCGCCCGCTCGTGTGCGTCGAGGGTTTCGGCACCTGCGTGCCAAGACGGTCAGTCCGGCCCAGGCACCGAAACCCTCCCGGCCAGGACCCGGACGGCCACCCGGGCGCCGCAACAACCAGCCCGCCCCTCGCCACGACGTCTACACCGCCACCGGCCTGACCACCGCGAAGACTTCCGCTCGGAAACCGACAACGAAGAAACCCGCCAATCCACGTCCTCGACGCACAGGTCAAAGATCAAGCTAGCCCTCTGGCAGGCATGGAACCGGCTGGCCGCCGAAGGCGTCGTTCCCCGCGCCATGGCCCTGCAGCCAGGCCGGACGTCGAACTTCCCGACGCCAAGCAATATCCGTCCTATGGCGAGAACGGCTATTACCGCAGTTTGGATGGCCGGTCCATCTCGCCCGAACGGCGTGAAGCGATCGAGCGGAAGGCGGCCACGTCCGGGACCCGGCCGTCGGCCATCACCTATGTCATCGGCCACCCGAAGCGGTCAAGACCACCCTGCTGGCCGACGAGAGCACCCGGGCGGCGGCGCGGGAGTCGCTGGAGGAGTTCGAGGCCCGCCAGGCCGCCGCTGACGCGGCCGCCCGCGCCGCAGCCGCCGCCGTCATCAGGCACCGGCAGAGCGAGTACGACGAGAGCCTGCGCCGTGAGCGGGAGTCGTTGGCCGCCGAAGCCCGCGCGGCACGTGACGGGTCCGAGGCCGAGGCGTCTATTGACGTCTTCAACGCCATGGCCGAGATCCGCATGGCCGCCTCGCGGGCGCTGGCGCTGCTGCACAAGCAGCAGATGGCGACGAGTTCAGCTTCCGCGATGCCACGTCGGCCGCCCGCGCGGCGATGACCTCGGTCAAGGACATGCACCGCGCCACCACCTTCGAGGCCGCCAAACCCCCACTCGATCGGCCCGCAAGGAGTTCGCCACCATGGCCCAGGCCGCCAACGATTGCATCACCAAGGTCGCCGGCCTCGACACGGTCGGCGAGCAGGCGGTCCGGTGCGAGAACACCAGTTTGCTCACCCAAATGATCGCCGACCTCGAAGCCCGCCTCACGGAACCGGCAGCGGGCTGACCAGGACCGTCATCACGTCAAAACAGCCCGTCCCCGGACACGCCGCACCCTCAACGACCGGCCAAGGAGCCCCCGTCATGACTCCGCTCGAACGCAGCCTTGCCAGAGCCCTCACCGAGATCGTCATCAGGCTGGACCTCAGCGACGACGACGCCATCACGCCCGCCGCCACGATGCAGGTGATCGAGCCGGTGGCCGTCCTCCTGCAGGACCTGTCCGAGCAGGACCGGCAAGCCCTCACCGACCTGATCAACCAGTTCGCGCACCAGGAAACCGCCCTGACCGGCAACTGACGGCCTGGGAAGCGCCGGAAACCCTAGCCTTCTAGGCAATTGATAGGCGGCAGCAATCTTGTTTTATTGGGAGGCGGAGGGATAGGCACCGCAAGTAACCTCTGAACACGTGGCAGACGAGGAGATCTTGCAGGATTCTGCGCATCGCAGGGTGATACGCCTCGGTGACACGGTTCGCAGGCCCACATACCCCTGGACACCGGCCGTCCATACGTTGCTCCAGCATCTGGAGCAGGTGGGGTTCCCTTACTCACCGCGGGTGCTGGGAATCGATCAAGAGGGTCGTGAGATCCTCACCTACCTGGACGGCGAATCCGGCCCGCAAGGCTGGGCCAAGGTGGTCGAGGATTCCGGTCTGATGTCCTTTGCCCGCCTGCTACGCGACTATCACGACGCGGTCGCCGGCTTTCGCCCACCCCAGGGACTCAGCTGGTCCAGCGGTGTGGCAGAACCACGCGATGACGAGGTGATCTGCCACGGGGACTTCGGGCCCTGGAACATCGTCTGGCGTGGTGAACGCCCCATCGGGATCCTGGACTGGGACTACGCCCGACCCAAGCCCCGGCTGCACGACATCGCCTACGCGCTGGAATACGTCGCGCCATTCCGCGACAACGCCGAATGCCTACGTTGGCTGCGCTACCCCACGCCCCCCGACCGGCGGCACCGCCTGGAGCTGTTTGCCACCGCCTACGGCCTGACGTCCACCACGGGCCTAATCGATGCCGTCATCGACATCCAACGAGACGGCATCGAGCGGACCCGCCAGTTCGCCGATGCCGGGCACCAGCCCCAAGCCCACTGGGTCGCCAACGGCTACCTCGACGAAGCGGGCAAAAAGCTGGCCTGGAGCCGGGATAACCGCCACCTGTTCGAATAACACAGACCGACGAGCGCAGTCGCGACCGAGCCTACTTGCCTAACATGCCTTAACGGCCTTCAAGCGGCTGACCAGCTATTTCACTTGACTACCCAAGACAACCATCGCGTCGGTGGCCACAGCCAGGGCGAGCTCGCGGCCCAGGGTGTCGGTGGCGGAGTAGAGCAAGGTGAAACGTGCGGGGCCGGGGCGCCGCCGAACTGCTCGCCGTCGCCGAGGAACTCCGTCGCCACGACATCGAGCTGGATCTGCTGAGTGGCCCGCTGCAGGGCATCTACAACCCGTCGGGGCATGGCGCGGCATTGTTCGCCTTCTTCGCCGGGATGGCCGAGTCCGAGCGGGAGTACATCCGGGAGAAGTCCCACGAAGGCCAGGCCTCGGCACGCGAGCGCGGCCGCCACGGCGGCCGCCTCAAGGTGTTCGACGACGACATGATCGGCTACGCGCGCCCGCTGCGCGAGCGGGGTGTTGCGGTGCCCGACATCGCCCGCAAGCTCGTCATCCCCACCGGGAAGAACAAGGGCCAGCACCCTTCGGTGGCCAGCGTCTACCGGGTGCTGGCCGACGACATCGAGGTTCCAGTCAGGAGCCGAACATCTCGCCGCGGGGATCGATCAGTCGGCTTGGTCGCCGATAGGCACCACGGGCATCGTCGCCTCGGCCGAGGATCCGGGCACCAGGTGGATCGTGTCGCCCGGTTGCGCCGAGGCCAGCTCGTGAGGGTCGGCCGGACGGGCGCTGTGGTAAACGACGCGACGCTGTACGTCATCGAGGAGGATTTGTCGGCCTGCCAGATTCACCTGGATCTGGTTGGTGGCAAGGACGCCGAACTCCGGGTCGGCGGGTGTCTGGCTGGAGGCGCCGCGGGTCAGGGTGATCTGCGTCCAGGTGGTGCGGATCTCCTCGCCGCGCAGCAGCCGTGCGAGCTGGATGAGTTCGCCGACCTGCTCGGAGGTGACCACCTCCAGGTCGGGGACGGTGACACGCTGGAGGGTGTGGGCTTGTACGGCGAGGAGCGCCTGCAGGAAGGTGACCATCCAGCGGGCCAGGCGCTGCCCGCCGTCGCCGAAGAAGTACTCCACCAGGGCGGGATTGTCGGCGGCCAGGCCGTCCAGGGTACGGCCGCCCATCCAGCGGGTGGGGATGCCGTGGCCGGCGGTCAGCTTGGCCAGTCAGTCGAGCCGCGGGTTGCTGGGCTCCCATGGCGTCACCAGAGTCCAGGACCGCACCGGTAGTACCGGCAGCGTCTGGGCAACGAAGGTGTTCCAGGAATCTTCCACCCTGCGTGCCTGGCCGGTCGTCAGCGGGCGGCTGTAGCGCTTGACCTGGTAGATGTCGAAGCCGTCGGGGTGCTCCACGCGTACGTCGACGCCCCGATCCCCCTTGGAGGGGGTGGGCTGGTTGCCGTGCGGGTGCTTGAGCAGCAGCAGAGCGGCGACGAACTCCTCGATCTTCTCTCCGGGCTCACGCTCCCAGTTCACCGTCGTCATGCGTCATAGCGAAGCAGAAGCCCGTGACATTTCGCCCGTCCCTGTGGTGGGAGGTGGGGTGGGGTGGGCGGCGGCCATGACGCCGTGCACGGCTGCTGCGATGCGTTCGGCGGCGCGCTCGGGGTCGGGCTGGCCGGCGTCCAGCCAGGCGATGACGGCCTCCAGGGTGAAGCTGGGAATCAGGTTGGCGGCCCAGTCCAGCCAGGGCCCCTCGGGGATGACGCGGGCCAGGTTGCGGCGGCCGACCTCGCGGGAGGCGGCGGTGATGGAGTCGATCAGGTCGCGGAAGTCGGGCTCGCGGGCGGCGTAGCGGAACAGCAGCTTGAACCCGTCGGGGTCGGCGGAGGCGGCGCACAGCAGGGCGGGGATGGCGTCGTCGTCGAAGTCGTCGGCGCCGGTCGCCTCGGCCAGCCGTACGCATGCGCGGTCGAGCACCGCCCGGTACAGGTCGGCTTTGGAGTCGAAGTGCCGATACAGCATGGCCCGGGTCAGCGCGGCTTCGGCGGCAATGTCGTCCAGGCCGGTGGCGGCATATCCGGCGCGGGCGAAGGCGCGGGTGGCCGCGTCCAGGATCTGCTCGCGCCGCTCGGGACGACGCAGCCGCCGTACCGGCGGTGCCGCGACGGCCTCGCCTTCTGCGTCGGGGTTGCTCATCAGCCCTCCACTTGTAGAAGTCAAAGTATACATGTAGCTTTTTAAACATCAAAGTCTACAAATCATCGTCTACTTTATGGAGGCGCTGTGTCCACGCCTGTTCAGTTGCCGTACGCCCAGCCCGACCCGATGCGGCCCGCGCCGCTGCTGCGTGAGCTGCAGGCCCGCAGTCCGATCCATGCCATTCGCACCGCAGTCGGCGATCCCGGCTGGCAGGTCACCGGATATGAGGAGGTGCGCGCGCTGCTGGACGACGACCGGCTCGGCCGCGCGCACCGCGAGCCGGACAAGGCGTCCCGGACCGGGGAGTCGGCGATGTTCGGTGGCCCGCTGGGTGACTTCGACACCGAGCAGGCCGACCACCGGCGGATGCGCTCGCTGCTGCAGCCGCACTTCTCGCCCAAGCGGATGCGCGCGCTGCGCGCCCGCGTCGAGGCGCTCACCGCGGGCCTGCTGGACGAGCTGGCCGAGGCCGGGCCGCCCGCCGACCTGCACGCCGCGCTGGCGCTGCCGCTGCCGATCGCGGTGATCTGCGAGCTGCTCGGGGTGCCGTTCGAGGACCGCGCCCAGTTCCGGGCCTGGACCCAGGCCGCCGGCGATATCACCGACCGGGCCCGCTCGGAGCAGGGCTTGGCCGAGCTGTTCGTCTATGGCCAGCAGCTGGTGGCGCGTAAGCGGGCCGAGGGTGACACGGACGCCGACGTGATCTCACGGCTGGCCGCCACCGAGGGGGTGAGCGATGACGAGGCGGCCGCGATGGGCATGTTCCTGCTGTTCGCCGGGCACGAGACGACGGTCGCCGCGATTGACGAGGGCGCGCTGTGGCTGCTGGCCTACCCCGAGCAGTGGCAGGCCCTGATCGAGGATCCATCCCGGATCGACGCGGCGGTGGAGGAGATCCTGCGCGCGCCCGGCCTGGGCGGCGGCGGCATCCCCCGCTACGCACGAGAGGACCTGGGGATCGCCGGCGTACACGTCCGCGAAGGCGACCTGGTGCTGCTGGACAACGGCGCGGCCAACCACGACGTGTCCGTGTTCGCCGACCCGGACCGTTTCGACATCACCCGCCCTGCGGTGCCGCATCTGAGTTTCGGGCACGGCGCCCGGTACTGCATCGGTGCGCCGCTGGCCCGGATCGAGCTGCAGGTGGTCTTCTCCCAGCTCGCCACCCGCTTCCCCACGCTCAAACTGGAGTGCACGACCGACGAGCTGGCCTTCAACGCGCACGTGCTGACCGGCGGCCTGACCGCGCTGCCCGTCAGCTGGTGACCGCCATGACCGGGACGAGCGCGACGGCGAACATGAAGACGAACCGGCGGCGGCCGGTCTTCGGCCGGATGTACCCGGCGATGGCACGCGCCCTGGATGAGGGCGGTATGGCCGAGCGGCGCCGCGAGCTGCTGGCGGGCCTGGCCGGTGAGGTGGTCGAGGTCGGGGCTGGGCACGGCGTCAACTTCGCGCACTACCCGGCCGAGGTGGCCCGGGTGGTGGCGGTGGAGCCGGAGCCGCGGCTGCGTGAGCAGGCCCAGGCGGCCGCGGCCGGTGCCGTGGCTGCCGTCGAGGTGGTGCCCGGGCTGGCTGACCGGCTCCCGACTGCCGATCGCAGCGTGGACGCGGTGGTGTTCTGCCTGGTCTTGTGCTCGCTGCCGGACGTCGCGGCGGCGCTGGCCGAGGCGCGGCGGGTGCTCAGGCCGGGCGGGCAGGTGCGTTTCCTGGAGCACGGGCGGGCCGACACGCGCGGCCTGGCCCGGATACAAAGGGTGCTGGATGCCACCATCTGGCCGCGCCTGGCCGGCGCTGAGCGACCTGTTCGGCAACCCCTTCAGCAGCCACCCCTACGGCCAGCAGCCTCGCGCGGCACTCCAGCACGCTCGCGAACAAGTCGCCGCCCTGATCGGCGCCCGCGCCCATGAGATCGTGTTCACCGCCTCCGGCTCGGAGGCGGACCTGCTCGCCCTGCGCGGCACCGTCGTCGCCGCCGGTCGGCCCCGCCCGCGCGTGATCACCCAGGCCACCGAACACCCGGCCATCCTGGAAACCTGCCACGTCCTGCAGCGCCTTTACGGCGCCCAGGTGACGGTGCTGCCGGTCGGTGGTGATGGGCTGGTGGACCCGGCCGCGCTGGCCGCCGCCATGGGCGAGGACACGGTGCTGGTGTCGGTGATGGGCGGCCAACAACGAGACCGGCGCCCTGCAGCCGATCGCCGACCTCGCCCCCTCGCCCGCGAGCACGGGGCGCTGCTGCACTGCGACGCCGCCCAGGCCGTCGGCAAGATCGGCGTCGACGTCGAGGCGCTGGGCGTCGACCTGCTCACCGTGGTCGGGCACAAGATGTACGCGCCCAAGGGCATCGCCGCCCTGTACGTCCGCGACGGTGTCGCTCTGGAGCCGGTCGTCTACGGCGGCGGCCAGGAACGCGGCCTGCGCGCCGGCACCGAGAACGCCACCCTGGCCGCCGCGCTCGGCACCGCCGCAGACCTGGCCGCCCGCGAGCTGGCCGACGGCGAGCCCGCTCGCCTGGCCGCCCTGCGCGACGACCTGCACCACAGGCTGGCCGAGCACCTGCCCGGCCGGGTGCATCTCAACGGCCCCTCGCAGCGGCGGCTGCCCAACACGCTGAACGTCAGCATCGACGGCGTCCTTGGCCACGAACTCCTCACAGCGGTACCGGAGATCGCGGCCTCCACCGGGTCGGCCTGCCACAGCGGAACCCACACCCCCTCACCGGTGCTCACCGCCATGGGACTGGACACCGATCGCGCCCTGGCAGCGGTGCGGCTGTCGCCGGGCCGCTGGAGCACCCCCGCCGACATCGAGACGGCGGCGACCGCGCTGATCAAGGCCGCCGCGTGACCGGACATACCAGCCCCACCGTGAATTCGACCAGCAGGAGAGGCATGACCGACTCCACCGCACCGGACCCGACCGCACCGGGCGACATCGCCCGCGGCACCAACGGGCAAGGCCTGGCCACGCGCAGCGTGCACGCCGGCGAACGCCGCGATGCGCAAGGCGCCATCCACACCCCGCTGTACGCGCACTCCACCTTCGCCTTCGACTCCACCGCCGACCTCCTCGACGTCGTCGAGGGCCGCAAGCCGGGCAACCTCTACACCCGCTACAGCCTCAACCCCACCATCCGCGCGCTGGAGGACAAGCTCGCCGACCTGGAAGGCGGCCGGCAGGCGCCGGCCTTCTCCTCCGGCATGGCCGCCGAAGCCGCCACCTTCCTGGCCCACGCCCGCACCGGCGAGCACATCGTGTGCCTCGGCGACGTCTACGGCGGCACCTTCGAACTGCTCGGCGCCAACCTGCCCCAGCTCGGCATCACCACCACCTTCCTGCGCGCCGACGAAGCAACCCGGCTCGGGCAGGTGCTGACCGAGCGCACCCGCATCGTGTTACCGGCCATGGCGAGCAGAGGGTAGCCCGCGGCGGCGACGACGAGCCCGGAGGCCAGGCCGCCGGGCATCGACGCCCTGGCCATCGTGCCCGCCATCGCCGTCACCACTCGCCGCCGATAAACCCGCCACGGCTCCCGCGCCATGACCGGCGCACACGCCTGCCAGACTGCCCGCGAGACGGGCCCGGAGGACGCGACCACCGTAGTGATCAGATGCGACGTCAGTCCCAGGCCAGGCGTTGCTCCAGCAGCGCCTGCTGCGCCGGGTTGGCGGTCAGCTCCAGCGCCCGCTCATCGGCCCGCCGCGCCTCGTCGCGGCGGTCCAGGCCGCGCAGCAACTCGGCGCGGGTGGCGTGGAAGAGCGGGTAACGCTCCAGCACGTCGCCGACCTCCTTCAGCTCGTCCAGGGCCGCCTGCGCTCCTTGGAGGTGCCGCACGGCGATGGCCCGGTGCAACCGGGTGACGGGTGAGGGCACCAGGTGCAGCAGCATGTCGTACAGCACCAGGATTTGTGCCCAGTCGGTCGCGGCGAAGGTCCGCGCCTCGGCATGGCAGGCCACGATCGCCGCCTGCAGCTGGTACGGCCCCGGCCGGCGGTGGGCGCGGGCGGCTCGCGTCAGCAGCGCCGTGCCCTGCTCGATGGTCTGCCGGTCCCACAGGCCGCGATCCTGGTCAGCCAGCAGCACCAGCCGTCCGGCGGCGTCGAAGCGGGCCGCGCCCCGAGCCCGGTGCAGCCGGATCAGCGCCAGCAGCCCGGCCACCTCCGGCTCCTTCGGCAACAGGTTCGCCAGCAGCGCGGCCAGCCATTCGGCGTCCTCCACCAGGTCACGCGCCTGGGCTCGCTCGGCCGTACTGGAGAGGTAGCCCTCGTTGAACAGCAGGTAGATGACCGCCAATACCTCGTTGACGCGCTGCGGCAGCTCCTCCTGCGGCGGGATGCGGTACGGGATCCCGGCTTCGCCGATCTTCCGCTTGGCGCGGGTGATGCGCTGTGCCACCGTGGACTCGGGCACGAGGAAGGCGGCGGCGATTTGCGCCACCGACAGCCCGCACACCACCCGGAGCGTGAGCGCGATCTGCGCGGCCCGCGACAGCGCCGGGTGGCAGCAGGTGAAGACCAGCCGCAGCCGATCGTCACGCGGAGCAGGGGCCGGCCAGGTGAGCTGGGCGAGCTTGGCCCGGTAGTTCGACTCCCGGCGCAGCACGTCCAGCCCGCGCCGCCGGGCCACGGTGAATAACCACGCGTCCGGCCGCTCCGGCACGCCTTCCACAGGCCAGCGCCGCAACGCGGTCTCCACCGCGTCCTGCACCAGGTCCTCGGCGGCGGCGAAGTCGCCCAGCAGCGACACCAGGGACGCCGCCAGCCGGCCCGCGTGCTCGCGCACCACGCGGGCCAGCACCTCCTGGCTCACCTCGTTGGGCACCGGCTCGTTCACGAGGCGGGGCGGATCTCCACGATCGGGCAGGCCGGCCACGAGCGAGCGATCTTCAAAGCCTCGTCCAGATCGGCCACCTCCACCTCGGCAAACCCGCTCACCACCTCCTTGCCCTCGACGAACGGCCCGTCGGTAACCACCGGCTCGCCCGGCCCCAGGCGCACCGTGGTCGCGGCGTGCACCGGCGCCAGATGCGTGTGATGGGTGATCTTGTCGGCATGGTCGGCGAACCACTGCCCGACCGCCGCGTAGGCGGCCTGCTGCTCCAGCTCGCCCATGGCCTCCAGCTGCTGGGCGAACTCCTCGGTCTCGACGAACATGAGCACGTACTTCACGTCGGCCTCCAGTGGTGTCGTGGTCAGCGTGCCGGAAGGGCGGCGTACAGGTCGATACCGTTCCCGTCGGGGTCGGCCACCGTCGCGTACCGCATACCCCAGAACGCATCGAACGGCTCGGCGATCCTCCGGTATCCGGCCTCGACGAGCTCGGCGTACTTGGCGTCCACCTCGGCCGGGGCCTCGAACTCGAAGCACAGCAGCGTACGCGGCCCGCCAACCGGTGCGCTCCAGCCGGGCAGGAACGGCGTGCGGAAGCCCTCGGTGTCGAGCATCACGTGCAGCCCGTTCGGCAGGTCGCAGCCGGCGTGCTCGGGCGAGTGCTCATCGAGCTTGAACTCCAGCCCCAGCCGGGCGTAAAAGGCGATCGAGGCGTCCAGGTCGGACACCACGATGTCGATCGTGTTCAGCGTGGGATTCATCATGTGCTCCTTCGGACTCGGTTGCTGAGGTCCCAGGCCGTCTGCGAGCCGGACACGATGACATGCCCGCTGGCGGCCTGGCCCTCACTTCACAGACGATCGGCGAAGGCATCGATACGACAGGAGCGCCGATTCATTTTCGCGCTGGGCGCAGCCTGGTCCTCGCGCGGCGCCGCGCCGTGGCCCTCGCCGACCAGAGAATGCGCACAAGCGTCCCCGATCACTGCGGCGAATCGGCGACGGCCTCCAGCTCCAGGTGGCGGTTCATGTCGAGCTCGAAGCGCCCATACAGGTTCAGGTGGGTCCGGAACAGGGCCGACAGCCCTCGCCTGTCAGCTGGACTCAGCCGTTTCCGCCAGGTCGCGTCCCGCAGCACGATCTGGATCATCACCGTGTTCAGGTACGTGATCGCCGCGGCGACCAGGTGCAGCGCCGGCACGGAGACCTCGGCGTGCTCACGATCGTCGCCGGTCAAGTCGCCGGCCTTGCCGTAGAACAGGTCCTTGCCGGCGGAATTGAAGTTCTCCACCACGTTCAGGCCCTCGCCGATCTCCCTTCTGAGTTCCTCGTCCGCGAGGTAATCGCAAATGAAGATCGTCCTGACCACACGGCGAGTTCCTCGATCGATTCCGAGGCGTAGAACGCCTCCAGCCGCGAGCCGCGGTGAGCGAGCTTGCGGTGGGAGCGGTCGATCTCCAGCCACTCCTCAGCGATCTTGACGATCGCCTCGCGTTCCCACGGCAGCTGAACATACGTTTAGTATGCTGTTCATGCGTTCAGAGAGGGACCTGACCGGGCGAGCCCGGATCCGGGACGCGGCGCTGGAGTTGTTCGGCGCCGAGGGGATCAACCGGGTGAGCGTGCGGGCCATCGCCGCCCGCGCCGGGGTGTCGGCCGCGCTGGTGCTGCATCACTTCGGGTCCAAGGAGGGGCTGCGCAAGGCATGCGACGCGTACGTGGTCGAGCTGGTACGCGGCGGCCCCGAAGCGGACCTCGACGACGCCAGCGGGCTGGCGGCGATGCTGGAGGCGGGCTCGGCGGCGCGGCTCTACCTGGGGCGCGCGTTCCTGGACGGCACTCCGGAGGCGGCGGCACTGTTCGACGAGATCGTCGAGACGACGGAGCGGTGGCTGGAGGAGGGCGTACGGGCTGGACGGGTGCATCCGAGCGATGACCCGCGCGCGCGTGCCGCCGTCTACGTGACGTGGCTGCTGGCACCGCTGACGTTCGGTGAGCACCTGTCGCGGGTGCTGCGCTCGGGCGACCTGCCGGAAACGGATCAGACGCTGCGCTCTTCCCGCGCCGGAATCGAGATCTTCACCCGCGGCCTGTTCGCCGACGACCGCGTCCTGGGCGCGTGGGACGCGGTCCGCAAGGAACGAGGTTCGCGGTGAAGGTGCTGATCCTGGCCCATGGCACACGCGGCGACGTCCAGCCGTACACCGCTCTCGCCCTGGCTCTGCGCCAGGCCGGGCACCAGCCGGTGCTGGCCGCGCCGGCGGCGATGGCCTCGCTGGCCGAGCCGTACGGGCTCACGTTCGCGCCGCTGCACGACGGGCCGAACACGCTCATGGACGACCCCGGGATCCGCGAGGCCATCGAGACGAACTACCGGGGATTACGCGGCAAGGGGGTCGCCCTTGAGGTCATGCGGCGCACCAAGCCGCTCATGGCCCGCGTGTTCGACGACATGGCGACCGCCGCACAGGGCGGGGCGGACCTCGTGGTTCATGCCCCCGGCATACCAGGCCAGCATCTCGCCGAATGGCTCGGTGTGCCGGCCGTGCCGGCGGCGTTGCAGCCGGTGTGGGTGCCGACCAGCGCCTTTCCCAACCCGATGCTCCCGTTGCCGCTGCCCAGGGCGCTGAACCGGGCTTCGTACCTGCCGATCAAGCTGATGCTTCGCTCGTTCGGCGGCATCGCCGACCGGTTACGCGCAGGACGGCTGGGCCTTCCCCGCCGTCGCGGACGGCACGACATCCTGCGCCGCCCGGACGGCGGGCCGGCCACGGTGCTGCAGGCGTTCAGCGCTCACCTGCTGCCCGCCGGGCCGGACTATCCGGCGTGGGTGCACACCACCGGCTTCTGGTACCTGCCCGCCGCCCCCGGCTGGTCGCCGCCGCCGGAACTGGCCACGTTCCTGGACGCCGGGGATCCTCCTGTGTACGTGGGCTTCGGCAGCATGGCGGGCACCGATCCGGCACGGGTCGGACGCGTCGTCGCCAAAGCCGTACGGCTGGCCGGGGTCCGGGCGGTTCTGGCGTCCGGATGGGGCGGGATGCGGACCGGAGACCTGCCCGAGAACGTGTTCACGCTGGAACAGGCTCCGCACGACTGGTTGTTCCCGCGCATGGCGGCCGTCGTCCACCACGGTGGCAGCGGCACCACCGGCGCCGCGCTGGCCGCCGGCAAGCCGCAGGTCGTCTGCCCGTTCGTGGCCGACCAGCCGTTCTGGGCCGCCCGCTCGCACGCCATCGGCGTCGCCCCCGAGCCGCGGCCGCAGCGCCACCTCTCCGCCGACGGGCTGGCCGGAGCCATCCACCGGGCGATCACCGATCCGGCCCTCGACCGTGCCGCCGCCGCGACCGGTGAGCGCGTCCGTGCCGAGAACGGCGTCCACCGAGCTGTCGAGATTCTGGAGTCACAAGCATGAACACCACCGAACCGGAGATTCTCGGACTGCTGACCGCGGCCGACCGGGACGCGTTTCTGTCCGGACTGGCCGAGAACGGGCCGGTCAGCCGAGGCCGCTATGTCGACGGCACACCGATCTGGCTGGTCACGGGCTACGACGAGAGCGTGGCCGCGCTGACCGATCCGCGGTTCAGCAGCGACGTCACCAAGCAGTCCAAGCTGGACGTGGCCGCCGCGGCCGGACTGCCGGTCGACGTGGCCCCGTACCTGATGCACACCCTGGGCGCCTATGACCCGCCGGATCACACGCGGCTGCGGCGACTGGTGTCGCGCGAGTTCACCGCCCACCGGGTGGAGCGGCTGCGCCCGCGCATCCAGGAGATCACCGACGAGCTACTGGACGGGCTGCCCGGCGAGTTCGACCTGATCGAGCGGTTCGCGTACCCGCTGCCGATCCAGGTCATCTGCGAGCTGCTCGGCGTGCCCACGCATGACCGCGACGTCTGGCGCGCGTGGGCCGGCGACCTGACCGCCCCCGACCTGGACCGGATCGCGTCAGGAGCACGGGGCCTGGTCGCGTACATGACCGAGCTGGTCGGCGCCAAGCGGGCGGGTGGCGCCGACGACCTGCTGTCGGCGCTGGTCCGCGTCCAGGAGGACGACGGCGACCGGCTGTCCGACGAGGAGCTGATCGCACTGTCGATCAGCATGCTGATCGCCGGCCACGAGACCACGGTCGGCCTGATCAGCCAGAGCGTCCGGCTCCTGCTCACCCACCCGGACCTGCTCGCGCGCCTGCGCGCAGACCCGGACGCCGTCGCGGCGGCCGTGGAGGAGTTCCTGCGTGTCACCGGACCGGCCGAGATCGCGGTCATGCGCTACACGCTCCAGCCGGTCGAGCTCGGCGGCGTGACCATCCCGGCGGGCGAGCCGGTCCAGGTGGTGTACGCCTCCGCCAACCGTGACCCGCGCCGTTTCGACCGGCCCGCCCTGCTCGACCCGCGCCGTGCCGACAACCCGCACCTGGGGTTCGGCCACGGCATCCACTACTGCCTCGGCGCCGCCCTAGCCCGGGCGGAAGCGCAGATAGCGCTGCGCACCCTGCTGAGCCGCTTCCCCGGCCTCACTCTGGCCGTGCCGCCGTCCGAGATCGGCTGGCGGCCGGGCATGGCCCGGGCTCTTGACGCGCTTCCGGTCCGGACATCTCCGATGTAGCCAATATCTTGATATGGCTTCCAATATGGAAGCGCTGCGGGAGTCCTGCGACAAGCACGTACGCGACGTCGTCCTGGGCGCCGCCGGCGAGGTCCAGGACGGGGCCGACGTCAGCCCCGATTTCCTCAAGGGCATGTACGAGGCGAGTGAGCTCAGCGTCCGCTATCTCGCCCGGGCCCTGGTCGAGGGCTCGCCCGTGGCGGCCGAGCTGTTCGACGAAGGCGCCGAGACCGCGGAGCGGTTCTTCGCCGGCACCTGGCCGAACGAGTTCGCGCCCGGTGGGGCGAAGGTGCGCGAGCGCGCCGTCGCGATGGCGGCGATACACCTGGGCACGATCGTGCTGCACGAGCACATGTCCCGGCGGCTGGGCATCGACGTGCTGCAGCGCGCCAACACCGGTCTGCTGGGCACCGCCATGATCGACGTCTACGCCCACATGGGCCAGTGGATCGCGACCCAGCAAGGAGACCAGCTCCGCCAAGCCGTCACCGAGGTCAACGAGGAGCGCTCCGATGCCTGACGTGATCGAGATCAGCGGGCTGGTCAAGACCTTCGGCCGGGTACGCGCGCTCGACGGCCTGGACATGACCGTACGGGAAGGCGAGGTGCACGGGTTCCTCGGCCCCAACGGCGCGGGCAAGAGCACGACCCTGCGCGTCCTGCTCGGCCGGCTGCGCGGCGGCGCTGACGCGAAGCGGCGCGACGAGCTGATCGAGCGTTTCGCCCTGGATCCGCGCAAGAAGGCCCGGACCTACTCCAAGGGCAACCGGCAGAAGGTCGCGCTGAGCGCCGCGCTCGCCTCCGAGGTGGAGTTACTGCTCCTGGACGAGCCGACCTCGGGCCTCGACCCGCTGATGGAGGCGGTCTTCCGCGAGGTCATCAACGAGGAGCGGCGCGCCGGCCGTACGGTCCTGCTCTCCAGCCACATCCTTGCCGAGGTCGAGGCACTCTGCGACCGGGTCAGCATCATCCGTGACGGCCGGATCGTGGAGGCCGGCACGCTCGCGCAACTGCGCCATCTGACCCGCATCTCGGTCATGGCGGACCTGGCCAGAGTGCCGGACGGCGGCCTGCCTCACGTCCACGAGCTCAGCACGGAGGGCCACCGTGTGCGATTCCAGGCCGACCCCGAGCACATCGGCGACGTGCTGGCCCGGCTCGCCGAGTACGGCGTCCGCGACATCACCGCCCAGCCCCCCACGCTCGAAGAGCTGTTCATGAGGCACTATCGATGAACACGGCCACCCTGATCCGGCTGATCCTGCGCCGCGACCGCGTCTGGCAGCCGTTGTGGATCCTGTCGGTCACCTTGTTCGTGGCGACCACGGTGGCCACCATCCGGGAACTGCTCCCGGCCCCCGAAGCCCTCCGGCAGTACGTCGACGAGATCGCCGCCAACCGGCCGTCATGCTGCTGCAAGGGCCGGCGTGCGGCGACAGCGTGGGCGCGGCCGCCGTCGGACGGCACGCGCCGCTGACCGCCGCCCTCATCGTCGTACTGGGCGCGAACCTGGTGCTGGCCGCGACGATCACCGCCGTCGGGGTGAGCGCCGGGCTCCCCCTGGCAGGGTCTCTCGCCTGGGGTCTGATGGCCGCCTCAGCCGGCTGGCCGGGGGCCGCGCTGGCCGCGGTCGCCGTGCAGCTCACCCAACGGGCCCGCCCGGCCGGATTCCTGGCTTTCACGGTGTTCTTCGCCGCGTACCTGATTCGCGGCTTCAGTGACCTGGGCGGGCCGGGGCTGGAATGGCTGGGCTGGCTCGTACCGAATGGGTGGATTCTGCGCGCCCGGGCCTTCGGCGGCGAGCAGTGGTGGGTGTTCCCGATGGTCGCGATTTTCGTCGCGGGCCTGTTCTGGGCGGCCTACGCGCTGTCGGCCCGGCGGGACGTCGGCGCCGGGCTCGTGCCGTCGCGGCCGGGCCCCGCCCAGGCACCGCCCGGCCTGAACGGGCCGCTCGGACTGGCGTGGCGGACGCACCGGGGCATGGCGCTGGCGTGGGTCGCGGGCGCCGCCTTCATCGGCGTGGCACTCGGACTGGCCGGGAAGGACGCGCTCGAACAGTTCAGCCAGAGCGGCGGGCTGAGCTTCTGGGCCGAACGCACGGGAGCCGCCGACCCCGTGGACATCTTCTTCCGGCTCGTCGTGTACGAACTCGCGGTGTTCTCCGTCTCCCTGTACGCGATCATGACCGTGCTGCGCCTGCGCGGTGAGGAAGGCACCGAGCTCTTCCTGTCCGGCCCGGTCAGCCGGACCCGCTGGGCGCTCAGCCATCTCGCCTTCGCGGTGACGGTACCGGTCGTCGTCCTGGTGATCGCCCTGGAGATCAGCTGGGAGGTCGGGCTGGTGAGCGACTCGGTGTTCATGATCTTCCCGTTCGCGCACGTCCACTACTCCACGCTGGCCGACCCAGGGCCGGGGACGCTGCTCGGGCTCACGCTCGTGGCCGCCGGTTTCACGGCCGTCGGCCTGTACGGGCTCCGCCGCCGGGATCTGGCCATGTGACTCGGGACCGGGACGCGGTGCATCTATACAGGCCGCTGGACCGCGGGGGTGAGCCGACGATCAAGGAGCTCGCCGTCGTCGTCAAGCGGTCGGTGTCGCAGACCAGCCGGCTGGTGGATCAGCTGGTGCGCCGCGGCCTCGTCGAACGCTACGAGGACGCGGCCGACCGGCGGGTGCGGCGGGTGCGGGTCACCGGCCAGGGCGCTGCGGTGCTGCGGCGGATGGATCAGATGCGGGTCGAGACGCAGCTGAGGTTGTGGGACCACCTCGGACCGGATGAGCGGCCGGTCGTGCTCCAGGCCATGGAGCTGCTGGCCAAGGCCGCCGAAAGGATGCGGCATGACGATCGTTGACCTGGCCCGGGTGGATGCGGGCATGATCGAGCTGGTGGGCGGCAAGGCCGCCGGGCTCGGCGAGATGATCGGGGCGGGTGAGCGCGTTCCGGCCGGTTTCTGTCTGACCGTCGAGTCCTACACCTCCCGGCAACTGCCCGAGCGGGAATTGATCGACGCCTACGAGCGGCTCGGCGGCGGGCGGGTGGCCGTCCGTTCCAGCGCGACGGCCGAGGACCTGCCGGATGCCAGCTTCGCCGGCCAGCAGGACACGTACCTCAACGTGGAGGGCGCCGGCCCGCTCCTCGACGCGGTACGCCGGTGCTGGGATTCCCTGTACACCGAGCGTGCCGTGGCTTATCGCGCCAAGGCGGGCATCACCGACGCCGCCATGGCGGTGGTGGTCCAGCGCATGGTCGACCCCGTGGCCGCGGGCGTCCTGTTCACCGCGAATCCGATCACCGGCTGCCGCACGGAGATGGTCGTCGACGCCGCTCCCGGCTTGGGCACCGCCGTCGTCGACGGGACTGTCATCCCGGACCACCATGTGCTCGGCCGCCACGAGCCCGTACGGAACCGCGATGGCTGCCTCACCCACGAGCAACTGGAGGAACTGCGGCGAGCCGGGCTGCGGCTGCAGGATCACTTCGGCTCGCCGCAGGACATCGAGTGGGCCATCGACGCGGACGGCACGCTGTGGCTGCTGCAGTCGCGGCCGGTCACGACCCTGTTCCCGGCCCCGCCGGACACCGGTGACATGCGCCTCTACCTGGAGTTCGGCCACATCCAGGGAATGCTCCGGCCGGCCACGCCGATGGGGGTGTCGTTACTGAAGGTGGGGTCGGGGACGTGGTTCGCGGCCGCCGGCGCACGCGTCGACCCGCGCGATCCGTTGCCCCGGCTGATACCCATCGGCGGGCGGCTCTACTTCGACCTGACCGATTTCGTGCGCAACAAGGCCATGCGCGGGCGGCTGGGAACGTCACTGGAGGTGTACGGGCCGCGGGTGCAGAGCGCCGTCGAGCGGGTGCTGGACGATCCACGGTTCGCGCCGCGGCCCGGCCTGCCGTTCCGACTGGGCACCGCGGCGAGGATGGCGGCTCGATTGGCGCCCGGGGCGATCGCCGGCCTCGTGGGCAGCCTGGCACGACCGGATCTCGCCCGGGCCAGGGCCTATCGCGCCGTGCACGAGATCAGGCGCCGGACCATACCCCCGGCCGAGCAGGCGACGGCGGCGGAGCGGCTTCGCTGGGTGATCGAGGACTCCCATCGGATGGCCACGGGCCCCGCCATGACGACCCTGATGGGGCCGCTGATGGCCGGGATACTCGCCGGCATCGTGCCGTCCGGGCTGCTGGAGGGCGTCGCCACGCCGGAGGAGCTGGACATCGTCCTGGGCGGGATGCCGTACAACGTGACCACGGAGATGGACCTCGCGCTCTGGCAGGTCGCGGAGCGGGCGCGCGTACACCGTGAGCTGTTCCTCGACACCCCGCCGCAGGAACTGGCGGAGCGCTATCGCGCGGGCAAGCTGCCGGACATCGGGATGTCCGGCTTCCTCGACCGGTACGGCATGCGCGCCGCCGCCGAGATCGACGCCGGCATGCCACGCTGGGAAGAGGACCCGGCTCCTCTGTTCGCCACGATCGCCAACTACCTGCGCGTGGACGACCCCGAGCAGGCGCCTGACCGGCGGTTCGCGCAGGCCGCGGAGAGGGCGGAGAAGATGATCGCGACGCTGGCCCGGCGGGCACGACGGGTCAGGCCAGTACGCGGCCGGATGGCGACCTTCCTGATGCGGCGATCCCGCAAACTCACCGGCCTGCGGGAGATCGCGAAGTTCGCCTGGCTGACCGCGATCCAGGTAGCGCGTCGGCAGCTCCTGCTGATCGGAGACGACCTGGTCGCGCGCGGGCTGCTGGAGCGGGCGGACGACATCATGTTCCTCGACCTCTTCGAGGCCGGGGACGCCGTGCACGGCGGAGCTGACCATCGGGAGCTGATCGCGACGCGCCGCGCCGAGTACGAGCGGGAGCTGCGACGGCCCAGCGTCCCGGGCGCCTTGCTGTCGGACGGGACCGACCTGGAGGCGCTCGCCCCCCAGGGAGCCGTGCGGGACGGGGTGCTGGTCGGAATGGCAGGAGCCGCCGGACGGGCCACCGGCAGGGCGCGGGTGATCCGCGACCCGGCCGATGCGCACATCGAACCGGGCGAGATCCTCGTGGCACCGACGACGGATCCCGGCTGGACCCCGCTGTTCATGACAACGGCAGGTCTGGTCACGGAGACCGGGTCGCCGATGGCGCACGGCCCCACCGTCGCCCGCGAGTATGGCATCCCGGCCGTCATCTGTGTCCGCGACGCCACCCACGAGATCAAGACCGGCCAACTGATCACAATCGACGGCGCGGCGGGGACCGTCACCATCGACGACCCAGCCGGCGTTGCTATCTGAAGCAGTTATTTTAGTTTGTACTGAAATAACTGTAATATGAGTCGCGTGGACGACCGAGAAGCGTCGCTGGAGTGGGTAGAACGCGTGGCCATGTATCTGGCCCGCGACGGGGTGCCGCCGATCGCCGGGCGGGTACTGGGCTGGCTGATGGTATGCGATCCCCCTGAGCAGTCGGCCGGGCAGATCAGCGCGGCCATTGGCGCCAGCCGCGCCTCGCTCACCTCGAACCTGCGGTTGCTGACCGGCATGGGTTTCCTCACCTGGCGCACCCGGCCGGGCGAGCGGACCGTCTACTACCGGATGGCCGACGACGCGTGGGCGGTCGTGGTGCGGCAGCAGGTCGCCGGGATCGCGTCGTTCCTGGCCATCACCCGTGACGGTCTCGACCTGGTCGGCCCGGACGACGATCGCTCAGCGCGGATCCGGCAGGCACAGGCGACCTTCGCGTGGATGGCCAAGGTCTTCGACGACGCGCCGCCGCTGGAGGACGGCTCATGAACGGGCAGGCGATCATCGTCGGCGGTGGCATCGGCGGGCTGGGCGCCGCCGTGGCGCTGCGCCGGATCGGCTGGCGGGCGGTGGTGCTGGAACGGGCTGACGACCTGGGCGAGATCGGCGCCGGCATGTCCCAGGCGCCGAACGCGATGCGCTGCCTGGACGCGCTCGGCGTCGGCGAGCAGGCCCGCGCGATCGGGTTGCCCACCTATTCGGCCGGCAACCTGCGCCTGCCCGATGGCCGTCACCTGCAACGGGCCCACCCCGGCGATCCGACGCCGCTGCTCGCCTTCCACCGCGCTGACCTGCACCGGCTGCTGTTGGAGGCGGTGCCCGCCGGATGGGTGCGCACCGGTGCGGAGGTCACCGGCCTCCGCCAGGACCGAGACCAGGTAACGGTCACCTGGAAAGACGGCGAGGCCACCGCTGACGTGGTGATCGGCGCCGACGGCATCCGCAGCGCCGTACGCCGTTCGCTGTGGCCGGACACGCCCCCGCCTCGCTATCTCGGCCGTACCGCCTGGCTGGGCATCGCTCCCGCCGGAGCGCTGCCGGGCAGCGTCACCATGGGCTCCGGCGCCTACTTCCTCATCCACCCGCTGAGCCGTGACCGGGCTTACTGGGCCTACGTCACCACCTGCGCCCGGCCCGGCGTCCGTCACGCAGACGAGAAGGCTACGGTCCTGCAGCAGGTACGGGACTGGCACGAACCGATCCCGGCCCTGATCGCCGCCACCCCGGACGACGCCGTGATCCGCATCGACATCCACGACCTCGACCCCCTGCCGTCCTACGTCGACGGGCGGGTGGCGTTGCTCGGCGACGCGGCGCACGCCATGAGCCCCGACCGGGGCCAGGGCGCCGGGCAGTCCCTGGAGGACGCCGTCGTACTCGCCGCCGCCCTGGCCACCGAGCCGTCGATCGGGACCGCGCTGCGCCGCTACGACGCCGAACGCCGCCCCCGCACCCAGGCCACCGCCCGAGGCGCCCGCGCCGACGGCCGCCGCACCACCTCCCCGGCCGCCCACCGATGGCTGACGACCATGGTGCGGCTGGTGCCGCCCGCGCTGTGGCGCAAGGGCCTGACGCCCGACGGCAACGCCACCTGGCGCTGGCAACCACCCCACCTGCCCACCCCGGACACCGGTAGATAACCCCGCGCCGCATCGGCATTCGCAGGCGCTTATCGGCGGCAGGCCGCCAGGGCGACGAGGATGACCTCGACCAGCCGGTCGTGGGCGTACGGGTCGGCGAAGTCACCTTCGGCCATGAGGGTTTGCGGGCGCGCGTACGTGAGTCCGACCAGGCAGTCGAGGGCCAGGTCGGTGTCCAGGTCGGCGGGCAGTTCGCCACGCTGGACGGCGCGGTGCAGCATGGCGGCGCCGGCGGCGCGGCGGGGCTCGCGGAGGGCGGCGTAGAAGGTCTGGGCGAGCTGCGGGTTGCGGATGGCTTCGGCGCCGAGGTCGGCGATGATGCGGGTGGCGCGCAGGTCGCTCCTGAGCGCGGCGGCGTCGCGAACGTAGGCGCTGACGTCGTCGCGCAGGTTGCCGGTGTCGGGGACGGGGACGGCGTGCCAAGCCAGGTTGCCGACGATCTGCTGAACCATGACCTCCTTGGACGCCCAGCGCCGGTAGAGGGCGGCCTTGCCGACGCCGGCTCGCCGGGCGACGGCTTCCATGGACATCCGGGCGTAGCCGGTGTCGGCGAGCTCGTCGAGGACTGCCGAGGTGATCACGTCGGTGACGTGTTCGCGCAGGAGCGCCGCTCCTGCCACTCGACGTCCGTGGGTCGCGGCCATGGCAACACCTTACTACGGAACGGAACGGTTACGTTCCGACGGTTCGCCCGCTTAGGCTCCACGGTGAGACGGAACGGGTCCGTTCCGTCGTTTGAAGACCGGGAGCGCATCATGGATGACACCGAGGTGCTGGTGGTCGGCGCGGGGCCGGCCGGTCTGGCGCTGGCCTGCGCGTTGCGCCTGCACGGCATCGCCGTCCAGGTGGTGGATTCGGCGTCCGGACCCGCGTCCACGTCGCGGGCGAACATCCTGCACGCGCGGGGCGTCGAGGTGCTCGACCGGCTCGGTGCGCTCGGCGACCTGCCGGAACGCGCGCTCTCGGCGATCACCATCACGCAGCATCTGGACGGGCGCCCGGCGATCACCATTCGCTTCGGTGACGTGGGCCTGGGCGACGCGCGGCCGGCTCTGTACATCTCGCAGGCGGACATCGAGGCGGAGCTGCGGCGTCGGCTGGCCGAGCTGGGGGTCGACGTCCGCTGGGACACCCCGCTGGCCGACCTCGTCCAGGACGCCGACGGGGTCACCGCCCTGCTCGGCGACGAGCGGGTCCCGCTGCGCTGCCGATGGCTGGCAGGCTGCGACGGCTCGCACAGCACGGTGCGCAAGCTGGCCGGGATCGGCTTTCCCGGGGTCCGGCTCACCGAGGGATTCCTGCTGGCAGACGTGCACGCCGACTGGCCGGTGGACCGGGCCGGCGGCCACGGCTGGCCACACAGGGACGGCCCGTTCTTCGCCCTGCCGATGCGAGAGGAGGGCGGTGCGGACGATCTGTGGCGGTTGATGGCCTACGACCCCGCCGGTGCGGACGGCGTACAGGGGGATGAGGAGATCGTCGAACGCTTCCGCCGGCTCGTGCCCGAGCGGACCGGACGCGCCGACATCCGCATCAAGGACGCGGTGTGGACGTCGGCCTTCCGCATCCACCGCAGGCTGGCCGACACCTACCGCCGGGGCCGGATCTTCCTGGCGGGCGACGCCGCCCACATCCACAGCCCGCTCGGCGGCCAGGGCATGGTCACCGGGATGGGCGACGCGGAGAACCTCCGCAACCGCGTGCTCGTTCCGGTCGCCAACCTGCCGGCCGTGCAGCGCCGGGCCGGGCAACTGGCCTCCCAGCTGTGGGCGACGTACCGGCGCGGTCCTCTGGGCGGCGGGGGCGTGGCCCGGCGACGGCCACGGCCCGGCGACCGGGTGGCGGACCTGATCTGCCTCCGCCCGACGGCAGCGCCACCCGCCTGCACGCCGAACTGGGCCGCCGCTGGGCGCTGCTCTCTCCGGGCGGGGACACGTTCGCGTGCCTGAAAGAGGCGCGCGAACGGCTGGGTGACACCGTCACGGCGCTGACCCGCGACTCCGGCACGCAACAGGACGTCTGGCTGATTCGCCCGGACGCCCACCTGGCCTGGCGCGGCCGGCCCCCTGCGGCACGCCTGGGCCCATGGCTGGACCAGGTCCTGCGACAGGAGCAGGCCCGGTCATGAACCTTGAGCTCCGGGGCGCTGTCGATCCCATTCGTCGAGGAGTTTGGGAAACTCGCGGCCCATGAAGCCGTACATGTCACGCATCAGCTCAAGCCTGGCCCGGCTCTTGGGACTGTCGCCGACCACGGCCAGACCCTGCTCCGCGAGCTGCGCGAATGCGGAGAACTCAGCCATCTTCGCCCGGAAAGCACGTCCGAACACGTCCTCGGTCAGCCGATAGTGATCGCGCCGCCCCCGGGGTGGGCGGAAGCGCTCGACGAGCCCACCCCGTTCGAGCTGCCCCAGAGCCACGCTCATGCTGCTTTTGGCCACGCCGAGCCGCTCACACAGCCCCGGCGCGTCGCCGGAGTCGTCCGGGTCGACCAGCAGCACGCCGACGACCCGCCCTGCCGTACGACTGAGCCCCAGCCGCTCGAAGTACAGCCCCGCGCTCTCCACGAACTCCTCAACACCCGCCACCCCACAGATTCTAGTCTGTTCGGATCGTTCCGAACAGACTAGAATCCCCGCATGCTGTCCATCGCCATCACCGGCGCCAACTCAGGGATCGGCCTACGCGCCGCCCAATCTCTCGCCGCCGCAGGCCACCACGTGCTGGCGCTGTGCCGAGACCCCGATCGAGGCCGCGCTGCCCTGGCCGACATCAACGCCCACGCCGCGCACCCGGCCACCCTGATCCACGCCGACCTGTCGATACCCGGCTCCATCAAGGCCGCCGCCGACCAGCTCACGCACACTGTCGGCCACCTCGACGTGCTCATCAACAACGCCGCCGTCTTCGACCAGACGATCCAAGAGCCCCGCTTCACGGCAGACGGCCATGAACTGTTCTGGGCCACCAACCACCTGGGCCCCTTCCTGCTCACCGCACACCTCAGCCCCCTGCTCGCCGCCGCGGACCGGCCCCGCGTGATCAACGTCGCCAGCAAGGGACTGCTCTCGATGCCCCGCATCCGGATCCGCTTCGACCAACTCGACGACCCGAGCTGGTACAGCCCCACCCGCGCCTACTACCACGCCAAACTCGCCCAGATCATGACCACCCTCTCCCTGACCGAGAAGGCCGGAGGACGCCTGGAGACCACCTGCGTCCGCGTCCCCGCCGTACGCCTCGACCCCGATCGGGTGGCCGCCATGCCACGGTTGCTGCGCACCCTGTACGCGCCCAAGAACCGCATGGCCGTCCCCGCCGAACGCCTCGGCGAGACCTACGCCCGCCTCGCCACCTGGGGCGGAAGCCTGCCTGGGCCGTACGTGGACGAAAACCTCCGCCCCGTCCGCGCCCCAGCCTCCGCCTACGACAGGGCCGCCCGCGAACGGCTGTGGTCGCTCTCCCGGACCGCCACCGGCGATCCCGCCTGGGCCTGGTGACCACGGAGGCGATTCACATGCTCAGCGATCGTGGTCGGCGCGCCGCCACCAGGCCACGGTCGCCGCGACCCCGGCCACACCTAAGGCAAGGACCAGCAGGTGGCCCAGTGGTCCGGGCGCATCCTGGGCAGGGCCGGCGATCCCGGCATACAGGCCCGGCACCGAGTACGGGAAATAGGCGCCGTAGCCGAGCGCGGCGATGATCTGGGCGCTGAACACGGCGGCGAACATGGCCCCCACGGCAGACAGGTAACCGCGCCCCGCGCTGGCCGCCAGAGCGAACGGCGCGGTCAGCACGTACGTCAGCAGTCCAGTGATCACGATTCGCGCGGCCCCGGCGGCGAGGACGGCGATCGAGCCGCCGGGTAAGTCGAGCAGCATTCCGGCGAGCAAGCCGAGCGCGACCGTCCACAGCGCCAGCAACAGCGACCAGCCGGCTGCGACGACGAACTTGGCCGCCACGATGGCGCCGCGTGAAGTGGGCAGGGCCAGCAGATCCTTGGCAGTGCGGTCGCTGAACTCGCGTCCGAACAGCCAGATGACGAGCGTGCCGAAAATGACCAAACCGCCCACGCCGGTGGCCTGAGCGAGCAGCGCCAGGTAGCCGGGCCAGTCGGCAGTGGCGGCACTGAGCTGCGCCTTGTCACCGAGCAGGCCGAGCGCGCGAGCCCTGCCGGTGTCCTGAAGGATGAACATGAACAACCCGCACACGGCCGCGACCACGGCGAAGGTCGCCGTCGTGATCCACGGAAGCCGGCTGCGCCGCAGCTTGAGCAGCTCGGCGAGCAACGCCTTACGCATCGGCCTCTCCCACCAGGCGCAGGAAGAAATCCTCCAGATCCTCTTGCTCGACCACCAACCGGGTGGGCGGGCAGCCGGCTTCCACCAGGGCGGTGGCGATCTCCTCCGGATGCTCCAGCGCCCGCTGACCGGTGAGCACCAGACCGGCGCCGACGCCCGGTTCCGAGGTGAACCCGTAACCGGCCAGCGCGTGAGCGGCGCGAGTGTCGTCCCGGGTGGCCAGGACGAGCCTGCGACGCACCTGACCGCCCAGTTGGCGCGGGTTGATCTCCTGGAGCAGCCGGCCTTGGTGGATGACGGCGATGCGGGTGGCCAGCCGGGTCACCTCGGCCAGCAGGTGGCTGGAGAGCAGCACGGTGGTGCCGTGCTCGCGAGCCAGTTCGCTCAGCAGGGTCCGGATCTCCACCACGCCGGCCGGGTCGAGCCCGTTGCTGGGCTCGTCGAGGATGAGCAGGTCAGGGCTGTGGATGAGCGCCTTGGCCAGGGCCAGGCGCTGGGCGTTGCCCATGGACAGGGTGCGGGCTCTGCGTCCAGCGTAAGGAGTGAGGGCTAACCGGTCGATGACGTCGTCGACGCGTCCGGCCGGCCGGGGCAGGCGGCGCAGCCGGGCGACGAGGCGCAGGTTCTCCCGTACGGTCAGCTCGGGATAGGCGGCCGGCGTGTCGATGAGATACCCGGTCCGCGCCCACGCCCCGCGATCACCGGCGCTGACCTCGGCGCCCAGCACCCGCGCGGTGCCGGACGTGGGGGCGATCATGCCGAGCAGCATGCGGATCAGCGTGGTCTTGCCCGCGCCGTTCAGGCCGACCAGGGCATGGACGTCACCGGGAGCAACCCGCAGGCAGACGCCGTCGGCCGCGACCACCTCCCGATAGCGCTTGGTCAGATCCACCGTCTCGATCACCGGCATCCGCCCACCGCCCTTCCTCGTGTCACAGGTAGCGCAGCCACAGGTACGGGGCGACGAGCGTGACGGTGACCGCGGTGACGATCAGGCCGTACTTGGTGAACTGCCAGAAGCTGATCGGGGTGCCGTTGCGGGCGGCGATGCCCAGGATGACGACGTTGGCGGCGGCGCCGACGGCGGTGGCGTTGCCGCCCAGGTCGGCGCCGAAGGCCAAGGCCCACCACAGCACCTGCCCGTCACCGCCGGCGGCCTGCACGAGTTGCTCGACGATCGGGCTCATCGTGGCCACGTAGGGGATGTTGTCCACGATGGCCGACAGCACGGCCGAGGCGCCCAGCAGCCCCATCGTGGTCAGCTCCGGCCGCCCGTCGGTGGCCGCGACGGCGGCCTGGGACAGCTGGCCGATGACGCCGGTCTCGACCAGCGCGCCGACCATGACGAA
>NZ_JBEZGB010000023.1:0-138317 GCF_040649755.1 Nonomuraea sp. NPDC048882
CGGATCCAGGTAAGTCATCGGACCCAGGAACCTCCTTCCAATTCCTCCCGGCTGAGCCGGGGATACGACCAGGCGCCTCATGGCGCACTGCCACCGATCCCCGACCTGCACCGCATCCGGCAGAGCACGTCGAATCGCCTCGCCATAGGCGCCCGATCCGTCACGGCAGACGATCTCAACTCCGGGATGGGATTGCAGCCATGTCTCCAGGGCATCAGCGCCGCGGCCGGGCAGCACGTCGATCCGCTCGCCGGTCTCAGCGTCGATCAGGACGGTGGCATACCGGTGCCGGCGCTTGAGCGCGAAATCATCGACACCCAGCACGCGCGGGACTCGCAGCGGTGGCAGCGGCAGCCGCATCAGCAACCGCAGCGCCGTGGACCTTGAGACCTTGACGGACAGGAACGCCGAGAGCCGGGCACCCGCCCGGCCGGCCAGTTCCTTGACCATTGCGCCCAACTGTCCGGTGAGTCTGCTGGTTCGACGCTGGTAGCGCTCGAGCAGTCCGGGCACCTGCTCACGAAACGTCTGCCGAGCACATCCCCGCGCCGGGCAGAGCAGGCGCCGTACCTGGATCGACACCACCACCCATCGCCCGTCGACCGGGACATCGGTCACCGTCCGGCTGCAATAGCCGTGCACCCGACCGGTCAGTGCCCCGCACGCCGGGCACGGTACCGGCGCGCTCCGAGTACGGGCCATGACCCGAATCTGGCCGCTTTCGTCCTTCACATCCTCGATGACCAGGGCAGACAGCCCCGAAAACACCACACCCGCAAGATCGTCGATCTTCAGCACGACCCAGCCTGGCAGGTGGTGACCCAGCGCCACCACCGATTACGGGCCAGAGCCGTACTACGGACAGGCAGTAACGGGATTCCAGCGGGTACTCGAGCTGTCCCCGGGACACGTCATGGCGGCCGAGCACCTCAAAACGTCGCTGGCCAAGAGGGGCAGCGCCGAGGACAGAGGCGTGGCCACGACCGAACCGACGCCGAGCACCCCGACCCTGCCTCTGCTCGCCGCGGGTGTGCTCCTGGCTGCGACGCTGGGCGGGCTCCTGCTGCTGTGGCGACGCCGTGCGCTGGCCTCGGCCCCTTCCGTGTCACTGGCGGCGGCGCAACCTCTCCTCGATGAGGTGGCCGACCGCACCCGCACCGTCCAGCGCCTTCCCGCCCTCTCCTTCACGCCGGACTCGGCGAAGAACAACGCTCACGCGCGTCAGCAGTACGGTGAGCCGGTGATGAGGTTCTGCACTGCTTGCGGCATGCAGGCCGAGGCTGGTCATAGGTTCTGCGGTTACTGCGGTCATTCTCTCGGCGGGTGACCTCCGCCAGGTCCCGCAGCGCAGTTACATGAATGTGATCGCTGGACGTCCTTATCAGATCAGCCAAGCCGATCTACGCTACTGGCTTGTGGCGGGCGAAGATTCACAGCTGCGGGGGATACAGAAGCTCAGACGGGCCAAGCGCTGGCTTGATTCCTCTACCCGCGTGGCCCAATCATGGACCGTCGAGGACGAAGGACTCAAGGAGATGCTTGAGTTTTCGTGGCCCCATTGGGACAAACCGTTCTCTTTCGACCTCGGTGGCCGATTCCGCGGCACCGAGCATGGCGGCAAGATGTTTGTCGCAGAGGTCAAAGGCTATCGGGCCGAGTATGACCTTTCGAGCCACTTTCAGTCATTCCTGGCCAAATGCTATGTGGCTCTATCATCGCGGCCCAAACGATGTGACCACTTCATGTGGATTTCCTGGGCTCCCTTCCAAGCCAGGCATTGGGACCAACATCCCACCGTGGACAGCGTGAAGAATGCCGTGCTCAAGGAGAGCAAGCGCATCTTCGACACCGAAGATCCGCACGTTGCCGAGCTCCGGCTCGATGCCGGGACCCTGACGGGGGTGGCGCAGCGGCTCTGGCTGATCACCTTGTGCGACAAGCAGGAGAACCTGGTCATCGCCGACAATCACTACCGCGACGTTGTCAGCCTCATGCTGGCCGAAGAACGGGCAGCGCTATGACCGAATCCTTCGTCGCGGCGATCGACCAGGCGTTGCACGAGCCCGAGCCCAGCGCTCGCGTGGACGGCATCAAACTCGCGGTGAGCCGGCAGTTGGAAGGCATCGAACGCGGTCTTCGCATCAAGCACACCGAGTACTTCAACAACAGCATCGCCCCCGACATGATCGTGGAGTGGCCACGGGAGGACCGGAAACGCTTCGTTTTCCTTCGGGCGAATCAGCACCCGAAATGGCTCGAAGAGGATGTCAAGATCGTCGGACAGAGCCATCCCATCATCGTCACTCTTCAGTCCACCACCTCAGCCGACCCCGAAAACGGGCTGCAACAGGCCGCACGAGGTAGCGACACGCTCGTCACAGATCCTGTCGGCGTGCAGGAACTCGTCCAAGGACGAGAACGGCTGGCCGTGGCCCTGCTGTCCCAGGCGGTCCTACGCGGCGGGCGTGGCCTCCTGGGCCATGACGAGGCCACCAACGCGACGACCGTGTTGAACGACGGCTTCCTCGCAGCCGAACGAGGCGCCGTCCTTCCCACCCGGAATGCAACCGCGCTCTTCGCCAAGCTGCTCGCCGACGAGCAGGCCGGGCGCATGACCCGGGTCCTCCAGTCGGTATGGGAAGGTCATGGTGCTCCCCCGGCCGATTTCCCTGGACGACGAGACCTATCGGGACGGCTGACCGACAACGACATCGCGTTCCTGGTCGAGAACCTGACCACTGATGACGCGCACTTCTGGCGCCGGATCGGGCGGGCGCTGACCCTGGACCAGCTGTCGCGGCTGTCTCTGGCGGATCCGTCGGTCAACCTGCAACGTCTGGTCGCCTCGAACGCCGACCGGCTCACCGGCAAGGCGATGCGTTTGTTCCACGAACCTCAGCGAGTGGACGAAGTCGACGTCCAGCAGGTTCCCCGCTGGCTGATAGCCCGCGGCTGTCTGACGCTCAGAGGCGAGGACTGGAGCCTGTACATCGCGCCCAACAGTGTCGACCAGTTGCCTCGGCCGGAGCAGCGGGACGGCATACCCGTATCACGACTGCGCGCTCGAAGCCTGAGCCGGTCGGTGACCATCGGGCATTTGGAGCTGACCTCCGGCGATCGCATCATCACCTACGCTTCACGCGGCATGGAGAACGTGATCAACGATGACCGGCTCATCGATCTCGCCGAGAGTCCCGACGTTCTGATTCACCGGGCCACAGTGGTACTGAGCGGCGGGAGACGCATCGTCTGCGACTTCACCACCCTGACCGCTCAGGGACACACCAGCGCCACATTCCCACTCGACGAGCTGATCGGTTCCGCCTTCCTGCTCTTGAAGGACATCGACCACGAAGCGACCCTCGCGGCCATCAGAGACCTGACCACGGCTCCCACGGTTCCAGACGCTGAGCAGCTCAGCCTCGACCTCGATCTCTGAGGTCAGAGGTCAGAGGTCACGTGGACAGGGACGGATCACCCGCCCGGTCGCGGGCGATGTCCATGCGGTGAACGGCCTCGGCGAGCCGGTCCGGCGCGGTGGCGAAGTTGAGACGGACGAACCCGTGCCCGGGCGGCCCGAACCTCGTACCGGAGGACAGCCCGACCCTGCCGTGACGCAGGAACACCTCAGCGGGGTCGTCGTCCCAGCCGAGCGCGCGGCAGTCGAGCCAGGCCACGTATCCCGCCTGCGGCAGGTGATAGCCGATGCCGGGCAGGCGGCCGGCGAGCTGGGCGGCCAGGCCCCGGCGGTTCTCGTCCAGATCGGCGATGAGTTCCTGGAGCCAGTGGACGCCGTGGGCGAAGGCCGCCTCCGAGGCGAGTACGCCGAACAGGCCGGCACCCTCACTGACCTCCTCGTGGATCGCCGCGACATCCGCGCGGGCGTCCGGCCCGGGCACAGCGAGCGCCGCCTTGAGCCCGGCGATGTTCCATGCCTTGGAGGCCGAGACGAGGGCGACGGAGCGGGCCGCGGCCGGGCTGTCCAGGGACGGGAACGGAACATGCCGCAGGCCGGGGTAGGTGAGCGGAGCCAGGATCTCGTCCGCGACGACCCGTACGTCGTAGCGATCGGCCAGTGCGGCCACCTGTGTCAGCTCCTCGCGGCTGAAGACCAAGCCGGTGGGGTTGTGCGGGTTGCAGATGAGGTACGCCCGCGCGCCGTCGGCGAAGTCGCGTTCCAGGACCTCCAGGTCGAGGCGGGGCCCCTGCGGCCCGGCGGCCAGCGGGCTGGGGACCACCTGGCGGCCGATGCGCTCGATCCAGTAGAAGAAGGGCGGGTATCCGGGGGTGTTGACGACGACGCCGTCGCCGGGCTCGGAGATGATCTGGAGGATCTCCACGATGCCCGACATGACGTCTGGGACCAGGCGCGCGGCGGCGGGATCGGGGTGCCAGCCGTAGTGCCGGACGGCGAAACCGGCAAACGCGTCAGGGAGCCGGCCGGCGAGCGCGTAACCGGTGTCGCCGCGGCCGATGGCGGCGGTCAGGGCCGCGGCGACGGGTTCGGCGAGCGGGGTGTCCATTTCCGCGATGCGCAGGGGCAGGACGTCCGCGGGAAACTCCCGCCACTTGACGCTGCGCCGATCGCGGAGCTCCTCGGTACTGTAGGCGGTGAGGAGGGTGTTCGGGTCCGTGGTCAATGGTGGTCTTCTTTCGCGGCTGGGTGCGTCAGGACTGCTCGGCCTCGGCGGCGGGGCCGGTCGCGGGGATGTGGCGGAGTTTGGTGATCGCCAGGATCGCCGCGCCGGCGGCGATGGCCGCGGCGATGACGGCGGCGGTGTTGAGCCCGCTGGTGAAAGCCTCGCGGGCCGGAGTGAGCAGCGCCGTGCCGAGGTCGGCCGGCAGACTCTGCGCGGCCGCGACCGCACCGTCCAGGCTCTCGCGGCCGGCCGCGGCGGCCTCGGGCGGCAGGCCGGTCGGAAGCGTGGTGGCGGTCTGGGCGCGGTAGACAGCGGCGCCGATGCTGCCGATGATCGCGATGCCGAGTGAGATGCCCAGGTCGCTGCATGTGGTGGCCAGCCCGGACGCCGCCCCCGCCTTTTGCGGCGGCACCGAGCCGACGACCAGGTTCGTGGTCAGGGCCATGGACGGCGCGACGGCGGGATACAGCACGATGAAGCCCGCGACCAGCAGCGGGAGCCCGCCGGCGGCGTTGACCTGGGTGAGCATCAGGTAGCCGATCACCTGCACGGCAAGCCCGGCGGCGATGAGGTATCCGGGGCGGACACGCCGTACCAGGACGGGTGAGAGGGTGGAGACGACCACCAGCAGGGCGGCGGCGGGCAGCACCCACAGCCCGGCCGTCAGCGGGGAGAGCCCTTCGACGAGCTGCAGGTACTGAGTGAACAGCAGATAGATGCCACCGAGTGCGGTGGCCGCCAGCAGGAAGACGCCCAGCGCGCCGCCGGCCGTACGGTTGGCGAACAGCCGCACGTCCAGCAGCGGCTCGGGCAGGCGCAGCTGCCGCAGCACGAACCACGCCCCGAAGGCCAGCCCGGCCGCGATGCCGGCGAGCGCGGGCAGGAGCGAGTCCGGCTTGGCCAGCTCCTTGACGCCGTAGACGATCGGCAGCAGGGTCGCCAGCGACAGCAGCACGCTGAACAGGTCCAGGCGGCCGGCGGCCGGGTTACGGGGGTTGGGCAGCAGCAGCGGCGCGCCGATCACGACGATCGCCATGATGGGCACCGCGATGAGGAAGGCCGCGCGCCAGGAGAACGCCTCCAGCAGCGCCCCGCCGATCACCGGGCCGAGACCGGTGCCGACGGAGATCCCGCCCGACCAGATGCCGACGGCGATGCCACGTTGCCGGGGGTCGGCGAACGTGGAGAAGATGAGTCCCAGGGTGGCGGGCATCTGGGTGGCCGCGGCGATGCCCAGCAGCGCCCTCCAGATGATCATCATGGCGGGGTCGGAGGTGTTGGCCGCGATCACCGACACGACGGCGAAGACGGCCGCGCCCGCGATCAGCAGCCGACGGTGACCGATGCGGTCGCCCAGGGTGCCCATGGTGACCAGGAGACCGGCCATCAGGAAGCCGTAGATATCGATGATCCACAACGTCTGGGTGCTGCTCGGCTTCAGGTCCGCGGCCAGCTGCGGGATGGCCAGGAACAAGACGGTCAGCATCATGAACAGCAGCATGGCGGGCAGGACCAGCACGGCCAGCCCGAGCCAGGCTCTGGCGCCGGTGTGCGCCCCCGGGGTTGTCTGAGCGGACGACATGAGCGTCCTCCTTCGGCGGATTCGGACAGTGGAAGATCCGGCACAGTGTGCGTTCGGTCATGTCCCTCGGAAGCGAACGTTCGCGTCCATGACGGCATGACGTCGCCAACAGTAGGAACGCTCAGGCCGTCGCCGAATCAGTGAAGTCGCCAGTCTTGGCCGGTGTCAGGCTGGGCGCTCGGCAAGGACCAGCCTCATGAGCTCGGCTCGCGAGGTGACGGCGGTCTTCTGGAAGACCTTGCGCAGGTGGTAGTCCACCGTCCGGGGGCTGAGGAATAGCTGGGCGGCGATCTCCCGGTTGGTCAGCCCCTCACCGACGGCCAGCGCGATGCGTAGCTCCTGTGCGGTGAGCGTGCTCAAGGCTCCTGCTTCGGAGGGCCGTACCGACTCCCCTGCCGCGCGAAGTTCGCTCAACGCACGATCGGCCCAGGCGAGCGCGCCGATGCGGCGGAAGGTCTCCAACGCGCCTCGCAAGTAATGCTGCGCCTGTGAACGTCGCCGGGCACGCCGCGACCACTCGCCGGCAAGGAGCTCGGTCCTGGCTTGCTCCAGCGGGGCGTCAAAGCCGGCGTGCAGTCTAAGGCTCTCCACGTAGTGATTGTCGGCGGTGCCGCCACTGCTGATCAGCGCCCGGCAACGGGCCGCGAGCGCGGCCGGCTCCGGCGAGATCGCCTGCTCGGCCCACCGGACGTAGCGGGCTGTGGCCGCTGCCGCTCGCTCGTGCTCGCCAGCGCGGACCAGCGCTTCGACGAGGTCGGGGACAGTTGCCGCGATCAGGTCGGCGGGCGTGTCGGTGTCCCAGTCACCGACCGCCTCGAAGTGCCGAGCGGCCTCGCGGTATCTGCCTGCGCCCAGCTCGATGAGGCCAAGTGCGCGCAGGGCATAGGACCGCGCGTCGGCCAGCCTGCGGCTACTCGCTTCAACCAGGACGTCGGCGGCCAACTGGGCGGCGTCGGAACGGCCCTGAACGGCCGCGCACCAGGCCAGCAGCCCTCGATTACGGCAGGCTGTACTCGGCTGGCCCACCTCCACGGCGAACTGGTACCCCTCCTCCGCGTACGCCTCGGCGAGCCCGAACCTGCCCCGCGCGATCTCATCGGCTGCCTTGTACTCGAGATTCCAGGCGAGCGCACCCAGCGATCCGTTCGTACGCGCCAGCCGCCCGGCATCGCGGTACAGGCGCCTGCTCAGCTCGTACTCGCCGAGCCCGCGAGTCAGGGCCCCGGCCAGAGTCATCAAGATCGGATCGGTGAGCGACTCGATCGCGGCCTCCTCGTCCGCCGTGGCAGGTGCCACATCACCGCCGGAACGGGCCTGACAGGCACGGCGCAAGAGCAGCAGCACCGCGTCCTCCGGATCGTCCGGTTCCAGCGCGACGTCCTCCAGCCAGCCCGCGAGCTCGGACCAGGCCTGCGGCCGGTTGGCACGGGTTCCCAGGTCGCCGTACATCGCGATGGTGGGCGTGAAGCGGCGCCGATCAAGGCGCAGTACGCGCGGGATCCAGGGCCTGATGAGGTCCATCGCGTCCTCGGGCGAGCCGGCGAACTCGGCCACGATGGCGCGCATCACCACCAGCGGTATCCGATCCTCCTCGCCGAGCTGAGGTTCGCGCTCCGCTCGGTCGAGCAGTCCCGCCGCCTTCTCGGTGAACCCGCCCAGGGCGGCTGCGTGCGCCGCGGACCACAGCCGCCGTCCCCTGCGCGGGCCGTCCGCCGTGAGCTCAGCCGCCCTCGCCAACGCGGCCATGGCCGCGGCGGGGCCACCGCGCAGGGCCGCCTGTTCGGCCGAGCGCTCCAGCTCTTCGGCTGCCTGCTCGTCGGGTCCCACTGCGGCCTGGCCGAGATGCCAGGCACGGCGATGCTGGTCGGCCGGGCTGTCGAAGGCCGCGGCAAGCGCTCGATGGATCGCGGCCCGCCGATTAGCCGTGGCGCTGTGATAGATCGCGGACCGGATCAGCGGATGCCGGAACACCAGCCGCGTCCCGTCGTAGGCCAGAAGCTCGTCAAGCTCGACCCGGCGCAGCGGGCCGGTGTCGACCTGCAGGGTCGCAGCCGCCTTCTCGAGAATGTCGACGCCGCCCGTGCCATGGGTGGCGATGAGCTGCAGCAGTGGCAGCGACTCGGCATGCCGCGTCCGGATCCTGGCCAGGAACGAGCGTTGCAGTTCGTCGGTCATGGCGAGCGGCTCCTGCGTGCCCTCCTGGGGTTGTGGCCTTGCGGCAAGTTCGATCAGGGCCAGGGGGTTTCCGCTCGTGGCGGTCAGGAGGTGGTTCTGCTCGCTATCGGTCAGGCGCTGCTCGCCCAGGCACTCGGCGAGCAGCGCCTTGGCCGCCTCTCGGTCGAGGCCCATGAGCGGGACGCGGCGCGCGTCGGGCAGATCGGCGCCGTGCCCCTCATCGGCCCGCGCGGCCAGCGCCAGCGCGACGGGCTCGTTGTGCAGACGGCGGGCGACGAACGCCAGCGTCTTCAGCGTCGGCTGATCCGCCCAGTGCGCGTCGTCCACGACGCACAACACGGGGCGGGTGCCGGCCAGCAGGGACAACAACGACAGAGTGGACAACGCCACCAGGAACGGATCAGGTGGTGCTCCATGCGCGCGTCCGAACAGGATGTTCAGGGCTCGCGCCTGGGGACCCGGCAGCTCGTCCACGGAGCCGAGCACGGGGAACAACAGCTGGTGCAGGGTCGCATAGGCGAGATCGGACTCCGGCGCGGCACCAACGGCGTGCAGTACCAGGAAACCGGCCGCCCGCTCCTCCGCGTGGGACAGCAGGGTGGTCTTGCCGATTCCCGGCTCCCCCAGCACGATCACCCCGCCGCCGCGGCCCTCGGCGGCGTGCCGCAGCAACGACTCGATCAGATCCGCCTCGTCGTCTCTCCCCAGCACACGCCGAGCATAGAAACCCCTGGCACTTGTGACAAAGCGACCCCGAGACCGGCGACTTCGCCGATGCGCCCGCCGCAGTGCTCCGGCCCGCTGACCCCTGTCGAATGCTTTGTCGATGTGCGGCGGCCGAGCCGGGCTCTCGACGACACCTCAGTGTCCGTGACCGTGCCCGTGTCCGACGAAGGCCGCCGGGGGCCGACCCGGCGGGACGAGGCCGAGCGACACGACCGCCGCCACTCCGGCGACCACCGTGCACAGCGTCAGCCCGGAGACGAACCCGCCGACGTCGGCCGCACCGCTGGGCGCCAGGCTCGCCGCGGCCACAGTCGAGACCACCGCCACGCCGATCGAGCCGCCGAGCTCGTGAAAGGTGTTGATGACGCCGGAGGCGACGCCGTTCTCGCCGGGCGGGATGTTGGCCATGGTCGTCGTGGTGGCCGTCACGAACGCCGGCCCGATGCCGAGCGCCGCCAGCGCGAAGCCGGGCAGCAGCGTGACGTACGGATCGGCGTCCGGCGAGATACGGGTCATCAGCGCCGCGCCCGCAGCGGTGAGCACGAACGAGGCCACCGCCACCGGCCGCCCGCCGAGCCGGCCGATCAGGTGCCCGCCGGCCTGGGTGCCGATCGTGATCGCGATCGCCACCGGCAGGAACAGCAGCCCGGTCCGCAGCGGCCCGAACCCCATCACCCGCTGCAGGTAGAGCGAGCTGAGGAAGAACAGGCCCAGCATGAGCCCCGTGGCGACGAGCATGACGAACGTCCCGGAGATCACCGGCCGTCGGGCCAGGGTGACGGCACGCATGAGCGGGGCCCGTACCGACCGCTCCACCAGCACGAACAGCACGTAGAGCAGCCCCGCACCGGCCAGCGGCAGCACCATGCCGGCCGCGCCCCAGCCGGCGTCGCCCGCGGTGACGAGCCCGTAGATCAGCAGGGCCGTCGCCGCCGTGACGATCAGTGCCCCGGGCACGTCGACCGGCTCCGCCCGTCCCGGCGCGGCCGGCACGACGGCGGGGATGGCGGCGAGCACGAGCAACCCGATCGGTACGTTCACGAAGAACACCCAGGTCCAGCCCGGACCGGCGGTCAGGAGCCCGCCCAGCAGTACCCCCAGGGCCGCTCCCGTGCCGCCGATGGCGGCCCACACGCCGAGCGCCCGCCCGCGCCGTGGGCCATGGAACGTGGTAGTGATCACGGCCAGCGCGGCGGGGCTGAGCAGCGCGGCCCCCACCCCTTGCAGCGCCCGCCCGGCCAGCAGCGTCGGGCCGGTGGCGGCCAGCCCGCACAGCAGCGAGGCCGCCGTGAACAGCCCCAACCCGGCGAGCAGCGTTCGCCGCGCGCCGAGCGCGTCGGCCAGCCGCCCGCCGAGCACCATCAGACCGCCGAAGCACAGCGTGTACGTGGTCACCACCCAGGTCAGCGCCTCGCGGCCGAGTGCCAGGTCCGTGCCGATCGCGGGCAGCGCGATCTGCACCACGGTGATGTCCACGATCAGCATGAACTGGGCCAGGCAGAGCAGCACCAGCACAGTCCACCCGCCGGTACGCGCAGGCGCGTGGGGGGACGTGTCGTCAACCATCCGGAACTCCTTAACTCGAACAGCGATGTTCAAGTTAGCACGCACAGGGATACCCGGGTAGGGCATAAGAGATGTTCAGGAGGAAGCGGACACCCCGTCCGTCAGAAGCGACACCATGCTGGCGATCAGTACGCGCTCCACGTCCTCGGGCGCCAGCCGGCCCGCCTCGCGCTCCTGAGCGGCGCTGTGAATGAGCGAGAAGAACGTCGTCACCAGCCAGGGAAGCGGCAGGTCGGTGCGGAAGTCGCCGTCCCGTTGCCCGCGCTCGATGAGCCGTTCCACCCGGCGCAGAGGCCGGTCGTGATGCTGCCTGATCCGCTCGGTGGCCATCATCCGGTCGGCGGCCACGAAAAGCCGGCGGTGCCGGTCGAGGATCTCCCACGACGACCGCAGCAGGGCCGCCATGGCCTCCGGAGTCGGCGCGGTCTCCAGCGCCGGGTCCTCCAGCACCGCGTCCGCAGCATCGACCACGTGGTTCAGCACCGCCTCCACCAGCGCCTCGCGCGACGGAAAGTGCCCGTACAAGGTCACCCGTCCCACCCCGGCGGCCTTGGCGATGGCGGCGACGCTGGCGGCCGGGTCGGAGCTCAGCAGGCGCGCACCCGCTGCGAGGATGGCCGCGATGTTGCGCTCGGCGTCGGCCCGCCGGACGGGCGCGGACTGTTGTGAGGCGGCTTTCACCATGCGATCACCCTACGACGCCCACCCGCCGCGGCCGGCAGCATGCCCTGACCTGCGAGGTTCCTCAGCGCCAGAGATCGCCGGCCTTAGCGGCGCTGCTCAGTGATGGTAGGCGTGAATCACCGCATGCCCCTTGCCTCGCCCGATGATCCACTTGTTGATCGGAGTGGTGACGAGAAAGGCGACCAGCAGCGAGAAGGCCAGTGCACCCCAGAACAGCAACGAGGCCAGACCGGAGTCCATGGCACCAGGGATGATCAGCATGACGCCGTTGTCGACGATCTCCATGACAAGGATCGACAGGGTGTCTGCGGCCAGGGCGAGACGCAGCGCCGTACGCCAGTTCAGACCTGCACGGAACAGGCCGCGCAGGGTGAGCGCGTAGCCGAAGATGAACGCCAGGACGACCGCCAGGATGATGCTCGGCACGTTGTGCCAGCCGAGCGCGGTGGCGATGACCATGCCGAGCACCTCGCCGATGGCACAGCCCGTAAGGCAGTGCAAGGTCGCCGAGGCGGCCACTCCCCATGTCGCCTTCATCGGCCCGTGGTGGCCGTGCTCCTCGGATTGCTGCGCGTGACTACTATGCGGGTCGGTAGCGGGAGCGTGAGAGCCGTGGTCGTGCATCTCATGCCCACCATGGTGCATCGATTCAGACATTGGCACCTTCTAGTTTGATCAGTCACATTTGACCCGGCCAACCTAAACCCCCCGCCCGTATGGTGGCAATGTCAGACGAGCTTCCGTCACCCTCGTCTCCTATGCGGCATAGGACATGTGACAGACGCTCAGCCGTGCTGCTGGCCCCCTCTTTGACCCGCGGTGGTCATGCGGAGAACGGCCTCGACGAGCCGGCCTGGTGCCGTGGCGAAGTTGAGGCGGACGAACCCGCGCCCAGGCGGCCCGAACCTTCGCCGGACGGCAGCGTCCCGCATACCTCTATAGGGTATCGTGCAATAAGTCGTACATGTATGTACGAGATTGTCGGAGGCGTTGATGAACAGCCACATACCCATCCATCTGGACGTGAACGGACGAGTTCACGATCTGTCCCTGGATCCCCGCACCTCGCTGCTCGACTGCCTGCGCGAGCACCTGGGTCTGACCGGCACGAAGAAGGGCTGCGACCAGGGCGCCTGCGGCGCGTGCACGGTCCTGCTTGACGGCGACCGGGTCAACTCCTGCCTGACGCCGGCCGTGCAGTGCGACGGCACGGAGATCGTCACCATCGAGGCCCTGGCCGACCACGAGCTGGGCAGCCAGGTGCAGCAGGCGTTCCGCACGCACGACGGGTTCCAGTGCGGCTACTGCACTTCCGGGCAGATCTGCTCGATCATCGGCATGCTGGCCGAGCACCGCGACGGCCGGCCGAGCGCCGTGACCGAGGACCTCACCCGGCCGGCGCCGCTCACCCGCGCCGAGATCAGGGAGCGCATGGCGGGCAACCTGTGCCGGTGCGGCGCCTACAACGGCATCGTGGCCGCCGTCCGGGAGGTGGCCGGGGCATGAGGGAGTTCGCCTATGTCAGGGTCGCGTCGGTGTCCGAGGCGATCGGGCTCGCGGGTCCGGTGAGGTATCTGGCCGGAGGGACGAACCTGTTCGATCTGATGCGGGAGGAGGTGGAGCGGCCCGAGCGGGTCATCGACATCTCCCGGCTATCGTTGTCGGCCATCGAGGACCTGCCGGACGGCGGGCTGCGCCTCGGGGCACTGGCCCGCAACGCGCACATCGCCGCCGACGACCGGATCCGCCGACGCTACCCGGTGCTCGCGCGAGCCCTGCTGAACGGGGCTTCCCCCCAGCTGCGCAACCGCGCCACGGTGGGCGGCAACCTGCTGCAGCGCACCCGTTGCCGCTACTTCTACGACCTCGGCGCGGCCTGCAACAAGCGCTCCCCGGGCACGGGATGCGACGCGCTGGACGGGCTCAACCGAGGTCACGCCATCCTCGGGGCGAGCGAGAGCTGCGTAGCCGTCCACCCGTCCGACATGTGCGTGGCACTGGCCGCGCTCGGCGCGACCGTCAATCTCACCGGCCCCGAGGGCGACCGGAGCGTACCGGTCATGGACTTTCACCATCTGCCCGGCGCGACACCGGAGATCGAGACCGTGCTGAGGGGTGGTGAACTGGTCACGAGCGTGGACCTGCCGCCGTGGCCGCCGGCCCGGGGCGCCTACGTGAAGGTACGTGACCGGGTCAGCTACGCCTTCGCACTGGTGAGCGCCGCCGTGCTCCTCCGCATCGAGGGCGGCCGGATCGCCACCGCCCGTATCGCGCTCGGCGGGGTGGCGCTCAAGCCGTGGCGCGCGTACGCGGCCGAGGACCTGCTGACGGGTGCGCCGCCGGACGAGCGGATCTTCGAGGAAGCGGCGAGGGAGGCGGTCGCGGAAGCGCGACCCCTGCGCCACAACGCGTTCAAGATCGAGATGGCCGCGCGGCTGATCCGCCGTACCCTGGTGGAGCTGGCATGACGTTCACCTCACGCGCCTTCGGCCTCGGCACCAAAGTCCTCGGCAAGGTGGCCCGGCTGCTGCCCGACGGCCGCCACGACCCCCTGTCCACCCGGCCCGGCGAGATCGGCCGTGACGTGAACCGGCTCGACGGGCCCGCGAAAGTGTCCGGCGGAATTGCCTACACCGCCGACCACGTCCCCGCCGGGCTGGCTTACGCCGTCGCGGTGCCCAGCACGATCGCCAAGGGCCGCGTCACCGCCATCGACACCTCCCGGGCGCTCGCGGCGCCCGGCGTGCTGCTGGTGATGACGCACGAGAACGCGCCGCCGATGAGACCTACGGGCGCGTACGCCACGCTCAGGGCACCGGTCGGCGCCGCCGCGATGAGCCTGCCGATCTTGAATACCGATCGCGTCTTCTGGCACGGCCAGCCGATCGCCGTCGTCGTGGCCGAGTCGCAGGAGCAGGCTGAACACGCCGCCCGGCTCGTGCAGGCCCGCTACGCGCCAGAGCCCGCCGTCCTGGCGATGTCGGATGAGGCCGCCTACACCCCGGCTCACTCGGTGCTGGAGGAGTCGAGGACGGTCGTTGGGAACGTGCGAGCCGGACTGGCTCGGGCCACGGCCACCGTGCAGGCCGTCTACAGCACGCCGGCCGAGCACCACAACGCGCTCGAACCGCACGCCACCGTGGCCACGTGGAACGGCGACGACCTCACCGTGTACGACACCTCGCAATACCCCTACGGCGTCAAGGAGATGCTCGCGAAGAAGTTCGGCCTGCCCCGCGACCGGGTGCACGTGCTGGCGCCGTACATCGGGGGCGGGTTCGGCGGCAAGACGTGCGCCTGGCCGCACGTGGCCCTCGCCGTCGCCGCCGCCTGGCTGGCGGGGCGGCCGGTCAAGCTGGCGTTGTCGCGTACGCAGACGTACCTGATGACCGGCGGCCGGGCGCCGACGCGCAGCCGGGTCCGGCTCGGCGCCGACGAGCAGGGCCGGCTGACGGCCATCGTCCACCACGCGCTGGCCACGTGTACCGCCGACGAGTTCGCCGAGGCCGCCATCGCCGCCTCCCGCCACCTGTACGCCTGCCCGAACATCTCCGCCCACCAGAAGGTGACCCGGGTGGACCGCATCCAGAACGCGTTCTTCCGCGGCCCCGGCGTCGCCCCGGGATCGTTCGCCATGGAATCGGCCATGGACGAACTCGCCTGGGAACTCGGCATGGACCCGCTCGAACTACGCCTGCGCAACGAGCCCGACCGCGACCCGGTCTCCGGCAACCGCTTCACCAGCCGCCACCTGCGCGAGGCCTACCTGCTCGGCGCGGAGACCTTCGGCTGGCACCAACGTGCCCCGCTCCCCCGGGCCACCCGCGACGGACACTGGCTCGTGGGACACGGCATGGCAGCAGCGATCAACCCCGACGCCATGCTCATCGCCGCCGTCCGGCTGCGATTGGACGCCGACGGCACGTTCACCATCCACAGCAGCACCAACGAGCTGGGCGCGGGTACCTCCACCGCCCAGACCCAGGCCGCCGCCCAGCGCCTCGGCGTGCCCATGGGCAAGATCCGCTTCCTTCAGGGCGACTCCGACGTGGCCAGGACCCGCATCCCCGGCGCCTCGGCGGCCACCACCACCCTCGCCTCGGCCATCTGGAACGCGTGCGACCAGCTCGTACGAGAACTCCTCAAGCTCGCCAAGGACACGCCGCTGGCGGGGCTCCTGCCCGGCGAGATGGAAGCGCGCGACGAGGGACTGTTCACCAGGGACGGCCGCGGCATGACCTACCGGCAGATCCTGGAGTTGGCAGGCCGCGACCATGTCGAGGTGACCGGCAAGTCGGCGCCGCCGTACCAGACCCTCAAACGCACCACCAGCACCTACGGCGCGCACTTCGCTGAGGTATGGGTCGACGAGGACACCGGTGAGGTCCGCGTCACCCGCTGGGCCGGCGCCTTCGACGGAGGCCGCATCGTTTCCCCCAAGCAGGCCGCCGGCCAGATGCGCGGCGGCATCATCCAGGGCATCGGCATGGCCCTCATGGAGGAGACCCTGCTCGACGAGCGCTCCGGCCGCATCGTCAACGCCAGCCTGGCCGAACAGCACATCCCCACCCATGCCGACGTGCCCGACATCGACGTGCGCTTCGTGGACCGGCCCGACCGCCAGACCCCTCTCGGCGCCAAGGGCATCGGCGAACTGGGGATTGTCGGAGTGGCGGCGGCCATCGCCAACGCGGTCTACCACGCCGCCGGCACCCGCGTCCGAGCCCTCCCCATCACTCCGGACAAGCTGCTCCCATAAACCTCTGGAGAGGATCACTCTCACTCGGGCCCGGCTGCTCCAGGCCGGCCAAGGCTGTCTGCGCGGCGAAACTCAGCTATCCGCCCCCTGGTCCGACTCCCGGACAGGGGTGACGGTCGGTGCCGCGGCGGGCGTGAGCGAGGGCGGGGCGAGTCTGCTGGCGACGGCCGCCAGGATCGCGGCGGCAGCGGCCGCTGCCGCGGCGGCGCCGAACGCGGTGGCGCCGGTGTCATCGGGGCCGGTGAGGTGACCGGCGACGGCGGTGCCCAGGCCGTAGCCCGCCCACATGAAGGTGTTGAGCCAGGCGAAGACCTCCGTTCGGTAGCCGGCAGGGGCGTGGTCGGCGAGCAGGGCGGGCACTGCGGCATCGCGTGGGCCGGTGACCAGGCCGACAAGCGTCATCAGTATGGCGAGCGACACGAAGCCGGGTGCCCAAGCTCCGCCGAGCAGGACGGCCGCTTCGGCGAGTGAGAGCAGGACGAGCAGGCGTCCGCCGTTGAGGGGCCAGGATCGCGCGCCGTACCCGAGGGTGCCCAGGAGGGCGCCGGCCGACAGGAGGCCCATCAGCAGGCCGGCGGAGGCGGCCGAGCCGAAGGCGGTGGCCGAGGCGACGGTGGCGATGCGCAGGCAGCCGAAGGTGAACGTGCCGAAGGCGGTGATGGTCAGCAGCAGGAGGGTGTACGGGTGGGTGAGCGGCCCGGCCAGGCGCAGTCTGCCAGGCGGAACCGGCTGGGCCTGCCGGACCGCCGGGGAGACCAGTAACAGGGCGGTGCCGGCCAGGACCGTGGCGCCCGCGGCACTCACCACGCCCTGAGCTGGGACGATCCAGACCAGGACCGGCACGAGCAGCGGGCCGACGATGAACATCAGCTCGTTGACGGCGTTGTCGACGGCGTAGGCGGCGGGCAGGATGGCGGCGGGGACGAGGCGTGGCCAGGCGCTTCTGATGACGGATCCGGCGGGCGGGGTGGTGGCACCAAGGAGCACCGCGGCGCCGATCATCAGGGCGGGCGGGGTGAGCAGGAGCAGGGTGTAGGCGAGAGCGTGGGCGGCCAGGTAGCCGGTCAGGGCTGGGCGCGGGCCGTACCGGTCGGCGATGCGTCCGCCGAGCGGCGCGCACAGGGCCAGGGCCAGCGCGTGGCCGGTGAGGACGAGTCCTGCGGTGGCGTAGGAGCCGAGCCGGTCGACGGCGGCCAGCAGCAGGGCGAGGCTGAGTATGGGCGTGCCCAGCTTGACGAGAAGGGCGGCGGCGAGCAGGCGGGAGACGCCTGAGTGGGTGAGCAGACGGCGATAGGGCGTGAACATGACGGCTCCGTTACCATCTAACTGGATTACGCCTATGACACACAGAAGGAGTGTTACCAGTCAAGTGGAGATAGCCTGTAACGTCACCCGCCAGGCCCCGCTGATCGCCGAGCTGGTCAACCTGGCCACGGCACGCCAGCGGGGCGGCACCTCGGTACAGCCATCGACGGGCGAGGATCTGGCGGCGACGATCGCCGCACAGCTCGGCGACCGCGCCGGCGCCGCCCTGCGCGCCGATCCGGGCGCGGGGCGGCGCCTGGCCGAGCTGGCCGCCGAGTTGCGGCAGGCACTGCTGGCCGAGCATCCAGCCGACCAGGCCGCCCGCATCAACGCCATGATCCGCAGATACGGGGCGCAGCCTTACCTGGTCGAGGATGTCGGCCAGCCGTTTCACCTGCACTTCCACGGCTCGGGCGGCACCCAGGTGGAAGCGCTGGGCGGCGAGTTCGCCACCGCGCTGGCCCTCATCGTGGACGGCTACGGCCCCGACCGCTTTGGGCAGTGCGAGGCGCACCAGTGCGAGGCCGTTTACATCGACCTGACCCGCAACGCCTCGCGCCGCTACTGCAGCCCGGCCTGCACGGCGCGCGCCAAGACCGCCGCCTACCGCAGCCGCCGTCACGCCTGATCACGCCATCACGGATATCGCCATGTGGGTCGAAGTGGTGATCTTCACTCGGCTGCCGAGGGCAGGCGCCGGTGCCGGGGCGAGCCGTCCGCCGCCCTTCCCGGCAGCTGCGCAGGCTGTATCCCGGCAAACACAAGCCGCGCCACGGGACCAGTCGCCTACATCAGAGCCGGTCGAGGATCTTCTGCAACTGCTCCACCTCGGCCTGCTGCGCCGTTTCGATGATCTTGGCCAGTTCCTTCGCCTCGGGGTTCGAGCCGCCCGACTGCTCGGTGCGAGCCATCTCGATGGCGCCGTTGTGGTGGGCGATCATCTGCTGCGCGAAGAGCTTGTCGAACTCCGCCCCCTTGGCCGCCTTGAGCTTCGTCATGTCCTCCTCAGACATGACGCCGGGCATGTCGTGCCCCATGCCGCCCTCCGGCGCGGCCTTGCCCCACTCGGTCAGCCAGCCCTTCATGGTCTGGATCTCCGGGTCCTGGGCTGCCTTGATCTTCGCCGCGAGCTCCTTGATCTCCGGGTCGGCCGCGCGCTCAGGCGCCAGCTCGGCCATCTCGACCGCCTGCTCGTGGTGCGGGATCATCATCTGCGCGAACATGGCGTCCGCGTCGTTGAACGTGGCCGAGGGCTGCGCGCTTGCGGTGGTGGCGGCAGGTGCGCTGCTGCTGCTCATTCCTTCGTGCCCGGCCATGGAGTCGCCGTTGCCGCCACAGGCGGCCGCCAGCGTGAGTGCTCCTGCGGCGATGGCGACGGACGTCTTGCGGTTGATACGCATTGCTCGTTGTTCTCTCGATCGTGTTGGAAGTCCGGACCTGTTCGCGGGCAGGCGGGACACCTGTTCCGCACGGGCCGTCGGCCTATATGCGCAACATCGAGAGAATCGCCAGACGCCGGGACGTGAGCTTCGGCGGAGGTCTGGCGACCTGGCCGGCGGACGGGTGCGTCGCGGCCTTGTCGACGCCGCGTCTTCCTTCCCTGGCCCAGGTCGCGATCAACAGCAGGATCACGAACGTCATGAGCACGGCCAGGCAGACGTCTGTCGGGTCGAACCCCGGCATCTCCCGGTCGGGAACAAAGGACTCCATGCCCGCGGCAATCACGGATGTGACGGCAGGAACGGCCTCCATGCCATGTGTGGAGGAGGAGCCGCCGTGCCCGCCGTCCAGGTGTCCGAGGGTGTGCATGCCACAGACGCCCAGGGCGAGGGCCATGAGCAGGACGGCCCGCAGCGCGTGCACTGCACGGCGCTGCCACATAGATCCCACCGCCCCTCGCAGATCATCGGCACGTCACGACACTTTTCAGTGTACTAAGGCGACTCGTAGCACCTGCCAGGAACCGGCCGGGTGCCGCCACACAGGGATGTACGGCACCCGGCCGTCAATCGTTCAACGAGAGCACCGGCGAAGGCGCTCTCGTCCAGGTTCGGTCAGGCGGAGACCAGCTCGTAGCCGGCTTCCTCAACGGCGTCGCGCACACGAGCTTCCTCGATGGGCTCGTTCGCCGTCACAGTCACGTTCCCCGTGGCCAGGTCGACGTCGACGTCCGTGACGCCGGCGATCTTGCCGACTTCGGACTTCACCGAGCCCACGCAGTGGCCACAGGTCATCCCGCTCACGGTGTAGGTCGCACTGCTCATCATGACTCCCCTCGATCAATACCCCTCATAGGTATAAGGCAGCTGGACGATGTGCCACGGATGTTCGCGATGCAACCCCCAACCCCCTACAGGTATATGAGACGTAGCCCACGTCAAGAAATATACCCCTCGGGGGTATTGTCTCCCGTCTGAGAAAGCTCAACTCCATCGCCATCGCCGGAGCCTCACTGGCCGGTCTCCGCGCGTTCCAGGCTCTGCGGCGTGAAGGTTTCGACGGCACGATCACCCTGGTGGGGGCCGAGAAGTACCTGCCCTACAACCGTCCCCCACTGTCCAAGAGCATGCTCACGGGCGACGACGAGGTCACGCTTCCCGGTGCCGAGGAAGTCGGCGACCGATGGCTCAAGGGCCGCCATGCCGTGCGGCTGGACACCTCGGAGCGGCGGCTGATCCTGGACGACGGCTCGGACGTCCGCTACGACGGCCTGGTGATCGCCACCGGCGCGCGCCCGCGGCGGCTGCCCGATGCCCCCGAGGGGGTGTACACCCTGCGCACCGTCGAGGATTCCCTGGCGCTGCGCGCGGAACTGGCCGCGGGGCCCGGCAACGTCGTCGTCATCGGCGGCGGCTTCATCGGGGGCGAGGTCGCCTCGACCGCGCGCGCCCTCGGGCTCGGCGTCACGCTCGTGGACGCGTCCCCGTCCCCCATGCGCAACGTCCTGGGCACCGAGACCGCACGCTGGCTGGCCGGCCATCACCGGGACAACGGTGTCGAGCTCGTCAGCGAGACCCGCATGACCGGGTTCGACGGCCATGGCAGGGTGACGGGGGTGCGCTTGAGCGACGGCCGCACCCTGCCCGCCGACCTGGTCATCGCCGGCATAGGCGTGGTCCCGAACACCGACTGGCTGGACGGCAGCGGGCTGACGGTGAACGACGGAGTGGTCTGCGACGAGCGCCTGTTCGCCTCGGGCACGCAGGACGTGGTCGCTGCCGGCGACGTCGCACGCTGGCCCCACAGCCTGTACGGGGGCGCACTGATCCGCGTCGAGCACTGGTCGAACGCCAACGACCAGGGTGCCGCCGCGGCTCTCAACCTGCTGTCCGGCCCGGAGAACGCCAAGCCCTTCGCCGACCTGCCCTCCTTCGCCACCCACGTGCACGGCGCCCGCGTCCAGACCGCAGGCCTGCCACATCTGGCGGACGAGAGCCTTGTTGTGACGGGAGGCCCGGACGAGGGACGCTTCGCCGTCGCCTTCGCCAAGGACGGCACCCTCACCGGCGCGGTCGCGGTGAACGCGCCCAAGGACCTGATCCGGATCAAGCGCGCCATCGTGGCAGGCGATCGCCTGAGCTCCCTGGCGTGACGAGCAGGCACTGCTGGCCACGCATCTACGATCGCCGGTAGCATTTGTGCAGACTGCGGGTGGAGGGGACTGTCTCATGGTGCGTGGCCTAGGAATGTCCTGAAGATCTTGATGGGTGGGTCGGCATGAGCTGGCTCACCCTCTTGCTATGCAGTGATCGGTTTGAGAGCCCAGATGCCGTTGGTGTGGGTGAGTCCGAGGTTGATCAGGCGGCGGAGGTTGAGGGCGGCGGCGCGGTGGTGAAGCCAGCGGTCGTTGGCGGCGGTGCCGCGGTAGCGCAGGCGGCGGTTGCCGCGGGCGACCAGCCAGGCCACGGCCCGTTCGACCATGGGCCGCCAGCGTCGGTAGTCGTCCTGCCAGGCGGGATCGGTGGCGGCCTGATGGCGGGCGGCGGCCTGCAGATCGTGGTGCGGGCGGATCGTCACCACACGGCCGGTCTTGGCGGTGGTACAGCGATCACGCAGCGGGCAGGCGGCGCACAACCGGGTGAAGGTGGCACGGCGCTGCTGGTAGCGGCCCCCGGTCGCGGCCAGCGGGACGGTGTGCCCGGCGGGGCAGGTGACCGTGCCGGCGCCGGCGTCGATGCCGAAGTCGTCCAAGGTGAACCCACCCGGCACGGCGGGCTTGAGCGCGGGTGGTTTGATCAGCAGCCGGTGTCCGGCATCAGTGAGGGTGGCGCGCAACTCGGCGGCGGCGTAGGCGGCATCGGCCAGAATCTGCAGCACTCCGCGCTCGGCGGCGAGCAGGTCAGGGGCAACGGCGGCCTCGTGATGGGCGGCGCCGGCACCGGGGCGTAATGCGACGGCGGTGAACAGTCCGCTCTCCGGCTCGACGGCCAGGTGAGCCTTGTAGCCGTCGTCACGCTGCTGACCGCTCTTGTGGATGTGGCGGGCCTGCGGGTCGACGGTGGAGATGATCCGGTCGGGGGCGGTGCGGCGGGCGATGCGCCACCGTCCGTCGGTGCCATCGGAGTCGTCGGCGGGCTCGACGTCCTGGCCGGCGATCAAAGCCAGCAGACCGACCGCACCTGCGGCCGGCCCGTCCAGGTCCTGGCCGGCCAGGTGGTCCAGCAGGGTGAGCGCGTCGGTGACCAACCCACTCACCAGGGCGTTCTTAGCCTGCTCATCGTCCCAGGCGATCTTCGGTTTGCCGGGGTCGGTGTAGTCGTGGGCGTGACAGTGCGCCGCGACCAACGCGCTCGCGCCGGGCACCTGGCGGGCCACCCGGCGGATCGCGGCGATCAACTGGGTGATGGCGTCCTGGGTGGCGACCGCATCCAGCAGCACCGCCGAGTCCAGCGCCCGCCGTGTCCGGCCCGCCAGCACCCCGGTCTGCTCCACCACGGCGCGCACCGTCTGAAAGATCCGGTCCGGATCCGACGAGCGGGCCAGCCGACGCCGGAAGTAGGTCAGCAGCGACGGATCGAAGCCCTGGTCATACAGGCCCAGCCCGCAGGCGGCCTTCCACCGCAGATCGAACCGCAGCGCCGCCACCGCCTCCTCATCGGACAATCCGTGCAGCGCCTGAAGCACCACCACCGTCGCCAGCAGGCCTGGCGGCACCGACGGACGCCCGTTGACCGGCGCGTACATGTCCGCGAACGTCTCCGGCGGGAACAACGCCCGCCGGTGTTCGGCCAGGAACGCGAACACGCTCCCAGCCGGAATCATGTCCCGGCATACGGCCCATACCTCAGGCCCAGCTGGAACCCTCCGACGGCCCATCATGACCCGAGTCTGAATCCCGAAACTCCGCCAGGCCAGACCACCAAGATCTTCAGGACATTCCTAGTAGCACGCTCGACCGGCAACTATACGGGCTGGGGTGATGTCGTGATCTTCGCCGCCTGTACGGCGGCGCGCATCGGCGAGGTCTCCGGAGTCCGCGCAGGCGACATCGACACGGACACGTGGACCTGGACCCTGCGCAGGCAGACCACGCCGAGCCCCGGCGGTCTCGTGGACAAGGGGACGAAGGGCAAACGAGCCCGGAAGGTGCCGATCATCGCCGAGGTCCGGGATCTGGTCGTACGACGGCTGGAAGCCGCCGGTGACCCAGCTGCGCGGCTGTTCACCGGACCGAGGGGCGGCCGCATCACCACGGCCGTTCTGAGAGACGCCACGCACTGGGACGAGGTCGTGGCCGCCCTGGGCTACGAACACCTCCGTCGCCATGATCTACGCCACACCGGCCTGACGTGGATGGCCGACGCCGGTGTCCCCATCCATGTACTACGCAAGATCGCCGGGCACGGATCGCTGACCACCACTCAGCGCTACCTGCATCCGGACGCCGAGCTCCTCAAGGCCGCGGGCAACGCTTTGAGCGCGCACCTATCGGCAAGCTGGTCCCAAAGTGGTCCCAAGCTGAGGGCTGTCTAGATCATTCGCCCTGGTGGGCACCCAACGCAAAAAGGCCAGTCGACCTGGAGTTACTCCAAGATCGTCTGGCCTTTTACAACCGTCGGGACGACAGGATTTGAACCTGCGACCCCTTGACCCCCAGTCAAGTGCGCTACCAAGCTGCGCTACGTCCCGGTTGTGTCGGCCGCCCCCTGCGGGGCGGGACGTCATAACCTTAGCGCACATCGGAGGTGTACGCGTACACGGAGAGCGGGAGCGAGGGGGTCAGGTGGGGCGCAAGGCGACCATCGATCGCAAGGAGCTGGCCAGGCTCGTCGCCGAGGGCAGGAGCGTGCAGGAGCTGGCCGCTCACTTCGGGGTGAGCGAGTCGGGGGTGCTGCAGGCCAAGCGGGCCGCCGGGCTGGCCAAGCCGATGATGGACCACAGTGCCGCCCTGCCGTGGAAGCTGGCCCGCGAGCACTCCCAGTCCGGGCCGGCCACGAATCTGCGCAACCTGTCGGCGGCGGCGCAGGGCAGGCCGCCGGCGGCCGATCGGCTGAACACCGCGCTGCGGTGGGCCGAGCGGTTGGTCGCCGCGGGGCTCGACGTGCGCTACGACCCCGCCGAGGGGTTCAGCGAGGTGGCCGCTGAGGAAGGCGGGTCGCACGTGGCGTCGGTGCTGGCCGCGGCCAGGAAAGCGCTTGACGGCCGCTGAATCCGGCGTTTCGACCCGCTGGTGGAGGGCAGTCGCTGGTCTCAACACGTAGACCGGAGGCGAACAACATGACCACCTGGGCATGGGTGGCCGTCGTCGTGGTCGCGGTGGTGGCGCTCGCCGCAGTGGGTTACTTCATGCTGCAGCAGAAGCGCCGTTCCCATCTCCGCGAACGCTTCGGCCCTGAGTACGAACGCATAGTCGCCGAGCACGACAACAACCGCCGGGAGGCCGAGCAGGAGCTGCTCGACCGTGAGCAGCGGCACGCGGAACTCGATATCAAGCCTCTGTCGGAGGAGTCGCGCGACTCCTACGCCACCCGGTGGACCGAGGTCCAGGAACGCTTCGTGGACGCCCCGGGGTTCGCGGTGACCGAGGCCGATCAGCTGGTCACGTCGGTCATGGCCGAGCGGGGTTACCCGACGGAGGACTTCGAGCAGCGCGTCACCCATCTGTCGGTGGGGCACGCGGCGACGCTCGACCACTACAGGAACGCGCACGAGATCAGCGGGCGGGCCGCCAGGAAGGAGGCCTCCACGGAGGATCTCCGCCAGGCCATGGTCCACTACCGCGCGCTGTTCGAGGAGCTGCTGCACGAGACCAGCCGAGGACGGTGAAGGATATGAACAGCGACGAGCTGAAGGTGCCGTCGCAACGCCACGATGCCAACGACATCGAGGACGAACAGGCCGACGAGAAGAGGGTCCATGAGGATCGTCTCGTGGCCGGTGACCGGGATCCGCTGCCCGAGGATGACGTTCGGGACGACGTTCCCGTAGCGGACGGTCCGGTTGTTCGCTCTGACGGTGCCGCTCCCCGAGACGGTGCCGCCCCGTACGACGAGGACGACGCGACCTACCGGGACCCGTACGCCACGACCGGCGGCGACATGCTGGCCGACCCCGACCCCGACCCCGACCTCGGGCCCGGGCCCGGGCATGAGCCCGAGCAGTCCGTCCCCTCAGCCCCCGGCGAGGTTCCGGCGCACGCGGCCCCCGACGACATCATCCTGTTCGAGCAGGACCCCACCCAGGTGCAGGCCCGCTGGCGCGACCTGCAGGCGTCGTTCGTGGACGATCCCGGCGAGGCCGTCCAGCGCGCGGACGGGCTGGTCGGTGAGGTCGTGGACTCCCTGACCAGCGCACTGAACAACCGCACGGGCGCCCTGCGCGACCGCTGGAAGGACGCGGGAGGCGGCGACACCGAGCAGCTGCGCCTGGCGCTGCGCGAGTACAGGACCGTCCTGGAGCGGCTGCTCGCGCTCTCCAGCCAATCCTCTGCGCAGTCTTCTGGGCAGTCTTCTGGGCAGCCGTCCACGCCCACCCCGGTTTCGAGTGAGGGAATGAGGTGATCTGACATGCTCGCGATCGTCGCAGCGATCATCTTCGGGCTGGGCTTCCTGCTCGACCTGATCGGCGTACAGATTCCCGGCGGGTTCTCCGGCATGACGTTCGTCCTGCTGGGGCTGACCCTGCTGGCCCTGCATCAGGCAGGCGTCGGCACGGCCGGCATCCGCACCGGGTCCGGCAACTGGCGCGGCAGGGCCCGCCGATAACAGGCGATAACAGCCGATGAACGGACAGTGCGCCGTCCCCCCTCAACGGGCGGGGGCGGCGCTTTGTTCGCGTGGTCGCCCGGCCGTCAGGACTTGCCGGGGAAGCGCATGATGACCGTGCTGCCGCCGTTGCCCACCCGCAGCGTCAGGTCGGAGGAGAGCAGCCGGGCCACCCACAGGCCCATCCCGCCCACCGCGCCGGGCATCGGCCCCGGCTTCCAGGTGCCCTCGTCGTGCACCTCCACGACCAGGTCCCCGCCGCTCACCCAGGTGCGCAGGGCGGCGTGGTCGGCTCCGTGGGTGACGGCGTTGGTCGCGACCTCGTTGACGGCGATGACGAAGTCGCCGATGGCGTCTTCGGGCATGCCGGCGGCGCGGGCCTCGTCCTCGGCGAACTGCCGGACCTGGGGCAGGTCCGGCAGCCGGAAGTCGAGGTCTTTCACGGGCGCGCCGGGTGGCGGGCTCGTGTGGCCCGACTGAGGCTCGACGTCCTCGTTCACCCGGCGACCGTCCTTGTCAGCCGACCAGCTCGGTGCGCAGCTGGTCGAGAACCTTGCGGAGAATACGTGAGACATGCATCTGTGAGATCCCGAACTCGGCCGCGATCTCGGCCTGCGTCATGTTGCCGAAGAAGCGCAGCAGCAGGATGTGCTTCTCACGGGAGGGCAGCGCGTCGATGAGCGGTTTGACGGCTTCCCTGTCGACCATGTTGCTCAGCGTATCGTCGTCCTCGGGGATGACGTCGCCCAGCGAGGCGGCGTCGTCGTCGGTGCCGAGGGGCGCGTCGAGCGACAGGGTGCTGTACGCGGCGGAGGCGTCGAGCGTGAGCAGAACGTCCTCCTCGGTGATGTTCATCTTGGCGGCCAGCTCCGCCACGGTCGGGGACCTGCCGAGGTCCTGACTGAGGTCGGCGACGAGCCGGTTGAGCTCGGAGCGACGCTCCTGGTAAAGGCGGGGCACCCGGATGGCCCAGGTGCGGTCGCGGAAGTGACGCTTGACCTCGCCGGTCATCGTGACGACGGCGTAGCCCCTGAAGGCGTGGCCCAGGGTCGGATCGAAGCCGTTGACGGCTTTCATCAGGCCAACATACGCGGCCTGGAGGAGATCCTCCAAAGGTTCGCCCCGGTAGCGGTAGCGCCGGGCGATCTCCATGGCGAGCGGCCGGTGCATCTCGACGATGCGCTCACGCAGGCGCTCCCTGTGACTGCCGGGCGTGTCTTCCCTGACCATCTCGGCTAGGAGCTCTTCTGCGGTCATCTCCTCGAGGATGTATTGCTGCACAGCCATCGCTGCTCCTCATATGGTCGCAGGCGGGCCGCTACACGCGAAAAAGCCCATGCAGAGGCACGCCTCGCTCGACTCTCGAGACCGAAGCCCTCTGCTGGACTTCGGATCCAGTGTCCCCCATCTCGCGGGAAGTATTCCTCGATCGCGCGGTGACAGTAGGGTTGCCCCGTGACAATGCCGGAGAACGGCGGGGAGCCCGTGGCCGCCCTCAGCCTGACGTCGTCGACCGTGGACGAGATCACCGTGGTCAAGGTCGACGGCGTGCTCGACGCCACGACACGCGAGCAGTTCGCCGACTATCTCGTGATGGCGGGCTCCGACCTGATCCTCGATCTGGCCGGGGTGACGTTCATGGATTCGCGCGCGCTCGGGCTGATCGTTCATCACTGGCAGACGAGCCTGGCCTCGGGCGCCAAGTTCGCGCTGATCGGCGTCGAATACTCCAAGTCGAAGGTGATGTGGATCACGGGGCTGGCGCAGCGCCTGCCGCTCTACGACACCCTGGACGAGGCGCTGGCCGCCATCAAGTAGAGAGCCGTCAGCGTTTGGCGGACTTGCGCTGGTGCTCGTCGACCAGGAGCCGGGCCAGGTCGGCCACCTTCACCTGATGGTGCTGGGAGATGCGCCGCAGCTCCTCGAAGGCGGCCTCGGCGCTGCATCCGCTGGTCTGCATGATGATGCCCTTGGCCTGGTCGATCACGGAGCGCCCGGCGAGGGCCTCCTGGAGCTGCGCGGCGTCGGTGCGCACCTCCTCGAACTCCGACATGTTGGCCATGGCCACGCCGAGCTGCTCGGCCAGCATGTCGGCCAGGGAGTGGGCGCCCTGGGGCGAGAACGCGCCCGGCCGTACGGAGTAGAGGCCGACGACGAGCGTGGCCGGCGGCGCCTCGATGGGGACGATCAGCACGGAGCGCACGCCCCAGCGGGTGGCCAGGGCGTCGTAGCGGGGCCAGCGGGTCTCTTCGAGCACGTCGGTGATGGTGGCGCGGCCGCCGCTCTGACGCGCTTCGATGGACGGGCCCTCGCCGAGCTGGCGTTCGCCCTCGACGAGCATGATGAGCTCGCTGTGGGAGCCCGAGACCATGACCCGGTGGTCGCGCCAGTGCTCGGCCGAGGCTCCGGAACAGCCGGGGACGCCGGCGGTCAAAGCCGTGGTGAGTCCGCGCAGGACGCTTTCCGTCGAGGTGTCCTCGCCGAGTCTGCCGAGGGTGGCGAGGTCGCGGGCGAGGCCGGGGGTGATCATCGCGGTCGATTCCATAGCAACAAGGCTCTACCCCTTATGGCTAGCATTATCCCGAGTGGCGTAGCGTCAGACCATGACCATGCCGGACCTCGAACACGCGCTTGACGCACTGGCCGGGCGCGTCTCCTCGTTGCGCGAGGCGAGGGCCGCCTACCCCGCCGATCTGGCGCCCACGCTGGACGCCGCGCTCGCCGAGCTCGACACCGCCGCCGAGCTGCTGGCCGAGGCGCGCGAGGAGCTGCGCAAGGCCCCCAAGCGGGCTGGGAGCAAGAAGGACGGGACGCAGCGCGAGCTGAAGCTGCTGCGCCAGGTCTTCCGCGCCTTCCCGGTGCCCGTCGTCGTGCTCGACGGCGGCGGCGTCGTCCGGCGGATCAATCCGGAGACCTCGCGGGTGCTGGGCAGCCCGGACGGCTACCTGGTGGGCCGCTCGTTCCCGCTGCTCGTGGACGTGTCGCGGCGGGCGGCGTTCCGCTCGCACCTGACGTCGGTGCTGCAGACGGGGCAGCCGGCGGCGTTCGAGACGCGGCTGGCGCATCAGGGGCGCACGCACACCGTGCAGATCGCGCTGACCAGGCTGACGATGCCCGGCGAGCCGCAGCAGATGGTCGCGGCGGTGGCCCTGCCGACGGAGGTGCAGCTGCCCGAGCCGGGCGCGCGCCGGGCCGAGCAGACCGACGGCGCGCTGCTGCTGGCCACGGCCAAGCGGCAGGACCTGCTGGTCAAGATCGCCAGGCTGCTGCTGGACGAGGAGGCGCTGCTGCGCCCGGTGGCACTGCAGCGGGCGACGCGGTTGCTGGCGGCGGAGTGGGCCGACTGGGTGATCGCCGACATGGTGCGCGACGGGGTGCCGCGCCGGTCGGTCGTCATGGCGCCCAAGAACCATCCGCTGGGCGAGCTGGTGCGGCGGGTGGAGACCGCCGATCCGGCGACCAGCCAGGTCGTGCTGCAGGTGCTGGAGCGCGGCTCCGGCGTGGTGCTGGAGATGGTGGACGACGAGACGCTGCTCGGCTTCTGCGCCGAGGGGCCGCTGCTGACGGTGATGGGCGCGGGCTCGGTGCTGAGCGTGGCCATCGGCCGTTCCGACGGCGTGCTGACGCTCGTCCGCGGCCACGACAGGCCGCCGTTCTCGCTCGCGGATCTGGCCGTCATGCAGGAGGTGGGGCTGCAGATCGGCCTGGCCGTACGCGCTCAGAGCAGTTTCCAGAGCCGCTCGCGCGCCGCGGACGCGCTGTCGGCCAGCGTCGCCCCGCGCAATCTGCCCGACGTGCCCGGCTACGAGGCGGCGGCCGTCTACCACCCGGGGGCGTCGGTCGGCGCCGAGTTCTACGACGTGTTCCCCGTCTCGGGCGGGTGGGGCTTCGCGCTGGGCGGGGCCGCGGGCAAGGGCGAGGAGGCGGCCTCGGTCAGCGCCATGGTGCGCGGCGGGCTGCGCGTGCTCAGCGCCTGGGAGTCCGATCCCGACCTGGTAATGCGCAAGGTCAACGAGGCGCTGGTCGCGCAGGGCACCGGCATGTTCGTGATGGCCGCGGCCGGCTTCGTGAAGGGGCGCCAGATCCGGCTGTCGTCGGCCGGCCACCATCCCGCCGCGCTGCTGCTGCCCGACGGCGGCGTACGTTTCGCAGCCGGCGGCGGCGTGCCGCTGGGCATCGGGCCGGAGGCGGAGACCGGCGTGGAGGTGCTGACGATCTCCCCGGGCGAGACGCTGGTGTTCTACTCGGAGGGCCTGATCTCCTCCAGGAACGAGCGCGGCGAGCCGTACGGGGAGGAGCGGCTGGCCGACGTGCTCAGCCGATGCGCGGGGCAGGCGCCGTCGACCGTGGTCAAGGCGGTGGAGGCGGACCGGCACGCGTTCTCGGGCGGCCAGGTCTGGGATGAGATCGTGGTGTTCGCCCTCAGAGGTGTCTGATCTGTGGGGGTTTGCGAGCGCGGGAAAACTGGGTAAGGTCAGAGACAGAGTAACGACGTGCCTAAGACGCAGGCACACCTTGAAGGCTTTCCACGCTGAGGTGTGCCATGAATATCGCGATCGTCGCTTCTACCACCGGCAACCAGCGCCACCGCATCCTGTCGGTCGCGCGTGAGCTGGGCCGCGATCACCACGTCACCATTTACTCCCGTCGTGACAACGCCGAAGGCAAGCCCAAGACGCGGGTGGCCCCGGGCGTCACCGTGGAGCACATCGACGTGGGCCCGGCTCAGCCGCTCACCGGTGACGACGTGGTCCCCTACCTCAACGAGGTCGGCACCCACCTGTCGCGGCGCTGGAGCGAGGACAGGCCCGACGTGATCCACGCCCACTCGTGGACCGGCGGGCTGGTCGCCGTGGCGGGCGCCAAGGGAATGGGCGTGCCGGTCACGCAGACGTTCCACGCGGTCGACACCGCGCACAAGGAGCTGGAGCGGGCGCTCGGCCGCCGGGCCAACGCAGTCATCGCGGGCTCGGGCGACGAGGAGTCGGCGCTGATCCGGCTGGGCGTCCCCCGCAACAACATCGCCGTCGTGCCGTACGGTGTGGACACCGAGCGCTTCCAGCGCCGGGGCGCGGTGGCCACGCGCGGGTCGCGCAGGCGCCTGCTGCACGTGGGGCCGCTCACGGTCGAGCGGGGCGCGCACACGATCGTGCGGGCGCTGCAGGGTCTCGGCGACGTCGAGCTTGTCATCGCCGGCGGGCCCGAGCCCGACGACCTCGACCAGGACCGGGACGCGCGCCGCCTGCGCGCGCTGGCGGAGCAGCTCGGCGTGGCCGACCGGGTGACGCTGCTCGGCCAGGTCAAGCGGGCCGCCGTGCCCAAGCTGATGCGCAGCGCGGACGCCGTCGTGTCGGTGCCGCGCGAGGCGGGGACGGGAATCGTCGCACTGGAGGCCATGGCCTGCGGCGTGCCGGTGATCGCCTCCGCCGTGGGCGCGCACATGGACTCCATCATCGACGGCGTCACCGGGCTGCTGGTCCCGCCGGACCGCCCCGCGCGCACGGCGCGGCTGGCCCGCGAGCTGCTGTACGACCCCACCCTGCGTACCGCCCTGGGCTACGCGGGCGCCGACCGGGCGCGCTCGCGCTACTCGTGGGAGCGGGTGAGCCAGGAGCTTGTCCGGGTGTACGAGGCGACCTGCGCCTGACGGCGCATCACCCCATGGACTCCGGCAGGTGGCATCGCCACCTGCCGGCACCATGTCGGGGCCCGTTCGGGTGACGATAGTGACGAATGGGACGGGTGGGGTGTTATCTGAGCGAGATCTTTGCTTCGATGGTCCGCATGTCTCAACGCAGCCCGATCGTGGCGGCGGCAATGCTCGCGGGCCTCGCCGTCCTTCCCCAGACCGCGCACGCGCAGACCCCGGCCCTGAAATGGGGAGCCCCCGTCCTGGTGGAGAACTTCTCCGGCTCCTCGATCAACACCAGCCGATGGATGATCTACCACTCGCCGCAGGCCGAGCGTAACCCCCGCACCGGCCGCGCCTCGACCGTCTCGAACGGCGTGCTGCGTCTCAAGGGCGGCCGGTACGGCGGCAAGGACCTGTCCGGCGGGGTGGCCACCAAACTCGCGCAGCGGTACGGCCGCTGGGAGGTGCGCTTCAAGGCGGAGGCCGGGGCCGGGTACACGCCGGTGGCGCTGCTCTGGCCGACCGCGCAGGGCGAGGGCTCCGGCTACTCCGAGGTCGACTTCGCCGAGATCGTGGATCCGCGACGGCAGGGCGGCGGCATCTTCGTCCACGGCGGCCACGGCCGGGCCAGGAAGGTGCTGCGGGCCGACTTCACCAAATGGCACACGGTGGCGGTGGACTGGCTGCCGGGGCGGCTGACGTTCTGGCTGGACGGGAAGCGGCTCTGGGACTACCGCGGGCCGCACGTCCCCGAGGGGCGGAAGATGGGGCTGGCGCTGCAGAACGACGTGGTGTGCGAGCCGAAGTGCCGCGACTCCACGACACCACGGACGGTCTCGATGTACGTGGACTGGGTCAAGATCTACCGCGCCCGCTGACAGCGCCCGCTGACAGCGCTCGATAACAGGGCACGACGACAGGGCACGACAGGGCCTGGCGACCTGGCGCGGTGACGTTCCTGTCGGTTCAGCCGCGATCAGGTCACGGAAAGGCTCGGGCCGGCCGGCGTTCGCTAGCCTCACCGGCATGGTCTTAGCCGCGATTCCCAGCCCTTCCGAATCGGTCTGGCATCTCGGGTTTCTGCCGATCCGGGCGTACGCCCTCTGTTTCATCGTCGCCATCCTGTTCGGCGCCTGGCTGAGCGACCGGCGCTGGCGTGCCCGCGGCGGCGAGAAGGGCACGATCGCCGACATCGCCGTCCCAGGGGTGATCTTCGGGCTGATCGGCGCCCGGCTCTACCACGTCATCGTCGACTGGCAGACCTACTTCGGCCCGCGCGCGGTCAAGGAGCCGTACCAGGCGCTGTTCATCTGGGAGGGCGGGCTCGGCATCTGGGGCGCGGTCATAATGGGCGGTGTGGCCGTGGCGCTGGCCTGCCGCCGCCGGGGCATCTCCGTCGGCGCCATGGCCGACACGGTCGCGCCCGGCATCGCGTTCGGGCAGGCGATCGCCCGCTGGGGCAACTGGTTCAACCAGGAGTTGTACGGCAGCCCGACCACGCTGCCATGGGGCCTGGAGATCGACCAGGCGCACGGCGGCGAGCCGGGCGTGCTCTACCACCCGACCTTCCTGTACGAGTCGATCTGGGACGCGGCGCTCGGCTTCGCCCTGATCCTGGCGGGACGGCGCTTCGCGCTGCACCATGGCCGGCTGTTCGCCCTGTATGTCGCCGGTTACACGTTCGGGCGGTTCTGGATCGAGGGCCTGCGCATCGATCCGGTCGGCGGCGTGGACCACGCGGTGCTGCTCCTGGGGCTGCGGGTCAACCAGTGGACCTCGATCGTGCTGTTCGCCGGGGCGCTGGTCTACCTCTGGGTACGGCGCCGCGCGGACGACGAGGAGATCGTGGCCCCCGGCACGCGGCACGTCACTGCCTCCTGAGGCCGAGAGGGCGCCCCGGCTGCTTCCCCACAGCCGGGGCGCCCCTGGTGGGGTGGGCAATCGATCCCTACGGACTCCTACCCGTTCTGTCCGCCTTATATGCATTTGTCCGTTTTTCCGGACTTTAACTGATCTCGAAGCGTCAGCACGAAGCGCGGCGGTGGCGATACCATCTGGCGCCATGTATCCGCCCCAGCCACCGTACGGACCACCAGGACCACCACCAGGACCACCACCAGGACCACCACCAGGACCACCACTGGGACCACCGCCGGGACCGCCCGGGCCGCCTCACGGACCAGGGCCCATGCCGCCACATGGAGCATGGAGTCAGCAGCCCGCCCCGATGCCTCAGGGGCAGCAGGGGCCGCAGGGGCAGGTCGTCCTCGACATCCAGCGCCACTGGCTCGGCTTCATGCTGTCCATGATCACTCCCACCGTCGTGGTCAACGGCCGCCCGATGCCCGGCCGCTGGGGCCGCAACGCCATCGTGCTGCCTCCCGGCCAGCATCATCTGCACGTCCATCTGCCGTACTTCCTGCCCTCGCAGATCGGCCCGGCGGACCTGACGATCTGGCTGCAGCCCGGCATGTCGCTCGACGTCGAATACCGCGCGCCCCTGTGGGCCTACTCGCGCGGCGCGCTCGGCCCGCCACCCCAGCAGTGGAACGGCATGGGCATCACGATCGCCCTCATGGCGATCCCGCTCGGCCTGCTGGCGTTCTTCTTCCTGCTGATCCTCATGTCGGTGTTGTGGGCCTGAGCAGGCTCCAGGGGCATGATGGGTCGTCGCACCGATGAGTTTCACCGCGCCCGGCGGTCTGCACATCGTCATCGAGAAGGAGCGACCCATGACCGACCCCAAGACCCACACCATCGAGGTGCCGGGAGCGACCCTCCACTACGACGTGCGCGAGCCCGAGTCCGGCTCGGGCCGGCCGGTGCTGCTGATGATCGGCTCGCCGATGGACGCGACCGGCTTCACCACCCTGGCCGGCCACTTCCAGGACCGCACGGTGGTGACGTACGACCCGCGTGGGATCGGGCGCAGCACCCGCACCGACGGGCTCACCGAGTCGACGCCCGACCTGCACGCCGACGACCTGCACCTGCTGATCGACGCGCTCGGCGCCGGGCCGGTGGACATCTTCGCCAGCAGCGGCGGCGCGGTCAACGGGCTGGCGCTGGTGGCCCGCCATCCGGAGCAGGTGCGCACGCTCGTGGCGCACGAGCCGCCCGCCGCCCAGGAGTTGCCCGACCGCGAGCGGGCGCTGGCGGCCATCGCCGACATCCGCGCCACGTACGACCGCGACGGGTTCGGCGCGGCGATGGCCAAGTTCATCGGCACCTCCGGCTGGCGCGGTGAGCTCCCCGCCGACCTGTCCGAGCTGCCCGCCCCCGATCCGGCCCAGCTCGGGATGCCGACGGAGGACGACGGGTCGAGGGACGACGTGCTGTTCGCGCAGAACCTCATCACCTGTACGCACTACCGGCACGACTTCGCGGCACTGCGGGCCGCCTCCACCCGGATCGTCGTCGGCGTCGGCGCCGAGTCGGAGGGCGAGATGGCCTGCCGGTCGGGCCTGGCCGTGGCGGAACGGCTCGGTACGGAGCCCGTGATCTTCCCCAGCCACCACGGCGGCTTCATGGGGGGCGAGTTCGGCATGCCCGGCGACCCCGACGCCTTCGCCGTCACCCTGCACCGGGTCCTCGACGAGAGCGAATGACGCGCCGGAGCGCGTGACGCCTCACGAGCCGTCGGGGTCAGAGCGAGTAACGTTTTACGAGGAGTGGTCGGGGCCGCGTAGCCGGGCGGCCTTGAGCCCCAGGTGGACGGCCAGGCGGTCGTCACCGTCCGACAGGTCCCTGTGCGTGAGGCGCTCGGCCTTGCCCAACCGGTAGTAGAGCGTCTGGCGGTGGATGCCGAGCTCGGCGGCGGTCTTCTGCACGTGGCCGCCGCGGTCCAGGTAGACCTCCACGGTCTGGGCCAGCTCGGCGTCCAGCGCGGCCGTCTCCTCGGCCAGCTCGCGCAGGTCCGTCTGGCTCAGCCGGGACAGCAGCCGGTGCACGCCCAGCTCCTCCCAGCGGGCGACGGGCGCGTGGCGGGGGAAGTGCTCGGCGATGCGCAGCGCCTGGCGGGCCTCGCGCCAGCTCAGCCAGGCGTCGGCCGGGTCGACCCTGGGCGCGCCGATGCCGGCCGCGGTGCCGTACGCGCTCTGCACGGTCTGCGCCACCTCCCCGGCCAGGTGGGCGGGGGCGAGCAGGGCGACCGGCGAGCCGGTTCGGGCCAGGACGCCGCGCGGGAGCGTCCAGAGGGCGGCCACCCGTTCCTCCGACTCGCGTACGGCGATGGCCGCCACCGGCCCGGGAAGGTCCAGCGAGGCGCCCGCGCGCACCTCGGGGTCGGGCGACAGCAGCGCGCGCAGGCCCCGCCCGAGGTCCTGCCTGCTCCTGGCCTCCTGAGCGAGCGCGGCGGCGGCCCTGGCGACGAGCGGCGCCACCGCCCGCAGCCGCGCGTCGGTCAGCCCACCCCGCTCACCCGTCCGCTCGGGCCCGTCGGCCAGCTCGCCGGGGTCCAGCAGCCACAGGTAGCCGTACGTGACGTCGGCGTGGCGCAGCGGCCAGCAGACCCTGGCCAGGACCTTGAGCTCGGCGTCGGCGGGGATCCTGACCGGCCCGCTCGCCCGCGCGATGCCGTAACGCTCGAAGTATTCGCGCACCTCTCCCGTGGCGCGCCGGCGCAGGATCGACTCCTGGCGGACCGTGTCGATGTCACCGTGCTGCGCCCCGTAGGCCAGCAGCCGGAACGAGCGGTCCTCCAGCGTCGCGGACGCCCCCAGCCGGGCGGCGATCTCGTCGACGATCTCTTGTAGGTCTGCCGTGTTGTGCATTTGTACGACAGCCTGCCACACGCGACGTTACGCCCGTCGATGGCCCCCTCTGAGCTGCGGTTTCTACACTTGGGCACATGCTGGGTCAACTGCTGCTCGCCGCCTCCAGGAGCGGTGCCGTGCGCCGTGCCGTGTCGGGTTTCCCGCCCACCAAGAAGGTCGTGGGCCGGTTCGTCGCGGGCGAGAGCGTCGAGGAGGCCCGCGACGCGGTCGAACGCCTGAGTGACGCGAAGCTCGCCGTGACCGTCGACCACCTCGGCGAGGAGACGCTGGACGCGCGGGCCGCCGAAGCGACCGCCGACGCCTACATCACGCTGCTGGAGGCGATCAGGCCGCTCGGCCTCGGGTCCAGGGGCGAGGTATCGGTGAAACTGTCGGCCGTCGGGCAGCGGCTCGACGACGCCATGGCCCTGGAGCACGCCCGCGAGATCTGCGCCGCCGCGGCGGCCGGCGGCTCGACCGTCACCCTCGACATGGAGGACCACACCACGGTCGACTCCACCCTGTCCATCCTGCGCAAGCTGCGCGAGGACTACCCGTCCACGGGCGTGGCGATCCAGGCGTACCTGTTCCGCAGCGAGCAGGACTGCAGGGACCTGTCCTCGGAGGGCTCACGGGTACGGCTGGTCAAGGGCGCCTACCGCGAGCCGGCCTCCGTCGCGCACCAGGGCCGGACGACCGTGGACAAGGCGTACGTGCGATGCCTGCGGATCCTCATGGCGGGGAAGGGGTACCCCATGGTGGCGACGCACGACGACCGCATGATCGCGATCACGGAGCTGCTCGCCGACCGGTTCGGGCGGGCGATCGGCGACCACGAGTTCCAGATGCTCTACGGCATCAGGACCGACCGGCAGGAGGCCCTGGCCGGGGCCGGCCACACGGTCCGCGTCTACGTCCCGTACGGCGACGACTGGTACGGCTACTTCATGCGCCGCCTGGCGGAGCGGCCCGCCAACGTCGCCTTCTTCCTTCGTGCCCTTGGGGGTAAGTAAATGGATGCCATCAGCAACGTCCCCACGCCGGCCAACGAACCCGTGCTCGGCTACGCCCCCGGCAGCGCCGAGCGGGCCGCGCTGGAGGACCGCATCAAGGAGCTGGCCGGGGCCTCGACCGACCTGACCATGACCATCGGCGGCGAGCAGCGACCGGGCGGCGGCGCCGCCATCGACGTCGTGCAGCCGCACAACCACGCCTCCGTCCTGGGCCGTACCAACGACGCTACGGCCCAGGACGTGCAGGACGCCGTCGGCGCCGCGCTGGCGGCGGCGCCCGCGTGGCGGGCCCTGTCGTTCGACGAGCGGGCGGCGATCTTCCTGAAGGCGGCCGACCTGCTGGCGGGCCCGTGGCGGCAGACGCTGAACGCGGCGACCGTGCTGGGCCAGTCGAAGTCGGCGCAGCAGGCGGAGATCGACGCGGCCTGCGAGCTGATCGACTTCCTCCGGTTCAACGTGGCCTTCGCCCGCCGCCTCTACGCCGACCAGCCCATCTCCTCACCGGGCGTGTGGAACCGGATGGAGTACCGGCCGCTCGAAGGCTTCGTGCTGGCGATCACGCCGTTCAACTTCACCGCCATCGCCGGAAACCTGCCGGCCTCGGCGGCGCTGATGGGCAACGTCGTCGTCTGGAAGCCGTCGCCCACCCAGCAGCTCGCCGCGCACCACACGATGCGGCTGCTTGAGGCGGCCGGGCTGCCCCCGGGCGTGATCAACCTGGTCACCGGCAACGGTCAGGCCGTCTCCGAGGTGGCGCTGACCCATCCGGCGCTGGCCGGCGTGCACTTCACCGGCTCGACCGCGACGTTCCAGCACCTGTGGGGCACGATCGGCGCGAACATCGCCTCCTACCACGGCTATCCGCGCCTCGTCGGCGAGACCGGCGGCAAGGACTTCGTGCTCGCCCACCCGTCCGCCGACCCGGCGGTGCTCTCGACGGCGCTGATCAGGGGCGCCTTCGAGTACCAGGGGCAGAAGTGCTCGGCCGCCTCGCGGGCGTACGTGCCGCGCTCGGTCTGGAACCGCATGCGTGACGACTTCGTCGCCACCGCCGAGTCGCTGACCGTGGGCGACGTGGCCGCCGACCTGTCGACGTTCATGGGCGCGGTCATCGACGCGCGGGCGTTCGCCAAGCACAAGGAGGCGATCGACCGGGCGCGGGCCGCCTCGGACATCGACGTGCTCACCGGCTCCTACGACGACTCCGTCGGCTACTTCGTCAAGCCGACCATCCTGGAGTGCGCCGACCCGACCGACGAGATCTTCGTCAAGGAGTACTTCGGGCCGATCCTCGGCGTGCACGTCTACGAGGACGCCGCCTACGACACGGTGCTCGACCAGATGGAGGGCATCGCCCCGTACGCGCTGACCGGCTCGATCATCGCCCAGGACCGCTACGCCATCGCCTCGGCGGCCGAGCGGCTGCGCTTCGCGGCGGGCAACTTCTACGTCAACGACAAGCCGACGGGCGCCGTCGTGGGCCAGCAGCCGTTCGGCGGCGGGCGCGCGTCCGGCACCAACGACAAGGCCGGCTCGATCTTCAACCTGACCCGCTGGGTGAGCGCCCGCGCGATCAAGGAGACGTTCGTGCCGCCGACAGACCACCGTTACCCGCACATGGGTTGATCTCTCCATCACCCATCTCCGGCGAGAGCCCCCGGTCCTGCCCCCGGGGGCTCTCGGCGTTCCGGGGTAGGTTCGAGGCGCGCAGGTTTCCGCCGAGGAAGGGCAGACGCATGCACGTGGCCATCCCCCTCTATCCCCGCTTCACCGCGCTCGACGCCGTGGGCCCGTACACCGTGCTGGCCTTCGCGCCCGGCTGGACGGTCACGTTCGTGGCCGGCGAGCGTGGGCCGGTCGCCGACGACAAGGGCACGCTCCTCATGAACGCCACGGCCTCGTACGCCGAGTTGCCCGACCCGGACGTGATCGTGGTCCCCGGCGGCTCGGGGACACTCGACGTCCTGGCCGACGAGGCCCTGGTCGGGTGGATCAGACAGGCGCACGAGCACACGCAGTGGACGACCTCGGTGTGCAGCGGCTCGCTCCTGCTCGGCGCGGCCGGGCTGCTGGAGGGGCGCAAGGCCACCACCCACTGGGCCATCCTCGACTTCCTCACCCGCTTCGGGGCCGAGCCGGTGAGCGAGCGGGTGGTGACGACCGGGAAGATCGTGACGGCGGCGGGGGTGTCGGCGGGCATCGACATGGCGCTGACGCTGCTGGGGCAGGCCGCCGATCCGGTGACGGCGCAGAGCGTGCAGCTGGCCATCGAGTACGACCCGCGGCCGCCGTTCACCTGCGGCTCCCCCGCCACCGCGCCGGAGGGCCTGGCCGAACGCGCCCTCGGCCTCATCACGTGACCCCGGAGGCACCCGGCCCCCTCACCTGACGCCGCAGCCCGCGGCCTCGTCACTCCGGGCCGGGCCCGGCCCGGCCGCATCATCTGACGCCGGAGGCGTGCGGCCTGCTCAGTCGTCGTCGTCCGGCGACGGGCGGCCTGCTCCCACCGGCAGGACGTCGAAGTGCACGATCACGCGCCCGAGGTCCTCCTGGGCCTCGGGCACCCTGCCGTCCGACACCGCGCGGTAGCGTTCCAGCACCGCGAACACCTCCTCGTTCATCCGCGCCGCCTCCTCCGCCGTGAGCCGCAGCGAGCGCCGCCCGAACACGCTCGCCGCCACCCACTCGGCCGGGGCCGTCGCCGACTCCTCGCGCCACCTGGAAAGTTCCTCGCCGCGCTGGCGTACCAGGTCGTCGAGCAGGTATTCGACCGCTCCCGCCGCCTCTGGATCGGCCTCGGACGGTTCGCCGTAGGAGAAGCCGCCCGGCGTGATGCGCCAGTACTTCTCCTTCCCCCGCCCCATCCCCTCCGCGAGCTCGATCATGCCGTGCCTGGCCAGCTCGCGCAGGTGGTAGCTGGTCGCCCCGGTGTTCTGCCCGACCAGGCCGGCCAGCCGGGTCGCCGTGGAGGGCCCGTGCTCGTCGAGCAGGCCGTAGAGCCGCAGTCGCAGCGGGTGTGCGAAGGACTTCATGGCGTTCGCGTCGAGCGTTCTGGCGGAAAAGCTCTTGCGTCTCATACTGTGCAAGCCTATCTTTGCAAAGAATTATGTGCACACTTTCCCTTACACGATAGCGGAGCCTGCCATGTCGCGTCTTGGGCGTTCGTTCGCCTATTTGTGGTCCTCCACGGCCCTGTCCAACCTGGCCGACGGCGTGCTCAAGATCGGGGCGCCGCTGCTGGCCGTCTCGATGACCCGCTCCCCCACCTTGATCTCCCTGGTGGCGGCCGCGACCACGCTGCCGTGGCTGCTGCTGGCGCTGCACGCGGGCGCCGTCGCCGACCGGGCCGACCGCCGCCGCATCATGGTGCGCGCCAACCTCGTCCGGGCCGTGATCCTGGCCGGCGTCACGCTCCTCGCCGTGCTCGGCCTGCTCAACCTCTGGCTCCTGCTGGCCGCCGTGCTGCTGGCCGGGGTGAGCGAGGTCTTCGCCGACCTCTCGGCGCAGTCCGTGCTGCCCATGACCGTGCCTCGTGACGCGCTGACCAAGGCGAACGGGCGGGTGTCGAGCGCTCAGATGATCGGCAACGACTTCGTCGGCGCTCCGGTGGCGGGCCTGCTCGTGGCGGCACTGCCCGCCGTCGTCTTCGGCGCGCCCGCCCTGCTGTACGCCGCCGCCGGCCTGCTCCTGCTGGGGATGCGCGGCGCGTACCGGGCGGAGGGCGGGGCCGGGACCGGCGCTGTGGGAGAGGCTGCGACCAAAGCCGGGGCCGAACGGCCGGAAGCCCGGACAGAACGGGCGGAGGGCGGCGTGGAGGCGCGCCGGCCGATGCGCGCGGACATCGCCGAGGCCCTGCGCTTCCTGTGGTCCCACCGCGTCCTGCGCGGCCTGGCGATCACGGCCGGGCTGCTCAACCTGGCCAACTCCGCCTACTTCGCCGTCTTCGTGCTGTGGGCGGTCGGCGACGGGTCCGAGATCGGGCTCGAACCGGCCGGCTACGGCCTGATGACCACGGCCTTCGCCGCGGGCGCCGTGGTCGGCTCGCTGCTGTCAGAACGGGCCGCGGGGGTGTTCGGGGAGTTCAGGACGCTGGTCGGCTGCTGGCTGGTCACCAGTCTGCTGCTGCTGGTGCCGGTGATCATACCGTCCCCATGGACGCTCTATCCGACCGCCGTGCTGTGGGGGGTGGTCGGCGCCGGGGGCAACGTGCTGGTGATCTCCGCCCGGCAGCGGCTGATTCCGGCGAAATTGCTCGGACGGGTCAACTCGGCATATCGGCTCGTCGGGATGGGTGGGATGCCTCTCGGGGCGGCCGCGGGAGGCGTCGTGGCCGAGTTCGCCGGGCTTGGAGCCGTCCTCGTGGGCGCGACTGGAGTATGTTTGGTCGGTGTCGGACTGGTGCGGCGCGCTTTGTCAGATCAAATTTCTGGGCCTCTGACCAGCACAGCTGCACTTTCCGACATGTCCGGATCACGTTAGGCACCCTAGAGCCTGTGCTGAGGTGACATGATTATCCCCGAGCTAGAGGGGATGGTATGCGGGAGATCGGCGGACGGTACCTCCTGAACGAGGAGGCCGGTCGTGGGGGTATGGGAGTCGTCTGGCGGGCGTTCGATCAGCTCCTCCACCGTACGGTGGCGCTGAAGGAGCTGACCTTGGCCGGTGAGGCCGAGATGGTCCGCCGCCGGGTGCTGCGCGAGGCCAGGATGGCCGCCGGGCTGACGCATCCCAACATCGTCACGGTGCATGACCTGATCGAGGAGGGCGGCAAGCTCTGGATCGTGATGGAATACCTTGACGGGCTCTCGCTGCACCAGTTGCTGTCACAGGTGGGCACCCTGCCCGCCCAGTCGGTGGCGGCGATCGGGCAGCACCTGCTCGCGGCACTGCGCACCGCCCACCAGGCGGGCGTGCTGCATCGCGACGTCAAGCCCGCCAACGTCATGCTGACGGGTGACCGGGTGGTGCTGACCGACTTCGGGATAGCGACCGCCGAGGGTGACATCCGCATGACGACCTCGCGGCGGTTGCGCGGCACTCCGGCCTTCATGGCGCCCGAGCGGCTGCACGGCGGACCGGCCAGCAAGGAGGCCGACATGTGGTCCTTCGGCGCCACGCTCTACAGCGCCATCGAGGGCCAGCCTCCTTACCCCGGCCAGGACGCCGCCACCGTCCTCGGCATGGCGAGGAGCGGCCCCTATCCGCCGCCGCGGCGGGCCGGGGTGATGCGGCCGCTCATCGAGGGCCTGCTGCACCACGACCCCGTACGCCGCTACACGCCGGAGCAGACGGCGGGGTTACTCGCGGGCATGCGCGCCAGCGCCTACCAGGCGGCCATCTGACGTTCGGCCGCCCCGCTTCGGGCCGGCCGGCCGTCACGGCCGGCTGCCCCCGACCGGCCTTCGCGGCCGGGTGACCCACCGGCCGGCCCTACCGGGGACGGCCGGTCTTTCGGCCCGAGGGGTCGGTCTGCGGGAGGTCAGTCCTTCTTGGCGCGGGCCTCGGCCTCGGCGGCGTCCATCGCGGCCGCCTCCTCCGGGGTCGGCGCGGTGCCGCCGAGGTGGGCCGGCTGCCACCACACCCCCTGCGGCACCTCCGGATAGGTGCGCTGCGCCCGGTCCACCAGTTCCGACATGCGCCGGTGCAGGTCGGCGGTGTGGTCGTTGACGTTCTCCCCGCGCTTGGGGTGCATCGGCTCGCCGACCAGGATGCTGACCGGCACGTGCCGCTGCAGCAGGTTGCGCGGCCGCCCCTTGGTCCACAGCCGGTGGTCGCCCCACAGTGCCACCGGAATGACGGGCGTGCCGGTGGCCTGGGCCATCCGGATGGCGCCGTTCTTGATCTCCTTGACGGTGAACGACCGGCTGATCGTCGCCTCGGCGAACACGCCCACGACCTCACCGGCCTTCAGCATGCGCAGCGCCGTGGCATAGGAGCCGGCCCCCGCCTCCCGGTCCACCGGGATGTGGTGCATGCCGCGCATCAGCGGCCCCGAGATCCGGTTGTCGAACACGTCCTGCTTGGCCATGAAGCGCACCAGCCGCTTCGACGGCAGCGCGGCGAACCCGGCGAAGATGAAGTCGAGGTAGCTGATGTGGTTGCTCACCAGCACCGCTCCCCCGGTGCGCGGCACGTGCTCGGTCCCCTCCAGGTGGAACTTGATGTCGAGCACGCGAAACAGGGTCCGCGCGGCGGCGATCACCGGCGGGTACACGATCTCAGCCATGAGCAGAAGGTAACGTACTCAGGCGGGTTTCACGGACGTCGGGAGGCTGACCATGCCCCTGACGTTGCCGTGCGCGGTCCTCCTGATGCCGGCCGGGTCGATGTCGTAGCCGGGCGAGACGGCCTTCGTCAGCTCCTCCAGCGCCACCCGGGCCTCCAGCCGGGCGAGGGGGCCGCCGAGGCAGTAGTGGCGGCCGACGCCGAAGCTGAGCGAACGGGCGGTGTCGCGGCTCAGGTCATAGACGCCCGCGTCGGGGAAGACCCGTTCGTCGCGGTTGGCCGAGCCGATCAGCAGCCACATCTTGGCGTTCTCCGGGACGCGGACGCCGTACCACTCGCTCTCGCGAGTGAGACGGCGGGCGGTGCCGTGGGCCGGGGTGTCGTAACGCAGCGACTCCTCCATCCACGGCGTGATCGCCCCGCCGAAGGCGGCGGCGCGCTGGTCCGGGTTGCGCCACGCCCAGTACCAGGCGGCGCTGAGCAGGTGGGTGGTGGTCTCCGCGCCCGCGCCGATGAGCAGGAACAGGAACGCCACGATGTCGTCGTCGGTCAGTTCGTCATCCGCGACGAGGACGGAGACGAGGTCGTCGCGCGGGTCGGCCCGGCGTTCCGCGATGATCGAGGCGTAGTAGCCGGCCAGGGAGACCAGGCTCTTGAGCCCGTCGTCGGCCGCGCCGCTGTCGAGGGCGTACCCGATCAGAGCGCTGAAGTCGCGGCGTACGCCCGCGCGCTCGGACGGTGACACGCCCACCAGCTCGGAGATCACGTCCAGCGGCAGCCTGGCCGCGATGTCGCGGGCGAAGTCGAACGTCCCCCGATCCACCGCCCGGACGATGTGCTCGCGCGCGATCTCCCTGATCATGGGCTCCAGGGCGGCGACCCGGCGCGGGGTGAAGCCCTTGGAGATGGCCGCGCGCATCCGGGTGTGCTCGGGCGGGTCCATCGCCACGAACGACAGGAACCTGCGTGCCTCGGGACCCGAGGCGCCCGCCTCCAGCATGGGGCCGTGGTCGCTGGACAGCAGCGCGCTGTCGGCGAGGGCGGCCGAGACGTCGGCGTGCCGGGACAGCGCCCAGAAACCGAGCTCGGCGTTGTGGTAGAGCGGCGCTTCCGCCCTCAGTCGCGCGTAGACGGGATAGGGGTCGGCGTTGGTCTCGGCGTCGAAGGGGCTGTAGACGATATCCACTCCGCTCACGCTACGACGCTTGCGCGGTCGTGAAAACGGGCAGATGTTTTGACCATGAAGAAGCTGCTCAACACGGCAGAATCCGTCGTTGAAGACGCGCTGAACGGCATGGCCGCGGCCCACCCCTCGCTGCGGATCCGCGACCACGTGGTCTACCGGGCGCAGGGCCCGCGCCGCGGGAAGGTGGGCCTGGTCTCCGGCGGCGGCTCCGGCCACGAGCCGCTGCACGTCGGTTTCGTCGGTCACGGCATGCTCGACGCCGCCTGCGCCGGCGAGATCTTCACCTCGCCGGTGCCCGATCCGATCATCGAGGCGACCATGGGGGTCGACGGCGGCGCCGGGGTGCTGCACATCGTCAAGAACTATACCGGCGACGTGCTCAACTTCGAGATGGCCGCCGAGCTGGTCGAGGGCGTCGAGGTGGCGAGCGTGCTGGTGGACGACGACGTCGCCGTCCAGGACTCGCTCTACACGGCCGGCCGCCGCGGCACCGGGGCGACGCTGTTCGTGGAGAAGATCGCGGGGGCGCTGGCCGAGGAGGGCGCGCCGCTGGCCGAGGTCGCGGCCGTCGCGCAGGAGGTGGACGAGCGCAGCAGGTCCTTCGGCATCGCCCTGACCTCCTGCACCACCCCGTCCGCCGGCAAGCCCACCTTCGACCTGCCGGAGACGGAGGTGGAGCTGGGCATCGGCATCCACGGCGAGCCGGGGCGGGCCAGGGTGCCGCTGGCGCCGGCGCGCGAGCTGGCCGGGGTGGCGATGGAGGCCGTCCACCGCGACCAGCCGCTGCGGGGCGACCTGCTGGTCATGGTCAACGGCATGGGCGGGACGCCGCTCATGGAGCTGTACGTCGTGTTCGCGGAGGTGGCCGCGTTCATCAAGGGCAAGGGAGCCCGGGTGACGCGCTCGCTGGTGGGTAATTACGTGACGAGTCTGGACATGCAGGGCTTCTCGGTCTCGGTCTGCCTGCTGGACGACGCGCTGACCCGGTTGTGGGACGCGCCGGTCGAGACGCCCGCGCTGCGCTGGGGGCGCTGATGGACACCGACCTGTTCGTGGCCTGGTTCGAGGAGACGGCCCGGCTCGTACGCGAGGAGCGCGACCGCCTGACCCGGCTCGACGCGGCCATCGGCGACGCCGACCACGGCACCAACCTCGACCGCGGCCTCACCGAGGTCTGCAAGGCCCTGGCCGACTCCGCGCCGGAGTCGCCGGCGGACGTGCTGACGACGGCGGGCACGACGCTGATCCGCCGGGTCGGCGGCGCCTCAGGGCCCCTGTACGGATCGGTGTTCCGGCAGATGGGCAAGGCGCTGCTGACGCCGGTGACGCTGGCCGGGTTCTCGGCGGCGTTCGAGGCGGGGGTGGTGGCCGTCGAGCGGCTCGGCAAGGCGGCTCTGGGCGACAAGACCATGGTGGACGCCCTCGCGCCGGCCTCCCGTGCGCTGGCGCTGGCCGTACGCGACGGCGTGAGTGTCAGGGAGGCGCTCGACCAGGCGGCCCGCGCGGCGGCCGAGGGCGCCAAGGCGACGATCCCGATGCAGGCGCGCAAGGGGCGGGCCAGCTACCTGGGCGAGCGCAGCATCGGGCACGAGGATCCGGGGGCGGCCTCGGCGGTGCTGTTCATGACGGCGCTCGCCACCGTGGCGGGATAGGCCCGTGACCGGACGGACTGTCGCGGGACGGGCTGTTGGGGGACGGGCTGTTGGGGGACGGGCCGCTGCTGGAGAGGCCGCCGGGGGAGGCACTGCTGCTGGAGAGGCCGCCGCGGGGCGGGCTGCCGCTGGACGGGCTGCGGAGGCGGTGTGATGGTGGGCGTGGTGCTGATCTCGCACAGTGCCGGGCTGGCGGCCGAGGCGATGGCCCTGGCCCTCGGGATCGCAGGGCAGGACGCCCCCGTGGCGGCGGCAGGCGGGACCGAGGACAACGGGCTGGGCACCTGCTTCGACCGCGTGGAGGCGGCGGTGCGCAGCGTCGACCGAGGCCACGGGGTGGTGCTCATCCCCGACCTGGGCAGCTCGGTGCTGACCGCCCGGCTGCTGGAGGTGGAGGAGCGGGTCGTGGTGGCGGACGTGCCGTTCGTGGAGGGCGCGATCGCGGCCGCGGTGGCGGCGGGCGCGGGCTCGTCGCTGGCCGAGGTGCTGGAGGCGGCCGAGGAGTCTCGCGCCTTCCGCAAGCTCTGATCAGCCCCCCGCGAATCTGCGCCCCTCGACACCGGGGCCCTCGAAACCAGGGCGCTTGCATCGGGGCCCTTGGATCAGGTCCCCTGGTTCAGTGGCCCTTGAACGCCTCCTCCAGCCACCACGAGCCGCGTTCCCGTGTCACCTTGGCCTGCACCAGCAGCGGGCGGTCCCGCTCGCCCGCGACCCACTCCGCCACGCCCGCCAGATCGCCGGGCCCGGTGACGGTCACGGCGGCCAGGCCGTGGCCCCGGGCGATGGCGGCCAGGTCGGCCGGGGGAAAGCGGACCGTGTCCAGCGGGTGGCCGTGCGGGCCGAAGTGGTGCACCTCGGCGCCGTACGCCTCGTCGTCGTACACCACGATCACCATCGGCAGGCCGAGCCTGACCACGGTCTCCAGCTCGGCCAGCCCCATGAGCGCGCCGCCGTCGCCGAGCGCGGCCACCGGCAGCCGGTCGGGGCGGGCCACGGCTGCGCCGATGGCGGTCGCCAGGCCGAGCCCGATCGACTGGAACGCCTGGGTGAAGCAGAACCCGTTCTCGTCGGGGACGTCGAGGAACATCGACGGATATCCCATGAAATTTCCGGAGTCGATGGCGACGATCCGGTCTTGGGGCAGGAGGTCGTCGAGGGCGATGGTGAGCGTCCTGGGGTCGATCCGGCCGCCGCCGCTCTCGTCCTCGTACGGGACCGCCCGCCAGCGGCCCTCGGCCTCGATGCGGCGGGCGAGCTCCGGCGAACGATAACCCTGCGCGCCGCCCCGCACCTGGGCGGTCAGCGACCTGGCCACCTCCGCCACGTCGCCCACCACGCCCACGTCGGCGGGCACATGCGTCTTGAGCGCCGCCGGGTCGAGGTCCACCTTCGCCACGCGCGTGCCGGGCGAGATCAGGGAGCCGTGCCGGGTGGTCCACATGTTCAGGGCGCAGCCCCAGCCGACGACGAGGTCGGCGTCGCGGATCAGCTCGGCCGTCAGGGGCGTGGCGAACCCGCCGGAGACGTCGAGGTCCCACGGGCTGCCGCGGAAGAGCCCCTTGGCCACGGCGGAGGTCGCCAGCAGGGCGCCGGTCCGCTCGGCCAGCTCCTCCAGCTCCCGCCGGGCCCGCCGGGCACCCCGCCCGGCGATGAACACCGGCCGCCGCGCCGTCTCCAGTGCCCGCACCAGCTCCAGCAGTCCGATTTCCGCCGGCGGCACCTCCGTGGAGGACGACGGCTCCGGCCCGGTAGCCGGCGCCTCGGTGGACGGCCCGGTAAAGGCGGTGGCGGGCTTGGTGGATGCGGTGGCGGGCGATCCGGGCGGTGCGGTGACGGACCGGCCGGTCGCTGTGGTGAGGAGGTGCGTGGTCTGGGCTGTCAGGGTGGCAGGGTCCAGGTCGGGGCAGGGGGTGGACTGGACGTCGAGCGGCAGGTTCAGGACGACCGTGCGACGATCCCCCACGGCCACCTGATACGCCCGTACCACCTGCTCCACCACGTCCGCAGCGGCCGTGACCCGCATCGCCACCGCGCCCACCGCGACGGCCAGGGCCGGCTGGTCGATGTGGAAGTTCGACTGGGGCTCCGTGGCCTCGCCGGCCAGGACGATCAGCGGCGTGCGGCTCTTGGCCGCCTCGGTGATGCCGGTCATCGCGTTGGTGAGCCCCGGCCCCTGGTGCACCGACACGATGCCGACCCGGCCGCTCATCCTGGCGTAGGCGTCGGCCATGGTGGCGGCCCCGCCCTCGTGGCGGGCGGCGACGAAGCGCACGCCGGCCGCCACGAGGGCGTTGGTGACGTGGAAGTTGCCGCTGCCGACCACCCCGAAGGCGGTCCCGGCCCCGCACGCGGCCAGGACCCGGCCCACGGCCTCGGCGACGATCAACGCTCGACCAGGGCGAGCACGCGCACGGGGCTGCCCGAGCCGCCCTCGATGGGCAGCGGCGGCGCGACCACGACGGAGCCGGTCACCGGCAGGCGGTCGAGGTTGCGCAGCTGGGTGAGGCCGTACTTGCCCGCGCCGAGCAGGAAGGAGTGGCAGGGGAACGGCGGGTCGAAGGAGTGGGCCGCGCCCGCGTCGGTGCCCACGGTCTCGACGCCGAGCCCGAGGATGGGGGTCTCGGCGGCCAGCCACTGGGCGCATTCGACCGAGATGCCGGGCGTGTGGGGGCCGGTCTCGTCGGCGTTCAGGAAGGCGGCCTGGTCGGCGGAGCGGGCGTCCCAGCCGGTGCGGTAGAGCAGCCAGCCGCCCTCGGGGAGCGGGCCGTTGGCCCGCTCCCACTCCTTGACGTGGTCGATCTGGAGAAGGAAGTCGGGGTCCTTCGACGCCTCCGCGGCCAGGTCGAGCACCACGGCGGGCGCGATGAGGCTGCGCGTGGGCACCTGGGAGACGTCCTCGCCGTCGCGGGCGGTGACCCAGTGCACGGGGGCGTCGAAGTGGGTGCCGGTGTGCTCGCCGGTGTGGATGTCGTTCCAGTACCAGGCCGGGCCGCGATCGTCGTACCGGCTGATCTCCTCCAGCCGGAACGGGATCGTGTTGCCGAACGGCTCGGGCAGCTGCAGGATCGGCGTCTGCGCCGTCAGCGGAGCGGTGAGGTCGATCACCTCGATCGCCCCGTTGCGCACGCTGTCCACAAAGCTCTGCAACACCGACATGTCTTCCTCCTTGGTGGGCTGAGCGCATCCTCCTACGCTCGCCCTACCAGTGCAAACGCCTGTGTTACCGGCAGGCCACGCGGTAGCCGTCCAGGTCGTAGGTCTTCTTCAGCGAGTTGAAGTTCTGGGCGTTGGACTTCGCGCAGAACTTGGACGTGGCCAGGTTGTACTCGACCTGGAACACGGCCTTGCCGGCCTTGACGAACTGGTCGTAGCCGTACGAACCGCCGTTCTGGGCGGTGGTGCACTCGGAGTGCTCCCAGCACTCCTCGTTGATCGCGAAGTCGAAGTACGGCAGCAGTTGCGGGATCTGCGCGACGTCGTTCTTCAGCGCCACCGACAGCCCGCGCTTGTGCGCCTCGTTGGCGAACCAGGCGTTGTAGGCGAGCTGGTCGGCGGCGGTGAGCGGGAAGCCGGTGTCGTTGGTGTAGCCGTCGACGTTGTCGGGCTCGACGGCGTCGAACCCGGCCGCCTTGCACATGTCGAGCCGGTCCTTCATGATCGCGCCGAGCTCGCCGGTGTAGCGGCGGATGTCCAGCCACCGCTCGCCCTCCCAGTCCTCCAGCGGGTCGCCGAGGACCGCGGCGGGGAAGCGGCCGGCGTCGGGGCGCCAGTCCTCGTACGTGCCGGCGCTGACGTAGCAGAGGACGCGACGGCCTGGTTTGCCGGCCTTGAGGGACTGGACGATGGTGCCGGAGTCGGCGGCGTCGAAGCCGTCGATGTCGAACATTTGCACGTCGGGGTACGGCTTCTTCGGCAGGGCGATGAGCTGCCAGTCCCAGCTCGTGTTGAGCGCGGGCTTCCAGCAGCCGTTGCACGCGACCGGGCTGGGCAGCGCGGCGGCCCCGGAAGGGGCCTGTAAGGCGGCGGAGGCGGCCCCGCTGGCTGCTGGGGCGGTGGTGAGGGAGGTGACGACGGTGACGGCCGCCAGGGCGGCGGCGGAGATGAGAGCGGACAGACGCATGGACACTCCTCGCGAACGAAAACGGTTCGGGATCGGTGGCTACGCGTGCTGTTCCGCACTCTCCGTCCTGCGTCCTGGCCAGGGACGCCGGAGTGGCGTGGCCCATGACCGCAGGGCGTCACGCCAGCACGCTGGGGCGTGCCTCCTTTCTGCCGGTGAGCAGAATTGCGCGTTTCTGCGCTGTTGTCCAGAGTTTCCGGCAGAAAGTTACGCCTTGCTCCACTCGACGCAACCCCCGGTCTGGAACGCCTTGTCCGTGGCCAGGATGGTGACGCTGGCGGGCCCCGTCGGCATGCCGGAGGCGATGACGTCGCCGGTCGTGCTCTTCAGCCTGGCCCAGTAGCAGAGCGGGAACCCGGCGGTGGGGCCGGTGGTGCGGTAGGTGCCGGGCTGGATGTCGGTGCCGACGACGAGGGTGCGCAGGGTGGCGCCGTTCAGCGCGGGCGTCGTCGCGTTGCCGCTTCCGGGCGGGGTGGTCTGCCCGGGAGGCGTCGCGGGCGAGGTCTGTCCGGGCGGCGTCTGGCCCGGCGGCGTCTGACCCGGCGGGGTCTGCCCGGGTTGTGTCTGGCCCGGGAGCGTCTGACCAGGCGTGGACTGCGGGTCCTGGGGCGGCGTCGCGGTGGGCGCGCCGGTCTCCGGCACGCCGGTCGGGCTCTCCTCGACCGTCACCGTGACCCGCGGCGCCGGCTCCTCGGCGGACGTCGTCTGCGCGCCGAACCCGACGAGGACGCCCAGCAGGAAGCCCAGCAGGGCGGCGAGCCCGGAGACGAGCACGATGATCGGCGGGCTGCTCGTGGCCCGGGGGTACTCAGGTACCCGCTGATGGTCAGGAGGGGGCGGCCCGTACATCACGGACCAAGGGTCCCATCCCTGTCAACGATGCTGTCAACGATGCAGGTAGTCGACGAGCGACGCCTTCTCCGTCTCCAGTTCCTCGATCGTGCTCTTGACCACGTCGCCGATGCTGACGATGCCGACCAGCCGGCCGCCGTCGACCACTGGCATGTGCCGGAAGCGCTGCGTGGTCATGGTCTGCCGGAGCGAGTCGACGTTCTCCCCGGGACCGACCGTGGTCACCTCGGTGGTCATGATCGAGGAGACCGGGGCGTCGAGGATCGCGGCGCCGCGGTCGTGCAGGCGCCGGACCACGTCGCGCTCGGAGACGATCCCCTCGATGGTGATCCCGTCGGAGGAGACGACGACGGCGCCGATGTTGTGCTCGGCGAGCTGGGCGAGCAGCTCGCGTACTGTGGCCGCGGGCGTCACGGTCGTCACGTCACTGCCCTTGCCACGAAGGATCGTCCCGATGAGCATGTGCACCACCACCTCTTGCCCTCAGTGTTCCAAGCTTGCGTCCAGGCAAACAACCCCTCGGGCCCGGAGTCAAGCGGTCCCGTAGGCTGCTCCCTGTACTGGATCACGACATCAACCGACATACCACTCAAGGAACGCTCCATGGCCGAGGCGCTCAACATCGGAAGCCACGATCTGCCCGTCACCGACGAACTGGCCGCGTTCATGCGCACCGGCTGGGCCCCACAGAAAACGGGGCAGGACGCCCCTCGGCCGATCGCCCCGTGGGCGGCCAAGCGGCGGGCCGCGCTGGCGCAGCGGTTCCCGGGTGAGCGGCTGGTGATCCCCGCGGGCACGCTGAAGGTGCGCAGCAACGACAGCGACTTCCGGTTCCGGCCGCACAGCGCGTACGCGTACCTGACCGGGGCGAGCGAGTCGGACGACGTGCTGGTGATCGAGCCGTCCGGCGAGGCGGTGCTGTACGTCAGGCCGCGCGCCCCGCGCGAGGAGGGCCAGGAGTTCTACCGCGACCGCCGCTACGGCGAGTTCTGGGCCGGACCGCGCCCCGACCTGGCCGAGGCGGCGGCGCTCTACCAGGTCGAGTGCGCCCACATCCGCGACCTTGAGCTCGGCCGCCCCGCCCGGGTGCTGCGGGGTGTGGACGCCTCCGTGGACGCCGCCGTCCCCAGGGGCGAGGGTGACGCGGAGCTGGAGTCGTTCCTGTCGGAGCTGCGGCTGGTCAAGGACGAGTGGGAGGTCGGCGAGCTGCAGTCGGCCGTGGACGCGACCGCGCGCGGCTTCGAGGACGTCGTACGCGCGCTCCCCCAGGCGTTCGGCCACCCGCGCGGCGAGCGCTACCTGGAGGGCGTCTTCGGCCTGCGGGCCAGGCTGGAGGGCAACGCGACCGGCTACGACAGCATCGTGGCCGCCGGGGCGCACGCCTGCGTGCTGCACTGGATCCGCAACGACGGCCCGCTCGGCCGCGGCAACCTGCTGCTGATGGACGCGGGCGTCGAGTCCGACACGCTCTACACGGCCGACGTCACCCGCACCTTCCCGCTGTCGGGCCGCTTCGGGAGTGTGCAGCGGCAGGCGTACGAGCTGGTCTACCAGGCGCAGGAGGCGGCCATCGCCACGCTGCGGCCCGGCGCCCGCTTCCGTGACTTCCACCTGGCGGCCATGCGGGTGATCTGCGAGGGGCTGCGCGACTGGGGCCTGCTGAAGGAGAGCGTCGACACGCTCATGGAGACGGGCCTGTACCGGCGCTACACGCTATGCAGCAGCGGCCACATGCTTGGTCTCGACGTGCACGACTGCGCCAGGTCGCGGGCCGAGGTCTACCTGGACGGCGTGCTGGAGGAGGGCAACGTGCTGACCGTGGAGCCCGGCCTGTACTTCCAGCCGGACGACCTGACGCTGCCGGAGGAGCTGCGCGGCATGGGCATCCGGATCGAGGACGACCTGGTGATCACCTCCGACGGGGCCCGCCTGATGTCGTCCGCGCTCCCCCGCGACCCGGACGGGATCGAGTCCTGGATGAACGGCCTGCTGTAGCAGGAGAGCGCTGTAACGGAGCGGTCACGTTTCGTACGTGGCTGACAAGGCGCGGCCCCGCCCTCATACCTTTTCCGCAAATTCCCGCCAAGCCATGGCCTACTGGACAACCCGTCAGTAGGGTTGCCAATCCGTAGGCGGCGGAGGTGGTGATGGCCTGGTCCGGGTACGTCGGACGCCGCGCCGGCTCGGCCCTCGGCCAGGTCGGAGACCTGTTCGTCATCGTCCTGGAGGGCCTGCGCCGGAGCTGGGACGTCAGGCGCTGGTGGTGGGAGTTCGTCGACCAGTGCTGGTTCCTGGCCCGCATCACCAGCGTCCCCGTGCTCCTGGTCTCCCTGCCGCTCGGCGCGACCGTGGCGCTGCAGGTGGGTGAGCTGGCCCGGCAGCTCGGCGCCGGCTCGGCCACCGGCAGCGCCGTCTTCGTCGGCCTCATCCGCGAGGTGGCGCCGCTGGCCAGCGCGCTGCTGATCGCCGGGGCCGGCGGCAGCGCCATGACCTCCGACATCGGCGCCCGCCACATCCGCGACGAGCTGAGCGCGATGGAGGTCATGTCGGTCAACCCGATCCACCGCCTGGTCACGCCGCGCATGTGGGCGGCCAGCACGATCGCGGTGTGCCTGTGCCCGCTGGTCATCCTGGCGGGCGCGACCGGCGGCTACTTCTTCAACGTGATCGTGCAGGGCGTCACGCCTGGCGCGTACTTCGAGGGCGCGCTGTCCCTGGTGGTGGCCTCCGACCTGTACGTGACGCTGTTCAAGGCGTGGATCTTCGGCTTCATCGCGGCCGGGGTGGCCTGCTACAAGGGCATGACGTGCGCGACCAGCCCGGTGGGCGTGGGACGGGCGGTCAACCAGGCGACCGTGGTGACGTTCATGCTGGTGTTCACGTTCAACTACGTGATCTCGGCCGTGTACTTCCTGGCCTACCCGCCGAGGTCGCTGTGATGGTGACCTGCTGATGGCGACGCGGACGGCCGGCCTCAGACTCGCCCTCAGGGGTCGGGACGCCGCCGAGCGGTTCGCGGCCCTGGCCGACTGGCCGCTGTTCGTGTGGAAGGTCCTGTTCTACTCCGTCCGCGACGTCGTGCTGCGGCTCAGGTACGGCAAGGTCGTCCTGCGCCAGGTCAGCGATGTCGTGGTGGGCGTCGGCGCCACCGTCATCGGCGGCGGCATGGTCTTCGTGGTGTTCACGATGGCGTTCGTCGTGGGCGCGACCGTGGGGCTGCAGGGCTACCAGGGGCTGCAGGCCATCGGCGCGGAGTCGTTCATGGGCCTGGTCGGCAGCTTCGCCAACGTTCGCGAGATCACCCCGATCATCGCGGCCACGGCGCTGGCGGCGCAGGTCGGCTCGTCGTTCACGGCGGAGCTCGGCGCGATGCGGATCTCGGAGGAGATCGACGCGCTGGAGGTGATGGGCATCAACGCCTTCACCTACCTGATCTGTACCCGGGTCGTGGCGGCGCTGCTGGCGCTGGTGCCGATCTACCTGATCGCGCTGTTCGCCAGCTTCTTCGCCACCCGGCTCATGTGCACGGTGCTGTTCGGGCTGGCGCCCGGCGTCTACGACTACTACTTCTACCTGTACCTGCCGGTCAGCGACATCCTGTTCAGCGTCGCCAAGGTCGCCGTGTTCGCCTTCGCCGTCATCGTCATCCACTGCTTCCACGGCTTCAACGCCACCGGCGGGCCCGTGGGCGTGGGGGTGGCGGCGGGAAGGGCCATCCGCCAGTCGATCGTCACGATCGTGCTGCTCAACCTGCTGCTGTCGTACCTGTTCTGGGGCGCCGGCGGCAACATACCGCTGACGGGGTGAGGCCGGTGACCCGAGCTGAACTTCCCCTCGCCGCCCGGATGGGCATCGCGCTCGCCGTGCTGGCGGTGCTGGCCGCGGCCACCCTGTACGTGGTGCGCACCACCACCGAGTTACGCGGCACCCGCATCGACGCCGTGTTCGGCCGGGCCGGGCAGGGCCTCGACACCGCCTCGCCGGTCAAGATCCGCGGCATCACGGTCGGCGACGTGACGGGCATCGCGCTGGACGCCAAGGGCAGGGCCGTGGTGACCATGCACGTCGATCCTGGGGTCAGGGTGCCCACGACCGCGGTGGCCTCAGTGGAGCCGGCGTCGGTGTTCGGCCCCAAGTTCGTCGAGCTGCGGCCGGGCTCCGGTGAGACGACCGGCCCGTACCTGTCCGCCGGCGCCGTCATCACCGACACCGAGGAGCCGCTGGACCTGTCCGACACGCTCGGCGACGCCTACCGGGGCCTGGACGCCGTGGACCCGCGCGAGGTCACGGTCATCGTGCACACGCTGGCCAAGGGGCTGGAGGGCGAGGGCGAGAACCTGCGCGAGCTGATCGGCGACGCCGGCACGGTCGTCGGCGTCGCGCACCGGCACCGGGCGAACGCTCGACGGTTCCTGCACGACGCGGCACTGCTCGGCACGGCGCTGTCGGACAAGGGCGACGAGCTCGTCTCCATCTCCTCCGACGTCAACGTCATCACCCCCGACCTGCTCAAACGGGCCGACAAGGTACGCGCCCTGCTCCAGGAGGTCACCTCGGTCTCCGGGCAGGTCTCCCACGGCCTGGCCAAGCACCGGGGCGACCTGCGGGCCGGGGTGCACTCGGGCGAGCGGGTCGCCGCGCTCATCTACGCCCAGCTCGGCCTGGCGGGAGACGGCGTACGCGGCCTCAACCGGCTGGTCGACCTGCTCAACGAGCTGATCGAGGCGCCAGGTCCAGGCGGCAACCGCCAGTTGCAGGTGGAGGCGTTCATCGCCACCGACGTCTGCGAGCTGATCGTGGGCGCCTGCGGCCCGACCGACGGGAGGCGCTGACGTGGAACGCCTGCGCCGCCGCTGGACCCTCGTGCGGTTCGCGCTGTTCATCGGCCTCACCCTGACGCTGATCGTGGTGATCGCGGTGCAGATCGAGCGGGTGAGCACGGGCGACGGCTACCGCCTGGTCGCCGTGTTCGACGACGTGTCCGGCCTGAACGAGGGCGACCAGGTGAAGATCGCCGGAGCTCCGGTCGGCCAGGTGGACACGATCAGGGTCGTGAACGGCCGGGCGGAAGTGACCATGGAGGTGCAGAACGCGGTCAGGGTGCCGACCGACACCGAGGCCGCCGTACGCTGGCGCAACGCCGTCGGCCAGCGCGTCGTCTACCTGCTGCCCGGCACCGCGCCCGGCCGGCTGCCGCCGGGGGCGCGCCTCACGCGCACCTCCTCCGTGGTGGACATCGGCGAGCTGATCAGCGACCTCGGCCCGCTCACCCGCAGCCTGGATCCCGACCAGATCAACCAGCTCCTGACGGCCGCCGCCAAGTCGCTCAAGGGCAACCAGCACAACATCCCGCGCCTGCTCGACAACGTCAACGCGATCACGACCACGGTCAACGAGCGCAAGAAGACCATCGAACAGCTGCTCAAGGACTACGCCACCGTCACCGGCGTGGTCGCCAGGCGGGACCGGCAGATCGAGCGGCTGGTGGACAACCTGGTCACGCTGACGGAGGCGTTCGCCGACAACCGCGAACTGGTGGACGACGCGCTGGTGGAGCTGTCGGCCACCGTCCACACCTCCAACGAGGTGCTCGGCAAGAACGCCGGCGAGCTCGGCCGCCTGGTGGACAACCTGTCCGGGCTGACCGGCGGCATCAGGCGGAACGTGGGCAAGATCGACAAGACCGTCAGCACGTTCCAGCCGCTGTTCGCGCGGGCGTACTCGAGCGTCAACCGCGGCCACTACTTCATCACCGCGGTCCCCTGCGTGGCGCTGAACGCCGCCCCGTGCCCCTACGGCATGCAGACGCCTCCGCCGCTGCGCAACACCAGGATCCAGAGCGAGAAGGACCTGCGGAAGCTGCTGGTGGGCCGCTGATGGCGCTCAAGTCGTTCCGCGTCGGATCCTTCAGGGACCGCAACCGGCACGCCGTCGGCCTGGTGTCGCTGGCCGTGCTCGGCGCGATCCTCGTCACCACGTTCCTCGTCGGCAGCCTGGGCCTGCTGGAGGGCGGCTACACCATGTCGGGCGTGTTCACCGACTCCGGCGGGCTGCGCACCGGCAACGACGTGCGGGTGGCCGGGGTGCGGGTGGGCGAGGTCACCGAGGTGCGCGCCGACTACGCGCAGGGCCACGTGGTGGTCACCTGGAGGGTGGACGACGGCGTGCGTCTCGGCCGGGCCACCCGCGCCGACGTCGCCCTGTCCAACCTGCTCGGCGGCCGGTACGTCAAGCTCACAGGACCGGTCACACCTCCGTACCTGGACCAGCTGCCCGAGGACCGGCGGCGCATCCCCGTGCAGCGGACCGGCGTGCCCACGCTGATCAACGACGCCATCAAGGACGCGACCCGGCTCGTCGAGCGGCTCGACACCGACGCCGTGGACGACCTGCTCGCCGAGCTGGACAAGCTGGACACCTTCAAGAAGGGGCGCGTCACCCGGCTGCTGGACAACATCGGCGACCTGTCCGACACGATCAGCAAGAGCGAGCCGCAGCTCCAGCGGCTGCTCGACAACGGCACCCGGATCATGGACGTGCTGAAGAAGAAGGACGCGCAGCTCGGGCGGCTCATCGACGCCGTCGAGGTCATGCTGGACGAGCTGCGCGCGCGCCGCGCCGAGCTGCGCACGCTGCTCGGCGACGGCAGTGACCTGGTGCAGAGCACGACCCGGCTGATCAACGAGCACGAGAAGTCGCTCGTCCAGGTCCTCGACGACAACGCGGCGATCACCACCCGGCTCAGCGGCAGCAACGAGCGGCTCAACTCGCTGCTGGCGTGGGCTGGGCCGACGTTCTCCGGCCTGTCGACGATGGGCGGCCAGGGGCCGTGGCTGGAGGCCATCGCCACCGGCCTGGGGCCGATCAACCCCGAGGTGCTGGGGGCCATCGCCAAGGACAGGAAGAGCGACAGATGACACGGCTCGTGGCGGTGCTGCTGGGGTGGGCGCTCCTGGCGTCCGGGTGCTCGGTGACGGGGGCGGAGCCGTACCGGCTGGTGGCGATCTTCCGCGCCGCACCCTCCCTGTACGAGGAGGCGCGGGTCAAGGTCATGGGCCTCGACGCAGGTTACGTGGACACCATCAGGATCGACGGGGACAAGGTGCGGGCGGAGCTGCGGATCGATCCCCAGGTGCCGCTGCCCGCCGGCGTCAAGGCCGTGGTCGCGCCGCAGAACACGCTCGGCGAGCGCAACGTCGTCCTTTACCCCCCGTGGAAGCCCGGCGACCGGCGGATCGCCGCCGGGGCGACGATCCCGCTGGAGCGCACGGACCTGCCGGTGGAGATCGACGACGCGCTCGACGCGTTCACCAAGCTCACCGACGCGCTCGACGACGAGCGGCTCGGCGACGTGGCGGGCGACCTGGCCGACGGCGTCAGGGGCCGGGGCAAGACGATCAACAACGCCATCGCCGACACCTCGGAGCTGACCGGCGTCCTGGCCGCGCAGGACCAGCGGCTCATCGACCTGGCCAAGGGGCTGAGCGACCTGGCCACCAGCCTCAACGAGCGCGAGAGCCAGGTGACGGGCGCCATCGACGCCTTCTCCGAGGCCAGCGCCATGCTGGCGGAGGAACGGCGGCGACTGCGCGGCTTCGTCACGTCGATGGCCGGGTTCGTCCGGCGCGGCGACGTGCTCATCGAGCAGTACGCCGAACGGCTCCCCCAGGCCGCGAGCACGCTGGCCGAGCTGGTGCTGACCGTCCGGGCCAACAGCGACTCCATGGCGCGGGCGGTCAAGGGCGCGGCCGACTTCGCCGACATCCTGATCGACTCCTGGGACCGCGAGCAGCACGTCCTGAAGATCAGAATCGTGCTCAACGCGATGACCAGGGCGTGGCTGGCGCCGCTGTTCGACGCGCTGAACCTGGGCGAGGTGCCGTGCCTGCCCGCCGGGCTGAGCAACTGTCCCTTCTCCCGGAGAGGAGGCGGGCGATGAGGACCAGGTTCCCGGCCGTGCTGGCGGCGCTGGCCCTGACCGCGGGCTGCTCGCTGCAGACGCTCGGCGCGACCACCGGCGACATGACCCTGTACGCGGTCTTCGACGACGTGCAGAGCCTGGTCGCCGGGCACAGCGTGCAGATCTCCGACGTGCGGGTGGGCACCGTGACCGACATCCGGCTGCAGGGATACCGGGCCAAGGTGACGATGTCGGTCCAGTCCGCGCACCGGGTGCCCCAGGGCAGCACCGCCACCGTGGCCAAGACGTCCGTGCTGGGCGAGAACTACGTGCTGCTCAGCCCGCCGACGGGCAAGGACCTGGCCTCGGGCCCCTACCTCAAGGACGGCGCCACCATCGCCGACACCTCGGTCGAACCGGACATCGAGCAGGTCACCGCCAAGGCCGGGCCGCTCATCGAGGCGCTCGGCGCGCAGGACGTCAACGCCGTACTCGACGCCGCCTCGACCGCGCTCGACGGGCAGGGCGACGACGTCAACCGGCTGATCAGGCAGACGGCGCAGGTCACCGACGCCTACGCGGCCGCCCGCAGGGACCTCGGCACCAGCATCGACGCCCTGGCCAGGCTCGGCGACGACCTGGCCGAGGGCAGCGCCGAACTCGACCGGCTGCCCGGCACTCTGGCCGCGGCCACCGAGCGCCTCGCGCACGGGCGCGGCCACGTGAAGAAGACCATCGTCGCGCTCACGAAACTGGCCGAGCAGGCCAACCTCACCGTCTACCCGCGCCACGCCGCCCGGCTGCGCACGCTGCTGCGTGAGCTGGAGGCCATCTCCTCGTCCATGCAGCGGGGCAAGGAGGACCTGAAGGCGCTGGTGGCCAAGCTGCAGAAGTTCATCGACGCGCCGCCGATCACGGTGAACGGCCAGGTGATGATCTACGTCTGGCTGAAGGGCGTGCTGCCGTCGGTGCGCGAGGAGCCCGTGCGCAACCCGGTGGAGGACGTCCGCATGCTGCTGGAGCCGCCGCGATGAGACACCGCATCTACCTCAACCTCGGCTTCTTCGTGCTGCTCGGGATCGTCATGACGGTCTGGGCGTTCAGCACGATCATCAAGCTGGACGCGATCGAGCGGCCGTACCGGGTCTCGGCCGAGTTCGTCTCCTCCCCCGGGCTGATCCGCGGGTTCGACGTGGCCTACCTGGGCGTCCGGGTCGGCAAGATCGGTGACGTACGGCTGGCGCCGGGCAGGATCGTCGTGGGGCTGGACATCGACAGGGAGATCCGGCTGCCGAAGGGCGTCACCGCCGAGGTGCGGCGCAAGTCGGCCATCGGGGAGCCGTACGTGGAGCTCTCACCGCCCGCCGCCGGCGTGACCGGGCCCGTCCTCGCCGCCGGCGACACGATCCCGCTGGCCAGGACAACGGTGCCGCTCGACTACAAGAAGCTGTTCGAGGGCGTCGGCAAGCTGCTGAACGCGGTCCCGCCCAAGGACGCCGACACCATCGTGCACGAGCTGGCCGTCGCGCTGGACGGGCGGGCGCCCGCGATCAGACGCATCATCGAGGACGCCCACACCCTGACCGGCACGCTCGCCGACAACACCGAGGTGCTCGACGACCTGGCGGTGCAACTCACCCGGCTCACGCACACGCTGGCGGGCAAGCGCGGGCAACTGGCCTCGGGGATCACGGACCTGAGCGCGGTGACGGCCGCGCTGCGGGAGTCCCGTACCGATCTCAACGCCATCCTCGACCACGGGCCCGGGGTGTTCGCCCAGCTCGACGACGCCGTCAGGAAGTCGCGGCCGGGGTTCTCCTGCCTGCTGACGGCGGCCGGGCTGCCGCACCGGCCGGCGTTCTCGGCCGCGACCGAGCGGAACGTGCACCATCTGCTGAGCATCGTGCCGACCGCGCTGAGCCTGTCCGACGACATCAGCGACCGGCGCGGGGACACGGTGTACGGCAAGGCGGCGTTCGTCTTCAGCGTGCCCGGCGGGCCCCAGCCGGCCGAGGAGTACGCGGGGCCGCTCGGCCCGCCCTCCGTGCCCAAGCTCCGCGCCTGCCCCGACCGCGCCCCCGAACCCGACCCCGGCGCGGGCCCCGACTCGGATCCCCACCCGGACGCCGCCGGGCGGCCTGGCGGCGAGCGCCAGGACGTCGCCGCCCGGCCCCGCGACTCCGGCGGCCCGGCCTCCGCGAACGACCGTCCCGGCGCCGGCACACCCGGCGCGAAGGAGGACAGCACGAACAGGAAGGAGACGGATGGAACGGACGGGACCCCGCGAGCCACCGATTCACCGGCGGACGCGGCCGGCACCCGCGCCGCGTCCGGAACCCCCATCAACACCGTCCCGCTGATTGCCGCGATGTTCCTCGCCGTGGTGGCGAGTGGTGGCATCGTGGGCTGGATCGCGGCGGGCCGGGCCGCCCGCCGCCGTGAGGAGTCGTCTTGACCGCCAAACCGGATCTCGCCGAGCAGGCCCCCACCGACACCGACCCCGGCACCGGCACCGGCACCGGCGGAGACACGGACACCACCACCGAGTCATCAGGAGAGCGCGGAGCCAGGCGGTTCTGGCGGGCCAAGGTGTTCGGTGCGCTGGCCGCCATGCTGGTGGCCGCCGTCGCCGCCACCGCCGTGCTGCAGTGGGTCGCCGCCACCCAGGCCCAGGACGCGCGGGCCGCCCTGGAGTCGGAGCGCGCGCTGCGCCTGGAGGTGTCCGGCGCGGCGAGCGCGTTCAGCCGGGCCCTGCTCAGCTACGACTACCGGGACCTGCAGACCACCCGCTCCACTCTGGCCGCCCAGGCCACGGGCGACTTCCTGGCCACCTACGACACGGCGTTCGGCGGCACGATGGCGCAGGTCATCGTCAAGCTCAAGGCCACCTCGCAGGCCACCGTGCGCGAGGTCTACCTGGCCGACGTGGACGAGGCCACCGCGCACGCCATCGTCGTCGTGGATCAGCAGGTGAACAGTTCGCAAGCGATCCGCTCGGTCAGGGATTCGCACCTTAAGATCAGTCTTGTGAAGGAGAAGGGCAGCTGGAAGATCCATGACGTGACCACGCTCGGCGCGGCCTCGGAGGACCAGTACTCCCTCGACGGCGACAAGGACAAGAAGGACTGACGATCGGCCCCTTAGCGATGGGCGGGCACCCCGACGAGGTGCGTGCCCCCGAAGACTGGCTCACCGAGGTGGAGAAGGAGCGGGCCGCCCGCTTCCTGTACGAGCACGACCGCGCCTCCTTCGTCGCCGCCCACCTGCTCGTGCGGCTCTGCGCCGCCGCCGTGCTCGACGCCGACCCGGCCGGGCTGACGCTGCTGCAGGTCTGCGACCTGCACGGCCCCGGTCACGGCAGGCCGTACCTCGAACAGGCTCCCGAGCTGGGCGTCAGCTTCAGCCACACGCGCGGCTACGTGTGCGCGGCGGCCGGCCCCGGCAAGGTCGGGGTGGACGCCGAGCGGGTGCGTCCTGGTCCGCTGGACACGATGCTGGCCGACCGGGTCCTCACGCCGCGCGAGCGCGCGCTGGTCACCGGCAACGACGAGCTGATGCGCCACTGGACCCGCAAGGAGGCGCTGATCAAGCGCGGCGAGCTGACGCTCGACCAGCTCGGCGACGGCGGCGACGACCTGACCGGCCGGCACCTGCTGGAGTGGAGCGCGGGCCCGGACATCAGGGTGGCCGTCGTCACCGACACCCCGGCGAGCCGGGCGCCCATCCCGGAGCTCGGCGGCGACGGGTAGGCGTGGGGTCGCCGCGGGGGCGCGGCGGGGGCGCCGCGGGGCCGATGACCGGCGACAGGTTCGCCCGGATGAGGCGTACGGTGGTCAGACTGCCGCCCGACGTCTCGTCCATGGCGCTTCACTCCACGTGCGCTAGATTGGAGATCATGAGCGCGCCTCGCTGGCTTTCCCCCGCCGAACAGCGTGCCTGGCGTACACACCTGGCGCTGCACAAGCTGCTCATGCACCGGCTCGACCGCGAGCTGCAGGAGCATTCACTCTCGTTGAACGACTACGAGATCCTCGTCAACCTCTCCGAGAGCCCCGGCCGCCGGATGCGGATGAGCGACCTGGCCGACGCGACGATCCAGTCACGCAGCCGATTGTCGCACCAGATCTCCCGCATGGAGGCCAAGGGCCTGGTGACCAGGGAGGACTGCCGTGACGACCGGCGGGGCACGTACGCCGTGCTGACCGACGAAGGATGGGAGACGACGCAGCGGGTGGCCCCGGTCCACGTGGGCGGCGTGCGCGAACACTTCGTCGACCGGCTCACCGACGAGCAGCTGGAGGCGATCGAGGCGGCGTACGCGCCGATCGTGGAGCACCTGAAGAAGCTGCGCTGACCTCCGGGGCGACCGGCGCCGTCGCGCTGACATCCAACCGATACCGGGGAAGCCTCACAGCGTTCCCGACCGGTCGCTAGCATCCCGGTCATGCTGAGAAAGCTAGTGATCGTGGCGGTGCTCGCCCTGGCGTCGGCGTGCTCGTCGGCGGGCGGCGAGGCCGAGCTGCCCGCCGGCCCCGATCTGATGAAGAAGGCCTCCGAGGCCATGAAGGTCGTCAAGTCGGCCGGCTTCTCGATCGCGACCGAGGGCAAGCCCAACGTTCCGGTCAAGAAGGCCGACGGCCGGCTCACCGCCGAGGGCGACGCCGACGGCACGATCACTCTCGACGTGCTGGGCACCCTGCAAGAGGTGAACTTCGCGCTGATCGGCGACACCGTGCACTTCAAGGGGCCGACCGGCGGCTTCCAGAAGATGACGCGCGCCCAGCTCGCGCAGTTCTACGACCCGTCGGTCATCCTCGAACCCACCAAGGGCATCGCGCAGCTGCTCGCCCAGGCCACCGACCCCAGGGTCGAAGGCGTCGAGAGCGGCTCCTACCGGGTCGCGACCACCTTCCCCGGCAACGTCGTGGGCCAGATCATCCCCGGCGTCACGCAGGGCGTGAACGGCAAGGTCTGGCTCGACCAGGCCACCAGCCGGCTCACCAAGGCGAGCCTGCCGCTGAAGGACGGCACGGTGACGGTGTCGTTCAGCGACTACGACGCGCCCGTCACGATCACACCGCCCCCCGCGAAATGAGGCCCGCGAAATGAGGCGCGCCCGCCGGGTCGTGCTCGGCGCGGGGGGCGCGGTGGTGCTGCTGGCCGCGCTCGACGCGTACGTGGTGGTGACCGTCCTCATCGACATCGCCGAGGACGTCGGCATCCCGCTCAACCACCTGGAGCGCGCGACCCCGATCGTCACGGGCTTCCTGCTCGGGTACGTGGCCGCGATGCCGCTGCTCGGGCAGTTGTCCGACCGCTACGGGCGGCGGCCGCTGATCCACGCCTGCCTGGCGGCCTTCGCGCTCGGCTCCGTCCTGACGGCGCTGGCGTCCGGCGAGGTCATGGTGGTGGCCGGGCGGACCGTCCAGGGGGTGGCCGGGGGCGCGTTGCTGCCGATCACGATGGCGCTCATCGGCGACCTGTGGGAGGAACGGGAACGGCCGGTGGCCCTCGGGGCGGTGGGAGCGGCCCAGGAGCTGGGCAGCGCGCTCGGGCCCCTGTACGGCGGGCTGGTGGCGTTGATCCCGAGCACGGTGGTGGCGGGGGTGGAGCTGGGGGAATGGCACGCGATCTTCTGGATCAACCTGCCCCTGGCCGCCCTGGCCGCCATCGCCGTCCACCTCACCCTCCCGCCCCGCTCCAGCACGGCGCAGCAGGCGACCCTCCCGCCCCACTTGGGCGCCGCGTCGCAGGTGACCCTCCCGACCAGCACCGCCGCCACCGCATCCCACCCCGAACCGGCGACCGAGACCATCTCAGGCCACGACACGGCACTCCCGGACGCTCCGGCCGGTCGGCCGCTCGCTTCGGACGGCGAAACGACCGTCGCAGCCACCCCGAGCGCCGAACCGGTCGCCGAGCGACATGCGGAACCCGTCGCCGGGCCGGTCGGTGGGCAGGCCGGTGGGCAGGTCACCAGGCCGGTGACCGAAGCGGTCGCCAGGTCGGCCGCCGAGCCGGTCACTGGGTCGGCCGGCAGGCCGGTGGTCGAATCGGGGACCGGGCCGGGTGATGGGCCTAAGGCTGGGCGGGTGGATGTCGTCGGTGGGGTGTTGCTGGCGGTGGCGCTCGGTCTGCTCGTCGTCGGGCTCTACAACCCGGATCCGGCCGTCGCCGTGCTCCCGCCGTGGGGTCCACCGGTGATCGCCGCCGGGGTGCTGACGGCCGCCGGTTTCGTCTGGTGGGAGATCCGTTCCCCCGTACGCCTGCTCGACCTCACCGGCGCCCGCAAGGGCCCGCTGCTCGCCACCCTGGCGGTGAGTTTCCTGGCCGGGGCGGCGTTGCTGGTCACGATGGTGTTCGTCCAGTTCACCGCTCAGACGCTGCTCGGCGCGGACGCGCTGGGGGCGGCGCTGGTGCTGGCCAGGTTCCTGGCCGCCCTGACCGTCGGCGCCCTGCTCGGCGGGCTGCTGGCGCGCCGGCTAGGTGACCGGCCCGTCGCGGTCGGCGGCCTGCTGCTGGCGGCGGTGGGTTACTGGCTGATGAGCCGCTGGCCGCTCGACCTGGCCGGGGCGGGCCTGGTCGTGGACCTCGACCTGGTCGTGGCCGGGCTGGGGCTCGGCCTGGTGATCGCCCCGGTGTCGTCGGCGGTGCTGCGGGTGAGTACGGCGGCCCAGCACGGCGTGGCGTCGGCGGCGGTCGTGGTGGCCAGGATGATGGGCATGCTGATCGGCATCGCCGCCGTGTCGGCGTGGGGTTTCTACCGGTTCCAGTCGCTGACCGCCCATCTGGACACGCCGCTGCCGTTCGGCGTGGACGCGGAGACCTACCAGCGCAGGCTGGCCGACTACACCGCGAAGGTGCAGGCGGCGCTGCACACCGAGTACACCGAGATGTTCCTGGTCACGGCGTTCATCTGCCTGCTCGGCGCGGCGGTGGCGGTGCTCATGCCGCCCCGGCCGCGAACCGGAACGGCATGAGCCTGCGCCCCGTCGCGGGCCGGGACGGCGGGAACTTCCGCCCGGCTGCGGGACGGGACGACATGGCCCGCCGCCCGGCCCCTGGCCGGGACGGCGTGGGCGTCGGCTACGCCGGGGTCATGGCGACAGGCGGTGCAGGTCGCGGGGGAAGGCGGTGCTCTGGCGGACGTTGGCGGCGCCCGTCAGCCGCGCGGTCCACCGTTCCAGCCCCAGCGCGAACCCGCCGTGCGGCGGCATCCCGTACTTGAACGCCTGCAAGTAACCCTCGTACGCCTCCGTCCCCTCGCCCCGGGCGGCCAGCGCGCGCACGTAGTCCTCGTACCGGTGCAGCCGCTGCCCGCCCGTGACCAGCTCCATGCCCCTGAAGAGCAGGTCGAAGCCGTTGGAGTGGCCGGGCCTGGCGGGGTCGGGGTGGGTGTAGAAGGGCCGCTTGGACATGGGGTAGCCGGTGACGAACAGGAACTCCGACCCGTGCTCGCGCCGCGCCCACTCCCCCAGCCACCGCTCCTGCGCGGGCGCCAGGTCGGGCTCGTCGGACGAGGTCAGCCGCTGCGCCTCGGTGAAGTGCACCGCGGGGATCTCGGCGGGCGCCGCGGGCGGCTCGACGCCGAGCAGGTCGAGCGCGGGGGCGGCGCGGCGGCGTACCGACTCCAGCATGCCCGCCACCACCTCGCGCAGGACCGCCATCACGTCGCGGTGGTCCTCGATGAAGCCGAGCTCGGCGTCCAGGCTGGTGTACTGGGCCAGGTGGCGCACCGTGTCGTGCGGCTCCGCGCGGAAGACCGGGCCGACCTCGTAGACGCGCTCGAACACCCCGGTCATCGCCTGCTTGTAGAACTGCGGCGACTGCGCCAGGTAGGCAGGACGGCCGAAGTAGTCGATGCCGAAGACGTTCGCGCCCGACTCGGTGGCCGAGGCGACGATCTTCGGGGTGTGGATCTCGGTGAAGCCGAGCCGGTCGAGCGTCTCCCTGAACCCGGCCACGCTCGCCGCCGAGATCTCCAGCGGCGCCCGCAGCAGCGGATGCCGCAGCGCGACCGGGGCGTGGTCGAGCACGGTCGGGAGCGTGGCCCCGACGATCGGCCGGTAGAGGTCGAACGGCGGCGCCGCGCCCGGCTCGGCCAGGACCTCGACCTCCGGCGCGACCAGCTCGTAGCCCCCGGGCGCCTGCGGGCTGGCCGTCACGGTGCCGGTGACCGCGACGACGCTCTCCTCAGGAGGCAGCTCACGAGCGGGCAGCTCTTGGGCCGGCAGGGTCCGGGCGCGCGGGTCCCGGGCCGACAGGTCCTGCGCGGGCGGGTTCGGGCCGGTCACCGCCTGGGTCAGCCCCGTACGGTCCCTGACGACCAGGAAGGACACGGATTTGAGTTGCCGGCGGCGATGGACCCAACCGGCGATCGTCACTCGTTGCCCGGCGTGCTCAGCGAGCTCCGCCGACATGACACGAGAGATCATCACAGCTCCTCAACGGAAGTGCATGACCCCTTGGGAGTGCGGGGGAGAAGGGAGCTCCCGGTGCCACCGCACTTTCGCCGGCCCCGTGCGAGGGCGGCCTCCACGACCCGATGACGGGGGTCAGACCGGCGGGGCATTTCCTCCCCGCACTCGGGAGTGTCTTCACCAGCGGGCCACGGCGCCGCCTTCGCAGCGTACGGCGGCTCTCTGGGGCCGTGGACCCCGCTGGTTACTCGTCTCCGTCAACGCGTTGCCGCGGAGCTTATCACTTGTCCTTCTTGGCCCGCTTCTCGCGGATCTTCATCGACACGTCGATCGGGGAGCCGGCGAAGCCGAACTCCTCGCGGATGCGCCGCTCGATGAAGCGCCGGTAGGTGTCTTCCAGCCAGCCCGAGGTGAACAGCACGAACTTGGGCGGCTCGATCGACGCCTGCGTGGCGAAGAGGATCTTCGGCTGCTTGCCTCCGCGCACCGGCGGCGGCGTCTGCTGCACCAGCTCGGTCAGGAACGCGTTGAGCCGGGACGTCGGCACCCGCGTGGCCCAGGAGTCGAGCGCCTTCTCCAGCGCCGGGACCAGCCGGTCGACGTGGCGGCCCGTCTTGGCGGAGATGTTGACCCGCAGCGCCCACGGGGTGCGTACGAGCTGCCGGTCGATCTCCTTCTCCAGGTAGTAGCGCCGGTCCTCGTCGACCAGGTCCCACTTGTTGAAGGCCACCACCATGGCCCGGCCTGACTCGATCACCAGGCCGATGATGCGCAGGTCCTGCTCGGTGAGCGGCTCGCTGGCGTCGATGAGCACGATCGCCACCTCGGTGCGCTCCAGTGCCGCGCGGGTGCGCATGGCGGCGTAGAAGTCGGCGCCCTGCAGCTCGCGGTCGCGCCGCCGGATGCCGGCGGTGTCGACGAAGCGCCAGGTGCGCCCGCCGAGCTCGATCAGCTCGTCGACCGGGTCGCGGGTGGTGCCCGCCATGGGGTCGACCAACACCCGCTCCTCGCCGGCGAGCTTGTTGAGCAGCGAGGACTTGCCGACGTTGGGCTTGCCGAGCAGGGCCACGCGGGCCGGCCCGCGCTCGGCCTCGAAGGTGACCTGCGGAGTCTCGGGCAGCTTGTCGAGCATCACGTCGAGCAGGTCGCCGCTGGAGCGGCCGTGCAGGGCCGAGACCGGGTAGGGCTCGCCGAGCCCGAGCGACCACAGCGCGGCGGCCTCCAGCTCAAGCTGCTGGTTGTCGACCTTGTTGGCGGCCAGGATGACCGGCTTGCCGGACTGGCGCAGCACCGAGCCCACGATCTCGTCGGCGTCGGTGGCGCCCACGGTGGCGTCGACCACGAACACGATCACGTCGGCCAGCTCGACGGCGACCTGCGCCTGCTCGGCGATGCGCAGGTTCATGCCGGTGGCGTCGGGGTCCCAGCCGCCGGTGTCGACGACGGTGAAGCGGCGGCCACGCCAGTTGGCGTCGTAGGTGACGCGGTCGCGGGTGACCCCGGGAACGTCTTCCACGACCGCTTCGCGGCGGCCGATGATGCGGTTGACCAGCGTGGACTTGCCGACGTTAGGCCGTCCGACGATGGCGACGACCGGCAGCGGCACCGCCTGCTCGTGCTCGCCGATCTCAAGGTCGTCGAGGTCAGCCTCGACCCAATCCCCCGTTGTCACGATTTTTCATCCTTTGTGAGTACCGCACCTGAGTTCGGCTCAGGTGCGCTCGTGTATGCGGCCGCTCAAGGACTCGCTCGCCGAGCCCTCTCGCTCCGCGACCAGCCTCAGCACCTCGGCGATGACCTCTTCCAGGGTCAGGTCGGAGGTGTCGAGCTCGACGGCGCCCACCGCCATCGAGAGCGGGTCGGTCTTCCGTGTCGAATCGAGCGTGTCGCGCTTGGCCATGGCCTCCTGCTGCGCCTCCACCGTGGAGCCGGCCAGCTCGGCGCTGCGCCTGCGGGCGCGGGCCTCGGGGCTGGCCGTCAGGTAGATCTTGACGGCGGCGTCCGGCCAGACGACCGTGCCGATGTCACGGCCCTCGACCACGATGCCGCCGTCGCCGATGACCTCCCGCTGCAGCGCGACGAGCCGGGCCCGCACCTCGGGCACGGCGGCGACGGCGGAGACCGCGCCGGTGACCTCGGACTCCCTGATCGGCCCCGCCACGTCGACGCCGTCGACGTGGATCGCGGGACCGTCGGGGTCGGTGCCGGAGACGACGGCGGGCTCGCCGCAGCGGGCCGCGACCGCGGCGGGATCGGTCAGGTCGACGCCCTGGCGCAGCATCCACCAGGTCATCGCGCGGTACATCGCCCCGGTGTCGAGGTAGCGCAGGCCCAACGCGCGGGCCGCCCCGCGCGACACGCTCGACTTACCCGACCCCGAAGGCCCGTCCATCGCGACGACCAGAGCGGTCACGGCCTCTCCTTCTTCACGTTTTCCCAACCTGAGAAGGCTACCGCCTCCCGCTCAGTCGGCGATCCAGCTTCCGTGGAAGCCGAGCGGCACGCGAGCGGGCAGGTGGACGGTGGCGACGGGCTCGCCGGTGAAGTCCTGGCCGGCCAGGATCACCAGGTCGGCCGCTCCCCTGGCCGGGTTGTTCACGTACGTCATCACGTAGCCGTCGTCCTCCGCCTCCCCCGAGCCGATGAAGACGGGCTCGCCCACGTACGCGCCGCGCCCGAACTGCCGCGACTCCTGCGTGCCGAGCCGCAGGTCGTGCTTGATGAGCGTGTTGTCGAACGACTCGTCGGGCAGGTCCTCCATCTCGCTGCGGCCGGGGCCGACCACGTCGTGGATGTCGCGGGTGGCGGCGGTGTAGCCGTAGCGGTAGGCCCGGCCCGTGCGGCGCTCGTCCATCCGCGGGAACTCCTGCATCCGGTCGTCGAGCGTGCTGACGCGGACGCGGCCGGTGGTCAGGCCGATCCGCCACCGGTCGAGCGTGGGCATGCCGCCCAGGTCGAGCCGGGCGTCCACGAACCCCTTGGGATAGCTCACCAGGTCGACCACCACCTCGTCGCCGTCGTCGTAGGCGTTCAGCGTGTGGAAGACCCAGCAGGACGGCAGTTCGAACCAGCGCAGCTCGCCGCTCTCGCGCGACAGGAGCCCGACGCGGGCGGGGTGGGCCTCGTTCCACGCGTACGGGAGCTGGCTGCCCTTCTCCGCGTGGGGCATGCTGAACGTGACCGGCAGGTCGTAGATGACCACGAACCGCTCGGTGATCGCGAAGTCGTGCACCATGGGCGCGTCGGCGATCGGGATGTCCCTGACCTGCGTCACCGTGCCCTTGGCGTCGAGGACGACGTGCTGGTGGTGGTCCCAGCCGAAGAAGTAGGCCAGCGCGTGCAGCTCGCCGCTGACCGGGTCGAGGTGGGTGTGGGCGGCGAACCCGCCGGGCAGGCCGCCGTCGAAGTCGCAGGCGCCGATGGTGTCGAGCTCGTAGCTCAGCTCGTACGGCAGCGCCCCCGCCTCCACGGTCGCGAACGTGCGCCCGGCCAGCCCGATGACGTGGGTGTTGGCCGCGAAGTCCATGTTGCTGTGCACGGGCCCCGGCCTGGCGGGCTCGCCGAGCCGCCGGGCGACCGCGGCGCTGCGCACCCACCGGTTGCGGTACCACTCGGCGCGCCCGTCGCGCAGCCGCACGCCGTGGACCATGCCCTCGCCGAGGAACAGGTGCCCGGCGGAGGGGTCGTCGAGGCTGAGCGGGTTGGGGCCGTTACGCAGATATCGGCCGTTGAGCTCGGCCGGGATGCGCCCGGTGACCTCCAGGTCGAACGCGGTGACCTCCTCGGTCACCGGGGCGAATCCGTGCTGGAAGGGAGTGGTCGTCATGATGCGTCCTTCTCTGCTGAAGCCAGGAACGGCGTGAGCACCGAGGCGCACAGCAACCGGTAGCGCTGCTCGGCCTCGCCCTGATCGAAGAAATCCGAGATTTCGAGACTTACGGCGCCGTGTATGGCCATCCACAGCACGTCGGCGATCTCCGTGGCCGTCCCGCCGCGCAGCACGCCGGCCTCAAGGCAGTCGGCCACTCCGCGCACCAGCAGCTCGAACGTGCGCTTGGCCACCCGCACCGCATCCTCGCCGGCCTTGAACCCCGGCATGGCGCTCTGGAACATGACCCGGTAGTAGTCGGGCTCGCTCAGGGCGTAGTCGCGGTAGGCGGCCAGACCTTCGTGCAGCCGGGCCAGCGGGGCGTCGTGATCGGGCACTGCCAGCAGCCGCCGCTCGAACCGGGCGAACCCCTCCAGCCAGAGCGCCTCGCTGAGCCCGTCCTTCCCGCCGAAGAGCGTGTAGATCACCTTGGTGGAGCAGCCGACCTCGGCGGAGATCCGCCGCACGGTCAGCGCGCCCGGCCCCTCGCCGATGAGCAGCCGTTTGGCCGCGTCGAGGATGACGTCCCTGACGACGCCCTGTCCCTGCCGCTGAGCCTGCTGATACGCGGTGACCGTCATCCTGGTAACGCCGTTTCTCTCGGGTAACGCTGTTACCCCTTCTTTGTACGCCCTCCCCCGCGGCTCGTCAATGGTTACCTATCGTGATGGATGGGCAGCAAAGAGTTATGAGCACAGCACCTAACCCGATCGACCTGCAGCGGCACCTGAGCATGGTCGACTATCCGGCCAGCAAAGACGACCTCATCGACGCCGCGCGCGAGCAGGACGCCGACGAGGACATCATCGAGGCCCTGGAGGCCATGCCGGACCGCCAGTACGACGGCCCCAACGCCGTCAGCCAGGCGATCAACAGACGCTGAACCGGACACAAAAGCGCGGCGGGCGGGGCCTCCTGGCCCCGCCCGCCGTTCGTCGTTCGTCGATCGTTCGTCGTAACGCCCGTATGTGGATGGGCCCCCACCCGTCAGAAGCCCGCCCGCTCGTCAGATGCCGGTGAGGCGGAACATCCAGACGGGCACCAGGCCCCGCTTGAGCAGCTTGAACGTCGGGAACGAGCTCGCGCACAGCACCTCCTTGTACCTGATGGCCGCCCGCCCGGTCAGGTACCACCTGCGCGGTGTGTCGTCCTGGTGGGTGAACTGGATGACCGCGTCGCGGCGGCCCAGGCTGGTGGGCTGATGCACGTACCCGAACCGGAAGGCGGCCGGTTCCTTGCCCTGGAGCGTGGCGGCCAGCGAGCCGGCCGCGTGCAGGCCCGCCGGGATTCCGCCCTGACAGGTGCCGTGCATGACCCCGAACTTCTGCGTGATCGCGGCGGCGTCGCCGACGGCGTACACGTCGGGATGGGAGACCGAGCGCAGCGCGGAGTCCACCACGATCCGGCCCTGGGCGTCCACGGTGAGCCCCGACTCCGTGGCGATGGACAGCCCCTTGATGCCGGTGGTCCAGAGCGTGGCGTCGGAGTGGATCAGCTCGCCGCCCTCCAGCTCGACGCCGTCGGGCAGCACCTTGGTGACGGCCGCGCCCGAACGCACCTCTACGCCGAGCCGCTCCAGGCTCGCGTCCAGGTACGCGCGGGCGCTCTCGCCCATCATGGAGCCGGGCCGGCCCCTGGTCACCAGCACCACCCGCAGGTGGGGGCGGGTCTCGGCCAGCTCGGCCGCCGACTCGACGCCGGTCAGCCCGCCGCCGGCCACGACCACCGTGCCGCGCGTCAGGTCGTCGAGGCGCCGCGAGAGCCGTACGGCGGACTCGTGGTCGTCATAGGTGTACGCGTGGTCGTCGACGCCGGGGACGGAGGTGTCGGTGACGGCGCCGAGCGCGTAGACCAGCTTGTCGTAGCCGAGCACCCGCTCGCCGCCGTCCGGGTCGGCGAGGCGCACCTGCCCGCGTGCCGGATCGAGCGCCGTCACCCGCCCGATCTCCAGCCGGACGCCGGTGCCGGCCAGCGACTCCGCCAGGGAACGCGGGGCCAGCGGCTGCCCCGCGGCCGTCTGGTGCAGGCGCAGCCGCTCGGTGAACGTCGGCGAGGCGTTCACCAGGGTGACCTTGCCGCCTGTCTTGCGCGTCAGCCGGGCGGCCCTGATGGCCGCCATCATGCCGGCGTAGCCCCCGCCCAGGACCAGAATTTCACTCCATTGTCCTTACCTCCTCGATTCTGACCTGAAGACGGATCGAGGAGGCGCGGGCGTGACATCGTCCGGGGAAAACTTTTCGGACCTTGGCGCACGCGGAATCGTACAGACCGCAAAAGCCGGGCAAGAGCACCCGGGCTACGGGACCTGCCAGCCGCGTTCGCGCAGGGCGTCGGTGAGCGAGGCGGCGGAGTCGGGCTGCACCGCCAGCTCGGCGATGCCCAGGGGCAGGCCGGGCGCGTGTTCGAGGCGCACGTCCTCGACGTTGACGCCGACCTCGTCGCACACCCTGAACAGCCGGGCCAGCTGGCCGGGGCTGTCGCCGATGACCACCTGGACGGCGGCGTAGGAGGAGGCGGGGCCGCCGTGCTTGCCGGGGATGCGGTCGTGGCCCACCACGCCGCGCTTGAGCAGCTGGGTGAGCTCGCCGGTGGCCGTGCCGTCGCCCTCGGCCATGGCACGCAGCGCGCTCGCGGCGTCGGCCAGGTCGTTGGCCACGGCCTCCAGCACCTCGGCGACCGGGGAGGCGTTGCCGGACAGGATGCCCAGCCACAGCCCAGGGTCGCTGCCCGCGATCCGGGTGACGTCACGCACGCCCTGCCCGGCCAGCCCCAGCGCCACGTCCGTGGCGTCGGCCAGGCGGGCGGCCACGGCGGAGGCGGCCACGTGGGGCGCGTGGGAGACCACGGCCACCGCGCGGTCGTGGTCCATCGCGCTCACCTCGACCGCGTTGGCCCCGCACAGGTCGATCAGCCGCAGCACGGCCGCCTTCGCCTCGGGGTCGGCCTCCTCCGTGGGACACAGCGCCCAAGGACGGCCGAGGAACAGGTCGTCGCGCGCGGCCCCCGGCCCGGACTTCTCCCGCCCGGCCAGCGGGTGGGAGGCGACGTAGCTGGCCAGGTCGCAGCCCAGCTGCGCGGCCCGGTGGATGGGCTCGGCCTTCACGCTGGCGACGTCGGTGTAGAACCGGGCCGCGCCGATCCGCTGCAGCTCCAGCAGCTCGGTGGCCACGTACGCGGGGGGCACCGCGATGATCGCGAGGTCCGCCGGGTCGGAGGCCGCCGTGTTGGGGGTCCAGTCCTCGCCCGCGCCGAGCTCCCGTGCCAGCCGTACGGCTCCTGGATCGCGGTCGGCGAGCAGCACGCGCACGTTCCGCTTGCGTAGCGCCAGCGCCGCGGAGGTGCCGATCAGACCGGTGCCGACGACGAGCACGGTACGAAGTTCCATCTCGATGTCCTGATTTATCGGGCTATACGGAATGTGGAGTGTCGCGCGTCCGGCTTGCCGGACACTTGCGTGCCCGCCGACCGGACCCTGCCGCCCTGCTCGGCACCGCCGCCTCACCGGCGGCGCCGCTCACGGGGAACGGCGTCCGCCGGCGTCGGCGTTCACTGGGCTATGTCCTGGCGCAATGCCACCGCCCCGCGCAGATAGACGTGCTGGATCTCCGACCGCGGGCGGTCGGTCTCGATGTGCGCCATCAGGCGTACGACGCGAGGCAGCGCGCCCGGCACGTCGATCTCGGTGCAGCAGATCAGCGGCACATCGTGGAAGCCCAGCTTACGCGCCGCGAGCGCGGGGAACTCGGAGGTCAGGTCGGGCGTGGCCGTGAACAGCACGCTGATCACGTCGTCCGGGGTCAGCCGGTTACGCTCCATGATCGCACTGACCAGCTCGGTCGTCCCGGAGATGACCGAGTCGCGGTCGTCGGCGTCCACCTGGATCGCCCCGCGGATCGCCCGCACCATGTGGTTCGTCCCCCTCTTATACCGGAGAGCCCGTGCGGAGGTTCGCACGGGCTCCTGCGTCCGGCCAGATTACAGCTTCACGGCCGCGTACAGCTCGCCGACTTCCTTCAGGCTCAGCGACCTGACGGTGCCCGGCTTGGTCCGGCCCAGCTTCACCGGCCCGAACTCGATCCTGGCCAGGTCGATCACCCGGTGACCCGCCTCCTCTAGCATCCGCCTGACCACGTGCTTGCGGCCCTCGTGCAGGACCACCTCGACCAGCGCCTGCTGGCCGTGCTCGTGCACGACGGCGAAGGAGTCGGCCCTGGCCAGGCCGTCCTCCAGCTCGATGCCCTGCTTCAGGCGCCGGGCCAGGTCACGCGGGATCGGCCCCGGCACCTTGGCCCAGTACTTCTTCTGCACGCCGTAGCTGGGGTGCGTCAGCCGGTTGGCCAGCTCCCCGTCGTTGGTGAGCAGCAGCAGGCCCTCGGTCTCGGTGTCCAGCCGCCCCACGTGGAACAGCCTCGGCGCCAGCTCCTCGACGAAGTCGGCCAGGCACGGCCGGCCCTGCGGGTCGTCCATCGTGGAGACCACGCCGATGGGCTTGTTGAGCGCGTAGTAGACCAGGTCGGGCGCGGTCGGGATGCGCTTGCCGTCCACGTGGATGACCTGGGCGGCCGGGTCGACCTTGGCGCCGAACCTCCGTACGACCTGGCCGTTGACGGTGACGCGGCCCTCGCCGATCATCTCCTCGCAGGCCCTGCGGCTGGCGACGCCCGCCTGCGCGAGCACCTTCTGCAGCCGTACGCCGCCCGGCACCTCGGTGGTGTCGCGCTCGTCGGTGTAGCCCTCGGGGTAGAAGTCGTAGTCGCGGAGCGGCTGGCGGGCGGCCTTCACCCGGTCGCGCTGCGGGCTGCCGGAGCCGTCACGCCCGCGCGAGGAGCCCTCAGAGCCGTCGCGCCCGCGCCCGGGGCCGCCGAAGCCCTCCCGGCCGCGCCCGGAGCCGGCGAAGCCGTCACGACCACGCTGGGAGCCACGGTAGCCGTCGCGTCCGCCGCCGCCGCCGAGCGTCTGCACCTCATCACGCCGGGACGTACGCGCCCCGCGCCCGTCACCACTGCGCCCGTTCCCGCTGCGCCCGTCACCGCCGCGCCTGTCGGCACCGCGCCCTGCGCCGCCGTACCCGGCGCCGCTGTACCCGGCGCCGCGTGCGTCGCCTCCGGGCCTGCCGCCGCGGTCGTCGCCGTCGCGCCTGCCGTAGCGGGAACGGGTCGAGTTCGTGCCGCTGGGAGCGGTGTCCTCACGACGCCCGCTCCGCCCGGCCCTGAACCCGGCGCCGCGCTCGTCACGCCCGCCGTCGTGCCCCCTGTCACGCCCGCCGTCACGCGCGCCGTCATACGCACTGTCAGGCCGGTCGCCACGGAAGTCGCCGCGCCCGCCGTCACGTCGTTCGGCACGGAAGTCACCACGCCCGCCGTCACGCCGGTCGCCACGGGAGTCGCCGAACCGGTCGTCCCGGCCCTCGGGGCGGTAACCGCCCCGGTCGCCGTCGCGCGGCCGCTCGTCGCGGCCGTAACGGCCTTCACGCCGGTCGTCCCCGCCGCCGAAGCGGCTGTCACGCCGGTCACCGCCGCTGAAACGGCTCGTACCACGGTCGCCGCCGCCGGTACGGGAGTCACCGCCGCCGAAGCGGCTCGTCCCACGGTCACCACCACCGAAACGGCTGGTGCCACGGTCACCGCCGCCGAAGCGGCTCGCGCCACGGTCGCCACCGGCCGGACGGCTCTCGCGGCGGTCGCCGCCGAAGCGGGCCTCGCGGTCGCCGCCTGGGGAACGCTCCTCGCGCTGGAAGCGGCTCGGGCGGTCGCCGTCGCCGTAACGGGCGCGGGATCCGCCACGGTCGGCGCGGAGAGAGTCGCGCGCGGGCCGGTCGCGGAAGTCGTCGCGGCGGGATCCGCCGCGGTTGTCGTCGCCGCCGCGGGATCCGCCGCGGAAGCCGTTGTCGCCCCGGGACGTGCCGCGGGAGTCACTCTCACCGCGGTAGCCACCACGGGAGTCGCTGTCACCGCGGTAACCGCCGCGGGAGTCGTTGTCGCGGCGGTTACCGCCGCGGCTGTCGTCGGAGCGGAAGGCGGGACGCCCACTGCGGCCGGAGCCGCCGGTACGTCCACGACCGCGTCCATCACCGGACGGGGTGCTGCGCCTGTTGATCACTTTGTCGTCTCCTCGAGATTCTCCAAGTCGTCAGGGAGGAAGGGCGCGAGCTCGGGAAGCTCGCTCAGGTCCCGCAGTCCCAGACGTTCAAGGAAGTATGAGCTTGTCCGGTAGAGCACTGCCTGGCTCTCCGGGTCGGAGCCGGCCTCTTCGACCAGTCCCCTGGCGACGAGCGTCCGCATGACGCCGTCGCTGTTGACGCCGCGCACGGCGGCGACTCGGGCGCGGCTCACCGGTTGCCGGTAGGCCACCACCGCGAGTGTCTCCAACGCGGCCTGGGTCAGCCGCGACTGCTGGCCGTCGCGTACGAACCGCTCGACCAGTTGTGCGCAGTCGGCACGCGTGTAAAAACGCCAGCCGCCCGCGACCTCTCGCAAGTCGAAACCCCGCCCCGAAGCGGTGTATTCCGCGGCCAGGCCGCGCAGAGCGGCACCCACCTCGTGTGTGGGCCGCTCCAGCACCTGCGCGAGGGTCACCTCGGCGACGGGCTCGTCGACTACAAGAAGGATAGCCTCCAACGCCGCCGCAAGCGTCGGCCCTCCCCCCGAGCCCCCGTCCGGCTCCCCCGCCACACCCTGCTCGACCTCACCCGACTCCGCCACGGCCGGCTCCGGCTCGCCCTGCTCCACCGCACCCGCCTCTGGCGCGTCCGGAACGGGCTCCGGCTCGGCATCGTCCGCCGGATCCGGCTCCACCGGTCCGGAACCCGCGGGCGGGGAACCCTCCTCGACCTCCTCGGAGAGCGCGCCGGACGCACCGTCCCAAGCCCCGAGGTCCGGCGCGGTCTCCGTGGAAGCAGCGGCGGGATCGGCGGGAGCCGTGTCAGGTTCCTCCGCCCCGAGGTCCGCGTCCGTTTCCTCCACCGCGGGCGCGCCCGGCTGCACGAGGGAGCCCGGCAGCGTCATCCAGGCGGGCAGCGGCGGGTCGGAGTCGGGTGACCTGCGCGGGTTGGGCAGGGGGTTGTCGTCAGTCATGGGATGGCTTCTCCGCGGATTCCTCGTAGTCGTCGCCCACCGCCACGTCCCCGTCGTCCGTCCCCGTCCAGGTCACGTGCAGGTCGCCGAGCGGCTCGACCTGCTCGAACGTCACCGCCGACTCCCTGAACAGCTCCAGCACGGCCAGGAACCGCGCGATGACCTCGAACGTGCCCTCGCAGTCGGACGTGAGCGCCCTGAAGGTGGCCCGCCGGAGCCGGCGCAGGTGCATGACCAGGATCGCCGCCTGCTCCTTGACGCTGGCCAGCGGCTGGTAGATGTGGCCGACGTTGACGGTCGGCGGCAGTTTCGGGGTGAAGGCCTTGGCGGCGATGCGGGCCAGCTGCTCGGGCCCGATGCCGAGGATCAGCTCGGGCAGCAGGTTGGCGAACTGCTCCTCCATCGGCACGGTACGCGGGAAGCGCAGCGCCTCCGCGGCCATCCGCCCGGCGAAGATCTTCGCCACTTCCTTGTACGCCTTGTACTGCAGCAGCCGGGCGAACAGCAGGTCCCTGGCCTCCAGCAGGGCCAGGTCCTCCTCGTCCTCGACCTCGCCCGACGGCAGCAGCCGGGCCGCCTTGAGGTCGAGCAGGGTGGCCGCCACCAGCAGGAAGTGGCTGGTCTGGTCGAGGTCCCACTCGGGCCCCTTGGCCCGGATGTAGGCGATGAACTCGTCGGTGACCTTGGAGAGCGAGACCTCGGTGATGTCGAGCTTGTGTTTGGCGATGAGGCCGAGGAGCAGATCGAACGGGCCCTCGAAGACGTCCAGGTGGACCTGGAAGCCTCCAGGTGTGCTCTGCTCTTCGGTCACCTGGCCATTGTGGCAGGCGCCGGCCAGCGCGAGAGCACCTCGCGGGCCAGCTCACGGTAGGCGTTGGCGCCGAGGGACGACGGGTCGAACGTCGTGATGGGCTCGCCGGCCACGGTGGCGTCGGGGAAGCGCACGGTGCGGTTGATGACGGTGTGGAACACCTTGTCACCGAACGCCTCGACCACCCGGGCCAGCACCTCGCGCCCGTGGAGGGTGCGGGCGTCGTACATGGTGGCGAGCAGGCCCTCGATCTCAAGATCCTCGTTGAGCCGCTCCTGCACCTTGGAGATGGTGTCCATGAGCAGCGCCACGCCGCGCAGGGCGAAGAACTCGCACTCCAGCGGCACCATCACACCGTGCGCGCAGGTCAGCGCGTTGATGGTGAGCAGGCCAAGCGAGGGCTGGCAGTCGATGAGGCACACGTCGTAGTGGGGCAGCAGCGGCTTGATCACGCGCCCGAGCACCTGCTCGCGGGCCACCTCGGTGACGAGCTGGACCTCGGCCGCGGAAAGGTCGATGTTGCTCGGCAGCAGGTCGAGGCCCTCGACGCCGGTTTCGAGCAGCACGTCCTCGGCGGTGACGTTGCGCTCCATGAGCAGGTTGTAGACGGTCAGGTCGAGCTGGAGCGGGTTGATGCCCAGGCCGACCGACAGCGCCCCCTGCGGGTCGAAGTCGACGAGCAGCACCTTGAGACCGCATTCGACCAGGGCGGCACCCAGATTGATGGTGGTCGTGGTCTTGCCGACGCCACCCTTCTGGTTGACCATCGCGACCACACGCGCCGGGCCGTGCACCGCCGGTGGCACCGGCTCGGGGAACACGGGTCTGGGCCGCTGCGTGGGGCCCAGGTTGACGCCGTTGGAAGGCGTGTTGGTCTTCGTGTCGCCCCAGGGGTTGTCGGGGGTCCCCGGGGTCGAACCCTTGGTCGTCACAGTCACCAGCTCGAACCTCCCTGACGATCCCGAACCGGACCGTCCGGACGGACACTATGGCGTCACCACTTAACGCGGCAAGGCGGCACGCCGAGGGTGGCGCACGTGTCAAAAGACTATAGATCACTGACGGGCACGCGGATGCGCGGCCGCGTACACCTCGCGGAGCTTGTCGACCGTGACCAGCGTATAGACCTGCGTGGTCGTCACAGAGGCATGGCCGAGCAACTCCTGTACCACCCTAACGTCCGCGCCGCCGTCCAAAAGGTGAGTTGCAAAGGAATGGCGGAGTACGTGGGGACTTATCCGGTCGAGTCCGGCGCGTTCGGCGGCGGCCTGGAGCACTTCCCAGGCTCCCTGCCTGGTCAGCCGCCCGCCGCGGGCGTTGAGGAAGACCGCGGGGGTGCCGCGGCCGTGGGCCAGGAGCCCGGGGCGGGCCCGGACGAGGTACGCGTCCAGGGCGGAACGGGCATAGCGCCCCAAGGGCACCACCCTGGTACGCGCGCCCTTCCCGCGCAGCCGTACCTGGTCGTCCTCCAGGTCGTCCACGGCCAGCCCGACGGCCTCGGAGATGCGGGCTCCGGTGCCGTACAGGACTTCGAGCAGGGCGCGGTTGCGCAGAGTGAGCGGGGCGCCGTCGGGGCCCGAGGCCGCGATGAGGCGTTCGACCTCGTCCACGGCGATGGCCTTGGGCAGCCGGCGGAGCTGGCGCGGCGGGCGTACCTCGTGGGCGGGGTCGTGGGCCGTCACGCCTTCGCGCAGGGCGAAACGGTGCAGGCCGCGCACGGCGGAGACGGCGCGGGCGGCGGAGCTGGCCACGAGCGCGGGGTGCTCGCCGTCGCCCTCGCGCAGCGCGGCGAGGAAGGCCAGCACGTCGGCCTCCCCCACCTCGCCCAGCTCCAGGCGGCCCCGCGCCTGGAGGTGCTCGCAGTATCGGCGCAGGTCACGCCGGTAGGACGCGAGCGTGTTGGCAGCCAGGCCCCGTTCCACCGCGAGATGGGCGAGGTAGCTGGAGAGCACCGCCTCCACGAACTGGTCCTTCCGTCACGCCTCCGGGGCGTCGGCGGGGCGCAACAAGGAGTACCCCTCGACCGAAGCCGCATATGCGGCGAGGATACCGGCCACGGCCGGGGAATTGTGGATCATTCCCATGAGCGCCTTCTCGACGGCGTCGGCGAGAAGCACCCATTCGACCGGCATGTCGATCTCCTCGTGCCGGTGCACGAAGCCGTTCTCCTCGTCGGGGATCTTGGTCAGGTCGCGGGCGAGGAACACCCTGATGCGCTCGTCGCTCATGCCGGGCGACGAGCGCAGGTCGACGAGCGTGTGCCAGACGCCGGCCCGGTAGCCGGCCTCCTCGGCGAGCTCGCGGGCGGCGGTGTCGACCAGCGGTTCGCCTGCCACGTCGCGCAGTCCGGCGGGCAGCTCCCACATGAGCCGGCGGGTGGGGTGGCGGTACTGCCTGATCATCAGGACGCGGTCGTGCTCGTCGAGGGCGAGCACCGCGACCGCGCCGGGGTGCACCACGTAGTCGCGGTCGGCGACCTCGTCTCGGGGCATCCTGACGGTGTCGGTGACGACCTCGATGACGTGGCCCTTGAACCGGGGTCTCGATTCGACGACTTCCCACGACTCGGGCGTGTCCGCGATCATGGTCGCGCTCGTCTCCCGCCTCGGCGAGCCCGGCCCGCCGCCGGCGCCGTCCTGACGACCTGCGCCGTCGTCCGAGCCGGAGCCGTCGTACGGACCTGAGCCCTCGGCCCCGGCGCCGTTCACGGCCCCACCTTGGCGGCGACGCGGCTGTCGGCGTATTCGAGCGCGGCGCTGATCAGACCCTTGAACATCGGGTTGGCCCGCGTCGGCCGGGAGCGGAACTCGGGGTGCGCCTGGGTGCCGATGAAGAACGGGTGCAGGTCCGGGGGCAGCTCGGTGTACTCGACCAGGCGCCCGTCGGGCGACAGCCCCGAGAAGATCAGGCCGACGCTCTCCAGCTTGTCGCGGTAGGCGTTGTTGACCTCGTAGCGGTGGCGGTGGCGCTCGTCGGCCTTGGCCTTGCCGGCGTAGAGCCGCCGCGCGAGCGTGCCCTCGCCGAGCTTGGCCGTGTAGCTGCCGAGACGCATGGTGCCGCCCATGTCGCGCTCGCCGGCGACCACGTCCTCCTGGTCGGCCATGGTGGAGATGACCGGGTGCTTGGTGTCGGGGTCGAACTCGGCGGAGTTGGCGTCCTCGATGCCGGCCATGTTGCGCGCGGCCTCGATGACCATGCCCTGCATGCCGAGGCAGATGCCGAGCAGCGGGATCTTGCCCTCGCGGGCGTGCCGGATGGCGCCGATCTTGCCCTCGATGCCGCGGACGCCGAACCCGCCGGGGATCAGCACGCCGTCCACGCCGTCGAGCTCGCGCGCGGCCCCTTCCGGGGTCTCGCAGTCGTCGCTCTTGACCCAGCGGATGTTGACGCGCGCGTCGTTGGCGAAGCCGCCGGCCCGCAGCGCCTCGGTGACGGACAGGTAGGCGTCGGGCAGGTCGATGTATTTCCCGACCAGCGCGATCGTGACCTCCTTGGCCGGGCGGTGCACCCGGCGCAGGAGCTGCTCCCACTCCTTCCAGTCCACGTCGCGGAAGGGCAGGCCGAGCCGGCGCACCACGTACGCGTCGAGCCCCTCGGAGTGCAGGACCTTCGGGATGTCGTAGATCGAGGCCGCGTCCACGGCGGAGACGACGGCGTCCTCGTCCACGTCGCACATGAGACTGATCTTGCGCTTGATCGCCGTCTGCACGGGCCGGTCGGAGCGCAGCACGATCGCGTCCGGCTGGATGCCGATGCTGCGCAGCGCCGCCACGCTGTGCTGGGTCGGCTTGGTCTTCAGCTCGCCCGAGGGGCCGATGTAGGGCAGCAGCGAGACGTGCAGGAAGAACACGTTGTCGCGCCCGACCTCGTGCCTGATCTGGCGTACGGCCTCCAGGAACGGCAGCGACTCGATGTCGCCCACCGTGCCGCCGACCTCGGTGATGACGACGTCCACGTCAGGGCCGGCCATGCCCCGGATGCGGTCCTTGATCTCGTTGGTGATGTGCGGGATGACCTGGACGGTGTCGCCCAGGTATTCGCCCCGCCGCTCCTTGGCGATGACGTTGGAGTAGACCTGGCCGGTGGTCACGTTGGCCGAGCCGTGCAGGTCGGTGTCGAGGAAGCGTTCGTAGTGGCCGACGTCGAGGTCGGTCTCGGCACCGTCGTCGGTGACGAAGACCTCGCCGTGCTGGAACGGGTTCATGGTGCCGGGGTCGACGTTGAGGTAAGGGTCGAGCTTCTGCATGGTGACCCTGAGACCGCGCCCTTTGAGCAGGCGACCGAGGCTGGATGCCGTGAGCCCCTTGCCGAGACTGGAGGCGACACCGCCGGTGACGAACAGATGCTTGGTTTGCGATGCGCTGCGCAAAGGGGCTCCCGTGGCTCGAGGTGTGGTCGAAGTGTCCACGGGCTCTCAGGATATCAAACAACGCCCCTCACATGCCCTAACGGCATGACCTAGCGGGTAACTTTGGTCCCTATGTCACTTGTACGCCGGGCTTTGGGCGCTTTTGTACACCGCGCCTACCGGGCGATCCGCCGGGCCGGCGAGATCACTCCGGTCAGCCCATCCGGCTACCGGTTCCGCCGGCTCGGCGACGGCGTCAGCATCGCCTTCCCGCCCGGCGCGATCTTCGGTGAGCGGTGGATCGAGATCGGCGACCACACACTCATCGGCGAGCGGGTCTCGCTCTCCTGCGGCATGATGCCGGGCCCCGACCTCGGCCCCGACGCGATCCTGCGCATCGGCGGGAGCTGCTCGATCGGCAGGGGCACGCACATCGTGGCGCACCAGTCGATCGACATCGGCGACGACGTCTTCACCGGCCCGTACGTGTACATCACCGACCAGAACCACGTCTACGACGACCCCGACATCCCGATCGGGCGGCAGTGGCCCCGCAACAGCCCGGTCTCGATCGGCTCCGGCTCGTGGCTGGGCGCGGGGGCGATCATCCTGCCGGGCACCACGCTGGGGCGGCAGTGCGTGGTGGCGGGCGGCGCGGTGGTGCGCGGCGAGTTCCCCGACCACAGCGTGGTCGCCGGCGTGCCGGCCAGGCGGGTCCGCGGCTACACGCCGGAGCTCGGCTGGCACGCGCCCATCACGCTGGACGCGACCACATGAGCATTCTCGGACGCGGTCGCATGTGAGGCGTGACCCCATGAGAACCCGCGCGGGGATGGACCGAACAAGGTTCTGACCGTTAGCGTCGGGGGCATGCGGACCGCCATTTGCGAGCGTTTAGGCATCGAGTTCCCGTTGTTCGCCTTCAGCCACTGCCGTGACGTGGTGGCCGCCGTCACCAACGCGGGCGGCTTCGGGGTGCTGGGGGCGGTCGCGTACTCGCCCGACCAGCTCGACACGGAGCTGACCTGGCTGGACGGGCAGGTGGGCGGCCGGCCGTACGGCGTGGACGTGCTCGTGCCCGGCAAGGTCGACCCTTCCGCCCACGACCGGCGCGTGCACCTCATGGACGCCGTGCCCGACCGGCACCGCGACTTCGTCACGCACCTGCTGGCCAAGTACGGCGTCAGCGCCCCCGGCCGGCCGATGACGCCGGTGGCCGACGAGATGGGCAGACGGGTGACGGCGTCCGGGGCGACAGGGCTGATCGACGTGGCGCTCAAGCATCGCATCGGCCTGATCGCCAGCGCGCTCGGGCCGCCCCCGCCCGAGATGGTGACCAGGGCCAGGGAGGCGGGCGTGCCGGTCGCCGCGCTGGTCGGCACCGTCGAGCACGCCCGCAGGCAGGTGGCCGCCGGCGCCGACCTCATCGTGGCGCAGGGCACCGAGGCGGGCGGGCACACCGGCGAGATCTCCACGCTGGTGCTGGTGCCGCAGGTCGTGGACGCGGTCGGCCCGGTTCCGGTGCTGGCCGCGGGCGGGATCGCGTCGGGACGGCAGATGGCCGCCGCCATGGCGCTCGGGGCCGAGGGCGTGTGGTGCGGCTCGGTCTGGCTCACGACCGAGGAGGCGGAGACGTCTCCCGCGGTCAAGCGCAAGATGCTGGCGGCCTCGTCGCTGGACACCGTCAGGTCCCGCTCCCGTACGGGCAAGCCCGCCCGGCAGCTCAAGTCGGCCTGGACCGAGGAGTGGGACGCCGGGCAGGAGAGCCCTGGGCCGCTGGGGATGCCGCTGCAGATGCTGCTGGCCGAGGGCGCGATGGGGCGCATCGTGGCGGCGGCGGAGAAGGGCGAGCCTGGGGCGCTGGAGCTGGCCAACTACTTCGTGGGGCAGGTCGTGGGCCAGCTCGACCGGGTACGGCCGGCCAGGGACGTGGTCTACGAGATGATCGCCGAGTTCGGCGACGCGGTCGACCGCCTGCGGCGCCTGTCGGAGTGAATGCGGCGCCTGTCGGACCGGCCGCCGCGTCTCACCGCGGCGGCAGGTCCGGCAGCGAAGTCGCGGCGTGCCGGGCGCGAACTCGGTGCGGCCCGGCGCAGAGCCGGTGAGGCCCCGGGCGCGGACCCCGTAGGGAAGATGTCCGGCAAAGGGTAATCTGCGCCTGTGGTCGGGATCCCGCCTGAGCTGGAGCGCGGCACCGGCGTCCCCGCGCACGTGCAGATCGAGCGCTGGCTGCTCGCCTCGATCGCCGGCGGCGAGCTGGCGCCGGGCGACCGGCTGCCCGGCGAGCGGGAGCTGGCCGGACGCCTCGGCGTGAGCAGGATGACGCTCAGGCAGGCACTGGCCTCGCTGGAACGCGACGGCGTGCTGCTCCGGCTGCCCGGCAGGTCGGGCGGGGCGTTCATCGCCGAGCCGCGCATCGAGTGCGACCTGACGGGGCTGGCCGGGTTCACCGAGCAGATGCGCCGCGCCCACCTGCGGGCCGAGGCACGGGTGCTGCGGGCCGCGACGGTGCCCGCGCCCGCCGCCGCGGCCACCGCGCTCGGCGTCGCGGCCGGGGCGCCGGTGCACGAGGTGGCGCGGGTACGCTCGGCGGGCCGGTCGCCGGTCGCGCTGGAGCGCTCCTACTTCCCCGACCTGCCCGGCCTGCTCGACCAGGACCTCACCGGCTCCCTGTACGCGCTCCTGGCGGCCCGCTACGACCTGGAGCCGCGTACGGCGGTCGAACGCCTCGACCCGGTGATCGCCCGCCCGGCCGAGGCCGCCGAGCTGGGCATCGAGCCGGGCAGACCGCTCATGCTGATCGAGCGCACCGCCTACGCCGGCGACGGGACCCCGGTGGAGTACGCGCTCGACCTGTTCCGCCCCGACCGGGTGCGCATCTCGGTGCGCAGCGGCGTCAGGGAACCACCGGGCCCTTGACCACGGTCCCCGCCACCCAGGCGCCCTCCACCTCGATCTCGACCGGTGTGCCGGGGGCGGCCTCCAGGTAGGCGTAGGCGATGGAGGCGCGGGCGGTGTAGCCGTAGCCGCCCGAGGTGACGCGGGAGACCACGTCGCCCGCCACCCGTACCGGCTCGTTGCCCAGCGCGACCGCTCCGGGGTCGTCCAGCGTCACGCAGCGCAGCCTGCGCGGCGGCGCCGGGTCCAGCGCGTCGCGGCCGAGGAACTCCTTGTCGTTCTTGACGCAGAAGCCCAGCCCGGCCTCGTACGGCGTGGTCTCGGGCCCGATGTCGGCGCCCCACACCCGGTAGCCCTTCTCCAGTCTGAGGCTGTCGATGGCCCGGTAGCCGCCGGCCACGAGCCCGTACGGCTCGCCCGCCCGCCACAGCGTCTGCCACAGCCCCAGCCCGTACTCGGTGGAGCAGTAGAGCTCCCACCCGTGCTCCCCCACGAACGTCACCCGCAGCGCCAGCACCGGCACGTCGCCCACGGTCAGCTCCCGCGCCGACATGAACGGGAAGTCCAGCGGATCGGGCGTCAGCCCGGACATGACGTCGCGGGCGCGCGGCCCCCACAGGGCGAAGCAGGCGTACTGTCCGGTCACGTCGGCGATCCGGGCCGTGGCGCCGGTGCGGGCGGCCTGCTTGCGCAGCCAGCCGAGGTCGTGCGAGCCGAACGCGGTGCCGGTGACGATCAGGAACTCCTCCTCACCGCGCCGGGTGACGGTGAAGTCGCACTCGATGCCGCCGCGCCGGTTGAGCGCCTGCGTGTAGGTGACGGCGCCGACCTCGCGGGCGACCCGGTTGTCGCAGACCCACTCCAGCAGCTCGGCGGCGTCAGGGCCGGTGACCTCGATCTTGGCGAACGAGCTCTCGTCGAACAGCCCGGCGGCCGTGCGTGTGGCCCGGTGCTCGGCGCCGATCGCGGGCGACCAGAGCCGCCCGGCCCATCCGCGCGGCCGCTCGCCCGTTCCATTCCCTTCGTTGGACGCGTAGTAGTTGACCCGCTCCCAGCCCGACTTCTCCCCGAAGACGGCGCCGTGTCCGGCGTGCCAGCCGTAGGCGGGCGACAGGCGCAGCGGCCGCCCCGCCGACCGTTCGTGGCCGGGGTAGCGGATGTCGTAGTACGTCTCGTAGTTCTCGACCGCCCGCTTGAGCGTGTACGACGGCGAGCGGTACTGGCGGCCGAAGCGGCGCACGTCCATGTGCCAGACGTCCATGCTCGGCTCGCCGTCCACGATCCACTCGGCCATGATCCGGCCGATGCCGCCCGCGCCCGCGATGCCGTGGGCGCAGAACCCGGCCGCCACGTAGAACCCGCCCACCTCGGTCTCGCCCAGGCAGAACTCGTTGTCGGGGGTGAACGCCTCGGGGCCGTTGATCAGCTTGCGGATGCCGACGTCGGCCATCGCGGGCACCCTGACCCGGGAGTTGTCGGAGATCTCCTCGAACCTGGGATAGTCCTCGGGCAGCAGCCGGCCGTTGAAGTCGGCGGGCACGGCGTCGAAGGCGTTCGTGGCGGCCGTCCAGGGGGCGCAGGTGCGCTCGTAGCCGCCCATGACCAGGCCCTGGACCTCCTGCCGGTAGTAGACGAGCAGGTCGGGGTCGCGCAGCGTGGGCAGGCCGGCGTGGTCGTGGAAGGCGTCGGTCACGACGTACTGGTGCGACATGGGCACGATCGGCACGCGTACCCCGGCCATGCGGCCGATCTCGGCCGCGAACATGCCGCCGCAGTTGACCACGATCTCGCAGTCGATGTCGCCCTGGTCGGTGCGCACGCCCGTGACACGGCCGCCGGCCGTCTTGACGCCGAGCACGCGGGTGCGGGTGCGTAGCCGCGCGCCGCCCTCGCGGGCGCGGGTGCCGAGCGCGTAGCAGAGCTGGGAGGGGTCGATCTGGCCGTCAGTCGGCAGGTACGCCGCCCCCACCACGCCTTCGGGGTCCATCAGCGGGAACAGCTCCACCGCCTCGGCCACCGAGATCTCCTCCAGCGGCAGCCCGAACGTGCGCGCCCAGCCGATCTGGCGGCGGATCTCCTCCATGCGCTCGGGCGTCGAGGCCAGCTTGATGCCGCCGCACTCGGTCCATCCGGCGTCCAGGGTGCGGTAGAGCTCGACCGAGTACTGGTTCATCCGGGTCAGCGTGGGGTCGGCGCGCAGTTGCCCGACGAGCCCGGCCGAGTGGAAGGTGGAGCCGCTGGTGAGCTCGTCGCGTTCGAGCAGGACGACGTCGCGTTCGCCGAGCTGGGTGAGGTGGTAGGCGACGGACGCGCCGCCCACCCCGCCGCCGATGATCACGATGCGGGCCGAGTCGCTCATGGTCGCGAGGCTAACCGGCGCGCCGGTAAAGGTCTAGACCGTTCGCGGCGGGGCGGCCTAGCATCGAGCATGGCCGCGCCCGAGGTCCTCGATCGCATCCCCCTGCTGTCCGGCCTGCCGCGCTCCGTGGAGGAGCTGCCCGGCGGGCTCACCAACCACAACTACAAGGTGACCACGTCCGCCGGCACCTACGTAGTGCGCGTGTCGGCCAGCGACGGGGCGCTGCTCGCCATCGACAGGGACGCCGAGCACGCCGACTCGATCGCGGCGGCGCGCGCGGGGGTCGGGGCGCCGGTGCACGCCTACCTGCCCGAGCTCGGGGTGCTGGTGGTGGGCTACGTTCCGGCGCGTACGTTCACGGAGGCCGACCTGCGCGATCCGGCCAACCTGCCCCGGGTGGCGCGGGCGTGCCGCCTGCTGCACGCCGGGCCGCGGTTCGTGCGCGACTTCGACATGTTCGACGTGCAGCGACGTTACCTGGACATCGTGCGTGAACGCGGTTTCCGGCTGCCGCCGGACTATCTGGACTTCATGCCCACCGTCGCCCAGATCCAGAAATGTCTGGCGGTGCGCGACGAGGGGACCGTGCCCTGCAACAACGACCTGCTGCCCGGCAACATCCTCGACGACGGCGAACGCCTCTGGCTGATCGACTACGAGTACGCCGGCAACAACGACCCCTGCTTCGAGCTGGGCAACATCTGGAGCGAGTCCGACCTGCCGCTCGGCCATCTGGAGGAGCTCGTCACGGCCTACTACGGCCGCCGCCTGCGCCACAAGATCGCCAGAGCCCGCCTGCTGGGTCTCATGTCGAAATACGGCTGGACACTCTGGGCCTCCATCCAGGACGGCGCCAACTCCACCATCGACTTCGACTTCTGGTCGTGGGGGATGGAGAAGTACGAGCGGGCGGTGGCGGAATTCACTCATTCCGGGCTGATCAGCCTCATGGACGAGGCGACCCGGGCAGACTAGGGGCATGCTCGCCGCATTGACCGGTATGGGCCTGTCCACGGCCGCCGGGCTGAACGCGTACATCCCGCTGCTGGTCGTGGGGGTGCTCGCGAACTTCACCGACGCCGTGAAGCTGCCCGAGGCCTACTCCTGGCTGTCCAACTGGGGCGTGCTGGCCGTGATCGCGGTGCTGCTGGTCGCCGAGATGGTGCTGGACAAGGTGCCCGCCGTCGACAGCGTCAACGACGCCATCCAGACCGTGATCCGCCCGGCCTCGGGCGGCGTGGTCTTCTCCGCCACGAGCGCGGCGGCCGAGTTCGAGAGCTCGACCTGGATGACCGAGCATCCGTGGGCCGGCTGGGTGCTGGGCATCGGGCTGGCGCTCGTCGTACACGTGATCAAGACCGTCGCCCGGCCGGTGGTCAACGTGAGCACGGCGGGGACGGGCGCGCCGGTCGTGAGCACGGCCGAGGACGCCGGCGCGCTCGGCATGAGCCTGATCGCGATCTTCCTGCCCGTGCTGGTGATCCTGGCGCTGCTGCTGCTCGCGGTGCTGGCCTGGTGGGTGCTGCGGCGCGTACGCCGCCGCCGGGCCCGCAAACGGGCGGCCAAGGGCTATCCCTGAAGCCCGCTTCGCGGCGGTCAGAGCTTGCGCACCCACCCCTCCAGCGTCTGGACGAAGTCCTCTGGCCGTTCCTCGTGCAGCCGATGGCTCGCCCCCTCCCAGCACACCACCACAGAGGCGGGATCGTCGATCAGCCCCGCCTCCCAGGCGGCCCGCCCCGGATCGGCCCAGATCGACAGCACCGGGCAGCGCCTGCGGGCCAGGTAGTCGTCACTGGCCGGGCGCACCCCGATCGCCTCGGGCCCGGTGAACATCGCCTCGAACGCCTCGGCGAGGACGTGCGGCGCCATGCCGTGGAGCCGGCGTTTGTGCCAGCGCCTGATGACGTCGGGGGTGCCGGCGTTCGTGCACCACTCGTCGATGCACTCGGCGGCGGCGTGCGGGTCGTCGCCGCGCAGCGAGGAGATCATCTGGGGGAAGCCGCGGGCCAGGGCGGCCGTCATGCCGTAGCCGGGGTCGAGGGTGACGAGCGCGCGCACCCGCTCGGGGTGCTCGACGGCCAGGATGGACACCACCTGACCGCCCATGGAGTGCCCGACGGCGATCACCCGGGGGATGCCGAGCCGGTCGAGCAGGACGTCGAGGTCGCCGGCCATCATGCGCGGGGTGTTGCCCGTGTCGGGGACCGAGGAGTAGCCGTGGCCGCGCAGGTCCACGGCGATCACGCGGTGGTGGGCGGCGAGCGCGTCGATGTGCCAGGACCACTGGTGGGAGTCGGCGCCCCAGCCGTGGACGAGCAGTAACGGGGGGCGGTCGTCCTCCGCCCGCCCGTCGTCGGTGTAGAAGAGCCTGACGCCCGGCCCGACCTCCGCGTACGGCATCTACCCCGCGCTCCCCTCCTGCTTTTCCGGCTCTCCCGGCCTTGCGAGGCCCTCAAGCTGGGGCATCAGCGCGCTCTCCCCCGCCGTCCAGCCACCGTCGATGGCCAGCTCCGCGCCGGTCATGTACGAGGCGGCGTCGGACAGCAGGAACGCGATCGCCTCCGCCACCTCCTCGGGCTCGCCCCAGCGCCCGGCGGGGGCCAGCGGGAACGTGCCGTCACCCGAGCGGGCGCCGAGCGGCTCGGTCATGGGGGTGATGATCATCCCGGGATGTACGGAGTTGACGCGGATGCGATAGCGCCCGAACTCCAGAGCCGCGATCTTCGTCAGCCCGCGCACTCCCCATTTGGACGCGCCGTACCCGCCCGTGCTCGGCAGGGCGAACAGCCCCGCGACCGACGACAGGTTGACCACGGCCCCGCCGCCCGACTCGCGCATGGCTCCCACCACGGACTTGAGCCCGAGGAAGGTGCCGACCAGATTCACCTGGAGCACCCGCTCGAACTCCTCCAGCGACTGGTCCTCGATCATCGCGACGGAGGCGATGCCGGCGTTGTTCACCAGGCCGTCGAGCCTTCCGTACGCCTGCGTGGTCTCGGCGACCACCGCCGCCCACCCGTCCTGGCTCGTCACGTCGTGCTCGATAAAACGGGCGCCCAGTTCCTTGGCGGTGGCCGTGCCCTCCTCCACGAGAACGTCGGTGATGACGACCCGCGCCCCGGCGGCGACGCAGCGCCGGGCGGTGGCCGCCCCCATGCCCCGGGCTCCGCCGGTGATGATCACAACTTTGCCGTCCAGCACGCGCTGCCCTTTCTGGGGTGTTTCAGGAATCATGTGAACTGAAACACACCGTTCTGCCCTGATCAAGGGCTTGCTTGGTCGGGCGCGCCGGATCCCGTCCGGCGGACTATCCTTCAAGGCATCAACCCCAACGGGAGGTGGCGGAGATCGGCGAGTTCCTAGTCATCGTGCTGGTGATCCTGGCGTTCCTCCTGCTGCTGGGAGGCGTGGGCATCTACCTCCTGGTCAAGCTGGGCAAGAAGGCCGCGGTGAAGGCCAAGGAGGCCACGAGCCGCCTCACCACACACGTCAACGCCATGGGCACCGGCGACGCCGCCGAGGTCGAACGTCTGCGCCTCGACCTGCGCCGCGAGGTCTCCCTCACCCGCCAGGCCGTCGAGCAGGCCCAGCGCCAGGGCTGGGGTCTGGGCGAGCTGCCCCACCTGCTGGCCGACCTGACGGCCCAGGCCGAGGTGCACGACGGGCAGCTCGGCATGTACGCCCAGCAGCGCCGTGTGTCCCCCTATGTCGACCATGCCACCCTCAACCGGCTCAGGGAGCACCAGGCCAAGCTGACGGCCATGTGCGCCCGCATCCGCGCCGACCTGCTCGGCGACCAGGTGACCCACACGGCGACCGGCATCGCCGACCTCAGCTCCCGCACCGACCTGGAGATCGAGGCCCGCCGCCAGGCCCCCGTCAAGGACCCGCTCGACGAGATCGACGAGCTCTACCGCCGCACGATGGAGGAACGCAAAGACCACCCCCGGTAACGCCGTGCTGTGACACCATGGACGCGGCCAGTCACCCTTCCAGGAGCCGGTCCATGAGCACAGCCTTGCCGGAGTGGTTCTACCCCGGCCCTCCCGGCGGCTGGACCGCCGACCTGCTCGACCACCTTCCTCCCGACGCGCCCCGGCACGTCGAGCTGATCGACGGCGCACTCGTCCTGCGCCCACCGCAGACCGCCTTCCACATGCTCACACTCCGCCTCCTTGAGCGCTCGCTCCGCCTCCGAAGCACCTCACGGCCGTACGCGAGATGACGCTGACGCCGAGCCCGCGCCAGCGCCCCGAGCCTGATGTGATGCTGGTCGCCAGGACGACGATCAGCCCGGACACCACGACTTTCCGGCCGGAGGACGTACACCTGGTGGTCGAGGTGGTCTCAGCCGAGTCCATGGAAAGGGACCGCACGACCAAGCCGCTCAAGTACGCCGACGCCGGCATCCGGCATTTCTGGCGGGTGGAGAACGACAACGGCTCGCCTGTCGTGTACACCTTCGATCTGGAGCCCGCGACCAGGGCCTACGTCCCGACCGGCATCCACCGCAAGCGACTGCACACCCATATCGGCTTCGACGTGGCCATCGACCTCGACCTGCGAAAGGTCACCGACTGATCGGGCCGGCAGCCTCCCGCCCCACCGCCCTGCCACCCGTTCCCGGCTCGACGATTCGGCAGGTTCCTGCGGACACGGCCCGTGCCCATGCCCCCACCCGGTCCTGTGCCCGGGCCTGCACCTCTACCCCGGACCCGGGCCTGCGCCTCTACCCGTACCCGTACCTGCGCCCCCGCCTGCTCCAACACCTGTGTCGCCGTGTTCCAGGGCTTCGATGGTGGCGCGGAGCCAGGCCAGTTCGGCCTGGCTGGTGGCGTGGGCGATGGTCAGCAGGCCCTGCCGGAACGGGTCGCCGAACTCCTCGGCACCCATCGGCCGGTCACCGTCGTCGTAGAAGAAGCTCGTCGGCTCCTCCAGGAAGGTCAGCCGTCTGCGCAGCACTGCCGCCTGGCCCCTGGGCTCGTCGAGGTGACGCAGGAAGGCCAGCAGCACGAACCACCGGTTTTCATCGCTGATGTCGAGATCGTCCGGGTCGCGCAGCCGTCGCTCCAGCTCCGCCTGCCCCTCGGGCGTCAGGTAGAGCGTGCGCCGGGGCGCGGCGGCGATGCCCGGCTCGTCCTTCCTGATCAGCCAGCCGGAGGCCTCCATCCGCTTGATCGCCGGATAGAGAGTGCCGTCGGCCACCGGACGCACGTGCCCCATCAGGGCCGCGATGCGCCGGCGCAGGTCGTAACCGTGTAACGGCCGGTCCCTGAGGAACCCGAGTATCGCCAGCTCCAACATGTATGCCACTATACATCGCAGCCGATGTATATTGAGCCCGATGCACAGGAGACCCACCATGCACCATGCCATCGTCCATCCCAGCGGCGCTCACATGCGCTGGGTGGAATTGCCCGGCGCCGAGCCCGCCCGCGTCTACGTTCACGGCCTCGGTGCCACCTCGGCCCCCTACTACGCCCAGGTCGCCGTCCATCCGCTGCTGCCGCGCAACCGTTCCCTGCTGATCGACCTGCTCGGGTTCGGCATCAGCGACCGTCCGGAGGAGTTCTCCTACACGCTTGAGGCCCACGCCGACGCACTGGCGGCGGCGCTGCGGGCGGCGGGGGTCGAGGGCGCGTCGCTGATCGCGCACAGCATGGGCGGGGCGGTGGCGACGACGCTGGCCGCCCGTAACCCCGATCTGGTGGCCGGCCTGATCCTGGTGGACGCCAACCTCGACCCCTACCCGCCGTCCCCCGTCCGGCCGGGCACCAGCGGCATCGCCGACTACGAGGAGGAGGAGTTCGTGACGGAGGGCTGGAAGGACGTACGCGACCGGGTGGGGCCGCACTGGTGGTCCACGATGCGCCTGGCCGACCTGCGCGGCCTGCACCGTACGGCGGTCAGCCTGGCCAGAAACACCACCCCCACGACCCGCGAGCTGCTGCTCGGCCTGCCGATCCCCCGCGCCTACCTGCACCCCGAGGGTTCCGCACCCAAGGGGGCGGAAGAACTACGTGAGGCAGGCGTCCAGGTGCTGGCCATCCCGGAGTCGGGCCACAACATCATGCTCGACAACCCCGAAGCCTTCGCCCACACCCTGCGCACCCTCCTCCCCTGATCCCCCAACTCCATCGAAGACTCCAGGCAACCCCTGCTGCTGACTGAGCGCGCGCTCACAGGGCCGATGACGCGATGGGACCGATGGCGTGGCGGGACCCATGGCGCGACGGGCCAGCGGCGCAGCGAACCGCCGGCGTGACGGGGCCAGCAACACGATGGGGCCAACGGGCACGATGGGGCCGATGGCGCGACGGGGCCGATCGCGTGGCGGAGCCGATCGCGTGGCGGAGCCGATCGCGTGGCGGGACCGACGGCGCGACGGGCCAGCGGCGCGCCGAACCCCGTCAGACCGGACCTCACCCAGCCGAACCCTCCCGAGGACAACTCCCCGTCAAACCGGACCCCGCCGAAGCGGACCCTTCCGAGGGCGGGCATGTTCGGGCGCGGCCCGGGATCTCCTGCCTGCTGACGGCGGCCGGGCTGCCGCACCGGCCGGCGTTCTCGGCCGCGACCAATCGCCGACCGCTCCCTCGGCGGCGCACCGGCCTGGTCGGCGATCGTTGGGGGCGAAGGGTCAGGTTGTGGTGCTGTTGGACTGGATGACCTGGCCGGTGGTGGCGTCGACGGTTACCTCGTGTTTGGTGCCGTTCGGGGTGATCACGTCCGACTCCCACACGGTCTTGCCCTGCTCCGTGTCCAGGTTGAGCTCCGTGACGCGGCCCTCAGGGACCGCGGCTGCGATCTTGTCGGCGGCCTGGGCGTAGTCGAGTTTGGCGGCCGCCACCCGGTCCCGGTGTTTCGTCTTGTCCGACTGGTCCTCGTTCTCGGTGGTGGGGCCGCTGACGACCTTGCCCGCTTCGACGTCCACCTGGTGCTCGGTTCCGTCTTTGGCGACGACCTGCACCTCCCAGGTGCGCCCGCCCTCCTCCGTCTCGATCGAGATGAGGGTGGAGCCGGGCACCGCCGCCAGGGCCGCCTGGCCGGCCTGCTTCAGGTCTTCGAGGGCGTTCTGGCCGGGACCACCGGGGCTGCCCGGCCCACCCGGCATGCCCGGCTCACCAGACCCGCCCGGCATGCCAGAGCCACCTGGACCGCCAGGCCCGCCCGGGCAACCTGGGCAGGGCGAGTCGCCCGGGCTTCCCGGGGCGCCTGGGGCGGTGGTCGAGGTGGGGGTGCCGATGGAGGGGGAGGGCTGGGCGGCCAGCCGCTCCACCTCGTTGAACGCGGTGCCGCAGCCGCCTGCGAGCACCGTCGCACCGACCAGGGCACCGATGATCGTCTTGTTCATATCTGGACGCTGCCCGTCACTTGGCAAAGCATTCGCCCAGGTCAGGCGGGGTATGGTCTATTTGACCCCCGCCTCGCGCATGTCGCGCAGCTCCCGCTTCAGCTCCTTGATCTCGTCGCGCAGCCGTGCGGCCACCTCGAACTGGAGGTCAGCGGCCGACTGGTGCATCTGCTCGGTCAGCGACTCGATCAGCGACTCCATCTGCGCGCGAGGCATCTCACCGGCGATGGCCTTGGCGTGCTGGCCGGCCTGGCGGGCCGCGAAGCCGGGCACGGGCGCCTTGCCCCGCGACTGCTGCCGGCCGCTGCCGCCGAGCAGCTTGTCGGTGTCGGCGTCCTCGCGCTGGAGCGAGTCGAGGATGTCGGCGATCTTCTTGCGCAGCGGCTGCGGGTCGATGCCGTTGGCCTCGTTGTAGGCGATCTGCTTGGCCCGGCGCCGGTTGGTCTCGTCGATCGCCCGCTCCATCGACGGGGTGACCTTGTCGGCGTACATGTGGACCTGGCCCGAGACGTTACGGGCGGCGCGGCCGATGGTCTGGATCAGCGACGTCTCCGAACGCAGGAAGCCCTCCTTGTCGGCGTCGAGGATCGCCACCAGCGACACCTCGGGCAGGTCGAGGCCCTCACGCAGCAGGTTGATGCCGACGAGCACGTCGAACTCGCCCGAGCGCAGCTCGCGCAGCAGCTCGATGCGGCGCAGCGTGTCGACCTCGCTGTGCAGGTAGCGGACCCGGATGCCCAGTTCAAGCAGGTAGTCGGTGAGGTCTTCCGACATCTTCTTGGTCAGCGTGGTGACCAGGACCCGCTCGTCGCGCTCGGCCCGCTCGCGGATCTCGTGGACCAGGTCGTCGATCTGGCCCTTGGTCGGCTTGACCACGATCTCGGGGTCGACCAGCCCGGTCGGGCGGATGACCTGCTCGACCACCTCGCCCTTGGCCCGCCCCAGCTCGTAGGGGCCGGGCGTGGCCGACAGGTAGACGGTCTGGCCGATGCGCTCCAGGAACTCCTCCCACTTCAGCGGCCGGTTGTCGAGCGCCGACGGCAGCCGGAACCCGTGGTCGACCAGAGTGCGCTTGCGGGAGGCGTCGCCTTCGTACATGGCGCCGATCTGCGGGACGGTCTGGTGGGACTCGTCGAGGACGAGCAGGAAGTCCTCGGGGAAGTAGTCGAGCAGCGTGTTGGGCGCGCTGCCGGCCTCGCGGCCGTCCATGTGGCGCGAGTAGTTTTCGATGCCGGAGCAGGTGCCGATCTGGCGCATCATCTCGATGTCGTACGTCGTGCGCATCCGCAGCCGCTGCGCCTCCAGCAGCTTGCCCTGCCGCTCCAGCTCAGACAGCCGCTCGGCCAGCTCGACCTCGATGCCGGCCACGGCGGCGGCCATGCGCTGCTCGCCCGCGACGTAGTGGGAGGCGGGGAAGATGTAGAGCTCTTCGTCCTCGGTGATGACCTCGCCGGTCAGCGGATGCATGGTGGCGAGCTTCTCGATCTCGTCGCCGAACATCTCGATCCGGACGGCCAGCTCTTCGTATTTCGGGATGATCTCGATGGTGTCGCCGCGCACCCGGAAGGTGCCCCTGGTGAAGGCCAGGTCGTTGCGGGTGTACTGCATGTCGACCAGGCGGCGCAGCAACTGGTCGCGGTCGACGTCCATGCCGACGCGCAGCCGGGCCATGCGGTCGACGTATTCCTGCGGCGTGCCCAGGCCGTAGATGCACGACACCGAGGCGACGACGATGGTGTCGCGGCGGGTGAGCAGCGAGTTGGTGGCCGAGTGGCGCAGCCGCTCGACCTCGTCGTTGATCGAGGAGTCCTTCTCGATGTAGGTGTCGCTCTGCGGGACGTAGGCCTCGGGCTGGTAGTAGTCGTAGTAGGAGACGAAGTATTCGACCGCGTTGTTGGGCAGCATCTCGCGCAGCTCGTTGGCGAACTGCGCGGCGAGGGTCTTATTGGGCTGCATGACCAGGGTGGGCCGCTGCAGCCGCTCGATCAGCCAGGCCACGGTGGCGGTCTTGCCGGTGCCGGTGGCGCCCAGCAGGACGTTGTCCTTCTCCCCGGCCTTGACGCGGCGCTCCAGCTCGGCGATGGCCGTCGGCTGGTCGCCCGATGGAGTCATCTCGGTGACGACCTCGAAGGGCGCCACCTTCCGCTGCAAATCAGTGACCGGTCGCATGGTGCCCACTGTAGGTGGCGCCACCGACAGAAAGCGTCAGGCCGGACGCTCGCCGATCCGGGGGAAGGGCGTGGTGGAGAAGACGACCTCCACCGGAACCTCGAAATAGGCGGCGATCCGCAGCGCCAGGTGCAGGCTGGGGCTGTATTCGCCGCGTTCGAGGTAGCCGATGGTCTGGTAGTGCACCCCCAGGGCGTCGGACAGCTGCCTGCGGGTCACGTTGCGCTCCGCGCGCAGCAGCGCGATCCGGTTGTGGACGCTCTCGCTCATCACGGCGTGACTTCCCAGCCCCTCTCATCGCACCCCCCCGATAGCAGGGCTCTGACATCCATAGCATACCTGCGACAAACAGCAATACACCTGTGACACCGCATTGCAAGCGAACAGTAAGTCATACCCGATACGGTCGAATTCGCCTGTAGCGGAAGAGGAAGGTTTCATGTCACGACCCAGAGAGGCACTGATCCAGGCAGGACAGGGCATAGCCCGAACGGTGGCCCAGGGGGGTGACGTACGCCAGGCGGTGGGCCAAGCCATGGGCCAGGTGGCCGGCCAGGCCGGGCAGCTGCAGGCCCAGGCCGCCCAGGGCTTCACGCTCAACCCGCACGACTTCGCCGCGGCCCGCGACGGCGGTGTGTCCATCGGCACCCTCATCGAGGCGCGCACCGCCTCGCTCAACGAGGCCGGCGAGATCGTCAACCGCAGCTTCGCCGAGAACGGCATGCACGTCATCTCCCCCGTGGTGATCCCCAAGGGCAGCACCGCCAAGGTGATCGTGCCGCTGGGCATCCTCGTGCTGCTCGGCCTCATCGGCGCGCTCGGCAACATCGTCCCGCAGGCGGACGTGGTGTTCGGCCCGCACTACTGGGTGGTGCTGGTGCTGGCGGCCGCGTTCCTGTGGTGGCGGCGCAGCGTGGTGATGGTCCCCGAGGGCTGCAAGGCCCTGATCACCCAGTTCGGCAAGCTGGTGCACATCGCGGACCCGGGCCGGGTGACGCTGTTCAACCCGTGGAAGCGGGTCAGCTACATCGTCAACACCACCCGCGAATACCCGTTCAACGCGCCGATCAGCGAGGCGCCCACCCAGCAGGGCGTCAAGGCCAGCGTGGACCTGTTCCTGCAGTTCAGGATCGAGAACCCGGCGGAGTTCATCTTCGTGCTCGGCTCGGTCAGCGGCTTCCAGTCCAAGCTGCAGAACGCCATCAGCGAGGTCACCCGCTCCCTGATCTACGCCCAGCGCGCCGAGGAGATCTACGACCTGGTCGGCGAGAGCACGCTCGGCATGCTGGAGAGCCTCAACCAGCAGTTCCTGCCCGCCGTACGGCTCACCGACGTCAACATCACGCACGCCGAGCCGTCCAGCCAGGAATACCGGATGGACCTGGCCGCGCCCGAGATGGTCCGCGTCGCCAAGGAGGCCTACACCTACGAGTACGAGCTCCAGCTGCGCAAGGAGCAGAACGAGGGCGACCTGATCAAGGAGCTGGCCGGCCTCCAGGAGACGCTGAGCGCCATCCAGGCCGAGATCGCCGGCTATCAGGCCCGCATGGACACCGCCCTCGAACGCGCCACCCACCAGGCCACCGCGCAGGCCAGGCAGCGCCTGGTCGAGGCCGAGTCCACGGCCAACGCCAACGCCGCGCTGCTGGAGGCCCAGGCGCTCGACATCAGGGCGCTGTCGGCCGCCGAAGCGCCCGAGATCCTCGACTACCGCTTCCAGCAGGACCTGCTGACCAAGCTGGAGTCGGTCGCCACCAGGCTGCCGCAGGTCGTCCAGGTGGGCGACCAGACCGACATCGACTTCCTGGCCCTGGCCCAGCAGCTCGTGGGCGGCAAGGGAGCGGCGCTGTTCTCCGCCGAGGACATGGCCGCCATCCGCTCCAGGCTCGACGAGATCGGCCAGCGCGTACGGGGCCGCGAGGGCGAGATCGCCGCGCTGCTGGCCAAGACGGCCGCCGACGTGGAGCAGCCGCCGCAGGTGCCGGAGCCCGACTCCGACCTCGAATCCACCGTCGAACGGCTGCTGCCCGGCAGCAAGCATCACGGACAGGCTGGGAGTGGGATCTGATGAGCCGCGACTTCTCCAAGATCAAGGAATCGGTCGCCTCCTGGGGCGACATCCGCCAGCTTCTGCGCGGCGGCGAGCAGGGCCAGCTCGTGCCCGTCGTCATCCCCAAGGACCGGCGCGGCTTCGCCTGGATGACGCTGATCTTCCTGGCGCTCTACTTCGCCGGCATGGCGGCGCTGAGCGACTTCACCGTCACGGCGGCGCTCGCCTCGCTGTTCTTCCTGCTCATCGCCCTGATCACGATGTGGCGCAAGGCCATCATCGAGATCGAGGAGGGCACCACGGGCGTGCGCAGCCGCTGGGGCGCCATCACCGGCACGCTGCCGCCCGGCCGCCACTACCTCTGGCTGCCGTGGGACCGGGTGGACGCGGTCGTCGACACCTCCACCGAGATCCCGTACTCGGCGCCGATCGTGGCCTGCCCGACCGCCGAGAACGTGCCGCTGAAGTCGATCGAGTTCTTCCTCAAGTTCCGCATCGTCGACCCGGTCGCGTTCGTCCGCACGATCGGCGCGGGCAACTTCGACCTGGTGCTGTCCAGCGCGGTGCAGGACGCGATCAGGCAGCGCAGCCGCCGGGTCAACACCGAGCGCGCGTACGACCTGCGCGGCTCCGACGTCGGCGACATGCAGGACGCGCTCAACCGCCAGCTGGGCCGCTACGGCGTGCGCGTCACCGGCTCCAACATCCCCGACGTGCAGCTGCCCGACCAGTACCAGCAGCACCTGGCCACCCGCGAGAAGGTGGCCAAGGAGCTGTCGGCCTACGAGCGCGAGTGGGAGCTGACCCGCAAGCGCCGCATCGACACCCTGCTGATGGAGATCGAGCGCTCCAAGAAGACCCGTGACGCCCGCGTCGTCGAGGTCAAGGCCGCCCACAACACGGCCCGCAAGGACGTCGCCCGCATGCTGGAGGAGCAGGAGACCGAGGCGCAGCGGGTGACGTGGGAGATCGAGGCGCGCGGCCGGGCCGAGCTCACCGCCGCCGAGAACGAGGCCAAGGCGCTGCGCCGCCTGGCCGAGTCGTACCGGGACAACCGGGCCGTGCTGCAGTACGAGCTGGCCCGCAAGCGCCTCGACGTGGGCGCGAAACTGGCGGAGAATGCCCCCCAGCCGCTGGTCGTACGCACCCAGCAGGGTCAGGCCGACTCCGCGCTGTCCACCCTCCTGCTCGCCCAGCTGCTCCCCCGCATCTCGGGCACGGGAACGGATCAAGTGAACGGCCGTACACCTTCCGCATAGGAGAACCCCATGGTGTTCCGCAAGCTGATGGCCGCGTTCGGCGCGGGCGTCGAGGTTGACACGGTGTTGACCAACACGGGCGTGCGCCCTGGCGAGCTGCTGCGCGGCGTCGTCCATTTCCGTGGCGGCAACTCCGAGTACAAGGTCGAGGGCATCCACATCGACCTCACCGCCGTGGTCGAGGTCGAGCAGGGCGACAACGAGTACAAGACGTCCTACAGCTTCCTGCGCCAGCAGGTCGCGGGGACGTTCCAGCTCGCCGCTGGCGCGCAGCACCAGCACCCGTTCGAGATCCCGGTCCCGTGGGAGACGCCCATCAGCGCCATCGCGGGGCATCCGCTGCCCGGCATGCGGCTGGGCGTCCAGACGGAGCTGGCGCTGGCGGGGGCGCTCGACAAGGGCGACCTCGACCCGCTGTTCGTCAGCCCGCTGCCTGCGCAGGACCACGTGCTCGGCGCGCTCGACCGGCTGGGCTTCCAGTTCAAGAAGGCCGACCTGGAACGCGGCACCCTGTACGGCTCGACGATGCCGTTCTTCCAGGAGATCGAGTACTACGCGGGCGGTCAGTGGCGGCGGCACTTCAACGAGCTGGAGCTGACGTTCATCGCCGGGCCGCGGCAGATGGACGTCATCCTGGAGGCCGACAAGCGGGGCGGCTTCCTCAGCTCCAGCCACGACGCCTACAACCGCTTCACCGTGCGCTACGACGACCCGCCGAACTCGGCGGACGCGGCCCTGCAGCGCGGCCTGGAGCAGATGGCCCGCCACCGCGGCTGGTTCTAGGTCACGCTCACGGCCAGCAGGTGACCGCTGACCCCTAAGAGCGACGGTTCGCACTCAAGCCGGCGGGCGGCGTCGAGCAGCAGCTCGCGCCGCCCGTCGTCGTCCAGCCAGTCGTCCACGTCCCCGTAGAGCCAGAACGCGCCCTCCAGGCCGTAGACGCTCGGCCGGGGCAGCCCCGCCTCGGTGAACTCGGCGACGATCTCCTCGGGGATATGGCTGAACCCGCGGAAGCCGTCCTCTCGCGGCGAGACGATCTCCCCGGTCTCCAGGGTGCGGTATTCGACCTCCACCCGCCCTTCGCGCGGCAGCGTGCCCAGGCGGACGCTGTCGTGCAGGGCGGCGCCGCGGCCTCCTCGACGTGCAGCGGCACGGGGTCGATCAGCTCGACGTCGTAGCCCGCGGCGGCCAGCCACGCGGCGTGCACGCCGGTGCCGCCGCCCACGTCGAGCACCTTCGCCGGCGCCGGCGGCAACGTGCGCAGCAGCACGTCACGGGTACGCCAGAACTCCAGCCGCCCCCGCCCTTCCCGCAGCCTGGTCAGTTCGCCGCCCTGCTCGTAGTAACGCAGGACACGGGGATCCTCGATCATGCCGCCGGATCCTACAATCGCCGGTTTTGCGCGGGCGAGGCAATATTCCGGACCACCTTCCGACAGGAGATCGCTCCTTTGCGTGTGCTGGCAGTCGCATGGCGCGGTCGTTACCATGACGTCGGGAACTGACTGATCGTCGGACGGCGGGGCGAGCGATGGCACGGTTCATGGCGGCGTTGAAGCGGGCCGCCCCATGGGCGGCGCACAACGCGGACGGCGCCATCGCGCTCGGGCTGGCGATCGTGGTCGGCGTGCTGGGCATCATGCCCGACGAGATCTTCGGCCCCGAGGGCGAGGACATCCAGCGCCAGCTCGTGACCGCCGCGACCCTGGTGATCCTGGCGCTGGTGGCCACCGCGCTGCTGCGCGACCGCGTCCGGCAGGCGCCCGTGGAGAAGACGATCACCTCGGGCGCGCTGGCCGAGCTGCCGCTGCGCCTGGCCAGGCTGGAGGAGCTGGAGAGCCTGGCGCACAGCACGCGCCGGGCCCTCGACGCGCTCGAACTCGTCCGGGTGCTGGGCAGCAGGCAGGAGATCGCCCAGTCCCACGCCGAGGCCCGCCGAGACACGACCAGGTGGAGCTTCAAGGGCGGCACCGGCACCTATCTGCGCGCGGTGACGCTGCCGGCCTGCGTGGCGGCCGCGCGCAGGGACAAACGCCACCTCACGGTCAGGGTCGAGGTCATCGATCCGACCAACCTGGAGGTGTGCGAGACGTACGCCCACTACCGCCGTTCGCTGGAGGACCATCCCGACGCCACCGGCGAGTCGTGGACCACCGACCGGGCCAGGAAGGAGTCGTACGCGACCATCCTGGCCGCCTTCTGGCACCGCCAGCGCTACGGCCTGCTCGACATCGAGGTCGGCCTGTCGTCGACGATGACCACGTTCCGCTGGGACCTGTCCACGACCCGCCTGATCATGACGGTCGAAGACCCGAACATGGCGATGACCGCGCTGGCCGACACGTTCTACTACGAAAACTGCGACACCGAGCTGCGGCTCAGCTTCGAGCAGGCGCGGCGGGTGCCGCTGGAGATGTACAAGAAGGTCCCGCTCGGCGACGAGCCCACCATCGAGGAGGTGCAGGAGCTGTTCGCGCGGATCGGGGTGCCCCTGCCCAGGTCGTACGACGGCCGCGACGTCGTCGACATCGCCCGCAAGGCGCTGCGCGCCGTCGATCCCTACGGGTCATGAGCTACGCCGGCGTACGCGACGTCCTGGCCGCCGGGGAGGCCAGGCGGTGGGCCCTCGACGTGCTGGCCCGGCCCGATCTTGGCGCGGTGCGGCATCCGCTGGGATTCGTCTGCCTGCCACTGGAGCGTGACGGCGGTGAGGGGGTATGCCTCCATCTGTGGTCCGATTCGCTCGCGCACGCCGAGAGCACCACGTCGCAGATCCACTGCCACAGCTGGGACCTGGTCAGCCACGTGCTCTACGGCCAGATGCGCAACGTGCACGCGGTGGTCACCGACGCCCGCGCGGACGCCACGCACCGGGTCTACGAGGTGGTCAGCGGGGCCGACGGCGACCGCATCTCGCCCACCCCCCGCACCGTGCGCCACGAGACGGGCCTGGTGGAGGTCTTCGGCCCCGGCGACACCTACACGCTGGCCGCCGGCCTCTTCCACAGCAGCGTCGTCCCGGAGGGCGGCGAGGCGGCCACGATCGCGCTCGGCAGCGGCCGCCCCGGCAGCCGCGACCTGTCCCTGGGCCCGCTCGACGGCGGCGCCCACCACGTGTCCAGGCAGCCGCTGGACCCCGGCGAGACGGCCGCGGCCGTCCGCCTGATCACCGCGCACCTGACCTGAGAGGGCACTGCGATGGACCTGGACCACGCTCGCAAGATCGCTGTCGAGGCCGCGGAGGCGGCGGGCGCGCTGCTGCTGAAGGGCACGCGGGGGGCGCTGGGCGTGCGGGCCAAGGGCGAGGCGGGTGACGTGGTGACCGATCTCGACCTGGCCTCCGAGCGGCTGCTGCTGGACCGGATCCTGACGGCGTACCCGTCGCACACGGTGATCGCCGAGGAGTCGGGGCTGGTCGGGGCGGCGGGCGGCGAGTGGACGTGGCTGGTCGACCCGCTCGACGGCACCAACAACGTGGCGATCGGGCTGCCCGCCTACGTGGTGGGCCTGGCGCTGTGCCGCGACGGACTGCCTCAGCTCGGCGTGGTGCACGACCCGGTCTCGGCGTGCACGTGGTCGGCCGTGCGAGGGCGGGGCGCCGTGGCCTCGTCGGGCGCGCGCCTGTCCGCCGTGCACCGGCCGCACCCGCAGGGGCCGCTGCTGGCCTGGATCCAGGGGTACGGTATCCCCAGGGACGACCCCACCCTGCGGCGGCTGAGGACGGCGCTCGACCTCAACGCGCGCCGGGTGCTGCAGCTGTGGGCGCCGCTGCTGGCGTGGGCGATGCTGGCGCGCGGCGACATCGACGGCGTCGTGGGCTACCGGGCCGGGGTGGTCGACCTGCCCGCGGGGGCGCTGCTGGCATTGGAGGCCGGGGCCGAGATCCGGGAGCTGGACGGCGGGCCGTACGAGGAGTGTGTGGACGTCTCGCAGACGCGCAGCTTCGTCGCGGCACACCCCGGCACCATGCCTGCACTTCTCTCCCTTCTGGGGTGAGGAAAAGTGCACGGATAATGTGTGCCTTTTGTCGATGAGTTCCGCCGCCGTTCGACGTCTTATTAGAGAGTGCCGCACCAACGGCACCACGCGGAGAGGAGCCCGACATGATGACCACGACCGAGCTGGCGCAGGTGCTCTTCGCCACCACCCTGCAGCCGTCCGACGAGCTGTCCGCCTACCGGATCCGGGCGGCCGTGGACGAGCGGCTGTGCGCGTGCGGCGGCGACCCGGCCTGGTGCGCGGCGTACGTGGCGCAGGAGGCCGGCGACCACCCCGAGACGTACGTGCGCCGGATGCGCTGGGCCCTGGACGCGGTCGCCGTCGCCTACGAGCCGGCCGCCGCCTGAACCCGTATCAGCCGAACCGGACCAGCGTCCACACCGTCACGAGCAGGCCGACGACGGCCAGCCCGGCGCCGGTGAGCAGGAAGCGCCGCATCGGGACCTTGACCCCGTGGCGGCGGCACGACTCGAACCACAGCAGCGTGGCCAGCGAGGCCCACGGGGTGATGACCGGGCCGACGTTGGTGCCGACGAGCAGTGCCAGCAGCAGGTCCCGGTCGGTGGCCGGGATGACGAGCTGGACGGCCTGGTAGGCGGGCAGGTTGTTGATCAGGTTGGACAGTCCCGCGCCCACCGCGGCGGCGCGGTAGGGGTCGCCCTCGACACCGATCATCCAGCTCATCAGGGCGGACAGCCCGTGGTTGCTGAGCGTGGGCACGACCAGGAAAAGGCCGGTCACGAAGATGAGCAGCTGCCAGGGCACCAGGCTCCAGGTCAGGCGCTCGCGGGCGCGCAGCAGGAAGGCCGCCAGGACGATGGCGGCCGCGGCGGTGGCGGCGATGGCGACGTGCGCCTTGAACAGCAGCAGGGCGATGAACAGCAGGCATCCGGCCGAGGCGGCGGTGAACAGCGCGCGGTCGGCCACGGGCTCCAGGATCGGCGGTGTGTAGCGCAGGTCGCGGCGCTCGCCGCGGCGCCAGTAGAACGCCCACAGGAACGCCATCGTGACCGCAATGGCGGCGAGCTGGGGGGCCCACATGCGGGCGGCGAACTCCTGGGCGTCGAGGCCGATCTTCTTGATGCCGAGCAGGTTCGTCAGGTTGGACACCGGCAGCAGCAGGCTGGCCGTGTTGGCCAGCCAGATCGTGGTCATGGCCAGGGGGAGGGCGGCGATGCGGGCCCGGGGGGCGAGGGCGAGCATGACCGGGGTGAGCAGGACCGCCGTCGTGTCCAAGTTCAGAAATATCGTGACAAAAGACGCGAAAGCGGTACAAAGAAAAAAGAGGGCGGCGTAGTTGCCGCGTCCGAGCACCGCCATCCTCGCCGCGATGGCGTCGAAGACCTGGGCCTCCTTGGTCAGCTCGGCCAGCAGGATGATCGCGACCAGGAAGACCAGCAGCGGGCCGATCTCGGTGAGGCTCTCGACCGCCTCGGCCCAGGGCAGCAGCCCGGTCGCCACGAAGACCAGACCGAGAAGCAGCAGCCCGACCCTGACCAGGTCGAGCACGCCGAGACGCCGCAACACCCGACGATGATCGCACACCGCCGGGAGGCGCGATACCCGAGGATGACGGCACACCGCCAGGAGGCCGCGACACCCGAGCACCACCGCCGGGAAAAATGCCGATCCCGTGCCCGCATCCCCGGGGGATACTGGGCAGATGGCACGTGACGGCAGGCCGACCGAGATCTTCGTCAGCTATTCCCCCGCCGACACGGCATGGGCGACCTGGATCGCCTGGGAGCTGGAGGCGGCCGGCTACAAGACCATGATCCAGGCGTGGGACTTCGTGCCCGGCACCAACTTCATCGACTTCATGGACCGCGGGGTCAGCGAGGCGCAGCTGGTCGTGGCCGTGCTCTCACGCAACTATCTCGGCTCCCGCTACGGGCGGATGGAGTGGCAGGCCGCGCTGCGCGCCGACCCCGACAACCCGTCCAACAAGCTCGTCACGATCAGGCTGGAGGACGTCCAGGTCGAGGGCCTGCTGTCCACGATCACGTGGGTCGACCTGCTCGGCGTCACCGACCCAGGCCAGGCCAGGGCGCAGCTGCTCAGCCGGGTCAGCGAGGCGATGTCCGGCCGGGCCAAGCCGGAGGCCGCGCCGGCCTTCCCCGACGGCTCCCGGGTGCCGCCGTCCCCGCCGACGCTGCCGCCGCCCGCCGAGCGGGCCAGGGCGCGGCGCTCGCCGGTCACCGCGCCGAAGTTCCCGCCGGCGGCGGCGGGCGACGACCGCGGGCGCGAGTCGATCAGCGTGCTGCACATCGGCGGCCCCAGGTTCGGCCGGGCGCTGCCCGACCCCGGTGACCCGTTCACGCCAGAGGACATGCAGGCGCGCATCTGGGCCGATCTGACCGCCATGTACGACCGCGGCATGCCCCGCCCCGACCTCATGGTCGTCAGCGGCGACCTGACCGAGTCGGGCAGTCTCGGGCAGTTCGGGCAGGCGACCCGGTTCATCACCGACCTGCGGCTGCTGATCGGGCTGGAGCCGCACCGGCTGATCCTGCTGCCCGGCCCGCGCGACGTGACCAAGGCCGCCGCGAGCGCGTACTTCATGACGTGCGAGGCCGACGACGTCAGCCCGCAACCCCCCTACTGGCCCAAGTGGCGCCACTTCGCGACCCTGTTCGGCGAGGTCTACCAGGGGCTGGACGACCGGGTGTTCGACGCCGCGCAGCCGTGGACGCTGTTCGAGGTCCCCGATCTGAAGGTGGTCGTGGCGGGGCTCAACTCGACGATGGCGATGAGCCATCTGGAGCGTGACGCGTACGCGCTGCTCGGGGAGGGCCAGGCAGCGTGGTTCGCCGAGCGGCTGCGGCAGTTCGAGGAGGACGCCTGGCTGCGTCTCGGCGTGCTCGGCCATCCGCCGGGCGAGCTGCGCGACCTCCAGACGTTCGAACGGCTGCTGGGCCACCGGCTCAACCTGCTCCTCCACGGCGGCACCGGGGAGGGGGCCGAAGGCCGGATCGCCGCGCCGCGCTCAGGGCGGCACCAGGTCGTCGAGATCGGCCCCGACGGGCTGCGCCTCTGGCGGCCGGACGGGCAGCCCGACGGGCGTCCCCAGCTGCTCCGCTCCCGCTGGCGGGCCGCCGGGACCACGTTCACCGGCCAGAGCCCGCCCGCCGCCGCGCCCGCGCCCAGGGCGGCCGAGCGCGAGCCGAGCCCGGTGGAGCTGCTGCTCGACCGCATCACCGAGGTCTGCGAGGCCCGGCACGAGCGGGCCAGAATCCGCAGGTTCGACACCCATCTGGTGGTCACCCACCCGGAAGACGGGTTCGTCCGCCAGACGATGATCGGCGCGTACGCGGGCGACGCCGCCGAGGAGGCCGCCAACGACTTCGCCCGGCGCGCCCACGCCGCCGGCCTGCCCGCCGAGCTGGTCTACCAGGGGCCGCCCGCCTCCCGCGCGCTGCGCGACGAGCTGATGCGCAAGGGCGTGCGGCTGCGCAGCTTCACCGAGTTCCAGGGGCTGCTCGACCTGAGCGGCTACGTCAGCGAGCAGACCGCCCGCCTGACGAACGACCGCCGCTACCCGCCCCACCTGTACGTGCCGCAGCGCTACCGCGAGCTCGACCGCCCCGGCAGCCAGGTCAAGCACGGCCTGACCGACGAGCTGATGCGCCTGCTGGCCGCCGACCACGGCCGGTTCCTGCTGCTGCTGGGCGACTTCGGCCACGGCAAGACGTTCGCGCTGCGCGAGCTGGCCCGCCGCATCCCCGCCGAGCTGCCGCATCTGACGCCGATCCTGATCGAGCTGCGCGCCCTCGACAAGGCCCACTCGGTCGACGCGCTGGTCGCGGCCCATCTGGCGAGCCACGGCGAGGAGGTCATCGACCTCAAGGCGTTCCGCTACCTGCTGCGGCAGGGCCGGATCGTGCTGCTGTTCGACGGGTTCGATGAGCTGGTGACCCGGCTGACCTACGACCGCGCGGCCGACCACCTGTCCACGCTGCTGGCGGCGGCCGACGACAAAGCCAAGATCGTGGTGGCCAGCCGCACCCAGCACTTCAAGTCGCACAGCCAGGTGCTGACCTCGCTCGGCGAGATGGTGGGCGTGCTGCCGCAGCGGCGGGTCCTGGGCGTCGAGGATTTCACGCACGACCAGATCCGCTCCTACCTGGCCAACAGGTTCGCCGAGGGCGATGAGGCCGGCGCCCGCATGTCGCTGATGGCCGAGATCGAGGACCTGCTCGCGCTGGCCCAGAACCCGCGCATGCTGAGCTTCATCGCCGACCTCGACGCCGACCGGCTGCGCACGGTCGCCGAGGCCCGCCACACGATCAGCCCGGCGCTGCTGTACGAGGAGATCCTCACCTCGTGGCTGGCCTTCGAGGAGCGGCGCGCCCGCGTCCCCGGCTCGGCCGTGGCGCTGACCGTCGAGGAGCTGTGGCGGGTGGTGACGGCGCTGGCGGTGCGGCTGTGGGAGAGCGGCGAGGCGCTGCTGGGCGTGGACGAGCTGACCGAGATCGGCGAGACGCTGACCGACCTGGCCGACGGGCAGCTCTCGGCCGCGCACGCCGCGTTCCGGATGGGCTCGGGCAGCCTGCTGGTCCGTACCGAGGAGGGGATGTTCGGGTTCATCCACGCGTCGGTGATGGAGTGGCTGATCGCCCGCCACATCGCCACCACCCTGGACAACCCGGTCCTGCTGTCGCTGCGGCCGCTGTCGGCGCTGACCGTGGAGTTCCTGTGCGACCTGGCCGACGTACGCGCGCTGCGCGCCTGGGTGGCCAATCCTCAGCCCGACGACCTGGCCAAGGCCAACGCGGTCAAGGTCGCCGCCAGGTTGCGCACGCCCGCCCGTACCGACCTGCGCGGCGCCAACCTGAAGGGCGAGGACCTGTCGGCCAGAGACCTGCGGGAGGTCGACCTCACCGGCGCCGACCTGTCGGAGACGACGCTCGCGGGCACCAACCTGTCCAGGGCGACCCTGCGCGAGGCCAGGCTGGTGGGCGCGCGGCTCGACGGCGCCCAGCTCACCGGGGCCGACCTGCGCGGCGCCGACCTGTCGGGGGCGCGGCTGGCGCGGGTCGACCTGAGCGACGCCGCGGTCGAGGGCGCCCGCTGGCACCGGGCCGCGCTGATCGACGTGACCGGCACGCTGCCGCACCTGCCGGGCGCGGCAGTGGTGCCGGGGCAGCCGGTCGAGGTGCAGTTCGCGCCGGCCGGCATCGGCGTCCCGTACGGCTACCACTTCCAGACCAGCCGCCTGCCCGAGCCGATCGCCTACAGCCCCGACGGCTCCACGCTCGCGATCGGCAACGAGGACGGCGGCGTGCTCCTGTGCGCGGGCGGCGCTCCGGTGCGCACGCTGCAGGGACACCAGGGCCGGGTGTACGCGGTCACGTTCGCCGGCGGCCTGCTGGCCACCGGCGCCAGCGACGGCAACGTGCTGTTGTGGGACGCGATGACCGGCGAGCCCCTGCGCGGCCTGCGCGGCCACCCCGACGGCGTCTGGCCGGTCCGCTTCGACGCCTCGGGCGAGCTGGTGGCCGCGGGCGGCGGCGACGGCGTCGTCCGCGTGTGGGAGAGCGCCACCGGCCGGCTCGTGCACGAGCTGGCCGGGCACCAGGCCCCCGTCTTCACCGCCTCCTTCGGCCGCTCGTCGCTGGTCATCGGCGACTCGGCGGGCGTGGTGCGCGTCTGGGACCTGCGCTCGGGCAAGGTGCGCGAGACCCTCGGCGAGCACCGGGGCAGCGTCTACCGCGCCGTCCACAGCCCCGACGGCTCGCTGCTGGCCACCGGCGACGAGGCGGGCACCGTCCGGCTCTGGGACACCGCCACCTGGCGCCTGCTGCACGAGCTGCACGGCCACCTGGGCAGCGTCTACTGCGTGGCTTTCGCCCCCGACGGCTCGCTGCTGGCGACCGGCGACACGGCGGGCAGCGTCCGCCTGTGGGACCCGTCGGGCGAGTCCCGCGGCGTGCACCTCACCCACGCGGCGGCCGTCTACCAGGTCGCCTTCAGCCCCGACGGGCAGGTGCTGGCGACCGGCGACTCCGACGGCTCCGTACGCCTGCAGCGGCTCGGCGGCGGCCGGCAGATCGAGCTCACCGGGCACCGCAGCTCGGTGTGGCCGTTCGCGTTCAGCCCCGACGGCCGCCAGCTCGCCACCAGCAGCAACGACGGCACCGTGCGCCTGTGGGACCCCGACAGCGGCCAGTGCCAGCGGGTGCTGCGCGGCCACGGGCGGCGGATCTCCTCGGTCAGGTTCAGCGCCGACGGCACGATGCTGGCCACCAGCGGCAACGACGGCATCGTGCGCCTGTGGGAGCCGCGCACCGCGCGGCGGCTGCGCGAGTTCACCGGCACCGCCGACCGGCTGGTCTCGGCCTCGTTCTCGCCGGCGGGGCCGACGCTGGCCACCGCCAGCAACGACGGCGGCGTGCACTTCTGGAACGCCGCCACCGGCGACTACGAGCGCGAGCTGCACGCCGAGACCGAGCACGTGTGGGCCGAGGCGTTCAGCCCCGACGGCGACCTGCTGGCCACGGCCAACGACGACGACAGCGTGCGCATCTGGTACCGCCCGACGGGGCGGCTGGCGGGCCACCTCACCGATCATCGGGGGCGGGTGCGCTCGATCGCGTTCAGCCCTGACGGCGGCTATGTGGCCACCGGCTGCGACGACAAGCTCGTCCGCCTCTGGCACGTCGCCTCCGGCGGCCGGGTGGCGACCCTGGAGGGGCACACCGACCGGGTCTACTCCGTGGCCTTTTCCCCCGACGGCCGCCACCTCGCCAGCGCGGGCAACGACGGCCGGGCCCTGCTGTGGGAGCTGCGCCCCGGCCAGCCGTGGCAGCCGCGCCTGCTGCACACGCTCACCCATGCCGGCGGGCGGTTGTGGAGCGTGGCGTTCGACGCCTCCGGCCGGCACCTGGCCACGGGGGGCGACGACCTGCTCGTACGCGTCTGGGACACCGCCACAGGCCGCCCCCGGCACACGCTGGCCGGGCACGCCCGCCGGGTGCTGTCGGTCGCCTACAGCCCTGCGTCCGACCTGCTGGCCAGCGCCGGCGACGACGGCGTGGTCATCCTCTGGGAGGGCGGCGAACGCCGGGCGACCCTGCTCGGCCTGGCCGAGGGCTGGGCCGCCCTGGCGCCCGACGGCCGCTACAAGGTGCAGGGCGACTTCGCCGGGCAGTTCTGGCACGTCGTCGGGATGTCGCGGTTCGAGCTGGGCGAGCTCGACCCCTACCTGCCCGGGGTGCGGCAGGTGCCGCTCGACTCCCCCTTCTGAGGGTTCAGAATCCCCCTTCCGAGCGCTCAGAACCCCTCTTCTGAACGCTCAGAAGACCTCGATGCGGTCCATGCTGATCACCGTGCTGCCCGAGGCGGGGTTGCGCTCGCCGGTCACCCGCACCCGCAGCGTGTGCGCGCCGGGCGCCAGCACCGGGCTCAGGTAGTTGAGCTGCTCGCCCACCCGGATGCCGCTGTAGTAGTCGACGCGCTGCTCAGGGCCGCCGTCGATGGAGATGGCCGCGATGCCGTTGCCCCGGTCGCGCACGCTCAGCAGCGCCACGCGGGTGCCGGTGAAACTGACCGTCGCGGTCGCGCCGGCCTGGCCGCTCCAGTGGTCGTTGCTCCAGAAGCACTGGTTGCCGCAGCCCGACCCGGACTGCCACGAGCCGGCGTAGACGACCTGCGGATCGAAGTCGTTGATCACCGACGTGGCCGCGCCGGGATCGCCGGACGGCAGTTGCTGCGTGGCGCCCGCGGCGAGCGGCCGGCCGAAGTTCGGGGTGCCGTCGGCGTTCCAGCCGAACCGCTGCACCCGGGTGGTGCGGAAGTCGTAGGTGTACGTGCTCGTGTTCTTGCCGTGGTAGGCGATCCAGTCCTCGGTGCCGTCGGGCGAGCGGAAGAACGAGTGGTGGCCAGGCCCCCACACGCCCGTCGCGTCGTTCCGTGAGAACACCGGCCCGGCGTGCTGCCGCCAGTTCGCCGCCACCATCGGGTCGGCGCCGTCGGCGATGCTCTTCATCCAGAGCTGGTAGTCGGGCTTGCCGGTGTCGCAGGTGGAGTAGGTGAGGAACGTCCTGCCGTTGCGGTAGAGCGGCGTCGGCCCCTCGCGCACCTCCGCGCAGCCGCCGTCGGCCGGGATCGCGACCCGGCCGCCGGTGACCGTCCATGGGTTGCTCATCCTGGCGATGTAGAGCTGCGCGGGCCCGCCCATGCCGCGTCCCGGCCCCGTCCAGACGAAGTAGGACTGGCCGTTGTGGGTGATGGGCTCGCCGTCGATGGCGTACTCGCCGAAGTCGGCGATCTTGGCCTTGAACGCGTACGGGCCCATGGGGTCGTCGCCGGCCGATTCCAGCACGTACATGCGGTGGTTGGCGTCCACGCCGTCGGAGGCGGTGTAGTAGATGTACCAGCGCGATCCGACGTGACGGAAGGCCGGGGCCCACATCTGGGTGTTGCGGCTGCCGTCACTGTCGCGCCAGACGACCTGCTCGGGGGCGGCCAGCAGCGTGGCCAGGCTGGGCGAGCGCCAGACGCCGATGCGGTCGCCGCGCGTGGTGGCCACGTAGTAGTTGCCCGCGTGGTACATCAGGCTCGGGTCCGCCGACGGGTTGACCGGGTTCCGGAACGACTGCGTCGCCGCGGTGGCCGGAAGCCCGGGGACGATCACGCTCAGGGTGAGGGTCAAGGCGAGTAAGGCGGCACGCCAGGGCGTTGGGCGCGGCATCGGCGGGTCCTTCCACGAACCTTGTCGGACGATCTTTCCGATGGTCATGGAAGAAAGTCATCCCGTCAACCGGCGGACGGCACGGCCAGACTCGCTCCGGCGCAGGCGGCCCGGTGCAGCGAACCCGGCCCAGATCCGGTCAACCGCGGGCGGCTCGACGTACCAGCTCGGCCCAGACGTCCTCGACCCGATCGTCCAGCTCCTCCAGCGGGCCGTCGTTCGGGATCACGATGTCGGCTGCGGCCAGCCGGTCCTCCCGGCTCGCCTGGGCGGCGATGCGGGCCTTGGCGTCGGCCTCCGGCATGCCGCGATACTCGGCCAGCCGCCTGATACGCAGCTCGTCCGGCGCGTCGACGACGATGATCACGTCGTACATCGGCGCCAGGTTGTTCTCCACCAGGAGCGGCACGTCGTACACCATGATCGTGTCGTTGTCGGCCTCCTGCTGCAACTGCGCCACCCGCTCCCCGACCAGCGGGTGGACGATCGCGTTGAGCGCCGCCAGCCGCTCGGAGTCGGCGAACACCACGGAGCCGAGCCGTTCCCGGTCGAGCGAGCCGTCCGGTCGGAGCACCTCCTCACCGAACGTGGCCACCACCCGGGCCAGGCCCGGCGTACCGGGCTCGACCACCTCACGCGCGATCTTGTCGGCGTCGATCACCATCGCGCCCTTGGCCGACAGCCGCTTGGACACCTCGCTCTTGCCGGAGCCGATGCCGCCGGTAAGCCCGATTTTCAGCACTGTTGCAGCCTATCCACCCTCGGGGCACACGGGTCCATCACGAAGGGTCGATCACGGACGACGTAGGCCGTGATCGCTGCGACGACGGAAGGGCTCGCTCACGGACGGCGTGGAGCCCGTGGTCGGTGCGGCGAAAGGGCCCGCTCACAGACGGCTTAGGCCGCCGCAGCGTAGGGCTTGATCAAGGGCGCGACTTGGGTCGACGTCACCGCGATGGAAGGGCTCCATCCGGCGTCCGGCGCAGGTAGACCATCGTCAGGTGGTCGTCCATCCGCTCGCGGCTCGTCTCCCGATAGCCCAGACGGCGGTAGAGCCGCAGGTTTCCCTCCGACAGGTGACCGGTGAACAGGTCGAACGCCGTCGCCTCCGGCACCTGCTCATGCAACGCGTGCAGCAGCGCCGTGCCCACCCCCTGACCTTGCCGGTCGGGAGCGACGACGAGGCGGCCGGCCAGGCAGGTCGCGCCGGACAACTGCCCGCGTACCGCGCCGACGATCCGGGTTCCGTCGAGCGCCTTGAGCACGACCGCGCTCTCGATGACCTTGCGCACCTGCTCCAGCGACTCGACCAGCGGCGGGATGTAGGGGTCGCCGTAGAGCTGCGCCTCGCTGACGTACGCCGCCCGCTGCAGGGTGAGGATCTCGCCCGCGTCCGCCGCCACCGCCCGTTCGATCACCACGTCCAGCACCCTATCCCAGGGGGATGCGCCCAGCCGCGAGCTCACCTCAGTGGAAGCGCCCGGCCGTGAGCTCTCCGGGGCACAGGGTGCGCGGCCTGGGCAGCACGCCGTTGACGAGGTAGTCGTGGACGCGGGCACGCAGGCAGGCGGCACGCAGCTTGCCGGCCCCCTGCAGCAGGTACGCGTCCTGACCGTCGCCGTGCCACAACACCCTCGCCCCGGGGATCCGCCTGGCGGCCCTGGCAGCGGCGGCAGGCGGGTTGCCCGCATCCAGCCTGCCGATCCCGACCAGCACCGACGACCTCCCCAGAGCCACCACCGGCACCACGAATCTCTCACCCTCAGCCGCCGCACCCGGCGACGCAGGCCCCTCGCCGCCAGACGTCACCGGCATCACGGAGACCTCGTCTCCAGGCGTCACCCGCCGCACCGCAGAGCCGTCGCCTCCGGCCGGCACCCGCACCGTAGGGCGCTCGATTTCGGGTGCCGTCACCCGCGCTGTGGAGTCCTCGCGCCCGGTGGCACTCCCCTGACCGTCGTCCATCGCTGTGGCCGGTGTCGCGGGGCGGGGTGGGAGGGGTCACAGGCCCAGGCAGCGGGCGAGCTCGTGGCGGCCGGTCAGCCAGCCGACGCGCGGAGCCACGGCGCGCAGGCGTGACTCCATCGCCAGGAAGCGCCGGTAGCCGGGCACGACCGGCATGAAGTCGTGACACCACGTCGAGCGGGCCACCGTCCCTGATTCCGCCGGGCGTGACACGGACGCCATCGCGGCCAGCGCGCGCAGGTCACCCGCTTCGGCCGCCGCCAGCACCCGGGCCAGTTCCGGCCAGCGCTGCGGGGTGAGCCCGGCGAGCACGGCGGCCACCACCTGGTAGCCGCTCACCACACCCACCCCGTGCCCCGGACCCGCCTGGCCCAGCCGGCCGGACGGGTTCGCGGCCGACGGTGCTCGTTCGAGGAGGTCGTCGAGCACCGCCACGGCGTCGTCGTCCGCGAGGGGGCAGCCCGGCTGGTTGGCGCACCAGTCGCCGAAGGCCGACAGCCGGCGTTCGGCCGCGCGGGCGTGGGCGATCAGCCGCCGTCCCAGGCCGGTCCCGGGGTGGTCGGGCAGCCCCTCCAGGTACATCCGCCCGACCCGGCGCGGGAACAACTCCGCGTACGCCCGCCCGTACACCGCCCCGTACGCGCTGCCGAAGTACCGCAGCCGGTCCTGACCGAGCGCGGCGCGCAGGGCGTCGAGGTCGTGCGCCACCTGCCAGGAGGTGAAGCCGGCGTACGCGGGACCGGCGGCGACCCGGCAACTGCGGTCGTAGGCGGCGTTGTCGCGGGCGTAGGCGCGCCAGGCGGCCGGGCCGGAAACGAGCTGGATCCGGCGCGGATCGGGCGGCGGCACGGAGCACCGCACCATGGCGGCGCTCCCCCGGTCACCGAACCCGCGCCCCTCGACGAACACGACATCGAACCACCGCGCCAGCTCGCTGACGGTGTCGGGCCTGGCACGCACACCCTGGACGGTGGAGTCCTCACCGATGTTCACGACCAGCGGGCCCAGGCTGCGGGCGGGGTCACGCGCGGACATCCTGGCCACATCGACCTCGGTACGGGGACCGCGTGGGACGGCCCAGTCGACAGGCACGGACAGCTTCGCGCACTGCAACCCGTCACCACAGTCCCGCCACACCACCCCGCTCCCGTCGCCCACGAAACGACCCGAAGGCGGCGGCGAAGGAGAAACCCACGGCCGCGCTCCCCCAGGCCCGGCCACCACGGGCACACCAACGAGCCCAGCCACCACGGGCATGCCGGCAAGCCCGGAGGCACGCACCTGCCGCCCGGAAAACCCCACGTCACGCACCTCCGCCCGGGAGAACTCGTGATCGCGAATCTCCGCGCGGGAGGTCCCGGAGTTCCGCACCCCACCGCTGGAGGACCCTCGATCGCGAACCTCCACGCCGGAGGTCCCGGAGTTCCGCACCTCACGGCTGGAGGACCCTCGATCGCGAACCCCCACGCCGGAGGATCCGTAGTCCCGGACCTCACCACTGGAGAGCCTCTGGTCGCGAACCCCCGTCCCGGAAGACCCGTGATTGCGGGTCACCGCACCGGAGGTCGGCGGCGGGGCCGTGGTGGCGGCGCTGGCCGTGCTGGCCGTGGAGACGGTGCCGGCCGTGGAGACGGTGCCGGCCGTGGAGACGGTGCCGGCCGTGGAGACGGTGCCGGCGGTGCCGGCGGCTGTGACGGTTCCAATCGCAGCCGTCGCAGTGCCGACCGCAGGAGCGGCGGCTACGACGGTGGCGGCCGGTACAGGCTGTTGCCCGACCTGTCGGGAATCCCCGTGACCGGTGCCAGTCCCGATCGGCATGAGCCGCTGCCCCACCTGCCGGGATTCCGCCCGATTGGCGGTAACTCCGACCGACATGAGCCACGGCCCGACCTGTCCGGAACGCTCCCGATCCGTGACAGTGCCGGGCGTAGCAGTGGTGGCCGTGGCGGTGCCGACCGTGACCTTGGTGGCTGGGGCCGTTGCCGGGGTCGTCGTCAGGGCCGTCGTCAGCGCCGCCAGAAGGAGTGGCCGGAGGGGTGTTGCCCGGAGAGATCGCTGAACCATACCCACCGCGTAGCCCCCGAGAAAGTCGTGACCAACAGCAGGACGACAGTCTCCCAGGAGACAACCTCGCAGGTCAGAGCCTTGCAAAGAGCGGTGGGTAAAATCTCGCCACCCCTCAGCGCACTATCCGGAAAAATGCGCGTATGCCGTCCACCAGCGGCCCGGGTGCCGCCATGGCCACCATGTGGCTGGGGCTCTGCGCCGTTCCCCAGTAGACGATGTCGTTCCCGCGCTCCGCGATCCGCCGCATCGCCGCGGGCCCTCCGTGTGTCACCCCGGTGGGCACGGCGCGCTGGTCGGCGGGCAGCCCGGCCGCCCCTTCGTAGTACGTCCACGACGAGGAGCCGCCGGTCTCCGTCAGCCAGTACAGGGCGGCGTTGGTCAGCACGAGGTCCCGGTCGATCGGCTCGGTCCCCGGCCCCCAGCCGTCGAACTCCTTGTACCTCTCCACCAGGTACGCCAGCTGCGTCACCGGCGAGTCGGCGAACCCGTACGCGAGCGTCTGCGGCCTGGCGGCCAGGTACGGCCCGTACCCGCTGCCCTGCCCCATCCACGCGGTCAGCTCCTTCAGCTCGGCGAGCTCCTCGTCGGAGAGCCCCTCCAGCTGCGCCGGGTCGCCGGTGGGGATGCCGAGCCCGGCCGTGATGAGCGAGCCGGCCACGCGCTCGGGGGCCAGGGCGGCCAGCCGCGGGGTGACCAGCGCGCCCGCGTCGTTGCCGTGCGCGCCGTAGCGCTCGTACCCGAGCCGGCGCATCAGCTCCGCCCAGGTGCGGGCCACGCGGTCAATGCTCCACGGCCGTTCGTCGGCGGGTTCTGGGAACGGCGAGAAGCCGAAGCCGGGCAGCGACGGGGCCACGACGTGGAAGGCGATGCCGGGGTCGAGCCCGTGCCGGCGCGGGTCGGTGAGCGGCCCGATGACGTCGAGGAACTCGGCGACGGAGTTCGGCCAGCTGTGCGTCATGATCAGCGGCAGCGCGTCCGGCTCAGGTGAGCGCACGTGCGCGAAGTGGATGGGCTGGCCGTCGATGGTGGTGGTGAACTGCGCGAACGCGTTCAGCCTGGTCTCCTGGGCGCGCCAGTCGAACCCGTCGGCCCAGTAGTCGGCCAGGTCCCGCAGGTACGCCACGGGCACGCCCCTGCTCCAGCCGCCCGGCAGTTGCGCCGCCCACCGGGTGCGCCGCAGCCGTTCGCGCAGGTCGTCGAGGTCGGCTTGCGGGATATCGATACGGAAGGGCTTGATCTCGTTCATGCCGGTGACGGTAGAAGACCTTGCGGAAAGCCTGCTTCCGCGTTACCCGTCTTCGCGCGGCGGATTTTCCCGTGCGGGCACCGCAACAGGCATGCGACAGGCACGCAAAGGCTCGGCACGTTCCCGTACGGGCACGCGAGAGAAGATCCGGCAGGAATACGCGAAAGGCCCCGCACGAATGCGGGGCCTTTCGTTTCTAGCGGTGCCTCAGGCGGCCGAGGTCAGGGACCTCAGCTCTGGCCGCCCGCGAGCTTCTCGCGCAGAGCCGCGAGCGCCTCGTCAGAGGCGAGCGCGCCGCTGGCCGGAGCCGACGAGGAGGAGCCGCCCTGCGGGGCCTGCGTCTCGCCGCTGTAGGACGAGGGAGCGGCCTCGCCGGCCTCCGCCTCGGCCTTGCGGGCCTCCTCGATCTGCTTCTTGTGGGCCTCGAAGCGGGTCTGGGCCTCGGCGTACTGCCGCTCCCACTCCTCGCGCTGCTTGTCGAAGCCCTCGAGCCACTCCCCGGTCTCCGGGTCGAAGCCCTCGGGGTAGATGTAGTTGCCCTGGTCGTCGTACGTGGCCGCCATGCCGTAGAGGGTCGGGTCGAACTCGACCTCGGTGCCGACGCCCTCGTTGGCCTGCTTCAGCGAGAGGCTGATGCGGCGACGGTCGAGGTCGATGTCGATGATCTTGACAAAGATCTCGTCGCCGACCTGGACGACCTGCTCCGGAATCTCCACGTGGCGCTCGGCCAGCTCGGAGATGTGGACCAGGCCCTCGATACCCTCCTCGACCCGGACGAACGCGCCGAACGGCACCAGCTTGGTGACGCGACCCGGCACGACCTGGCCGATCTGGTGGGTGCGGGCGAACTGCTGCCACGGGTCTTCCTGGGTGGCCTTGAGCGACAGGGAGACGCGCTCGCGCTCCATGTCGACGTCGAGGACCTCGACCGTGACCTCCTGGCCCACCTCGACCACCTCGGACGGGTGGTCGATGTGCTTCCAGGACAGCTCGGACACGTGGACCAGGCCGTCGACGCCGCCGAGGTCCACGAACGCACCGAAGTTGACGATCGAGGAGACGACGCCCTTGCGGACCTGCCCCTTCTGGAGGGTGTTGAGGAACGTCTGGCGGACCTCGGACTGCGTCTGCTCCAGCCAGGCGCGGCGCGACAGAACCACGTTGTTGCGGTTCTTGTCGAGCTCGATGATCTTGGCTTCGAGCTCGCGGCCGACGTACGGCTGCAGGTCGCGGACCCGGCGCATCTCGACGAGGGACGCGGGCAGGAAGCCCCGCAGGCCGATGTCGAGGATGAGGCCGCCCTTGACGACCTCGATGACGGTGCCGGTGACGATGCCGTCCTCGTCCTTGATCTTCTCGATCGTGCCCCAGGCCCGCTCGTACTGAGCGCGCTTCTTGGACAGGATCAGCCGGCCCTCCTTGTCCTCCTTCTGGAGGACGAGGGCTTCGACGTGCTCTCCGACTTCCACGACGTCAGCAGGATCGACATCGTGCTTGATCGAAAGCTCGCGCGAGGGAATGACTCCCTCGGTCTTGTAGCCGATATCGAGAAGAACCTCGTCTCGATCGACCTTGACGACGGTGCCCTCGACGATGTCGCCGTCGTTGAAATACTTGATGGTCTCGTCGATCGCCGCGAGGAAGGCTTCCTCGGACCCGATGTCGTTGACCGCTACCTGCGGGGTGCTCGAGGTGGCCTCAGTGCTGGACGTCATGTGTGGAATTGCTCCGAACGCGGACAGGATGTCGATGTGGCGGATGCGCGGCAGGCCCTCTTCCGCATCAAGCCGAGGAATTACGACATCGACGTGACCGAGCGCGAGCCCGCTCCGTCTGAGGCGCGCGCGAGCCCACAGCGCAGCGATCAGCATATGAGACCATCGCCACTGGGTCAATCCGGGGAGGACTCAGTAGGCGATGACCTGGAGCCCTCGCTTGGCGACGATATTACCGCGCCGTTTCTCCGGGATGGAGATCCGGTCCGGGTCGCCGTCGCTGACGTAGCGCTCACCAGGGTGCCTGTCCAGCCAGTCGAGCCAGTACTGCGAGCACCACTTGCGGCACTCGCCCTTCTTGCCGTTGCTCTGGATGCGCTGGATCGCACCACGGTCGAACTTTTTCGCGTAGGGCGAAAGTGACGGCTCGGCTCCCGCGAGGAACACGCCCGCGAAATCATACCTCGTACCGTCCCATGATCCGCTTCTGGCGGACTTCTTGCCTCGCGGCATGGATCCGTACGGCAGGGCCATGGTCTCCGAGGGCGGCGCGCCGAGCTTCTTCAGCAGCCGTTCGATCCTGACGATCTGCTCGCGGACCTTCTTGCGTTTGAGCATCCGCAGGTTGGGGTGGGTCCAGGTGTGGTTGGCCACCTCGTGGCCGTGCTCGGTCAGCCACCGTACGGCGGCCGCCTGGGAGTCGTGGTCACGCAGCCCGAACGGCTCCTTGTTGACCCAGAACGTGGCCACCGGCCGGAAGCCGGGATAACGCGAGGCGACGTCGTGGATGACGCCGACGGCCGTGTCGGGCCGGGGGTTGCCGTGGGCGTCCAGCCCGAAGTGGCTGGGATGTCCGTCGTCGAACGTCAGCACGACCGGGAACTTGCCCGCCGGCACGTAGATCTCGCCGCGGACGAACTCCCTGGCGGTGATCGGCACGTAGCCCCGCTTGGCCAGCTTCTCCAACTCCTTCCTGAGCTGGGCGGGCGTGCGGTCGAGCGAGGCGAGCCGCTTGGCCAGGATGCGGTGGTACATCAGCACCGGCACCAGCCCCGCCTCGTTGGCGTGCACCTGCCGGGCGAACTCCGGCGTGGAGACCACGCCGGGCGGCAGGCCGACGGGGGTGGGCGTGGCGGGCGGCCGGGCGCCGCCGTCGCCGCCCCCGACGGTGGCCGTCTCACGGGGCTCGGCGTGCGGCCGCGGCTCGCCGGGTAAGAGGCTCAGCCCGACGATGGCGACCGAGATCACCACCACGTTCGCCAGCCCGATGATGCGCATGAGGGAAGCTGGTAGCCGCACAGAACTCCCGGCCTATCGGTGAAATCCGCTCCAGACTAGTGCAGAGGCCGCACGCCCGGCCGTCCCGCCCCGAAGACCCGCCGCCGTGCCACCGCGGCCTCAGCACCCCGCCTACGCGCCGCAGTGGCTCAGCGGCCCGGGCTCAGTGGCCCGCGTCCTCCCACGTACGCCCGACGCCCACCGAGACCTCCAGCGGCACCCGCAGGGTGTAGGCGGCGTTCATCTGGTCGCGGACGAGCTGCTTGAGTGTCTCCAGCTCGCCCGGCGCCACCTCGAACACGAGCTCGTCGTGCACCTGCAGCAACATCCGGGAGGCCAGCCCCTCCTCGCGGATCGCCTGGTGCACGTGGAGCATGGCGACCTTGATGATGTCGGCGGCCGAGCCCTGGATCGGCGCGTTGAGCGCCATCCGCTCGGCCATCTCGCGCCGCTGGCGGTTGTCGCTGGTGAGGTCGGGCAGGTAGCGGCGGCGGCCCATGATCGTCTCGGTGTAGCCGTCGGTGCGCGCCTGGGAGACGATGGCGTGCAGGAAGTCGCGCACGCCGCCGAACTCCTGGAAGTATTCCTCCTTCAGCGCCCGCGCCTCGGCCACCGGGATGTTGAGCTGCCCGGACAGCCCGAAGTCGGACAGCCCGTAGGCCAGGCCGTAGTTCATCGCCTTGATGCGGGCCCGCAGCTCGCCGTCGATCTGCTCGGGCGGCAGGTCGAAGACGCGGGCGGCGGTGGCCTGGTGGAAGTCGTGGCCGGACTCGAACGCGGCGATCAGCGACTCGTCGCCGGACAGGTGAGCCATGATGCGCAGCTCGATCTGGCTGTAGTCGGCGGTCAGCAGCGTCTCGTAGCCCTCGCCGACCGTGAAGCCCTGCCGGATGCGGCGGCCCTCGGCGGTGCGGATCGGGATGTTCTGCAGGTTGGGCTTTTCTGACGACAGCCGGCCGGTGGCGGCGATGATCTGGTTGAACGTGGTGTGGATGCGCCCGTCGTCGGAGATCTCCTTGATCAGGCCCTCGACGGTGGTGCGCAGCTTCTGCTGGTCGCGATGGCGCAGCATGATCGTCGGCAGCTCGTGCTCGGTCTGGGTGGCGAGCCAGGCGAGCTGGTCGGCGTCGGTGCTGTAGCCGGTCTTGATCTTCTTGGTCTTGGGCAGATTGAGCCGGGTGAACAGGATCTCCTGCAGCTGCTTGGGCGAGCCCAGGTTGAACTGCTCGCCGACCGAGCGGTGGGCCTCCTCCACGGCGTGCTTGACCGCGGCGCCGAACTCGGCCTCAAGGCCGGTGAAGTAGGCGCTGTCGACGGCGATGCCCGCGCGCTCCATCTCGGCCAGCACCGACAGCAGCGGCAGCTCCACGTCGGCCAGCAGCTGGGTGCCGCCGCGCCCGGCCAGGAAGGTCTCCAGGCTCTCGGCCAGCTCCAGCACGGCGTGGGCGCGCAGCGCGAGGTCCTTGGCCGGGGCGTCCTCGTCGTCGCCGAACAGCGCGGCCTGCCCGCTCGGCTCCTCCTCGGCCCGCAGGTCGCGGTGGAGGTAGCGGCGGGCGAGGTCTTCGAGGGCGAACGTGCGCTGCCCCGGCATGGCGAGGTAGGCGGCCAGCGCGGTGTCGCAGCTCAGCCCGCGCAGCTCCATGCCCTGTGCCCACAGGGCCAGGATGGGGCCCTTGGCGTCGTGGACGGCCTTGGGCCTGATCTCGTCGCCCAGCCAGGCGCTCAGGGCCGCCTCGTCGGCCTCGGTGAGCTTGACGGGGTCGATGTAGGCGGCGGTGCCGTCGGGCGAGGCGATGGCGATGCCGTCGATGCGGCCGGTGCCGCTGCCGTAGACGCCCTTGAAGGCGAGCCCGGCGCGGCCCTCGGGCAGGGCGGCCAGCCAGCCCTGGACCCGGTCGGGGCCGAGCAGCACGGTCTCGACCTCGAAGCCCTGCTCGGGCTCCTGCTCGCCGGTGCCGAGCACCTTGAAGACCCGCTCGCGCAGCTCGCCGCGGATCTGCAGGGTGTCGAACAGCTTGTTGATCTCCTCGCGATCCCAGGTGCCCTGGACGAGGTCGCCCAGCTCCACCTCCAGCGGGACGTCGCGCAGCAGCTCGGTCAGCCGCCGGTTCATCAGCACCTGGGCGACGTGCTCGCGCAGCTTGTCGCCGACCTTGCCCTTGACCTCGTCGACCCGGTCGACGAGCGCGGTCAGCGAGCCGAACTCGCGCACCCACTTGGCCGCGGTCTTCTCCCCCACGCTGGGGATGCTCAGCAGGTTGTCGCTGGGGTCGCCGCGCAGGGCGGCGAAGTCGGGGTATTGCGTGGGGGTCAGGCCGTATTTCTCCTCGACCGCCTCGGGCGTGAAGCGGGTCATGTCGCTGATGCCGCGCCGGGTCATCAGCACGGTGACGTGCTCGTCGACCAGCTGCAGCGCGTCGCGGTCGCCGGTGACGATGAGGACGTCCATGCCCTCGGCGGCGGCGCGGGCGGCCAGCGTGGCGATGAGGTCGTCGGCCTCGAAGCCGGCCTTGGACAGGTGCGGCACGCGCAGCGTGTCGAGCAGCTCGTAGATGAGCTGCATCTGACCGCGGAAGTCCTCGGGCGTCTCGCTCCTGTTTGCCTTGTAGTCGGCGTATTCCTCGTGCCGGAACGTCGGCTCCGACCGGTCGAAGGCCACCGCGACGTGTGTGGGCCGCTCGTCGCGCAGGATGTTGGTCAGCATCGAGGTGAACCCGTAGACCGCCTCGGTGTGCTGACCGTCGGTGGTCATCAGGTTGGCGTCCTTGAGCGCGTAGAACGCGCGATAAGCCAGGGAATGCCCGTCAAGCAGCAGCAGGCACGGGCGGCTGGGGGTCACTTCACTCTTCGGCACGTACGCAGCCTAGTCTGCGTCTGCGACAGAAAACCTGAGCTCGAAAGAGTGGAGGCGTCCCCTTGACGCAGACCGACCCCCTGGACCATCCGCTCGACGCCTCCCTGTTCAACGACCTGCACGAGGGCACGCTGGCCGACCGGATGGGCATCGAGTTCCTCGAGGCCGGCCCCGAGCGGGTCGTGGGCCGGATGCCGGTCGAGGGCAACACCCAGCCGTACGGGCTGCTGCACGGCGGGGCCTCGGCGGTGCTGGCCGAGACGCTGGGCTCGGTGGGCGCGGCCGTGCACGCCGGTCCCGACCGCATCGCCGTAGGCATCGAGCTGAACGCCACCCATCACCGCTCGGCGACCTCGGGCCACGTCACGGGGATCGCGACCAGGCTGCACGGAGGCCGTACTTTGGCGACGTACGACATCGAGATCTCCGACGATCAGGGGCGGCGGGTCTGCACGGCGCGGCTCACGTGCATGTTGCGTGACCGCTGACCCTTACGTCACTTTCACCGACCCTTTGCGCATGCCCCCCGCGGGTCGCTACGGTTGTTTCACCAGAGCCCGCGGGGAGGCTTAGTAGAAAACGTGTCCGGCCCCGCGTACGCGGAGGTCTTCCGCGCACGTAGAGGGATGAGACCGGACACGGCCCCAAAGGCCACCCCGCGGGCTCGTCGCGTTCCCCCGCGATCGTTACCGATTCGTTCCGTCGAAGCGCCAGGCGTCAAGCTCGATTTAGCCCCTGACCTGGCTCGACGTTTGCTCACATCAGTGACACACACATGTCTCTAATTGGTGACGAACGATACTGAAACGGGCGGCACCAGAATAGGCTCCCGCCATTGCATCCCAGTTGTGCCTGCGATGCGCGTGTCGAGATGGAGGGGTACAACCCCGCCTTGACTTACTTTCGAGGGAGCACCATTGCGCAGAGCCGTGATCGCGTTCACGGCCTTCCTGGGTGGACTCATCTTCCTGCTGGCCGTGCCCGCCCATGCGGATCCGGCCGACTGTCAGGGACTGAGGGGAACACTCAAACTCCAAGGCCAGCCAGTGAACGGCGCCAAGATCTCTGTCACCACCGAAGGCGGACAACCCGTCGAGGAGGTAACGAGTAACGCACAAGGCACGTGGGACGTTCAGGTCGACGAACCGGGGAAGTACAAGGTCACCCTGGACCCCAGCAGCCTGCCGGCGAACTCGGAGGTCCGCGGCGGCAGCAACGTCCGCACGCCGACCGTCTACGAGAACAACTGCTCCACCGTGCTCTTCGCGCTGCAGCCCAAGGCCGCTCCCGGGGCGGCCCCTGAGGACACCGGGCAGAGCACGTTCTGGGAGCAGGCGGCCCAGCTGACCTTCGAGGGCGTCAACCTCGGCCTGATCATCGCCCTCGGCGCGCTCGGCCTGTCGCTCATCTACGGCACCACCGGCCTGACCAACTTCGCCCACGGCGAGCTGATCACGCTCGGAGCCGTCATCGCCTACGCCTTCAACGTCGGATTCGGCCTCCAGCTCATCCCGGCCGCGATCATCGCGATCATCGTCTCGGGAGCCCTGGGCTACGGCCAGGACCGGTTGTTCTGGGGGCAGCTGCGCAAGCGCGGCACCGGGACCATCGCCATGATGATCATCTCGATCGGTATGGCGATCCTGCTGCGCAACCTCATCCAGTTCTTCTTCGGCGCGCAGACCGACAGCTACACCGACTACAACACCCAGGCCGGCATTGAGATCGGCCCGATCAGCGCCGCGCCCAAGAACCTCTGGGCCATCGGCATCGAGCTGGCGGTCCTGATCGTCGTGGGCATCGCCCTGATGAAGACCCGCACCGGCAAGGCGGCGCGCGCCGTGGCCGACAACCCGGCCCTGGCCGCCTCCTCCGGCATCAACGTCGACCGCATCATCCGCATCATCTGGGCCTCGGGCTCCGCCATCGCCGCGCTGGCCGGCATCATGCTCGGCCTGTCGCAGTCGCTGAAGTTCACCATGGGCCAGGACATCCTGCTGCTCATCTTTGCGGGCGTCACGCTCGGCGGGCTCGGCACGGCCTTCGGCGCCCTGGTCGGCTCGCTCGTGGTCGGCATCTTCATCCAGGTGTCCACCCTGTGGGTGCCGCCGGAGCTGAAGTCCGTCGGCGCGCTGGCCGTACTGATCATCGTGCTTCTCTTCAGGCCGCAGGGCATCCTGGGCCGCCGCGAGCGGATCGGGTGACGGGGGTAACCATGGACTGGCTCACGATCATCACCACCACCGTTCACGCCGCCATCGGCTGGGAGTCCGTCGTCTACGGCCTTGCCGCGATCGGCGTCAACATCCACTTCGGCTACACCGGCCTGCTCAACTTCGGCCAGGCCGCGTTCATGGCCGTGGCCGGCTACGGCCTGGCCGTCGCCGTCACCGTCATGAACCTGCCGTTCTGGATGGGCATCGTGATCGGCCTGGCGGCAGCGGCGATCCTGGCGCTCCTGCTGGGCATCCCGACGCTGCAGCTGCGCGCCGACTATCTGGCGATCGTCACCATCGCGGCCGCGGAGATCGTCCGGCTCGTGTTCCGCTCGGTGTACTTCAAGGACATCTTCGGCGGTTCCGACGGCCGGCGCGGCTTCACCGGCGACTTCTACGCGATGAACCCGTTCCCGCCCGGCCACTACGGCGTCGGCCCGTTCGGCTTCGACGAGCGCGTCATCTGGTTCCTCACCGTCGGCTGGACCGTGGTGCTGCTCAGCTGCCTCGTCGTCTACCTGCTGATGAAGAGCCCGTGGGGCCGCGTGCTCAAGGCCATCCGCGAGGACGAGGACGCTGTACGCGCCCTGGGCAAGAACGTGTTCTCGTACAAGATGCAGTCGCTTATGCTGGGCGGCATCATCGGCTGCCTGGCCGGCTTCTTCTACGGCCTCTACAACGGCGCCGTGCAGCCCGACATCTTCGGCACCGAGATGACCTTCTTCGCCTACACCATCGTCATCCTCGGCGGCGCGGCCCGCGTCTTCGGGCCCGTCGTCGGTGCGATGGTCTTCTGGGTGCTGTTCGTCTTCGTCGGCAACACCCTCGCGGAGCTGGTCCGCAACGGGCTCATCCCGTTCATGACCACCACCCAGGTAGGCCCCATCCGGTACGCCCTGGTCGGTCTCGGATTCATCCTGTTGCTGGTCATCCGGCCACAGGGCATCTTCGGGGACAAGAGGGAGATCGCCATCAATGCCCGATGACACGATGACCGCCAGCAAGAAGGCGTCCGCGCTGGCCGCGTTCAAGGACATGCCGCGCGAGCCGGGCGTGCCCAAGCCCGACCCCATCCTCGTGGTCGACAAGGTCGTGCGCCGCTTCGGCGGCCTGACCGCCGTCGACGTGGAGCACGTCGAGATCCAGCGGGGCTCCATCACCGCGCTGATCGGCCCCAACGGGGCGGGCAAGACCACCTTCTTCAACCAGCTCACCGGCTTCGACACGGCCGACTCCGGCGCGTGGACGTTCAACGGCCGGTCCATGAACGGCGTCCCCGCGCACAAGGTCGCCAGGAACGGCATGGTGCGCACGTTCCAGCTCACCAAGGCGCTGTCGCGCCTGACGGTGCTGGAGAACATGCGCCTGGGCGCCCAGAAGCAGAAGGGCGAGAGCTTCTGGCGGGCCATGATCCCCAGCTTCTGGCGCGGCCAGGAGGACGAGATCACCCAGCGCGCCGAGGAGCTGCTCGTCCGCTTCAAGCTGGACGCCAAGAGCGAGGACTTCGCCGGATCGCTCTCCGGCGGCCAGCGCAAGCTGCTGGAGATGGCCCGCGCGCTCATGGTCGAGCCCGAGCTGGTCATGCTCGACGAGCCCATGGCGGGCGTCAACCCGGCCCTGACGCAGTCGCTGCTCGGTCACGTCAAGGACCTGCGCGAGCAGGGCATGACGGTGCTGTTCGTCGAGCACGACATGGACATGGTCCGCGACATCAGCGACTGGGTGATCGTCATGGCCCAGGGCGCCGTCATCGCCGAGGGCCCGCCCTCGACGATCATGTCGGACGAGCGCGTGATCGACGCCTACCTGGGCGCCCACCACGACGCTCCGCTCTCGGACACCGAGCTGGAGTCTCAGCTGCAGGAGGCTGAGGCCGCTCTGGAGGCCGAAATCGAGGAGGAGACGCAGAAGTGAACGCCGAAGAGCCGGCCGAGTCGAAGGCGGCCGTCACCGACCGCTCCGCCCACCTGGCCGGGGCCGAGGACGCGGTACTGCGCTGCGACGAGCTGATCGCCGGTTACCTGCCGGGCGTCAACATCCTCAACGGCTCCGACCTGTACGTGAAGCAGGCCGAGCTGATCGGCATCATCGGCCCCAACGGCGCCGGGAAGTCGACCCTGCTCAAGGCCATGTTCGGCCTGGTCAACATCCGCAGCGGCAAGGTCCTGCTCAAGGGCGAGGACATCACGAACATGAAGGCGCACTCGCTGGTCTCCCGCGGCGTCGGCTACGTGCCGCAGACCAACAACGTCTTCCCCAGCCTCACCATCGAGGAGAACCTCGAGATGGGCGCCTACCAGGTGCCGGGGAAGTTCAAGGAGCGCTTCGAGTTCGTGGCCGAGCTGTTCCCCGCGCTCGCGGAGCGGCGCAAACAGCGCGCCGGCTCCCTGTCCGGCGGTGAGCGGCAGATGGTGGCCATGGCCAGGGCCCTGATGACCGAGCCTTCCGTGCTGCTGCTCGACGAGCCGTCGGCCGGTCTGTCGCCCAAGCTGCAGGACCTGGTGTTCATCCAGGCCCAGCAGATCAACAAGGCCGGCGTGACGGTGATCATGGTGGAGCAGAACGCGCGGCGCTGCCTGCAGATCTGCCACCGCGGCTACGTGCTCGACCAGGGCCGCAACGCCTACACCGGCACCGGCCAGCAGCTCGCCAACGACCCCAAGGTCATCGAGCTCTACCTCGGGACGCTGGCCAAGGCATGACGCAAGACCGCGTGCACCGGTAGTTCGCCGGTAGTTTCGCGGGTAGTTCGCGGGTAGTTCGCGGGTAACGAAACGGTCGAGAAGGCGAAGGGGCTCCTCCCGAGGGGCCCCTTCGCTGTTTTTAATACCCGATGTGAAACGTTTGGCGACAGTCGCGCTCATATTGCCCGTCCTGCTCGTCGGGTGCCAGGACGACGCCTCCTCGGCCGAGAAGTTCAGCACCGGCGGCGACCCCGCCGACAGCCCGTGCGCCCGCGTGGTCTCCTCCATCGGGTACGCGGGCCTCATGCTGGAGCCGGCCGGCCGGGAGGAGCGGCAGACGTTCGAGGACGCCCTGACGGGCCGCCTGGCGGAGGTGCACGGCACGACGCGGGAGTTCGGCCCCAGGCTGCCCGGCTCGCTCCAGGAGGCTGTGGAGACCGTCAGGACGACGACCGCGGGCCTGTCCAGGAACGACGTGCCCAGGGAGCGGCAGGTGGCGCTGCTGAAGCGCTACCGGCAGGCGGCCGACCGGATCGTGGCCGGCTGCCGCTGAGGCCCGCAGGAGCGCACGTGGGGCCGCGTGTGGGGCCGCGTGTGGGGCCGCGTGTGCGCTCGATGTGCGGCCGGGCCGTGCGTTGAGCGCACGCGAAAGGGCCCGGTCGCGGACGACCGGGCCCCTGGGGTGGTTCTGGTGACCGACTAGCCGGCGATGTTGCCGGTGCGGTACTCCAGCGCCTTGGTGGCGTACTTGTTGTCGTCGCCGTACTGGTAGATGCCGATGGTGGCGACGGCCGGGTCACCGGCCTCGTTGAACTCGACCGGGCCGCTGACGCCCTCGTAGTCGATGTCCTTGCCGGCCTTCAGCAGGTCGACGCAGGCCTTGAAGCTGGTGCACTTCTCGCCGCCCTTGCTGACCTCCATCAGCTTCGCCGCGATGTCGACACCCGCGTCGCTCTTGGCGGCCTCGGCGGCCAGCGCGATCAGGTTGGCCGCGTCGTAGGACTCGGGGGCGTAGCTGAAGTCCTCAAGGTCCTTGTTGACCGACAGCAGCTTCTTCTGGAACTCCTCCGGGGCCGCGGCGCCGGGGATGGTGCCCTTGACGCCGTCGAGCGTGCCCTTGGGCATCTTGATGTAGTTCGTGTTGGACGTGTTGCCGTCCACCATGTACCACTTGTGCTTGTCGGCGGGCAGGCCCTGCTTGACGAGCTCCTGGACGACCTTGGCCGTCTCCTCGAAGCCGATGAGCACGATGCCCTTCGGGTTCTTGGCCTTGAGCTTGGCGACGTCGGCCGAGAAGTCGGCCGCCTTCGGGTCGTAGTCGACGCGCTCGACCACTTCGGCGCCGCCGTCGGTGACGGTCTTCTGGACCTGGTCGGCCAGACCGGTGCCGTAGGAGTCCTGCATCGCCATGATGCCGACCGTGTCGTTGCCGTCGGCCACCACGAGGTCACCAAGCACACGCCCCTGCAGCTTGTCCGGCGGCGAGGTGCGGAAGTACAGGCCCTTGTCACTGATGGTGGTGAACTTGTCGGAGGTGTTGGCCGGCGAGAAGTGCACCACACCGGCGCCCGTGATCTTGTCGATCACCGACTCCGACACCGACGAGGAGGCGGCGCCGATGATGGCGTCGGCCTTCTGCGCCAGCAGCTTGTCCACCGACTGCGAGGCGATGTTGGTGGTCGTGTCGCCCGAGTCCGTGTCGTACTTGGTCACGGGCTTGCCGAGCACGCCGCCGGCCTCGTTGATCTCCTTGAGAGCCAGGTCGACACCCGCGAACTCGGGCGGGCCGAGGAATGCCAGCGAACCGGTCTGGGGCAGCAGCGTGCCGAGGGTGAGCGTGCCGTCGCCCTGCGCCGCGGGCGCGGACGAGGCCGGCGCAGCGCTCTGGGACGTTTGCGTGGCGGTGTCGCCGCCGCCACCGCCGCAGGCTGTCAGGGCCAGGCTCGTGGCGGCCACGACAGCCAGCGCCCGTCCCACGGGAGCAATGCGGATCATGAAGTGTCTCCTTCAATCCAGGCCGGGATCCGTCAGCACCGCCGAGCGTTCCCGATCGAATGACGGAAACGTACAAAATGGTGAAGGACTGTAACTAGGTCCCCGTGGGAACTGTCGGCACTTGGATGCGGAGTCGTAATCACTCCTCAACTTACGGACCTGCGTAAGGACGCCTAATGTGCGACGGGTGAAGCGCATTACACCCCTCCTGGCGCTGACCGTCCTCGCCGCGGGTTGCGGTTCGGCCCAGGGATCCTCTGCCCTGCCGTCGCCCGCGCAGGCCGGACCGCCTCCCGGCGTATCGGTCTCCTTGGCCCAATGGCGTTCCGACGAGCCGGTGCACGTGCTTCAAGTGGCTGTCCGAAATACGAGTGAAACACGTGTTTATTTCGCTGACGTCCAGCTCGTCACGGAGTCCTTCAAGACCCTCCCGCCGCGACGGGCCGACGCCGTCATCGGCAAGACCGAGCGCACGGACCTGCCCATCCCGTACGGCGCCGCCAACTGCTCCCCCGGCGACCTGCCCGAGCTCCGCCCCGCCACCGTCGTGGCCCACGTCGCCACCGGCTCGCAGCAGCCGCACAAGGTCGTCTTCGACGTGCCGCACCCCGACCCCCTGCTGGCCAGGCTGCTGCGCGACGAATGCTCCGAGTTCCTCATCAAGCAGGCGGTGAGCATCGAGTTCGGCCCGGACTGGAAGGAGTCGGGCAAGGTCATGCGCGGAAGCCTGGTGGTCACCAGGCGCGGGCCGGGCGAGGTCTCATTGAACGACATGGGCGGCACCACCCACTACATCGCCACCCCGCGAAACAGGCCGATGGGCGTGCTGAAAGCCGGCGCGCGACGGCTGGAGGCGCCGGTCGAGCTCACCCCCGGCCGGTGCGACCCGCACGCGTTCGCCGAGGCCAAGAAGGCCTTCCAGTTCCCGGTGCGGGCCGCCGTGGACGGCGGGCAGGAGCGCGTGGTCATCGTCACGCCGCCCAAGCCGCTGCAGGAGCGGCTCATCGCCTACGCGATGGCCGCCTGCGGGCTCGGCTCCTAGCCCTCGATGTTGCCGGTACGGTACTCCAGCGCCTTGCCGGGGTACTTGTTGTCGTCGCCGTACTCGTAGACGCCGATCGTGGCCACGGCCGGGTCACCGGCCTCGTTGAACTCGATCGGGCCGCTGACACCGTCGTAGTCGATGTCCTTGCCCGCCTTCAGCAGGTCGGCGCACTCCTTGAAGCTCTTGCACTTCTCGCCGCCCTTGCTCACCTCGGGCAGCTTGGCCGCGATCGACTTGCCGGTGTCGTCCTTGGCCGCCTCCGCGGCCAGCGCGATCAGGTTCGTCGCGTCGTACGACTCGGCCGCGTAGGTGAAGTCGTCGAGCTCGGGGTTGAGCTCCAGGAGCTTCTTCCTGAACGCGTCGGGGGCCTCGGCGCCGGGGATCGTGCCCTTGACGCCCTTGAGGGTGCCCTTGGGCATCTTCAGGTAGTTGGTGTTCGACATGTTGCCGTCCACCATGTACCACTTGTGCTTGTCCGCGGTCAGGCCCTGCTTGACCAGCTCCGCCACGACCTTGGCACCCTCCTCGAAACCGATCAGCACGATCGCCTTCGGGTTCTTGGCCTTGATCTTGGCGACATCGGCGGAGAACTCGGCCGCCTTCGGGTCGTAGTCCACCCGCTCCACGACGCTCGCCCCGGCCTCCTCGGCCGTCTTGGTGACCTGGTCGGCCAGCCCCGAGCCGTAGGAGTCCTGCATCGCCATGATGCCGATGGTGTCGTTGCCGTCGGCCGCGATCAGGTCGCCCAGCACCCGGCCCTGCAGCTTGTCCGGCGGCGCCGTACGGAAGTACAGGCCGTTGTCGCTGATCGTGCTGAACTTGTCGGAGGTGTTGGCCGGCGAGAACTGCACGACGCCCGCACCCGTGATCTTGTCGATGATCGACTCCGACACCGACGAGGAGGCGGCGCCGACGATGGCGTCGGCCTTCTGCGCCAGCAGCTTGTCCACCGACTGCGAGGCGATGTTCGTGGTCGTGTCGCCGGAGTCCGTGTGCTGCTTCTCGACCGGCTTGCCGAGCACGCCACCGGCCTCGTTGATCTCCTTGACCGCCTGGTCGACGCCCGCGAACTCGGGCGGGCCGAGGAAGGCCAGCGAACCCGTCTGGGGCAGCACCGTGCCGATGGTCAGCGTGCCGTCGCCCGCAGCCGCCGGCGCCGAGGAGGCCGCCGTGGACGGCGCGGCGGTGCCGGACTGCTCGGCGGCCGTGTCGCCGCCACCACCACAGGCCGTCAGGGCCAGGCTCGCCGCGGCCGCGACGGCCAGCAAGCGCCCCGCTGGAGCAATGCGCATCATGAAAGAGACTCCCCCTATCTCAGCGAAGTGACGATCACCTTCGCCAGTTTTCCGAGCTCAGCATGCCTCTTTTGGGCGGTTGTGGGGAGTTCTCCTGAGGCTTTTATGCCGATTCGTAATGTCCTAAACACCCATAGTAATGATATGTTTCATGAGAGTTACGGACACCCCCCGATATGGGATGACCTGATCCGATATTTCCGGATCTAGACAAAAATGCGAGCAGGCCCGGCCGCAACCCGCGGATGTCGCCTGAGGGCGCCGGCGCAAAAGGGTGAGGTCACGAGCCCCGAGCGACCCCCGAGCGACTCTGACCTCCTGCCGCGACCGGCCCGGCCTAGGCCGACCGGCGCCGCCGGCGCTGACCGGCCCGGTCAACTCCGGTCATGCTCGGACCGCTCCCGGGTTCCCGATCCGGCTCCCCGATCCGGCTCGACGGCGACGGCGGACGCCGACAGCAGCGTCGCACCGGCCAGCCCGCCCCACAGCACGGCAGGACCGTACGGCGCCAGAGCCGTGATGACCGCCGGGGAAACGGCGAGACCGAAGCCCGTCGAAAGCTGGAAACGGGCCAGCGCACGTCCCAGGACCCGCGCCGGGGCACGCGCGGTGACCAGCGCGGTGGCACTGCCGGCATAGACGATCTCGCCGAGAGTGCAGACCACCGACACCACGGCGACGGCCGGCGCGCCCCAGCCGTCCCCCAGCGACATGGCGGCGAGGAAGCCCAGGTAGGACGCGGCGAGCACCACACCGGCGAGAGCCAGCACGGTCCGCCGGCGGAAGCGGGACAGCAGCACCGTGACCGGAACCTGCAAGGTGATCACCAACACCGTGTTCGCCACGAAGACGGCCGCCGGCCAGACCGGCGAGGCGTGCAACTGCGTCACCAGGACCAGCGGCAGCGCGATCTCGGGCACGTTGAGACAGAAGACGTAGATCACGTTGGCGGCCAGCAGCACCCGCATCCCGGACGCTTCGTCGTCCCCCCCATCCGTGGTTGCGGCCGGACGAGCGCGTACACGCACCGACCACGCCAGAGCCGCCGCGGCGAGATAGGCGAGCCCGGTGCCGGCCGCCAGCACCCGCAGCCCGGTGGCGCCGCCCGCCAGGCACGCGGTGGCGAGCAACGCCCCCGCACCCAGCCCGGCGTTACGCAGCGCGCGGCCCGCCGCGAGGGCGGCGTCACGATCCCGCCCCCGGGCGACCGTGGCCACGAGCGCCGCATGGGCCGCCGGCCACACCTGGTTGCCGATGCCGAGGAACAACGCCGCCGCCGCGAACAACCCCACGTTCCCCACCGGGGTGGCCACCAGCAACGCCACACCCAGCACCCGTACCAACATCGACGCCGCCACGACCGCGCTGCGCGCACCCCGGTCCAGCCAGCGCCCGGCCGCCGGCACACACACCAGCCCCGTCACGACGCCGGCCGTCATCGCGACCCCGGCGGCCGGCGCGGACAGCCCCAGCACCGTCACCCCGTAGAGCAGCAGAAACGGCCGCAGCAGGCCCGTGCCGAGCGCGTCCACCCCGAGGGCGACGGCATAGCGGGGGCCTCCTGAGGCACGGACGAGGGCCCGCGTGGTGGTGGTAGCCATGGCGTCAACAGTGCGTCCGCCCGCCGGACCAGCCCCGACGATTGACGGAGACCGTCAACCGATGCCGCCACCGCACCTCCGACCAGCGATGATGGGAGGGTGACGCTGAGGATCGACATCAGCGGCCTGCCGCCGCGGCGCCTGCGGTTCGCCGCCTCCCCGCTGGCCGAGCTGACCGCGATGCTGCACGTCCTGGCCGAGCCCGGGCACCACCCGAAAGTGGCCGGCTGGGCCGGCGACGTCTGGGCCGGGCTGCGGCCCGAACTCGCCGAACGGCTGCGGGAGGCCGAGTTCCTCTGGCGTTCCTCACGAGCCGACTTCCTCGTCCCCGCCCACCCCCGGCCCACCCTCGCAGAAGAACTCGACGACGTGGACCGGATCGACGACGAAACCTACGTCACCGCCGCACTCGTCACCACCTGCGGCAGCAACCGGGTGCACTTCACCGCACCCTCACCCCTCACCGACGCCACCGCCCGCGAGCGAGCCCTGCACCTGGCCCAGGCCCGCGGCACCCTCCAAGAGACCTTCGCGGAACGCCTGCTCGCCGACCCCGCCGCCGTGCGGGCACGGGTGCGCCACACCCTCGAACAGTGCGCAGAAGCCTTCTTCGACGCCACCTGGGCACGCGTCGCCCCCCAGCTCACCACCGACGTGCGCGTCAAGAACGACCTGCTGCGGCACCAGGGCATCGCAGCCGCACTCACGTCGATCTCCGACGCCCTCACCCTGACACCCGACGGCCACCACATCGTCGTCGACAAACTCCAGGACAACGCCACCACCGCCCACGACACCGGGATCACCTTCCTGCCCAGCGTCTTCGGCCGCCCGCACCTGGTGGCCATCCACGCGCCCGGATGGCCGCCCGTGGTGCAGTATCCCGTCGCCGAGGCGAGCCCGCCGAAACCGGTCACGCTGGAAACCGTCACGCTGCGCCTGGAGGCACTCGCCCATCCCGTGCGGCTACGCCTGCTCCGCACCCTGGCCCGCGGCCCCCACACCACCGGCGAACTGGCCCACGCCTGGGAACTCACGCCCCCGGAGGTCTCCCGCCACCTCGCCGTCCTGCGCCGCGCGGGCCTGCTCACGACCCAGCGGCACGGCCGCTACGTCCGCTACAGCGTCAACCTCACCGACCTGACGGCACTGGGCGCCGACGTACTCACGGCCGTACTGCGCTGAGCCGTGCTGACGACGGCAGGTTCCCTCACGATCGCTCCGCCGCGTCGTCGATAACGATCTGAGCAACCTCACGCATGCTCAACCGCCGATCCATCGACGCCTTCTGAATCCACCGGAACGCCTGCGGCTCACTCCAGCCGTGCTGCGTCATCAACTGCCCCTTGGCCCGCTCGACCAGCTTCCTCGTCTCCAGCCGCTCCGACAGACTCGACACCTCGGCCGCCAGCGCGACCATCTCCTCGTGCCTGCTGACCGCCATCTCGATCGCCGGCACCAGATCCGCCTTCGTGAACGGCTTCACCAGATAGGCCATCGCCCCCGCGTCACGGGCCCGCTCCACCAGATCACGCTGGGAGAACGCGGTCAGGATCAGACAGGGAGCGATCCGGTCGGCCACGATCCGCTCGGCCGCCGAGATGCCGTCGAGCACCGGCATCTTCACGTCCAGAATCACGAGATCGGGTCTCAGATCGGCGGCCAGCCGGATCGCCTGCTCACCATCTCCGGCCTCGCCCACGACGACGTAGCCGTCCTCCTGGAGCATCTCCTTGAGGTCGAGGCGGATCAGCGCCTCGTCTTCCGCGATCACTACTCGCCGCTGCGTACTCACGAGCAGAAGAGTACAGACGTCCGGTAGATTAGATCCACGCCGGACCGATGTGGCCCCACGTTGGGCTAAGCTTCAGGTGCGTGCATCATGGGCAAATCCGGATTTTCCGGATCTAAGCCCCGGTATCCCAACTGGCAGCAGGAAACGGATTCAAAACCCGTACAGTGTGGGTTCGAATCCCACCCGGGGCACCATTGTGATGTCTCAGGACATCGGAAACCCTCGAACCTACGGGTTCGGGGGTTTCGTCTTGCTGGGGTTTGCCTGAGGTTGGTAATCGCGGCTGG
>NZ_JBEZGB010000024.1:0-131268 GCF_040649755.1 Nonomuraea sp. NPDC048882
ACCCCGATCAGCTTCTGGCAGTTCACCAAGTACGGCCTGATCGTCACCGCGGTCACCGTCACGCTCGTCGCCCCGTACCTGTGGCTGCGCTACCTCATGTGAGCCCATCGTCGGCCGGCACGCCCAGAGCGGACAGGAAGGCCACGGCGGCGGGGGACGGCTGGTGCCGGCTCCAGATGAGGTGCTCCATGCGGGCCGGGGCGTCGCTGAGCCGGACGACGGGCAGGTCGGGAAGCTGCGTCACGAACGCCTCCGGCAGCATCCCGATCCCCAGCCCCAGCCGGATCAGGCGAGCCATGAAGTCGGGGGTCGACACCTCGAAGGCGACCTCGCGCGCGATCCCGGCCGCGGCGAAGGCCTCGTCGGACTGGATCCGCCCGGCGGTGCCGGCGGGGAAGTCGACGAACGGCTCATCGGCCAGCCTGCTCAGCGTCACCCGATCCTCGCCGGCCAGCCGATGGCCGGGCGTGACCACGGCGACGAGGTCGCCGCGGGCCAGCTCGCGGCCGCGCACGCCCTTGGGCCGGGCACCCGGAGGCAGCCCCAGGAAGGCGACGTCCAGCGTGCCCTGACGGACACGTTCGACGAACTCCTCGCTCGCGCCCGAGCGCAGGCTGATCCGCACCTGGCGGTGCCGCTCGTGGAAGTGCCGCAGCACGAGCGGCAGGTCGACCGCCGTGACCGTGGGGATGGCGCCGATGGCCAGCCGGCCGCGGATCTCGCCCGCGGCGGCGGCCACCTCCGCCCGGGCCCGGTCGGCGGCGTCGAGCGCCTGGCGGGCGGCGGGCAGGAACGCCTCGCCCGCCGGGGTCAGCAGGACGCGGCGGCTGGTGCGGTCGAACAGCCTGGCGCCCAGCTCGCGCTCCAGCCGCGCGATCTGATGGCTCAGCGCCGACTGCACGACCATGCACCGCTCGGCGGCGCGGGTGAAGTTGCTCGTCTCGGCGACGGCGACGACGTAACGCATCTGCTGAAGCTCCACCCATCAATCGTGAACCACGATCGATCCGATGACAAACATGTGTTGGACTCATCGATCGCCGGTGCCCGAGGCTGGGACGCATGACGACGACACCCCACCCCGGCGGCCTGTCGCGCTGGTTGCTGCTGCTGATGTCGGCGGCGACCGGGCTGGCGGTCGCGGGCAACTACTTCGCGCAGCCGCTGCTCGACCTGATCGGCCGCGACCTCGGCCTCGGGCCCGCGAGCGCGGCCCTGCTCGTGACGGCCGCGCAGGCCGGGTACGCGCTGGGGCTGATCCTGTTGGTGCCGCTCGGCGACCTGATGGAGCGGCGCCGGCTCGCCGTGGCGCTGTATGCGGCAACCGCGGTGTTCCTGCTGGTCTCGGCCACCGCGTCCGGCGGCACGGTGCTCATGATCAGCACGGCCCTGACCGGGCTGGCCTCGGTCGGGGCGCAGGTCGTGGTGCCGTTCGCGGCGACGCTGGCGGCCCCGGCCGAACGCGGCCGGGTGGTCGGCACCGTGATGACCGGATTGATCCTCGGCCTGCTGCTGGCCCGCACCGCGTCGGGAACCCTGTCGGAGCTGGGCGGCTGGCGGACGGTCTACTTCGCGGGCGCCGCCCTGATGGCGCTGACGGCCGTGCTGCTGCGCCTGTTCCTGCCCCGTCTCGGCGGCGACGGCGGGCGCCTGTCCTACCCGGCGCTGCTGCGCTCGACGGTGGCGATGTTCCGGCTGGAGCCGCTGCTGCGGTGGCGGGCGGGCATCGGCGCTCTGAGCCTTGCCTCCTTCAGCGTGCTGTGGACGGCGCTGACCTTCCTGCTGGCAGGCTCCCCGTACGCGTGGACGGAGCCGGCCATCGGTCTGTTCGGCCTGGTCGGCGCGGCGGGCGCGCTGACCGCCACGGTGGCGGGCAGGCTGGCCGACCGCGGCCTCGTGCAGGTCGTGACCGGCGCGGGAACGGTCCTGCTCGTGGCGTCCTGGCTCGCGATCGCCGCGGGGGCACGGTCGCTGGTGTGGCTGCTCGCCGGCGTGATCCTGCTCGATCTGGCGCACCAGGCGGTGCTCAACAGCAGCCAGAACGTCGTCTACGCGCTGCGGCCGCAGGCCCGTAACCGGATCAACTCCGCGTTCATGACCTCCTTCTTCGCCGGCGGCGCGATCGGCTCCGCGCTGACCTCGCTGGTCTGGGTGCACGCCGGTTGGAGCGGCGTGTGCGTCCTGGGCGGCGCGCTGTCGGCGGGGACCGTCGTGCTGTGGATCCTGGAACGCCTCACCACCGGCCGGCCCGCCGGCACACCCCCGCGGCCCGTGGCACACCCGGTGCCGGCCGGCTCGATCAAGGGAGATTGACCATGTCACGCACCGTGCTGATCACCGGAGCGACCGGATCCGTCTCCGGCGCGCTCATGAACGCGCTACCAGGCGCCGGCATCCGGCCGCGGGTGCTCGTCCGCGACGCCTCCAGAGCGCGAGGCCTGCGCGAACGCGGGGCCGAGGTGTTCGCCGGCGACCTGGGCGACGCCCGGTCGCTGCCGCCCGCCTTCGAGGGCGTGCACGACCTGTGGCTGCTCACCCCGAACGGCCCGCGCGCCCCCGAGCACAGCAGTAACGCGCTCTGGGCCGCTCGTCAGGCCGGGGTGGAGCGCGTGGTGCGCTTGTCGGCGATCGGCGCCGCGTACGACGCGCCGAACCGCAGCGGCCGCCTGCACGCGCTGTCGGACCAGGAACTAGAGCGCTCGGGCCTGCGCTGGACGATTCTGCGCCCGCACTGGTTCATGCAGAACCTGCTGAACGAGGCCGGCGACATCACCGCCACCGGCACGTTCGCGCTGAACATGGGCGCGGCCCGAATCGGCATGATCGACGTGCGCGACGTCGCCGGGTGCGCCGCCCGAGTGCTCCTCGACGACCCCGGCCGCCACGACGGCAAGGTGTACACGCTCACCGGGCCGCGCTCGCTGACCTTCGACGAGGCGGCCGGCGCGCTGAGCCGCGTCCTCGGCCGGCCGGTCTCCTACCTGCCGGTGAGCGACGAGGCCAAGCGCAAGACGCTGCTCGGCCACGGCGTGCCGCTGTGGATCGCCGACATGCTGGAGGAGTACGCGCAGGCGTACGCCGGCGGCTGGGGAGACCTGGCCACCGGCACGGTGGCCACCCTGCTAGGCCGGGCACCGCACGACATCACCGCCTTCGCCCGCGACCACGCCACCGCCTTCACCCCGCCCGAGCCCCGCTGAAGCGCCCCAAACGCCCTTTGTCGGGTCAGCGAAGAGCGTTCAGCTCGTCGAGGGCGCGATGGCCGCGCGTGACCACCCCTGGAACGACATCGTGGCGCCCGTGACGGACGGGGACCTCGAGCATGAAAAGGATCTGTGCCGCTGCGAGCACCGCCGCCCCCTCCCAGCCGACCACGTCGAGGATTCTCGCCCACAGCCGCCTGCGGACACCGTCCAGCAGCCGATCCTGGAAGGTGTACCACACGAGGGCGGTGAGGTCAGTCGCCCGCGTGCCGCTGCCCGCGTTCCCGATATCCACGACCGCCACCACCGTTCCGTCACGGACCAGGATGTTGCCGGGGGTTGCGAGATCGGCATGGACCATGTCAGGTGCCTCTCGTGGTGGCAGGACGCCGGCACACACGAGCCGCAGGCGCTCGACCAAGGCCGACACCACGCAGGAATACCCCGAGAGCCCGGCCACGGACTGGCGCAGACGCGACTGCTCCGGCGTCTCGTCGACATCCAGCCCGGCGACAGCCGATTCCTGACCGGTGGCGACCCGCCAGGCGTACGACCAGTGGTCGTAGGGCTCGCAGGCTTGGCCGGCCTGGAGTTCGATGATCTCCATCAGCTGCTCGACGAGGGACGGGGTCAGCTCTGGCGCGGGAGCCGCGTCAACGAAGTCCATCAGATGCCATACATGAGTGGCTGTGGCCCCCACTCCGAGCCAGGCCGGGGTGGGATAGCCGCGCCTGCGCATGTGCTCGACCACCCTCTGGGCCCGCAACGTCTCATCCAGGTGGTCGGGGTGAGCCCGGGGCACTGCTTTGAGCACCGCATCCGCCCCTCCGGCCAACCGGACACGCACGGCACCCCCATTGACGCCTGCCGGAAGGCGACCGAGAAGAGTGACCTCTGCCCCGACCACGCCGGCCACGTCGTCCAGGACCTCGGCCGGCAGCTCTTCGGGATGGGTGCCCTGATTCATCGGCTCGACCTCGACATTTCAGCGCATGGACAGAGAGCTGGTTGGCACTCGGTGGCAACTTCGGCAGTACCGGGCCGTGAAGCCGGCGCCCTTGTCTGGCAGTGTTCGCGGTGGCGGAAGCTTCGAGACATCAGATCATGAAACAGGTCTCGGCCCGGCCTGTCATCCGGATTTCTTCCCCTCGGGCTTCCCGGCGCGTTCGAGCGGAAAAGGTGCGCGGGCCGCAGCGTCTGCCACTTCAGACATTTGGCAATCAGGCCCAGATGATCCGAGCGGGTCTGATCGCGTTTGCCGGTCGTCACAGGTGGCGGTGCAGGAGCATTCCGGGCCACTCGCCCACGGTGAACGGGGCCGAGCGGGTGAAGCCGCAGCTCTCGTAGTAGGCGACCAGGCGGCCGTCGTCGCCGGCGTAGCAGTCCACCCGCACCAGGCCGACCCCCCGCTCACGGGCCTCGCCGAAGGCCCACTCCAGCAGGGCCCGGCCGACGCCGTGGCCGGCGTGGTCGCGGTCGGTCACCAGGGCCTGCACGTAGAGTTCGGGCTCGGCGGCGGGGGTGACGTAGCTGTGGGCGGGCCCGACGCTGATGCAGCCGGCGGGGCGGCCGTCGCGTTCGGCGATGCGCAGGCCGCCGCCGGCCAGCCAGGAGGCGACCTGCTCGGTGCGGCGGGTGTCGCCGGTGAAGGGCCGCTCGCCCCACTGGCCGGTGCGGCCGCGGGCGGACAACCAGGTGACGGCGCTGTCGAACATGGCCAGAACCGTGGCGACGTCGCCGTCCCGGCCGGGGCGGATGTGCATGATCAGGTGATTTCCTTACCCAGGGTGCCCGCCGTCTGTCCCGTACGGGAGCGTCAGGCCTTGCTGCTCTTCAGGGCGCTGCCCTTCTTCCACTGCGAGAACGACATCTGCCAGAAGCCCCAGCCGTTGTTCCACTCCAGCTCGCGGTCGGTGCCGGTGATGTCGACGACGTCGCCGCGCTGGAAGTGGTCGTAGTACCACTTGGCCTGGTCGGGCCGGGCGTTGACGCAGCCGTGGCTGACGTTGCGCACCCCCTGGGCCCAGACGTTGTTCTTGGCGTGGACGTACTCGCCGGAGTTGGAGATCCGCACCGCGTGGTCGATCATGACGTCGTAGTAGCCGGGATCGCCCTTCTTACGGCCGGGCGAGATCATGCGCACGGGACTGCCGCGTTCCATCGTCAGGTGCACGCCGGAGGTCGTGGTGTATTCGCGGGTGGTGGCCATGCCGGCGCTGATGCGCATCGTCTGCACCCGCTTGCCGTCGCGGTAGACGTACATCATGTGCTTGGCGACGTCGACCTTGCTGATCTGCTTGGCGCCGATCTTCAGGTCCGCGGTGTAGTCCTTGGTCCCGTACAGGCCCTTGCCGGCCTTGATGCCGGTGATGTTGGCGTTGAAGGTGACCTTCTGGTGGGCCGGCCAGTACTTGGCGGTGCGGTAGATGACGACGGTGTCGTTGATCCACCGCCAGGCGCCCGCGACGGGCTTTTCCGCCTCGACCTCCAGGGCGCGCTCGATGGTGGCCTTGTTGCTCACCGGCTGGTTGAAGGTCACGATGATGGGCGCGCCGACGCCGAGCTTCTCGCCCTTGGCGTTGGGGGTGACGTCGGCGACCTGCAGCGAACGCTCGGGCTTGGCCGTGGTGAACGTGCTGCTGGCGGTGGTGGCGCCGGCCGTGGCCGAGACGCTGTAGCTGGTGGACGGCTTCAGCGCGGTCTTGGAGACCCACCGCGTCTTGTCGGTGTTGTACTTGCCGTCCAGCTGCTCGCCGTCGGCCTCGACGACCACGTTCTCCAGGGCGCCGCCGGCGGCGGTGACGACGACCTTCTTGTCCGGGTGGACCTTGGACGTGCCCTCCGCGGGACTGATCTTGACGGTGGGGGCCTGCGGGGTGGCCACGGTGGTGCCTTCAGGGGAGTCGGGGCCCGCGGGCGTCGCGGGACCGGCGCCAGAGCATGACGCGGTCAGCGCTGCGGCCGTGAGCAGCGCGGCTGCGGTGGCGGGCTTCCTCCAAGCAGTCGCAACGTTCAAGATTGTCCTCTCCCCATGAGTACCAAAAGGCACCCCAAAAACCTTAATGCTCCTACATGTAGGACGCGAAATCATTCGAGAGAGTTCGATCACATTTCAATTACTTCTTGACCGCCGGGCGGGCGGCACCCCGTCCCTGGGGGTGCCCGTGCAGGTCAGAGCGCGGGTCAGGCCGTGGCCCGGGCCCGGTCGAGGCGGTGGGTCAGGCCGGTGTGACGGCGGCCCGCCCCCTTCGTCCGTACGGCCTGCGCCAGCGCCCGACGCGAGCCGACGATCACGACGAGTTTCTTGGCCCGCGTGATGGCGGTGTAGAGGAGGTTGCGCTGCAGCATCATCCACGCGCTGGTGGCCAGCGGGATGACCACGGCGGGGTACTCGCTGCCCTGGGAGCGGTGGATGGAGACGGCGTAGGCGTGGGCGAGCTCGTCGAGTTCGTCGAAGGCGTAGTCGACCGACTCCTCCTCGTCGGTCAGGACGGTCAGCTTGTGCTCGTCGGGCCGGATGTCGGTGACGATCCCGACCGTGCCGTTGAACACCCCGGCCGCGCCCTTGTCGTAGTTGTTGCGCAACTGGGTGACCTTGTCGCCGACACGGAAGACGCGGCCGCCGTACCGGCGCTCCGGCATGCCCTCCCTGGCCGGGGTGAGTGACTCCTGCAGCGCCGTGTTGAGCGCGCCGGCGCCGGCGGCGCCGCGGTGCATGGGGGCCAGCACCTGCACGTCGCGGCGCGGGTCGAGGCGGAAGCGCCGGGGGATGCGGCGAGCCACGACGTCCACGGTGAGGGCGGCGATCTCCTCCGGCTCCTCGCACGGGAACAGGAAGAAGTCCTGCATGCCCTCCAGCACGGGGTGGCGGCCGGTGTTGACCCGGTGGGCGTTGACCACGACCCCCGACTCCTGGGCCTGGCGGAAGATCTGCGTCAGCCGTACGCGCGGCACGTCCTCGGCGGCCAGCAGATCCTTCAGCACCTCGCCCGCGCCGACCGACGGCAGCTGATCGACGTCGCCGACGAACAGCAGGTGGGCGCCGGGCGCGACGGCCTTGACGAGCTTGTTGGCCAGCAGCAGGTCCAGCATGGACGCCTCGTCGACGACCACCAGGTCGGCGTCGAGGGGGTTGTCGCGGTCGAACGTGGCCTCGCCGCCCGGCCGCAGCTGCAGCAGCCGGTGCACGGTGGTGGCCTCGTGGCCGGTCAGCTCGGCCAGGCGCTTGGCCGCCCGGCCGGTGGGCGCGGCCAGGATGACCTTGGCGCGCTTGGCGCGGGCCAGCAGCACGATGGAGCGCACGGTGAAGCTCTTGCCGCAGCCCGGCCCGCCGGTCAGCACCGCGACCTTCTCGGTCAGGGCCAGCCGGACCGCCTGGCGCTGCTCGGCGGCCAGCTCGGCGCCGGTCTTGCCGTGCAGCCACGTCTCGGCCCGCTCCCAGTCGACGTCGGCGAACGCCTTGAGCCGGTCGTGGCCGCCGTTCAGCAGCGACAGCAGGCCGGAGGCCAGCGACATCTCGGCGCGGTGGAAGGGCGGCAGGTAGACGGCCGGCACCAGGTTGTCGCCGGCGGGGATCTGCTCGCGGACGACGCCCTCGTCGGCGACCAGCTCCTCCAGGCAGGAGGCGACCAGGTCGGCGGGCACCTCCAGAATCTTGACCGCGTCGCCGACGAGGTTGGGGGCCGGCAGATAGCAGTGGCCGTCGTCGGCCGCCTGCGACAGCGTGTAACGCAGGCCGGCCTTGACCCGCTCGGGGCTGTCGTGCGGGATGCCGACGGCCTGCGCGATCGTGTCGGCGGTCTTGAACCCGATCCCCCACACGTCGTCGGCCAGCTGGTACGGGTGGCTCCTGACGACGGAGATGGAGGTGTCGCCGTACTGCTTGAAGATGCGCACCGCGATCGAGGTGGACACCCCGACCCCCTGAAGGAAGATCATCACCTCTTTGATGATCTTCTGCTCCTCCCAGGCGGCGGCGATCATCTTCGTCCGCTTGGGACCGAGACCGGGCACCTCGACCAGGCGCTCGGGCTGCTGCTCGATCACCTCAAGGGTGCCGGTGCCGAAGTGGTCGACGATCCGCTCGGCCATCTTGGGGCCGATGCCCTTGATCAGCCCGGAGCCGAGGTAGCGGCGGATGCCCTGCACGGTGGCCGGCAGCACGGTGGTGTAGGACATCACCTCGAACTGGCGGCCGTAGCGGGGGTGGGAGGTCCACCGGCCGTGCAGCCGCAGCGACTCGCCGACCTGCGCGCCGAGCAGCGGCCCAACGACGGTCAGCAGGTCGGCGCCGGTGCGCTCGGTGGCCACGCGGGCGATCGTGTAGCCGGTCTCCTCATTCGCGTAGGTCACGCGTTCGAGCACGGCGTCGAGCGTCGTACCGGCGATCCTCGAGCCCTCGTCCGGGCTCCCCACGGGCCTCCCCACACCGAGGAGACTAGGGCAGATCTTGCTCCCCGCGACACCCGGCCCCGGCCGCCGGTCCGGCGATCGGCCATCAGCACGTGCTCAGCGCCCCCTCGCCACCCCCTGCCACCCCGCGCCGCCGGCCTGCGGTTGCGCGGGAACAAATCTCCAAGACCGGCGGCCGGCCGCCCGTGCACACTCGGCGCATGAGTGAGCTTTTGCGGGGGATGCACGTCGTCATGGACGGGCCGCGGCAGGCGCCGCCGGTGTTGCTCGTCCACGGATCGGGAGCCTGCGGCGGCTTCTGGAGCCCCATGGTGCCGGCGCTGGCCGCCCGTCATCATGTCATCCGGGTCGATCTGCCGGGCTGCGGCAAGTCCCCCCACCCGCCCCCGTCCTCGCCGTCGTACGACGTGCCGGCGCAGGCGGGACAGGTGGCGGCGCTGCTGGACGACCTCGGCCTGCGCCACGTCGCCGTGGCCGGGCACTCCAGCGGCGGATACATCGCCACCGCGCTGGCCGAGCGGCGGCCCGACCTCGTGGGCTCGCTCGCGTTGATCAGCGCCGGCCCGCGCCCGGACGCGCTGCTGCGCCAGCCGCTCATCCTGCGGGCGCTGCTGGCCCCGCCCCTGGGGCCGATCCTGTGGGCGAGGCGTTCCGACGCGATGATCCGCAAAGGGATCGGCGCGACGGCCGTGCGCCCCATCAGCCTGCCCGACGACGTGGTCGCCGACCTGCGCGGCATCACCTACCCCGCGATGCGGACCGTGCTGCGCGCCAACACCGCCTACATCGCCGAGCGGAGCCTGCCGGCGCGGCTGGCCGCCCTCCGGCTCCCCCTGCTGGTGATCTTCGGCGCCGCCGACCCGCGCTGGGATCCGTCGTCGGCGCATCTGTACGACGCCGTACCGGACGCCCGGATCGAACTGCTGCCCGGCGTCGGGCACCTGCCCATGATGGAAGCACCGGAGACGACCGGCGAACTGCTGCTGAGCTTCACGGCCACGAGCCGGTGGCGAGCCTGACCCCGATGCCTAGACTGACGCCGTGACGCTGATGGGGACGCCGTCCGGCCGGGTGTGGGTGGACGTCGTGCTCCCGCGCCCGTCGCTCCGGCTGCCCGGGGTCGGTATGGCCGGGTTCCGCCATCGCGCGCCGGGCCCGGTCGACATCCCCATGGTCGCGCACCCGTCCGTCACGCTGCTCGTCGATCTGAGCGACGGAGCCGGCGCCGTCTACGAGACCCCCGGCCGGCGCGAGCGCGGCAGCGTCGTCGTCGGGCTCCTGCCCGGCGAGCTCCGGGCCACCGGCCGGGGAGCCGGTCAGGTGCTCCAGATCCGGCTGGAGCCGGTCGCGGCGGCGGCGCTGTTCGGGGCGCCGGCCGAGCTGGCCGGGACGGTGACCGCCCTTGAGGACGTCTGGGGCCGCGACGCCGAGGACCGGCTGCGCGCGGCCGCCTCGTGGGACGAACGCTTCACGATCGCCGCGGACCTCCTCGGCCGCCGGCTGGGCGCACACCCGCCGGTCGATCCGCAGGTCGCCCACACCTGGCACCGCACGATCGCCGGCCGGGGACGGGTCCGGGTCGACGGACTGGCGGACGAGGTCGGCTGGAGCCGCAAGCGCCTGTGGTCCCGGTTCCGGTCCCAGCTCGGCATCACCCCCAAACGCGCCGCCCGGCTGGTGCGCTTCGACCACGCCGCCCACCTGCTCGCGGCGGGCCACCCCGCCGCCCGCGTCGCCACCGAGAGCGGCTACGCCGACCAGTCCCACCTCCACCACGAGATCATGACGTTCACCGGGCTCACCCCCACGGCCCTGGCCGCCGCGCCGTGGCTCGCGATCGACGACGTCGCCTGGCCGGCCTCCTCGCCGGCCCGGCGCCCGGCGGCCGTGCGTAGGTGACCACCGGTTCACCACCCCGCACCACCGGGTTCACCACCCCACCGCCCCTCACCCGCACCGGCGCACGCTCACAGGCCTGGTTCAGGCTGCACGGGTGTGGCAAAGTGGCGCCACCAAGATCGAACCCGCCCACCGGACCCACCCCTGAGGACCTCGTTGGACAGCCACCGTTGCGCCCGCCCCGACTCGGCCGGCGACGCCGAGCCATGGCGGTGCCCCGAATGCGGCATGGTGTGGGAGGCCCTCTCCCCCACCCCGGTCACGGCACCGCCGGCCGCCACCCCCGAACCGCGGAAACGCACCTTCGGCACGCCCGCCATCCTCACCTTCGTGGCCATCGGCGCGGGCACCCTCTGGTTCGGGCTGGACGCCGTGTTGTCTTCTTCCGCGGAGGCGGGCATCGGCGTCTTCGTCGTTCTGGTGTTCGTCGCCGTGGTGGTCGCCCGGTGGCAGGATGCCCGGGCGAAGAACGAATATCCCCGATGCCCCGACTGCGGCGGGTACATCGTTCCAGGACACGAAGACGGCACCCCGTCCCCCGGCACAGGCTGACGGGTTCCGCTCCTGTCCTGCCGGGCGTACCCTGTGGGCACCATCACGATCATGTTCGTAGCGCCTGGAGGCCGCGTGCAGGGGGTGGTCGACGCGCTCTTCGAGCGGGCGTACGAGATCTGGCCGTCCTACGGGCCCGCGGTCGTGCTGGCACCGCTGGTGATCAGCGTGTTCCTCGGCCCCCCGGGGCCGTCGTGCTCTACCTGCTCACCGTGCTGCTCGTCACCGCCTGCGTGATCAGGCCGATGGCCTTCTCACCACGTTCGCCAAGAGGATGAGCGCCCAGGAGCGCCGCGCGGCGGAGCCGGCTGATGATCCCCAGCCCGCGGAGATCCGGCGGGACGGAATGTTCGCGTTGTGGGCGGGGTGGCTGGGGTGCCTGCTGGGAGCGGCCACCACGGTGGCGGCGGAGTGGTACGTGCTGAGCGCGCTTCCCGGCGATCCACGATTGCTCAGCTCCGGGCTGGACCCGGGGCCGCTTCTCGTCGCTTCTCTCGCCGGAACCGCCGGAATGTACGCTTTCGCGCGAGGCGAGAACCTTCGCTGGATGGGCCAGATCATGCTGTCCCGGATCTACGCCTACCGGCGTGAGCACGGGTTCCCCTCGCCGACGGAGAGCCTCGCCGCGCTGAACCGCTCGCTGCCCCCGCAGGCGCGCCGGACGGGTGTCGGGTTGATGGCCCTGGGCGGGCTGGGAGCCTGCGGCTTGGGCTGCGCCGGAATCACGGTGGGTCTGCGGTACACCTGGGAACTCCTCGTGGGCGAAGGGGTGTCGCCGCTGGTCTCCGTCGTCCCGCTGTTCGCCGGGATCGTGCTGCTGGCGACAGGAAACGGCCTGCTTCGCGTGGGTGGCCGGCACGTCCCGCACATCATCTCCTCGCCGAAGGAGCTGGTGGCGGGCTTGTACGCCGGCAAGCCGGAGGAGCGGCGCATCGCCGACATGCTCACGTGGGCGGGGCTGCCGTTGAGTGTGGGACGACCGGGAGAGCGAGCGCCGTACGTCGGCGTTCCGCGCGTGTACCTGCCCTTTCACGGCTGGCAGGAGCCGATGCGGGAGATGATGCGCGGCGCGAGCGTCGTCGTCCTCGTGCTTGGTCACGGCGCGGGAACCCTGTGGGAACTGGGCGAGGCGATGCGGACGCTCGCGCCGCAGCGGCTGCTGCTGCTCGTGACCATGTCCCGGCGGGAGTACGACCGGTGCAGGGAGGTCGTGGAGGCCGGGTTGCGGCAACGGGCCGAGAAGGTGCGGCGCGAGACGGGAGCCCGCTGGACACCTCCGCCGCTCCCCGGCTACGTCCTGGGAGCTCTCGACCGGAGCATGTGGCCCGCCGTGGTCCAGCTCACCGACTACGAGCTGCGAACCGGCAAGAGACACGGCTGACGCCTGAACGAGAAGGTCCCCGGGCAGGACATCACGCGATGAGATAGCCGGGCCCGCCGCTGATCCGGGCTCGTCGCCGAAAGGAACTGATCGTCATGCCCCCTCGTCTCCAGCTGACCTCCGTGACCGTCGGCACGTCGCAGCCGCGTGAGCTCGCGCGCTTCTACGCCCGGCTGCTCGGCTGGCCCGTCACCGCGGAGGAAGGCCCGGACCAGGGCGAGCCGCAGGAGGCGGGGTGGGCGCAGATCCGGCAGCCGGACGGCGGGGCCGGCCTCACGGTCAACTTCGAGTGGGAACGCCACCACCAGCGGCCGGTGTGGCCCAGTGAGCCCGGCCGGCAGAACGCCTCCCAGCACCTCGACGTCAAGGTCGACGACCTGCCCGCCGCCGTGGCGTGGGCGCTGGAATGCGGGGCGGCCGAGGCCGGGTTCCAGCCGCAGCCCGACGTCCGCGTCATGCTCGACCCCGACGGGCATCCCTTCTGCCTCTACCTGTGATCGTCGGCCCCCGCGAGCGGGAGGCACGTTTCCGGCCTTCCCGCTCGGTTAGGACAAGGGCTCGCGGAGATTCGACCAGGAAAGGCACAGATATGAGCACCAACGACAAGATCCGTAACAAGGCTCAGGAGCTCAAGGGGCGGGCGAAGGAGAACGTCGGCGACGCCACCGGCGACGAGCGGCTGCGCGCCGAAGGGCGCGCCGACCAGACCGAGGGCGGCCTGAAGCAGGCCGGCGAGAAGGTCAAGGACGCGGGCAAGAAGGTGAAGGACGCCTTCAAGAAGTGACCGCCGAGCCGCCGCGTCTTGCCGGGGGGTCAGGCCAGCGCGGGCCAGGGGGCCGGCGGGCCTGAGGCGAAGAAACGCAGCAGCCCGAGCAGCCGGCCGGCCGCGGGGGCGCTCCAGTGGCGCTCACCCGGATGCGGGACGGGGTCGGCCAGCCGACCCAGGGCCCACGTGAGGTGGTACCACAACACGCGGGCCTCCCACCCCGGCACGTCCGTCTCGCCGGATTCCTCCCGGTAGCCGGCCAGCACCGCCGGGACACCGGTGAGCGGCACCTTGGCGAAGTCGACGGCCGCGTCCGCCCACTGCGCGTCACCCCAGTCCACGATCCCGGAGAGACGGGACGTCTCCGGGTTGACGAGCAGGTTCTGTGGCGCGAGGTCGCCGTGAACCAGGACGAGGGGCCGGTCGGCGGGCAGGTGCGCCGACAGGCGGCCGGCCCAGCCGGTCAGCCAGCGGGCGGCCTCGGCGTCGATCCAGCCGCCCGCGTGAAGGTTCTCGACGAGGGCCGGCGCGTCCACGGCGCCGTCCGCCACGGGCACGGTGGCCAGGGCTGGCCCGGCGGTCCTGCGTACGCGGTGCAGCCGGGCCAGCTCCCGTCCGACCTGGCGCAGGACGCCGGCGGCGCGGCCGTCAGGCAGGTCGAGGCGCGCGAGGTCGTCGCCGTGCGCCCGCTCCAGCACCATGTACGGCACGTCCACCACCGAGCGCGAGTCGTCGAAGGCGACGAGCCGCGGCGTCCGCACCCCCGCGCGCACGGCCACGGGGATGACCTCGGCCTCCTTGACCAGGTCCGCGACGAAGCGCTCGCCTCGCGGGATACGGACGACCAGCTCCTCGCCCAGCAGGAAGGCGTGGTTGGCCACCCCGGGCGGAAGCGGCCGGATCCTTCCGCCGGCCCCGTGCAGGGCGGCGATCGCCGCCAGGGTTTCGGCGCTCGGCTCCTGGCCCGACATCGGCAGCGACATGGGCATGGGCATGGCCGAGCATGTTGGCACAGGCGGCGCGGATCCGTCTCCTGCTTTTCCGCAGGACCCCGGGCGGCGCCGCCGTCTCAGCCGGCGCCCACGGCGGCCTCGATCACCGCCACCCGCCCGGCCACGGGCCCGGCCGGCACGTCCACGATCCGATAGCCGAAGGTCCGGTACGTCTCCTCGTGCAGCCGCTCGAACACCAGCGACTCCTCGAAACCGATCCGGCGGGCCGCGGTCGGCTCGCAGAACCCGAGATTGCGCACGAAGAACACCTCACGCTCGTAGACCCGTTCACGGGTGATCCGGTCGATCTCGGCCGACAGCGCCGGGGAGATCGGATGGCCGACGAAGATGCTCAGAGCGTGCGTGCAGATGGGCGAACGGTCGAAGAACTGCCACCCCCGCCGAGCCGCGCCGGGAAGGAGCGTCGCCTGCCGCTGCACGGCCACGACCTGGTCGACGAAGGACGGCCGCGTCCACGGCTCGGCCTCGCCGCGCGCCTGCTCGGCCGCGATCACCGCCGTGGCGGCCTCCTCCACCGTCGCGTGGCCGAGGGCGGCCAGGCGGTGCAGGATCGTCGTCTTTCCGGAACCGGGGGTTCCGGTGAGGATGTAACGCTTCATCGTCGTACGGGCTGCCTTCCAGGCACACGAACAGGAAAGAGAAAAAGGGGAAGGCCGGACGCCACCACCAGGAGAACCCCGGGCCGGGCGGAATCGCCACGCGCGGCCACCAGCAAGAGCTCGTCCTCAACCTACACCCGCCGCGAACGGCTCGCGCGCGACCGCCCCGTCCCGCAGACTGCCAACCAGGACCCCCACACAGCTGCGGGAGGCGCCCGATGCCCACACGCGCGACCCTGGTGCTGGCGGCACTGCTGCTCGCCGCCCGCTGCGAGACCGCGCCACCCCCGCCGGGCCCGCCCGCCCAGGCCGCCCCCACCAGCGGCTGCCAGGCCGCCACCCGGTTGGAGCCCGGCACCCACCGGCTCGGCCACGCCGGCCTCGAACGCCGCTTCCTGCTGTCGGTCCCCGACGGCGACGGCCCCCACCCCGTCATCCTCGACCTGCACGGACTCAACTCCACCGCCGGCCGCCAGACCGCCTACAGCCGGCTGGCCGAGCAGGGCTCGCGCCGAGGCTACATCGTGGCCACCCCGCAGGCCGCCGACGGGCGTATGGGCTGGACGCTCCCCAACACCGCCGGCCCCGACGACGCCGCGTTCCTGGCCGCTCTCCTCGACCACCTGCGGCGCAACCTGTGCGTCGACACCGGGCGCGAGTTCGCCGCCGGCATGTCCTACGGCGCCGCCATGTCCGCCGCGCTGATCTGCGCCCTGGACGGGCGCCTGGCCGCCGTCGCCGCCGTGGCCGGCCTCAACATCGTCCGCCCCTGCGCGAACGCCGTCCCGACCACGATCGTGGCCTTCCACGGCACCGCCGACCGCATCGTCCCCTACCGCGGCGGCCATCCGCTGCGCGACGCCACCGGCGACCTGCGCGCGCTCGCCGACCTCGTCGTCCTCGACCCGGTGGAACGGGCCGCCGCCGGCTGGGCCGGCCGCCTCGGCTGCACCGGCCGCACCACCCGCTCCCTGACCGGCCAGGTACGGCTGCGCGAGTGGACCACATGCCCCGCCGGCGTCACCCTGCGCCTCTACACGGTCGACGGGGGCGGCCACACCTGGCCCGGCGGCATCGAGGTGCCCTGGCTCGGGGCCACGACCCGCGACCTGGACGCCACCGGCCTGATCCTCGACACCTTCGACCGCGCCCCCTCCCGCTGACCGCCCCGGCATGGCGCGGCCGGCCGGCCGTGTCCGTCCGGCCACGTTCCGGACGCTCGCGCGATCGGCCATCGCGAACAGCCGCAGCTCACCCCGTTCCAACCACTAATCTTGTCGCTCATGAGTCAGGTGGGACAGCCGGCGGCGCGCGCCCTGATGCGCAGGCTCGCCGTCGAACAGGCCGAGTGCAGGGTGCCGTCGCTGACGGCGGCGATCGTCCGCGACGGGCGGACCGCGTGGTTCGGCGGGCGCGGGCGCGTCGGTGACGCGGCCCCGACCGCCGCCACCCAGTACCGCATCGGATCGATCACCAAGAGCATGATCGCCGTCGTCGTCATGCGGCTGCGCGACGAGGGTGCCCTGAGCCTGAACGACCCGCTGGAACAGTACCTGCCCGGCACCCGCCTCGGCCACCTGACCATCGCCCAGCTCCTCTCGCACACCGGCGGGCTCACCGCCGAGCCGCCCACCGCCTGGTGGGAGCGCACCCCCGGCATCCCCGCGGCCGACCTGCTCGACCGGGTCGGGCCCGAGGAGCTCAAACACCGGCCCGGCCGCCGCTTCCACTACTCCAACGTCGGCTTCGCCGTGCTCGGCGAGCTCGTCGGCCGGCTGCGCGGCACCACCTGGCTCAAGGCGCTGCGCGCCGAGGTGCTCGACCCGCTCAGCATGCACGACACCACCACCCGCCCCCGCGCTCCCCACGCCACCGGCTACGCCGTCCACCCCTGGGCCGACGTCGTACTCGAAGAGCCCGAGCACGACGCCGACGCGATGGCGCCGGCGGGCCAGCTGTGGTCCACCCCGCACGACCTGGCCCGCTGGGCGGCGTTCCTGTGCGGCGAGACCGGCGGCGTGCTGTGCCCCGACACCCTCGCCGAGATGCGCGAACCGGCCGGCGTCGACGACGGCGACGCCTGGACCGGCGGGTTCGGGCTGGGCCTGCAACTGGCCAGGACGGGCGGGCGCCGCCTGTCCGGCCACTCCGGGTCCATGCCCGGCTTCCTGGCCACCGTGTGGGCCCAGCCGTCGGAGAGCGTGGGCGTGCTGTTCATGGCCAACACGACCTCCGGCATGAGCGGCACGCTGCTCACCGACCTGCTCGACATCCTGGACGAGCACGAGCCGCGCCTGCCCGACGAGTGGCGGCCCGTGCCCGCCGACCCCGACCTGCTGGCGCTGACGGGGCTGTGGCACTGGGGGCCCAAGCCGTACGCGCTGCGGCTGCTGCCCGACCGAGGCCTGGCGCTGGAGCCGATCGGCGGAGGCGGGCGGGCCTCGCGGTTCGTGCCGCAGGACGACGGCACCTGGCTCGGGCTCGACGGCTACTACGCCGGCGAGACGCTGCGGCCGGCCGCCGACCACCTCGACCTCAACACCTTCATCTTCACCCGCGAGCCCTACGACCCGGCCGCGCCGGTGCCGGGCGGCGCGGGCGACTGGCACGCTTGACCCGCAGCCCGAGGCCTGCCTGGCCCGTGGCCGGGCCGGCCGCCGGGCTGACCACCTTCACACGTGCACGGGAAGCAGCGAGGACAGCGTGCGCAGCGAGTGGCGCGCGAGCGCGACGGCGAACGGGCGGACCAGCGGCCACGCCGCCCACCCCAGCACCCCGAGCGGCAGCTCCAGTTCCTCGGCCCAGACCACGCGGCTGCCGTCGCGGCACGGGCTGACCCGGATTGCGCCCCGGCCGCGCACGATGCGGCCGGTGTGCGTGACCCGCATCAGCGTCGGCGGCTGCCAGTGGGTGATCGTCATCGTGTCCAGGAACCCGATCGGCCACACGCCCGTGTACGCCTCCAGCTCCCGCTCGCTCACCTGGCGGGCCGTGGTCATGAACATCCACTCCTGGTGCCTGGGCCAGTCGGTGATCAGCTCGAACACCTGCTCCGGCGGCGCGGGCACATGCGCGGCGGCGGCCGCGTACACGGGTTTCACCGGGTTCCCCCATCTGGTGGCCGGTCGATGGCTCAGGCCCATCCTCGCCCCCGGACGGGGACGGCGCCCGCAGGCGCGCGGGCCGGAAGATCATCCGTCCGGCGACGTTGGGACTTTCGTCCCTAACCCGGCGGTCGCGCTCGCGGCAGGGTGGGAGCGTGCCACACCGAACCACGCCGCCCTCTCCGGTGACCAGGCGGTTGTCCCGTTCCGAGTCCCTGCGTCTGCTGCGGAACGTGACCTACGGCCGGATCGTGTTCATCAGCCGCGCGTTGCCGGCCATCCGGCTCATCCCGCACACCATGGACGACGGGGCCCTGCTCACCGGCCTGCCCGCCGACCCGGACGAGCTCGGCCGGGCCCTGACCCGCCTCAAGCCCTGGCCCGGCCGCCCGCCATGTGTGCCTCCACGGTGCGCTCGGCGATGACCAGGCGGCCGGCGATGGCGGTGTTGGAGTGCCCCTCGGCGACCAGGGCGAGCACGTCGCGCTCGCGCTCCGACAGGCGCGCGATCACCGTGTTCGGCCTCCGGGGAGGATCGGACCGGATTTTGGCGCGAAGAGCTCCGCACCCGGGTGCGGACCAAGCTGCGCGGCTCCTACTCCCACCACTACCGGCGCGGCCTGCCCAAGCTGCTTCAAGGCGGTGACCTTCCGCTCCAGCAATGACACCTTCAAGCCGGTGATGGACGCCCTGGACCTGCTCAAGCGCTACGACGGTTCCGACGCCGACTTCGAGGACAACCGGGACGACCGGCATGGACGGACCTCCCGCGAAGACGATGTGACAGATAACGCTGCCGAGCCGGCCCGGACGAAGCGGGTGCCGAGCTGGCCGGACAGCACCGGATCCCCCGAAGAGTGACAGATAACGGAAATTCTCTGTTGCGGGTGATGGACTCCTCACCGTCACGCTACGTCGCTCTAAGTATTCGTCAAGTTACGGTCTGTGGGCGGCGGGTGTTGATCCGTTAACGCCTCGGGTCGCCTTGCGAGTCACCAGTCCGAACTGGCGCTCCTGCGGGCGGCACAGACGGGAGCTCCGGTTCCCGCCTGGAGCGAGCGGCCGGCCGCCGCATGGCTGAGGCCGATCGGTGTCCGCACCGTGGTCGGGGTCTCGGGAGAACCCGGGGCGGAGCGAAGGCGAGGTGGCGGAGTGCATCTGACTCCGCATGAGCAGGAACGTCTGATGATCCATGTGGCCGCGGACGTGGCCCACAAGCGGAAAAGGCGGGGGCGAAAGCTCAACTACCCGGAGACGGTCGCGATCTTGACCGCGTATGTGCTGGAAGGGGCCCGGGACGGCAGATCCGTCGAGGACCTCATGGAGTTGAAGTATCAGCCCGACGACCTGCCGCTGCCCATGTACGACGAGGTCATGCCCGGCGTGGCGGAGATGATCAGCGACCTTCAGATCGAGGCCACCTTCCCCGACGGCACCAAGATGGTCACTCTTCGCAACCCCATCCAGAAGCTGGGCATCCTCCCCATTCCAGAGGGGAGCAAGGAGACGGCACCGGTTCACCCGGGGAAGATCGACCATCCGCGCGACGCCGGCCCGGTGGCCTTCAACGCCGGTCGCGAGGTCACGATCGTGACGGTCACCAATACCGATGACCGTCCCATCCAGGTGGGCTCGCACTTTCACTTCTACGAGGTCAATTCCCGCCTCACCATCGAGCCCAGCCGCGAGGCCGCCTACGGCAAGCGGCTGAACATCCCCGCGGGCAGCTCGGTGCGTTTCGAACCCCCAAACCCGCTGGAGGTGGAGCTGGTGCCCATCGAGGGCAAGCGCATCGTCGAGGGCCTGAACGGCAAGGTCGGAGGCAAGCTCCGTGACTGACTCACCGACACTTGAGCCGCCCGCACCCGAGCCGCCGGCGCCGACGTCGCTGCCTGAGCCGCGGAGAGAGGAAAGACATCAGCCGCTGAGCCGGGTCGACTACGCCGACCGGTTCGGGCCCACCGTGGGGGATCGTATCCGGCTGGCCGACACCAACCTGCGGATCGAGATCACCGAGGACTGGTGCGGCGGTCCCGGCCGCAGCGGCAACGAGGTCATCTTCGGCGGCGGCAAGGTCGTCCGGGAGTCGATGGGCCAGTCGTGCGCGCCGCGCGACTCGGCGCGGTTCGGCGCCCCGCAGCCGCCCGACACCGTCATCACCGGCGCGGTCATCCTGGATCACTGGGGGATCGTCAAGGCCGACGTCGCCATCCGCGACGGCCGCATCGTCGCGCTCGGCAAGGCCTACAACGACGAGACCATGGACCGGCTGCACGACGGGCACACCACGGCGACGGACTTCGTGATCGGCCCCGAGACGGAGGTCATCTCCGGCAACGGCAAGATCCTCACCGCGGGCGGCGTCGACACCCACGTGCACTTCATCTGCCCCGAGCAGATCAACGAGGCGCTGGCCTCCGGGGTGACCACGCTGATCGGTGGCGGTACCGGCCCCGCCGACGGCAGCACCGCCACCACCGTCACGCCCGGCTCCTGGCATGTGGCCCGGCTGTTCGAGGCGCTGGACGGCTTCCCGGTCAACATCGGGCTGCTCGGCAAGGGCAACACCATGTCCACCGAGTCGCTGTACAACCAGGTGGAGGCGGGCGTGCTCGGCCTGAAGATCCACGAGGACTGGGGTGCCACCCCGGCCGTGCTGCGCCGCTGCCTGCAGGTGTGCCAGGCGACCGGCGTGCAGCTCGCCCTGCACGCCGACTCGTTGAACGAGGCCGGTAACGTCGAGGACACCATCGCGGCCATCGGCGACCATCCGATCCACGTCTTCCACGTCGAGGGCGCCGGCGGCGGCCACGCCCCCGACATGCTGACCATGGTGGGCCTGCCGAACGTGCTGCCCGCCTCCACCAACCCGACCCGGCCCTTCACCGTCAACACGGTCAAGGAGCACGTCGACATGGTGATGATCGCCCATCACCTGAATCCGCTGGTGGCTGAGGACCTGGCGTTCGCCGAGTCGCGGATCCGGCCTTCGACGATGGCCGCCGAGGACATCCTGCACGACATCGGCGCGATCTCGATCATGTCGTCGGATGCTCAGGCGATGGGCCGCATCGGCGAGATGATCATGCGGACGTGGCAGACCGCGCACGTGATGAAGCAGCGGCGCGGCGCGCTGGACGGCGACAAGGCGGGCCAGGACGGGCACGACAACCATCGCGCCCGCCGCTACGTCGCGAAATACACGATCAACCCGGCCCTCGCGCACGGCATCGACCATGAGGTCGGCTCGGTCGAGGTGGGCAGGCTCGCCGATCTGGTGCTGTGGGAGCCGAGGTTCTTCGGCGTCAAGCCGCACCGGGTGATCAAGGGCGGGCAGATCGCGCACGCGCAGGTCGGCGACGCCAACGGTTCCATCATCACTCCGCAGCCGATCCTGCCCCGCCCGATGTGGGGAGCGACCGGCCGGGCCCCGGCCGCCAACTCCGTCAACTTCGTCACCGCGGCCGCCATCAAGGCCGGCCTGCCCGACCGGGTCACCGTGCGCAAGACGTTCACGCCCATCCGCGACACCCGCAAGGTCTTCAAGGCCGACATGCGGGAGAACGACGCCCTCCCCGACCTCCGCGTCGATCCCAACACCTTCGAGGTGGTGATCGGCTTGGAGGACGAGAACGTGAACAGGACCGAGATCGCCACGATCGAGGAGATCGAGGAGATCGCCGACCGCGACAAGGGAGCCAGTGAGCTGCCGATGGCGCAGCTGTACTTCCTCTTCTGATCACCACCTGGTGATCGCCCACTTGATCACGCCCGTGAACGACCGCCCCGCGCATGACCCGCGCACGAGAGGTGAGCCGCATCTGATGAACCGTGCCGCGCTACTCGTCCTGGCCGACGGCCGCTTTCCCGCCGGCGGGCACGCCCACTCCGGCGGGGCTGAGGCAGCCGTCACCGCGCGACGCGTGCGCGACGTGGCGAGCCTGCAGGAGTTCTGCCGCGGCCGGCTGCACACCAGCGGCCTGGTCGCGGCGGGCCTGGCCGCCGCGGCCGCCGCAGGATATGACCCGCTCCTGCTGGAGGAGGCCGCCGACGCCCGCACCCCCTCACCGGCCCTGCGCCAGGCCGCGCGCAGGCTCGGCCGGCAACTGCTGCGCGCCGCCCACACCGCCTGGCCTTCGCCCGAGCTCGACGCCCTGGCCGCGGCCCGGCCGCGCGGCGCGCACCAGCCCGTCGTCCTCGGCCTGACCGCCCGCTCGGCTGGCCTGATGCCGCTGGACGCCGCCTACGCGGCTGCGTACGAGAGCGTCAGCGGCCCGGCCACCGCCACCGTCCGCCTGCTCAGCCTCGACCCCTTCGACGCCACCGCCGTCCTGGCCCGCCTGGCCGCCGACATCGACCACCTCGCGCGGCGGGCCGCCGAGGCCGCGCAGCGCGTCCAGGCCGAGGGCGTGCAGGCGTTGCCCGCGGTCTCGGCGCCGCTGCTCGACATCACCGCCGAACAGCACGCCGCCCGCCCGATGCGCCTGTTCGCCTCCTGACCACTGCACTTCCCGACCTGTTCGCCTCCCGACGCCTGGAGCAGTCATGCACCTGCACCACAGCCACGCCTTCCCCGAGGATCACCCTCACAGTCCTGGAGGTTCCTCCCCCGGACGCCCTGACAGACGTTCTGACGGCCGCCGTCGCGCGCTGCGCATCGGATTGGGCGGGCCGGTCGGCACCGGCAAGACCGCCACCGTCGCCGCCTTGTGCCGCGCGCTGCGCGAGGAGTTGTCCATCGCGGTGGTCACTAACGACATCTACACCCGCGAGGACGCCGAGTTCCTGCTGCGCGAGGCCGTCCTGCCCGCGATGCGCATCAGGGCGGTCGAGACCGGCGCCTGCCCGCACACCGCCATCCGCGACGACATCTCCGCCAATCTCGAAGCCGTCGAGGATCTGGAGGAACAGCTCGGCCCGCTCGACCTGATCCTCGTCGAATCGGGCGGGGACAACCTCACCGCGACCTTCTCCCGGGGCCTGGTCGACGCGCAGATCTTCGTCATCGACGTCGCGGGCGGCGATGACATCCCGCGCAAGGGCGGCCCCGGCGTGACCGCCTCCGACCTGCTCGTCATCAACAAGACCGACCTCGCCCCCTACGTCGGCGCAGACCTGGAGGGCATGGCCCGCGACGCCAAGGCCCAGCGCGGCGACCTGCCCGTCGCCTTCACCGCCCTGAAGACCGAAGGCGGTGTCACGCCCGTCTCGGACTGGGTCCGCGCGCGTCTGGCCGACTGGACCGCGAGCGACGAGTGAGCCTCGCCTCCCAGGCCGCTGCGGCCGGGTGCACCCCCCGGGGCGTGCATGCCACCGCCCGGATCAGGGCGATCAGTGTGGGAGAGGAGACCGCGCTTCCCGTCCTGGCCGGCGCCGGCCCCTTCGACCTGCGCCGCCACCGCCCGCAGGGGAATCAGGCACGGGTGTGCATCCTGGGCGTGATGAGCGCCCCGCTCGGCGGCGATCGGCTGCGCCTCGAAGCCGCCGTCGAACCCGGCGCCCACCTGCACATCACCACGGCCGCCGCCACCATCGCCCTGCGCGGCCCCACCCCCGGACACGCCACCTACGACGTGCACCTGAGCGTGGCCGAACAGGCGAGCCTGCACTGGCTGCCCGAGCCGCTGATCTCCGCCGCCCGCAGCAACCTGCGCCAGAGCTGCACCATCGACGTCGCCGCCGGCGCCCGTCTCGTCCTGCGCGAAGAACAGGTCCTCGGCCGCGACGGCGAACCGCCGGGCCGGCTGACCACCCGCCTCACCGTCCGGCACGACGGACGGCCGGTGCTGGATCAGCAGAACACGTACGGGCCGGACGCGCCCGGCTGGGACGGACCCGCCGTCCTGGCCGGCCACCGCGCCGCTGGCCAACTCCTCGTCGTCGACCCGGCTTTCGACGACAAGCCGCCGGACGTGCGGCTGTTCGGCGACGACCCGGCCCACGGGCAGGCCGTGCTGACCCCGCTCGCCGGCCCCGCCGTCCTGGTCACCGCCCTCGCCCCGGACACTCTGCGGCTGCGCCGCCTCCTCGACGCGGCTTACCCCACATGCGGGGGACGCTTCTGGTGATGGACAGGAGGAAGGCGGCGCCGAGAGGTAGCGCCACAGGGAGAAGTTACTCAGCGTTACTTTGCGGCTGGTGACATGGACCCGAGCGGGGGCCTCCATCAGCGTCACCCACTGGCAGCCCCTCCGACGGTCATCCCCAAGGACCCGACCATGACGAAGATCCGCGTCATGTGCGCTCCCCACGCCGGCTGCATGACGAGGTTCGGTATGCCCAGGACATGGCGCTGGATCGACGTCACCGCGACCCTGGAGTTCGTCAATCGTGACGGTTCGTGGAGCAGCGACAAGCAGCTCGCCGAGCCGTCACGTTTCCGGCTGCACCGCGCCACCCAGGCAGCCTGCTGACGACCCGGTGAGCCGCCGTCACCGCGACAGCAGGTCGAGGATCTCGTCGGCCACGGTGTCGCCGGTGATCGGTTCCGCGGTGAGCAGGCGATACCAGACGGTGCCGAGGACGACATCGGCCAAGACCCCCGGATCGCGCTCGGCCGGGACGACGCCGTGCTCCTGGGCCCGGGACAGCAGCCCGAGGCAGGTGGCGCGCCGGTGATCGGTGAACGTGCGCAACGCCGCCGCGGCGGCGGGGCTGGTCTGGGCGTCGGCCATGAGCAGCCGGAGCGCGGCGGCCGCCTGCGGCGCGTGGGCCTGGCGGTAGACGGATCTGACGTACGACCGGAGATCGGCGGCGGCATCGTCGCTCGCGGGGGTGTCCACGACGGCCAGGGCCCGTTCGACCAGGGCCTCCGCCAGCACCTCGGACCGGCAGGACCACCACCGGTAGAGGGTGCGCTTGCTCACCGCCGCGCGGGCGGCCAGCTCCTCCATCGTGAATCCGCGCGCGGCGGTCTCCGCGGCCAGGTCGAGCGCGCCGCCGAGCACGTCCTGGCGCGCCTGCTCGTTGCGGGAACGGCCCGCGTGCGGGCGGGCCTTTCCGTCCGTGTTCGCCATTGTCCGCCGGCTCCTGACCGCTGTTTGCCCCGATTTTGTCGACACGCTAAGTTTACATAAACAAGGTCGCCGGAGAAGGAGAGACACATGGCGACGTTCGTCCTCGTACCCGGCGGCTGGAAGGGCTCCTGGGCCTACGACGCCTTCGTCCCGCGCGATGGCGGGTCGTGGTGGTCGGTGGCGAACGCGTAATTCCGGGAAATGATCGCGGCCGGCGCCGCGAGCACCGGCCACGACGCGATGCGCGAAGCCCCGGAGGCGGTGGCGGCGCTCCTGCTCGACGAATGATCGCGCAAGCGTCGGCCAAGCCAACGACATGTCGCCCCCAAGCGGGCGCCCGCACCCTGGCAGCATGGACAAACCCGATCTCACCGGAATCCAGATCATCCACCGGGCGATGCGCGCCGACCTGCACCGGCTCGCCGAGCTGACCGCGGACATCGAGGCGGGCCGGGAACGCGCCGACCAGGACAGGGCCGCCGCCACGGCGAAGTTCGTGCAGGACGTCTGCCACGCGATCCACACCCACCACACCCGGGAGGACGACCTCGTCTGGCCGCTGATCGAACGGCACGCGGGCGCGGCGGTCGATCTCAGCGACCTGTCCGAGGACCACTCCGAGCTCGATCCCCTGCTGGAGGAGGTGCAGGCCGCCGCGCGCACGTTCGCGGCCGGCGGCGAGGTGACGGCGCTGGCGGCAGCGGTCAAGAGGCTGACCGCGCTGCTCGACGAGCACATCGAGGCGGAGGAGGCGACGATCTTCCCGGTGATCCGGCAGTACGTGCCGGCCGCCGACTGGGACGACGTCGAACAGGCCATGGCCAAGGGCAAGCTGAACGAGCTGCGGCTGGAGATCTGCTGGGTCGCGCAGTACGCCACCAGGGACGAGCTGGCCCACATCCGCGCGAGCGCGGGACCGGTGGTGCCGGTGCTGATGGCCCTGCTGCGCCCCGGGCACCGGCGCCGCCGGCGGGCCGTCTTCGGCAGCGCGGGCTGAACCGCCCAGTTGAACCGCGCTCTGAACCGCAGCTCGACATGCCGGGCCGGGCCGCCGTCAGCGGGCCGTCTTCGGCTCCGCCTGCTGACGTTCCGCCCGGTGACGTTCCGCCCGCTCACGTGCCAGGCGGGCCCAGTGGGGCGAGCCGACGCGCCGGGCGACCTCGGCGGCGGCCTCGAAGTGCGCGGCCGCCGCGCCGGGGTCACCCAGGAAGGCCGCCAGCTCGCCGAGCGTGTGATCCACCGGCCCGAGCGTCATGGACCCGGTGTGCAGGCCCGCCATCTCTCCGTGTACAGGCAGCAGCGAACGGTAGCACTCCGCCGCCGCGCCGCGCTCGCCCAGCCGGATCGCGTTCTCCGCGCGCAGCACCAGCATGATCTCCCAGTGCGAGCCCTCGAGCGGCGGCCGGTCCCGCCACGCGGCGCGCGCCTCGTCCAGCCGTCCCGCCGCCAGCAGCGCGCGCACGTACGGCTCGTCGAGCCCGCCGTCGTACCGCCCGCGCATCGCGGCCAGCTCGGCCACCGACTCCTGCGCCCGCCCGCACGCGATCCTGGCGCAGAACCTGCCGAGCACCCCCAGCGCGTCGGCGTGCGAGCCGCCGCCCTGCTCCATCTGCTCGGCCAGCGCCGTGTACGCCTGTTCCGCCCGCTCGAAGTGCCCCTCGACGAGCAGGCGCACCGCGTCGAGGATGCTCAGGATCGTCAGCGTGAGCCCGAGCTGGCCACTGGTCGAACGCTCGACCGCCCGGGCGGCGTGCCGCCTGGCCCCGGCCCAGTCGTTACGGCCCAGCGCGACCATGAGCAGCATGAAATGCCCGAGCGCCTGGTAGCCGAGCAGCCCCGCCGCCTCCGACACCTCCAGCAGCTCGCTCGCGACCCGTTCCAGCTCCTCGCGCCGGACCGGCCGCAGCAGCACCCAGTACCGCGCGTTGAACGCCATGCAGAGCAGCCGGGCGTCCCCCAGCTCGCGGGCGATCCGCACGGCCTCGGTGCCCGCGTCCTCGACGAGCTCCAGGTCGTCGGCCTCGATCTCGGCGGCCAGGGTGATCAGCAGCCGGCAGCGCAGTTCGCCCGGTTCGGCGGGCATCGTGCGCCGCACGGCCTCCACGACGTCGTGGTCGACGCCCATGTCCCGCTGGATCGTCCAGATCAGCGGCGCGTCGTAGGAGGTGACGGCGCGCGCGACGGCGAGGTCGTCGCCCATCCGCCTGGCCACCCCCAGCGCGCGAGCACGGGTGGCCAGCGCCGCCGCCACGTCGCCGTAATGGGCCTGCGCGGACACCAGCCGGCACAGCAGGTCGAGCAGCACCGGCCGGTCGGCGGCCGGGCCGAGGGCCTCCAGCGCCCTGGTCAGCAGGGTCGCCGCCTCCCGGTGAGCGTAGAGGGCCGAGGCGCGGTCGGCCGCTCTGATCGCGTACTCGGCCGCTCTTTCCGCCGTGGCGGTGGTGGCCGCGGCGAGCGCGTGGTGGGCGAGCGCGGCGACGTCCCCTTCGCGTACGTCCTGCAGCGCCGACAGCACCCGGCCGTGCAGCCGGGTACGCCGGAGCCTGGGGATGTCCTCGTAGAGGGCCTGCCTGACCAGGACATGGGTGAACCGCACGGTGCCAGGGGACGGCTCGCTCAGCAGCCCGGACAGGACCCCGGCCTCCAGGCCGTCCAGAACCGTGTCCTCGTCCGCGTCCGTCATGGCGATCAGGACGTCGGTGTCGGCCTGCCTGCCGACCACCGCCGCGTTGCGCAGCGTGGTCTGCGCGGTGGCCGGCAGGCGCGCCACACGCAGCCTGATCAGGTCGCGGATGCCCGGCGGCAGCCGGTGGACCGCCACCGGCCCCTCGGCCGCGACCAGCCGGGCGGTCTCGGAGACGAACAACGGGTTGCCGCCGGTGCGGAGGGCGATCGTCGCGACGGTGTCCGCGTCCATCTCCAGGCCGGAACGTTCCCGTAGCAGCCGCGCGACGTCGTCTCGCGCCAGGCCGCCCAGGGTCAGGTTCTCGGCCGTGCAGACGGTCAGCGCCGCGCCCGTCGCGATCAGGTCGCCGGTGACCTCGTTCGTCCGGTACGTCATGAGCACCAGCACCGGCGTGTGCGCCAGCCGCGCCGCGAGGTGGCGCAGGAGCTGCAGGGTCTCCTCGTCGGCCCGGTGCGCGTCCTCCAGCGTGATCAGCAGCGGCCCCGGCATGTCCTCCAGGTAGTCGCCCACCGCCTGGGCCAGCCGGAACTGGCCGACCGGCGCGGCGTCGCCGGCCAGCAGCGGCGCGAGCCTGGCCGCCACGGCCGGGGCGGGCGGGTGGCCCGCGGACAGGTGGCGCAGGATCTCGCTCCACGCCCACGCGGGCGGCGCCCCGCCCTCGGTCTCCGGGCAGCGGCCCACGGCCGTCCGCCAGCCCGCACCGGCCAGGTCCCGCCGCAGCGCCTCGGCCAGGGTGGACTTGCCGGCGCCCGCCTCGCCGTCCAGCCGGGCCAGCCGGAACCCGGCCCGCGCCTGCTCGGCGGCGTTTTGCAGCCGGGCGAGCTCGGCCGCGCGCCCGATCGGCCCCGTCGCCGGCGTGGCGGGGAGGTCGTGTGGAGGCGTTTCCGGAAGGCCGTCAGGAAGGGTGCGCTGTGCCGGCGGTGGCGGGGGGACGGCGTGCAGGGTCTCGCGGTGGGCGAGGATGTCCGACTCCAGCGTGCGCAGCTCCGGCCCTGGATCCACGCCGAGCTCCTGGGCGAGCAGGGCACGGGTGCGCCTGATGGCGTCCAGCGCCTGCGCCTGCCGCCCCGAGCGGTAGTGGGCCAGCGCCAGCAGCCGCACCGCGTTCTCCCTGAGCGGGTGGGCGCCGACGTGGCGTTCCAGCGCCGGTACGGCCTCGGCGGGGCGGCCGAGCGCCAGGACGGCCTCGGCCCGGTACTCGGCGGCGACCAGCCGCAGCTCCTCCAGCTGGGCCGCCTGGGGCAGCGCCCATTCCTCGTCGGCGAACTCCCCGTACGCGCGGCCCGTCCACAACTCCGTCGCCTCGTCGAGGCGCTCCAGGGCGTCGGCGGGCTCTCCCGCACTGAGGCGGGCGGCGGCCGACTCCACCAGCCGGGGGAAGCGCCAGGCGTCGACCTGGTCGGCGTCCAGGCGGAGCAGGTAGCCGGGCGGGGCGCTCACCAGCACCCGCGCCGGGGTCCGCGGCGCGCGGCCGGGCTCCAGGACGCGGCGTAGGTGGGAGACGTACGCCTGCAACCCCGACAACGCCTTGGGCGGAGGCTGCCCCCGCCACAGGTCGTCGAGGAACCGGTCGGTGGACACCACGTGCCCGCCGGCGCACACCAGCCGGACCACGACGGCACGCTGCAGCGGCGTGCCCAGATCCACCGGATGTCCGGCCACCTCGGCCCGCACCTGGCCCAGCACCCGTAATCGCACCATCGCCGAGAAGCATAGGCCGCCTCCGATCACGCGACCAGATGGTCATCGGGGCCGGCCCGGGCCTGTGTCCCTGCCACCAGGCGCCTAGGCCGCGAGCGCCTGATGGGGGCAGCACGTTCGTGCCTGCCGGGGTGCCAAGGCCGCGCTTGTCGCCAGGCGCCAAGTTCACGCCAAGTCGCCACCCGCCGTCCGACAAGTCGCGCTGCCTACCTTGGCACGCGACAACACCGGCTCAGCAAGGCCGGTCTCCGGAAAGGGGGGTGCCGTGAAAGGCGTCTACAAGGTCCTGGCCTACCTGATCGCGATCGAAGTGGCCGTACAGGCGTCGATGGTCGTGTGGTTCGAAGCCGGGCTCGGCCAGTACATCGGGGGCGGCGGGGTGATCGACAAGACGCTCGCCGAGAGCGGTGAGCTGCCGTTCCCCGAGTTCGCCGGCGTGATCGTGCACGCGCTCAACGGGATGTTCGCTATCCCGGTGCTCGCGCTGCTCCTGCTGATCTGCTCGTTCTGGGCGAAAATCCCCGGCGCGGTGAAGGCGGCCGGGCTGGTGGTGCTGCTCGTCGCGCTCCAGATCACCCTCGGCATCCTGGGCCACGACATCCCGCTCGCCGGAGCCGTCCACGGGATCAACGCGCTGCTGCTGTTCGCCGCGGCACTGTACGCGGCGCGGCGCGAGGCGGCCGCACGCGTGCCGGCCGCGCCGCAGGCGCAGGCCTCGGCCAGGTTCTGACATGCGCACCAGGCGTCTGGGCATCGCGGGCGCCGCCACCGTGGCCGTGCTCGGGCCGCTGCTGTGGCTCTGGCAGGACAGCCTGCTGCCGGAGACGTACTCGCTCATGGACATGGGGTACGCCGACTACGGCGGCGGCCCCTCGGCCCACGGCGGGCACGGCGGCCATGGCGGGCGTGACGTCACCCGGCTGGCCGCCGACGCGGAGCGGCCGGCCGACGTGGCCGTGACCATGGTCGCCCGCCAGGAGCGCTTCCGCCTGCCGTCCGGCCGGGACGCCGAGGGCTACACGCTCAACGGCGTCTCCCCCGGCCCGGTCGTCCGCGCGGTCCAGGGGCAGCTGGTCGAGGTGCGGCTGGTCAACGAGTCGGTGCCGGGCGGCATCACCCTGCACTGGCACGGCGTGGACGTGCCCAACGCCGCCGACGGCGTGGCCGGGGTCACTCAGGACGCGGTCGGCGTCGGCGAGCGGTTCACCTACCGGTTCGTCGCCGATCAGGCCGGCACCTTCTGGTACCACTCGCACCAGATGTCCCACGAGCAGGTGCGTGGGGGCCTGCTGGGGGCGGTGGTGGTCACGCCCAGGGCCGGCGCGGATGGACGGACCGAGGTCGTGGCGCTGACCCACCTCTACCAGGGGGTGCGCACGCTCAACGGCTTCGAGGGCGACGTCCGCGTCGAGGCGCGGCCGGGCAGGCGGGCGCGGGTGCGGGTGATCAACACCGAGTACGGGCTCATGCCGGTCTGGGTGAGCGGGGCCCCGTACCGGCTGGCCGCCGTGGACGGCACGGAGCTCAACGGGCCCGCGCCGGTGCGGGACGCGGCCGTCGTGGTGGCCGCGTCGCGCCGGTGCGGGACGCGGCCGTCGTGGTGGCCGCGTCGCGCCGGTGCGGGACGCGGCCGTCGTGGTGGCCGCGGGCGGGCGGGCTGATCTGGAGGTGAGCATGCCGGCGGACGGCTCGCCGGTGCGGGTCCACCTGGGCGGGCCGGCCGGCGTGGTGCTCGGGTCGCGATCGTACGAGCTGCCGCCGATTCCCCGGCCGGCGGCGACGCTGGACCCGCTCACCTACGGCACCCCCGCGCGGCTCGCCTTCGACCCCGGCGTGCCCGACCGGCGCTTCGTCTACGACATGGGACGCCGTCCCGGTTTCCTGGACGGGGTGCCGGGGGTGTGGTGGACCGTCAACGGCCGCCTGTACCCCGACGCGCCGATGTTCCACGTGAGCGAGGGCGACGTGGTGCGGATGCGCATCTCCAACCACAGCGGGGAGGCCCATCCCATGCACCTGCACGGCCATCACGCGGTGGTGCTCAGCCGCGACGGCGTTCCCGCCGGCGGCAGCCCGTGGTGGGTGGACTCCCTGGAGGTCGGGTCGGGCCAGACGTACGAGATCGCGTTCGTCGCCGACAACCCGGGCCTGTGGATGGACCACTGCCACAACCTGCCGCACGCCTCGGAGGGGCTCACCGCGCACCTGACGTACGAGGGGGTCACCACCCCGTTCACGGTGGGTGGTCCGGCGGCGAACGAGCCGGAGTGAGGTCACCCCGGCCCGCGGGGCGGTCAAGATGTAGATGATGATCCGCGTGCACTCGGGCAGCTCGCGACCTCCCACGATCCCGCAGGAGGAGCCGCGGGCACCGTAGTAGTAGTTCTTGTCGTCCCAGAACAGGTTCGTCTCCACCTGGCGAGCACCGCCGGTGTCGTAGGCGTGGACACAAAAGGTGTGCAGATCGCTTTTCCCACCTGCGGAAACGCATGGCAGCGGGTCTGTTCACCTCCAAATCCGTCCACCGGCATCCACGATCGTCCAAGGCTGTTGCCGTCAACGTAGCCGTCAGGACGCATGTGGTCGTCAGCGATTCGGCGTCGTGACGCTCCTCCTCCTCCTCGGAGTAAAGGATTTACTACACTTCTGGGTGTGGAGTGGGAGATCCGCGTCACCAACGAGCTTCTGGCCTGGATCGACGCCCTGGACGAACCGTCCCGGGTGCAGGTCGTCGACGCCATCGACCGACTGGCCGAGGCCGGTCCGAGATCCGGATCTTGTTCGTGTTCGATCCGTGGCGCTCGGCCATCTTGCTGGTCGGCGGGGATAAGTCCGGTGACCGGTCGGGCTGGTATCGGCGGGCCATCCCCCACGCCGAAGAGCTGTACGCGAAGTATCTGGCCGAACGCGAGGCGGAGGAGAAGGACCGATGACGAATTTTCCCAAGTGGAGCGACGTTCGCGCCGACATCGTGGCCACCTCCGGCGGCGAGGAGGCCGTGGCTGAGGCCCGGCGGCGCAATCAGGCCTACATCGACGGCTACCGGCTGGCCGAACGGCGCAAGAGCCTGGGCCTGTCACAGACCGAGGTCGCTGACCTGATGGGAGTGACCAAGAGCCGGGTCTCCCAGATCGAACGCGGAGAGGTGTCCACCGTGGAGGCCATCGCCCGCTACGTACAGGCCCTCGGCGGGCAACTCCAGATCTCGGCCGTGTTCGGCGATGACCTGTACATCCTGCGCGGCACCGACACCCACGCCGCATAACTGGCGCTGCTATGTCCCTGACCCGGCGACCGCTCTCGAAGCGCCGGGTTTTCGCCTTCCACCCCCAGTCCTCGGCCCGTGCAGCATCGCCTTCGCCAAAGTCACCGAAGAGATCACGACCGGACGGCTCCCGCTCTTCGAGGAGGACACCGTCCCGGTCATCGCCCACTGGGCCTACGCCGGACAGAGATTCTCCCTGGGAGAACAACTCTTCGCCGCCGCACTGACCAGCACGTCCTTGCCCGCCTTCCCGACGAGCGGTGGGGGTGCCTCATGACTCGGCTTCTGCTCACGGCGGTCAACCGCGCCCGCCGGTGAACGGCGCCTCGCCCTCCTTCAGCGGCCGGAACCGCAGCGCCGACCACACCTCGTCCACCGCCACCTGACCGTTGGGCCGCAGCCCGAACTCCCCCACGATCGGCCACAACGTGTCGCGGTTGATGTCGGACCGGTTGCCCTTGGGGTAGGCCACCCAGACGACGGCGGGTTCGGCGAGATGCGCGCGCTGCTCGCCGAGCAGGCGGCGGGCGGTCGCGGCGTCGGCGGCGAAGAAGACCGCGACCCCGGCCTCCTTCAGCTCCACGGTGTAGCGGGCCCCTTCGGACAGCGGCTCCACCAGCGGGCGGCAGGCCGGGTCGGAGATCCAGAGCGTGGTCTCCGGCTTGACGAGCAGTTTGTCGGCGACGGTCTTGGCGGCCATGGTCAGGCCCTCTCGTAGGTCAGGTTCAGCACGCCGGTGCTGAAGGTGCCGGAACGGGTCAGCGTGAGCGGGAGGGTGCCGATCCCATCATCGAACAGGCGCTTGCCGGCGCCGAGCACGATGGGGTGCACGAGCAGGGTGAGCTCGTCCAGCAGGCCCTCGCGCAACATCCAGGCCACCAGGGAGACGCTGCCGGTGACGCCGACGTGCTTGCCCGGCCGCTCCTTGAGCCGGGTCAGCTCCTTGTGCGGGTCGCCGGCCAGGACGGTGGTGTTCTCCCAGGACGGAGTGGTCAGGGTGGTGGAGACGACGTACTTGGGCGCGGCGTTGAGCGTCGCCGCCATGGGGTCCTTGGTGGCGTCCTGGCGCGGCCAGTGCGCGGCGAAGACGTCGTACGTGCGCCGCCCGAGCAGCAGGGCGTCCGCGGCCTCCATCTGGGTGGCCACCACCTGGTTCATCTCGTCGTTCAGGTAGGGGAAGTGCCAGGTCTCCGGCGCCTCGGTGACACCGTCGAGGGAGATGAACAGGGTCGCGACGATCTTTCTCATGGGGACTCCACTCCTTGACAAATAGTTTTGTCCGGCGGACGGCCCCAACCCTTCCACCGACAAATCCGTTTGTCAAGGAAGCCCGTACGGGAAAGGATTGGACGTGCGCGGGCGCGGGCTTGTAGCTTGCCGTTGACCGTGACACCGCCCGAGGAGGTGAGTCCCATGAACGCTGTAGCGATGTGGGTGCTCCCCCTCCCCGTCACGGCCGGCGATTGACGTAGGTGTCGCCGGGAGCGCCTCGCCACCAAGGCACTTCCGAAAGGCACCACCATGAACGCTCCGCACTTCCCCGCCGGACCGCCGTCGGACGGCACGGCTGGGCCCGACGTCACCGATCACGCGTACGACGTGATCATCGCCGGATGCGGGCCCACCGGCGCGATGCTGGCCGCCGAGCTACGGCTGCACGACGTACGGGTCCTCGTCCTGGAGCAGGAGACCGAGCCCAAGTCGTTCGTCCGCATCGTCGGCCTGCACATGCGCAGCCTTGAGCTGATGGCCATGCGCGGCCTGCTGGACCGCCTGCTCGAACACGGGCGAAAGCGACCGGCCGCCGGATTCTTCGCCGCGATCGACAAACCCGCGCCCAAGAACCTGGACTCCGCGCACGCCTACCTGCTGGGCATCCCCCAGCCGGTCATCGAGCGCCTGCTCGAAGCGCACGCGACCGGACTCGGCGCGCACATCTGGCGCGGTCACGCGGTGACCGGGTTCGAACAGGACGACGCAGGCGTGACCGTCCAGGTGGCCGGCGGCGAACGGCTGCGTGCGCGCTATCTCGTCGGTTGCGACGGCGGGCGCAGCACGGTGCGCAAACTGCTCGGCGTCGGCTTCCCCGGCGAGCCCTCGCGGACCGAGACGCTGATGGGCGAGATGGCGGCGGGCGTGCCGCAGGAGGAGATCGCCGCCACGCTCACCGCACTGCGCGAGCTGCCGCACCCCTTCTGGATCCGTCCCTTCGGCCAGGGGGTTTACAGCGTCGTCGTCCCCGCCGGGGAGGTCGGCGACCGCGCGGAACCGCCCACTTTGGAGGATTTCCGGCGGCGGCTGCGCGCCGTCGCCGGAACCGACTTCGGCGTGCACTCCCCGCGCTGGCTGTCCCGCTTCGGCGACGCCACCCGGCTGGCCGAACGCTACCGGGACGGCCGGGTGCTGCTGGCCGGCGACGCGGCTCACATCCATCCGCCCATCGGCGGGCAGGGGCTCAACCTCGGCGTTCAGGACGCGGTCAACCTCGGCTGGAAGCTGGCCGGGCGGATCCGGGGCTGGGCGCCTGCGTCACTGCTGGACACCTACCAGGCCGAACGCCGCCCGGTCGCCGAGGACGTGCTGGACAACACCCGCGCCCAGGCGGAACTGCTGTCCCCCGGGCCCGGCCCGCGGGCCGTGCGCCGGCTGCTCACCGAACTGATGGACTTCGACGAGGTGAACCGCCACCTGATCGAGAAGATCGCCGCGATCGGCGTCCGCTACGACTTCGGCCCCGGCCCCGGCCTGCTCGGTCGCCGGTTGCCCGATCTCGACGTGAAACAGGGCCGGCTCTACGATCTGCTGCGCCGAGGTCGCGGCCTGCTGCTGGATCGCACCGAACGCCTGACCACGGACGGCTGGTCGGACCGGGTCGACCACGTCGCGGATCCGACCGCGTCCGTGGATCATCCGTGCGTCCTGCTCCGCCCAGATGGCCATGTGGCCTGGGTCGGCGACGATCAGCAGGGCCTGGACGAGCAGCTCTCCCGCTGGTTCGGCAACCCCACCGGTTGAGGCCGTCAGGGAAGCCTCATCGCGCCGGCGCCTCCTGGCCCGGCGCGGTGACGGCCGCGGCACCCCCGGCGGCGCTTACCGTGGGGGCACTCGCGGTGGCGCCCAGGATGGCCAGGCAGTTCGCCCACAGCAGGTCGAGGCGCCCGGTGTCGTTGTAGAGCTTGGCGAAGAGCACCTGACCCTCAAGCTGGGCGACCACCGACCGCGCGGCCTCGCGGGTGTCGGCGACGGTGACCTCGCCGCGCTCCCTGGCCTCGGTGACGACCTCGTCCACCAGGTCGACCTGCGCGCCGAAGATCTGCTGCAGGCGTACGCGGAGGGCTTCGGTCTGGTTGCTCATCTCCAGGGTCAGGTTGCCGAACAGGCAGCCGGAGACGGTGCCGCAGCTCTGCTGCCCGGCGTGCTGGACGGCCTGGGTCGCCTCGAACAGCCGGCGCAGCCGCTGGAGCGGCGGATCGTCGCTGCGCAGGATGCGCTCCCAGTCGCCGCGCTGGACGGCCCAGTGTTCGTCGATGACCGCCAGGGCGAGATCCTCCTTTGAGGCGAAAAAGTAGTAGAAACTACCCTTCGGCACTCCGGCCGCCTTGCAGATCTCGGCCACGCCCAGCGCGGAGTAACCACGCAGCTCGATGAGTGTCTGCGCGGCGCTGAGGATCCTCTCCTTGGCGTCACTCGTTCGTCCCATATTGCTAGTGTACGACCGGTCGTCTACTTTTACTGGACCGGTCGACTATCGAACCGTCCGGTCACAGGCCGTCGGAGAGGCTCCAGGCGGAGACGACCTCCACATGCCGCAGCCCGCCCGACTCCGCGATGTGACGGAACCACGCCGCGCACTCCGGCACCGAGTTGACCTCCCGCGCGGCCTCCTCGGCCTCGGCCCGGCTGCGCCACAGGATCACGTCCAGCCACTCGCCGTCGTCGCCCTTGGTCAGATAGGCGGCCAGGCACGCGGGGAAGCGCCGCCGCAACGCCGCCACCATCTCCGGCCGTTCGGCCACCAAGGCGCCCTCGGCCCCCTCGCGCACCCTGAATCGGGCCAGTTCGATCGTCATGCCCGGCGAGGACCGAGGCCCGTCCGCTGTCATCATGCTTCCCTCCGTGGGTGTCAGCCCACATAAGCCTAAAACCCACATTGAGTGGATCATGAACGGGTGTTTCCGCTGATTGGCGGCCGATGAAGCGCGAGGTTGAGGAACCGGCGGACGGCCGTTATCGATGAGAACGATCTTGCTGGGGCACCCCCGGGGCAGAAGCGGGCTGCGGGTGGGATGGCTGTTGGCCAGCGTCCCGCGGGTACCGCGTAGGCGGTGGAGCGGCCGAATTTGAGGGTGCGGGCAGCCTCGGTGACCGAGATACCGTCGTCGACCAGGCGGCGTAGTGTGGCCAGCTCGGCGGGGCCGATGACGCGCGGCCGACCGGTCTTCTTCTTGCCTGGCAGCATGGCACCGGTGGCCTCGCGGCGCCTGGCGGCGGCGATTCCCTCGGCCTGGCGCTCGGCGCGCAGCTCCAGCTCGTATTCCGCGGCCGCGGCCAGGACCGCGAACATGAGAAACCTCTATCCAGAAAACGCCGCGGCACAGCCCGCTCGCGCACGAGGCGGCCCGGCCGGCACTCCCGGGCAGCGACACGCGTGGGCGCGCCGTACAGACGAGGTCTGTTAATCACGACATAGCATGACCCGATGGGCAGTTCCCGGCTCTCCACAGATGCGCGGCAGCGGCGCAGTTCCGAGATGCGCGCATTCCTCCGGTCGCGGCGAGCCCGGGTGATGCCCGCTGACGTGGGCATGCCGGCAGGCGAGGGCCGCCGTACGCCCGGGCCGCGGCGGGAGGAGGTGGCGGTGCTCGCCGGCGTAGGAGTGTCCTGGTACACCTGGCTCGAGCAGGGACGCGACATCAACGTCTCCGCCGACGTCCTGGACGCCATCGCCAGGGTGCTGCGCCTGGAGCCCGCAGAGCGCGAGCACCTGTACCTTCTCGCCGGCCTCAACCCGCCGCAGGCGGCGCCGTCCGAACGACGGGTCCCCGATGCCGTGCGGCGGCTGCTGGAGGGCTGGCTGCCGCGGCCCGCGTACGTCATCGACCGGCACTGGAACGTCCTCGCGGTCAACCGCGCGGCGGAGATCGTGTTCCAGTGCAACGAGTACGACCACAACTGCCTGGTCAGCTTCTTCACCAATGCCCGCTATCGTGCGGCAGTCGTGGACTGGCACGACGCGGCGCGAGCGATGGTCGGCCTGTTCCGGGCGGACGCCGCCCGCTACCCCGACGATCCCGAATTCGGCCGCCTGGCCGCGGACATGTGTGCCGCGAGCCCCGCCTTCGCCGAGATTTGGGCGGAACTCCCCGTGGGTGGTCCCACTCACGGCACCAAGGCCCTGGAGATTACCGGCCTGGGGACGCTTACCTTCGAGGCCACCACTCTGCCGCTGCCCGAACTGCCCGGCCACCGCCTGTGGCTGCACACCCCCGTGCCTGGGACGGGAACGGGGGCCCTGCTGGAGCGCTTGGTGGTGGTGTCAGACCCAGGTTCAGCCAACACTGGCGAGTAAGCTCCCGCCGCTCGAGGATCGTCGGTATGAAGCGATTCACGAATAAGACAGTTCTGATCACCGGCGGCACCAGCGGCATCGGGTTCGCGACCGCGCGCAGGCTTCTCGATGAGGGCGCGTACGTCGTCATCACCGGTCGCGACCAGGTCCGCCTCGACACCGCGGCAGAACTCCTGGGCTCCGAGCGGGTCCTGTCCGTCCGCGCGGACGTCAGCGTTGACGCCGACCTCGATCTCCTCGTGCGGCGCGTCGAGACCTGGCGCGGTGCCCTCGACGCGGTCTTCGCCAATGCCGGTATTGCGGACTTCAGGCCGGAGTTCACCCCGAAGGACTTCGACCACACCGTCGGAATCAACTTCAAGGGAGTGTTCTTCACGATCCAAAAGGCGCTGCCGCTGATGGGCGACGGAGGCGCCGTCGTCATCAACGCATCCTGGACCCTGCACCGGGGCCTCCCGGCGGCCTCGATCTACGCCGCTAGCAAGGCTGCCGTGCACAATCTCGCCCGCACGCTCGGCACCGACCTCGCGCCGCGTGGCATCCGCGTCAACTCCGTCAGTCCCGGCTACATCGAGACCGAGATGTACCGGTCCGCCATCAACCCCGACGTGGAGGCCCGCATCCTGGCGGAGGTGCCGCTCGGCTCGCTCGGCCATCCGGACGATGTCGCCGCTGCCGTCGCCTTCCTGGTCTCGGACGACGCGTCGTACATCACCGGTCAGGACCTCGTTATCGACGGCGGCCTCGTGGGAGCGGCGCCCCTCGGGCTGCGCCTTTGACAGCCCTACAACAGCCGTAGCAGGCCCACCGCTACGCCGCCTCGGACAGGGTGGTGAAGTCGATCTCGGGCAGGTCGGGGTCGAGTCGTCGGGACGCAGCCGTATCACGTCGGTCGCGTACAGGCCGAACCGGCTGATGTGCGCGGTCAGGTAGGGCGACAGCTGCGCGACGTCCTCGGCGCCGATCTCCCAGCCCTCCGACAGAAGCTGGCGCACCACCTCCATGGTGACGTGACCCGCTCCGGCGGGATTCGCGCAGGTCAACGTAGCCGAATCCGGCACACACGCCGTCCGGTTTTTGACGATTGTCGACCGGTCGTCTACTGTCATAGACGACCGGTCGGCTAAGCGGCCGTCAGCAGAAACATCGAAGAAGGTCATCATGAACCACCAGGGTCAGAAGGTCGCGCTCATCACCGGCGCGTCGCAGGGCATCGGAGCCGGCCTCGTCGAGGCGTACCGCCGGCTCGGTTACGCCGTCGTCGCGATCTCCCGCACGATCGCCGCCCCCGACGACCCCGGCATCGTCGCAGTGCAGGGCGACGTCGCCGACCGCGCCACCGCCGAACGGGCGGCGAAGGCGGCCGTCGAACGGTTCGGCCGGGTCGACACCCTGGTCAACAACGCGGGCATCTTCGTCGCCAAGCCGTTCACCGACTACACCGCCGACGACTACGCCGCCGTGACCGCGGTGAACCTCGACGGCTTCTTCCACATCACCCAGCTCGCCGTCGAGCACATGCTCGCCCAGGGCGGCGGCCACATCGTCAACATCACCACCAGCCTGGTCGACAACCCCGACTCGCGCGTCCCGTCCGTGCTGGCCGCGCTGTCCAAGGGCGGCCTCCAGGCCGCCACCAGGTCGCTGGCCATCGAGTACGCCACGCGCGGCATCCGCGTCAACGCCGTCTCGCCGGGCACCATCGCCACCCCCATGCACCCGCGAGAGACGCACGACGCCCTCGCGGCGCTGCAGCCGATGGGCCGGCTGGGAGAGACGAAGGACATCGTGGACGCGGTCGTCTACCTGGAGAACGCCCCCTTCGTCACCGGCGAGATCCTGCACGTCGACGGCGGCGTCAGTGCCGGCCACTGACGCGATGACGAGCGAGAACGACCGGGAGACGGTCCTGCGCGGCGTACTCGACCGGTGGAAGGCCGGCGTGGACGCGCACGAACCCGAGCGGGTCGCGGCCCTGTTCACCGACGACGCCATCTTCCAGGGCCTGCGCCCCTACAGCGTCGGGCGGCCCGGCGTCGCCGCCTACTACGACTCCCAGCCGCCCGGCCTGACGGCCGCGTACCGGATCCTGGAGACCAGGGATCTGGCCGCCGGCCTCGTCCTCGGCTACCTGGCCGTCGAGTTCTTCTTCACCGACCGTCCGTCCCTCCACGTCAACCTCGGCGTGCTGGTTCGACGCGCCGGGGCGGACTGGCTCATCGCCCACTACCAGGTCTCCAGGCTCGGCTGAGGCAGGCCGGGAGTCAGGCGTGCGGCGCGCCGGACCGTTCGATCAGCTCCGTCATCGCCTGCTGGAAGTCGCGGCGCCGCCGCTGGCTCCAGCCCTCCGTCAGCCGGTCGAAGACCTGCTCCTGCCAGTCATGGGCCTGATCCAGCAGGACGCGGCCGGCTGGCGTGAGCGTCGCCTGACGCTGCCGCCCGTCCGCCTCCGAAGCCCGCATGGCCAGGTGTCCGGCCGAGGTCGCGGCCTTGACCAGGCGCGACGCGCCGCTCTGGTCGATGCCGATCTCCTGGGCCACGGCGTTGACCGTCGCCGCGGCCCCCCGCAGGGTCAGCGCGTGGACGGCCTCGGCGACGAGCACGAGCCGGCCGTGCTCGGCCAGGACGCCGTCACCGGCCGGCGGCCGGCGCGACCAGTACCGGACGAACGCGAACAACGCCTGCCCAGGCCCTGGCGCGCTCATTCCGTGGCCGCCATCGCCTCACAGAGCCCGGCCAGCTCCAGCGCCTGCCGGAGATCCGGCAGCCGGAGCGCGGCGGTCACCTTTCCGCCGCGCACCCGGAACACCGTCGCCACCCGCGTCGAGGCCGGCGAACCCGGCCAGGAGGCGTCCTGCTCCACGACCATGAGACGTTCGCCGACCGGGTGCCACGATCGCGGGCGCAACGTGATCCCCGAGCGTTCCACCCACTCCGCGAACTGCGCGGGCGTGATCGCTCCCGCCCCCTTCGGGCCGAGGACGACGATCGGATCACCGACCGCCCGCGCCGATCGTTCCAAATCACCCTCGTTCACGCTCGCGTGCCACTCGCCGATGACCGCTTCCAGTACCGGTTCCATCCCCGAAGTGTATGCGAAACGCATACATACCGCGTGAGGAGTCAGGTGGCGGGCGGGGTGGCGATCCGCCGGGCGGCCTCGACCACGGCGGCGCGGCGGCGGGCGGCCTCCGCCTCGTCGGAGGCGTCTCCGCCGGACAACATGCGGGCGATCTGCGGCGCCGCCGACCAGTAGCTCGACAGGGAGATGATCAGGAAGACCAGGTGGGCCGGCGCGATGGCGTCGTCGATCAGCCCGGCCCGCTGCGCCGCAGCCACGGCCGCGGCCTTGCCGGCGTAGAGCTCGGTGCGCGCCAGCTCGTCCGGGATGCCGCCGGTGTCCGACAACCCCTCCCACAGCACCAGCCGGGCCAGGTCGGGGTTGGCCCGCTGGTAGTCGAACGTCCGGCCGGCGAACTCGCCAACGTCCGCGGGGCTGGTGATAACCAGCGGCACGGAATTGGCGATCTTGTCCAGTTCGCTGCTGATCACCGCCGAGAACAGCTTCGCCTTGTCGCCGAAGTAGTTGTAGACCCGCTCGCGATTGACCTGGGCGCGCTTGGCGATCCGGTCGACGGTCGTGCCCTCCTGGCCGTGCTGGGCGAACTCGGCCAGCGCCGCCTCGTAGATGCGGCGTTTCGTTCCCTCGACGTCCCAAGCCATGCGGACATCGTACCAACACCAACGTTGCAGTTGGAATCGTGCCGGGTTACAGTGGAGACGAAACAGCAACACGAGCGTTGGAGTTTCGCGGCGCGGACGACGCCGGCTCCTGCGCCATCAGCACGATCCGATCGAACGCCTCCATCTCCGGGAGCATGACCATGACTGGCAAGACCGTACTCATCACCGGTGCGACCAGTGGCGTCGGCGCGAGCGCCGCCCGGTTGCTGCTCGGCCGCGGACACCGCGTGACCGTCACCGGCCGCGACGAAGGCAAGCTCAAGTCCTTCCTGGACGAGACCGGCCACCCCGACCGGCTGCTCGGTCTCGTCTCCGACGCGGCCGACTGGGAGGCCACCCAGGACGCCGTGGCCCGCACCGTGGAGCGCTTCGGCGGCCTGGACGCCGCAGTGGCCAACGCCGGGTTCGCCTCCGCCGACCACCTGAGCACCGCGGGCTCGACCATCTTCGACGGCGACCCGGCGCTGTGGCCGCCGATGATCCTCACCAACGTGCTCGGCCCGGCCCTGCTGGCCAGGGCCGCCCTGCCCCACCTTGAAGCCGGCGGCGGGCGGCTGGTGCTCGTCGGCAGCGTCGTCGGGCTGAAGAACGCCCCGGCCAACCTCTACTCGGCCACCAAGTGGGCGGTCACCGGGCTCGCCGAGAACCTGCGCATGTACGCCACCACCCGCGGCGTCGGCGTCACCCTCGTCAACCCCGGCATGATCGACACCCCCTTCTGGCAGGACAACACCGTCCCCGCCTACGCCCTGCGGCCCGAGCCCGTCGCCGAGGCCATCTGCTACGCCCTCGACCAGCCGGCGGGCGTCGACGTCAACACCGTGACCGTCCGGCCCATCGGACAGCCCAACTGACCGGAGCGCCGGCGAGATATCCGGGTGCGCCGGGCCGAGGGGCTGGTGTCTGATCGAGGGCATGACGATCGAGATGGGCACGCCCGAGGCCGGGCGGCTCGGCGAAGTGACGCGGGTCCTGGCGGAGTGGCAGCACGACGACGTGCCCGTGCAGGTGCATCCGGGCGACATCGGGTGGTTCTGGCGATTCGGCGCGGAGCGTACGGCGCAGGCCACCCGGACCTGGAGCCGGGGCGCAGAGCTGTTGGCGGTCGGGCTGCTGGACGGCCCCGACCTGCTGCGGCTGGCGTTCGCGCCGGGAACGCTGCGCGACGAGGAGCTGGCCCGGCGGGTGGCCGCGGACGCGTCGGCGCCCGGGAGCGGCGTGCTGCCCGCCGGCAAGGTGTACGTCGAGGCGCCGGCCGAGGCCCTGGTCAGGGATGCGCTGGCCGAGGACGGCTGGCGGTGCGGCGAAGCGTGGACGCTGCTCCGGCTCGACCTCGGCGCCCCCGTGCCCGATCCCGGCGTCTCCATCGAGGAGATCGGGCCGGAGCAGGCGCATGAGTGGGCCGCGGTCGTGCGGGCGTCGTTCGACGCCTCGACGTTCACCGGCGAACGCTGGCACGCCCTGGCGGCGGGCGCGCCGTACGCGGACGCCCGCTGCCTGCTCGCCCGCGACGAGCAGGCACGGGCGGTGGCGGCCGTGGCGGTGTGGTCGGCCGGCGCGGGCAGGATCGGCCTGATCGAGCCGCTGGGCGTGCACCGGGACCACCGCGGCCACGGCCACGGCCGGGCGATCACTCACGCGGCGGCCCGCGCGCTGCGGGACCTGGGCTCGTCCAGCGTCGCGGTCTACACCCCGAGCGCCAACACCGGCGGCGTCGCCACCTACCTCTCGGCCGGAATGGAGCGGGTGTCGGAAAGGCTGGATCTGTACCGCGACACTCCTTGACGCCCGGCCCTGTTCACGACTCCAGGAAGTGCAGCACCGCCAGCACCCGGCGGCTGTAGCCGGTCGTGTGCGACAGGCCGAGCTTGTCGAACAGCGAGTTGACGTGCTTCTCCACCGCGCTCTGCGACACGTGCAGGGACTGGGCGATCGAGGCGTTGGTCAGTCCCTGCGCCATCCGCTCCAGCACCTCGCGCTCGCGCCCCGTCAGCCGGGCCAGCGGATCCACCTGCGTGGTACGCGCCAGCAGCTGCCGCACCACCTCGGGGTCGAACGCCGCCCCGCCCGCGCCGACCCGTTCGAGCGCGTCCAGGAAGTCGCCCACCTGGCCCACCCGGTCCTTCAGCAGGTAGCCGACGCCCTCGACGTCGGAGCTCATCAGCTCGGTGGCGTAGCGCTTCTCCACGTACTGCGACAGCACCAGCACTTTGATCTCCGGCCAGCGCCGGCGGATCTCCAGCGCGGCCCGCAGGCCCTCGTCGGTGTGGGTGGGCGGCATGCGTACGTCCACGACCACGATGTCCGGCCGATGCTCGGCCACCGCCGTCACCAGCGCCTGCCCCTCGCCCACGGCGGCCGGCACCTCGTGACCCTCCTCCAGCAGCAGCCGGATCAGGCCCTCGCGCAGCAACGTCGAGTCCTCGGCCAGGATCACCCGCACGGGAGCACCGCCGTGACCACCGTCGGCCCGCCCGCCGGGCTGCTGACCTCGAACCGGCCGTCCAGCGCCGCCACCCGCCTGGCCAGCCCCGACAGGCCGCCGCCGGACGCCCGCGCGCCCCCCGCGCCGTCGTCGCGCACGCGTACGGCCACCGCCCCGTCCTCCTGTTCCACCTCGACCGTGATGAGCGTGGCCCCGGCGTGCTTGGCCGCGTTCGTCACCGCCTCGCACACCACGAAGTACGCCGCCGTCTCCACCGCCATGGGCGGCCGCTCTCCGAGCCGGCAGTCCACCTTGACCGGCACGCTGGAGCGCTCGGCCACGCCGGCCAGCGCCTCGCCGAGCCCGAGTGAGTCCAGCCCGCTCGGGTAGGCCCGCCAGGCCACCTCGCGCAGCTCGGCCAGCGCCTGCTGCGCCTCCTGGTGGGCCTGCGCGAGCAGCTCGGGGCGGCCACGCAGCGAGCGGCCGATGAGCATCGACAGCCCCACCAGCCGCTGCTGGAGCCCGTCGTGCAGGTCGCGTTCGATCCGGCGGCGTTCGGCGTCCACCGCGGCCACGATGCCCGCCCTGCTCTCGGCCAGCTCGGCGATGCGCCGCTCCAGCGCCTCGGTCGGGTCGGGGCCCAGCAGGCGCAGCGCCAGGCGGCGTTCCAGCGCGTGCACCCCGGCCAGGCCCGACAGCACCAGGAAGAGCGTCACGAACCCGGCCAGGGACAGGTACGCCACCAGCGGCGCCGTGGGCAGCATGCCGTCGAACGGCTCGCCCCTGCCCCACGCCGCCACGATCTGGACGGCGGTCCAGGCGCCCCAGGCCAGCAGGAGCAGCACCAGCCCACCGAGCACCCCGATCGGCGCCCGCGCGGCCAGGTAGCCGGCCGCCCTGCGGCCCTCGCGGTGGTCCAGCACGTCCAACGTGGCCGGGTCCAGGCGCAGGCGCCACGCCTCCAGCCGGGCCAGCCGCCGCGCCGACGCCCGTACGTTGGGATTGCCCAGGAACGGCAGCGTCAGCACCAGGAAGGCCAGCTCGACCGGCGCGGTGAGCGCGCCCAGCGCCACCGCTCCGGCCGTGATGCCGCCCGCCGCGCCGGCCCCGCGCAACCCGTCAAGGGCGGTTCGCATGCCTCCCCTTACGCCGCTCGGCCAGCCGGACGCCGACGAAGACGACGATCGCCAGCACCACGAGGCCGATCACCACGTAGGTACCGATGCCCACGTAGGACTCCACCAGCTCCCACTTCTCGCCCAGCCAGTAGCCGGCCATCACGAAGATGGTGTTCCAGATGAGGCTGCCGGCCGTGGTCAGCAGCGTGAACGTCATGACGGGCATCCGCTCGACGCCCGCCGGGATGGAGATGAGGCTGCGGAAGATGGGGATCATCCGCCCGAAGAAGACGGTCTTGCGGCCGTGGCGCTGGAACCACGCCTCGGTCTTCTCGATGTCGGAGGTCTTGACCAGGGGAAGCTTGGCGGCGATGGCCAGGGTGCGCTCACGGCCCAGCAGCGCTCCGACCCAGTACAGCGCGAGCGCGCCGATCACCGAGCCGAGCGTCGTGCACACCAGGACGTCGAGGAGATCCATCTCGCCCCTGCTGGCGGTGAAGCCCGACAGTGGCAGGATCACCTCACTAGGAAGGGGCGGAAACAGGTTCTCCAGGGCGATGGCGAGCCCGGCGCCGGGGGCGCCCAGGCTCTCCATCAGTCCAACCAGCCAGTCAGTCATGAGATCAAGGCTATGAATAATCGGGGAACGTGCGGAATGAGGCGGCTGCCCGTATGACACTGTGGTAAACCCCACCCCATCCGTACCGTACACTGTACGGCCGTGAGCTCTTCCACGGACCTGGCCCGGCACGCGGCGATCTTCCAGCCCGGCGACCCGCCACGATCGGGCCACGTGGCCTTCCTCGACCCCGCCGGCGACGACCTGATCACCATCGCAGAAGCGGGCGGACCGGGAGAGCCTGGCGAGCCCGGCGCCAGGGCCGTCCCCGCCACCCTCGTCCCCGTCGGCACGGCGGTGGCCACCCTGGCCAGGGCCCGCAAGGACCCCGCCGCCCACCCGGCCGCCCGTTTCTGGGGCGGCGCGGCCCTCATCGCGCTGCAACTGCTCACCCGCGGACGCATCCTGCCCGGCGTCTCCCCCGGCGACCACGACTCCTGGCGCGCCGGGCCGCTGGACGCCGACGACCTCCAGCGCGTGCGCGAACTGGCCGCCGCCATGCCCGCCGCCGCCCGCGCCGTCCCGGTGGAGGGCACCGGCGAGCTGCTGCTGCCGGACGCTGAGCCTCTCGTGCGCGCTTTCCTCGACGCCGTCGCCGACGCCATGCCGCGCTCGCCCGGCGCCGTGCGCGCCACCGGCTCCGCCGCCTACGCCGCGGTCAAACCGGTCAAGGTGCCCCACCTGCGCGGCTGGGCGGAGGAGGTCTCGGCCGGGCTGGACGCCGGCCTGCGGCTGTCGCTGCGCATCGAGGCCGACGACCTGGCCGCCGCCGAGTCCGCTGCCGAATTCAGGGCCGTCGTCCAACTGCACAGCCTGGCCGACCCGTCCCTCGTCGTGGACGCCGCCGACCTGTGGCAGGGCGCCGACCCCGGCTTCGGGCCGCGCGCCAGGATCGAGGCCACCCTCGCCGTGCGCCGCGCCGCCCGCGCCTGGCCCCGGCTGGAACGGCTGCTCGACAGCGCCGTGCCGGACGAGCTCACCCTGTCCGACGGCGACGTCGAACAGCTCCTGGCCGGCGCCGCCGACCGCCTGGCCGCCGCCGGCGTGGACGTGCACTGGCCCAAGTCCCTGGTACGCGGCCTCAGCGCCCGCGCCGTCATCGGCGACCGTGACCCCGCGCCCTCCGACATGCCCTCCTTCCTCGGCGGCCACCACCTGACCAGCTTCGACTGGCAGCTCGCCCTCGGCGGCGAACGCCTGAGCGCCGCCGAGATGGACCGCCTGGCCGAGGCCCACCGTCCCGTCGTCCGGCTGCGCGACCAGTGGGTGCTCATCGACCCCGACCTCGCCCGCCGGGCCCGCCAGCGTGACCTCAAGCCGCTGACCGGCATCGAGGCGCTCGGCGCCGCCCTGACCGGCACGGTCGAGGTCGAGGGCGAGCAGGTGCCGGTCGAGCCCACCGCCTGGCTGAACGAGCTGCGCGAGCGCCTGTCCGAACCCGCCGACGTGGTGCAGCCCGAGAGCCTGGCCGCCACCCTGCGCGACTACCAGCTCGCCGGGCTGCGCTGGCTGGCCAGGATGACCTCGCTCGGCCTGGGCGCGTGCCTGGCCGACGACATGGGCCTGGGCAAGACGATCACGCTCATCGCGCTGCACCTGCACCGCGCCCAGGAGCAGGCCGCCGGTCCCACGCTCGTGGTCTGTCCCGCCTCGCTGCTGGGCAACTGGGAGCGCGAGATCACCAGGTTCGCGCCGGGCGTGCCGGTACACCGCTACCACGGCCCAGGACGCACGCTCGCCGGCGAGGGCTTCGTGCTGACCACGTACGCCACCATGCGCCTGGACGCCGCCGCGCTGGCCGCCCACCCCTGGGGCCTGCTCGTCGCCGACGAGGCCCAGCACGTCAAGAACCCCGCCTCCGGCACCGCCAAGGCGCTGCGCGAGATCCCCGGCGCCGCCCGCGTCGCCCTGACCGGCACGCCCGTGGAGAACAACCTGTCGGAGCTGTGGGCCATCCTCGACTGGGCCACGCCCGGCCTGCTCGGCCCGCTCCCCAAGTTCAGGGCACGCTGGGCCAAACCCATCGAATCGGGCGACGGCGAGTCCGCCGAGCGGCTCTCCCGGCTCGTCGGGCCGTTCCTGCTGCGCCGCCGCAAGAGCGACCCCGGCATCGCCCCCGAGCTGCCGCCCAAGACCGAGACCGACCGGCCCGTCGCCCTCACCACCGAGCAGGCCGGCCTGTACGAGGCGGTCGTCCGCGAGATCATGGCCCGCATCGCCGAGGCCCAGGGCATGGCCAGGCGCGGCCTCATCGTCAAGCTGCTCACCGGGCTCAAGCAGATCTGCAACCACCCCGCCCATTACCTGCACGAGGCCGACCCGCGCCTGCCCGGCCGCTCCGGCAAGCTCGAACTGCTCGACGAACTGGTCGACACCATCGTCGCCGAGGACGGCGCCGTCCTGGTCTTCACCCAGTACGTCGCCATGGCCCGCCTGCTGGATCGCCACCTGACCGCCCGCGGCGTGGCCACCCAGCTGCTGCACGGCGGCACCCCCGTCGCCCACCGCGAGGAGATGGTCCAGCGCTTCCAGGACGGCAGCGCCCCGGTGTTCCTGCTCTCGCTCAAGGCCGCGGGCACCGGGCTCAACCTCACCCGCGCCGACCACGTCATCCACTACGACCGCTGGTGGAACCCCGCCGTCGAGGACCAGGCCACCGACCGCGCCTACCGCATCGGCCAGACCAGGCCCGTCCAGGTGCACCGCCTCATCGCCGAAGGCACGATCGAGGACCGCATCGCCCAGATGCTCACCGCCAAGCGCTCGCTCGCCGACGCCGTGCTCTCCTCCGGCGAGGCCGCCTTCACCGAGCTGACCGACGCCGAGCTCGCCGCCCTCGTGGAGCTCAGATGACCCCCGCCGCCCCTGGAGCCCCGATGACCGCCGACGCCGCCCGCGGCTTCCCCGCCTTCCCCCCGCAACGCGCGGGCGCCCGCTTCGCCACCACCTGGTGGGGCCGCGCCTGGGTCCAGGCCATGGAGGAAACCTCCCTGGACCACACCCTGCTGCGCAAGGGCCGCGCGTACGCCAAGACCGGCCAGCTCGGCCCCATCACCGTCAGCCCAGGCCGCCTGGCCGCCGTCGCCGAGAGCGAGTACGACACCGTCGTCCGCGTCGAGCAGCTCGGCGACGCCGCCTGGGAACGCTTCCTCGACCAGGTGGCCGCCAAGTCCGGGCACATCGCCGCCCTGCTCGACGGCGACATGCCGCACGACCTGGTCGAGGCCGCCGAGTACGCGGGCGTGCCGTTGCTGCCCGCCGTCGGCGACCTGGAGCCCGAGTGCGGCTGCCCCGACTGGGGTCACCCGTGCAAGCACGCCGCCGCCCTGTGCTACCAGGCGTCCTGGCTGCTGGACGCCGACCCGTTCGTGCTGCTGCTCCTGCGCGGGCGCGGCGAACGCGAGCTCGTCGAGGCCCTGCAGCGACGCGGCGCTCCCTCCGCGCGGCCGGCGGCGGTGGCGGGGGTGCCGGTCGCGCGGGCGTACGCGATGGGGGTGCCCGCGCTGCCCGACCCGCCGCCCGCCGACGTCCCGCGGACGCTGCCCATCTGGGCGCCGGCTCCCGGCGTGGACGTGGCCGCGCTGGCCGGGCTGGCCGCCTCGGCCGCCGCGCGGGCCCGCGAGCTGCTGCTGCACGGGCGCCTGCCGGAGCTGAGCGAACACCAGGACCACGTCAGGCTGGCCGCCGAGCACGACCTCGGCGGGCCTTCTGAAGCCGCCGTGCGGGCCTGGCGGTACGGCGGCGCGGACGGCCTGGACGCCCTCGAAACCGCATGGACGCCGCCGCGCCGCGACGTGGCCAGGGCCCAGGCGCTGCTGGCGGCCGCCTGGGAGGGCGAGACCCCGCCGGAGGTGCGGATCTGGCGCAACCGCTGGACACTCGGCTCCCTGCAACTGCGCTACGGCCGCGACGGCCGCTGGTACCCCTTCACGCTGCGCGAAGGCGAATGGTGGCCGGCCGGGCCGCCCGAGCGCGACCCGGCGGCGCTCATCTCCTGAGCGCGGCGGGTCAGGTGGCCACCGAGACGACGTGCCGCACCGAGGTGGCGTCGCCGATCAGCTCCAGCATGCAGGCGGCCAGGTCGGCGCGGGTGGTGTTCATGCCGCCCCTGAGGTTGCGGTCGACGGCCGTGCGGTAGGAGCCGGTGAGGCCGGCGTCGGTCAGGCGGGACGGGCGCACGATCGTCCAGTCCAGGTCGGCGGCCCGCAGCAGCCCTTCGGCTCGGGCCAGGTCGGCGTAGGAATGGCGGAACAGGCGCTGGACGATGAGCGGTTTGAGCACGTACCGGACCAAAGGCCCGTCGTCGGGGCCGGTCACCATGCCCGAGGCGCTGACCATCAGCAGGCGGCGCGAGCCGGTGCGGCCCATGGCGGCCATGATGGAGGCGATGCTGGCGGAGTGCACGGTGGTGGGGCCGCGCTCGCGCGTGCCCATCGCGCTCAGCACGGCGTCGCGGTCCTTGACCGCCGGTACGACGGCGTCGGCGTCCATGACGTCGGCCTCCACGACGTCGAGGCGGTCACGCAGGCCGGCGGGGAGCCGGGAGGCGTCGCGGACGATCGCCGTCATCTCGTGGGCTTGCGCCAGCCCCTGACGCAGGAGCTCAAGACCGGTGCCGCCGGTCGCTCCGAAGACGGTGAGCCTCATGCCGATCCCTCCTTCTTAAGGGTGAGTAAGTGTCCACTCACCCACCATAGCGCCCAGCCGTGCCGCCCGCTCTAGAGCGCGGCGGCGATCGGTTCGAGCCCCGCGATCAGCTCGTCGAGCTCGTCCGCGCCGAGCACGTCGTACGCCGGCGCGGCCAGTTCGTCGGTGAGCGCCTCGATCCGCTCCTTGGTCTCCCGGCCGGCGTCGGTGAACCCGCCGGTGGCGTCCACGAGACCGCGGCGGCGCAGCCCGTCGACGACGGCCGCCAGCCGCGCCTTGGGCAGGTGGTGGATCCGGCCGAACTCCTCCGCTCTCATCCCGAGGGCGAGAGCCATGAGGACGTGGGCCTCGGTGCCGCCGATGCCGTGGGCGACCAGCACGGCGTTGTGGCCGTCGCCCCGGTGCTCCCGCAGCAGCGTCGCCGCGTGCCACAGCCTGGCCACCGGCTCCTCGGGCACGTCGAGTTCCCTGAGCCCGGCGTACAGCGCCCGGCCCTCGGCCGGCGCGCTGAGCGCCGCCCGGGTGGCGAGGTCGGCGGCCCGCACCAGACCGGGGGCGCCGGCGAGCTCCCCGATCCGCTGCCGCAGCACGGCGGCGCTGCTCCGCTCGCGTACGGCGATCGCCTCCTCCGGGCTGATCTTCCCCCAGACCCAGGGGATGTGGCGCGCCACCTCGCCCTCGGTGAAGTTGTAGAAGACCGCGTGCACCACTCCGGCCGGCGCCTGGCCCAGCGGCGCGGCCCGGCCCGCGAAGTATCCGTCCCAGAAGTTACGCATGCCGAGCGCCATGAACGCCTCGTTCACCGCCTCGGAGAAGGTGATGGTGGCGATCGGCTCCAGGAGCTCGAACATGCGGTGGATCTTGGCCTTCGGGTGCGGCAGCATCGGTCGGTCTCTCCCTCGGTCGTGACGGCGCCCCTCGCGGGCGGCCCTTCACCCTGGCTACGAACGACGCGGACCGGATCCGACAGCTGCGGCCGATGATTTTCCGGGTCTGAAATTGGTCCTCGATCAGGTGGTCAGATCGGACCTTATCGAGGGTACCGATTCCTGCCAGTCTGAGGGCATGACCACAGCGACCTGCTTCGACGGCCAGGTGCTCACCCCTGGCGACGCCGGCTACGACAACGCCCGTACCGTCTGGAACGCCATGATCGACCGGCGGCCACGCATGATCGTCCGCACGGCGGGCGTCGCCGACGTGGTCGCCGCCGTGCGGCTGGCCCGGGAGCTGGACCTGGAGATCGGCGTCCGCTGCGGCGGCCACAACGCCGCCGGGTTCGCCGTGCCCGACGGCGGTCTCATGATCGACCTGACGCCCATGGGCGGCGTGCGCGTCGACCCGGCCCGCCGCCGCGCCCGGGTGCAGGGCGGCGCCCTGCTCGGCGCGCTGGACCGGGCCTCCCAGCCCTACGGCCTGGCCACCACCGCCGGCAACGTCTCCCACACCGGCGTCGGCGGGCTCACGCTCGGCGGCGGCATGGGCTGGCTGGCCCGCCAGTACGGCCTGGCCTGCGACAACGTCGTCTCCTACACGATGGTCACCGCCGAAGGCGACGTGGTGACCGCCAGTCGTACCGGCAACCCCGACCTGTTCTGGGGCCTGCGCGGCGGTGGCGGCAACTTCGGCGTCGTCACCGAGTTCGAATTCGAGCTGCATCACACCGGCACGCGGACGCTGGTCGCCGAGTTCGACTTCCGCGCCGAGGACGCCGTCCCGGTCATCGAGGGCTGGCGCGACCTGAACGCCGTCGCGCCCCGGCAGGCGACGTTCACCGCCGGCGTCTCGGGCACTCCCTCCGGCCCGATCGCCACGGTGGGGTTCGTGTGGGTCGGCGACCCGGACGAGGGCCGCCGGCTGCTGCCCGCGATGCGGGCGCTCGGGCGGCCCATAGCCTCCCGCGTCACCACGCCGTCGTACCTCGAACTGCAGCAGCGTGAGGACTCCACCGGCGGGCACGCCTACCGCCGTTACTCCAAGGCGCACTACCTGCGCAGCTTCCCCACCGCGGCCATCGAGGCGTTCCTGCTGCGCGGGGCCTGCGATCTGAGCGCCGGCCTGGACCTGCCGGGGGTCGGTCTGCAGGCGCACGGGGGTGCGATCGCCGAGGTGCCGGGAGAGGACGCGGCGTTCAGCCACCGTGACACGATGTTCGAGTTCGGGGCCGGCTCCCGGTGGAGCGACCCGGCGGAGGACGACGTCAGGATGGGGGCCGCTCGTGCCGCGGGGGCCGCGCTCGAACCGTATGCCAGCGGGATCTACGTCAACTCCCTGACGGCCGACGAACTGGCCGACGGGCAGCGTGGGGTGCGGCGGGCCTACTCGGCGGCGAAGCTGGCCAGGCTGACCGCGGTGAAGACGGCGTACGACCCGGCGAACGTGTTCCACCTGAACCAGAACATCCGTCCCGCCCAGTGACCGGCCCAGTGGCCGGCCCAATGATCGGGCGCAGTGATCGGGCGCAGTGACGGGGCCAGGTGACAGGGCGTAGTGACGGGGCCAGGTGACAGGGCCGCGTCAGGAGCCCCGTACCTCCCTGATGGCCGTCGCGAGCAGCGCGACCCCCTCGGCGATGGCGCTCTCGCCGAGGATGGCGTAGCCGAAGATCAGGCCACCGGGCCCGGCGGGGGCGATCCGGAACGGCCCGACGCCCTGGATGCCGAGCCCGTGCCGGGCGGCCGCCGCCACCACCGCCGCCTCGTCCAGGTCGGGCGGGAGCCAGGCGACCACGTGCTGCCCGGCGGCGATCCCGGCCGGCCGCAGCTCCGGCAGCCGGGTGCGCAGCGCGTCCAGCAGCGCGTCACGGCGGCGCCGGTACACCGGCCGCATCCGGCGCAGGTGACGGTCGAACTCGCCGCGGCCGAGGAAGTCGGCGAACGTCAGCTGGTCGATGACCGCCGAACCCCGGTCGGCGAGCACCTTCGCCGCGGCGACGTCGGCGACCAGGTGGGCGGGCAGCACCAGCCAGCCGAGCCGCAGCCCCGGCGCGAGCGTCTTGCTGGCCGTGCCGCAGTAGACGACGTGATCGGGGGCCAGGCCCTGCATGGCGCCCACCGGAGACCGGTCGTAGCGGTACTCCGCGTCGTAGTCGTCCTCGATCACGATCGCGTCGCGGCGCCTGGCCCAGCGGATCACCTCGGCCCTGGCCGCCGCCGACAGCACCCCACCGGTCGGCCACTGGTGTGACGGCGTGAGGATCAGCGCGTCGGCGTCGGCCAGATCGAGGGCGTCGATCCGGACGCCTTCCTGACCCACCGGGACGCCGATCACGTCGAGCCCGGCGGCCTCGGCCAGCGGGCGGGCGTCGTCGGCGGAGGAGGGGTCTTCCACGGCGATCCGCCTGGCGCCGCGCCGCGCGAGCACCTGGATCAGCAGTGAGATGCCCTGCGCGTAGCCGTTGCAGACGACCGTGTGGCCGGGGGCGGCCAGGGTGCCGCGTACCCGGTTGAGGTAGTCGCACAGGGCCTGGCGCAGCTCCGGCACGCCCCGCCCGTCGAGGTAGGCGAACCGGTCGTTGGGCGTGGTGGTGAGCACGCTGCGGACCGAGCGCAGCCAGGCGGCCCGGGGGAACTGCGACACGTCGGTGCGCCCGTACCCGAAGTCGACCCTGGAGCCGGGGCCGGCCGCGGCCGGCCGCGCGCCGGAAACCGCGGGGTCGCCGGCGGCCGGCGGGATCGACGCTGCGACCTGGGTGTAACCGCCTGACCGGCTGGTCAGGTAGCCCTCGGCCACGAGCTGCTGGTACGCCTCCACGATCACCCCGCGGGAGACCCCGAGCCCGGCGGCGAGGGTGCGGCTGGGCGGCAGCGAAGCGCCGGCGCGCAACCGGCCGGCCCGGACGCTCGCCCGGATGGACGCCTCGATCTGCCGGTGCAGCGGCACTCCTGCGTCGCGGTCGAGTTCGATGAGCAGGTCCTCGGCCGGTCCGGAACTGGTCCTCGATCGCCCCACGGATCGGACCCTATCGGCGGGTACCAATTCCTGCCACCCGAGCGACCTACGGCGTTTCGCCCGGCTCGTCGGCCAGCAACCGGCGCAGAAGCTCCTCGTCGCCCGGATGCAGCTCGTTCACGAACCGCCGCAGCACGGTCGCGCGGTCGTCCTCGGCGTCGAGCAGGGCGCTCATCCGCTGCGCGACCAGCCCGGCGGCGTCGGTGAGCGCGCCGTAGCGGTAGGCGCGCCCCTCCCTGCGGCGGGTGACCGCCTTCCTTCTGTGCAGGCGGACCAGCGTGGTGACGACGGCGCTGTAGGACAGCCCGCCCTCGGGAGCGAGGAGATCGCGGACCTGACCAGGGGTGAGCGAGCGCCCCGCGTCGCGCAGGGTGGCGAGGATCGCCGCCTCCAGCTCGCCGGGCCGGCGGCGCCGGCCGTGATCGGGAGAACCGCCGGCCGGATCTTCCTTCATCGCGCCCACCCTACCGGGCCGCCTGGCTAGTTAGGTGAGCCTATGTTAACTTCTACAAGCGTGTAGCAGGGCGGCGTGTCGGTCCCGCTCGCTCGAGCATTGGAGCAATGGTGTTCGCCAGCTTTCTCATCGGCCTGCGCGAAGGACTGGAGGCGGCCCTGGTCGTCTCGGTGCTGGTCGCCTTCCTGGTCAAGAGCGACCGCTCGGACCGGCTGCCGCACGTCTGGACCGGCGTGCTGGCCGCCGTGGCGCTCTCTGTCGGTTTCGGGGCGTTCCTGACCTTCACCGCCGCCAGTCTCGGCCACACCGGGCAGGAGCTCTTCGACGCGATCACCTCGCTGCTGGCCGTCGTCTTCGTCACCTGGATGATCTTCTGGATGCGGCGGGCCGCCCGCGCGCTCTCCGGCGAACTGCGCGGCAAGCTCGCCGGCGCACTGGAGCTCGGGCCGGCGGCCGTCGTCGTCATGGCCTTCCTGGCCGTGGCGCGCGAAGGGCTGGAGACCGCCCTGCTGTTCTTCGCCTCCGTACGCGGCGCGACCACCTCGGCCCAGCCGCTCATCGGCATCAGCCTCGGCCTGCTCGCCGCGGTCGCGCTCGGCTACGGCATCTACAAGTCCGCCGTCCGCATCAACCTCACCAAATTCTTCACCTGGACCGGCCTGCTGCTCATCCTGGTCGCGGCGGGCATCTTCAAGTACGGCGTGCACGACCTGCAGGAGGCGAACATCCTGCCCGGCCTGAGCACCTACGCCTTCGACGTCAGCGCCGTCCTGCCCGCCGACTCCTGGTACGGCGCCCTGCTGGCCGGAATGCTCAACATCACCCCGCAGCCCAGCGTCGCCGAGACCATCGCGTGGGCCGCCTACCTGCTCCCCACGCTCTTCCTCTTCCTGCGTCCCTCGCGCACCCAGCCTTCCCCCGCGCCCGCGGTCTGAACAGGAGCACCATGTCCGTCACCATCCGTCTCACCACCGGCGCGCTCGCCCTCGCCGCGCTGACCGCGCTGACCGCCTGCGCGGCGGAGACCCCCGCCCCCGGCGCGGCGCCGAAGCCGGGCAAGGTCGCCGTGGCCGCGAGCGACACCGAGTGCAAGGTCGCCGTCTCGGAGGTCCCCGCGGGCACCAGCACGTTCGCGATCACGAACGGCGGCAGCAAGGTGACCGAGTTCTACGTCTACGCCGCGGGCGACCGCGTGCTGGCCGAGGTGGAGAACATCGTCCCCGGGCTGACCCGCGAGCTGATCGCCGAGCTGCCGGCCGGGACGTACGAGACGGCGTGCAAGCCCGGCATGATCGGCAAGGGCATCCGCAACCCGCTGAAGGTGACCGGCGAGCACAAACCGCTCACCGCCGACGCCAAGCTCGCCGAGGCCACCAGGAGCTACCAGCGCTACGTCAAGTCGCAGAGTGACACGCTGCTGGTCAAGACGCAGGAGTTCGTGGACGCGGTCAAGGCGGGCGACATCGGCAAGGCCAAGGAGCTCTTCCCTGTCTCGCGTACGTACTGGGAGCGCATCGAGCCGGTGGCGGAGATCTTCGGCGACCTCGACCCGGCCATCGACGCCCGCGAGGCGGACCTGGCCGACGGCGAGGAGTGGACCGGCTTCCACAAGATCGAGAAGGATCTGTGGATCACCAAGGACGTCAGCGAGGACGGACCCGTCGCCGACAAGCTCATCGCCGACGTCAAGACCATCGTGACCAAGGCCAACGCCGCCGAGCTGACCCCGCTCAACCTGGCCAACGGCGCCAAGGAACTGCTCGACGAGGTGGCCACCGGGAAGATCACCGGCGAGGAGGACACCTGGTCGCACACCGACCTGTGGGACTTCGACGCCAACCTCCAGGGCTCCAAGGCCGCGGTGCAGGCGCTGCGCCCGGTGCTGGAGGAGCGGGCGCCCGACCTGGTCAAGACCCTGGACGAGAAGTTCGCCGCCGCCGAGGCCGAGCTGGGCGAGCACCGCAAGGGCGACGGCTGGCGACTGCACGACGAGCTGTCGAAGTCCGAGCTGAAGAGCCTGTCCGACGTGATCAACGCGCTGGCCGAGCCGATCAGCAAGATCGCACCGATCGTGGCGCGATGAACGGACGGCTGAGTCGCAGGAAGGTCTTCGGCCTCGGCGCGGCCGGAGTCGCGGCAGCGGGCGCAGGCGTGATCGCCTCCCGCTCACTCGTCCAGGAACCGACGGCCGCGCACGCCGGCACCGCCGACCCCTTCCCCTTCTACGGCGAGCATCAGGCGGGCATCGTCACCCCCGCCCAGGACCGGCTGCACTTCGTCGCCTTCGACGTCGTCACCGACAAGCGGGCCGAGCTGGTGGACCTGCTGCAGGAGTGGACGGCCGCGGCCGCCCGGCTCACCCAGGGCAGGGAGGCCGGCGCCCTCGGCGCGGTCGGCGGCTCGCCCGAGGCGGCGCCCGACGACACCGGTGAGGCGCTCGGACTGCCCGCCTCGGGGCTGACGCTGACGATAGGGTTCGGCCCGTCCCTGTTCGACCGCCGCTTCGGGCTGGCGGCCAAGCGCCCCGCGGCCCTGGCCGACCTGCCGAAGTTCCCCGGTGAGCAGCTGGTGCCGGAGATCTCGGGGGGCGACCTGTGCGTGCAGGCGTGCGCGCACGATCCGCAGGTCGCCGTGCACGCCATCCGCAACCTGACCAGGATCGGCTTCGGCAAGGTGTCGGTGCGCTGGTCGCAGCTCGGCTTCGGCCGTACGTCCTCCACCTCGCGCGCCCAGGTGACCCCGCGCAACCTGATGGGCTTCAAGGACGGCACCAACAACATGAAGCTGGAGGACGCGGACCTGCTCCGCGACCAGCTCTGGGCCAGGGCGGAGGACGGCGCCGGCTGGATGGCGGGCGGCAGCTACCTGGTGACCAGGAAGATCCGCATGATCGTCGAGACGTGGGACCGCACCTCGCTGCGCGAGCAGGAGGAGATCTTCGGCCGCAGCAAGGGCGAGGGCGCGCCGGTGGGCAAGAAGAACGAGTTCGACCCGGTCGACCTGGCGGCCATGCAGCCGGACGCCCACGTACGGCTGGCGCACCCCAGCAGCCACGGCGGCGCGCACCTGCTGCGGCGCGGCTACAACTACGTCGACGGCTCCGACGGGCTCGGCCGGCTGGACGCGGGGCTCTTCTTCATCGCCTACCAGCGTGATCCGCGGACGCAGTTCGTACCGGTCCAGATGGGGCTGGCCAGAGCCGATCGCCTCAACGAGTACATCAAGCACGTGTCGAGCGGTGTGTTCGCCTGCCCGCCCGGCGTCAGGGACGCCGGGGATTATTGGGGGCGCGCCCTGTTCGAGTGAGGGCGGTCTGAGCTTGTTCTTTATCCTCCCGATCGTTGCGGCGCATCGACGGTTCGCCGTGCCCACCTGCGGAAAGTCTCCGCGACATCGCTTCACTCCTGCGGCGCTTCACCCGCGGGTTCACGACGAACAGCCCGCAGCGCTCGGGATCAGTGTTGCGGGCCCCGGCAAAGCCCCGTGACCGGGGGCCTCCGTCCGCCTCGGCGAGGCTACCGCTCGCGCGTCTTCACCCGGATGCGCTCTGGTCTCTGGCCTCGTGGTAGCGCGCCCAGCCTTCGTCGAGAAGCCGGAATCCTGCGTCGATGGTCGATTCCGGACTTGCCTCGTGGGCGGCGCTGAGCTGGATCTGCAGGGCGAAACGGACGTAGAAGCGGATCTCGTCGGTCGGCTCCGTGTGCCCGAGCTCCTCGGCGATCGCGGCAACGAGGGCGCCCTCATGGCGGAACCACATCTTCTCCGCGTAATCGATCAGGGCCGGTGTCTCTTCCATGAGAGTGAGGATCCGGCGTTGGGGCCCGGACCTCATCGCGGCGATCTCGGAGAGGTAGTGCGCCTTCAGCGCGTCGGAGATCGTCGTCCCCGGCGCCCGGCCGCTGACCGCGGCCACGAGGCGCTCATGCCGTTCGTCCTCGTCGCTGAAGACGAGCGCCTCCTTCTGCGGGAAATGCGTGAAGACCGTCTTGGGTGAGACGTCCGCCTTGTCGGCGATCTCGCGAACGCTGACCCCGTCGAAGCCGCGCTCGAGAAAGAGCGTCGTCGCCGCGTCCAAGATCGCCGCCCGCGTTGCTGCCTTCTTGCGCTCCCGCCGTCCCACGGCCGTTCCGTCAACCATGACCAGATCCTACTAGTGCCGAACTCCAACTACATTGACGGTAAAAGTAGTCTCGGTATAGTAAGTGTGCAAGTGAAGTTATCGGGTGGCTGGGATCCCCCTGCTGCGGCGACTCGGCACGAACTCGCACCGACCCCGGCGAACCAGCGCCGACACCGGAAAGGACCATGACCATGGCCGGCAACATCAACCCGTTCTCGAGCCTCGAACGAAACGAACCCGCGAACGACGCAAAGCCTGAAGCGCTTGTCCCCGACGCGCGCCGGCCTTGGCAGCACCGAACCGCGGGAGCCTTGCTCATCGCGGGGCCGATGATCGTCCTACTCGCCGAGTTCATCGCCGCCGCGGCATGGACGGACCCGCCCTACAGCTACACGTACCACTTCATCAGCAATCTCGGAGTCCACGGGCCCTCGACACTGTTCGGGCAGCACATGTACTCACCGCTGGCATGGGTGATGAACACCGGTTTCTTCCTGTTCGGGATCACGATTCTGGCCGGTGTGGCCGCGCTGCGCGGTCTACCCGGCCGGCACCGCTGGGCAGCGCTTGCACCCGCGACGCTGCTGGCCGCCGGCGGCGTCCTGCTGGGATTGTTTCCCGGATCCGGCGAGGCGATGAACGCGACGGCGAAATAAGCAGATCGTCCTTCGGACGCCGCCTCAGCGCAGGACGGCGTCGCCTCAGTGCAGGGCGGCGTGGGCTCAATGCAGGGCGCCGTGGGCGAGGACGAGCAGTTCGACCAGATCGTAGAGCGCCTCTCCGGTCCAGACGAGCGAACTCACCGCCAGCACTACCGGAATGGCCGTCAGAACGCCGGCGGTCGGCCACGCCCGGCCGCCGGCGTTCGGGTGGCCGAGCAGCGCGGCGACCCTGCGCGGTATCGCGCCAGGGCGCCTCGGCCTGGCGAACGACGCGAACCGGATGTCCTTCAGCGGCGGCCGGCCGTGGGCGGCGAGCGCCGCCGTCCCGATCGCCCCGGCCACGACCGTACGATCGCCGACCACCGCAGCCGCGTGCTCGTCGGCGGCACGTTCGCTCAGGTAGCCGACCCGGCCGGAGACCCACCACAGCGCGGGGTGGAGCGCGCCGGCCAGGTCGCTCAGCAACACCAGCAGGGGATGGCCCTGAGCGAGATGCGCCCGCTCATGGGCGAGCAGCGCCTCGTACTGCCGATCGGTGAGGATCTTCCTCATCCCGGTCGTGACCACGACCTGGCCGGGCCTGCCCGGCACGGCGAACGCCTCCACCGCCGGGCTCCGTACCATGACCACCCCGTCGTGGGCTTCGGCCGCGGCCAGTCCCGCCGCCCAGGCGCGCCCGCCACGATGCCGCCGCACCACCCGGGCGGCGGCCACCGCCGCCCACGCCAGCAGGACCACGCACAACCACGGAACCCAGCGCACATGCCCTGTGTCGGCGATCACCGTCTGGTAGGACCATCCGAAATATCCGGCGATGACGGGAATCTCCGCCGCGGCTACAACGGTGAACGCCGCCACGTTGAGCACGCTCGCCAGCGCGGTCCCGGCCGCCGACCAGGCCAGCACCTTGGCCGCGCGCGCCGGGGGCAGCCGGTCGGCGAGCAGCGCGATGACCACGACCAACGCCACCGGAACCGCCACGACGGACCAGACGAAATGATCAAACAAGGCCGTACTCCAGAAGAAAGGTAACCCTAACCTAATGTCGAAGCAGACCGGAAGGAAGGGCAGGCGGCGTCAGCCAGGGCCAGGTGCGGCCCGAGCCTTATGCATCAAACTGTTTTGATGTATTGTCGCCTGCATGGCGAGTTCGCCCCCGTCCTTCGTGAAGCTGGCCGCCCATCCGATCCGATGGCGGCTGCTGACCGAGCTGGCCACCGGCGACCACCGGGTCCGCGAGCTGGTCGACCTGATCGCGCAGCCGCAGAACCTGGTCTCCTACCACCTGCGGCAGCTGCGCGGCGCCGGGCTGGTCACCGCCCGCCGCAGCAGCTTCGACGCCCGCGACAGCTACTACCACCTCGACCTGGAACGTTGCGCCCAGGCGCTGGCCGGCACCGGCGCCCTCCTGCACCCCGCGCTCCGCCTCGCCCCGGCCCCGCCCTCCCCCGCGCCGGTATCCGTTCGCCCGCCCGTCGTGCTGTTCACCTGCACCGGCAACAGCGCCCGCTCCCCGATCGCCGAGGCCCTGCTGCGCCATCACACCGCCGGCCGCGTCGAGACGGCCAGCGCGGGCAGCCATCCCCGCGCGCGGTTGCATCCGGAGGCCGTACGCGTCCTGCGCGATCGCCACGGCATCGACGTGAGCGACCGGCGGCCCCGGCACCTGGACACCCTGACCGGCCGCCGCTTCGACTACGTGATCAGCCTGTGCGACAAGGTCCGCGAGGTCTGCCCCGGCTTCGGGCCCCGTTCCAGGAAGGTGCACTGGAGCATCCCCGACCCCGCCGGCGGTGATCACCTCGCGTTCGACCGCGTCGCGGCGGAGATCGACAGCCGCGTCCGCCACCTGCTGCCCGTCCTCATGTCCCAGGAGGTCCTGCCATGACCGCACCCGCCCCCGAACAACTCGCCGGCGTCCGCTACCTCGTGGACGACGTGGCCGCCGCAGTCGGCTTCTACACCGAGCACCTGGGCTTCACCGTGCGCCTCGACGCCGCGCCGGCCTTCGCCGACGTCGTACGCGGGCCCCTGCGGCTGCTGCTGTCAGGACCGGCCAGCTCCGGCGCCCGCGCCACCCCCACCGGCCTCGGCGCCGGCGGCAACCGCATCCACCTCATCGTCGCCGACCTGGACGCTGAGATCACCCGCCTGCGTGCCGCCGGCGTGTCGTCGTTCGTCAGCGAGGTGGTCGCCGGCCCCGGCGGACGCCAGATCCTGCTCACCGACCCCGCGGGCAACCTCGTCGAACTCTTCCAGCCCGCCCAGGCCTGATCCCGGCCGGATCATCGGAGGATCCCGCTGATGGTCAGCGCTGTCTCCACTGCTGCTGGGCGCCGCCGTGGCAGGTCCACTGCAGGACCTGGCCGCCCTCGGCGCGGCCCTTGCCGATCCGCTGGTCGGGCTCGGCACACCTGCCGCTGCGCCTGTTCTTGAGGAAGCCGGCCTTCAGCTCGCCTTGTGCCACTGCTGCTGGGCGCCCCTGTGGCAGTTCCACTGCAGGAGTTTGGCGTTGTCGCCCTTGCCCTTGGTCGAGCCGGCCTGGTTGACCTCCAGGCACTTGCCGCTACGCTCGTTCTGGAGCTGGACGTAGCTGATCACGGTCAGTCCCGGCCCCTCGACCGTGCCTGTCTCCTCCGGATCGTCGGCTGACGCTGTGGCAGCCGAGACGCCGGACAGGGCGAGCGCGGCAGCGGCGACCAGGACCAGGATGCGTCGTACGGCGATGTCGGCCATGAGGACCTCTTTCGTGAATCGATCGAGCAGGGCGTGGATGGCGCCTGCGATCACAGGCTCGCGCTCCCGGCGTCCTCGATTCCAGGGACGTCAAGCCCTTGTGGCAGGGAAGCCGACGCGGGCGGTCTGGGACCTGAGCCCCAGGGTCGTCAGGCCGCGCTCTCCGGCACGCCGGCCCCGGCCGGTTGGCGCTCTTGCGGCAGCCGGCGTTCGAGACGCAGCATGAGGACCGCGCCCAGCGTCGCGAGCAGGCCGACGACGAGCCAGGGAAGCTGGTGGTGCCGGCTGAAGAGCAGGCCGAACAGGCCGGGCGCGACGATGTTCGCGACCGCGAAGGAGTACTGGAAGGCCGCCAGGTACGTGCCCCGCGACCCGGCCGGCGCCGCGTCGGCCGCCAGCGCGTTCGTCGCGGGCCCGGAGATCATCTCCGCGGCGGTGTAGACCAGCACCACCGCCACCAGGTACGGCACCAGCGCCTGCGCCGGCAGCAGGACGGCGGCCGCCGACAAGGCGCACCACAGCGCCCACAACGCGCCGGCCCAGGTCAGGGCGCGGGCGCGGGCGCCGTGGCGGCGGGCGAACCGGGTGAGGGACGCCGTGCAGGTGGCGAGCAGCAGCGTGTTCATGGCCAGGAGGGGGCCGGGCACCCAGTCGGGGCCGGACAGGCCCTGGACGACGTAGACGGGCAGCGACAGGGCGAGGAACGTGCTGCACAGGGCGAAGATCGTGCACGTACCGATCAGCGCGAGGTAGGGCCGGTCCCGCAGCAGCGCCCGGTGCCCGGAGGGGCCGTTCGTCGGCGGCCGGGCGTGCGGGAGCGCCGGCACGGCCAGCACCACCATGAGCGCGGCGGCCAGGAACGCCAGCGCGCTGCCCAGGATCAGCCCGTCGTAGACGCCCGTGGAGTCGAAGGCGAGCATCGCACTGGCCAGCAGTGCCCCGCCGCCGGCGCCCGCTTCCCTGATCATCCCCGTACGCGCGTACCAGTGATCCTTCGTCTCCCCCGACCCGGTGTGGTCGGCGTGGTCGGCGATGAGCGTGAAGATCGAGGACCAGTAGACCCGCGACCCCACCATTGTCACCAGGACGGCGGCCACCAGAGAGCCCGCCCCGGAGACCGTCAGGTAGAGCAGGAAGCCGACCCCTTGCAGCGCCTGGCCGCCCGCGACCACCAGCCGCGGCCCGAACCGATCGGCCAGCCGCCCGACGACGATCGGCACCGGCAGCGTCAGCGCCGTGGTCACGCTGACCAGCAGGCCGATGGTGGCCAGGTCCAGGTCGGTGACCTTGAGGAAGTACAGCAGGGACAGCGGGAGATACAGGCCCGTGCCCACGGAGTCGACCGCCACCGCCGTCAGCAGCGGCCACCGCCTCCGGCGTCTCCGCTCGACATCCTCGTCTTCCGCCGCCCGCGCCACGCGATGCACCGCCCTGGTCCCGTCCGATGATGAGCCCTATTTCCTAGCACGAGCGGTCCGGAATTCTCACCTGGGTTTTCGCGCCTGATCCCCCATGAGAGGGAGCCGCCCTCCCCGCCGCGGGGAGGCGACGCCCGGCCCGCGCTTCCTACGCTCGGGCCCATGAGCGATCCGAATCGTCCGCGGCGCTGGCCGGCGTACCTGATGGCGGCACTGTTCCTCGGCTACGCCGCCGGGAAGGCCGCCTTCGCCGCGCAGGCCCGGCTCGGGTTCCCGGGCGGGCCGCCCGTGTCGGCTGCCGAGACCGCCGGCTACTTCCTCGACCCGGCCACCGCACAGTGGCTCGCGGCCGCGACCGGCGTACTGGGCGCGTGCGTCGCCCTGGCCACGGTCACGCCCGCCGGCCGCAGAGCACCGAGGGCGTTGATGCTGCTCGTCCTGGCCGGCATGGGGCTGGCCGTCGCGGGCGGGGGCGGCATCATGATCGTGGACGGCTTCGTCGGCATCGGCGTGGGCTGGCGGTGGTACCACGGGGTTCTCGGTGCCGTCGCGATCGTCCTGTCCCTGGAGATGATCAGGTCGTACGCAAAGGCGACGAGACGTGTCCCGGCGTGAGGCCGCCGGCTCCCGTCCTACGAGAACATGCCCAGCCGCTTGGACACGAAGGCGAAGTACTCGCGTTCACTCATCGCAGCCGGCTCCGGATGCTCCAGGCGGCTGGAGATCTGCGCGACTGAACACCGGGCAGCCGAGCAGTTCGCTGAGAACCGTACGCTGCCTGCCGGTCAGCGGATTGAAGAACACCACCGCCGTGGCATCCGCCTCCGCGCGCTCCTGAGCGATCTCGCGGACTTTCCCCGTGCTCATGAGCGTCCTGGAGGAGTACGGCCGGCTCATGTTGCCCCCCCGGGAGCCCCGCCCTTCTTCCCACCCGAGATCCCCCGTCGCTGAACGAAGCACCCAACGACCCGGCCGCCCAGCGCAGCCACCTCTCCTGCCAGAGCGTCCGTCAACCAATGGTTGACGATTGGCATGCGTCAACCTATAGTTGACGGCATGCAGAGCAACGTACGTCTCGACGACCTCATCACCACGATCAAGGACCGCCACCCGGACGGCGACCCGCTCGGCGAGCTGTCCGACGCCGTCACCCTGGCCGAGCACATCGGCGAGGTCGCCGACCACCTCATCGGCCACTTCGTCGATCAGGCCAGGCGCTCCGGCGCCTCGTGGACCGACATCGGCCGCAGCATGGGGGTCAGCAAGCAAGCCGTGCAGAAGCGCTTCGTGCCCAAGAGCAGCGGCAACGCCAGTTCCCTTCAGGAGGACCTGCGCACCTTCTCCCGCTTCACCGACAAGGCACGCAGCGTCCTCGTCAAGGCACAGGAAGAGGCCCATACCGGCGGCCACGCCCACATCGAGGTCGGGCACCTGGTGCTGGGCCTGCTGCGCGAGCCCGAAGGGCTGGCCGCCACGACCATGGTGGCGCTGGGCGCCTCTTTGGACGCGGTCAGGGACGCCGTCACGGCCGACCTGGGCCCCGGCGACGGGCGGCCCGACCAGCCGACACCGTTCACCGCGCAGGGCAGAAAAGCCCTCGAACTGGCCGCCCGCGAGGCCCTGCGCCTCGAACACGACTTCGTCGGCACCGAGCACCTCCTGCTCGGCATCCTGTCGCTGGACGACGCGCCGGTGGTGCGCACGCTGGCCGGGCTCGGCGTGGCCAAGCAGCCCGCGGAGGCGGAGATCGTACCCGCGGTCGAACGGATCCTGCGCTCGAAGAACGCGTGACCCCGCCGGGCCGCCGCGGAACGAGATCGCTCTCTCATCTGGCGGCTGCTCGACGATTGAAATGATCCCTCCCCGGGATGGACACTCGTGGCAGGCTTCCCCCGAAGGAGATTCGATGCTCACAGAGGCTCTGTCCGCTCTCGCCGCCACCGCAGCCACCACCCTGGTGGGCGCGATGGCCACAGACGGATGGGAGAGCGCCAAGTCGGGCTTCTCCCGCCTGTTTTCCAGGCGCGGCCAGGCCGAACTGGACAGGATCGACGCCCAGCTCGACACCAACGCGGGCCGGGTGGCGCGGAAGGACGAAGACCGGGTCCGCCAGGCGCTGATCGGCGCGTGGCAGCTGGAGGTCGAGGATCTGCTCGAAGAGCATCCAGAGCTGGCCGGCGAGCTGCGCGACCTGGTGACCGAGCTGCAGGCCGGGCTCCCGGAGAAGTCGATGACGTGGGTGCAGAACAACATCGCCCGCGACCACGGCAGGATCTTCGCCGCGCAAGGGGGCAACGTCATCATCCACGGCGACATCGACGACCCGGCTCGGTGAAGAAGCCGCTCTTCCGACAGACGGTCCAGGCCGAGGCCGGCTTCGCGTACGGCGTCATTGGGGCGGACCTGAACGTCTTCCAGGACGCGGGTCCCGTCTACACGCTGATCGAGCGGGCACGACCACCGGCCGTGGACGCCGCCTGGCTGCTCGAACAGCCCACCAGGCTGCTCGACGCCCGCCACGAGGTCGTCGCCTTCGACGGGCGCGAGGCCGAACTCGCCGACCTGACCTCGTGGCTGGAGGGGCCGCAACTGGCGGCGCGCTGGTTGCACGGCCCGGGCGGCCAGGGCAAGACCCGCCTGGTGTCCGCGTTCGCCGACCTGGTGGCTGAGCGCGGCTGGAAGGTCGTGACCGCCGCCCACCGTGCCGTCCCCTCTCCCGGGAGCCAGAACCTGCTCCCCGGGGCGGCGCCCGGCCTGCTGCTGATCGTCGACTACGCGGATCGGTGGCCCCTCTCCCACCTGAGCTGGCTGTTCGCCAACGCGCTGCTGCACGCTCATCGACGCACGCGGGTGCTGCTGGTGGCCAGGTCGACGCGGTCCTGGCCGGCGCTGCGTGCCGTACTGACCGAACGTGGCGCGCGAACCGGCGACCTACCGCTCGGACCGTTACCCCGGACGGCGATCGACCGTGAACGGGTGTTCACCGCCGCTCACGACTGCTTCTGCGAACGGTACGGCCTGGCCGTACCGGATGCGGTTGCGCCGCCTCGCCTCGACGACCCCGGATTCGAGCTCGTGCTGACCCTGCACATGGCCGCCCTGGTAGCCGTCGACGCACGCGCCAGAGGCGTCAGCCCGCCCGGCGATCCGTCGGAGTTCTCCGCCTACCTGCTCGACCGCGAACGCCGCCACTGGACGGAGCTGCACGACAACCAGGCCCTGTCGACACCTCCGCAGATGATGGCCAGGACGGTGTTCACCGCTGTCCTGACCGGCGCCCAGAACTACGAGGCGGCGGCAGGGGTGCTGGGCGGGCTGGGCCTGCCGAGGCACCCGCACGAGCTGATCGACGATCATGCCGTCTGTTACCCGCCGGCCGAGCCGGATCGGGTCCTGGAACCGCTCTACCCCGACAGGCTGGCGGAGGACCTGCTGGCGCTGGCTCTGCCCGGCCATGCGGCCGGCGGCGCCGACCCGTGGACGCCGGGCGCGATCGCCGGGCTGCTGGCCCATGACGGCGACCCACCCGCCTACGCGGGACGGGCCATCACCTTTCTCGCCTCGTCGGCCACGAGGTGGCCGCACGTGGGCAAGAGCCTGGCCGACGTCCTTTCCGCGGATCCGGCCCTGGCGCTGGCTGGAGGTGGAGCGGCGCTCACCGCGCTCGCCGAGGTACCGCACCTCGATCCGGCGGTGCTCGACGCGGTCGAGAGGCTCTTCCCCGAGCGCAGGAACATCGACCTCGACGCTGGAATCGCTGCCGTCGCCGAGCGCGTCGTCGCCTACCGCCTGGCCACCGGCGTCGACCCGGCCACGCGAGCTGAGCTCCACGCCACTCTCGCGCGCCGCCTGCTGGTCGTCGACCGCACGCAGGACGCGGTCACCCACGAGGAGCGGGCGATCGAGGGCTACCGCGCCCTCGTGGGAGAGGACCCGGCGCGGTTCACGGGCCTCTTCGCCATCAACCTGAACAACCTCGCCAACCTGCTCATGGGCACCGATCGCGACGAGGAGGCCATGTCGGCCGTGGAGGAAGCGGTGGACCTGCTCCGCGGCCTCGACGACCCGTTCAACCTGGCGATGGCACTGGGCAACCGCGCAATGCTCGCCTACCAGCTGGACAGGAACAGCGAGGCGATCGAGTCGGCGCGGGAGGCCGTGCGGAACCACCGGCTGGCAGTGGCCGCCGACCCCGACGACCTCGACTTCCAAGGCGGCCTGGCCATGGCCCTGGGCAATCTCGCGTACCTGCGGATGACGCTGAAGCGGGGCGAGGAGCAGGCGATCGAAGCCTCACAGGAGGCGATGACGCTGAGCAGGCGGCTGGCCGAGGCGGACCCTGACGCGTTCGGGCACCGGGTGCCGACGATGCTCGGCACGCACGCCGCCCAGCTGTTCACCGTGGGACGCCACGATGACGGGGTGCGGGCCGCGATCGAGGCCGTGGCGCTGGCGCGTGAGACCGTCGCCAGACACCCGATCCGCTCCTTCCAGTCAGCGCTGGCCAGGAACGTGGTGAGCTTGATGGGCATGTTCCAGCGGCTGGAACGGTGGGAAGAGGCCCTCGCCATCGGCCAGGAGCACCTGGTCGCCGTCCGAGACTTCGGCGGTCCCCTGCTCACCAACATGCTCGCCGGGATGGCGACCGTATTCACCGCGCTGGACAGGCAGGAGGAGGCCCTGCCCTACGCGCGGGAAACAGCGGAGCGGCTGCGCGAGGCCGTCACGGAGGCGGATCCGGCCGATCCGGACGCACAGGCAGCGGCCAGGCTGGAGCTGGCGCGAATGCTCGACCAGTTCGTCACCCTGCTGGTCGCGCTGGGCAGGAAGAAGGAGGCCGTGGCCGCCGCCGGCGAGAGGGTCGCACTCTACGAACGGCTCGTCCAGGATGTCGGCGTGCTCAGAGCGGTGATCGACCTGCATCTGGCCCGCGAGCAACTGGCCAGAGTCCAGGGCAAGCGCAGGCGTGCGGCGGCCGAGGCACGGGAAGCGGCGCGGCTGCAGGACCAGATCGACAACATGTTCCCCAACCTGTTCGCGAACCTCTTCGGCCTTGGCCAGGACGAACGGCCAAGGCGTGCCATGAACCTGCGTACCAAGGTCGGCCTGGTGACTGCGCCCGCGCTGGGGGCGGTCGCCTTCGTCCTCAGCTTGACGGCTGGGAGGGGGCCACTGGAGGCGACGCTCAGCGGGGTTGCGGTGGCGGTCCTGTTCTGGCTGGTCCGGCCACGTCCTCGAGGATGAGGCCGGCGCGGCTTCACGACCTTCGCAGTGCGGCCCGCATGCTGGAACGGATGTTCCGACAACGTCTTGCGCTGCCGGTCTTGCGCTGCCGGTCTTGCGCCGTCGGCGAAGACGTTCCGCCGTGGGCGATGACGGGTCCCGTACGGCTGATGCGGGGGCGATCGTTGAGGAGGCGAGGTACCGGGCGAAGGAAGGGAGGCATCGGCGCGATGGCGGTGACGGAGGTGTCAGGACCGGCCGGATGGATGGCGGCGGAGGTCCGTGACGGCGGCGACTGGCAGGTCCACCTCGACGAGCGAGCCCAGCGGGAGATCCTCGACGCCGCAAGGACTGGGCCGGGTGCCGGGCGATTCCGGCTGCCGACGCTTGGACCCGTCCTGAGGGAGGTACGTGAGCGGCTCGTGCACGGCCGCGGGTTCGTGCTGCTGCGCGGCGTGCCGGTGGGTGAGCTGAGCGAGCGGCAGTGCGAGGCCGTCGCGCTGGGTCTGACCGGCCACGTCGGGCAGATCATCCCGCAGGGCCCGGACGGGACGCCGCTGAGACACGTACGCGACACCGGGGCCGACCCGGCCGGCGCCGTCACCCGCAGCTACCAGCACAGAGGGCGGCTCGGCTACCACAGCGACCCGTATGACGCCGTCGCCCTGCTGTGTCTGCGTCCGGCGCGGTCCGGCGGGCTCAGCTCCATCGTCAGCTCCGTCGCGGTGCACAACGAGGTCGTACGCACCCGCCCCGACCTGGCCCAGGTGCTCTACCAGCCGTGGTGGCACGACCGCCGCACCGGAGACGGCCCCGACAGCTTCTACACCAAGCCGCTGTGCACGCCGCGCCCGGACGGCGGGGTGTCCTTCGCCTACGGTCCCGACTACCTGCGCTCGGCGCTGCGCGGCGCCGGCGTGCCGCCGCTCACCCCCGCGCAGGCAGAGGTGATGGAGCTGCTCGACCGGCTGACCGCCGACCCCCGCTTCGCGCTGACCATGGACCTGCGGCCCGGTGACCTGCAGTTGCTCAACAATCACGTCGTCCTGCACAGCCGCACCGCCTACACCGATCACCCCCAACTTGAACGCCGCCGTCACTTACTGCGCCTCTGGCTGGCGACGTGACGGTGGCCGGTGGGGGCGCGGCGGGCGTCGGCGCCCGCGAGCGTCAGGCTTGGGCGGTGGGTCTGACGACGATCTCGCTGATGTCGACGCCCGCCGGCTGCTCGATGGCGAAGCCGATCGCCGACGCGATGGCCGACGGCGGGATGGCGATCTCGTCGCGTTGCCGGATCATCGCCGCTGCCGTCTCAGGGGCTGCCCCCTTGCCGACCCCCTCCGTGTTGGTGAAGCCGGGTGAGACGAGGGTGACGCGCAGGTCGGGCCCCGACTCCTGGCGCAGCGCCTCGGTCAGCACCTTGACCGCCGCCTTGGTGGCCGCGTAGACGCCCTGGGGCGATTTCACGACGTAGGCCGCGGTCGAGGCGACGTTGACGAACTGGCCCGAGCGCTGCCGCCGGAAGACGGGCAGGGCCGCGCCGATGCCGTTCAGCAGGCCGGTGACGTGGGTCGCGACCATCGCGTCCCAGTCGTCCTGGCGCAGGTCGTCGAAGGGTGAGACCGCCATCGTGCCGGCGTTGGAGACCAGGACGTCGAGCCGGCCGTACCGGTCGATCGCCGTGTCCGTGAGCAGCCGCAGATCCTCGCGGCGCGTCACGTCGACGACTTCCCCGACGGCCACGCCGCCCTGGGCGACGATCTGGTCCACCACCTCGCGCAGCCGGTCCTTCCTGCGCGCGCCGAGCACCAGCCGGGCGCCTCTCTCCGCGAGGTACGTCGCCGTGGCCGCGCCGATGCCGCTGCTGGCGCCCGTGATCGCCACCACCTTTCCTGCGATGCCTGTCATGATCAGCAGTCCTTTCCCGAGGTACGTGTGCAGGCCAGCCGATGACCTACAGTGGAAGTGGAGGCGCCACCACTTATTGGCAGCGTAAGTGGGCACGCCTCCGTTTAGCAAACGGAGAGGGGACGACGGGCCGCAGATGAGCCAGAACGCACCGCGCCCGTTGCGGGCCGACGCGCGCCGCAACCGGGACAAGATCATCACGGCCGCGGCAGGCGTCTTCGCCGAGCAGGGACTGGACGCCCACCTGGAACGCATCGCCAAGGAGGCGGGCGTGGGCACCGCCACCCTGTATCGCAACTTCCCCACCCGGGAGGCGCTGATCGAGGCGGTCTACCGCAACGAGGTGGCTCAGTTGTGCGACGCCGTACCGGATCTGCTCGCGGCGCATCCGCCCTACGAGGCCCTGCGCGCCTGGACGCGGCTCTTCCTCGACTACGTGACCGCCAAGCTCGGCATGGCCGACGCCCTGCGCGCCATCGCGGCCACGGGCGAGAACCCCTACAGGCACAGCCGGGAGATGATCGAGGACGCCATCACCGCCCTGATGGACGCCTGCCTGGCCGCCGACCTGATCCGCACCGACATCAGCCCGGCGGACCTGGGCGCCGCCCTGGCCGGCATCGCCCTCAGCTCGGCCGCGCCCGAGCAGCGGGAGCAGGCCGAACGCCTGCTCGATCTCACCCTGGACGGCCTCAGGGTTCGCTCGTGACACCATTTCCGTCGCGGGGCACGCGAAGCGCCGCCGTGTCCGGGCGTCCCCGCGCCGCCGGGCGGGTGCCGGTCCCGGACGAGGGGCGTCACTAAGATCGCGGGCATGCGAGTCTTCATCTCGATCGACATGGAAGGAGTCGCGGGCGTCGCGACCCTTGATCAGGCCGTACGCGGCGGCACCGGCTACGTGCACGCCCAACGGCTGATGACCGCCGAGGCCGACGCCGCCATTAGGGGCGCGTTCGACGCCGGCGCCGATGAGGTCGTGGTCAACGACAGCCACGGCAGCATGGACAACCTGCTCCACGCCGAGCTGGACCCGCGCGCCCAAGTCGTGACCGGCTCGCCCAAACCGCTGGCCATGATGCAGGGCATCACGGAAGGCGACGCGGTCGCCCTGCTCGTCGGCTACCACGCGGCGGCGGGCGAGCAGGGCGTGCTGGCGCACAGCTTCTCCGGCACCTTCCGCGAGATCCGGGTGAACGGCGCGCCGGTCGGCGAGCTTGAGGTCAACGCCCTTCACGCGGCGGCGCTGGGCGTGCCCGTAGGGCTGGTCACCGGTGACGACCTGGTCTGCGCCGCAGCGGCCAAGGCGCTGCCCGGGGTGCTGACCGTGCCGGTGAAACGGGCGGCGGGCTTCCACGCGGCGACCTCCACGCACCCGTCGGTGGCCGCCGAGCGCATCAGGTCCGCCGCCCGCGACGCCGTGGCCGGTCACGCCGGGCTGGAGTGCCCGCCGGTGCCGGACGATATGCGTGTCGAGATCGAGTTCACCACCCCGCTGGCCTGCGACTACGCCATGTACGTGCCCGAAGCGCGGCGCCTCGGCGGCCTGGGGCTCGTCCGCGAGGTCGGCAGCACCGAGGACCTGATCCGGCTGATCTCCGCCTGCCTGCACCTGTCGGCGAACGCGACCAGGGACACCGCCGCCGTGGTGGCCCGGCGGTGACCCCCCAGGCGTGGGCCCCGCCACGCGTAAGATCTGCTCAATGGGATGGGAGACACTCAAGCGGTGGGGCGCGGACGCCGCCCGCGTCGAGCCGCTCACCGGTGGGGTCGCCAACGACGTGTGGAGTGTGCGCGTCGGTGGGCGGTTCGCGGTCGGACGGCTCGGCGGCAGGAGCGACGCCGACCTCGCGTGGGAGACCGAGCTGCTCCGCTACCTCGACCGTGAGGGCTTGACCGTGCCGGTGCCGATCCCCACGGCGGACGGCCGGCTGTTCGCGGACGGCCTGGTGGTGATGACGTACGTGGAGGGCGTCCCACCGGAGACCGAGGATGACTGGCGGCGCGCGGCCGAGACGCTGCGCCGGCTGCACGAGCTGACGCGGGGCTGGCCGCAACGCCCGGGCTGGCGGTCGTCGGCCGACCTCCTGCACGCCGAGACCGGGACGAAGGTCGACCTCCGCGCGATGCCCGCAGAAGGCGTCGCCCGGTGCCGGGCGGCGTGGGCGCGGCTTGCCGGGCGTGAGACGTGCGTCGTCCACGGCGACTCCAACAACCTGGGCAACGTCCGGGTGACCGCCGATCGGGTCGCGCTGATCGACTGGGACGAGGCGCACGTCGACGTTCCCGAGCTCGACCTGGTGCTGCCCGGCAACGCCGCCGGCCTGGACGACGGCGCGTACGACGTCGCCGCGCAGGCGTCGGCCGCGTGGGAGGCCGCCGTCTGCTGGGACGACGAGTACGCGGTCAAGCGGCTCGCCGAAGTCCGGGCCATCTGAGAGTCACCCGGCGGCCTTGCGGCTGAGGTCTTCCCAGGCCCGGTACGCCGCCACCCGCTCCTCCAGACCGGCCAGCACCATGTCGTATGACGCGCTGCCCACGACGAGCCGGCGCGGCGGATCCGCCAGCCCCGCCAGCTCCATGATCACCGGCGCAGCCGTGCTCGGCGCGGGCCCGGCCTCGTCGCCCCACATTTCGATCAGCTGGTCGCGCAGCCCCTGGTAGTGCGGCAAGGGGTCGGTCGTCGTCGTGCCGGTCGTGAACAGGGCGGTGTCGTAGCCGCCCATCTGGACGATGGTGAGCTTGACGCCGAACTGCTCCGCCTCCATGGCCACTGCCTCGGAGATCGAGTCGAGCGCCGACTTGCCGGCCGCGTACAGGCCGGTCATGGGGAAGCCGCCTCCCGTGCCCATCGTCGTGACCTGGAGAATGCGGCCACCGCCCTGGGCGCGCAGATGCGGCAGCACAGCTTGGGTGACCCAGAGCGCGCCGAACACGTTGACCGCGAAATGAGCCCTGATCTGCTCCTCCGTCACCTCCTCCACCATGCCGAGCAGCATGGCGCCGGCATTGTTGACCACGACGTCGAGCCGGCCGAAGGCCGCGACCGCCTCGTCCACGCCCTCGAACACGGCCGCCCGGTCGGACACGTCGAGCGGGAGCCGTACCAGACGGTCCGGATGCTCGGCGGCCAGGTCGGCGAGCGGCTCGATGTTCCGCGCCGCCGCGATGACCCGATCCCCCGCCTCCAGAGCGGCTTCCGTGAACGCCCGGCCCAGGCCGCGCGACGCACCGGTGATGAACCACACTCGCCTCATTGCAATCCCCTTTATGCAGATTCGTCGTCGAACGAGACAAGACGTTACGTCTCGTCTCGCCACATTGTCAAGACGGTACGTCTCGTCTCGCTGACGTGATAGGATCCCGGCCATGGTGAAGCAGCCCGACCCCGCCCGCCGCAGTGAGCGCTCCCGGCAGGCCATCCTCGCCGCCGCCCGCGAGCTGATCTCCGAGGTGGGCTACGCCAAGCTGACCATCGAGGCCATCGCGGCCCGCGCCGGCGTGGGCAAGCAGACCATCTACCGCTGGTGGCCCTCCAAGGGCGCGGTCGTCCTCGACGCCTTCCTCGCCCTCAGCGAGGCCGGTCCCGAGGGCAGCATGGCGCTGCCCGACACCGGCGACGTGGCGGCCGACCTCAGGGCGGTGATGCGGGCGACGGTGGCCGAGTTTGCCGACCCGGCGTTCGAGGGGCCGATCCGCGCGCTCAACGCCGAGATCATCAACGATCCCGCGCTGGCCGCCCAGTATCGCGAGAAGCTGGCCGGCCCGGTGGACGAGGCCAAGAAGGACCGGCTGCGCAGCGCGCAGCGGGCCGGGCAACTCGCCGCCGACGCCGATCTCGACCTGGCCCTTGAGCTGCTGTACGCCCCCCTCTACCAGCGCTGGCTGCTGCGCACGGGACCGCTCACCCCTGACTACGCCGACGCCCTGGTCGAAGCCTTCCTCAGGGCCATGCGCCCGGTCGGCTGACTCAGGCCGGGCGGACGCAGAAGGGGTGTCCTGCCGGGCTCGCGTACACCCCGGCCGGGCTCAGCCGCGTGCCGCCGGCGGCACGCACCCGCTCGTCCGCGCCCGCCACGTCGTCCGTGGCGAGATCGACGTGCAACTGCTGGGAAGTGCCGTCCGGCCAGCGCGGCGGAACGTGCCCGGGGGCGTGCTGGATCACGATCACGGGGAAGCCGTCGATCTGCAGGAAGTGGTGCGTCGCCGTCCGCGTGACCGTGCCGCCGAGCAGCCGGTGCCAGAACGAGCTCTCGCCCTCCGGATCCGCGGCGTCCACGACGAGTGACAGAAGGCTGAAGGTCATGATGCTCTCCTCGATGCGATGCGGATAGGGCGGTTCAGACGACGGGGATGATGCCGCCGTCCACCCGGTACTGGGCTCCGGTGAGCCAGCGGCCACGGTCCGAGGCGAGGAACGCGATCAGCTCCGCGACGTCCTCGGGCCGGCCGGGCCGCCCCATCGGGACCTTCAGGTGCTCCACGAGCCGCCGCTGCATCTCCTCGACGCTCACTCCCTGGCTGTCGGCCATGTGCCGCAGATGGTCGGCCGCGCCCTCGGTCACGACGAACCCCGGCAGGACGCACACCACGCGCACGCCGTGCGGGCCCACCGCCGTCACCAGCTCGCGGCTGTAGGCGTTGAGCGCCGCCTTCGACGCCGCGTACGACGCCTCGTCGGGCTGGGGGATGTGGCTGGCGATGGAGGAGACGTGCACCACGACGCCGGAGCCGCGCTCGACCATCCCGGGCACCAGGACCCGGTCCAGCCGGACCGCGCTGAGCAGGTTGATCTCCAGGTCGGCCAGCCACGACGCGTCGGACCGCTCCAGGGTCGGCGCCGGCCCGGCCGTCGCTCCGGCGTTGTCGACCAGGACGTCGACGCCTCCGGCGCGCTCCACCACGCGCCGGCCGAGCTCCGCCACCCCTTCCTCGGAGCGCAGGTCTGCGGGGATGAAGGTGGCGGGCAGGTCGTCAGGAGGCGCGGTACGCGAGGCCGTCAGGACGGTGGCGCCGGCCGCGGCGAAGCGGCGAGCCGTGGCCAGCCCGAGCCCCCGGCTCGCGCCGGTCACCAGCACGCGCAGGCCGGCCGGCTCTTCGTGATCGATCGTCATGGGTATGACCCCCTCAATAAGGTGAATCGGACTCCGGAAACTCTACACATATACTGAACCGGACTCACCTTAGGGAGGACCATTGCCGTCACCACGCCCGCTGCGCGCCGACGCCCGCCGCAACCGCGAAGCGCTCCTGGCCGCGGCACGGGAGGCGTTCCTCGCCGACGACGACGCCCACGTGGAGGAGATCGCCCGCCGCGCCGGCGTGGCCGTCGGCACGCTGTACCGCCACTTCGACACGCGCGAGGCGCTGGTCGCCGAGGTCTACCGCCAGGAGGTCGCCGACCTCTGCGCCACCCCCGCCCGGTTGCTCGCCGAGCACGCCCCCGACGAGGCCCTGCGCGCCTTCCTCCTGCTGCTCGTGGAGCACGCGGCGGTGAGCAGGGGGATGGGCGAGGCGCTGGAGAGCATCATGGCGACCGACTCGCCGGTCTTCGACGACGCGCGCGAGGAGATGGCCCGCGCCCTCGACGACCTCCTCGCCGCCGGAGTCGCGGCCGGCCTGCTCCGCGACGGCGTCACCGGGCGCGTCCTGCTGCGCGGCCTCGGCGGCATCTGCTCGATGCGCGCCAACGGCTGGCAGGAGGACGCGATCCGCATCGCCACGATCCTGCACGACGGCCTGCGCCACGGCGCGGCGTCCGCCGGGTCGCACCCGTGACACAACGATGACACGGCGCTGACGAGGCGGGGACACCGGCGGCCGACAGTGGTGGAGGCCCGGTCCCGGGTGACGGGACCGGCGCTCCCCCGTGCCACTGAGGAAGGCTGATCGATCGTGACTGAACGCGTGCGCGTGGCTGTGCTGGCGGGCGGGCCGTCCGCTGAGCACGAGGTTTCGCTGCAGTCGGCGCAGGCGGTGCTGGACGCTCTGCCGAGAGACCTGTACGAGCCCGTCGCCGTCATCATCGACCGGCAGGGCAGATGGCCCGCGCACTTCGGCCGCGACCAGGCGGACGTGGTCTTCCCCGTGCTGCACGGGCCGTTCGGCGAGGACGGCGTCGTCCAGGGCCACCTGGAGACGCTCGGCCTCCCGTACGTGGGCTGCGGCGTCCTGGCCTCGGCCGTGGCCATGAACAAGGTCGCGATGCGGCGCGCGTTCCTCGCCGAGGGCATCCGGGTGCCCCCTTACGTGTGGTTCACCGAGCACGAATGGCGGGCCACCACCGACCCGTGGGGCCTGGTGAAGCCGCTCGACTGGCCGATGTACGTCAAACCGGCCGGCCTGGGCTCCTCCATCGGCATCTCCCGGGTCACCACCATGGACGAGCTGCGCGCGGGCGTGGAACTGGCGCTCACCCACGACCGGACGGTCGTCGTCGAGCAGGAGGTACGCGCCCGCGAGCTCATCTGCGGCGTGCTCGGCGACCACGACACCCCGGACGCCTCGGTGCCCGGCGAGCTCATCGTGCCCGGCGCCTGGCTGGACTACGAGGCCAAATACCTCAGCCAGGCCGAGATCGCCACCATCCCCGCCGAGCTGCCGGAGCGGGTGGCCGAGGACGTACGCGAGCTGTCCCTGCGCGCCTTCCGGGCCATCGACGGCTACGGCCTGGCCAGGGCCGACTTCCTCTACGAGGAGGACACCGGCCACATCCATCTGCTGGAGATCAACACCATGCCCGGCTTCACGGCCCGTTCCGTCTACGCCAGGGCGTGGGCCGCGAGCGGCGTCCCGTACCCGGAGCTGCTGCGCCGCCTCATCGACCTCGCGTTCGCCAGGAGCGGCTCGTGATCCCCATGACGCTGGAGGAGATCGCGCAGGTCGTCGGCGCGGCCCCGTACGACGTGGACAATCCGGGGGCGCTGGTGACGGCGCCGGCGGCGGTCGACTCGCGCGAGGTGGTCCCCGGCGGCCTCTTCGCCGCGACGGCCGGCGCTCGGGTGGACGGGCACGACTACGCGGGCGTCGCCGTCGCGGCCGGCGCGGTCGCCGTGCTCGCCTCCAGGCCCGTCGGCGTGCCCGCGCTGGTGGTCGAGGACGTCCAGGTCGCGCTCGGCCTGCTGGCCAGGCACGTGCTCGGCCGCATCGGCCCGGTCGTGATCGGCCTGACCGGCTCGGTGGGCAAGACCACCACCAAGGACCTGCTGGCCCAGGTGCTCGAACGGCACGCGGCGACGGTCGCCACCGACCGCTCGTTCAACAACGAGCTCGGGCTGCCGCTCACCGTGCTGCGGGCCGACGCCGGCACCCGCTACCTGGTGCTGGAGATGGGCGCGGGCCGCAAGGGCGACCTGACGTACCTGACCGGCATCGCGCCGCCCCTGGTCGGGCTGGTGCTCAACGTCGGCAGCGCGCACGTCGAGCGCATGGGAGCGGGGCCCGCCGACATCGCCGAGGCCAAGGGCGAGCTGGTCGCGGCCCTGCCGGCGGACGGGTTCGCGCTGCTCAACGCCGACGACCCGTACGTCATGGGCATGGCGGGCCGCACGAAGGCCCAGATCGTGCGCTTCGGCCGGTCGCCGCAGGCGCCGGTGCGGGCCGAGGACGTGCGGCCGGCCGGGCGCGGGCGGACCGCGTTCGAGCTGGTGACGCCCTCCGGCCGGGCCCCCGTCGAGCTCGACCTCATCGGCGAGCACCAGGTGGGCAACGCCGTGGCGGCCGCCGCCGTCGCGACCGTGCTCGGGCTGGACGCGCGCGAGATCGCCGCCGGGCTGAACGCGGCCCGGCGGCGCTCGTCCGGCCGGCTGGAGATCGTCGAACGGGCCGACGGCGTCACCGTCGTCGACGACGCCTACAACGCCAGCCCCGAATCCATGCGGGCCGGGCTGCACGCGGCCAGGGCCCTGGCCGGGAACCGGCGCAGCGTCGCCGTGCTCGGCGCGATGGGGCAGCAGGCGGACGTCTCCCGCGCCCGGCACGCCGATATCGGCCGGCTCGTCGCCGAACTCGGCTACGACCTGCTGATCGCGGTCGGATCGGGAGATCCGGTCGCGCTGGCCGGCGAGGCGGCCGCCGCGAGCCGGAACGTGTCCGTCCACGCCGTCGAGGACGTGGCCGGGGCGATCACGCTGGCCACGGCCCTGATCCAGCCGGGAGACGTGGTGTTCGTCAAGGCGTCCAGCGAGGTCGGCCTCGGGGCCTGCGCCCGCGCGCTGGCCGGCGCCTGACCGCCCGCACCGAGCCCCATCATGCACACGAGAGCGAAACGGAGTTCCATGCGCGCCATCGGCCTCATCGGCGGGTTGAGCTGGGAATCGACGGTGATCTACTACCAGATCATCAACCAGCGGGTACGCGAGCGGCTCGGCGGCAGTCACTCCGCCGACAGCCTCATCTGGTCGGTCGACTACACCACCGTCGAGAACCTCATCTTCGCCGACCGCTGGGACGAGGTGAGCGCGCTGCTGACCGAGGCGGGCGGGAAACTGGAGCGGCTCGGCGCCGAGGTCCTGCTCATCTGCAGCAACACCTTCAGCCGGGTGAGCGACGACGTGGCGCGGGCCGCGACCGTGCCCGTGCTGCACATCGCCGACGCCGTGGGCGCCGAGGTGCGTGCCAGGGGGATGCGCAAGGTCGGCCTGCTGGGCACGCGCTTCACCATGGAGCAGCCCTTCTACCGCGATCGGCTGGCCGCGCACGGCTTCGAGGTGGTCGTACCGGGACGGGAGCAGCGCGAGCTCGTCCATCGCGTGATCTTCGAGGAGCTGGTGCGCGGGGTGCTGCGGGAGCCGTCCAGGGAGGCGTACGCCCGGATCGTCGCCGACCTGGCGGACGACGGTGCCGAGGCCGTCATTCTCGGCTGCACGGAGATCGAGCTGCTGATCGGCGAGAAGGACACCCCCGTCCCTGTGCTGCCGAGCGCCCGCCTGCACGCGGAGGCCGCGGCCGCCTTCGCCCTCGCCGGATCCGCGCTTGATGAGCCCGGCTCCGGCCCACTAGCCTGATCGCCGTTCTGCCGGAACGGCGGGCGGACGATCGCGCCACTCCGCCATGAGAGCTCGGGGGCCGACCGACGATGAGCGCGGAAGAGGACTTCAAGCAGGTCGGCGCGGAGCTGGCCGACCTGGGGGTACGGATCTCCCGGATGATGGGCCGGCCCGCGCTCAAGGATCAGGCGGGGAAGGTGTTCGCGAGCCTGCAGCGCGACGGGGCGATGGTGTTCCGGCTGGTCAGGGAGACGCCCGAACACGCGGCCGCGCTGCGGCTGGCCGGGGCGTGCCTGTTCGACCCCTCGGGGCAGGGCAGGGAGATGAAGGACTGGGTGGTCGTGCCGCACACCTCGGCCGGGCGGTGGACGGACCTGGCCGAGGCCGCCCTCAGCCGCCCCCGCTGATCAGCAGGCGGGCCGGCACCCGAGCGCTGGAGTACCCCGCCGGACCCGGAACAAATGTCAGCCGGCTCAGCTACGGTGATCCGCCATGGATGATCATTTCCCGCCGGCCGAGGACGTCCTGATCCTCCCCGAGCACCTGCGCCGAGACCTGCACCTGCGACGGGGCGGTGCGCTGCCCGCCGCCGGGCTGCTCCGCACGCACCTCAAGGCCCATCCCGAGCTGTCCGGTCCGGCCCCGGCGCCGCGGGTTCCTGACGCGCCCGCCTCGGACGTCCCGGCGGTGCTGACCGCGCCGGGCCGGGCGCCCCGGCTGCCCGCTTACGCCGAGCCCGACGTCCTGCCGCAGGTGCTGCTCAAGGGCGGCGGCCTGGCCCTGCCCGCCGCCGCGACCAGGCGGCTCGTCGCGCTGGCCAAGAAGCAGGACGAGTCGCTGGACGCGGTGCGCGACGCCTGCGACCGGCGTTCGCTGGCCGATCTGGGCTGGGCGCTGTTCTTGCACGGCGACGCCTGGGCGCTGTCCGCGCTGGGCCTGTTCGGCGACGACCGGTCGGCAGGTCCCAGTACCGCGTTCCTGGCCCGGCGACGATCGGCCGGGACGGTGGCGGGCCGGACAGCAGGCCCGCGAGAGGTACGGCGGCGGCCGTCAGCACCAGCCCGGCGACCGCGATCGGCAGCAGGCGCCGTACCCGTGAGCCCGCCACCCGCCGCAGCGCCGACCGGCACAACCACCAGGTGAGGCCCGCCAGCACCAACGCGGCCACGGCGAGCGCCACGTACCGGTTGCCACTCGCCGCGGCCGCCGCCCACAGCGCGCCAAGCCCCGCCCCGAGCCCGACCGGAACCGTCAGGACGATGAGCAGCCCGGACGCTACCTTCGCTCCCGCTCCCGCGCGCCCGCTGCCCGCTGAACGGCCCGGCTCACCGCTCGAATCGCTCATGTCAGATCAACGTCTGATCGTGTCGTTTTTCTCCGCTGCGCTGCGGAGCGGTCGGACATCGGTCGGGCACCGTCAGCGGCCGGCGGCGGCCTCCGCGCGTTCGGCCAGCGTCCGTTCGGACAGGGCGCGGGCCAGGTCCACCACGATGGCGCGGCGGCGCGCGATGGCCCGCTCCTGGTCCGCCTCATCCAGGATGAGGCGGCGCAGTTGCGGCACGGAGAAGTTCCACGCCACCAGGCCCAGGATGGTGAACAGCCAGTCCTGGGCCGTCTCCCGGTCCTCCAGGCCCGCCTCCAGCAGGTGGTCCACGTTCCCGCGGTAGAACTGCAGGCGTTCCTCTCCGCCCTCGATCCGGTCGCCGTCGGTCTCCAGGGACTCCCACAGCAGCAGGCGGATCAGCTCCGGATGCTCGGCGTACCAGTCGAACAGCAGCCCCACCGACTCGGGCAGCGTGCGGGGGTCGAGGTTCACCGCGTGGCAGATCTCGTCCATCTTGGCCCGTACGACCAGGCCGAACAGCTTCTCCTTGCCGCCGAAGTAGAGGTAGATCGCCTGCTTGTTGGCCTGCGCGGCGGCGGCGATGCGGTCGATCCGCGCGCCGGCCAGCCCGTGCTCGGCGAACTCGGCGGTGGCGGCCTGAAAGATCCGCTGCCGGGTCGCCTCCGCGTCGTATCTCATACCGGCAATTAAACCATCCAGTTGACTTTTTCGCCTCCTCGCGGGACAGTCTAAACCAACCAGATGGTTTATTTCTGAAAGGGACCACCATGACCACGACCACGCTCGCCCCCATGCCGACCGGCTCTCCCCTGCCCACGGCGCTGGAAGGCCGTACTGTGATGATCATCGGAGGCAGCTCCGGCATCGGCCTGGCCGCCGGCGCGCTGCTGACCTCGGTCGGAGCCCGGGTCGCGCTGGTCGCGCGCGACCCGGGCCGCCTGGAGGCCGCACTCGACCACCTACGCGCGACGCCCGGCGCCTCCGCGCTCGGGATCTCCGCCGACGGCAACGACGAGAGCGAGGTGGAACGGGCGCTCGACCAGGTGGGCGAGGTGGACCACGTCCTGGTGACGGCAGGTTCCATCGCCGGCGGAGCACTGCTGGACACGCCGCGCGAGCAGGTCGGCGAGGCCGTGGACGGACGCATCTGGGGCTCGTACGGCGTCGCCCGCGCCGCCGCCCCCCGCCTGCCCGCCGGCGGTTCGATCACCTTCACCTCGGGCCTCTACCTGGTACGCCCCGTCCCCGGAGCGTCCGCGAGCATCGCCGGCATCGGCGCGGTGGAGGCGCTGACCAAGGCGCTGGCGGTGGAGCTGGCGCCGCGGCGGCTGCGGGTCAACGCCGTCCGCTACGGGGCGATTGACACGCCGCTGTCGCGTGCGGTGATGGGGCTGGCCGACGACGCGGCGGTGGCGGCCGCCGGGCAGGGACTGCTGATCGGCCGGCTCGGCACGGCGCAGGAGGCGGCCTCGGCGGCGCTGTTCATCATGGCGAACAACCTCATCACGGGCACGGTGCTCTCCGTCGACGGCGGTCAGGCCCTGGTGTGAGCCCTGCGACCGCCGACGGATCCCCCGACGAACCCGCCGACGGATCCCCCGACGAACCCGCCGGCGTATCCGCTGACGGGTCCGCCGTCGGCGAATCAGCCGCGCACCCGCGCGCCCTCACGGCAGATTGAGCTGCCAGGAGACGCCGAAGCGGTCGTTGACCCAGCCGAAGCGGGTGCTGAAACCATAGGAGCCGAGCGGCATCAGCGCCTGCCCGCCCTCGACGAGCGCGCCGTACAGCCGTTCCAGCTCCTCCTCGCTGCCGCACGTGACGTAGAGCGACATCGACGGCGTGAACTCGAAGTCGTGCTTGACGTTGCTGTCGATACACATGTGCTCCTGGCCCGCCAGGGTGAAGCGGGCGAGCTTGATCGAGCCCTCCTTGCCCTGCTCGCCAGGGCCGTAGTGCTCGGCATGGACGACCTTGGCGTCGTCGAAGAGCGAGACGTAGAAGTTCATCGCCTCCTCCGCGTCGCCCTTCTGGAACATGAGGAAGGGGGTCACCTTCTGCTGTGGCGGCGCGGGCGGCTCCTCCTCGGGGGCGTAGAAGGCGGTCGTCATGGCGACGGCGGCGGCGACCTCGCCGGCCGGCGCGCCCGCCGCCCGGTGGGCCTCACCCCAGGCCTGGCAGCTGCCGGTGATGTAGGCGCGGCCCTCCTCGGTCTTGTGGAAGGTGGCCTCGTCGACCCGCTCGCCGCCGCGCAGGTGGAGGGCCAGGCCGAGCAGCGCCAGGTCCCAGCCGACGCCGACCGCGCCGGGGCCGAACTGTCCCCAGAACTCCGGCGGAACCTCGGCCGTGTGCCGCAGTTCGAGCTCGGTGCCGCCGTCCTTGCCGGTCAGGCGCACCTCGACCTCGGAGAAGCCGGGGTCGGGGCCGAAGAGCCAGCTGACCCTCAGCAGGCTGGGCGGCTCACATTGCAGGATCTCGCCGCCGGCGTTGCCCTCCAGCTGGTACGTGCCGCCCAGCCGCAGATCGCCGCTGACGGGCAGGAACCAGCGGGAGAGCCGCTCGCCGTCGGTGCACGCCTGCCAGACGTCCTCGATCTCGGCGTCGTAGTGGCGCCGCAGCACCACGACCTTGCGTTCGCCGTCGAGCAGCTCCCTGTGCGCCTGGGTGAGCTCGTCGATGATCTTTTTCACTTGTCCTCCGTATCGTCTTTCCTGTGGCGTTCTCGCCTGCCGCGGGCCAGCTCCGTCGCCAGGGCGTCCAGGCGCTGGTCCCAGAACCCGCGGAAGCGTTCCAGCCAGAGATCGACCTCCTGCAGCGGGCCCGGCTCGACGGCGTAGAGCCGCCGGGTGCCCTCGGCCCGCACACTGGCGAACCCGTTGTCGCGCAGCACCCGCAGGTGCTGGGAGACGGCCGGCTGGGAGATCCCGAACTCGCGCTGGATGACAGCGGTCACCTCGCCGGAGCTCTGCTCGCCGCCGGCGAGCAGCTCCAGGATCCGGCGACGCACCGGATCCCCGAGAACGTCGAAAGCGTGCACGACCAGAGTATTTCAGTACGGCCTTATATAAGTCAATCCTTAGTCATCGAGGCCGCGGGCGCTCAGCGCCTCCCCCAGCGCGTCGGCGTGCCGCAGCGAACCCACCACCAGCGGCACCGCGAACGCCCGCACGCTGCGCTCGACGCCCCTGGCCCGCTGCGCCTCCCTGACGCGAGTGGCCAGCTCCGCCACCACCGGCACGCTGCGTATGGTCAGCGACAGCAGCAACGACAGCCGGAACGGGTCCAGCCCGACGAACCTGGCCGGCGACAGGCAGCGCTCCAGCGCCGCCATCATGGCCGAGGCGCGGGTGGTGAGCGTCACCAGCCCGGCCAGCGCCACCGCCAGCACCACCCGCAGCACCGTGGACAGTGCCCCCTGCAGATCGACGAACACCCACTGCATCCCGAACAGCGCCACCGCGAACCAGCGCACCGGCTTGACCTGCGCCCACGCCGCCGCCGGGCCCACCCGCGACAGCACATACAGGCCCGCCACCACGACCGCCGCCACCCCCAGCGCCGGCGGCGAGCCCAGCAGCACCAGCACCGTGCACGCCACGGCCAGCCCGGCCAGCTTGACGCCGGCCGGGAGGCGATGCAGCGGCGAGGAGCCGGGGACGTACGCGCCGAGCAGGCCGTTCACGCCATCAGCTTCCGGTAGAAGGAGATGGCCTCGTCGGGGGCGCCGTCGGCGACGACGCGGCCCTCATCGATCACCAGCACCCGGTCGAAGCCCGCCAGCAGCGGCAGGTCATGCGTCACCACCAGCACCTGCTGCGGCATCTCGCGCAGCAGGGCGGCGACCTGGCGGGAGTGGCGCAGGTCCAGCAGCGTGGTCGGCTCGTCCATGACCAGGATCCGCGGCTCCAGCACCATGACCGAGCACAGCGCCAGCAACTGCTTCTGGCCTCCCGACAGGTGGTGCGCGGGATGGTCGGCGTGGCCGGCCAGGCCGTAACGGCCGAGGACCTCGTGCACACGCTGCTCGACCTCCGCGCGCGGCAGCTTGCTGCGGCGCAGGGAGAAGGCCACGTCCTCGGCCACGGTGGGCATCACGATCTGCGCGTCGGGGTCGGTGAAGACGAACCCGACGCCGCGCCGGATCCGCGGGCCGTGGCGGCGGGTGTCCAGGCCGAGCACGGTGACGCTGCCGGACGTCGGCACGGCCAGGCCGTTGATCAGGCGGGCCAGCGTGCTCTTGCCCGAGCCGTTGGCCCCGACCACGCCGACACGGCTCTCGGGCAGGGAGGCGGTCACGCCGCGCAGCACGTCGCGCTCACCCAGGCGAACGTGCACGTCGGCGAAGTCGATACTCATCTCAGACCACCTCTGACGGGGCGGCCATCAACGCGATGCCCGCCGTCGGAACCGGCAGGCGCCCGTGCGACGCTCACCTCACCACCTCGGACGGACCCCGCAGGCGCCGGTGCGGTGCCCACCTCACACCACCTCGAACAGCGCGGCCACGCCCAGCCCGCCGCCGACCGCGGCCGCCGCCAGGCCGAGCGTTCCCGAGGGGGCGCCGGCGCGTACGAGCCTGGAGAACAGCCTGGTCACCACGACCGCGCCGGTCGCGCCCCACGGATGGCCCAGCGCCAGCGCCCCGCCGTCAGGGCACACCCGCTCGTCGTCGGCGCCCAGCGGATCCAGCCCGAGCGCGTCGGTGACCGCGAGCACCTGCGCCGCGAACGCCTCCACGATCTCCACCGCCGCGACCCGTTCCACATCCACCCCCGTACGCCCCAGCACCCGCCTGATCGCGGGCACCGCCCCCCAGCCGGGCAGCGCGGGATCGCACCCGACGACGGCTCCGGCCAGCAGCCGCATCCCCGGCAGGCCTCCGCGCGACCGTTCCGGCACTAGGGCCACGGCGGCGGCGCCGTCGCTGACCGGGGAGGAATTGCCGGCCGTCACTGTACCGTCAGAAACGAAAGCCGCAGGCAGCCGGGCCAGCGACGCCGCCCGCAGCGGGCGCGGGCGCTGGTCATCCGACCGGCCACCGATCGGGACGATCTCCCCGTCGAACCGCCCGGCCGCGCGGGCGGCCAGGGCGCGGGCGTGGCTGCGGCAGGCGTAGGCGTCCTGCCGTTCGCGGCTGATGCCGCGAGCCGCCGCCAGCGCCTCCGCCGCCGGGCCCATGTCCGGGTCCGGACGGCCGTCGGGGACGAAGGGCGCCCGCTCGTACGGCTCCGCCGCGCCCCTGAACGTGCGCAGCGGCGCGGTCGAGGCGCTTTCGGCCCCGCCGGCGATCACCAGGTCCATCTCCCCCGCGCGTACGGCCTGCCCGGCCAGCAGGATCGCGGCCAGGCCGCTGCCGCACTGCCGGTCCACGGTGAGCCCCGGCACCTCGTGCCCCAGGCCGGCGGCCAGCGCCGAGATCCTGGCCACGTTGCCGCCGGGCCCCATGCAGTTGCCGAGCACGACGTCATCCACCCGCCGCCCGGCCAGGTTTTCAGCTAGGTCCCCGGTCACGTCCGGGGCCGGGTCTCCAGTCACGTCCGCGACCACTGCCGCGATCACCGGTGCGGCCAGCCGGTCGACGCTCAGCTCCCGGTACGCGTGCCCGGCCGTGCCGATCGGCGTGCGCCGGGCCGCCACCACCACAGGTGTGTCGTCGCCCATGTCAGACCAGCCGCCGCAACCCGTCGCCCGGCTGACCCGCCAGCTCGGCGGCGAGCAGCGCCTCCACCTGGGCCCGGGCCGGCTTGCCCGTGCCGGTGCGGGGCAGATTCGGCACCGCGTACCAGCGTCGGGGCCGCTGGGCGACGTCCAGCCGTCCCCGGGCGGTGGCCTCAAGGAGCGCACGTGGAGGCGGCGGCGCGGCCTCGATGATCGCCGTCACCACGGCGCCCAGGGACGGGTGCGGCGAGCCGACCACCACGATGTCGCCCACGCCCGGCACCTTGCGCAGCACCTCTTCGACGTCCTCGGGCACAACGGTCGCGCCGCCGGTCTGGATCGCGCCGCCGCCACGCCCGCGCACCCGCAGCACCTCTCCTTCCCGGTACGGCTCCGCGACGTCGCCCACGCTCACCCAGCCGGCCCCGTCCCGCCGCAACGGCCCGGCCACGCCGCCCAAGTACCCTTCGGCCAGCCACGGCGACCGCACCCAAACCTCACCCAGCCGGCCCTCCGCGAGACCTTCAATCCGCCGGACGTCGATCTCCACGCCGGGAAAAGGACGCAACCCGCCACCATCGGCGTCCACCGCCACGAACGACAACTCGGTAGCCCCGTAGTACGCCACCACCCGCACCCCGGCCCGCATTGCCGCCGCCCGGACGTCAGGGTCGAGTGCCGCGCCGCCGACCACGGTCGTACGCAGGGAGCCGGGCCGGTCAAGCACGTCCGGCAGCCGGTGCGGCACCAGGTGCACGACGGTGGCCTCGTCCAGGAGGGCGTCCAGCGACCCGCCGGGCCAGCGGCCGGGCACCACCGCCGTCGCGCCGGCGGCCAGGGCGTGCAGGGCGGCGAAGGAGTAAAGAGAAGAGAGCAGCGGCCCCGGCACCAGCACCACGTCGTCAGGCCCGATGCCGGTCAGGTCGTTCAGGTGCGGGTAGGAGGCGGTCCACGACGCCCGGCTGCGTACAACCGCCCGGGGCCGGCCGGTGCTGCCGGAGCTGAAACACGCCCACGCCCGATCCCCAGGCCGGGGCTCATGCACCACAGGAGCGCCGGCCACGTACGGCAGAGGCTCGTTCACCAGGAACGGAGCCTCCGAGCCTGCGGCGCCCGCCCAGCGCCCGGCGTGCCACGTGGGGTCGCCCACCAGGGGCGTGGCCCCCGCCAGGTCGGCCGCCAGCGCGGCGACGAGCAGCTCGACCGGATCGGCCAGGCCGATCCCGATGAGCGCGCCGGGACCCGCGCCCCGGTCCAGCAGGTGGCGGGCGGCGCCGTTGATCTTGTCGGCGAGCTCCTGGTACGTCAGCTCGCTCAGGGGGCCGCGCACCGCGAGCCGGGAAGGGCGCTCGGCGGCGTGCGACATCACATATTGCGCTACGGGCATGGAAGGGTCAACGCCCCCCGGCGCGGAGTCGTTCCTGGTGCACGGCCGGCACCGCGTCCGGATAGGCCCGCTGCACCCCTCTGGCCACGACGGCGGCCAGCACCACCTTGATCAGGTCACCCGGCAGGAAGACCAGCGTGAGCTGCGCCGCACTCACCAGCGAGACCCCGGTGACCAGCGCCTGAACGGGAATGCCGAACAGGTAGACCACGCCCATGCCGCCCACCAGGCACGCCGTGAGCAGCGGGACGAGGCCGGGGCGTCGGCCCGCCCGCTCGACCAGCCAGCCGGTCACCGCCGCGCCCGGAATCCACCCGATCAGGAACCCCGCCGACGGCGCGGTGAAGACGGCCAGCCCGCCCCGCCCACCGGCCAGCAGCGGCAGCCCCGCCGCGACCAGCACCAGCAGCACCACCACGGCCAGCGCCGCCCGCCACGAGCCGAGGATCGTGCCCGCCAGCATCACGCCGAGCGTCTGCAGCGTGATCGGGACCACGTTGCCGAAGACGTTCAGCGTGCCGGGCAGGCCGAGGACCGCGATCAGCGCCGCGAACACCGCCACCCTCGCCAGGTCCCCCGTGGGGAACCGGCGCTGCTTTCCTGCATTCGTCATGGGGTCGATCCCACACCACAACGGTCACGCGGGGGCATGGAGGTATCCCACAACAATCCAGCCGATCATCTGCGAGGATCGATACCGCCTCCGCCCCCGGGTGTGTCAGCCGCCTGGAGCAGCGCCCACGGAGGGCTCGGTGAGCAGCGCGGCCGCCCAGAGGAACACCTTCGGATCGCCGAGCCCCGAGCGGGTCAGCCATTGAGCGGCCCGGCGCGCGTCCCTGCTCGTCCTGGATCAGCCCGTTGGGGCCCGGCCGCACCCCGATGGCCTGGCGAACCACGGTGACGAGCCCTCCCATGCAGGTCCAGGTGTGCCAGTTTCCGATGTCGAAGCCGACCAGTTCGAAACCCAGTCGCCTCTCGCCGGGGCCGGGGAAGTTCTCACGCCGGTCAACCCGTTCGTGGAGGCTGCCGTCCCAGCCTCTGCCGGCGATGTCGGCCACCAGCCCCGGGGCATCGGCGGCAGCGAAGCCGACCCCGAGCACGTGAAACTCCGACCGGCCCGCCCGATCTCGGGCGATCCCCGCCTCCTGGGGGCTGGAGAACCAGTGATCCCAGCCATCGGGATCCACCGGCACCAGGTCCGCGATGCAGTCGCTCATCGACAGCAGCCGAGGACCGGGAAGACCGTTCTCCTGCCAAGAGGGGAAATCACACACTGTGGCGACTCGATAGCCGGCCAGGACGTAACCCGACTCCATCGCGCCATCCTCGCTCAGCGGCCGGCACGCCCGTCAACGCATTTTGCTCCCGAGCTGAGTGCCACGATGAGATCGTCCTGGTTGTCGGCGGCCCACTGCGGGGAGGAGGCCGGGTCAGGCGGCCAGGCGTAGGGCGCGGGCCACGTCGGTGGTGGCCGCCGAGGTCTCTTTGGCGGTGTAGCCGTCGCGCATGGAGGTGTCGAGGTCCTTCAGCCCGTTGCCGCTGAGCGTGATCACGATGCGCAGGCCCGGCTCCAGCTCACCTTTCGCGTGCCGGTCGAGCAGCCCCGCCACCCCCGCCGCCGAGGCCGGCTCGGCGAAGACGCCGTCGCGGCGGGCGAGCAGCCGGTACGCGGCCAGGATCTGCTCGTCGTTCACCGCACCGATCAGCCCGCCGGACTGGTCGCGGGCGGCGATCGCGCCGTCCCAGGTGGCGGGGTGGCCGATGCTGATGGCGCCGGCCACCGTACGCGGTTCGGCGACGGGCGCGCCGTGGACGAGCGGGGCGGCTCCGGCCGCCTGGAAACCCCACATGCGCGGCAGCCCGTCCGACAGACCGGCCTCCCGGTACGTACGGTAGCCACCCCAGGTGGCGGTGATGTTGCCGCCGTTGCCCACCGGCAGGCAGTGCACGTCGGGCGCGCCGCCCAGAGCGTCCACGATCTCGTACGCCACCGTGCGCTGACCCGCCAGGCGCGGCTCGTTGCCGACCGAGTTGACCAGCGCGATCGGGTGGTGGGCTGCCAGGTCGCGGGCCACCCGCAGGCAGTCGTCGAAGGTGCCGTCGATCTCGACGATCTCGGCGCCGTACCGTACGGCCTGGCTCAGTTTGCCCAGCGCCACGCCGCCCTTGGGCACCAGCACGGCGGCCGTCACCCCGGCGCGGGCGGCGTAGGCGGCGGCCGAGGCGCTGGTGTTGCCGGTGGAGGCGCAGATGACGGCCTCGGCGCCGGCTTCGGCCGCCCGGCTGATCGCCACCGTCATGCCGCGGTCCTTGAACGAGCCGGTCGGGTTAGCGCCCTCGACCTTCAGCCAGACCTCGCAGCCGGTGCGGTCGGACAGGTGCTCCGAGCGCAGCAGCGGGGTGTTGCCCTCGTTGAGCGAGATCGACGGGGTGTCGGCGGTGACCGGCAGCCAGCGCCGGTAGCCGCTGGCCAGCAAACCATGCCAGGTAGTCATGCCCCACACCGTAACAACTGTTTCGTACATGTCGTCAAGGCAGAACTGATGTAACATTCGTCATCATGGAGAACGATCCGATCGCGAGCCGCCTCGGGACCGTCTATCCGGAGCTGCCGCCCGGGGAGCGGGCGGTCGTGCGGGTGCTGCTCGACGACTATCCGTTCGCCGCACTGGGCTCACTGCGCGCCCTGGCCGAGCACGCTGGGGTGAGCCCGCCGACGGCGTCGCGGCTGTTCGATCGGCTCGGTTACGGCGGGTTCGCCGACTTCCAGGCGGCGGTACGGGACGGGGCGCGGGATCGGTCCCGGCTGCTGGAGTTCATCACCCACCGGCCGCAGGCGAACGAATCCGGCGGTCCGCATACAGGCCGCTCGGGCGGCGATGCCCCGGTCGGAGCCGCAGGTCCAGGTGTATGGAGCGGAGCCGCAGACCCGGACGCGCCGGCCGGCGAGGAAGGCGCGGTCACCCTGTCCGGCGAGGCGGGACCGGTTGCCCCGGACGGCGGGGCGAGCGCGCGTGCGTCGGGCGCCACGGCGGGCGCACGTGTGTCGGCCGGCGAGGTGGGCGCGAGTGCGTCGGACGGCGGAGCGGGCCTCTCCTCGTTGTGGCAGGCCGCCGAGGACCTGCGTGCCGGGCTCGACGGCACCCTGACCGCCGTACCCGAGCCGCTCTACCACCGCGCCGCCGCACTGCTCGCCGAGGCGGGCTCCGTCTGGGCGCTGGGCGGCCCGCTGAGCGAACTGGCCGCCGACTACCTGATCCGCCAGTTGGCCGGCCTGCGCCCCCGGGCCGAGCGGGTGCCCGGCTCCGCCCCCGGCCGCGCCCGTACCGTGCTCGACCTCACCGCCTCCGACGTGGTCGTGGCGTACGACTTCCGGCGCTACTCCCCCAGAACGGCCCGTTTCGTGCACGCCGCACGAGCCAGGGGCGCCCGGCTGGTGCTCGTCACCGACGCCTGGGGATCGCCGCTGGCGGCCGAGGCGGAGGTGCTCATCAGGTTGCCGCGCGAGGCCGCCGGGCCGATCGCGCCGCTGGCCCACGAGATCGCCGTCACCGAACTCCTGCTCGTCGCCACGGCCGCCCGCCTGGCCCCGTCCGCCGCCGGCCGCCTGGCCGCCCTCGACGAGCTCACCCAGACGTTGTGACCGGGATCGGCGAGGCCCCGTCCCCGCCGATCCGGGACAAGCCGTCTCAGCCGGGAAGGGCCGGCCTGGTGTCGCTCCAGCCCATGTCCAGGACCGCCCGGTAGTTCAGCACCCGGCCGGCGACCTGCCATTTCTCGCTGTCAGCCCCGGGCACGAGCTGGACGTCGCGGCTGCCCAGAACCTTGCCGGCCCGCCGGTCGAAGAGCACCTCCCGCTGGATCTCCCCCCGCCCGTCGGCGCTCCCGAACGTGGCCGCGAGGCTGATCGCCGGCCGGCCGAGCGGATCCGTGACGGCCCCGAGCTGCCGTACGCCCGGATAGTCGGTGATCAGACGCATGAGTCCGGCTCGCACCTGGGGCGGCACGGGCGTGTCCACGAGGACGAAGATGGCCCTGCTGAGCACCTGTGCGGGGTCGTCGCAGCGCCTCGGCGCCCCGGACCCGCCCGTCGGGAACTTGACCGAGCCCTCGCACAGCAGCTTGCGCAGTTCCTCCGGATCGGCGGTCAGCTCCTGCAGTTGCCGGTAGGTGAAGTGGCCGACGCCGCTGATGAGGAAAGTGCCGCCGCTCCGGTAGCCGGGAGAGTCCTCGCGCCAGGCGCCGGACTTCGCCCTGACCGTCCTGCTCGCCCCTGACGAGCCCACCGTCCAGCTCGAAGGGGAACCCGCCGCGGGCGCGCCCCGTCCACGCGAAGTACTCGCTGCGCTCCTCCACGACGTAGCCACCGGTTCTGCCGCGCGAGCCGCGAAGGAATGGCCCTGGGCCGGGTACGCCTCCGGGTGCAGCCGGTCCACCGCACGAAGCAGGCGCACCTCGTCGCGGCGGTGCCGGTTGATGAGGTTGGTGGCGATGCCGTACAGCCAGGGACGGGCGCTGCGGCGGCTCACGTCGTAGCGGCGGCGCTGCCGGAAGGCGAGGGCGAAGGTCTCGGCCGAGACGTCGTCACCGGCCTGCGGGCCGAGCCGGCGGGAGACGTACCGGTGGATCTCCGCATAATGCGCGTCGAAGACGGCGCCGAAACGCTCGGGCTCGGCCCAGGACCGTTCGATCACCACGGCGTCGTCCTGCGGCGGTGCGGCGACGTCCCGGTGATCGGTCATGGACGGCTCATTCATGCGTACGACTCATTCATTCAAGGGCCTTGAGGTCGGCGGGACAACGTCACCCCGTTGTTGTCCGCAGCCCGCCTTCGCCTTCCCCTGAACCTCCCCGCCCCGGCCCGAGAGCCTCAGACCGCTGCCTCGGGGCCGAACCAGTGGGAGAGGGCTTCGCGCAGCGTGGGCGTGGCGGTGGCAAGGAAGCAAGGACCCGCCGGCCGCCGGGATGTCGATCCCGGCGAAGCGCACCGGCTCGGCGGCTGAGGCGTTGTGCCGGCGCGTCCAGCGCAGCGGCTCCTCGACTCCCACGGGGATCGACGTGGCGAGCAGGCCCGCCAGCTCGTCGTCCGGGCCTTCTCCTTGGGCCCAGGCGCCCAGGGGGAAGCCCTCGCTGAAGCCGTACTCGAAGGCCAGGACGGTGAAGCCGCAGCGTTCGGCCAGGAACCGCAGGATGCGCAGGCGCAGGAGCGCGAACTCGGTGAGGAAACGGGCATGCTGATAGCTCGATTCTGATCGTGGAAAGTGAAGGGGGCGGGGCTCGGCGGTGTGCCCTGCCGGCTGAGGGCCGCCGCTTCCTCCAGCTCCGCGACACTGCCGGACATGATCGTGCGTACGTGCTCGGTGATCTGCTCAAGCGGCCAGTCCCACCACGCCACGGCCAGCAGGCGGTCGATGTCGGCGTCGCTGTGACGGCGGCGGATGAGCCTGGCCGGGTTGCCGCCGACGATCCCGTAGTCGGGCACGTCGTCCACGACCACGGCGCCGGAGGCGATGATCGCTCCGTGGCCGATGCGCACACCGGGCATCACCATGGACCGGTAGCCGAACCAGACGTCGTTGCCCACCACGGTGTCACCCCGTCCCGGCAGCCCGGTGACGAGGTCGAAGTGCTCGGCCCAGGAGCCGCCCGTGATCGGGAAGGGGAAGGTCGAGGGGCCGAGTTTCTCCGGGCCGTAGTGGTAGAGCACGTTGTGGGTCTCGAAGGCGGTCGGATCGTCCGGGTCGTCGTAGTAGGAGAACTCGCCGACCTCGATCAGCGGGGAGGTGACCAGCGGCTTGAGCAGCACGACACGGGGGTGCTCGGGCATGGGGCGCAGCACGGTCGGGTCGGCGGAAACGGCCATCACTCAGTCGTCTTCTTTCCCATGAGGGTGTGGGGCGGTACGGGACATTCTTAACGGTACGGAACGTCCCGTACCGATAAGGTGTCGTCATGACCGACACGCCGCACCGTCGCGGTGCCGACAGGACCGAGGCCATCATGCGGGCCACGCTGGAGCTCGGCCAGGAGATCGGCTACGCCAAACTGAGCATGGAGGCGGTCGCCGCCCGGGCGGGCGCCAGCAAGCAGACCATCTACCGCCGATGGCCGTCCAAGGCGGCGCTGCTGTTCGACTCGCTGCTGTCAGTGAACGAACCCGCCCTGGACTATCCCGACACCGGCGACATCGTGGCCGACCTGCGCACCCAGATCCACTCGGCCGTCGACCTGCTGACCGGGCTGCCCGTCGGCCCCCTGTTCAGGGCCCTGATCAGCGAGGCCCAGCACGACCCCCAGATCGCCGCCGCGCTCAACGAGCGCTTCATCGGCCCGCAGGCGGACAAAACCGTCGCCCGCCTGCGCAAGGCCCGCGACGAGGGTCAGCTGTCGCCCGCATTCGACCTCACCCTGGCGATGGCGATCCTGTCCGGCCCGCTGTACTTCCAGCTCCTGATCACCCAGGAGCCTTTGACGCATGCGTACGTCGACCGCATCCTCGACGCCCTCTTCACCGGCCTCGGCCCCTCCCCCGCATAGAGAGGCCGGCATCCGCCCGGGAGCGCGATCACCGAGGCCGTCTCACACCGCCCGCAGCGACATGAAATGAGCATCATGACGACCTCCTCCGCGCCACGTTCTTCGGCAGAGATCCGCGCCTACCTCAAAGACCAGCTCAACCAGGCGCTTCGCCGTCCCGGCATGTACGGCGACGAGATCGCCCTGCGTCTGCTGTTCGACCACCTGGCCTACGCGGAACACCAGGACGAGGAGTTCGCGCAGGCGTTGCGGACCTTGACCTCGCGGGGCGCTTTCAACGGCGGCGGCGTGACCGGAGCGATCAGCACCGTCGTGCCCGATTCCAGCGGCCATGGCGTCGCCTCGATCTACGCCGAACTCGCCCACGATCGCGAGTGGTTACAGGCCGACAGAACCCTGACCCCCGACGAGTACGCCGATATGCGCCGGACGCTCGTCGGCTGGGCCGCCCACGACCGCACCTTCACCGACGTGCGAGAGCTGTTCGGCCCGCCCTCGCTTCTCATCGGTGGCACCAACCCGTATTTCGGCAAGACGCTCGCCTACCTGACCTCGCACGCGGCGGCGCCGATCGTCTTCTTCCATTTCTGGAACGGAAGCGACTCGCAGGCCGAAAAGACCCGGCCCCCCATCTACGACGAACCTGTCCTGCTGGCCGTCCGCGCCGGAAGAGGCGCGTTCAAGGACACCTTCACGTTCACGCCGGAAGGCGACAGACGCCGTCCCGCCCGGCATCCAGCGACCGGCGCCTAGACCCGCTTCCGGTTGCGGATCTTGATGTCGCGCAGGTCCGTGACCCCGATCCGGAGGATCTCGTGCGGGTGGCCGTGCGCCTCCAGGGCCATCATCGCCCCGAGGGTCGCCTCGTCCTCCCCGTCGTCGGGCCCGGCCGGCACCTGGCAGCGGAACGTGAACACCGACACACCCTCGTCGTGGGTGAACGTCCCCGCCTCGGTGAAGGCGGCGCCCCCCGCGGCCAGCACGGCGGCCCGGCCCGCGTCGTCGAGGTCCTGGAACTTGCCCCTGATCGTCACTCTGAACACGACCTCAGTCCTTCCGTACCGCGTAGTCGAGCAGTTTGTCGCCGAGCATGCTCTCGGCGGCGTCCAGCAGATCCAGCACGGCGGCGGCGATCGCGTCGGGATCCTGGCCCGCCGCCGCGCGCCGGCCGATCTCGGTCAGGACCATCGCGTGCAGGGCGGCGAGCTGGCAGGCCGCCACGCGCGGCACCGGATCGCCCGGCGCCGCGCCGGTCTCCTCGGCCAGTACGGCGGCCAGCGCGTCGGTCATCTGGTGAGCGAGGTCTTCGAGCCGGGCGCTCAGTGTCGGGGCCGCCCGCATCATCTCCAGGAAACGCCCGAAGCCCGCGCTCAGACCGACCTGCCGCTCGCGCCCGCGCACCTCCCGGCGCAGCCGGGCCAGCACCGCCCCGACCGCCGACTCGCCGGCGGCGCGCTCGCGCACGATGCCGGCCAGTCGCTGCGGCGAGGCCTCCTCCGGCGGCAGCACCAGGTCCTCTTTGGCCTGGAAGTAGTTGTAGACGGTGTTGACCGACACCTCGGCGGCCTCGGCCACCTCGGCGATCGTCACGTTGTCGAAGCCGCGCTCGACGAACAGCCCGATGGCCACCTCCGAGATGTGCCGCCGGGTCTGCCGCTTCTTGCGCTCCCGCAGTCCTTCCGCCATGACGCCAAGCCTACTGCAAACTTTAAGTACATTGCATTTTTGGAGTGCAGTGCAGATTTAGCCCAGGGCAGGCGAGGCCGTACGAAGGTGGTCGCTTTCCCAAAGAGCCGAATGCCCGCTTCAACGAATGCCCGCTTCAAGGGGACGAGGCGCGCGCAGGCGGCAGCCGTCGTCGAGCGGATCATGAGTGATGTGGCGCCGGGCCCGGACGCCCCATCAGCATACGTCTCGCCTGTCCCCGTTGTCACAGAGGCACCCCGAAAAGGTCAGGTCAGCAGTGGTACGAGCTGCTTCTCCTCATAGTCGAGGTGGGCCTCCAGCTCCCCGGTCAGCCGGCCCACCTCGGCCAGCAGCTCGCCGGGGGCGACGTCCGTACGGTCGAGCAGTGTCTTGAGCTCGCCGAGCAGCCGGGCGATCACCTCGTGCTCGGCGCGCAGCCGCTCCATCGCCGGCGCCAGCTCCGGATACTGGTGCTCCAGCGCGGGGAACATGAACGAGTCCTCGCGGGAGTGGTGCACGTCCAGGCCCTGGCACAGCGTCAGGCAGTTGACCCGCAGCTGCGCGCCCACGCGCGGGCCCGACCTGGCGGTCTCGGCGCGGATGAGGGCCAGTTCGCGGCGGAACGCGTCGTGCACGGTGATCAGGGCGTCGGCCAGGGAGCCGCTGGGCGGGCCCGCGTCGATCGGCAGCAGCGCCACGACCGGCAGCACGCGGCCGGAGCGTTCCTGGTAGGCGCCCCAGCCGGGGTCGGCCTCGACCGCGCGGGCGAAGAGGCGCTCGCGTTCCTCGCCCTCCAGCACGACGGCCTCCGCCTGGTAGGTGAAGGCGCCGTCCTCCACGGTGACCTGCGGGTTCGCCAGCAGGTTGTGGTACCAGGCCGGGTGCCGGGGCGCGCCGCCCGCCGAGGCGATGACGAGGCTGCGGTCGCCGTCGGGCAGGCAGCCGAGCGGGGTGGTGTGCGGGGCGCCCGTCCTGGCGCCGACCGTGGTCAGCAGGAGCAGCCTGGCTCCCTCGAAGGGGCCGCTGACCAGGCCCTTGTTGGCACGGAATTCGTCGATGATCTGCTGGTTGAAGCTCATGGGCATACTGAGTACCGGCTCCTCGCGGGCGGGTGTCGATGACATGGGAGACCCGCGCGGGCATGCCCGCCGTACGGGTGCTACGACACCGCAGAAGGCATGGGGAGACGCGCGGGCGCGGTGTGCTCAGGCACGACCGGTGGTGTGAGTGGCCATCACGTCAATCCCCTTTGGTACGGCGCCTCCATGCCTCCGTCCGTCCTCCCGGCGGTGACACGCGACGCGACCGCCATTACGCCCATATTCGCGGGCGACTGTCAACCGGGCGCCGTCACGTGAGGGCTGAGTACAGTAACGATAGCCATCGGTGGAGAGGAGGCATGATGACCGTCACGGCCGACGAGCCGACCTGCTCGATCGAGCGGAGCCTGCAGATCCTCGGAGAGCGGTGGACGCTGCTGATCCTGCGCGAGCTCTTCCTGGGCAGGCACCGCTTCGCCGACATCAGGGACTCCCTGGGCATCGCGCCCAACCTGCTGAGCACGCGGCTGAAGACCCTGGTCGGCGCCGGGGTGGTGCGCACGCTCACCTACCAGGAGCCGGGCAGCAGGCAGCGCCGCAGCTACCACCTCACCAAGGCGGGCGCCGACCTGAGCGTGGTGCTCGGCGCGTTGCAGCAGTGGGGTGACACGCATCGCGCCCGTCCGGCCGGGCCCTCGGCCCTGCGCAGGAGCCGCTCCACCGGCGAGCCGGTGCGCGTCGCGTTCGTCGACGAAGCCGGCCGCGAGGTGGCCCGCGATGACGTCCTGCTGGACGTCCGCCCGTGACGTCCGCCCGTGATCTCCACCCGTGATCGAGGACAGGGCTTTGCCGCAGGTTGAGATAGGGCGCGGGCCCACCGGGCAGAGCCACCCCGCACGCCCACAGCTTCGGCGGACCGGCAGCGAAAGGAAACCGTGATGACCACCGTACGAGCCGACGCATCCGGCCAATTCATGATCGAGGATGTCCTTCCCGTCACCAGGCTCGGCTACGGCACCATGCAGCTGACCGGGCCCGGCGTGTGGGGGCCTCCCGCCGACGAGGACGAAGCCGTACGGGTACTGCGCCGCGCGGCGGAGCTCGGCGTGACGCTCTTCGACACCGCCGACTCCTACGGCCCGCTGGTCGCCGAGCCGCTGCTCAAGCGTGCCCTCGCCCCGTACGACGAGAGCATCGCCATCGCCACCAAGGCCGGCCTCACCCGGCAGGGCCCCGACCAGTGGACGCCCGTCGGCAGGCCCGCCTACCTGCGCCAGCAGTGCGAGATGAGCCTGCGCGTCCTCGGCCTCGATCGGATCCCGCTGTTCCAGCTCCACCGCGTCGACCCGGAGGTGCCCATCGAGGACCAGGTCGGCGAGCTGAAGGCGCTCAAGGACGAGGGTAAGATCGCGCACATCGGCCTGTCGGAGGTCACCGTCGAGCAGATCGAGCAGGCCCGCGCCGTCGCCCCGATCGCCTCCGTACAGAACCTCTACAACCTGGCCAACCGGGCCGCGGAGAAGGTACTCGACCACTGCGAGCGCCACGGGATCGCGTTCATCCCGTGGTTCCCGCTGGCCACCGGCGGGCTGGTCAAGCCCGGCGGGCCGCTCGACGCGATCGCCTCACGGTTGTCGGCCACGCCGTCGCAGCTCGCGCTCGCGTGGCTGCTGCACCGCTCACCGGTGATGCTGCCGATCCCCGGCACCTCGTCGATCGAGCATCTGGAGCAGAACGTGGCCGCGGCCGGCCTCGACCTGACCGACGAGGACGTCGCCGAGCTGACCGCGGCGGTCAGCTCGTCGAAGTGACGCTGTCCCGCCCGAGCTCCTGCTCCCGGGCCTGACCGGCGACCCGGGAGATCTCCCGTGACACGAGCGCGGGATCCGCGAGATGCAGGTAGTGATCCGTGGTGGGCGCGACGACGTGCCGCCCCAGGGTCGAGAGCTTCGCGATCTGAGCGAGGTGCTCGGCGCTCTCGCGGTTGCCGCCGGCGCTGACGACCGTCAGGGGCAGGGAGCCCCATGATCCCGGTTCGCGCGGAAGGTCCTGGACGGTACGGGTGCTGATGTCGAATCCGCGCATCTCGGCCGCGGCGGCGGCCCAGGTGCCCGGGCCGAAGACGACAGGCACGTTGTCGCGGGTGAGACGCGGTTCCCGGGGGTCGATCATCCACGCTCCCGTACGCAGCAGCCCCGCGCCGGCGAGGAAGGACCACACGTTCGCCTGGACCGTCGCGGGGGTCGCGGGATTCGTGCCGCTCCGCTCGTCGGCGACGTCGAGCAGCACCAGCCCGGCCACGCCCCCGGGCCACCGGGCGCGGAGCAGCCGCAGGATGTGCCCGCCCCAGGAATGCCCCACGAACACGTACGGCCCGCGCTCCCCCGCGTTCCGCAGCACCGCCACGAGGTCGGCCGCCTCGGCGGAGACGTCCCGCACGCCCGGTCCGGGCCGGCTCCAGGCATAGCCCGCCCGGTCGTAGGCGCAGGAACGCTGCCCGGAGTCGGCCGTTCGCCGCTGGAGATCGTCCCAGGTCGTGGACGAGTCACCCCATCCCGCTTCGAAGACGACCGTCGGCCGCCCGCTGCCCAGGCAGCGCAGGTGCAGCTGGTGCGTGCCGACGCCGACGAGGCGGCCCGGCGCGGGGAAGCGCCGGGCGTCCGTCGGCGCGAGTGAGTTCTCGACGGACGCTCCGGCCAGCGCGGCCACGGCGGCGAGCGCGAGGACCGCGGTGAGGATCCGCCGCCGAGGCTTCCGCGAACCGCTGTCGTCCAGCAGCCGGAACGCGCCCGTCATGACGAGGGCGGCGATGGTGGCGAGCATGACCAGCCAGCCGGGCCAGCCGCTGAGCCCGATGGTCCAGGGGTTGCTCAACGCCCGCTGGTCGTCGGCGGCGAACACGACGTTCACGAAGCCCGTGATCAGCGTGTTGTTGGTCGCGTGCGCGATCACGCCAGGCCAGATCAGCCCGGAGGCCAGGCGCAGCCAGCCGAGCAGGACGCCGTAGAACATCACGGTCACCAGGAACGGGATCAGCCCGGCGTTCGCGTTCGTGCCGACGTATCCCGGCAGGTGCCACAACCCCCAGATCAGGCCGCTGAGCAGTAGCGCCGGCCACAGGCCGAGCGGGCGGAGCCGGGGCAGCAGAAAGCCGCGCCAGGCCCATTCCTCGCAGAACGCCAGCGGCAGCAGCAGGAGGAACAGCCCGAAACCGGTCCCGAGCGCGGACAGGATCACCCCGACGGGCGCACCGGTCTCGCCGGCGGTGTCCGGCGCGTACATGCCGCGCAGCCCGGAGAAGTTCTCCAGGTCGAGCGGGTACACGCCGGCCAGAGCGCCGATCGCGGCCGCGAGGAACGCGAGGACGAGCGGGACCACCAGGCCGATCACGCAGTAGCGGACGAGCCGCCGCGCCGGACGCAGCGGAGTCAGCGCGGTGTCGCGCGGGATGTCGCCCGGCCGCCCAGCCCATCGCCCAGCCCACCGCCCGGCCCACCGCCCGGCCCAGCGAACGGCCACGAACGTGGCCAGGCCGGCCGCGAGCATGCCGCCCGCCGCGACCACGTCGATGCCGGTGAGCAGGCGCAGCAGCCAGAGCAGCCACGGGACGCCGAAGGCGAGGAGCAGGAAGACCGTCAGCTCGCGCCGGCGAAGGCTGGCGCGGCCGTCTCTCGCGCTGACGACGGGAGGATCGGAGACTTTCGAACGCATGGAGCTGGTCCTTTCCTGGCGGGGATGCCGAACGTGGCGCGTGCCCGCGCACGCCGGGACCTCGACGCACGTCCGCGGGATCAGGGACGCGGAAAGCGCCATCTTCTCTATCTGTTATAGTCCATCTATATCAGATAGACTGCAAGTGTGCTTCTGACGATCGACCTCGACAGCGAGGTGCCGATTTACCAGCAGATCCGCGATCGGGTGGTCGAGGCCATCGCCGACGGTGATCTGGTGGAGGGATCGGCGCTGCCCTCCACCCGGCAGCTGGCCGCCGACCTGGCGATCAACTTCCACACCGTGAACAAGGCGTATGACCTGCTGCGCCAGCAGGGGGTCATACGGATCAACCGCAAGAGCGGAGCGGTGGTGCGCCGCGACCCCGCCTCGGGCCCCGCGGAGGCCGGCTTCGCCGAGGAGTGGCAGGCGCGGCTGCGCACGCTGCTCGCCGAGGCCACGGTGCACGGCCTCGGCGAGCAGGAGACGTTGCGTCAGTGCGGCGAGGTGCTCGACTCGTTCGGAACCAGGAAAGGAAGAACCCCGACATGATCATGATCGCTCTGGCGTGCCTGTCCCTGGTCGCGCTGCTCACGGCCGCCGCGCTGCTGCGTGCCAGGCCCGAGCTGGACGCCGCCAGCCCGGCCGGCTCGGCCCGCCGTTACCGCGTCTACCTGAGCGGCCTGACCAGGCTGCTCCTGATCGGAGTGGTCTGCGCTGACCTGACCCTGCTGCTGCTCGCCCTGCAGCTGCGGGAGATCGTGCCGTCCAGCGTGCGGGTGACCACCCTCACCTGGCTGCCCCTGACCGTCGCGGGGGGCGCGTTCCTGTACTTCGGGATCCGGGTCGGCGAGGCCGGCCACCGGCTGCCGCCGGAGCCGGGCGAGGAGCAGGAGTCCGGCTTCGTGTAACGCGACGACGACCGCTACTGGCGCCTCGCCGGGACGATCTACGCCAATCGGATGGATCCGGCGATCCTCGTCCATGCGCGCCTGGGCGGCCGCTGGACCCTCAACCTCGGCAACCCCGCCACGTGGGCGGTCCTGGCCGGGGTGGCCGTGCCGGTGCTGCTGGCCCTGCTCCACGTGATCGATGTTCCCGCCACCTGAGGAATGTCGCTTTCCGTGACTGATGTACCCTTCGACGGCCGGTAACAGCAACGTGACCTGGTCACTTACGCGTGACAACGGAGACGGGGGACCCATGTCGCACCAGAGCGAAGCGGACAGGGTGCTGCGCTCGCGGGGCCGGATGTGCCTCGACCACGACCCCGACGTCCTCCGGTCGGTCCTCGACCGGGTCGCCGACCGGTGGAGCCTGATCCTCATCGGGCTGCTCGACGACAAGCCGATGCGCTTCACCGAACTGCTGCGCACCGCGCCCGGCATCTCCCGCCGCATGTTGTCGCTGACGCTGCGCAGCCTCGAACGCGACGGGCTGGTCAGGCGCGTGGCCTATCCGGAGATCCCGCCCCGGGTCGAGTACGAGGTCACCCCGTTCGGACGCAGCCTGTCCGACCCCGTGCTGGCGCTCGCCCAATGGACGGCCGAGAACCAGAGCACCATCCGCGCCAACCGCCACGCCTTCGACCGGGCCACCGGCGCCGAGGACGACGAGGGCACGGACTGAACCCCTCCCGCTGAGGCGGTTCACTCCATGTGACCGCGGTTCAGTTGAAGTTACCGATCAGCGGCCTGTAGTCAGTACTGCGAGGCCATCGGCACCCGGCGCCCGTTCGAAACGGCGCCCCGTGCCCGCGTGCCTCGTCCCGTGACGCTTTTCCGCTTGCCCCCTGTCCCGGGGCTTCTTCGGCGTGCCCGCACACGGGCCGCCGCATATCGGAATCTTCGAAAGGACCCGCGATGACCCGCATCGGCATCATCCTCGGCAGCACCCGTCCAGGACGCAACGGGGAGCAGGTGGCGCACTGGGTGCTGGAGCACGCCTCCCGGCGCTCGGACGCCGTCTTCGAGCTCGTCGACCTGCTGGACTACCCGCTGCCGCACCTGGACGAGCCCATGCCCCCGGCCTACGGCCAGTACCGCAACGAACACACCAAGGCGTGGTCGGCCAAGATCGGCTCCTTCGACGGCTTCGTCATGGTGACGCCCGAGTACAACCACTCCACCTCCGGCGTGCTGAAGAACGCGATCGACTACCTGAACGCCGAATGGAACAACAAGGCGTTCGGCATCGTCTCGTACGGCAGCGTCGGCGGCGCCCGGGCGGCGGAGCACCTGCGGCTGATCGGCGGCGAGCTCAAGCTCGCGGACGTGCGCACCAACGTGACGCTGTCGCTGTTCACCGACTTCGAGGGCTTCAGCAAGCTCGCGGCCGGCGAGCACCAGATCGCGGCCCTGACGACGATGCTGGACGAGGTGCTGGCCTGGAGCCGCGCCCTGGCCCCGCTGCGCCAGGCCGCCTGATCCCCGTGCCCGGCCGGGGCCGTCGCGCGCCCCGGCCGGCGCCGATCGTCTCGCCACACCACAGGAGGAACCGTGCGCGAATCCGTACCTTTCGAGCTGGGGCTCAACTCGTTCGGCGAGATCGCCACCGACGGCGGGCGCGAGCTCGGCGACGCCGAGACCCTGCGCCTGCTCGTCGAGGAGGCCCGGCTGGCCGACCAGGCGGGGCTGGACGTCTTCAGCGTCGGTGAGCACTACCGGGAGGGTCACAACGACTCCGCCGCGCCGGTGCTGCTGGCCGCGATGGCCACCGCCACGCGCCGCATCAGGCTCGGCACGTCGGTGACCGTGCTCAGCACGAACGATCCCGTCCGGCTCTACCACGAGTTCTCCACCCTCGACGCGGTGTCCGGCGGCCGTGCCCAGATCGTGCTCGGCCGCGCCTCGGCGACGGAGTCGTTCGCGCTGTTCGGCCACGACCTGGCCGACTACGAGCGGTTGTTCGAGGAGAAGCTCGACCTGTTCCTGCGGCTCGAACGCGAGGAGCGGGTCACCTGGTCGGGCACCGTCAGGCCGCCGCTCACCGGGCACCGGCCGCACCCGCGCATGCGGCCCGGCGGCATCCCGACCTGGATCGGCGTGGGCGGCACGCCGGACTCCGTGGTGCGCGCCGCCCGGCACGGCCTGCCGCTCATGATGGCCATCATCGGCGGGCAGCCCCGGCGTTTCGCCCGCAACGTCGACCTCTACCTCCAGGCGCTCGACCGCTTCGGCCATCCCGAGCTGCCGATCGGCCAGCACTCGCTGGGCCTGGTGGCCGACACCGACGAGGAGGCGATCGAGACCTGGTGGACGTACTGGCAGCCGGTCGCCGCGGCGCTGGCGGCCGAGCGCGGCTTCTACGCGCCCGATCGGCGGCGCTACGAGGCCGAGCTGGAGCACGGCGCGCTCTTCGTCGGCTCGCCGGAGACGGTCGCCCGCAAGATCGTCCGGGTGGCTCGCGAGCTGCGGCTGAGCCGTTTCGATCTCAAGTACGACATCATGCGGCTGCCGCGTGACGCCCGCGCGCGCACGATCGAGCTGCTCGGCCGCGAGGTCGCGCCGCGGGTACGGGAACTTCTCGCCGCCCCGGAGCAGGTGGCCCGATGAGAGACGAGCTTCGAAGCGGCGACCCGGGCGGCTCGCTGAGCGACCCCGTCTCCGCGCCGCACATGGAACCCGGCGGCACGCGCACCATACGCACCACCATGAGCACCACCGTCGGCACTGTCGGCATCCTCGGTGCCGGCAAGGTCGGGACCGTGCTGGCCCGCCTCGCGGTCGCGGCCGGCTACCGCGTCCTGATCGCCGGCTCCGGCGAGGCGGCGCGGATCTCGCTCATCGTCGAGGTCGTCACCCCCGGCGCGGAGGCGGTGACGGCGGCGCGGGCCGCCGCCGAGGCGGACGTCGTGCTGCTCGCTCTGCCTCTCGGCCGGCATCGCGAGGTGCCCGCCGAGGCACTGCGGGGCAAGCTGGTGATCGACGCGATGAACTACTGGTGGGAGATCGACGGGGTGCGCGAGGACCTCACCGACCCGCGTACGTCCTCCAGCGAGATCGTCCAGGCGTTCCTGTCGGGAGCCCGGGTGGTGAAGGCGTTCAACCACATGGGTTACCACGACCTCGAAGCGGGCGCCCGGCCCGCCGGCGCCCCCGGGCGTGCCGCGATCGCCGTCGCCGGCGACGATCCGGCGGACGTCGCGGTCGTCGCCGCCCTCGTGGACGCGCTCGGTTTCGACCCGGTGCCCGCCGGGCCGCTCGCCGAGGGCATCCGCCTGGAGCCGGGCACGGAGCCGTTCGGCGCGAACGTCACCGCCCCTGAGCTGCGCGCCATGCTCGACCGCTTCCCGGCGTCGCCGCGCGGACGTGAGGTACTTCACGCCAGGCGAGGGGAAGGTCCCCGAGGTGGGGAGACGTTCACCTCGGGGACGGCTGAGTTGTGATTCTCAACTCAGCCGAATGACGAGGGAGCACGGAGAACAACCATGGACATCAACGGATCGGTCGCCCTCGTGACGGGCGCGAATCGCGGGATCGGCCGCGCGCTGGCCCGTGCGCTCGTCGAGCACGGCGCGGCGAAGGTCTACGCCGGCGTCCGCGACCCGGCGAACGTGGCGGACGCCGACCTCGTTCCGCTGCGCCTGGACGTCACCGACGAGGAGAGCGTCGCGGCGGCCGCGGCCGCCGCGGGCGACGTCACCATCGTGATCAACAACGCGGGCGTCGGCGGCGTGGGCACCGGGCTGCTGGAGGGCTCCTTCGACGGCGCCCGTCAGGCGATGGAGGTCAACTACTTCGGCACCTGGGCCGTCTCGCGGGCGTTCGCGCCCATCCTGGCCCGCAACGGCGGCGGAGCCCTGGTCAACGTGCTGTCGGTGGCCTCCTGGGGCGGTCGGCCGGACTTCCCCGGGTACGCGGCGTCGAAGGCCGCGCAGTGGTCGCTGACCGACTCGCTGCGCCAGGCGCTGCACGCGCAGGGAACGCTCGTGCTCGGGGTGCACGTGGGGTTCGTCGACACCGACCTCAGCGCCTGGGTCGACGCCCCGAAGATCGGCGCCGACGCCCTGGCCGAGCAGGTCATGGACGCCCTCCTCGCCGATCAGTACGAACTGCTGGCCGATGAGAAGACCCGCAAGGCCAAGGCCGCGCTGTCGCAGCCGGCCGGACCGCCTTCCGCCTGAGGTGTCACTGATGACCAGGAGTTTTCCCGAAGCGGCCCGGGGCAGGCGACACGTCGGGCCGACCTACGAGCAAGCGCGGGGGCGCACGTCATGGACATGAAACTCGAAGTCGTCGTGGTGCCCGTCGCGGACGTCGACCGGGCCAAGGACTTCTACACCGGGCTGGGCTGGCGGCTGGACGCCGACGTCAGCACGGGCCCGGACTTCCGGGTCGTGCAGGTCACCCCGCCCGGCTCGCCGGCCTCGGTCATCTTCGGCACGTCCGTCACGTCCCAGGCGCCGGGCTCGGCTCAGGGCCTGCACCTGATAGTGGACGACATCGCGGCCGCGTACGACGAGCTCAAGCGACTCGGCGCCGCGCCGAGCAAGGTCTTCCACGACGCCGGGGGCGTCTTCCACCACGGGGGCGACGACGCCCGGATCCCCGGCCCGGCTCCGGAGCGCGGCAGCTACGGCTCGTTCCTGTCGTTCAGCGATCCGGACGGCAACGGCTGGGTGCTGCAGGAGGTGACCACCCGGCTCCCGGGCCGGCTGGACCCGTCGGCCACCACGTTCGCCTCGACCGCGGATCTGACCGCCGCCCTGCGCCGCGCCGCCGCCGCACACGGCGAGCACGAGGCCCGCATCGGCGCCGAGGACCCGGACTGGCCGGACTGGTACGCCAACTACCTGGTACGCGAGCAGGCCGGAACCGGCCTGCCGTCGTGACCACCGATCGCCGGCGTCGGGGGCGCCAGGCGAATGTCGGATTCAGGGGCGCGGGGCCTGCGGGAAGCCCGTCCAGCGGAGTTCGGGGCGGAGATGACTCATGTCGTTGAACATGCCGATGCTCGGGGGCGCGCCCGGCCGGTAGTGAATGCCGGTGAGGGCGGCGTTGGCACTGCTGAGTCCGAGCCAGCGTACGGATGGCGCGTCAAGGGCATCGCGGATGAGCCACGCGATCGGATAGGCGTGGGTGATGAGGACTTCGTGCACATCGCTTTCCGACTCAGGCGCGTGCGCGAATCGAGCGGTGAGGCTCCGGGCGATCTCCTGGCCCGCCGCCGCGTCCTCCGCGGAATAGCCGTCGAAGAACGACCTCCATGACGGCGGGATCTCCTCCCTTTCCGGAACGTAGGGCACGTGGTCGATGAGTTCGGCGGCCTCCGCGACAGAGGTGATTCCTCTGAGGAACAGGCCGATTTCACGGGCTGTATCGGCGGCTCGTGGCAGCGGGGAGTGCCACACGGCCCCGATGGGAAGATGGGCGAGACGCTTTCCCAGCGACCGGGCTTGTTCGCGGCCGGTGTCGGTGAGATTGCCGAATGCGTCGGCGTGACCGTGCCGGGCGAGGTAGAGATATCGGGTCGCCATGAACGCCTGGTCCTTTCACAGGAGGGTGATGGTTCCCGCGGTTCCGTCGAGGGCGATCCGGTGGCCGTTCTCCATCCGATTCAGCGCGCCGGCTACGCCGAGCACGGCCGGGATGCCGTATTCGCGGGCGACGATCGCGGCGTGCGACAGCGCACCGCCGGTTTCGGTGACGACCCCCGCGGCGATCCTGAACAACGGCGTCCAGGCCGGATCCGTGTACGGACACACCACGATTTCGCCGGGCCGCACGGCTTTGAAGTCCGAAGGGCCACGAACGATTCGCGCGGCCCCGATGACCGTTCCGTGTGATCCCGGCGTTCCCGTCAGCGCACGTTCATCGGCAGGAGAGTAGAGCGCGGGAAGTGCTGCGGTGACCGGGCGCGCTTGCAGCACCCATACGACACCGCCCGCGACCGCCCATTCGACATCCTGCGGGCCGCCCTGAATCTCCGCGATCCGACGTCCGAGCTCCGCCAATATCACCGTCGTGTCGCCGTTCAGCGCTCGCGCCCGCTGCCGCTCATCCGTAACGGCACTTTCGACAACACCACCGCGCACAGGGTCGAGATCGATACGGATTCTTTTGCTGCCGACCGTGCAGCGGACGGACCCATCCGCCGTGACCTCATACGCGTCAGGGGTGACCATTCCGCCCACGACGGCAAGCCCAAGACCCCAGGCCGCTTCGATCCGAGTGGAGTCACCTGGCCGCTGAGGCGTGAACATGACCCCTGATATCTCAGCCTCGATCACGCGCTGCACCAGAACGCCCATGCCAGAAAACGACGGCGCGGAGCCGACCGCTGCCCGACTCCAATAGTCATTCACCCTCGCGGCATTCGCCGACGCCCAGCAGGCGGTTATCGCTTCGCATACGTTCGCCGTTCCGCGAGCGCCGATGACGCTCTCGTACTGACCTGCCGCCGACGCCTCCGCCGTGTCCTCGTTCATGGCCGAGGACCGCACGGCCACCACGGGATCACCCAGCCGCCCAAGCTCCCGCGCGACCGCGCCGCGAAGCAGCTCGGGGACCTCCGGGCCGCGCTCGCCGTCATGCGGAACAACGAACCCATCAGGAACCGGCAGCCCCTCGCGCAGCAGCACGCCCAGCGTCGCCGCCTTCCCTCCACAGCCCGCGCGCGTCGCGTCGGCGAGTGCCGTCAGCATCGCATCCTCCATCAACATAAGATTGACAACATTATGTTGATGCTAACAGGATGGGGCGCATGGAACGCAAGCACGACCTCGACCGCGCCGGCCGCGCCGACCACGCGCAGGCGCAACGGGAACGCGACGCCCGGGAGCGCATCCTGGCCATCGGCGCGGATCACCTCGAACCACGCCCATGGCGCCCCGCACCGGCGCCGCCCACCGCAACCGACCTGACGCAGTACGCACTCTGGCGCGCCGCGGACCTCGGCCCCGACGAGCTGCTGAGCGCACTCGCGCTGATCCCGGCGGCACGGGCCGAGATCGAGGGCGTGGAAACCGGGCTGCTCTTCGTCGCCCGCAGCGCGGGATTGACGTGGGCGCAGATCGCGGACGCCATGGGTTTCAATTCTCCGCAGGCGTGCCAGCAGTACGTGAACCGTCTCACCGCCCGGCAGGACAAACGAGCATGAGCAACCAGTCAGCGCCGGAACTGCTCGTCCTGCACGCGGTACGACTCATCGGCTATGCGGACACCGACGCGGTCGCCGCACGCGCCGGCACAGATTCCGGCGAAACGCTGCGCCTTCTGCACGAGGCCGAGCGTGCGGGCTGGGTGCAGCACCTCGCCTTCGCCGACCTCGGCGGCTGGTCACTGACCGACGCGGGAAAAACCGAGAACGAACGTCAGCTCGCGGCCGAGCGCAAGCACGCCGACCCCGAAAACACGATCGCAGCCGTCTACCGCGCCTTTCTCCCACTCAACGCCCGGCTGGTACGCGCCGTCACCGACTGGCAGATCAGACCGACCGACACCGACCAGTTCGCACCCAACGATCACAGCGACCGTTCATGGGACAGCCGAATCCTCGACGAGCTGACAACACTCGGCGCCGAACTCGCCCCTCTGGCCGATCGCCTTTCCGGCGTGCTCCCCCGATTCGACGGATACACCGATCGCTATGTGGCGGCGCTGAGCCGGGCCATACGCGGCGAGCACAGCTGGATCGACACGACCGACGTGGACTCGTGCCACCGAGTCTGGTTCCAGCTCCACGAAGACCTCATCGCCACCCTCGGCGTCGATCGGTACGCGGAGAAACCCGGCGACTTCTGAACAGCCGACGATGAGTGGCCCCAGCAGGACTCGAACCTGCAACAGACCCGGCTTCGTAGGCCGGCGCTCTATCCCATTGAGCTATAAGGCCGCAGTACCCCGTACCGGACTCGAACCGGCGATTTCCCGGGTGAAAGCCGGGCGTCCTGACCGCTGGACCAACGGGGCAAGCCTCCGTGACGGAGGTTCGTACGTCCGGCGGGATTCGAACCCGCACCGTCCGGTTCCTTAAACCGGTGCCTCTGCCATTGGGCCACGGACGCTTTGAAACGTGGACCGACGGGATCTCGAAACCCGAACTCCTGCTTGCAAGGCAGGTGTGATGCCTTTTCACCATCAGCCCTTGGTGTTCCGCTGTGCAATTGTGCAGCCGCGAGGTGCGGGTAAAAGGAAAGGCCGCCTGGTGTGTCACCTGGCGGCCTCCGGAGGAATCCTCTGCGGGGATTATCCGGGGGCCCGCCTGGCCGGCGCGCAGCCAAGCGCCGCGCGACGCCGGCAACGGCGTCGTTCGCGCTCGTACTCGATGGCTGCGATCAGCATGACTGGCCTTTCCTGACGTGTTCCGATGGATAAGACGTTAATGGCCGGCGCATCGGCCGCGCCACTTATTAAGTCAGCCCGGAGTCGTACGAGGGTGCGACCGCGGTCGCAGGCGGAGATCGTCACCTGTGCGGAGGGAAACGGCCGCACGCGTCGCCAGGATGGAGATCGTTCCCACGACCCCTACCAGGAAGAAGCACGTCACCCCATGAACGGTAAACGCGCGGCCCTCGCCGCGCTCGTCGCCGCCGGCCTGCTGTCCGCCCAAGCCCCTGCCCCCGCTTCCGCCCAAGCCCCGGCATCTGCTCGGTCCTCGCACGAAGAGCCCGCCGGGCTGCGGCAGGCGCTCGACGCGACCGTGGCCGCCGGCGCCCCCGGCGTGCTGGCCAGGATCGACGACGAGCGCGGCACCTGGATCGGCACCAGCGGCACCGCCGACCTGAGCACCCGCGCGCCGATGCCGCGCGAGGCGCGCTTCCGTGTCGCCAGCGTCACCAAGAGCATGGTCGCCACCGTCGTGCTGCAACTCGTCCAGGAGGGCCGGCTGAGCCTGGACGAGCGCATCGGCGAGCGGCTGCCCGGCCGGATCGACGACGGCGACCTGATCACCGTACGGCAACTGCTCAACCACACCGGCGGCCTGGCCACCTACGACAAGGCGCCCGAGTTCACCGACCCCGAGCGGTACGGCCGCCGGACCTACACCCCGCAGCGGCTCATCGACGAGGCCGAACGGCTCCCCCAACCGGAACGGGGCCGCTTCTCCTACTCCAACACCGGCTACATCCTGCTCGGACTGCTCGTGGAGAAGGTGACCGGCCACCGGCTGAGCGCCGAACTCGACCGCAGGATCTTCCGCCCGTCCGGCATGACGCGCTCCTACCTGCCCGGGACCGAGCCGGGCATCCGCGGCCCGCACGCCACCGGCTACTACCTGCCCGCGGGCGACGAGACCGGCGCGCTGCGGTCCATCACCCGGCTGAACCCGTCGTTCGCCTGGGCCGCGTACGGGGTGGTGTCCGACGCCCGCGACCTGAACCGCTTCTACCGGGCGCTGTTCGGCGGCCGGCTCGTCAGCCCGGCCCTGCTGCAGCAGATGCGTACCGGCGTCGGCACACCCCAGGCCCCGATCTTCCCCCGGTACGGGCTCGGCCTGGAGTCGGTGGGGCTCACCTGCGGCGAGCTGTGGGGCGCGACCGGCGCGATTCCCGGCTACCTGACCTTCAGCTTCGCCGACGCCGTCGGCGAGCGCCGGATGACGGTGTCGGTCAACGTACACCGCGCCGATCCCGGGATCGCGCCCATGCTGCTGGGCGTCCTCGACGCGCTCAACCGCTATTTCTGCGCGGAACCGTACGAGCCGCCGGGCAAGACCGCCGGGACTTCCCTGCCTGGGCGATGAACGGAGGCGGAGACGGCAGGGACCGCGCCGGGGGTGGGACCGACCGCGTCTCGGGCGGGCCCGCCGTCTCCCTCGCTCACCTCCGGGCGGTCAGTTGGAGACGCCGTGGCTGGGCGCCGCGGCGGCTCCTGACTTGCCCAGCCTGCGCACGACGATCTTCCTCGGGTTCCGCTCCTGCTGGTCCTGCCGGACTGGGATGTTGCTCATCGCACTCCTCACCGATCGAGGTCGGGAACGGCAACCGCGAGAGTATGATCTCCAGGCCTTCCGATCAAGAACAGATTTCACACCCGTCCCGTGAGGGGTGCCTGGCATACACGTGCCCGTCAGGATCCAGCAGCGTCACCCCGTGGAAATAGCCGGGCGGCACGCTCGACACGCCGGTCACCTGCGCGAGCACGTCGTACGCGACGAGCTGCCCGGACAGCCCGGCCGACGCGCCGGTGACGCCCGGCCAGGCGTACCCGCCGCCGGGCTGCGGCGCGATGCCGGCGCGCACGCACTCGAAGCAGGGCCCGCCGGGCCCGAAGACGCCCACGCTGACCAGCGGCCCGTGGTACCCGCCGCTCACCCACGGGATCCCGGCCGCGGCGCAGGCGCGGTTCGCCCAGGTCTGAATGCCGTACGGCTCGCGCGGCAGGTCGGCGCAGAGCGCCAGCACGTGGAAGCCGTCGATCAGCCGCGCCAGCGCCTCAGGACCGTCCACCGACGCCGTCTCCCCGGTGATCTCGATGTCGGAGTTGACCCGGCGCAGCCGGTCGAGCGCCACCTCCGCCTTGGGCCGGCCCAGGTCCGCCTCGGTGTAGAGGATCTGCCGGTTGAGGTTCGACAGCTCCACGACGTCGGGATCGACCAGGTGCAGGCGTCCGACACCCGCGGCGGCCAGCGACCACGCGGCGTGGCTGCCGGTCCCGCCGAGGCCGAGCACCACCACGCGGGCGGCCTTGAGCCGCAGTTGCGGCTCCCAACCGTGGTCGCGCGGGGTGAGGTCCACCCAGCGGAAGTAGTCCCTGCTGCGGCTGTAGCGTTCCTTCTCCCGTTCGCTCAGCTGCTCGCAGACGGCCGGTCCCGCCTCCTCCACGTGGCCGGAGGCGAGCAGCGTCTCGACGATGTCGCCGGCGTCCTCCCCGGTCAGGACGGGGAAGGCGGCGCGCAGCCCGGCGGTGATGTCGGCGGGGGTACGGGTGCCGTCCATGAGCGTCAGCGCGGCCCACGCCCACCCGTCGGCATCGGTGATCTCGGAGGCGATGCCGTACAGGGCGCCGCCGAGCCTGATGGTGCCGTCGGCGAGGCGGTGGGGCGCGTGCTCGGGTTTGACGCGGGGAAGACGCATCCACCGATGGTCGGGACCCGCCCGACCGGCCGTCAAGACACCTGTCCGATCCCGGCCTCAGCGGCTGTCCGATCCGAGCCGGCAAGGCCATCTCCTCGCCGGCTCGACCAGCCGATCCGGTTCAGCGGGGTCGCCTCGCCACCGGATCAACTAGCCGATCCGGTCGAGCAGGGCCGTCTCCTCTTCGGACAGCCGCAGGTCCTTCGCGGCCACGTTCTCGGCCAGGTGGGCGGGGTCGCCGGTGCCCGGGATCGCCAGCACGTGCGGCCCCTGCCGCAGCGTCCAGGCGAGCCGGACCTGCGCGGGCGTCGCGCCGTGGGCGCGGGCGACGGCGAGCACGCTCTCGTGCTCCGGCGCGCCGGCCCCCGCCTCGCGCCCGGCACCGGCGATGGCGAAGAACGGCACGAACGCCAGCCCCTGCTCACCGCAGATCCGCAACATCTCCCGCTCGCCGGCCGGTGCGCCGACACCGAAGGCGTTCTGCACGCACACCACCGGCGCGATGGCCTGCGCCTCGGCCAGCTGAGCCGGGGTGACGTTGGAGACGCCCAGGTGACGGATCAGACCGGCCTCGCGCAGAGCAGCCAGGGCGCCGAAGTGCTCGGCGATCGAGCCGTCCCGCCGGCTCCGCGGCACCCGCAGGTTGACGACGTCGAGGTGGTCGCGGCCGAGCCCGCGCAGGTTCTCCTCCACCTGCCCGCGCAGCTGCTCGGGCGCGGCCCAGTGCCAGGCCCCGGAGGCGTCCCGCGCCGGCCACACCTTCGTGGCGATGACCAGATTGTCCGGGTACGGGGCGAGCGCCTGCCTGATCAGCTCGTTGGCGGACAGGCTCGGCGAGAAGTAGAAGGCGGCGGTGTCGACGTGGTCGACCCCGAGCTCGATCGCGCGCCGCAGCACCGCGATCGAACGGTCGCGGTCCCCCGGCGCGCCGGAGCCGAAGGCGACGCCGCCGGTCAGCCGCATCGCGCCGAACCCGATCCGGTTGACGGCGAGGTCGCCGAGCTTCCAGGTGTGCATGATCGATCCTTAGAGCGAGGTGGAAGAGGAGTGGCCACGGCGATCGGGTCGTAGGACTGGATCCGGGCACAAAAAAAGCCTCTCCGGCGGACGCGGGTCCAAGCCGAAGAGGCTCAACTGATGCGATCATCATAGCAGGCCGTTCAGAGCCCGCGAGACGAAGGTCGCAGCTCAGTGAAGGTCTCAGTTCAGCAGCATGATCACGCCGGCGAGAAGCATCGCGGCGACGAGCACGGCCACCACGACCAGAGCTTTCGTCCCCAGCCGGCGGCGGATGAACTTCGGGTTGTGCGCCATCGTTTCCTCCATGGTCGGGATGGGTGCCGGATCGCCAGGCAGGCGACGCCGATCACCCGTCACCCGACACAGTCGGGTGAGAGGACGGGAAGGTTCACGGACGCCCGAGTGGCACTGGCGATCAGCTGCTCCACCTCGGGCAGCCCCGTTCGCCGGAGCAGACAAGGCTGACCGCGCTTCCCGAGCACAGTCGGAAACTCGATCGTGCGGATCGGGGCGGATTCGTTAGGGTGCCCGGGTGTCCTCTCAGCACACCCTCCTGCCGCGTTCAGCACCGGCCGCCGCGAGAATGTCGTCCCGTTCGATCAGCGCCCTGCTGGACCGGCTCGAAGCACAGGCCGTCGAGTGCCACTCCCTCATGATCGTGCACCACGGTCACATCGTCGCCGAGGGCTGGTGGGCGCCGTACTCGGCTGAACGCCCGCACCTGCTCTACTCGCTGACCAAGTCCTTCACCTCTATCGCCGTCGGGCTCGCGATCGAGGACGGGCTGCTCTCACTCGACGACCGGGTGGTGGACGTCTTGCCCGAGCACGTTCCGGCCGACATCTCGGCGCAGGGACGCCGCCTCACCGTCCACCATCTGCTGTCCATGACGACCGGTCACCAGGCGGACAGCCTCGACGAGGCCTGGCGGCTGGAGCCGGGCGACCTGGTCGGGGGCTTTATGCGCGTACGTTTTCCCGAAACGGAGGGCACCCGGCACGCCTACGACAATCCGACCACCTTCGTCCTGGCCCGGATGGTGGAACGGGTCACCGGCCGCGGCCTGCCCGAACTGCTCGACGAGCGCCTCTTCCACCCGATGGGCGTCGAGCACGCCGAATGGGACCGGGTGGCGAGCGGCGCCGCCTTCGGATTCCACGGCCTGCACCTCACGACCGAGGCCGTCGCCGCCTTTGGTGAGCTGCTGCTGCGCGGAGGTTTCTGGAACGGCCGGCAGCTCGTCCCTCGCGCATGGGTGGAGCTCGCGACCAGCCGGCAGATCGGTTGCCGGCCGTTCGAGGACGGATCGAGCGACGCCGACTTCAGCTGCGGCTACGGCTACCAGTTCTGGATGGCGCGGCACGGCTACCACGGTCACGGTGCCTTCGGCCAGCAGTGCGTGGTGATCCCGTCGCACGATCTCGTGGTCGCCGTGACCGCCCAAGGAGACGCCCAGGCCGTGCTCGACGCCGTCTGGGAGTGTCTGCTGCCCGGCGTGGACCACCTGGACGACACCAAAGACGACGAGCTCCTCGCCGATCGACTGCGGCGACTGTCACTCGCGCCAGTGCCAGGCTCGGCCGCCCCGGGGCGTTCCACCAAGGCGAGACTGGACGCCTCCGCCGCGGACTCGGCTCTCCCCGACGGAACCGAGGTGATCGTCGATCCCGTGGACGGCGGCTGGCTCCTGCGCTTCGGGGCGCTCCTCGACGTCGAGGCCGGCCACGGCGAATGGCGGGAAAGCTCGCCGCTCGGCCGTCCTGTCGTCGCGGCCGGCGCCTGGCAGGGCGACACGTTCGTCGCCGACCTTTACGTCATCACCACCCCGCACCGGGTCCGGCTGGTGGTCGACGCCGACTCGGGGACGGCGACGGCGACGTGGAGCACCGTGCCCCTGACCGGCCCCGATCTGACGCTGCATCTGCGATCGCCGCTCATGACCCGGCCCGACGTCGCGTAGGTGACGGCGGCGGCTGATAGTCCCGTACCGGGAAGGAGTCGAACAGCCGGACTCCCCGGGAAGGGTCTTCTGCCGGTCGGTGTCGCGATGGTGGTAGTCGAGCAGACGCTCGGTGCGGAACAGGAACAGCGCGCGGGCGTCGTCCAGATGCGCGGCGGTGTACACCATCGCGGTGCGGCCCACGTCGAAGCAGGCGATCATCGCGCCGTCGCGGGCCAGCTCGCGGGGCACCGAGACGACCGCCAGGTAAGCGCCGACCGGGCGGGCGAACCGCGACGCGCTGATCCGCGGGGTGGCGCTGGACAGCTTCGACCGAGTGATCGCCATCGCCAGGACAGCCGAGGACGAGGAGCCGGACGCCTGGGCGGCGCTGACGCGGTTCGTCCGCCAGGCCGGCGGCGACCGGTATCTCAGCCTCATGCTCGACGGTCTGCGCGCCCGCCCGGACGCTGATCCTCTCCCCGCTCCGGAGATCACGCCGGCCGATCTCTCCTGATCCGCCGGGCCTGGTATCTGCCGCCGGGGCGTGGTTACTCTGCGATCATGCTGTTCGATCACCGCGCGCCTGCCGCGATAGTGCTCGCCGCCGTCCTCATCACGACTATCACCACGCCCGCGACCGCCACCACCGCGGACCGGGTCTTACGGGTCTACAGCAACAACGTCGAGAATCTGGTGACGAACAACGCCGACGGCTCGTGCACCCGGATCTCCGGCCCCGATCACCTCACCTCGATACTGGTCGACGACGAGGGCCGGACGGGCACCTCCGGTGTGCAGGCGCCCGATCTGCTGATCGTGCAGCAGGTACGCGGCACCGGCCAGGCCTCGGCCTACGCCGACCAGCTCTCGGCCAAGATGGGCTACTCGGCGGGCACGTACAAGGCGATCGTGGCCTGGGACGACCCCGAGCCGTGGGGCAGCACGCACAAATGCAGCCAGCAGGAGCTCGGCGACCTGAAGAAGAAGCAGACCAACGCGATCATCTACAACACCAGGACGCTGAGCCTCGCGGCCGGCGACGTCTCGAAGTACTGGAGCGCCGGCTGGCTCAAGCCAGGCACGTCGTACGCCGGCGGGGCCGGATGCACGCTGTACAAGCCGCCGAACAACGACAGCGGCACCACCAACGCGTACAAATGGAAGCGGACCAGCGCCATCGCGGCGAAGTTCACGATCAGGGACGCAGGCACGACGGTCTTCGCCGCCACCATGCACCTCCCCGAGCAGAACGGCGCCAACGCCTGCGCGGGCGCCGGCACCACGGGCATCGCGAACTCCGGCATCCATGTCGGCGCGGACGCCACCGCCCTGATGAACGCCTCGGCGATCCGCGTGATCGGGATCGACGCCAATCGCACGAACATCGCCGCCACCACGCTCAGCGGCTTCGGCATGACCGGTCACGGCACGAAGGCGACCATGGGCTCCAGGAAGATCGACTACCTCTTCGTCAGGGGCACCGTGCTGCCCTCGCCGATCGACCACACGGTGAGCGGCACGAAGTCGAACCATCTGGCCCTGTACGGATTCATCACCTACTGAGCGCTCGCCCGCCACAGCGACAACGTCAACGCGGCCGCCATCATCCCGGACGGACGCACCGCCGCCACCGCCGCCTGGGACAACACGGCCCGGCTATGGGACCTCGCCGGCCCCGGGCGGCCTCGCGCACTGGCCGTGTTCCGGCACTCCAAGAGCGTGAACGCGGTGGCGTTCAGCCCCGACGGGCGCCTCCTGGCCACCGCCTCCTCCGACAGGGCGGCTCGGCTGTGGGACGTACGGGACCACCGGCTCCGCGCCGCGCTGACCGGCCACCGCGACGGCCTGGTCTCGGTCGCGTTCAGCCCGGACGGCCGCACCCTGGCCACCGCCAGCTTCGACGACACCGCCCGGCTGTGGGACCTCACCGACCCCCGCCACCCCTCACCGCTCGCCGCGCCGATCGCCCACACCGACAGCGTCAACATGGTGGCCTTCAGCCCGGACGGACGCCTCCTCGCCACCGCGGGCAACGACGGCGCCACCCGGCTGTGGGATCTCTCCGACCCACGGCGGCCACAACTCCGGACCGCACTCGAAGCCCACACCGACCGCGTGTCCTCCGTGGCCTTCAGCCCGGACCGGCACACCGTGGCGACCGGCGGTTACGACCGCACGGCGCTGCTGTGGGAGACCGACGCCGAACAGATCGCGGCCCGGGTTTGCCGGCTGGCCCACCCGCGGATCACCTCACAGGAGTGGGACCGGTACTTTCCCGGCCTCCCCTACCGGCCGCCGTGCCCTTCATGACTGGACGTGCGCGCACGATGTCGCGGGATCGAAGAGATCGGGATGGAAGGTCTCCCGGATGAAGAGCGCCGGCTGAGTGCTGCCGGGGTCGATGATGAGGTACCACCTGGAGGCGGCGGCGCGTCCTGGACTCCACGTGTCCACGCCGAGGCCCAGCGGACGGCGGTGGTGCGGCTGGGGCAGGTGCGGTCCCAGCGGTGTGGCGCAGGAGCGCAGCAGCCGCTCGGCCCAGGGCAGCCGGCCGAGCGGGGCCAGGACGAGGTTGCGGGAGACGTGCTGCCGCGCGAGGCCGAGCGTGGTGCGGCGGACCAGGACGGGAGCGTCGAGGGGTACGCCGAGCGGCGCGGCCGCCTCAGGGCACGTCCGACCCACTGCCGCCCGGGAGACTTTCATGCTGCTGACCGTCAGGCGGTCGTTCAGGAGACGTTCGAGCAGGCAGGTGGTGCTGCCCGGGTGGGACAGGAGGGCTCGGGTGCGGGGGTCGGTGAAGGTTTCGGCGCTGACGGGCCGGGGCGCGATCCGCTGGAGCATGGGAACCTCGCAAGGGGTGAACGTTCAGTAGAGGCTGCCGGGGATGCCGGCGTCGCGGGGACCGAAGGGTTTGCGGTCGAGCCAGGCTCCGGCGCGGGGCAGGATCCGGGCGGCGAGGGCGGCGGCGCGCTGCGTGGCCCGGCGGTGCGGGCCCGCGGCGGTCAGGTGCGCCAGCGCCTTGCCCGCGGCCACGCGGTTACGTTCGGCGGCGGCCCGCCTGACCCGGTCGTAGCCGGCCAGTGCGCCGAGGACCGCGCCAGAGCCGTCGGTGCCGAGGGCGGCGCCAGGAGGCTCGGTGCTGAGGGCGGCACCAGGACGCTCGTCGCCGGGGCGCACGAGGCCGGCTTGGGCGATGGAGGCGATGGAGGCGATGGCCTCGACGGCGGCGGCCGCGTCGGCGATGCCGGAGTTGAGCCCGCGTGCGCCGAAGGGCGCGAACAGGTGAGCGGCCTCCCCGGCCAGCAGGACCCGGCCGCTGGTGAAGGTCTCGGCGACCGCCTGGCGGAACACGTAGTGGGAGGACCAGGTGATCTCGCCGGCGTGGCCGGGCGGCAGCAAGGGCCGCAGCCAGGCGGACGGGTCGGCGGCGAACGCCGCGGGATCGTCATCGGCGCGGCATTGCAGGTCCACGCGGTAACCGCCGGTGAAGGGGACGACGAGCACGTTGCGGCCCTCGGCGCGCGGATGGCGGTAGTGGAAGACCCGTTCGGCGGGCAGTGGCCGGTCGGGATCGCCGGCGACGTCCACGACGACGAACGCGTCGCCGCGCGCATCGCCGCCCTCCCGAACGCCGTCCCCCCGAACGCCGTCCCTTCGCACGCCGGTCCTCCGGAAGCCGCCTCTCCGGATGCCGTTCGTCGGGACTCCGTTCATCGGGATGCCCAGCCGGCGCCGCACGGTCGATCCGGCGCCGTCGGCGGCGACCACGAACGCGGAGCGCCACTGCCTGCCGTCGGTCGCCCGGACCAGGACGGAGTCGTCCAGAAGAGTCACCTCGTCGGCCCGCGCGCACCAGGAGAAGGTCACCCCGGCCCGCAGGGCCGTCTCGCGGAGCAGCGCTTCCACTCGGGGCTGCGGCAGGCTGACGTACGGCGCGAGCTCCGCCGGCACCGGCGCGTGGCGGCGGTGATGGACCTGCCGTCCGGCCCAGTACGTCGCCCGTCCCGCCCACACCAGCCCTTCCTCCACCACGCGGCCGGCGAGGTAGGGCGAGGCGGTCGCGAGCGTCCGGATCGTCTGCCGGTGCAGGAAGATGGCCCGGCTGCCGGGCTTGGGCTCGGTGGAAGGCAGTTGTTCCAGCACGTGGACGGGCATACCCCGGGCGCGCGCCAGCAGGGCGGCCGCCAGTCCCACGGGGCCCGCGCCCACGATGAGCGGTCCGTCGATCACGCCCTGGCCCCCTCGGCGGGGCGCACCCTGCTCAGCGCGGCCCGCGCGCCCGAGGGCATGGCCACCGCGAAGCCCCCGTCGACCGGGATGTCGGCCCCGGTGACGAACGAGGCCGCCGGTGAGGCCAGCCACGTCACCACCGTCGCGACCTCGTCCGGGCTCGCCCAGCGGCCCAGCGGCACCAGGTCCAGGGCCGCCTCCGAGAGCGCGGGGTCGGTGACGTAGGCGCGGTTGACGGCGGTGTCGATCCACGCCGGGCTGACCGCGTTCACCCGTACCCCCTGGGGTCCGAGTTCGCCCGCCAGGGCTTGGGTGAGGTGCCGCAGGCCGGCCTTGGCCGCTCCGTAGGCGGCGATCTCGGGCCAGGGCCGGGCCGCCGCGATCGACCCGACGTTGACGATGACCCCCTGGCGCCGTCCGGCCATCGCCGGCGCCAGTCTCCTGACGAAGCGGAAAGCGCTGGTGAGGTTGAGGTTGTGCACCCGCTCCCAGCCGTCGTCGCGGACATCCAGCAGCGGCGCCTGGAAGACGGGCCCGCCCGCGTTGTTCACCAGGATGTCGACCGCGCCGAGCCGTTCCTCGACGGCAGCGCACGCGGTCTCGATCCTGGCCGCGTCGGTGACGTCGCACTCGACCGCCACGGCCCGGCGGCCGTGCGACCGTACGGTGGCCGCGACCGCCTCCAGGTCGTGGCGGGAGCGTCCGAGCACGGCCACGTCGGCGCCCGCGGCGGCGAACCCGCGGGCGACGGCGGCGCCGATGCCCCGCGAGGCCCCGGTGACGAGCGCGGTACGGCCGTGCAGGCCGAATCGGTCATTCAGCGACATACAGCTCCTCGTCGGAAGTGGTCAGGGCACGCTTGTCGACCTTGCCGCTCGCGGTGACCGGCAGTTCGGGGACCAGGACGACCCGGCGCGGCAGCTTGTACGGAGCCAGCACCGCCCGGCAGTGCCCGATGATCTCTTCGGCGGTGGGGACGGCCCCGCCCCCGCCCACCACCCACGCGCACGGAATCTCACCCAGGACCGGATCGGGCAACCCGGCGACGGCAACGTCACGGACCGCCGGATGACCACGAATAGCACGTTCCAATTCGGCCGGGAACACCGAATAGCCGCCGCACAGGACGACGTCCTTGATCCGGTCGAGGATCCGGACCCGCCCGTCGGCGGCGATGACGCCGACGTCCCCGGTCCGCAGCCACCCGTCCGCGCCGATCGCCTCGGCGCTCAGCCCCGGCGCGTTCCAGTAGCCGGGCGTGACGATCGGGCCGTGCACCTGGAGTTCGCCCGGCGTGCCCGGCGGCGCCGCGTTCCCGTCCGCCCGCACCCGCAGCCGCACGCCGGGCAGCGGCGTTCCGGCCGTGCCGTGGCGGCCGGCCAGCTCGGGCGCGGCCAGTGTGGCCATGCCGCCCAGCTCCGTCATCCCCCATCCCTCCACATAAGGGGCGCCGGTACGGTCCTCCCAGGCCAGAGCCAGGTCCTCCCCCGCACTCTGGCCGGCCGAGAGGCCGCACCGCAGCGAGCGGGACAGCCGCACCTCCGGCTCCAGCAGCAGCCGCCGATACATCGCGGGCACGCCCGCCACCACGGTCGCCGCGTGCCTGGCCGATCGCTCCGCCAGCGCGGCCACGTCGAAGCGCTCCAGCAGGATCAGCTCCGCGCCGCTGCGCAGCGCCGCGTTCATGACGTTCGTCCCGTACGTGTGCGCCAGCGGCAGCGCCGTCACCACCCGGTCCCGCGGCCCGAGCCGCAGGCGGCCGGCCAGGTTGGCGCCGCCCGCGCGAACCGCCCGCCGCGTCTGGATCACCCCCTTGGGCGACCCCGTCGTCCCCGAGGTGTAGGCCAGGCAGGCGGCGGGCGCCGCCTGCCCGTGCTCCGGGGCCCGCCGGTTACGGGGAACCACGCCGTCCGGGCAGAGCAGCACCTGGCCGGCGTCCGTGTCCGCCAGCGCCTCGGCTCGGTCGGCGGAGACGAACAACGCGCGCATCCCGCAGTCGCGGATCACATGGGCGAGCTCCGCGACGGCCGACGCCGCGTGGAGCGGCACGCAGCACGCCCGGAGCCGCGCCAGCGCCAGGTAGGTCACCACCCATTCCCAGCCGTTGGGCAGGCACAGCCCGACGAGATCACCTTCTCCGATCCCGCAGGCCGCGAGCCTGGCCGCCCGTTCGCCCGCCAGCGCCGTCAACTCGGCACGGCTCACCGTGCGATCGCCGCACACCAGCATGTGAGCGCGGTCCCCGTTCCTCGTCCGATCGGCCGGTCAGAGCAGCGCGTCGGCGCCGGTGTAGTACGCGCGCAGGAACGCGGCGAAGGCGGCCGTGCTCACCCGGCCGGTCCCGCCGCCGTCCAGGTCGTCGAAGAGCTTGACCGAGTACGACAGCGGGAAACCCCCGGCGCTGTGCAGGCCGAGGAAGTGGTCGCGCTCGATGAGCCCGTCGTCGTCCAGGTCGCAGACGGTGGACACCGCCCCCACGTACGCCTCGCCGTACTCGGCGAACCAGGCGTCGTCGTGAGAGAACGAGCGGTATTCCGTGAAGGTCACCTGCCCGTCCTGGTCCAGGTCGGCGGCGGCGGCCAGCCCCGTCCAGAAGCGCCGGCACCCTTCGGCGAGCGCGTGGGCCGCCGGGGCGCCGGTGGGCACGCCCAGCACGCGGCAGACGCGTGCGGCGAAGAGTTCGAAGTCGGCGGACGTCAGCGAGCCGCTGCCGTTGACGTCGAGGAGTTCGAAGCGCATCCGCAGGCGGTCGGCAGCGGAAAAGGACATGGGGGTTCTCCATTCGGTTCGTGATCCCTGCGATCACGTGATCGACCGGTCCGCCGCTCCTGCCTCGACGCGGCGCCGTGACGGGGGTGAGGGAAGGCAGCCCGTCGAGCGGGAGTCGGCAACCCCATAACTACCCTGAGTAAGATCTCATAACCCTAAGTAGGCCATGAGGTGGGGAGGTGAGCACTGACCGGCCTATTCATAGCACCGGCCACGGCGACCTCGTCCAGGCGGCCGACGGCTCCTGGTGGATGGTGCTGCTCGGCACCCGCCCACGCGGCGCCACCCCCGCCTTCCACGTGCTCGGCCGCACCCTGGACCGGTCCGGCGCCACCTTCGTCGGCCGCCGGCAGCAGCACCTGTCCGCCCGCTTCAGCGCCCGGCTCGATCCCGGCGCCGCTCGTGTCGGCCTCTCACTGCGCATCGATGAGGCGCACCACTACGACCTGGAGGTGGACGACGGACAGGTGAGCGTCATCGCCAGGATCGGGCCGCTGCGCCAGCGGGTGACGGCTCACGCGGTGCCGGCCGGGCCGCTCATACTGACGATCGACGTACGCGCCGGATGCGAGCTGCCTCCGCTGCTGACCGGCGCGAACCAGCTCACCGGCGAGCCGCTCGGCGTGCCCGCCGCGGGACCGGACACCGTCGCCTTCCTCTTCGACTACACGACCGGCGACGACCGGGACGCCGCATGAGATGAGCAGGGAAACCGTCGGCTCGACCACCGTACGGGGTCTCATACGGACGGCGGCCGGGCCGATCGCCGATGTCAACCGGCCACCCACGATCAAGACCCGGTGACCCAGTGACCGCTAGGTCAACGGCAAGGGCCAGCGGCTACCGCGACGCTCTGCGGGCGGTCACCGACGGAGAGAGTTGCCTGATTGTCGACGGGCGTGGCTGCGGCGGAACTGTCGGACGGGACGATCTCTTCCGACGTGATGCACCTGGAGCAGGTGCGGGCCTGGTGGAGCAGACGCCGGTGGAGATGCGGCGGGAACTGCTGGAGAGCCTGGTCGTGCCGGCGGTTAAGAAGGTCTCGCCGTTGGAGTGGATGCGCACAGCGGTGGTGGTGGTCGTATCCAGGCGGTGATCAACGGCGACCATGCCAACATCGTGTCCTGGAACACCTACGACCGGGGGGGTCACTACGCCGCCCACCAGGCGCCGGACCTTCTCGTCCACGGCACCCGCGCGTTCTTCGCGAACCGGCTCCCCGAACGGCACAGAACTCCTCCAGCTATGGTAAGCCCCAAGGAGGCTCGTTGAGCTGACAGAGAGCTGGGCTCCTGGACCTCCCCGATCGGGGTGCCGGCTCAAGGGATCGGCACATTTCCTTTTCGGTCCTGAGCGAATCTGGTTGACACCACCCCGGCGCCACCGATTCAGTGCGGGTGTGGCCACAGTGGAGGCGTACGTCGAGAGCCTGCCGGTGCGAGGGCTGTCCGGAGTGGTCCGGACCGTGTGGATCCAGCGCATCGGCGCGACCGACCACGTCCACCGGCATCTGCCGACCGGCGGGGTCGAGATCCACTTCCCGCTCGGTGAGCGGCCGCGACTGCTCGGGCCGCTGACGCGACCGGCCCGTGAGGTGATCCCGGCCGGCACCACGCTGGTCGGCGTACGGTTCCATCCGGGGACTGCTCCCCCGCTGCCGGCGGCGTTGGACGAGTTGGTCGACCAGCAGCTCAGCCTGGCGGATCTGTGGGGGCACACCGCGGATCGGCTGGTCGAGGGGATGGCTCGGGAAACGTCGCCGGAGCGAGCGCTGCTGTACCTGCAGGCGCAACTGCTGAACGAGTTCCGCGCCGATCGGCTGGATCCACTGGTGCGAGAGGCCGTCCGGGGACTGATGCCGTGGCAGCCGGTGTCGATCGACTCACTGGCTTCGGAGTTGGCGCTGTCGTCGAGCCAGCTCCGGCGACGGTGTCTGCAGGCGGTCGGGATAACGCCGAAGGTGTTGCAGCGGACGTTGCGGTTCCAGGGATTTCTCGCCCTGGCGCAGGCCGGCGCGGCGCCGTCCGGACGGCGCGGGACGGACGGGACCGCAGGACTCGCGATCGATGCCGGGTACGCCGATCAGGCGCACCTCAGCCGGGAATGCCTGCGGCTGACCGGGTTGACGCCGACGCAACTGCTCGGCATGAACGTGAACCGCTGCGGGTGTGAGCACGACCACTCGGGGTCGTACCTGCCGTTCCTGGCCGGGATGCGCGATTTGTTCAAGAACCCGGTGGTGCCGCGCTCCTAAGGTCGGAGCATGATCACTCGCCAGGTAGTGCAGTGCCGGTCGGTCGCGGAGGTTGTTGCTGCGATCAAGCACGCACGGCAGTCCGGTGCGCGGCTGGTGCCGCGCGGAGGCGGTCATTGCTTCACCGATCGCCTGTCGGGCGCCGACGTCGTGCTCGACATGACGGACCTGCGGTCGATCAGCGTTGCCGGCGATGTCGCCACTGTCGAAGCCGGCGCCGTACTTGGTGAGGTCTATCCGGCGTTGGACGGCGCGGGTCGGGCGCTTCCGGCCGGCTGCGGTCCGACGGTCGGTATCACCGGGCTGACTCTTGGCGGGGGCATCGGCCTGATCGGGCGCGCTCACGGGCTGACGTGCGATCGGCTGATCGGCGCGCAGGTCGTTCTTGCCGACGGCACCGTTGCCGACTGCGATTCCGCTCGGGAGCCCGATCTGTTCTGGGCGCTCCGGGGGGCCGGCGGCGGCCACTTCGCCGTGGTCACCAAACTCCACTTCGAAACCGTTCCGGCTGCTCCGATCACCCGGATCTCCGCACAGTGGTCTCCCCCGGACCCCGAACTCCTGGCCGCGGCCTGGCAAGCCTGGGCCCCCGAAATCCCCGACAACCTGACCGTCAACCTCACGATAGGTGTACGGGCTGGTCTGGTTGGTGCGTCGCTTCTCGCGGTGGAGCCGACCCGGGAGCTCGTCCGGGAGCTGAGCGATCTGGCCGGGTACGAGATTCCGTTCGACCTGCGGGGCGGCATGTCGCTGCCTGAGTTGAAGGGAAGTTTCAATGAGCCGGTGCAGCAGCACCACACCCGATCCGAATTCTTTGCCCGTTCGCTCTCCGACCGGGTTCTCACCGAGTTGCTGGATCACCAGCCTGGTGGGCGGCTGTCGTTCACCGCGATGGGTGGCGCCTACAACCGCGTCGGTCCCGACGCCACCGCGTTCGCCCACCGCGACGAACGGTTCCTCCTCCAGCACGTCGGCACGCCCGGCTGGGTCGACACCTCCTGGGCGATCGCCCACGAAGACGGCTCCGGCCGGGTGTATCCCAACTTCCCGGATCCAACCCTGACCGACGGCCCCTCGGCTTACCACGGCGAGAACCTCGACCGTCTCCGCGCGGTGAAACAACTCTACGACCCGGACCGCTTCTTCGACTTTCCGCAAGCACTCTGAAAGGACGTTCCATGAGCAAGGTAGTGGCGGCGCTCGCCGTCTCGGTCGACGGCTACATCAGTGGCCGGACGCCGGAGGGCGCCGACGAGTTCGGTCGCGGGCTCGGCGATGCCGGCATGCTGTTCGACTGGTATTTCAACGGCGACACCCCGAGCAAGGTGTTCGGCGACGGGTTCAAGCTGAGCCCGGAGAGCGCCCGGATCTTCGACGAGCTCGCGGGCCGGGACGGCGCCGTGATCTGCGGGTGGACGACGTACGAACACTCCAGTCATTTCACCGACGGCAGTCCGCACCCGAACGCGCCGCTCGTTGTCCTGACCCACCGGCCGGTGCCGGAGTTGCATCCGACGCAGACGGTCGCCTCCACCATCGAAGCGGCGGTCGAGATCGCCCGCAAGCTTGCCGACGGCAAGGATGTCGGCATCATGGGCGGCGGTGCCGTCACCTCCGCGCTGGCTGCCGGGCTGGTCGACGAGATCGTCCTGCACCAGGTCCCGGTCCTGCTCGGCGGCGGGCACCCGTTCTTCCAGGCACTTCCCCAGCATGTCGAGCTGCGCCTGCTCGAGGCCGTCCCGGCGCCGGGCGTGACGCACCTGCGCTACGAGGTGGTCCGATGATCCTCGTCACCGGCGGGCTCGGCATGATCGGCGCCCACACCGCCCGCGCGCTCCTGGACCTGGGTCAGGAGGTGATCGTCACCTCGCACCGGCGTTCCGACCTACCGTCGTTCCTCGCGGGTGCGGCGACGGTGGAGACGCTCGATGTGACCGACCGGGAGGGGTTTCTGTCCCTGGGCAAGCGGTACGAGATCAGCGACATCGTGCACCTGGCCGGCAGCATCCCGGGCGATGACCCGGTGTCGTTCTTCCGCACCGATCTGACCGGCCTGCTGAACGCGCTGGACGCGGCTCGGACCTGGGGCGTAGGACGATTCGCGGTGGCCAGCAGCATCGGCAACTACATCGGCCGGCCAGAGATCTGCTGGACCGAGGACCTGCCGCTCCCGGTGGCGGACTACCCGCACCTCATCATCGCGTTCAAGAAGGCCGCCGAGCCGATCGTCACCCACGCCCTGCAGGGCACCGACGTACAGCCGGTGCTGCTGCGCATCGGGAGCACGTGGGGGCCGCTGATGGATCCGGAGTCCGCATTCAGCCCGAAACCGCCGTACATCGGCGCGGTCCTGCGCGGCGAAACACCGCCGGCGTTGCCCGACGACGCCGCCGAGGACTCCTGCTACGCACCGGACGCGGGCCGCGCGATCGCCTTGCTGACAACGGCTCCGACGCTGCCGCACACCGTCTACAACGTGTCCAGCGGGCAACCGGTCAGCAACCGCGAGTTCGTCGAGGCGGTCAAGGCCGTCCGCCCGGAGATCGCCGGCGACCTGCTTCCCGGCCGCACCATGGGCCCCGCGCCGTACCTGGACATCACCCGGCTCACCGCCGACACCGGATTCACGCCGGAGTTCGACATCAACCGCGCCGTCGCTGACTACGTCGACTGGCGAACCACCAATCCCCGTTGAGGAGTCTCACCATGCTGGATCCCGCCGTACGCGCCGCCCTCGACGCCGCGTCCTTCGGTCACCTCGCCACCATCGGCCCCGACGGCGCGCCGCACAGCGCACCCGTGTATGTCGCGGCCCGCGGCGAACAGGTCATCTTCTTCACCGGCCCGCACACCCGCAAGGCCCGCAACCTCGCCCGCGACCCCCGCGTCGCCATCTCCATCGTTCCCGCCGCCAAGTGGTTCGAGCCCATCGTCGTCCGCGGCCGAGTCGTCGACCGCATCGAAGGCGACGCCACCTGGGAAATCATCGACGCCATCGCCGCGAAGTACACCGACCAGCCCTACCCCCACGACAGCCCCCGCACCGTCTTCGTCATCGACCCTGAACACCAGAAGGTCGGGATGGGCTGAACGTGTGCGCCCAGCGCACGCGCCGCTGCGGCGCCGGAGGCACGGGTACACGGGCGACCAGAGCGAATCTGCTGGTCAGCGCGGTTGAAGGCGTGTCAGTCACGTCAGGCAAGTAGGCGGCCCGCACTCTCGCCGTACAGATGACCAGGACGGTGGCCTGCCGCGCATACCCATAGCCGCGCAGGCTGGACGCACACAGCTCCTCCCCGACGACCAGCAGACCGGCGTCCACATGGAGAAGACCGGTCAGGGAGGGAGCCGCGACCGCGAGGAGCAGGTACAGGGCCGCGCCGAACCCGAGCCATACCCTGGCCGGGCTGGCGGCGTTCGACATGACGTCCCGGGGCGCCCGGCCCCCTTGCTGATCGCGGCGGTTACCTGGTTACAGACCGCGAAGCCCACACTCAGGGCAAGGACGATGAGGCTGACAGGCTGATACAGGGAACGTACATAAATGACCTCTCCCCCCATACGCCCCAGAATGGCGACAATTCCGAGCTGGGCAGCGAAATTAAGGGACCCGGCCACAAAAGAGGAACAGCGAGGCCGGAGATGGTTCGCCACACCCCCCTTCTTCCATGAGCAGCCAAGGGGAACATACGGACCTCCGGGAACGCAACGGCTCGGACGCGAATGGACCTGCGGACGATAGCGACATTCGTCGAGGAGGGCTTGGACGTGGGCCGGGTCGGCTCCACCGTGGCGTAGACGGGGTGGCGCAGGTGTGACGGCAGCGGTGTGGCCGTAAGCCTGGCAGACCGGCGGCTTCGCCGACAGCCAGGACGACCTGGACGACGCACCGGTCAGCGCGGTGGCCCGTGTGGATGTGCTGCTGTCCGCCCGCGAGATCACCCGCGTGCTGGACGCCGGCGGCGACGCGTTGACCAGGGCCAACACGATCACGTGTACCTGCTGACAGCTTCGCCAGCGACAGGTCGACTTCCCCTGTCAGCCGTTCGGTTCAGCAGCTTCAGACACATACGGTGACAACAACTACAGAGAGCTACTTTTGGGCTGGTCGCACCGACCCAGTGGGGGCCGCCCAGGTGTCGCCCACCGCCTGATCAGCCCCGGCGTCAGGGACCGGCCAAGACCGTGATCAACTGAGGCACTTCAGCTGTTTGTCGGTGACCGGCCCCGCCTCAGCTTCGGGACGACGTTCGCGCCGTTGGGCACCGCCGGCACCGGTGGTCAGCGCGGACTCGTCGACGTCCTCGGTCAGACCTGGGCCGGCCAGGGCAACCGTCAGAGGGCAGCCGTACCCTTGGCGCTGCTTCGCAGCGCGGCGGAGGACGGACGGGCGTCCTCCGCCGGGTCGCGGGAGCGTCAGACCTCTTCGACGCTGCTCGGCTCACGCCGGGACAGATCGATACCGAGCTCTTCCGCCGCGCGGAAGACGTCCTCGTCGGTGTCGCGCATCTCGATGGACATGCCGTCGCTGGAGAGCACCTCGACGTTCAGGCACAGCGACTGCATCTCCTTGATGAGCACCTTGAAGGACTCGGGGATGCCGGGCTCGGGGATGTTCTCGCCCTTGACGATGGCCTCGTAGACCTTCACCCGGCCGACAACGTCGTCGGACTTGATGGTCAGCAGCTCCTGCAGGGCGTAGGCGGCGCCGTACGCCTCCAGCGCCCACACCTCCATCTCACCGAAGCGCTGGCCACCGAACTGGGCCTTACCACCGAGCGGCTGCTGGGTGATCATGGAGTACGGGCCGGTCGAACGCGCGTGGATCTTGTCATCGACCAGGTGATGCAGCTTGAGGATGTAGACGTACCCCACGGCGATCGGATACGGGAACGGCTCCCCCGAACGGCCGTCGAACAACTGCGCCTTACCGCTCTGCTGCACCATCCGATCCCCGTCGCGGTTGGGCACGGTGCTGGCGAGCAGCCCGACGATCTCCTCCTCGTTCGCCCCGTCGAAGACCGGCGTGGCCATCCTGGTCCGCGGCTCGACCCGCTCGAAGCCATTGTCGCGCAGCCGCTCGGCCCACGCCTCCTCAATGCCGGAGATGTCCCAGCCCCTGGCGGCGATCCAGCCCAGATGCATCTCCAGCACCTGGCCGACGTTCATCCGGCCGGGCACGCCCAGCGGGTTGAGGATGATGTCGACCGGGGTGCCGTCCTCCAGGAACGGCATGTCCTCGACCGGCAGGATCTTGGAGATGACGCCCTTGTTGCCGTGCCGGCCGGCCAGCTTGTCACCGTCGGTGATCTTACGCTTCTGCGCCACGTAGACGCGGACCAGCTCGTTCACCCCCGGCGGCAGCTCGTCCCCGTCGGCGCGTGAGAACACCCGGACCCCGATGACCTTGCCCTGCTCGCCGTGCGGCACCTTCAGCGAGGTGTCGCGGACCTCACGGGCCTTCTCACCGAAGATCGCCCGCAGCAGCCGCTCCT
>NZ_JBEZGB010000025.1:0-122728 GCF_040649755.1 Nonomuraea sp. NPDC048882
AGGCTGGTCATGATGCCCTCCATGGCCGGGCCGGGCAGCCGGTACGGGAGGGTGGTGGTGTCGATGGCGGCCGGGTCGAGCCGCATGCCCGCGAAGTGGCTCACCTCGCGAGGGGCCGGCGGCTCCTGTGCGCCGGGGTCCGCGCCGACCCGCTCCGGGTTCGCGCCTGAGGCTTTGAGCAGCTCTTCCAGCAGCCCGCGGCGGTAGAACGTCTCCATCGAGCCGGCGTTCAGGCCCCGCATCCCCAGCGGGAGCGCCTTCCACGGCGAGATCTTCTCCTGCTCGCGTTCCAGCACCAGGACCGAGCAGCGTGCCAGTGCCAACTCGCCGGCGAGGAACAGGCCCACCGGGCCCGCACCTGCGATCACCACGTCGTACATGTCGCGCCTAATTGGGCATCGACCTCGTCCTCACAGGCATCACCACGCTCCACGCGGGATCGCTCAGTCGTGGCGCGGAAGGCCCGACACCTCGTGGTCGGCGTGGAAGAGGATCTCCTTGACGAGGGAGCGGACGTGGGCGTCGCGGGCCCGATACACCACGCGGCGTCCTTCCCTGCGCGTCTGAACCAGTCCGCCGGAACGGAGCTTCGCCAGGTGCTGGGAGACCGAGGGGCGGGCCACGCCCAGGGTCGCGGCGAGGCTGCCGACGTCGTACTCACCGTGGGACAACAACCACATCAGCCGCAGCCGCGTGCCGTCGCTGAGCAGGCGGGACGCCTCCACCGCCGCGCTGATCTGCTCGTCGGTGGGCTGCTCGGGCGCGGCGCCGGGATGGGAGCCGTCGTCGGGTGCGTACATGACTACATATGCTCTCCCGCCGAGCCGCACCGGGCAAACAGAGCGTGCCCCTGGGCGGGTTACCGGTGGGTGAGCAGGGGCGCGTGGTGGTCGATCCCGTCCGGGCCGTCGGGGTCGGCGTGCACGGTGGCGGCCTTCAGCCTGGGCAGGTCGTGGATCAGCCGGTGCTCGGCCGCCACGGCCACGGCGTGCGCCTCGACCAGCGACAGCTCGTGGCCGACCTGGATGTCGACCTCGGCGCGCAGGGCGTGGCCGATCCAGCGCAGCCGTACCGTGCCGACGTGCCGGACACCGGGCACGCCGGCGAGAATGCGTTCGGCCCGCTCGACCAGCTTGGGGTCCACCGCGTCCATGAGGCGGTGGTAGATCTCGCGGGCGGCGTCGCGCAGCACGAACAGGATGGCGACGGTGATCAGCAGGCCCACGATCGGGTCGGCGACGGGGAAGCCGAGCGCGGCTCCGCCCGCGCCGAGGAGCACGGCCAGGGAGGTGAAGCCGTCGGTACGGGCGTGCAGGCCGTCGGCGACGAGAGCGGCGGAGCCGATCTCGCGGCCGACCTTGATCCGGTAGCGGGCGACGAGCTCGTTGCCCAGGAAGCCGACGAAACCGGCGCCGGCCACCCAGGCGAGTGCTTCGACGTTCTGCGGGTCGATGAGCCGTTTGACCGCTTCGTAGCCCGCGAGCCCGGCCGAGGCGGCGATGAGCAGCACGATGACGATGCCTGCCAGGTCCTCGGCCCGGCCGTAGCCGTAGGTGAAGCGGCGGGTGGCGACCCGGCGGCCGATCCAGAACGCGATGGCCAGCGGGACGGCGGTCAGTGCGTCGGCGAAGTTGTGCAGGGTGTCGCCGAGCAGCGCCACCGAGCCCGAGTAGGCGACGATGACCGCCTGTGCCGTGGCGGTGACCATGAGGGCCGCGAAGGAGAGGGCCAGCACCCGCATGCCGCGGGCGCTGGACTCCAGGGCCGCGTCCGTCTTGTCCGCGCTGTCGTGGCTGTGCGGGGTGAGCACCTGCTTGATCCCGCCCCACACCCGCCTGATGCCACGGTCATGCCCATGCCCGTGCCCGTGTCCATGCCCGTGCCCATGTTCGTGCCCGTGCTGATCCGACATATCCGCCCTTCCCGTCCGAATCGGACTATGGGCGGAGTATATGTAGTCATGTGCGCACGCGACAACGAATCAGGTGCCACCTATGCGCACCAGCACATGCCATGAACATGCAGGTCGGAATGACTCTCACTTCTGACAGAATCCTCGCGCCGGCAGTGCGGTCATGAAGAAAACTTTGAGCAGAATGATCAGAACGCTGACCTGCGGACACCTCGGAGTGAGAATCCGATCGTCAACACAAGATCGCGGGAGGTCAAGGCGGCTTTCCCGCCCGGGGCGCAATCCCTGCTCGGCATGAGCGAGGCGCGTACGCGGAGCGCCTTCCCATCGTGCCACCGGCCGGGATCGCGAACAACCATCCGTACCTACGACAGCGCCCCGACGACGCCGAGCAGCTAGTTGGCACACCCAGTAAGTTCCCCACCCTCACTGGGAGAGGTTCATGGACCCGCAGGATGAGTTCGATCTGCCGGAAGCCCGCTGGAATCGTTTACCAGAACCCGACACACCAGATCTTCCGGACACGTCGTGGAACGTCTTCCGGGACGTACCCAGACCTGAATCCCCGTGGCCGCGCCGCCTGGCGGTCGCTCTGTCGGTGGCCCTCGTGCTGCCCCTGGTCAACGCCATGCCCGCAGCGGCCGAGTCCCGATCGGCCCCGGCGGTGCAGAAGGAGACCCCGGTCAAGGGCACGAGCGTGCCGGTGCAACCGCCGCAGCCGGATCTCGTCGCCGAGCGGGTGTGGAAGGCGGCGCCGGCCGTCACCTGGCCCAAGCCGCAGAAGGCGGAGCTGAGCAGGAGCAAGGCGCCGGCCGGGTTCCCCGTGCAGGTGGCCGCGGACAAGAGCGGCAGCGACCCGGTGAGCGTGGAGCTGCTCGACACCGACCGCCTCGGCCTGGCGATGCGGGTGTCCCCGGGCCAGGGCGTCGCGGCGACCGCGAAGGCGGGGGACAAGAAGACCGAGCTGAAGATCGACTACTCCGGTTTCCGCTACGCCTACGGCGGCGACTACGGCGCCCGGCTCGGCGTGGTCAAGCTGGAGGAGTGCGCGCTCAAGTCGGCCACCGCCACGGCCGAGTGCCCGCAGCCGGAGCCGGTCAAGAGCAGCAACGACCCGAAGGCCGGCACGCTGAGCGCCGAGGTCGAGACCGGCGCCGTGTACGCGCTGGCCGCCGCCCCCTCCGGCCAGTCCGGCGACCACTCCGCCACCTCGCTCGGGCCCTCGGCCGAGTGGAGCGTCGGCACGCAGACCGGCGACTTCTCGTGGAGCTACGACCTGCGCACGCCCCCGTCGCTGGGCGGCGAGGAGCCGAACCTGTCGATCGGCTACTCCTCGCAGAGCGTGGACGGCCGTACCGCCTCCACCAACAACCAGGCGTCCTGGGTGGGCGAGGGTTTCGAGCTCGACCCGGGCGGCTACATCGAGCGCCGCTACAAGTCCTGCATGATCGACGGCAAGAAGACCGGCGACCTGTGCTGGGACCAGGACAACGCCGTCCTGTCACTCAACGGCTCGTCGATCGAGCTGATCAAGGACGGCACGTCCAAGCAGTGGCGGCCCAAGCGCGACGACGGCACCCGCATCGAAGCCCTCACCGGCGCCACCAACGGCGACAACAACGGTGAGTACTGGCGGGTCACCACCGCCGACGGCACCCAGTACACCTTCGGCCAGAACCGCCTGCCCGGCTGGGCCAGCGGCAAGGCCGAGACGAAGTCGGTGCAGACGGTGCCGGTGTTCGGCAACAACAGCGGTGAGCCGTGCTACAGCAGCACCCCGGCCAACGCCTGGTGCCAGCAGGGCTACCGGTGGAACCTCGACTACGAGGTCGACACGCACGGCAACGCCACCACGTACTGGTACGCCCAGGAGAAGAACTACTACGGCCGCAACAGCAAGCCCGAGCAGGGCACCGTGTACGACCGCTCCGCGTACCTGACCCGCATCGACTACGGCTACCTGGGCACCGAGCTGTTCACCAAGAACCCGGCGGCCAGGGTGCACTTCGAGACGGCCGAGCGCTGCCTGCCCAGCGGCACCGTCACCTGCGCGGCCGCCGAGCTGAAGAAGGAGACCGCGAGCCACTGGCCGGACGTCCCGTTCGACCAGATCTGCGACTCGGGCGTGAAGTGCACCGACCGGCTGGCGCCGACGTTCTTCACCCGCAAGCGGCTGACCAAGGTCACCACCCAGGTGCTCAACGCCGCAGGCCAGTACTACCCGGTGGACTCCTGGGCGCTGGCGCACCAGTTCCCCGCCACGGGTGACGGGCTGAGCCCGGCGCTGTGGCTGGCCTCCATCCAGCAGACCGGTCACGTGGGCGGCACGCTCACGCTGCCGAAGACCACGTTCAAGGGTGTGCAGCTGCCCAACCGGGTGGACGCCACCGAGGGCCGCGCGCCGCTGGTCAAGTGGCGCGTCCAGTCCGTCGACAACGGCACGGGCGGCGAGCTGCGGGTCAACTACAAGGCCGCCGAGTGCGCGGCCGGCGCGCTGCCCGCCGCCGACAAGAACACCAAGCTCTGCTTCCCGCAGCGCTGGGCCCCGCCGAACGAGGGGGAGGTCACCGACTGGTTCCACAAGTACGTGGTGGCGCAGACGGTCGAGGTCGACCGGGTGGCCGCCTCCCCGCACGTGGTCACCGACTACGAGTATCTGGGCGGTGCCGCCTGGCGCTACGCCGAGAACATCCTGGTCAAGCCCGCGCACCGTACGTGGTCGGACTTCCGCGGGTTCGACAGGGTGCGGGTGCGTCAGGGCGACGGTCAGGACACCAAGCGCACGCTGACGGAGTTCCGCTACTTCCGCGGCATGCACGGTGACAAGCAGGCCGACGGTTCCAAGCGCAGTGTGCAGGTCGAGGACTCCGAGGGCGTCAAGCTGGACGACCTCGACCAGTACTCGGGCTTCGAGCGCGAGGAGATGCTGTACGACGGCGACGGCGGCGCCCTGGTGAAGGCCGTCGTCGAGACGCCGTGGTCGCTCAAGACCGCCGAGTCCACCCAGGGCGGCGTCACCAAGGCCGCGTACGTGGTCGAGCCCGAATCCATGGTCAGCCGCACCGCGCTGCCCGGCGGCAAGTGGCGGCGTACCGGCGAGGCGCGTACGTACGACGCCAAGGGCCTGCTCATGACGGTCGAGGAGAAGGGTGACCTGGCCACCACGGGCGACGACAAGTGCACCCGCTACACCTACGCCCGCAACGACACGAGCTGGATGCTCGACTACACCAGCCGGGTCCAGAAGGTGGCCGCTCCCTGCACCACGTCCATGGCCAAGCTCGCCGACGAGGCGCTGATCTCGGACGAGCAGGTCCAGTACGACGGCAAGCCCTTCGGCCAGGCGCCGAGCAAGGGTGACGTGACCTCGGTGCAGCAGGTCGTCAACGCCGACGGCACCACGATCACCGACACCGCGCACACGTACGACGTCTACGGCCGCGAGACCAGCGAGACCGACACGGTCGGCACCAAGTCGGTGACCAGCTACACCCCGGCCACGGGCGCCCTGGCGACCGAGATCAAGGAGACCAACGACCTCGGCCACGTCGATCGCACATTCCTCGAACCGGCCTGGGGCGAGCCTGTCGCCGAGATCGACACCAACAACCGCCGCGTCGACATGGAGCACGACGCGCTCGGCCGGCTGACCAAGGTCTGGCAGGCAGACCGGAGCAAGGCCGGCGGGCAGTCGCCCAACACCGAGTTCTCCTACACGATGCGGGCCGACGGCCCCAGCGTCGTCACCACGAGGACGCTGCGCGCCGACGGCGGTTACACCGAGAGTTACGAGCTGTACGACGGTCTGATGCGCCAGCGTCAGACCCAGGAGCCGGCGCCGACGGACGATCAGACTCAGGACCCGGCGCTGCGTGACGGTCGTACGATCACCGACACCTTCTACAACTCCCAGGGGGAGGACTACAAGCAGAACACCGGCTACTTCGCCACGGGCGCGCCGTCCACCGCCCTGCTCGCGGTGGCGGACGCGGATGTGCCGAACCAGGTCGTGACGCTGTTCGACGGCGTGGGCGAGGCCCAGACCCAGCTGCTCAAGGCCAAGGGCGTGGAGAAGTACCGCGTCAGCTCCAAGGACGAGGGCGACCGGGTGCACGTGACGCCGCCGCCCGGTGGCACGGCCACCACCCGCATCGGCGACGCCGAGGACCGGCTGATCGAGCTGCGCCAGTACAAGGGCGCGACTCCGACCGGTGAGTACGAGTCCACCAAGTACACCTACGACCACGCGGGACGCCTGTCCACGGTCACCGACCCGGCGGGCAACGTCTGGAAACACCACTACGACTTCCGCGGCCGGGAGATCAAGACCGAGGACCCGGACAAGGGCGTCACGACGATGACGTACAACGACGCCGACGAGCTGGTCTCGACGACCGACTCGCGCGGCAAGACGCTCTGGTACGTCTACGACGCCCTGGGTCGTAAGACCGAGATGCGCGAAGGCTCGGCGACCGGCCCGCTGCTGGCCGAGTGGAAGTACGACGCGCTGGCCAAGGGCCACCAGAACGCCAGCATCCGGTACGTGGACGGGCAGGCGTACAAGGCGGAGATCAACGCCATCGACGCCGACTACCGCCCGCTGCGCGAGACCGTCACCATCCCCGAGCGTGAGGGCAAGCTGGCGGGCTCCTACCAGCTCAACACCCGCTACACGCTCGACGGCCAGGTGCAGTCGGTCAGCTTCCCGGCCGCCGGCGGGCTGGCCGAGGAGCAGGTCGTCTACAGCTACGACGGGCTGAGCCAGCCGGTCAAGGTCACGGGCCTGTCCACCTACGTGAACACGGCCCGCTACTCCAAGATGGGTGAGACCCTCCAGTACGAGCTGGGCGACAGCGGCAAGAAGACCTGGCTCACCTTCACCCACGACGAGTCCACCCGCAGGCTGACCAGCATGCGGCTGGACCGCGAGAACACGACCAAGACCGACCTGGACGTCAACTACAGCTACGACGCCGTCGGCAACATCACCAGGATCAACGACCGGGCGAACCAGGACACGCAGTGCTTCACCTATGACCACCTGCGCCGGATGACCGCGGCGTGGACGGCCACGGACGACTGCGCGACCGGCTCACCCCAGTCCGGCACGATCGGCGGCGTGGCCCCGTACGCGGTCAGCTACGCCTACGACGTCACCGGCAACCGGACGAAGGAGACCAAGCACGCCTGGGGCGGCGCCGCCGGTCAGGTGCGCGACTACACCTATCCCGCGGCGGGCGGCAAGCAGCCGCACGCGCTGAAGACCGTCGGGCAGGACCTGTTCGAGTACGACGCGGCGGGCAACACCACCAGGCGCAAGATCGGCGCCTCCGACCAGAGTCTGGTGTGGGACGCCGAAGGCAACCTGGAGTCGGTGACCGAGGCCGGCAAGGTCACCTCGTTCATCTACGACGCCGAGGGCGACCGGCTGATCCGCAAGACGCCCACGGACGCCACGCTCTACATCGACGACATGGAGTTGCGTCTCGACCTCGCCAAGAACACCGTCGAGCAGACCCGCTACTACACCATCGGCGACGACCCCATCGCGGTCCGTACCCCGGACAACCAGGTCTACTTCATGGCCAACGACCACCAGGGCACCGCGCAGGCCGCGGTGAACGCCGGCACCGGCGACCTGGCCGTCCGCAGGCAGACCCCGTTCGGCGAGGATCGCGGCGCCGCGCCACCCTGGTGGCCGGGGCAGCGCGGGTTCGTCGGCGGCACGAAGGACGCCTCGACCGGGCTCGTCAACCTGGGCGCCCGCGAGTACGACCCGAAGCTCGGCCGGTTCCTGTCGGTGGACCCGATCATCGACGACACCGATCCGCAGCAGCTCAACGCCTACGCCTACGCCAACAACAGCCCCGTCAGCATGAGTGACCCCGACGGGCAGTGGGTGTGGGTCGTGGTCGGCATCGGCGTCCGCGTCGGCGTCAAGTGGTGGCTGAAGAAGCAGGCCAAGAAGAAGGCGCGCGAGCTCGCGCTCAGGAAGGCCAGGGAGCTGGCCAGGAAGAAGGCGCTGGAGGAGGCCAAGAGGAAGGCCAGAGAGGAGGCCAAGAGGAAGGCCAAGGAGCTGGCCAGGAAGCGCGCGGCCGCCGAGGCCAGGCGCAAGCGGCTGGAGGCGGCCAAGAAGCGCGCGGCGGAGGCGAAGAAGCGGGCCCGCGAGGCCGTGCAGCGGCGCCGGGCGGCGGCCAAGGCCCGCCGGGAGGCGCGGAAGGCCGAACGCGAGGCGGCGGCCAAGCGCCGCGCGGCCAAGGCCGCCCGGGAGCGCAACCGCCGGGCCGGCCGGCTCCCCGCCGGCATCCGGGAGGCGCGCTCGCGTCCCGCCAGGCGGCCCACGAGCCATCGCTCCACCCAGCGGCAGTCACCGCCCAAGGCGAGCAGGCAGCCGGCACGGCCACGGCCGAGCCAGGTCTACCGCAACGACGGCAGCGTGCAGCCGACCCAGTCGTACACCGTGTACGGCAACGGCCGGATGTACCCGCAGGGCAGGCCACCGTCGAACCTGCCGAACGGCGGCGGCAGCGGCCAGGCCGAGCGGCAGATCTTCCGGCCCGACAAGATCGAGATGGAGGTCAACACCAGGCGAGGGGCCATGGGTCACCTGGGGATGCGTGGCGGGAAGCTGGGCGATGACATCGCCGACTTCTTCGACACCTTCCTGGGCGGCCTCGGCTGACCCCCATCTCGGAGCGACCGGCGCGGGACCTTCACGGTCCCGCGCCGGTGGCGCTCTCCGAGGAGACACCGACAGGCTGCAGATTACGCACGGTTGCACAGACGTGCGGCGTGCGTCATCCCACCGTGGTCACCTTGAACCGCCAGGTCCCGGTGCCCGGCGGGTTGATGACGTACGTGCACGGCCCCGGCGTGGTCCACGACGACCTGTACTTGGGCCGCTCCCGTTCGCAGTCGGCCTTCGTCGAGAAGGGCCCGACCCAGTAGGAGGCCGCGTGTGCCGGGCCGGAGAACATGACCGTGCCGATCGCCGCCGTCGCGATCGCGAGACCGACCACGCCGGTGCGGCGCCGGCCGGGCCGATGGATCACCATCATGGCCTCCGATTAATGTTGAGGATCCCGATGCGTAGCGAAGCATCCGGCGGTACACGGGCGGAATATCAGGCCATGTGCCGGCCATGTACCGAGGCCGGCGACCGCCACTACAGTTGAGGGAGTGGTCACTCGTACGAGCTCCGGCGGACGTCGTCAGTTCCTCACCCGTGAGATCGTCGTGGCGGCCGGACGCCGGGTCGCCGAGTCGGAGGGCGTCGACGGGCTGACCATCCGGCGGGTGGCCGCCGAGCTGGGCGCGGCCCCCATGGCGATCTACCGGCACGTCAAGGACAAGCAGGAGCTCGTCCTCGCGCTGCTGGACGACGTGGCGAAAGGGCTGCCGCCGCTCCCCGCGGACGGGGGCACGCCGCAGGAGCGGATCGTGGCCGCGTTCGCCGCCGTGGACGCCTACCTCGCCCGGCATGTGTGGGTCGTGGAGATCCTGCGGCAGGGCGAGCTCTTCGCGCCGCGCGCCGCCGCCCTGTTCGTGTGGACCCTCGACCGGTTCGCCGAGCTCGGTCTGGACGACCGCGAGGCGACCGAGGCGTACGCGAAACTGTGGTGGTACGTCCTCGGCCACCTGTGTTACCTGCCGGGAGTCGCTCCCGAGCGGCGCGCCGCGCGCGAGGAGCTGCTGGCCACCTCGGTCGCCGACCCGGAGCGGGCCCGCCGGGCCGTCCACGCCTTCGATCACCAGGCCGCCTTCGTGAGCGGGCTCCAGGCCCTGGTGCACGCGCTCGCGACCCGCTGATCACTTCTGCGTCGCCGTAACTATTTAGGTTTGCCTAATTTCTGTGTACTTTGTACGCATGACTCCTCCGAAGGCCGGGTGGACCCTGGCCGTCGTCTGCCTGGCCGCGGTCCTGCTCACCCTGGACATCACGATCGTCAACGTGGCCCTGCCCGAGATCGCGGGCGAACTGTCGGCCCGCCTGGACGGCCTGCAGTGGGCCATCAACGGCTACACGCTCGCGTTCGCCGCCCTGCTGCTCACCTCGGGATCGGTCTCCGACCGGACCGGCCGCCGCACCGTCTTCACCGCCGGGGTCGTTCTGTTCACCGTCGCCTCCGCCGCGTGCGGTGCGGCCTGGAACGCGGGCGCCCTGGTGGCCTTCCGCATCGCGCAGGGCGTGGGCGGCGCGATGGTCATGGGCACCGCGATGGCGCTCATCGCCGGCGCCTACCCGGCCGGCCGCGCCCGGCAGAGCGCGATCGGCGCCTTCTCCGCCGCCGGCGGCGCCGCGGCCGGGCTCGGGCCGCTGCTCGGCGGCCTGCTGGTGGACACGCTCGGCTGGCGCTGGATCTTCTGGATCAACGTGCCCGTCGGGCTGCTCGTGCTGGCCGGAGCGCTGCTGCGGCTGCGCGAGCCGGCCAGGGAGACGCCCGTAGGACGGATCGACGCGCTCGGCGCCGTGCTGGCCGTCGCCATGCTGTTCGCGCTCAACTACGCCCTGATCGCCGGTCCCGGGCAGGGCTGGGGCTCGCTCCCGACAGTGCTCACGCTGGTGGCCGGCCTGGTGCTGCTCGCGCTGTTCGTCGTGGTGCAGACCCGTCGCCCGTACGCCGTGCTGGACGTGCGGTTGTTCCGCGTGCCCTCGTTCACCGGTGCGGTGCTGCTGACGTTCCTGGCCAGGATCTGCAGCTTCGGCATCCTGCCGTACCTGATCCTGTGGTTGCAGGGCATGCTCGGCCACTCGCCGCTGGAGACCGGGCTGCGACTGCTGGCCCTGACGCTGCCCATCCTCGTCGTGGCCCCGTTGGCCGGACGGCTGGGGCAGCAGATCTCCGCCTCCCGCCTGATGGCCGCGGGCTTCGCCCTGATCATGGTGGCCTTCCTGCTGATGGCCAAGGTGGGCCCGGACAGCGACTGGTCGGTGGCGTTCCCCGGTCTGGTGCTGCTCGGCGTCGGCGGGGCGCTGGTCTTCCCGCCGCTGCTGGGCGTGACGCTGGACGTCGTGCCGCGTGAGCGGGCCGGGATGGCCTCGGGCCTGTCCAACACCTTCTTCCCGCTCGGCACCGCCACGGGGGTCGCCGCCTTCGGCGCGATCTTCACCGCGCGGATCGGCGCCGAACTCCCCGGCCAGGCCGCGGCGGTGGCCGGCGGCCGGTTCGACCGGGTCAGCGGGCCGGCCCTGGAGACGGCGAGGACCGCCTTCACCGGCGCGCTGTCCACGACCTGCCTGGTGGCGGCGGCCGCGGGCCTGGCCGGCGTGGCGATCTCGCTGCTCCTGATCCGCACCCACGACCTCGAACCCGAACCGGTGGCCGCGTGACGCCGCGTCCGTCGATGTCGTGTGCCAGGGCGTTTCGTCTATGCGCCGGCGGGTGGGGGACGGTGCTGTGCGAGCTTGGTGCCGTCGGAAACTGAGATGTCGTTCCGTGGGGGATCGATCGCAGGCGCCGATTCGGAAGACGCGTTCTCGTGGGCGGGTGGGATCTCGGACTGCCACCACGAGTTTTTGCGGGTGCTCACGGTGTAGTTCTCTTCGCCGTACAGGGATTCGTAGCGGATTTCCAGGTCGACGCGCTCCACGATGAGGTTCAGGAACGCGCTGTTCGCGGCCGGGTTGTAGTCGTCCACGGTCAGCAGGTAGTCGGTGAACCCGGGTGGGACGCCCATGCCGTCGGAGAGTGCGGACGCGCGTGGATAAGGCGCGATGTCCTTACGTAACTGGAGGAGGGGGCGGAGCGTGTGCCGATTGTGCAGGCGGGTGGCCTGAGCGGGCTCCGAGAGTTTCCCGGCGCGCCGGTAAATGCGTTGCGGGGCCGGAACGGGTGGGGCATGCTGGCCCGATCGAGCGGCGGGAAGCGCTGCCTGGACTAAGGAGGGCTGACGGATGGCCAACACCGTGCTGCGGCATGTCCGCATCAGTCTCACCTCTCTGTTCAGGAGCACTCCAGTTGTCTTCCGAGTACGAATTCTCTGACACCTACTCCGGCCCCGACCTCAGCCCGTCCGCGTACGCCGGTGACGATTCCCGGCCGGATCCGGCCGCGTCCTTCGTCTTCGCCTTCCATTCCGTCGACGAGGAATTGGGCCCCGATCAGCGGTGGTCCACCTGGCTGGACGTCGAGCGCAGTTGCCGCGGCCCGGAACCCCGCCCCTCGTGGGTGGTGACGGAACAGGCCGCGATCGACACCGAGCTCGGCATACTCAAGACCGGCAAGGAAGCCGACGTCTTCCTGCTGGAACGGGCCGTCGAAGCCATCGGTGACAGCCCGGCGAAGTCGTCGCTGCTGGCCGCGAAACGCTACCGCACCGAGGAACATCGCTCCTTCCACCGCAGCACGTCGTACGTCGAAGGCCGCCGTACCCGCAACAGTCGCGACAACCGGGCGGTGGCGAAGAAGACCTCGCACGGCCGCAGTGTCGCGGCCGGTCAATGGGCGTACGCCGAATGGGAGGCGCTCAACCGGTTGTGGCAGGCCGGCGTCCCGGTGCCGTATCCCGTGCAGGTGGACGGCATCGAGCTGCTGATGGAGTTCATCGACGACGGCGAGGGCGGCGCCGCGCCCCGGCTGGCCCAGGTCCGGCCGTCGAAGGAGCTGCTGGGCGTCTACTTCGAGCAGCTCCGCGACGGCATGCGGGAACTGGCGCGCGCGGGGCTCGCGCACGGCGACCTTTCGCCGTACAACGTGCTCGCGCAGGGCGAACGGATCGTGCTGATCGATCTGCCCCAGGTCGTCGACGTCGTGGGCAACCCGCAGGGCATGGACTTCCTGATGCGCGACTGCCACAACATGGCCACCTGGTTCACCAAGCGCGGGCTTGAGATCGACGAACACGAGCTGTTCGCCGATCTGCTCACGATGGTCCTCTGATCCGCGGCATTGCTCCGCTACTTGGTGGTACTTTATAGTGGTACATAGCGCCACAGAGTAGCGGAGCCCTGCGATGGACGATCTGACGGAGATGTTGAAAGGCACGCTGGAGGGCTGCGTGCTGCAGATCATCGGTGGTGAGGAGACCTACGGGTACGCCATCACGCGCCGGCTGAACGAGCTCGACTTCGCCGATGTCGTCTGGGAGTACGTCTCATCGCGCATCGACAAGCTCAGGGAAGGCGGGAAATGAACTTCTGGGAAACCATCACCGGCAGCGATATCACCAGGGAATGGACGGCGTTCGAAGCCAGGGCCGAGGCTTTGCCGGCCGGCCACAGGGCGGCGTGGGAGCAGATCAAGGCGCATCTCTCGGCCTACGGGGATTTCACCGGCCGCAACCTGATGCCGCTGTTCGACAACGCGCTCGGGCTGCTCGAAGAGACGGCGTCCGACGGGCTGAGCATTGACGAGGTGCTGGGCGACGACATCGGGGGCTTCTGCGCGGCGCTGGCCGGTGAGGAAAGGAGCCGGAGTCATCGCGACCGGTGGCGTGAGCAGTTGAACAGGAATGTCGCCAGGAAACTGGCCCGGTTGGGAGGCTGACGTGGGCATCCAGGACATCATCGAGGGCAAGAAGCAGTGGCGGGCGCATGTGGCGCGGGTGAAGGCGTTGCCGCCGGATTACCGGATCGTCTACAAGGAGATGCAGCGGTATTTCTTCAAGGTCGGGCCGGTCGACCTGGTCGAGGGGAATCTCCTTTCCGGGATCGTCGATTTCTTCGAGGAGGGCGCCGCGAGCGGCAAGGGAGTCCTGGAGCTCATCGGCACCGATGTCGCGGCCTTCTGCGACGGCCTGATCAAGGACACGCTCACGTACGCGGACCTTTATCAGCAGTCCATCGACCGCGCCACGGGCGACCGGTCGTGACGCGGCGGAGAGCGGATTTCCCTATGACAGCCGACGAGCCGGCGATTCAGGTGCACGGCCTGGAGAAATCGTTCAAGGAACTGCGGGTCTTACGCGGCGTGGACTTCGAGGTGGCGCGGGGCGGCATCTTCGCCCTGCTCGGCTCGAACGGAGCGGGCAAGACCACCGTGGTGAAAATCCTGTCCACCCTGCTCAAAGCCGACGCGGGCGCCGCCAGGGCGCACGGGTTCGACGTCGCCACGCAACCGCGGCACGTACGGGAGTCGATCAGCCTGACGGGCAGTTCGCCGCCGTTGACGAGATCCTCAGCGGGCGGGAGAACCTGGTGCTGGTCGCCCGGGCTCGACCCCCAGGCGCGCATCGAGGTGTGGCAGGCCGTCAGGGAACTCGCCGGCCGGGGCACGACGGTGCTGCTCACGACCCAGTACCTGGACGAGGCCGAACAACTCGCCGACCCACGATGAGCAAACATTTCTTCGGCGACACCGCCACGCTCGCAGGACGGTCCCTGCGCCACATCGCGCGCAGTCCGGACACCATCATCACGACCGCGATCATGCCGATCGCCATGATGCTGCTGTTCGTGTACGTGTTCGGCGGCGCGATCGACGTCGGATCGGCCTTGTACGTGAACTACCTGCTGCCCGGCATCCTGCTCATCACGGTCGCCTCGGGCATCGCCTACACCGCGTACCGGCTGTTCATGGACATGAGGGGCGGCATCTTCGAGCGCTTCCAGTCCATGCCGACCGCCCGATCGGCCGTGCTGTGGGCCCACGTGCTGACCTCGCTGGTCGCCAACCTGATCTCGCTCGTGGTGGTGACGCTCGTGGCCCTGCTCATGGGCTTCCGCTCGGGGGCGGGCGTGCTCGCGTGGCTGTCGGTCGCCGGTCTCCTGATCCTTTTCACGCTGGCGCTGACCTGGATCGCCGTCATCCCCGGCCTGTCGGCCAGGACCATGGAAGGGGCGAGCGCGTTCTCGTACCCGCTCATCTTCCTGCCGTTCCTCAGCTCGGCCTTCGTGCCCACCGCCACCATGCCCGGCCCGCTGCGCTTCTTCGCCGAGCACCAGCCGGTGACCGCCATCGTCAACGCCATCCGCGCCCTGTTCGCCGAGCAACCGGTCGGTGGCGAGCTCTGGATCGCGGTGGGCTGGTGCGCCGGCATCCTCGTCGTCGCGTACGCGCCATGCGCACGTACCGCCGCAGGATCTCCTGAACGGTTCCTGCGGCTGGATGGGATAGTGTGGACTATATAGTCCAAGCTATGGTGCTGGCGGTTCACCCGAAACCTTGTCACGCCTGGCAGGTCGAGGGAACCCGTCGCATCGCAAACCGCATCACCAGGAACGGGAGGCCACGATGACTTGGTCACTCGCAACCGAACCAGAGGGCGTCGTCGCGTCGCTCCTCGAGCGATTCAACTCCGGCGCGGCCGGCGCGATGATGGCCCTGTACGAGCCGGACGCCGTGCTCATCGCGAGAGACGGGCGCAGCGTCACCGGTCACAGTCAGATCGCCGCAGAACTCGAACGCGACATCGGTCTCGGCCTGCCGCTGCGGGCCGAGGCGCGCCACGTCTTCGTGTCCGGCGACATCGCGCAGATCGTGCTGGACTGGTCGATCGACGGAACGGGTCCCGACGGCGAGCCCGTGCACCTCGGGGGCTCGGCGAGCGACGTCGTGCACCGCGGCGCCGACGGGCACTGGCGCTACCTGATCGACAACGCGCTCGGGACGGCGGTCCGCCGGCCCGCCTGACGGGACACATGCCCGCCACCACTTCAGCTGGCGGGCATGTGGGGTAAATGGTCCAGTTCGTCAGAGCGGTCGCAGGATCGCCCTTGAGGGGCCGCTCGGCCCTACGGGCGTACGCGGATGATGGTCTTTCCCTTGGCCCGCTCGGCCGGGTTGAGGGCGGCGACGGCGTCGTCCAGCGGCGCGACGGTTCCGACCACCGTCCGCAGTCGCCCGTCCCGCACGCGCTGGGCGATCTCGCCGAGCTGGGCACGGTCGGACACGACGACGAAGTCGATCGCCAGGCCGTCGGCGGGCCGCGCCGGCGGCGGCCCGGCGATGCTGACCAGCGTTCCGCCGGCGCGGACGAGGCCCGCGGACCGCCGTGCGATGTCGCCGCCGATGACGTCGAAGACCAGGTCGACCCCGCCCACGTCCTCCAAGGTGTCGCTGCCGAGGTCGACGAACTCCTGGGCACCGAAGTCGAGCGCCGGCTTCCGGTCGGCGGCGCGTCCGGTGCCGATGACGTACGCGCCGGCCTCGCGGGCGAGCTGCGTCACCATGGAGCCGACCCCGCCGGCCGCGCCGTGGACGAGGACGCTCTGCCCCGCCTGGACGCGGCCGTGCTCGAACAGGCCCTGCCACGCGGTCAGGCCCGAGATCGGCAGGCTCGCGCCCACCGTGAAGTCGATGTCGCCCGGCAGCGGGGCGAGATCGCGTGCCTCGACCGCCGCGTATTCCGCCAGGGTGCCGTCACGGGTCCAGTCCGTGAGGCCGAACACCCGCTGGCCCACCGACAGCCCCGTTGTGCCGTAGCCGAGCGCGCTGACCACTCCGGCCAGCTCGTGGCCGGGGATCGACGGTGTCCGGTCCCGGCCGAGGCGGTCGGTCCACGTCGAGGGCCAGGTCAGCTCACCTGGCGTGAAGCCCGACGCGTGCACCTCCACCAGCACGTCGTTGATCGCCGCCTGGGGCTGGGGCCGCTCGGCCAGTGTCATCCCGGCCGTTCCCGCGGCCTCGTCAGTCACCACGATCGCCTTCATCCGGCGCCTCCCCGCATCCGGTCCTCACCGCCGTGCCGGCGGCGAGAACATTTGGACTATTTCGTCCATCATCGTATCAGGTCAAGAGCCTGGGGTCGGGTAATGGGTGCTCGGGTGGACTGACCGGTCCGTACGGTGGCCGTGATCGAACGAGGTAGCCTGGGAGTGTGAGCAGGCCGGAGAACGTACAGCCGGAGCGGAAGCTGACGGCCCGAGGGGCCAGCACCCGCGCGCGCATCGTGGCGGCCGCCGTCGAGCTGATGTACGTCAAGGGCGTCAACGCGACCACGCTGGACGACGTCCGGGCCGCAAGCAACACCAGCAAATCGCAGCTCTACAACCACTTCCCTGACAAGGAGGCGCTGGTCCGCGCCGTCGTCGCGTCGCGGGCCGAGCAGGTGCTTGAGCGTGAGCGCGGCAACCTGGAGCGGTTGAAATCGTTCCGGGGCCTGGTCCGCTGGCGTGACGCGCTGGTGCAGCGGAACGCGTTGCAGAACGGCGCCTACGGCTGTGCGCTCGGCTCCCTGGCCAGTGAACTCGCCGACCAGGACGACCAGGCCCGCGCCACGCTCGCCGAGTCCTTCGCGCAGTGGCAGGGGTTGCTCGCCGCCGGTCTGCGGCGCATGCGGGACAACGGGGTGCTCAAGCCGGACGCCGACCCGGAGCAGCTGGCTACGGGGCTGATGGCCGCGTTGCAGGGCGGATATCTGCTCGCGGAGACCGCGCATGACATCAAGCCCATGGAGATCGCTCTCGACATGGCGCTCGACCACGTGAAGTCCTACCTCACGGCGTGACGGCCCGCGTGAGCGGACGTTCCGCTGGGGGCGTCTTCCGCGTGCGCTCTTCCGGGTACGTCGGTGTTCTGTCGGATACGCCGGCGTTCCTCCGGACGCGTCGGCGCGCGGACCGGAGTCCGCGCGCCGCGAGAGGTCAGGCCGACGCCCGCTTCGGGAGCTTCCAGCCGGGACGAGGGAAGTGGCAGGTGTACCCGTTCGGATACTTCTGCAGGTAGTCCTGGTGCTCGGGCTCGGCCTCCCAGAAGTCGCCCGCCGGGGTGACCTCGGTGACGACCTTGCCGGGCCACAGGCCCGAGGCGTCGACGTCGGCGATCGTGTCCTCGGCGACCCGCTTCTGCTCGTCGTTCGTGTAGAAGATCGCCGAACGGTAGCTGGTGCCGATGTCGTTGCCCTGGCGGTTCTTCGTCGAGGGGTCGTGCACCTGGAAGAAGAACTCGAGCAGCGCGCGGAAGTCGGTCTGCTCGGTGTCGTAGACGACCTCGATGGACTCCGCGTGGGTGCCGTGGTTGCGGTAGGTGGCGTTCGGGACGTCACCGCCGCTGTAGCCGACGCGCGTCGACACGACGCCGGGCTGGTGGCGGAACAACTCCTCCATGCCCCAGAAGCAGCCGCCGGCGAGGATCGCCTTTTCGGTGGTCACGTCGTCTCCCTAGTTGTCGTCGGTGTCACTGGTGAACAGGGTGCGGTAATCGCCGTATCCCGGCCTTTCGCCGCATGGTCGGTGAACCAGGTGGAACACACCTGAACGTGCACGTAAAGACACTGCACACCCCCGATCTATTCCTGCGCACAGCAGCCGTGCGCGCCTCCTGCGCTTACGTCTGAGGTGCCGTCGCGAGGCCTGCGCCGGCGCGCGGCAGCCACATGACGAATCTTGCCCCACGCGGTGAGTCCTCGACCGTGAGGGTGCCACGGTGGGCCTGTGCGATGTCGCGCGAGATGGCCAGGCCGAGACCGCTCCCGCCGGGGTCGCGGCGGCGGCCGTCGTCCAGGCGGACGAACCGGTCGAAGACGCGCTCGCGCTGGGCGGGCGGGATGCCGGGCCCGTCGTCGGCCACCGTGACCGCGACCCCGTCGCGGGCCGGCTCGACGCTGACCTCCACGCCGGACTCGGCGTGCCGCAACGCGTTGGCGAGGAGGTTGTCCAGCACACGGATGAGCTGGATGCGGGAGCCGACGATCTCCAGCCCGGCGGGCGCGTCCACGTCGATCGGCACGGGCGAGATCTGCGCGCGCACCTCGGCGGCGACGAGCTCGCCGAGATCGACCTTCGCGGACGGCAGCGGATCGGCGGCCCGGAGCCGGGCGAGCACCAGCAGGTCGTTGACGATCGCCTCCAGCCGGCCGACCGTGGTCAACGCACTCCTGAGCGCGTCCCTGGCGTCGACGTCGTCCGGGTAGAGCAGCGCCTCCTCCAGTTGCGTGCGCATGCCGGCGATCGGGGTGCGCAGCTCGTGGCTCGTCGTGGAGGCGAACTGGCGCAACTGCTCCACCGCGCCCTCAAGCCGGTTGAGGGTGTGGTTGGCGGTGGTGGCGAGCCGGCTGATCTCGTCGTCGCCATGCGGTTCGGGCACGCGCAGGCTGAGGTCGCTCACCGTGATCTGCGAGATGCGGGCCCTGATCGCCTCGACGGGACGCAGCGCCCGCCCCACCAGCACCCATGCGGCCCAGGCGGCGGTCGCGGTGACCGCGACGATCCCGGCCGCGATGGCGTATTCGAGCTGATGGGTGGCCAGCAGGTCCGGCTCGGGGAGTCCGGCGTAGACGACACTCGCGTCCGGCGCCGGGGTCAGCCGGATGGCCTGCAACAGCACGCACCGACCGGTCTGCGGGCACTCGCGGTACGGCTGGAACCGGGCGTCCGGCGGCGGCCGGTGCCGGCTCAGCGGCACGGCCGTGGAGGCGTCGGAGCTGGAGTTCAGCACCCGGTTGTGGACGTCCACGACCTGGACGAGGCCGACGGGCGGGCCGGCCGGAATCGGCCGCGGCAGCTCGCCCTGGCGGGCGACCGGGCTCCACCTGCTCGCCACCTGCTCGGCCAGGCGGAAGGAGCTGGACTCGACGTGGGAACGGATCGCCAGGTCCAGGGTCGCGCCGAGCACCACGAGGATGGTGGTCGCGAACAGCCCCACGATGAGGGTGCACGAGGCCCGTACGGAGTGCAGCCGCGAGCCTGCCAGGCGGCGGCCGTCCGCGCTCGCCGGGGAACCCGCACCGGCCGGCGGCCGTCGAACCGGCGCCTGGCCGGCGTCCCGCGACCTCGTGCCGGCCGGGTCGGGCACCGGCCGGCACGTCTCCGTTCCAGCGGCTGTGCCGAGACTTCTGGCATCGCCGTTGTAGTCGGTGTCCGTGTCGTAGCTCATGACGATGTCCGCTCCTTCGCTGGAAGTGGCCCCGTGAACGGTGTGCCGTGGGCGTCGTCTCGATTTCGCTACTGGACTATATGGTCCTGTTTTCTGCCGTCCAAATCGATCGTCGGGCTCAACAGGCGGCCGTTCTCGTTCGGTCGGCCCCGGCGAAGGTCACGCCGAGCCCTTTCAGCGCAGTCACGACCTCAGCGTCGTCAGCGTCGTCGGCGTCGTCGGCGGCGGCGGCGGCCCACCACACATGGCCGTCGGGACGTACGAGGAGGACCGCGGCGGTCGTCCACGGCTGTTCGCCGGCGACCACGGAGATCCCCATCGCCGCCGCGAGAGCTCCGGCTTCCGCGCCCGGCGTGCCGAGCAGGACGGGACGGCCGGACTCCAGCAGCTCGAAGAGGCCCGGAACCCTCGTGCCGACCAGGGGATGCCCGGCCGCCGGGTACGCCACGTCCAGCGCGGACAGCTTGCGGGCCAGTGCCAGCGAGAATTCGGGCACCGTCGCGATCAGCCCGTTCAGCAGTGAGCGCAGGGCGGCGCCGTCCGGCGTGGTCGCGGTGATCAGCGCCGACTGGGCGAGCGTGTGCTCCGCGAGTTGCTCGCCGATCGGGTGGCGCTCGTCGTGGTAGCCGTCCAGCAGCGCGGGGTCCGCGTCGCCGCGGGCCACGGCGGCCAGCCGCCAGCCGAGGTTCATCGCGTCCTGCACGCCGACGTTGAGGCCGACGCCGCCCGCGGGCAGGTGCATGTGCGCCGCGTCCCCCGCGAGCAGGACCCGGCCCTCGCGGTACGTCCGCGCGACCCTCGTGGCGTTGCCGAACCGGGACAGCCAGCCGGGGTCGTGCATCCCGAAGTCGCTGCCCGCCACCCGGATCGTGGTCTCCCGCAGCGCCTCCAGCGTGAACGGGTCGGCCGCGCCGTTGTGGTGGGCGTCCACGCCGGCGATGCGGTGCCTGCCGCCGCGTACCGGAACGCTGATCAGGGCGCCGTGCTCGTTGTGGGCGCTGACCACGGCCGGATCCGTGAGACGCACCTCGCCGACGTACCCATAGGACGTCGTGTCCGTGCCGGGGAACGCGATGCCCGCCGCCTTGCGGACCGTGCTGCCCGCGCCGTCCGCGCCCACGACGTAACGCGCGGTGCGGGTGTACTCGCCGCGCGGCCCGGTCACGCGCAGGGTCACGCGCTCGTCGTCCTGGTCGAGCCCGGTGACGGCGTGGCCGCGCAGGATCCGCGCTCCCTTCCCGAGCGCGTGCTCCTCCAGCAGTTCCTCGGTGCGGACCTGGGGGATGGCGAGCATGAACGGGTACGGCGTGTCGAGCGCGCTGAAGTCGAGGCGGCTCTCCAGCATGCCGAAGTGCCATTTCGGCACCGGGACCCCTTCGTCGAGGAAGCGCCGGGCCAGGCCGCGCATGGCCAGCACCTCGATCGTGCGCGGATGGACGCCCAGGGCCTTCGAATGCGGGCTGCGTTCGGCCGCGCGTTCCAGAACTACGACCGAGACCCCCGCCAGCGCCAGCTCCGCCGCGACCCACAGACCGACAGGACCCGCGCCGACCACCACGACCGAATCGTCAATTGATTGTGTAGATTCACTATTCACAGTAGGGACTCTACAATGAATTGAGGAAGGTAAGATCCGGGCATGGGTGTGCGCGGCTACAAGTCACCGGTGCGGGCCAGGCATGCCGAGGACACGCGGCGATCCATCGTCGCGGCGGCGACGGCGCTGTTCGCCGAGCAGGGCTACGCCAGGACGAGCGTCGCCGCCATCGCGGCCGCCGCCGGAGTCGCCGTCAACACCGTCTACACCAGCGTCGGCAACAAGTCCGCGCTGATCATGGCGATGTCAGAGGACGGCGCCGCGGACGCCGTGGCCGTGGAGACCGAGCGCAGGATCGGCGCGTGCTCCGATCCGCGCGAGATCCTGCGCATCCTGGCCGAGGGCACCGGGCAGGTGCGCAGGCGCCGCCAGGACGCGCTGGCGATCCTGCTCGACAACAGGAACGCCGACCCGGACGTGGCCGCCGCGGCCGAGGTGGCGCTCCGCGCGGTGCGGGACAGACTCAAGGTCGCGGCCACCCGCCTGATCGCCGTCGGCGGCCTGCGGGAGGGCCTCACCGCCAAGCAGGTCGAGCAGACGTTGTGGTTCTACTTCGGCTTCGAGGCCTGGCGGACCGTCCGCGACTTCGGCTGGAGCTGGAAGGACGCGACGGACTGGCTCGCCGAGCAGGCCACACGCGCACTGCTGCCCGCCGACGGCTGACGGCTCGCGCCCGTGAAGGGCTGCCGACACCCTCACGTGAGCGCACGCCGAGATTCGCGGTATGCGAGGTCTTGGGGCCTGATTTGTCAGAACGATAGAGTCTGGCGGTGAAGCGGGGCCCGTGCCCGGGTTGAGGAGGGGATGTCCATCACGCCCTTGTCCCTGCCGCGGCCTCCCGTGCAGGCGCCGGAGTCCGGGCGAGACGCGCTGATCGTGTGCGAGAGCCTGGTGCGGATCTACCAGTCCGGGTCGGTCGAGGTGCAGGCGCTGCAGGGGCTGGACCTGGTCGTGGACGGCGGGGAGATGGTGGGCGTCGTCGGCGCGTCCGGGTCGGGGAAGTCGACGTTGCTGTCCATCCTGGCCGGGGTCGACGCGCCCACCGCCGGTCGGGTGCGGGTCGATCGGTGGAACCTCCTGGACATGTCGCGGGCCGATCGGGTCCGGTACCGGCGGCACACCGTGGGGCTGATCCGCCAGCAGACCGCCGCCAACCTCATCCCGTACCTGACCGCGCGCCAGATGGTCGACCTGCCGATGACGGCGGCCGGCACTCCCGGCCGGTTACGTCGCGAGCGCGCCGCCGAGCTGCTCGGCCTGCTCGGCGTCGCCGAGTGCGCCGAGCGGCGGCCCGCGCAGCTGTCCGGCGGGCAGCAGATGCGGGTGGCCATCGCGGTGGCCCTCGCCAACGAGCCCAGGGTGCTGTTGGCCGACGAGCCGACCGGGGAGCTGGACAGCGCCACGTCGGCCGCGGTCTTCGGGGTGTTGCGGGAGATCAACCGGCAGTTGGGCGTCACCGTCGTCGTCGTGACCCACGATCCCGCGGTCAGCGGTCAGGTGGAGCGGACGGTGGCGATTCGCGACGGGCGCACCAGCAGCGAGGTGCTGCGGCGTACCGCCACCGGGGACGACGGCGCGCAGCAGGTGATCGCTGAGGAGTACGCGGTGATGGACCGGGCGGGGCGGGTCCAGGTGCCGCGCGACTACCGGGAGGCGCTGGCGCTGACGCGACGGGTCCGGCTGGTGCTGGAGTCCGATCATGTTTCGATCCGTCCCGACGGCGGTGGGCCAGGATGACCGGTATGAGCGGCGAACCCCTGGTCAGGGTGCGGGGCGTGCATCGCCGGTTCGGCAGCGGTGCGACCGCCGTGCACGCGTTGCGGGACGTGACGTTCGAGCTCGCGGCCGGCACCATGACCGCCCTCGTCGGGCGGTCAGGCTCGGGCAAGACGACGCTGCTCAACGTCATCGGCGGCCTGGACCGCCCGGACTCCGGCACGGTCCTCGTCGACGGTACGGACGTCACGTCCCTCGACGAGGACGGCCTGTCCCTGTTACGGCGGGAGAAGGTCTCGTACGTCTTCCAGACCTTCGGCCTGATCCCGGTGCTGTCGGCCGCGGAGAACGTGGGCGCCCCGCTGCGGCTGGCCCGCGTACCGCCGGTGGAGCGGGAGCGGCGGGTCGCGCTGCTGCTGGAGCTGGTCGGACTGGCCGCCCACGCCGAGCAGCGGCCCGGTGAGCTGTCCGGCGGGCAGCAGCAGCGCGTGGCCATCGCGCGGGCGCTGGCCGCCTCGCCCCGGCTGCTGATCGCGGACGAGCCGACCGGGCAGCTCGACGCCGAGACCGGCCTGTCGGTGATGGCGCTGCTGCGCGGGGTGGTGGAGTCGGAGGGGGTGACGGCGCTGGTCTCCACACATGACCCGACGATGCTCGCGCTGGCGGATCGAGTGATCCGCATCAACGACGGGCGGCTCGACGACGATCTGGGGGCGCGGCCCGATGAACGCTCTGACGGGCGGCTGGACTTCACCGGCCGGGGCGACTCGTGAGTTGTGAGAGCCGCCCGTGCTGAGGCTGGTCGGCCGGCGCGCCCGTGCGCAATGGCCCCTGCTGGCAGCCCTCCTCGCCGTCGCCGTGGTCGGCCCCACGCTGCTCGGCACCTGCGCCCTTCTGCTCACCCGTACCGCCGAACAGGCGCTGGAGACCGCCGCCTCCCGCGCCACTCCCGACCAGATCGACGTCACCGCCTACACCGTCACCATCCGCGGCGAGCACGCCGGATCCGTCGCCGACGACATCCGCGCCGTGCTCACCTCGGCCCTCGCCCCGTTCGCGACGACGACGGCCGCGCGCGCGTCGTCCGTGATGCGGGCGTTTCCCGGCGCCGGTGCTCCGGCCGTGGCGTACCTGTCGGGGGTGGAGGACCTGCCGGCCCGCATCCAGCCGGCCGAAGGACGCCTGCCCAGGGCGGGTGCCGCGCGGGTGGAGTCGGTGGTCCTGGAGAGCACCGCGCGGCGGCTCGGCCTGACCGTCGGCAGCCGGGTCAGCCTCGGCAGGGAGCTGGCAGACGATCCCGACCAGGGGATCGAGGTGAGCGTGGTCGGGATCGTCCGCCCGCGGCCCGGGACCGGCTGGGAGCGTGACCCCCTCGCCGCCGCCGGCCACGATCCGGCCTATCGCGACGGCCGCTCCGCACAGCCGGTGCACGCGTACGGGCCGTTCATCGTCGACCTCGCCGATCTGCTCGGCGGCGGCTCCACCCTCGACCGGCTGGAGATCACCGCCCGCCCCGACCTGTCCGCCCCCGACCGCCGCGATCTCGACACCGTCACCCAGGCCGTGCTCGGCGCCGATCGCCGGTTGGGCGAGAAGCTCGGCGATCGGGTACGCATCCAGCGCGTCGCCTCCCGGCTGCCCGCGACGCTGCTGGCCGCGCACGATCAGCAGCGGGTCACCACGGCCGCCGTGCTCGCCGTCGCCGCCATCGGACTCGTCCTGACCGCCACAGCCCTCGCCCTCGCCGGCCGGCTCAGCGCCGGTGTGCGCGGCGACGAGACCGCCCTGCTGTCCGCGCTGGGCGTCGGCCGTGGTCAGCTCGCCGGCGCCGCGCTCGCCGAGGCCGGCGCCCTCGCCGTGCTCGCCGGCGCGGTCGCGATCCCGGCGTCGTCCGCCCTGCACGCCGGGCTGACCCGGCTGCCGCCCATGGCCGGGGCCGGCCTCGCCACGCCTTTCGGCGTGAACGCCGCACAGGTGCTGTCCGTGGCCGGCGGCGCGCTGGCGCTGGCGGCGGTGCTCGTCGTGCCCTCGCTGCGGACCGCCGCCACGGGGGTGCGCGGGCGGCGGGAACTGCTCGCCCGATCCGGTGCCGACCTGCTGCTCGTGGCCCTCGCCTGCGTCGGCTGGTGGCAGTTGCGCGACCAGCCGGCCGGTTCTGGTTCCCCGATCGACGCCGTACGGGTGCTCGCTCCCGCGCTGCTGCTCATCGCCGGATCGGCGGTGACGTTGCGCCTGGTGTGGCCCGCGTTGCGGGTCGTGGAACGGCTGGCCGCCCGGGCTCGCGGGCTGACGGTGCCGCTGGCCGCGTTCGAAGCCGCCCGCAGGCCACAGGCGGTCGCGGCGGGGCTGCTGATCGGGCTGGGCTGCGCGGCGGCCACGTACGGGATCGGGTTCGACGCCACCTGGCAGCGCTCGCAGCAGGACCAGGCCGATCTGTCGGTCGGCACCGATCTCGCGCTCACCCTCGCCGCGCCGGCCGCCGCCGGGCAGGGCCGGGAGATCGGCGCGGCCACCGGGGGAGAGGTGAGCCCCGCCACCGATCGGGGCATCGCGGTCGGGCAGTGGCTCGGCGGCGCCGGTGACCCGCCGCGGCTGATCGCCGTGGACACCACGCGGGCCGGAGCGCTGCTGCGCGGGCGGCTGAACGACGGCCGCACCTGGAACGCCGTCGGCGCCGCGCTCGCGCCGCCGGGGCGCGCCGGCGGTGTCCCCGTCCGGGCCGGAGCCGCGCTCTCCCTGATCGGGAGGGCGACCGGCGCGACGCCGCTCACCGTGACGCCCCGGCTGCTGCTGCAGGACGAGACCGGGCTGCGTACGCCATGCACCGGTGCGCCCGTTCCGCTCGACGGGAAGGCGCATCGGCTGCCGGACTGCGCGACGGCCGAAGGGCTCCGGCTGGTCGCGGTGTCGCTGCCGTTCGCGGTCGCGACGGGGAACGTAGGCACTGGCTACTCCGACGCGCTGGCCGAGCTCCCGTCCGGAGACAGCCGCGTCGCCGTGACCCTCACCGTGACGGGAACCGGCACCGGAACCGGCGCGGGACCCGGATCTGAGGCGTCGCCCTGGACCGCCACCTCGGCCGGGCCGGTCCCCGGTCAGCTCGGCACCCCCGCCGTCGCCGTGACCCCCACCTCCGCCGGCACCGAGCTCAAAATGACCACGACCGTCGCGCTGAAGGGCCCGCCGGACGCCGCCAGAACGCTGGTCGCCACCGCCTTCCCGGCTCCAGGGCCGGTGCCGGTCGCCGTCTCCGCCCGCTTCGCCGGTGAGGCGGGCGCCCGGCGCGGCTCCCGGCTCGACCTCACCGTCGGGCTCACCCCCGTCCAGGTCAGGGTGGTCGAGGTGCTGCCGGCCGTGCCGTCCGCTCCTGGCGCCGCGGCCGTCCTGGCCGACTTCGACGCCCTCTCCCGCGCCCTCGCCGTCACCGGCGACTTCGACGTGCCCGTGGACGCGTGGTGGGTCGGCCGTCCCGTCAGAGCCGACGTGGCCGAGCTCCGCCTCGGCGCCGTCACCACGCGCGCGTCCGAGACCGCCCGGCTCACCGGCGGCCCGTTGAAAGCCGGGCTGCCGGCCGTGCTCCGGCTGCTCGTACCGGCCGCGGTGCTGCTGATGCTCGCGGGGCTCGTGCTGCACGTGACGTTCGACCTGCGGGCCCGCGCCGTTGAGGTGGCGCGCCTGCGGGGTCTCGGGATGACTCGGCGCGAGATCCGTACCGTGCTGCTCGGCCAGCACGCCGGCATCCTGCTGCCGCTGCTCGCGGCGGGCGCGGTCGTCGGCGCGCTGGCCACCCGCGTCGTCGCGCCGCTGCTCGTCCGTTCCGACAGCGGCGCGGCCCCCGTGCCGGAGGTGCTGCCCGTCTGGCCGTGGGCCGCCGAGGTCGTCCTGCTCATCGGACTGCCGGCCGGGTGCGCGCTGGCGGTGAGCGCCGTGGTCGTGGTCCAGACCCGGCGCGCCGACGCCGCGTATCTGCGGGTGACGTCATGAGGATCCCGGCACCCCACTGGCCCAGCGTCGCCGGTCGCGCCCGCGCCGACGCCGGGCCGCTGCTCCTCGCCGCCGTCGTGGTGGCGGCCGTCACGCTGCTGGCCGGCGCGGTGCCGCCGCTCCTGTCCGCGACCGCCGACGCCCACGTACGGGAAACGGTCCGGGGGAACGGCGGCGACCTCCAGGTCCACAGCCGGATGGAAGCCGACGACGGGCCGAACGGCAGCCGCCTCCGGCACCCCCGCCTGGCCGAGGACGTCGACGACTTCATGGCCAGGGCGACGGACGAACTCGGCCCCGGCCTGCGCGCCGCCCTGCGCCCACCGGTCGCCACCGTCATCAGCCCCACTCTCAAGATCACCGATGGCAGCGTGCTGCGGACGTTCCAGCTCGCCTACGTGGCCCGCGCCGGCGGGCCCGGCGTGACCTGGACAGCGGGCGGCCCGCCCCGGCCCACCGCCTCCGAGACGGCGTCGGTGCCCTACGGCGCGCCGCCGTGGCCGGTGCAGGTGGGCCTGTCGGAGGCGGACGCCGCCGCGCTCAGGCTCCGTCCCGGCGCCCGCCTGCCGCTCGCCGACGAGCAGGGAAATGTCAAGACGGTCCAGGTCAGCGGCATCTTCCGGCCTCACGACAGCGCCGATCCCGCCTGGCGGGCGCTGCCCGCGCTGCTGAGCCCCGTCGCCGGCGCGGACGGCAGGGGCAGTACCCGGTTCGCCGGGCTGCTGTCCCGCGACTCACTGCCCGACGCCCGGCTCGCGTTCGGCCAGGACGAGTTGCGGCGTACGGTCCGGTTCACGCCCGACCCGTCGCGGCTCACCTGGGACGCGGTCCCGCCGGTCGCCGCGAAGGTGGTCGCGCTCAAGGCGGCCTCCGGCTCCTCCGGCGCCAGGGACGGCTCGCTGAAGTGGGAGACCCGGCTCGACAGTGTGCTGCGGACCGTGAGCTCGCAGGTCGAGGCCGCGTTCGCGCAGGCGTCCCTGCTGGTCGTGACGCTGCTGGCGGTCGCCGTCCTGGTCCTGCTGCTCGCCGCCGACCTGCTGGTGCGCCGCCGTGCCCGCGTCCTGGCCGCCGCCCGGCAGCGAGGGATGTCGCTGCCGGTGATCGGGGGCGAACTGCTGCTCGAATCGGTCGTGACGGCGCTGCCGGCCGCAGCGGCCGGGCTGGGTCTGGCCCGGGCGGTCGCGCCGGGGGTCTCCTGGGAGTGGATCGCGCCCGTGGTGGTCACGGCCGTCGCCGCCGGACCGGCGTTCGGGACGCTCACCGCCGCCCGCGCCACCCGTGATCGTCGCGTTCCGGCCAATCGGAGTGCGCGGCGGTGGCTGCGTGACACCGTACGGCTGCGGCGGGCCGCTCTGGAGGCCGGCGTGCTGGTGGCCGCGTCCGGCGCCCTTGTCGCTCTCCACCAGCGTGGGATCGGCGGGGGAGTGCTGGCCGCCGGCGCCCCCGCCCTCTGCGCGCTCGCGGGCGCGCTCCTGCTGGCGCGGGCACTGCCCCTCGCGCTGCGCTTCGCGCTCAAGCGGCTGCTGCGCTCGCGCCGGCCGCTGGCGGTCTTCGGGGCCGCGCGGGCGGCGGCGGCCTCGGGCCGGGTGCTGCCGCTGCTGGTGCTCGTGACCTCCGCGGCCCTGACCTCGTACGCGCTCACCTTCGCCGCCACCATGAGCTACGGGACCGCGGCCGTCGTCGGCCAGGGCACCGCGGCCGGGCCGCTGGCCACGGGCTTGCTCCGCTTGGCCTGGGTCTCGGCGGTGACGCTGCCGGCTCTGGGCCTGCTGGGACTCGCCCTCGGCACGGCGGCCGGCGCGCCGGAGCGCTGGCAGACCCTGACCCGGCTGCGCACTCTCGGCCTGCGGCCCCGCGAGGCCCGTTGGGTCGCCGCCGGAGAACTGCTGCCACCCGTGCTGCTCGCCGCCGTGGGCGGCCCGCTGCTCGGAGCGGTGCTCGCCCACCTGACGTTCGGCTCCCTCTCCCTGCACCAGCTCACCGGCACCGGCCCGGCCCCGGCAGCGCCCTGGTGGGGGCTCGGCCTGGTGGCGGTGGTGTTCCTGGCGGCGGTCGCCGTCGTGGTGCCGGTCGAGTCGGCGCTACGCCGCCGCCGACGCCTGAGCGAGGTGCTCCGCGCGGGCGACACCTGAGCCCTAGACCGCCGACGATGCCGTAGTTCAGCGGTGCGGCGGCAGAGATGTCATCGGGTGGTACGGGGTCTCGTCCAGGCGCTGATATGCGGCCTCGATCACGTTGTCGGCGTCGATGGACGCCTCAAGCAGCGTCATGCCCCGGTCGGTGCGCCTGGTCACGGCGCGTCGCCAGCGGTCGAGGTTCTCCCTGCTGAGTTCGAGGAACCGGCGGGCCGGGATCGACAGCGGGGAGGTCGAGGTGATGGCGTAGATCGCCCGTACGGTCAGCGGTTCGATCATGCGCAGGCTCGCCCCCCTGCGCCGGGCGTCCAGGGCCTGGCGCATCGGCAGGACGGCGGCCCCGGCGCCGGCGATGACCAGCGGGACCAGCCCGGCGGGTTCGCTGACGTCCACGACGACGGTGGACTCGACGCCGATGGAGTCGAGGTAGGCCCGCCCGAACCCCCGATCCACGATCATGGGCAGGCCGCCGAGCAGGGCGGCCGGCATCGGGTCGGGGAAGTCGGCGCGCCAGCTCGGCGGCAGCGCCAGCACGACCTCGCCCTCCCCGATGCGCACGCAGTCGATGCCCTGCCGGGACACCGGCGCGACCGCGTAGGCGAGCTCGGCCTCGCCCGACCTGATCAGGTGGACGATCTCGTCGGTGTCGCCGTCGTGCTGCTTGAGCCGGACCGTGAACCCGGGATGCTCGCGCCGGAAGTGGCCCACCCACGCGGCCAGGAAGTTGGCCGTCAGGGAGGTGGAGATCGCCAGGTCGACCCGTCCGCGTTCGAGCCCCCGGTACCCCTCGGCGACCTGGCGGGCATGGTGCAGGTCACGAACCACCTGGCGGGCCGGCCCGACGAGCGCCTCACCGGCCGGGGCGAGCACCAGCCCGCGCCCGACCCGGCGGAACAGTTCCACGCCGAGGTCGCTCTCCAGACGGCGGATGATCTGTGACAGGGACGGCTGTGCCAGGTAGAGCGCGGAGGCGGCCCGGGTGATGCTGCCCTGGTCGACAACGGCGAGAAAACATTCGAGCTCGCGGACGTTCATGGTGCGATCCAATGGGGGGCTCCCGCACCAGGTCAAGCGGTGTGCCAGCCGGGATCGTCCGAGTGGGCGCCGGCGCGGGGCACCGCCAGGTCCGCCTCGACGGTGACGCCGTCGAGGGTGAAGGGCAGCGAGGGCACGGTGAAGCGGTCGCCGTCCGGCCCGACCCCCGTGGTCAGAATTCCGCCGGCCAGCACGTCTTCCGCCCGCGCCACGTCCTGGTACGTGCGCACCTCCGCCGCGACGATGCCGTGCTCGGCCAGCAGCGCGAGGCACTCGTCCGTACGCAGGCCGCCGAGTGCCTCTGAGATCTCCGCCAGGAGCGCCTCCCGGTTGGCCACCCGGGCCGGGTTGCCGGCGAAACGGGGGTCGTCGAGCATCCACTTCCTGTCGATGAGCCGGCACAGCCGGGCGAAGTGCTCGGCGGTGTAGGCCGACAGGACGATGGTCCCGTCGGCGGTGCGGACGAGGTCGGCGGCCGGGGCCACGGTCGCCTGGCCGTTGCCCTTGCGCCGCGGCTCCTGCCCCGAGGCGTGCCATTCGCCCCACATCGCCGACTGAAGGTGGATCGCGGCCTCCAGCAGCGACACCTCGGCGACCCCGCCCTCACCGGTACGCTCCCGGCGCAGCAGCGCGGCGAGGACGACCTGGACGACCGCGTAGCTCGCGGCGACGTCGGCGATGGGGAAGCCGACCCGGAGCGGATCACCGCCGAGCTCGCCGTTGACCGACATCAGCCCGCTCTCGGCCTGCGCGGCGATGTCGAGACCGGCCCGCTGCGCCGAGGGCCCACGGGAGCTGAACCCGCGGATCGAGACGTACACGAGCCTGGGGTTGGCCGCTCGCAGGTCGTCGGCCCCGAGACCGAGGCGGGCCAGCGCGTCGGCCCGCAGGTTCTGCACGACGACGTCCGCCTCCGCGATCAGGCGCAGGGCGGTCTCCCTGTCGCCTGCCTGCTTGAGGTCGAGCACGATCGAGCGCTTGCCGCGGTTGTAGGCCAGGACGATGCCCTCGCCGTACGCGCCGATGCCGCGCGCCTGGTCGCCGGCCGGCGGCTCGATCTTGATGACCTCGGCGCCCAGGTCGGACAGCAGCTGGGTCGCCGCCGGCGCGGCGATGTAGTGGCCGAACTCGACGACGCGAACTCCCTCAAGAGGGGGGATCATGCCGCTCCTACTCTCCGGTGAAGACCGGTTTGCGCTTTTCCAGGAAGGCTTGGGCGGCCCGCCGCGCATCGCCACTGCGGGCACACTCGACCATACGGGGCACCTCTCGCCGCAGGTAATCGGGCAGCGTGGCCGATCCGGCGTCGGTCAGGTTCTCCTTGGCGTACCGCATCGCCTTCGGCGCCTGCGCGGCGAGCTTGCCGGCCAGCGCGCCGACCCTGGCCGCCAGATCGGCCGTGGTCTCGGTCACGAGCCCCAGGTCGGCCGCCTCGGACGCGGTGAGCTTGGCCGGGTCGAGCAGCAGCGCCCGCGCCCGGGCGCCGCCCACCGCGCGGGTCAGCAGCCAGGCGCTGCCCAGGTCGCCGGACACCCCGGCGCTGACGAACGCCGTGTTGAACACCGCCGTCCGCGCCGCGATCCGGAAGTCGGCGGCCAGCGCGAGGCTCAGCCCCGCCCCGGCGCAGGCGCCGTTGACGGCGGCGATCGTCGGCGCCGGGAAGTACGCGAGCGTCTCCACGATGGCCGAGGCCCGGCGCAGGCGTTCGCGGTCGTCGGCCACCGAACGTCCGCGCAGCGTCCGCGTCTCCTGGTCCTGGGCGTTGTCCGAGCCGACCCGCGCGAGGTCGGCGCCGACGCAGAAGTCGGCGCCGGCGCCCGTGACGACCAGGACGCGCAGGTCCTTCTCCGCGCCGGCCCGCTCGATGGCGGCGAGGAGGTCCTGCACGAGTGGCCAGGAGATCGCGTTGCGGCGCTCGGGCCGGTTGAGGGTCAGCGTGCCGATGCCGTCGCGGAGCTGGAACAGCACGGTTCCCGTGCCGATCGCCGTCGCGCTCATCGGGGCAGGCCCAGCAGGTCGCGGGCGATGATCGTACGCTGGATCTGGGCGGTGCCGCCGGCGATCCGCTGGCCGCGTACGTGGAGGTGCCGCCAGCGGAGATGCCCGCTCTCAGAGTCGGTGCGAGGCCGGTCGGGATGCCCGTCGTCGGACTCGCCGGGATGCTCGCCGCCGGGCTCGGTGCTCAGGTGGCCGTCCACGCCGAGGACGTCGGCGCCCAGGTCGGCTATCGCCAGTCTGGTCCGTGACCACAGCAGCTTGGTGACCGAGGCGTCGGCGCCCAGGTCCTGCCCCCGGGCCGTACGGCTCATCGCGTCGTAGCCGCGGACGCGGAGCAGCTCCAGGTCGGCCCGGCAGCGGGCGATCCCGGCCCGGACCCGCGGATGTTCGATGGCCGGACGGCCGTCCTTGCGGATGCGCCTGGCCGCGGCGATCACGTCGTCGAGCTCGTGGCCGAACTCCACGTACTGGCTGATCGGGGAGGCGTTCCGCTCCACCGAGAGCAGATACCGGGCCACGGCCCAGCCGTCGCCGATCCGGCCGACCACGTTGCCCTCGACGGGCACGCGTACCTCGTCGAAGAACTCTTCGCCGAACTCGTACGAGCCGGACATCTGCCGGATCGGGCGCACGCGCACCCCCGGCAACGTCAGGTCGATCAGCAGGAAGGTGATGCCGCGCCGCCGTTCCGCCGCCGGGTCGGTGCGGACCAGCGCGAACATCGCGTCGGCGTGGCGCGCCAGCGTGGTCCAGGTCTTCTGGCCGGAGACCACGAAGGCGTCGCCGTCGCGCCGGGCGGCGGTCGAGAGGCCGGCCAGGTCGCTGCCGCTCTCCGGCTCGGAGAACCCCTGGCACCAGATCGTCTCGCCGGACAGGACGCGCGGCAGGATCGTGCGTTTCTGCGCGTCAGTGCCGTAGCGCAGCAGCGTCGGGCCGAGCAGCGCGGTGCCGAGGTAGGTCAGGCCGAGGAACGGGCCGATCGGCGCCCGGGCCCGCGCCATTTCCTCGTCGTGCACCGCCCTGATCTCGTGATCGGCCCCGCGCCCGCCGTACTCGGCCGGCCAGTCGACACCGGCGAAGCCGTGCTCGAACCGGTCCTTCTCCCAGCGCCGCCGCAGCTCCAGGGACTCCTCGCTCCCGTCGAGGCCGATCCAGAAACCCGGCTCGCGCCACGCCGCCGGCACGGACTCCGCCAGCCATCGACGGATCTCCCGCCGGAACCGCTCCGCCGCCGGCGAGTATCGAAGATCCATGCCGTGCACCACTCCTCGTCCGATCCGGCCCTGTCGCCCGCCCATCCTGAGCCCATCCTGAGCACCGTCGTTCTGGAGCGTCAAAGAGCAAAACCCATGACCGACTCATTGGGAAACGCAATGAGTCGGGGTGAATTCACGTCTTTGACGTACTTCACACCTGCACGGTGAACTGTGTGCCATTCGCGAAAGTGGACCGGTGACATGGACTTCAGCCTCAGCGAGGAGCAGGTGGCGATGGGCGGCGCCGTACGGCGCTGGCTCGATCGCCATCTGGACCTGGCGAGCGTGGCGCGGTACGCCGACACGCCCGCGGCGGGCTTCGACGCCGGGCTGCGACGCGCGGCGGCGGATCTCGGCTGGCTCGGGGTGACGGCCGCGCAGTCGGACGGCGGGCTCGGGCTCGGGCTGCTCGACCTCGCCGTGGTCGCCGAGGCGCTGGGGGCCGGGCTCGCGCCGGCGGGCGTCGGAACGGCCATGGCCGCCTGCGACGTCGTCGCGACCTCGATCGATCCGGAGCAGCGGCGCCGCTGGCTCGCGCCGATGGTCGCGGGCGACCTGGTCGGCGCGACCGCCCTGCGCGCTCCGGGCGGCTCGTGGGACCGCGCCGGCATCGCCGTCACCGTGACCGGCGGCGGCCTGCTCAACGGGGACGCCGGCATCGTCAACCATGCCGAGGACGCCGATCTCCTGCTGGTCGCGGCCACGACGGCGGCAGGACCGGCCGTGTTCGTCGCGGCGGCCGGGCATCCCGGGGTGTCGATCCGCGCGGTCGAGACCGTCGACCGGACCGTGCGCGCCGCCCGGGTGACCCTGGCCGACGTACCGGCCGAGCCGCTGCGCTGGGCGAACGACGACGTCTTCGAGAACGTCGTCCGGCGGCTGACCGTGCTGGTGAGCGCGGACCTCGTCGGCGCCGCGGGCACGGCGATGCGGATCACTCTCGACCACCTCCGTGCGCGCCGGCAGTTCGGCCGGGCGATCGGGAGCTTCCAGGCGATCCAGCACGAGCTGGCCGAGCTGTACGTCGACTGGACGACGATCACCCAGGCGTTGTGGTACACCGCCCACGCCCACGACACCGGGCGCGGCGACGCGACGCTGATGACGTCGGTGGTCAAGAGCCGCGCCGCCGACCTGGCCCGCCGGATGTCCGCCGCTTTGGTGCAGTTCCACGGCGCGATGGGCTTCACCTGGGAGCACAGCGCGCACCTGTTCTTCAAACGGCTGCACAGAGACGCCCACGACTTCGGCGACGACGGCTGGCACGACCCGATCATCGCCACGGCCGCCATCGGGCCGGGAACCCGTCCTCCCCAGTCCCTCCCAGGAGGTGCCCCATGAGTGTTGTTCCGCCAGGCGGCCGTGCCGCGTTGCCCGCGCTCCTCGCGGCCGTCGTCCTCGCCCTCGCGGCGTGCGCCGCGCCCGCTGCCCAGGGCGGCTATCCGACCAGGAACGTCCAGCTCATCGTGCCCTATCCGGCCGGCAGCGCCATCGACGCGACGGCCCGCGCGCTGGTCGAGATCGTCAACGGCGAGGGCAAGCTCGGCCGGCGCGTCCAGGTGGTGAACAGGGAGGGCGGCGCGGGCGCGGTCGGCACCACGGCGACGCTCAGCGCCAAACCGGACGGGCACACGATCGGCCTCGTGCCGGACGGCCCGCTGACGCTGCTCCCGCGGACCGAGAAGGTCTCCTACGACCCGGTGGCGATCTCGGTGATCAGCGAGGTCACCACGTCGCCGGTGCTGTTCGTGGTGCCGGGCGACTCGCCGTACAAGAGCGTCGCCGATCTGGTCACGGCCGCCAAGGCCAAGCCCGGAGCCGTCACGATCGCCGAGGGGCCGCTCAACTACGCCATCCCGGCCGGGAAGTTCGAGCAGCTCACGGGTACGCGGTTCAAGCACGTCAAGTTCGACGGCGACCAGGCCACCGTCACGGCCCTGATCGGCGGCAACGTCGAGGTGGGCGTCATGCAGCTGGCCGGCGGGATGGCGCAGCTGAAGGCGGGCAAACTGCGCGCGCTGGCCATCGCCTCCGCCGAGCCCATCGAGCTCGCCCCCGAGATCAAGACCTTCAAGCAGCAGGACGTCGCTCTGGAGTGGGAGGCGTACAACGTGGTGATCGCGCCGAAGGGACTGCCCGGCGACGCCCAGCAGAAGCTGAACGAGGTGTTCGGCGCGGCCGTCAAGAGCCCGAAGTTCGCCGAGGCGGCGCGGAAGCTCGGGCTGGTCGTCAGCGGGGCCGACGGTGAGACGGCCAAGGCGCGGCTGGCCAAGAAGACCGCTGAGGCGGCGAACCTGGTCACGGTGAAATGAGAAGATCGGGTCTTGTGCGAGAGAGCGCCAAGCCGGAGGTGATCGTCGCCGGCTCGCTGCTGGCGCTGGGTCTGCTGTACGGCGCGCTCGCCCTCGGTGAGGGCCTGGGGACGATGGCGGACACCGGGGCGGGCTTCTTCCCCTTGATCGTCGCGCTCGTGCTGGCCGTCGCCGGTGTCGTCGTCCTGGTCCAGAGCCGGCGGCGGACGCCGGGCGACGTCACCGCGCCGGGCGCCGGCGACGTCACCTCACCGGGAGGCGGTGATGTCAGCGTGGAGGACGGGGGCGACGGCGAGGTGCGCTGGTGGCGGATCGCCGGTGTGCTGGCCGCCGCCCTGCTGGTGCCGGCGGTGGGTGACACCGTGGGGATGGTCGTGACGTTGTCGATCTCCTTGGTCCTGATGGCCAAGATCATGGGGGTCTCCCGGTGGAGCAGCGCCGTGCTCTTCGGCCTCGCCTTCGGCGCGGCCACCTGGCTGATCTTCGTTCGCTGGCTGGCCGTCCCGCTGCCGAGCGGCACGCTCGGCCTGTTCTGACCCGGCCTGATGTGAACGGAAGGACGCCCCGTGGGTGACGCGATCGACAACCTCGGCGCGGGCTTCGCCACCTTCGCCGATCCGGCCTACCTCGTCCTCGCGCTGGTCGGCGTGGTGCTCGGTACGGTGGTCGGCGTGCTGCCCGGCATCGGGCCGATCGGCGCGATGTCGGTCCTGCTCGGGATGACCACGCAACTGGGCCCCACAGGATCGCTGATCCTGTTCGCCGGCATCTATTTCGGCTCCACGTACGGCGGGTCGACGACCTCGATCCTGCTCAACGTGCCCGGTGAGGCGTCGTCGGTGGTCACGGCGCTCGACGGCCACGCGATGACGAAACGGGGCAGAGCAGGGCCGGCACTGACGATCGCGGCGGTCTCCTCGTTCCTGGCGGGCACCATCGCCATCTTCGGTCTCATGATGTCGGCGCCGTGGCTGAGCGGGCTCGCGGTCAAGCTCGGTCCGCCCGAGTACCTGGCGCTGTGCGTCGCGGGACTCCTGCTGCTGGCGGCGCTCGCCGAAGGCTCCGCCGCGAAGGCGATCGTGATGATCTGTGCCGGCCTGGCGATCGGCACGGTCGGGATCGACCCGGCCGGCGGCCAGTTGCGGTTCACCATGGGGTCCGACGCCCTGGCCGAGGGCTTCAGCTTCATCGCCCTGGTCATGGGGGTCTTCGGCGTGGCGGAGGCGCTCACGATGGTCGGCCGGCACCGGCGCCCCGAGCCGGTCAAGGCCCCACGGCTCAGGGAGCTGCTGCCCAGCGGGGAGGAGTCCCGGCGGGCGGCTCCCGCGGCGGTGCGCGGCTCGGTGATCGGCTTCCTGCTGGGCCTGGTGCCAGGACCGGCCGCCGTACTGTCGACGTTCGCCTCGTACGTCACCGAGCGGAAGATCTCCAAGGACCCCGGCCGGTTCGGCAAGGGCGCGGTCGAGGGGGTGGCCGGTCCGGAGGCGGCCAACAACGCGGCGGCGGGCGCGGCGTTCGTCCCGCTGCTGGCGCTCGGGATCCCGTTCGCGCCGACCATAGCGCTCGTGCTCGCCGCGCTGCTGCTCAACGGCATCGTACCGGGGCCGACGTTCGTCGCGGACCAGCCCGAGCTGTTCTGGACCGTCATCGCCGCGATGTACATCGCCAACCTGATGCTGCTGGTGCTCAACCTTCCGCTGGTGGGGATCTTCACCCGCCTGCTGTCGATCCCGCCGCAGGCGTTGATGCCGTTCGTGATCGGGCTGTGCGTCGTGGGCGTGTACGCCGAGAACAACTCGATGTTCGACGTCGTGGTCATGCTGGTCGCGGGGCTGCTCGGCTTCGTGCTGCGCCGGGCCGGGTACAGCATGGCGCCCTTCGTGCTGGCCGTGGTCCTCCAGCCCACGCTCGAAGTCTCGCTGCGCCAGACTCTGGCCTTCTCCGACGGAAATGCCGGGTACGTGCTCGGCCGGCCTGTCACGATGGTGATCCTCGGTCTCGTCGTCCTGGCCGTGGCCCTGTCGGTACGGCGAGCGTTCCGCGCGCGGCGAGCCGTGAGCCCACGCCCCGGCCGGGTCCCGGATGAAGAAAGGGCGTCATGACTCAGCAAGCGGGATGGTCCGGTTTCGGCGGGGATGGCTGGGCCGATCTCGCGGCGATCCGGGCCCGGCTGGCGGCGGGCGCCGACCCCGGCTCGGGTGTCTACGCCTTCGGCGGTTACGAGGGGAGACCGCTGCACTTCGCGGCCGAGTGGGGCACTCCTGAGACGGTGGCCGAGCTGGCCCGTCACGTCGCCGACGTCGATGCCGAGTTCGACGACAGGACCGCGCTGTGGACGGCCGTGTTCGCCCATCGCCTGGACCACGCCCGTGCCCTGGTCGCGGCCGGGGCGGATCCGTGGCGGCCGATGATGGCCGGATGGTCTCCCGGACGGCTCGCCCTCGCCGGTCCGGCACCCGGCCTGTTCCCGTTCCCCGCCGGTCACCCGGGCCTGACCTCCGATGAGGCCGCGAAGGTCGCGGAGGCGCGACGGCTGATCGCCGCGCTGGCGGATGTCGGCGAGGACTACATGGGCGTGGCCTGCGTGGCGGAGCTCACCGCGGCCGAGGCCGTGCGGCGGCTGGAGGCCCGGCCGGCCGACGCCGCCGCCGTCGAGGCGGCCCTGGCCGATCCCTGGGCCGATCACGATGCCCACCTGGGGATCGTCGGCATCACCGATGTGCCCGGCGGATGCGTCATCACCCAGCCCTGGGGAGACGTCCCCTCTACCCCAGAAGTGACCGTGCCGCTGTCCGTGGGAACGATCTGCCACAGCTTGTTCGCCAACCCCAAGAGCGGTAACCAGGGGCTGGTGAGCCGCGACGGAGCGATCGAGGACTCCGACACCTCCCCCGGCGGCGGCCACCCCGGTGGACACCTGACGGCCGCCGAAATCCTCACCGAATACCTCTACCAGGGCGAGGCCGTGGCCTATCTGTGCGTCATGGCGGGACTGCGCCCGGATGACGCCCGGGCCGTCGCCGGCCCGCCGGATCTGTGGATACGCCTGCCGGACCGCTGAGGCCGAGCCCATGATCGCGCCCGTCAGCGCCGCCCGCGGAAGGCGTCGGCGGCGGACCCGTCGACGGTCGTCAACTGGGCGTGGACCTGGTCGAAGGCGGACGGATCGAGGTCGCGCAGCAGGGCACGGGCGTGCCGCCACTGCTCGCCGGCGGCCGGGCGGTCGCCCGCGAGGTGGTGGCAGGCTCCCAGGTGCGCGAGCGTGCTGGCCTCGCCGTACGAGTCGCCGAGCTCCCTGAACACGTCGAGGGCCTGACGGTAACAGGGAATGGCCCCGGCGGGGTCGCCCTGCTGGAGGCGGAGGTCGGCGAGACATGACCACGTGTGCGCCTCGTAGGGGCGGTTGCCGAGCTTCTGGTGCCGGACCAGGGCCTGCTCGCACAGGTCGAGGGCCTGACCATGGTCTCCCAGGCGCCCGTGGTACCAGCCGAGGTCGGTGAGCGCGACGGCCTGCCCGACCTCGTCGCCCAGTCGTTCGAAGAGGTCGTGGGCGCGGCGGGCGGCATCGAGCGCGTCGGCCTCCCGTCCCTGGAAGCCGTACACGAGATCACGGAAGTAGTGCGTCCACGCCTGGCCGGAGGGGACGTCCTGTTCCAGGGCGGCGTCGAGGTGGTGGTGGGCGTCGTCGAAGCGGCCCAGGTCGGCCAGCGCGGCGGCCAGGTTGCGGCACGCGCGCGCCTCCTCCACCGGGTCGCCCAGCCGCCGGGCAGCAGCGACGGCGGCCCGCTGGGTCTCGGCCCGGTCGTGCCAGCGTCCCCGCCGGTGCAGGAAGACGAACAACGCCCCCGCCAGCCGGCAGACCTGCCGGTCGAGCCCCAGGCCGGCGGCCAGGTCGAGGGCGGCGAGCAGGGCGGGGCGCTCGTTCTCGAACCAGGCCATCGCCGCGTCCGTCCCGGCGAAGCCCGTCACGCTGACGCCAGGGCGGGGCGCGGCGAGGGCGATGGTCTCGGTGCGCCCGTGCAGGTGCCCCGCGGCGGCGAACGCGGACTGGACGTAGTGGTCCACGACGCGGTGTCGTGCGGCGTCCCGGTCGTCGTCGCGGGCCGCGCAGAGTTCGGCGGCGTACGCGCGCAGCAGGTCGTGGCACGCGTACCGGCCCGGGGTGTGCTCGGTGAGCAGGTTGGCGCGGGTCAGCTCCGCCAGCGGCGCCCGTACCCGCTCGACCGGGACGCCCATCAGGCTGGCGGCGGCGTCCGGCGTGCACTCCGGACCGGGATGCAGCCCGGCGACCAGCCGGAACGTCCGGGCCGCCGCCTCGTCCGTGAGCGTCTCGTACGACCAGGAGAAGATCGCCCGTACGTCGACGGCACGGTCGAGTGCGCCGAGGGCGTCTCCGAACTCGGCGGCGAGCGCGCTCAGCGGATGCGCCGGATGGATCGCGGCGCGGGCGGCGACGACGGCCAGCGCCAGCGGCAGCCCGGCACAGCGACGGACGATCTCCTCGACGGCTTCGGGCTCGGCCGCGATCCGGTCGTGGCCGAGCCGGGCGGCCAGCAGCCGCCTCGAGTCCTCGGGAGACAGCAGGTCGACGGTGAGCGGATACGCCCCGTACGTCATCACCAGCCCGGTGAGGTGATCGCGGCTGGTCACCACGACCAGGCAGCCGGGCGCCCCGGGCAGCAGCGGGGCCACCTGGGCGGCGTCGCGGGCGTTGTCGAGCAGCACCAGCATGCGCCGCCCGGCCAGCAGGCTGCGGTAGAGCCCCGCCTGCGCGGCCGGACTGTCCGGCATCCGGTGCGGCGGCACCCGCAGCGCGTCGAGGAGCTCGCGGACGGCCGCCGCCGGGTGTACGGCCTCCTGTGATGGGTCGTATCCGCGCAGGTCGATGTAGAGCTGGCCGTCCGGGAAACGATCGGCGACCCGGTGCGTCCAGTGCACGGCGAGCGTCGTCTTCCCGACCCCGGCCGTACCGGCGATCACCACGATCGAAGGCGACCGTGTCCCGTCCGACTGGGGGAGCAGTGCGTCGAGCGCCGTCAGCTCGGCCTCGCGTGCCGCGAACCCGGCGACCGCGGCGGGAAGTTGCCGGGGAACCGCGCGGGGGACGGGCGGGGCGTCGCCGGTGAGCAGGCGGGCATGCACCTGCCGCAGCTCGGGGCTGGGATCGGCGCCGAGTTCCGCGGCCAGCCGGCGCCGGATCGTCTCGTACCGTTCCAGCGCCTCGGCGGGACGGCCGGCCGATTCCAGGGCCCGGAGCAGCCGTACCCAGAGAGATTCCCGCAGCGGATGCCGCTCGGCCAGATCGGCCAGGTCGGTCAGGACCTGACCTGATCCTGCCGCGAGGTCCAGGTCGATCCGCCGCTCCAGCGCGGTCAGGTACCGCTCCTGCAGAGCCGGGCCCACCGACCGCTCCAGCCAGTCCGAACGGATCCCGTCGAACGGAGTGCCGCGCCACAGCGCCAGCGCGGCGGCCAGCCGGGATCGCTCGGCCGCCGGATCCGCCGCCGCCTCGTCGAGCAGGCGGCCGAAGCGGAGCGCGTCCACCCGATCGGGGTCGGCCGTCAGCAGGTAGCCGCCCGGCCGGGCCTCGATCAGCCGCTCGCCGGCGGTGCCCAGGGCGCGGCGCAGCCGCTTGACGTTCGTCCGGACGTTGGCCCCCGGGCTCCCACCCGCGCCCGTGCCTGTGCCCCACACCGCGAGCGCCAGCCGGTCCGTGCCGACCGTACGGCCCGCCGACATCGCCAGCACGGCCAGCAACGCGCGCAACCGCCCGGCCGGGAGCTCGACCGGCCGCCCGTCGACCGCGACCCGCAGCGGCCCGAGCAGCTCGACGGTGACCACGCGGTGCGCCTCCTTGCCTGGCCGGCGATGAGTTTCACCAGAGTGACACAACTCTGCCACTCCCGGTCCGCCAAGCTGGTGATCATCCCGAACGGGGGAACTCCATGACACGGCAACCACTTTGAGAGGGACAGGCCATGAGCAAGGTCATCGCGGGGATCTCGATGTCATTGGACGGGTTCGTCACCGGGCCTGACGTCACCAGGGAACACCAGCTGGGCGAGGGCGGCGAGGCGCTGCACCAATGGCTGCACGACCCGCACCAGCTCGACAGCGAACTGCTGGCCGGGATGCGCGACGGCGCGGGCGCGATCCTGATGGGCCGGCGCTCCTACGACCTGGCCGGGGGCGACGGCGGATGGGGTGACGGCGGCCCCGCCGGCCAGGTGCCGTGCTTCGTGCTCACCCACAAGCCGCCGGCTCCCGAGACGGTCCGGGCGCCGTCGGTCTTCACCTTCGTCACCGGCGGCATCCACGACGCGGTGGAGCGGGCCAGGGCCGTGGCGGGGGACAAGGTGACCGCCGTCCACGGCGCCAGCGCCGCGCAGCAGTGCCTCGCCGCCGGTCTGCTGGACGAGATCCAGATCCACCTGGCGCCGGTGCTGCTCGGGAGCGGCACCCGGCTGTTCGAGCGGGCGGGAGGACCGTTCCGGCTGGAACGCGTCCAGGTGGTCGACTCCCCGAACGTCACCCACCTGCGCTTCAAGGTGATCCGCTGACGGCGTCCCCGGAGATGCGCTTCAGGGTGATCCGCTGACGGCGTCCCCGGACTCGTGGATCAGCTGCGCTTCATGGTGTTTCGCTGACGGCGTCGCCGGACTCGTGGAGCAGGTGCGCTCGGCGGAGCACGTCGATCTGCGCGGGGTTGTAGAGCGCCCTGAGGGCGTGACCGGCGGCCCGCCGCGCCGCCTCGGCCTGGCCCGGCGTACCGGCGCGCGGCTCCAGCGTCACGCCGTGCTCGGTGGCGCCCGGGACGAGGAAGGGCGCGAGCCGCTCGGCGAGGGCCTGCCGGGTGGCCTCGTCGGCGTCTTCCCGCAGGTCGCGGAACGCCTCGTCGAGCTCGTCGTTCGGGTGCGCCGCGAGCGTCCCGCGCAGGGCCTCCATCGACTCGTCCGAGAAGAGCTGGGCGTAGATCGTCAGCAGGGCGCGGTCGTTGTCGCGCAGGTCCTGGGCGAGGCCGCTGAAGCCGGTCGGCACCTCCGGTGACGCGCCCGGTTGCGCCAGGGCGGCCAGCTCCCGCCGGATGTTCTCCAGTCGCCGGACCGTCGCCTCCAGCTCGGCGTCCACGGTACGGAAGACCGCGGCCAGCCCTTCGCCGCTCGTGCCCATCTCGGCCACCTGAGCGAGCGGCACACCGAGCCCGGTCAGGCGCTTGATCTGCAGCAGGCGGGTCAGGTGGTGCACCTCGTAGCGCTTGTAGCCGTTGGACCCGCGCTCGGGCTCGTCGAGCAGCCCGATCTGGTGGTAGTAGCGCACCGTCTTCACGGTGGTGCCCGCCAGGTCGGCGATCTCGCGTGTGCTCCAGGTCATGGGGTCCTCACCTCGTCGTCCCGCGCCCCGTTCCAGGTCGTCCTTCGTGTACGTCGTTCGCGCGCCCAGACCAGGGCGACCATGGCGACGTTGACGGCGGCGAGGATCAGCAGGGCCGCGTCACCGGTGTCGGTGGACCGGTCGATGGTGTAGCCCTCGCCGTCCGCCATCAGCGTGTTGACGCTGGAGAACAGGACGTTGTTGGCGATGTGGAACGCGGCCGGCGCCTCGATGCCGCGGCTGATGATCGCCATCAGCCCCGTGGCGACGCCGATGAAAGTGTAGTAGCCGAACAGCCAGGGGTCGCTGGAGCCGTGTGCGAGCGCGAAGGCCAGGCTGGAGACCACCAGGCCGACGGCCAGGGCCGGGCGGACCGCGCGTACCCAGGAGGCGGCAGCGGGCAGCGCGGCGGCGCGGAACATCAACTCCTCGCCGACGGACTGGATCGGGGTGCTCAGCAGGGTGATCACCAGCATGAGGATCGTCGTCCCTGAGACACCGAACGCGACCCAGCCAGGGGACTCGGGGGCGACCAGCGCCACCACCCCGATGCCGGCGACCACCAGCAGGGCCGCGCCGAGCAGATACCGCACCAGGCGCCGAACGTCGAACGCCCGCGGCGAGCTGATCAGGCGGCGCCACGGCACCTTCGCCAGCCGCGCCAGCAGCAGGATCGCGACCACGCCCGAGATGCCCACGCTCAGGTTGACAGCCAGCAGCTTCAGCGGGGTGAAGGTGGCGGACATCGGATCGTCACTGCCCTCGATGACGCCCACGACCTGGTACAGCAGGATCTGCAGGAGCAGCATCACGACCGGCGGCACGAGGAGGACGACCAGCGGCCGCCACCAGCTCATGCGCACGTGGGCGCCGAACGGCCGGGAGTCGTCCAGCCCCGGCCCGCGACGTCCGGACACCGGGTCACCGAACAGCCGGGAGTCGTCGAGGCGCGGCCCGCGACGTCCGGCTGCGGGGTCGCCGGGCTGGTGCGGTGAGCTCGGGTGCGCGGGCGTGGCCGGGGTCTGGCCGGATCCTGGCACGGACATCGGGGTCCTCCTGGGTCGAGACGGTCGTTCCACGCCCCAGCGAACACCGTGCCCTGGGGGCACACTCAAGCCCGTGCCCTGCCTTCCCGCGCCGCGCCCGCCTCAGGGCAGCACGGCGATGGCGTCGACCTCGACCAGGTAGCCCGGCGCGGCCAGCGAGGTGACCCCGATCCAGGTGCTGGGTTGCTGGATCTCGACGCCCAGCGTCGCGGCCGCCCGCTCGCGCCCGGCGACGAACTGCCCGGCCTTGGCCTCGTCGAGGTCCACGATGTACACGGTGACCTTTGGCGAGCTCGGCGAGCATCGCGCCGCCGAGCGTGTACATCAATGACCGACCTTCGCCGGAAATTCCTGACATCAGGCAAAACCATGCCTTGGGGTCAGGGCCAACCCGGCCCGGCAAAGCGCCCACGACCCCGGAGAGCTCAGCGCGGCCCGGGGACGGATCGGTCCTTGCTCATGCGCAGGATCAGGTCGACGGCGTGCTCCGAGTGGGAACCCGGGGTCAGGATTTCCTGGAGGAGCAGGCCGCGGATCGCGGCGATGGTGACGGTGGCCGTGGTCAGCGCCTCCTCGGCCTCAAGCCCTTCGCGTTCCGCCAGTGAGGCCAGCATCCTGGTCAGGTCGTCGAGCGAGTCGATGAACTCGCGAAAATCCTCCGGCCGGTACGCGGCCAGCCCCACGACGTGGAAGAAGCCCCGGACCCGCGACAACTGCTCGGGCCGGGTGTACGTACGCCAGATCGCCACCACGAACTCGTCGAAGGTCCCCTGCCGGGCCGCGGCGAAAAGGGCCTCGTTGTCGCGGGAGCGCTGGGCCTTGAGCATGGCCGCCAGAACGCCAGGAAGCGACCCGAAGTGGTAGCGCAGCAGGGCGTGGCTGGTGTCGATTCGGGCGGCGATCTCGCGCAGCGACACCTCCGGTGAGGGAAGGGCCTGGTCGAAGGCGTCGAGGAGCCGGGCAAGGAGACGCTCGCGGGCGTCGCCTCTGCGTTCCGAGCTTGACAGGATCACTCCCACAGTTTATCCATTGGAAAAGATTGCCGGCGGCGGTCAGGGGTGCTTCAGTCCATGGTCGCAGCCGGTTCGCGACGGCGGAGGGAAACGGCTGGTGGGACGTTTGCAGGTGGTCGGCGCGATGGTCGCGGACGGGTCGGGGCACGATCCCGTGAAGGTCGGGGTCACCGTCGAAGACGGGCGGATCAGCCGGCTCGGCGGCTCCTCCACCGGACCAGGCGAGCGCCTTGATGCCGAGGGGCTGACGATGACGCCCGGTCTGATCGACGCGCACGTACACCTGGGTCTGTCGAGCCCGATCGAGCCGCAGTTCTCGTTCCGGATCAGTGCCGCCGAGATCGCGGCGGACATCTTCGCCACGGCCGGCGCGGCGCTCGACGGCGGCTTCACCACTGTCAGGGACACCGGCGGGATCGACGGCGGCGTCGTCACCACGATCGCGAAGGGCAAGGTCAGGGGGCCGCGCGTCCTGTCGTGCGGACCTGTGCAGTGCCAGATCGGCGGGCACGGCTACTACGGAGCCGAGTGGGAACCCACCGAGCTGTGGAGCAACCACCACATTCCGGGTCTGAGCGCCCTGTCGATGATGTCGGGCAACGCGGACGAGCTGCGCGGCAACGTACGCGAGGCATTCCGCCGCGGAGCCACGTTCCTGAAGCTCTGCGTGACCGGCGGAGTGGTGAGCGCTCACGACCACCTGACCGACACCCAGTTCACCGTGGAGGAGATCGCCGTCGCCGTCCAGGAAGCCGCGGCGCGGGGCACCTACGTGACGGTGCACGCCCACAACAACCAGGGCATCCGTAACGCGGTCGAGGCCGGGGCGCGCTGTGTCGAGCACGGCACCGACCTCGACGAGGCCACGGCCACCCTGATGGCCACGCATGGGGTCGCCCTGGTGCCCACGTTCGCCGTCGTCGAGCGGCTGCTGCACGATCCCGCGGAGGCCGGCCTCGGCGAGTCGGCCCGTGAACGGGTGCTGGGCGTCCGGGAGCGGATGGCGGGGGCCCTCGCCGTCGCCAAGGAGGCCGGCGTGCGGGTCGGGCTGGGTTCCGACCTCATCGGCCCGGCGCAGGACCGCCGGGGCGAGGAGCTCACGTTGCGCGCGGAGCTGGAGACGTCGATGGAAGCCCTTGTGGCGGCCACCAAGACCAACGCCGAGATCCTCGGCCTGGCGGACGAGGTGGGGGTCATCGCGCCCGGCATGCGCGCGGACTTCGTGCTCTGGAACGGCGACCCGCTCGAAGACCCGAAGCTCTTCGCCGACCCCGCCGCCGCCGTCCTCGTCGTCCAGGCCGGCCGCATCGTGAAGGACCTGCGATGACCGCCATGTGGCAGGGCTGCCTCGCCGACACGGACTACTTCGAGCTGCGTTCCGGCGGCGGGCACGACTACGGCGTCTGGGTCACCACGCCACCCGGCTACGACCCCGCCACGACGCCGGCGCCCGCCGTCTACGTGATGGACGGCAACTGGGCGGTGGGCATGACGGCTCCGCTCATCGTCACCCAGCTGGACCCCATGGAGCAGATCCAGCCGTACGTCCAGGTCAGCGTCGGCTACGCGGGCGAGGAAGCGCAGCACTGGGCCCGGCTGCGCAACAGAGACCTCGTGCCACCCGGCGAGCCCGTCGCCCCGGAGCTGATCGAGGCCGTGGAGAAGGGGTTCCAGGCGGGCGCGATGACCCGCGAGGCGGCCGACGCCTACCTCGCCGAATTGCGCGACACCCAGGCCGATGCGTTCCTCGGCTTCCTCACCACGGAGCTGCACCCGCGGATCGAACGCGACTACGGTACGGCCGCGACCGGCCACGGCCTCTTCGGCTACTCCTACGGCGGTCTTTTCAGCCTCTACACCTGGCTCTCCGGCTGCACGCTGTTCGAGAGCGTCGGAGCGGGCAGCCCCGGTGTGGCCGGTGCGGACAGCCAGGTCTTCGCCCAGCTCGACGAGATGGGGGAGAGCGAGCGCGCGGCCAGGCTGCACGTGACCTTCAACGCCCGCGAGCTGCTCGGCGACCTGGCCGTCTACCAGAGCATCACGAAGAACACGGCCACCCTCCTGCACCGCCTCACCTCACGCGGCGGCGCCGTCACCAGCGCGATCCTGGACGAAACGCACGTGACCGGTCTGCAGGCGTCATTCCTCAGCTACCTGCGGACCTGCCGTGCCCGGTGAACGGCTGCGCCGTGAGACCGGGCGGCTCCATCAGACCGGGCGGCCCCATCAGTGCGGCCAGGGGGCGGTGCCGCCGTCGACGCCGAGGGTCATGCCGGTGACGTAGCTCGCGCGGTCGCTGAGCAGCCAGGCGGCCGCTTCGGCGATCTCGTCAGGTTGCCCGGGGCGGCCCAGGGCGGCGAGGGCGCTCAGGCGTTCGACGATGCCCGGGTCGCGCTGCTGCCAGCCGACCATCATCTCAGTCATCGTGGCGCCGGGCGCGATGGCGTTGACGCGGATACCGTCCCGGCCGTACTCGGCGGCGGCGGCCCTGCTCATGGCGATGACGGCGGCCTTCGTCGCGCCGTACACGCTCTGCCCGGCGGCGCCGAACGTGCCGCCGATGCTGCTGACGTTGACGATCGAACCGCCGCCGGCGCCCTCTGCGGTCATCGCCCGCAATTCGGCGCGCATCGCCAGCCACACGCCCTTGAAGTTGACCTCGGCGACGGCGTCGAAGGTCTCGTCGGTGACGTCGGCCAGCCGGCCGCCGCCCTGGCTGCGGCCGGCGTTGTTGAGGGCGCCGTCGAGGCGGCCCCACCGCTCGACCGCCGCCGCGACGGCTCGGCTCAGGTCGTCGGCGTCGGTGGTGTCGGCCTGGACGGCGAGGACGTCGCCGCCGTCTCCGGCGATGCGCTCCGCGACCTGCTCGAGTTCGGCTTTGCGGCGGGCGGTGATGACGACGTGCGCGCCTTCGCGGGCGAACAGGTGCGCGGCGGACGCGCCGATGCCGGACGAGGCGCCGGTGATGAGGATGGTCTTGCCTTTGAGCAGGTCGGTCATCGGGGTCGCTCCCTGGGAAGTGGATTCCTTCTCACCGTGGGCCGGGCCGAGAAGGGGAGGGGTCGCGTACGTCGTCCGCGATGAGCGCGTGGATGAGCGCGTCGCGGACGACGGCGGACGTCCTGTCGTTGCCGGGGTCGCCGGGGTCGCCGGCGATCTTGAGTGCCACGCCCCGGAGGGCCGCGCGGAGCGCGCTCGTCGCGAGCGCCGCGGTGATCCCGGGACGGAGGGCGCCGGCTCGTTCGAGCTCGTCGAAACCGGCGCGCAGCAGGGCGCCGCTCCGTTCGAACTGGCTCGGCGGCGGGCCCGACGCCGGGTACATCGCGGGGTAGAGCCCCGGGTAGGCGCGCGCGAAGGCGATGTGCGCGTCCCATCCCGCGGCGACCCGGGCCCGCGGGTCCCCGTCATCGGGCGCGGCGGCGTCCTTGCGGTGGAAGTACTCCTCGAACGCCGCGTCGACCACCGCGCGGATCAGTCCCGCGCGGTCGCCGAAGTGGTGGTAGAGCGAGGGGGCCTGCACGCCTGCGGCGGTGCAGACCGCACGGGTCGTGACCGCGTCGGCGCCGTCGCGCCTGGCGATCTCGAACGCCGCGGCGAGCAGTCCGGCGCGGACGTCGGCGGCTGGGTTCTGTAGCATCGCTATAACTATAGCGCCGCTACATGCGGGTGTGCGCCGGGTGGGGAGGAGGTCAGGCGGTCGGGTCGGAGCCGAGTGCGAGGTCCAGCAGGTCGCCGAGCTGGTCGAGCTGCTCCTCCGTGAGGTTTCCGAACGACGCGTCCAGGACTCCGTCGGCGAGTCTCTGGCCGGCCGCGAGCAGTCGTTCTCCCTCGTCGGTGAGCCGGTGCCGCACCGCTCGGCCAGGTCCCGGTATCCGCTCGATCAGGCCTCGACTCGCCATCCGGGTCGCGAGCGACCCGAAGGACTGGTCGGTCTGGAACGTCAGCACCGCGAGGTCGTGCAGCGAGGCGTCCGGGTTGCGGGCGAGGTGCCGCAGCGTGTCCCACTGCACCAGGGAGATGCCGAGTGGCGCCAAGGCCCGGCTGAGCGCTCGATGGTGGCGGTGCTGCAAGCGCTTGACGGCGAGGCCGACGTCGCCGGGACGGTGTCGCATGCATGGCAGCCTATCCCACCGAAGTCAGTTTACTTATATAAGGAAGCTGATATAAAGTTCTTTAGGTAAGCAACCTGACTCGCTTAGGAGCGACCATGCCCTCCACCCCCGCGGCCGGCAGCCTCCGTACCGACGTCCACGCCATCGAGACCAGCGCGGGAGCGGTCGAGCTCACCGTGCGGGACCATGACCGCACCCGGCCGTTCCTGCTGCTGCACGGGGGTGGTGGCGTGGCGTCGATGGCCGGTTTCGCCGGTCTGCTCGCCGAACGCACCCGCTCGCGCGTCCTGCTGCCCACGCACCCCGGGTTCGGTGGCACGCCGAAAGCCGCCGGGCTCACCGGGGTCGGCGCGCTGGCCCAGGCGTACGTGGCGCTGCTCGACCGGCTCGACCTCGCCGACGTCACCGTGATCGGCAACTCCTTCGGTGGCTGGCTCGCGGCCGAGATCGCCCTGCTGGACAGCCCGCGCGTCAGCGGCGCGGTGCTGATTGACGCGATCGGCATCGAGGTCGAGGGGCATCCGCAGGCCGACATCAGGGGATTGTCCCTGCCCGAGATCCAGCAACTCTCGTTCCACGACCCGAGCAAGGCGCCGCGACCGCCGGCCACCGATGCCCCCGGACCGCGCGAGGCGTCGCAGCCGCCGGCCACCGGCACCACCGGTCCGAGTCCGGACGTGCAGGCTCTGGTCGGTTACGCCGGGCCCGCCATGGCCGACCCCACCCTCGCCGGGCGGCTCGGCCAGATGACGATCCCCGTGCACGTCGTGTGGGGCGAGAGCGACCGCATCGTCACCCCGGACTACGGCAAGGCGCTCGCCGCCGCGATCCCGGGGGCGACCTTCACCCTGCTTCCTCGCACCGGTCACCTTCCCCAGGTCGAGTCACCCGAGGAACTGCTCGGCACGCTGCTCGACCTCGGCGACCGCTGAACCTCCGTGAAACACCTCCGCCGTCAGCGCTGTCCGTACATCGAACGGTGGCGGAACCACAGGCGCCAGCCGGCCCCGTTCCGCGCGCCGGCCTGCTCGGCGACGATCCGGCGGGCCTGGTCGAGAGCTTCGTCGTCGAGGCCGGCGTAGAAGTCGTCCAGCGGCCCGGAGGTGGTGCAGTAGTCCCACACGGTGTCGAAGTCCGGGACGTCGATCATGTAGTCCGTCACCTGCGTGTACGCCGAGGCGAATCCGGCCCGCCGCAGCCCGGCGGACAGGACGTGGGCCGAGGCGCGTGAGCGAACCCGTTCGCGGATGTCCGGCAGCCCGGCGGCCTCCAGCGAGCCTGCGATGCCCTCGGCGACGGCGACTCCGCACCGCATGTACGGATTGTCGACGGCGTCGCTCCACATCGCGAAGGCGTAGCCGGCCCCCGGCCGCAGCACGCGTGCCAGCTCCGCCGCGCCATGGTCCATGTCGCCGAAGAGCAGGGCCCCCAGCCGCGAGATCGCGCCGTCGAAGGACGCGGTGGCGAAGGACAGATCGTGCATGTCCATCGTCTCGAACGACACGTTGTCCAGTCGCGCGACGCGGGCGCGGTCTTCGGCGAGTTCGAGTGAGGCCGGGTCGGAGTCGACCCCGACGACGGTGGCCTTGGGGTGGGTGCGGGCCACGTACAGGGCCGGTTCGCCAATTCCGCAGCACAGGTCGAGGATGCGCGCGCCGTCCGCGACCGGCCCCAGGTGATCGGCGAGGTTCATGGTCATCGGTTCGAGGTAGCGCAGGCGAGCCTCGTGCTGGGCGATGAGGCTGGTGTTCTCCGGATTGAAGGAGGTCACGGGGCGACCGCCTGCCGGAGGGAGCCGAGCCGCGGCACGGCGATCGAACAGGGGGTGGCTTGGCTCATCATCACACTCACAGGCTGCGTCGGTCGCGCTGGGAACTTTCTCGGACGCGAGCATAACCAGTCGTACGGGAGCCTTTGTTCCTCCTCCGTCGCGCCGACGGAAACCGGCGGATGGCCCGCGCAGGCGGGTCGCCCGTGGCCGCTCCAGCAGGGAACCCACGCCCGCGATCTACCTGAATCCGTACCCGCGACCACTCGTCCTTCCCCGGCCTTTGCCCGGCTTGGTACAGCATTGGCCGAATCCAAACCATCGATCTCTAGTAACCCCACGCTGCGTCGCTAGGTTGGGTTGCAGGGGATGACACATGCTGAGGCGAAGACCCGAATGGTCGGTGCGGACCAGGCTCACCTTGCTGGCGACACTGGTGATGACGCTGCTGTGCGCGGGCTTCAGCGCGCTGATCCTGACGAACGTCCACACCGAGCGGACGAACGAACGCAGCCGCCGCAGCCACGACGCGAACATGCGCGCGATCACCCTCCTCGCCCGTGGCGAGCTGTCTCCGGTGCATGCCGAGCGGGGAGTCGCCGCCCTCCAGATGATCGACCCGGCGGGCCGGATCGTGTCGGCGAGCCCGAACCTGCCGAGAGGGTCACCGATGGCCACGTTCGCCCCGATAGCCGGACGCATGGGACGGACGGAGACGCTGTGCGACATGCCCGTCTCCCCCGGCGACTGCATGCTCGTCTCCGCCACGATCGCCCCCAGGCACGACGGCAACTGGATCGGCTACGCCGCCGCCCCGGCCCACCCCTGGTACGTCAGCGGCCGGCTCCTGTCCGGGGTGCTGACCGGGTCCGTGCTGCTGATCGGGTTCACCGCGGCCGGCGCGTACCGGATCGTCGGCCGGGCGCTCAAACCGGTCGACACCATCCGCGCCCAGCTCTCCAAGATCACCTCGACCGACCTCGGGCACCGCGTACCCGTGCCCGGACCTCGCGACGAGATCCACGACCTGGTGTGCGCCGTGAACCAGACCCTGGACCTGCTGGAGGCGGCCCTGCAGCGGGAACGCCGATTCACCTCCGACGCCTCGCACGACCTGCGCAGCCCCATCACCGCCATGCGCGCGCAGATGGAGGAGGCGCTGCTGCATCCCGACGAGGCCGACTGGCCCGTCACCGTCACCAGCACGCTGGACAGTCTGCAGCGGCTGCAGGCCATCGTGGCGGATCTGCTGACCCTCTCCCGCCTGGAGGCCGGCTGCGCCGCCGCCTTCAAGCCGCTGGACCTGAGCGACCTGGTCACCTATGAACTGGACCACCGCCGCCGGCCGCTGACCATCACCCGCGACCTTGAGCCGGCCATGGTGCACGGCGCCCCCATCGAGCTCATCCGCCTGCTCACCAACCTGCTGGACAACGCCGAACGCCACGCCGCCGCCACGGTGACCGTCTCAGTGCGTGCCGAGGACGGGCAGGCCGTGCTGACGGTGACCGACGACGGCCCCGGCATCGCCGACGGCCAGCGCGAGCGGGTGTTCCAGCGCTTCGTCCGGCTCGACGACGCCCGCCTCAAGGACATCAACGGCACCGGGCTCGGGCTGCCGATCGCCCGCCAGATCGCCGAACAACACGGCGGTACCCTGACCGTCGAGGACTGCGAGCAGGGCGCACGCTTCGTCGCCCGCATCCCGCTGTGTCACGCTCAGGTGTAGCCGTGAGCCCGGTGGTCGCACTGCTGATCAGGAGCACCACCACCATGAACCACAGGCTGACGGTCAGTTGCACGCGTTCCCTGGGCGAGGTGTAGTCGGCGGCCAGGTCGTCGTAGGCGAAGATCCAGCCGAGAGCACCGAGGATCATCAGGCTTCCGACCCACGGTGCGACGGAGGGCAGCAGAGCGAGAGACATGACGGCAGCGGGCTCAGGAGTCGGGGGAAGTAGACCTGCACGACTCCGATGACGATCGTCACAACCAACTGATCGTGCTTAAGTCCACCGCGCCAGCGTGCCGCCGACCACCTCGACCGCCGCCGCCACGAGATCGTCCACGACGGTGCAGGCGGGAGTGTCGCCCCAGCTCTGCCCGGTGGCCCGGCCGTCGCCGGTGCGGACCAGGATCGGACGGACGCCGGCGGCGCGCGCGGCCGCGATGTCCGAGGACCGGTCACCGATCAGGAAACTTCCGGACAGGTCGAGGTTCAGTTCGGCGGCCGCGCGTCTGATCATGGCCGGGCTGGGCTTCGGCGGGTCACCCACGTTGTACCGGTCGGACACCGCACGTTCCCCGGCCACCGGACTGCTGTAGATCGCATCGACGGCGACGCCTTCGTCGGCCAGCAGCTCCGACAGCCGATCGTGCACCTCGTCGAGGGTGCCCGGCTCCGCGTAGCCGAGGCCGACGCAGGACTGGTTCGTCACGACGATCAGGGCGTAACCGTGGTCGCGCAGCAGCCGGAGCGCGGGCGCCGCGGCCGGCAGCAGGTGCATCGCCTCCGGGCCGTGCCTGTACGTCGGAAGCGTGTTGATGCACCCGTCCCGATCGAGGAACACCGCCTTCCTGGCGGATGCGTCACGCGCGAGATCGACCTGGGTGTGCCGGACCGCGCCGGCGCGATCGCCGTCGAGCGTGAGGTCGAAGATCCGGTACGAGTGCGGATGCTCGACGAGCGCCGGCGTGACGCTGAACGTGGTCGATCCGATCTTGGCCGGTTCGGCCCCCGGGTGGTAGTGCCCGGACAGCGACAGGACGACCCGGCCGGAGCCGCTGGTCCGCCGCTGGAGCTCTTCGCCCTCCGCGTACGTGTGCGGATAGCCGTCGTCCAGCCGCGGCGTGATGACGAAGTGCTGCAGATGGACCTGCGGACGCGGGCCCGGGTCGAGCAACGACGAGTCGAACCGCTCCCTTTCGGTCAGGCTGCGACGCGGCACGTTGCCGGAAGACTCGCGATCCCAGAAGCTGACGAAACGCAGCCCTCCGACATCACGGACGAAGGGGCCGGATCCCAGTTCCTCGGCGTGGACGCGGTAGCTGTCGTGATTGCCGGGCACGGCGATCCACGCCATGCCGCAGTCGTCCAGCATCCGCCGGACGAGGCGATAGTCCGCTCGTACGCGCTGCCAGACCTGCCGGTCCCGGGCGGTGTCGCGCTCGGGACCGAACAGGTATCCGGGAACGTCCACCACGTCACCGGTGATCGCGACCACGTCCGCGCCACGACCGCGGGCGTCGCCGAGCGCGGCGGCCAGCAGCTCGGGAGCCGTACGGCCGCGCCGAGCCGGCAGCGCGGGGTGGCCGGGGATATGGCTTCTGAGGTGAATGTTGGTGATGTGGGCGATGCGCATCGGGGGATGCTTCTCCTGTTCCTGCCGGCGCGTGACGTGAAAAGGTGACGTGAAGGGCCGGTGCATGTCGCATGACGTCGGCTGGCGTCGGTGGGATCAAGCCGCCGGGCGGGCCGTCGAGCTCCGGATTATGAGCTCGGCAGGAAGCTCCCGATGCGGTCGCTCGATCTCGTCCCCGTTCAGGGCCCCGATCAGCATCGTCGCCGCCTGCCGGCCGATCTCGAACCGATCGACCGCGATCGTCGTCAGGGCCGGCGCGAGCAGATGGGAGGTCGGCAGATCGTCATGACCGACCACGCTGAGATCGCGGGGGATCCACCCGGCCTCGGCCGCGGCGTCGTAGACGTAGTGCGCCAGCAGGTCGCTGTCGGTGATGACGGCGGTCGGACGGTCGGTCTTCGCGAGTGCGCGGACCACTCGCCCGATCGTCTCGTCGGCGGTGCTGCCGGCGATGACTTGGGGCGGCAGCCCCGCGGCCTTCATCATCCGGCGGAACAACGACACCCGCTCCGAGGCCGACGACAGCCCCGCGTTGGCGAGCAGGCCGATCCGGCGATGCCCGAGCCCGAGCAGATGGTCGACGGTCGACGGCTCGACCCGGCCCGCGATCGGCGTGAACGCCACCAACGCCCAGCTGCCGGTCAGCGATGTCGCGGTGTACGCGAACACCGTCCGAGGCGGCGGGTTCGGCTACAGCGCGAACGTCACCTTCAGACGGGAGCCCCAACGCTGACACCTCCAGGGCAGCGGATCGGCCGCGTGCGGGCAGGGTGAGCGATCGACGCGCTGTCCGCGCCGGATCGCTCTGCCAGGGACTACGGCCGGCCGCGGGCTCTACCAGCACTCGTCGGTATGCCGGAAAATGTCCGCCATGGGGTCTTCGTTGATTTTGGCCAGTCTGCCGTTCGCCATCGGCATCGTCATGCTCGGTCTGGGCCTCAGCCTCACCGTGGACGACTTCAGACGGGTGGGCCGGTATCCGAAGGCGGCCGTGGTCGCGTTGCTGTGCCAGGTCGTGCTGCTGCCGGCGATCTGCTTCGGCCTGGTGCTCGCCTTCCGGCTGCCGCCGGAGGCGGCGGTCGGGATGTTGCTGGTCGCGGCGTCGCCCGGTGGCCCCGCGGCCAATCTCTTCAGCCACCTGTTCGGCGGGAACGTCGCGCTGAACGTCACGCTCACCGCGATCAACTCGGTGCTGGCCGTGGTCGCGCTGCCGGTCGTGGTGAACCTCTCGGCCGGGTTCTTCCTGCCCGACGGGGCCGCCATCGGGCTGCAGTTCGACAAGATCCTTCAGGTCTTCTCGATGGTGGTCGTGCCGGTCGCGATCGGGATGCTCGTACGCGGGCGGGCGCCGGGGCTGGCGCGGCGGCTCAACCTGCCCGTCCGGGTGCTGTCGATCGTGGTGCTGGCCGCGGTCATCTACGCCGTGCTGTACGCGGAGCGGGACAATCTTTTCGGCTATTTCGTCGCGGTCGGGCTGGCCGCGCTGGCCTTCAACATCGTGAGCCTGCTGGTCGGCTATGGCGTGCCCCGCCTGGCCGGGGTCGATCACCGCGCGGCGACCGCGGCCGGGTTCGAGATCGGCATCCACAACACCGGTCTCGCCATCACGATCGCGCTGAGCCCGACGCTGCTGAACAGCGCCGAGATGGCCGTCCCCGGCGCGGTGTACGGCATCATCATGTTCTTCACGGCGACCGGGTTCGGCTGGTTGATCAGCCGCCGGCGCGGGGCGCAGGCCGACCGATCCGTCACGCCCGTCCGGCAGCCGACGTGACCGGGCCCGCCCACCCCGTCCGGCCCGGCGGCGAAGGCCCGGCCGGGGCCGGTTCGCTGCGGCTCCAGGTCCTCGGCCCGCTGCGGCTGTGGCGTGACGGCGCCGAGCTGGATGCCGGACCACGGCAGCAGGCGCAGGTGCTGGCCCTGCTCCTGGCCCGTGCCGGCCATCCGGTCAGCACGGGGGAGCTGATCGACCTGATCTGGGCGGACGACGCTCCAGCCAGCGCGCTCAACCTCATCCAGAAGTACGTCGGCGCCCTGCGACGCATGCTCGAACCCGGGGTCGCCGCCCGGGCGGCCGGTTCGTACCTGCACCACCGGGGCAACGCGTACGTGTTCAGCGCCGCCCCCGGCACGCTGGACCTCGCCACGTTCAGAGAACTCCGCGAAACCGCCCAGAGCGCCCTCGCCCAGCAGGCTCACACGGTGGCGCTCGACCACTACGTCGAAGCGATCGGCCTCTGGCGTGGCCCCGCCGGGGACGGACTGTCCTTCGGGCCGGCGGCGACCCCGATCCTGGCCGCCCTCGACGACGAGTTCTACGAAGCCTGTGTGGCGGCGGCCGACCTGGCCGTGGCGTCCCGCCGGCCGGAGCGGGTGATCCCGTCGTTGCAGCTCGCCGCGTCGATGGCGCCGTTCCACGAACCCGTGCACGCCGCTCTCGTCACCGCGCTCGGCGCCGCCGGACGGCAGGCGGAGGCGCTGGCGGCGTTCCACGCGGTCCGCGACCGCCTCGCCGAGGAACTCGGCATCGACCCCGGCCTCGCGCTGCGGGCCGCGCACCTCCGGGTGCTGACGCAGACCCCGGCGCCGCCGGTGGTGACGAGCACGAGCAGTCAGGACGACCGAGGATCGGCGAGGCAGACGGCCGGCCTGGTCGGCCGGAGCGAGGAGCTCGCCGTGTTGCGGCAGGCCATCGAGGCGGCGCTGACCGGCCGCACCGGGCTCGCCATCGTCGAAGGCGAGCCTGGCTCGGGCAAGACGCGCCTGCTGGAAGAGGCCACCGCCGGTCGGCATGACGCTTTCGTCGTCTGGGCTTCCTGCCTGGAAGGCGACGGAACGCCGTCGATGTGGCCATGGGAGCAGGCGCTCACCGTCGTCCTCGACAGCCTGCCCGCGTTGACGCGCGAGAAGTGGCTGGCCAGCGAGCTCGGCCGCCTGCTCGAAGCGCGCGACGACGACGCCGCGCCGCCGCTCTCCGGCGGCCGCGCCCAGTTCCGCCTGTTCGAGCAGGTGGTCACCTTCATCGGGCAGGTCTCGGCGGAACGGCCCGTGCTGCTCGTCCTGGACGATCTGCAGTGGATCGACGCCACCTCGCTCCAGCTGTTCAACCACCTGGCGAGCCGGCTGCCCGCCGGCACCGCGATCATCGGCGCCCTCCGCGACCGCGCGCCCGCACCCGGACCAGGCCTCTCGCGGGCGCTGGCCGCCGCGAGCCGGCTGCCCCATCACTACAGGATCCACCTCAGCCCGCTCGGCCTGACCGACGTGGCCGAGCTCATCCGCCGCGAGACCGGCCACGAGCCCGGCGCGGACATCGCCCGCAACATCCACGTACGCACCGCCGGCAATCCCTTCTTCGTCCGCGAACTGTCGCGACTCCTCAGCGACCGAGGCGCGCTCGGCGGCGATTACGGGGTCAGCGGCGATGACGCGCCGGCCCGGGCCACAGGGGTGCCGTCCACTGTGCGCGACGTCGTCCGCGATCGGATGTCGGGCCTCGACGACAGCGCTCGCGACCTGCTCAGGATCGCCGCTTTGATCGGCCGCGACGTCGACCTCGGCCTGCTCGCCCGGGCCGCCGGCATCGACGTCGCGGACTGCCTCGAACGCCTCGAACCGCTGCGCGCGCTCGGCCTGCTCGAAACCGGGCCGGAGGATCCGTTCTCGTGGCGCTTCGCGCACGACCTGGTGCGTGAATCGATCACCGAGACCACGGAGCAGCCGCGCGCCGTCCGGCTGCACCTGCGGGTCGCGGACGCGCTCGAAGACAGCCGGGCGGACGACGAGTCCATCACCGAACGCCTCGCCTTCCACCTGCGTGCCGCAGGTCCGCTCGCCGACCCGGCCCGTACCGTGGAGGCGCTGAAGCGGGCCGGCCGCCGCGCGACGACCAAACTCGCCTTCGCCGCCGCCGATCGGTACCTGGAGACGGCCGCCCAGATCGCGCGGAACGCCGGGCTGCCGGAGCTCGAACTGTCCGCCCTCTCCCTCCTCGCCATCGCCCCGCGCCGGCAGGCCGGATTCGGCGGCACCACGTTCGACCTGCTGGAGCGGGCGGAACTGCTGGCCCGCCGGCTCGGCAGGGAGGTCGAGGCCGCGGGCCTGCTCTTCGCCCGCCTCTTCGGCGCGTACACCTTCCTGGAGTGGGACCGCGTCCGCCTGGTCCGCCGGCTGTACGAGCAGGGGGAGGCGTCCGCCGACGCGGTCGTCCGGGTGTACGGCCGGCAGGCATGGGGCCTGCACCAATGGGACGTCGGCCAGATCGGCGCGGCGTTCCGCTGCTTCAGCGAGAACGATCCCGCCCTGCTCGACGGGGTCGTCTCCGCCCACAGCGAGTCCCCGATCCGGCGTGACGTCTCGGGGGAGTGGCCCGGCTGGCATGCCGTCGTCACGGCCCTGCACGGCGACGTCGAGGCGGCGCAGACCATCATCGACAAGTGGAACGGCCCCGACGACTCGTACGCGGTCGCGACCTGGGTCTACTACACCACGATCATCGCGTCGATGGCCGGGGACGCGGGCTGGGTGCTGCGCACGATCGATCGGTGGATGACCGCGGGCACCGGCCGCGCGGCCGTCCAGCAGGAGCACTACATCCGGCTGATCTGGAACTGGGCGTGTGCCCTCGACGGCGACGACCCGGCCGGTGTCGCCGCGGAGACCGACCGGCTCCTGGCCGCGACGCTGGTCGACCCGCCGCGCTGGGGCGTCGCCTACCACCACGCGCTGAGCGCCGAGATGTGGCTGGCGGCCGGGCGTCCGGACGCGGCGGGCGTCGCCCTCGACCGGGCGGACCAGGCCCTCGACGCCTACGGTCAGCGCTACGCCGAAGGACTGGTCCTGCTGCTGCGAGCGCGGCTGCTGCACGCCCGTGGCGAGTCCGCGGAAGCCGTGCGAACGGCCGCGGAAGAGGCCCGCGACCGGTCCCGTGAACGCGGCTCCCACCTGTTCGCCCGCCGCGCCGAGAAGTTCCTCGCCGAACTCTGACCGCCCTGTAAGCGTCTGCCCGCGTCTGTCCCGCGGCACTTCCTCACGACTGACCTGCCGGATTCAGTGATCGTCAAGTGCCCCGGACCTACGCTGACCTGCAATTCGAGGTGCATACGTGAAAGGACCACCACCATGACGAGCACTCGCCGGGCGGTGCTGGCCGGATCCGCCGCGGTCGCGACCGGTGCCCTGCTGGGGACGCCCGAGGCGCAGGCGCGGACCCGCCAGGAAGCCAAGCCCAAAGCCAAGCCCACCGTGGTGCTCGTGCACGGCGCGTTCGCCGACTCCTCCGGCTGGAACGACGTCAGTGCCAGGCTCATCCGCGACGACTTTCCCGTGATCGCCCCGGCGAACCCGCTGCGCAGCGTGGCCGCCGACTCCGCCTACCTGGCCTCCGTACTCGCCACGATCAGCGGCCCGATCGTGCTCGTCGCGCACTCCTACGGCGGGATCGTCGTCACGAACGCCGCGACCGGCAACAAGAACGTGAAAGCGCTGGTCTACGTGGCCGCCTTCGCGCCCGACCAGGGCGAGTCGCTGCTGGATCTGCAGACGAAGTACCCCGGAAGCAAGCTCGACGAGGCGGCGCTGGACTTCCGCCCGTACAGTGACGGCCTCGTCGACGGATACATCAAGAAGGACGTGTTCCACGACGTCTTCGCCAAGGACGTGCCCAGGGCGACCACCGACCTGATGCAGGCCGGCCAGCGCCCCGCCGACGCGCGCACGCTCGGGGAGCCGTCCGGGGCTCCGGCGTGGAAGAGCATTCCCTCCTACTACCTCGTCGCCAGGAACGATCAGGTGCTCCCCGCCGCCGCGCAGCGGTTCATGGCGCGGCGGGCCCAGTCACGGATCCATGAGGTCGGCGCCTCCCACGTCGCGATGATCTCGCAGCCCTCGGTGACCGCCGACCTCATCAGAAGCGCGGCGCGCTGACCTCCGGCCGCCGGAAAAGCCGCCGGAAAAGACGATGCATCAGCACGCGTACGAGGGCCAGTGCACCGCAGAAGAGGACCGGCACACCCTCGCCAGATCACCCGTCCGCAACCCGAGACCGGCCCTGTTCGCGCTGGCCCTGGGCACCTTCGCGATCGGCACCGGCGAATTCGGCAGCAACGGCATCATCCAGCTGTTCGCCGCCGACCTCGGGGTGTTCATCCCGGTCGCGACTCACGCGATCACCGCCTACGCCCTGGGAGTCGTGCTCGGCTCCCCGGCGATCACCCTGCTCGCCGCCCGGGTCAACCGGCGCACCCTGCTGCTCGGCCTGATCGTGCTGTTCCTGCTCGGCAACGGGCTCTCCGCGCTGGCGCCGAACATCGAGCTGCTGGTCGTCTTCCGGTTCGTCAGCGGCAGCGTGCAGGGCGCGTTCTTCGGCGCCGGCGCCGTCGTCGCCGCGTACCTGTACGGCCCCGGCCAGGGCGGCAAGGCGTTCGCCACCGTGATGGGCGGCCTGACCGTGGCCACCATCGCCGGCTCGCCGCTCGGCACGTTCATCGGCCAGAACGCCGGCTGGCGCGCCATGTTCTGGGCCGTCCTCGCCCTCGGCCTGCTGGCCGGCGCCGCTCTGCTGGCCTGGCTGCCGCGTACCGGCGACCTGCACGGCGGCTCCGTCACGAACGAACTGGCCGCCCTGCGCCGGCTCGACGTCTGGCTGATGGGGGCCGTCGCGGCGCTGGGCATCTCCAGCATCTTCGCCGTCTACACCTTCATCGGCCCGTTCGTCACCGACGCGGCGCGGCAGGACCCCGCGCTCATCCCGGTCGCGCTCGCCGTCTTCGGCCTCGGCATGGCCGCCGGCAACCACCTCGGCGGACGCGTCGCCGACCGGCACGGGCACCTCGGTCTGATCTGGGGGTACGGCGGCGTGCTGGCCCTGCTGGTGCTGATCGGCGTGGCCGGCGGTCATCTGGCGATCCTGCTGCCCTGCCTGTTCGGCGTCGGCGCGACCATGATGTTCGCGATCCCCACCATCCAGGTCCGGCTGACCGGCTTCGCCCCGGGAGCTCCGACCCTGATGGGCGCGCTCAACCTGGCCGCGCTCAACCTGGCCAACTCGCTCGGGGCGATCGGCGGCGCGCTCACCCTCGACGCCGGCTGGGGAACCCTGTCCACCGTCTGGGCCGGCTTCGCCCTCACCACAGCCGGCCTGCTGCTCTACCTCGCGACCGTCGCCAGGGCGAACCGGGCGGCCGGCTTCCCGACCCGGCGGGGCGCGCCACATCCCTCGAAGCAACCGTAAGGAGCGATCTCCCATGCCCACCCGAGTGAACCGGCAGACCGTCGATCTGTCCGCCTACCCCGATCTCCTCGTCCTCTACCTCGGCATGCGCGTGAACCACCTGTACGGGATCAGGACCTTCTTCAGCTTTGGCCGGAAGATCAGCGAGTCCGTCGCGGGCGAACCGGACGGGCTGCTCCTGCACGAGCCCGTGTACTACTCGTTCTTCCCGATGAACATGGGGATGCGCCAGTACTGGCGTGACCTGCCGTCGCTGCTCGCCTTCGCCCGGTCCGAGCCGCATCGGCAGTGGTGGCTGGACTTCCTGCGCGACTCGGGCGGCACCGGTTTCTGGCATGAGACGTACTCGGCCAAAGGCGGCATGGAGGCCGTCTACGACGACGTTCCCAAGCCGCTCGGGTTCGGCCGGTTCGCTGGGATCCAGCCGGCTCGTGGCCCCATGTTCGGCTCCGCGGCGCGCTTGAGACGTTCCGACGACGGGAGCCCGGCTCTCAGTGAGCGGGATCTCTACGGGCTCTAGCCGTTCGGACCCGCGCAGGGAGGTCCATCCGTGGGGAAATCGGCCCATGCGGAGATCGCGAAGCCGTCGCCGTCCGTTCGGACCTCGGCGGCTCCGTGCCCCGGCCAGTGGGCCGGGATGACGAGCTCGCGCAGCTCGGCGGCGCGGGCGAGGTGGGCGCGGCGCGTCTCGGCGGCGAGCCGGAGGTCGTCGCAGAAGCAGCTGTTCCAGCGGGGTTCGAGGACCTGGATGGGGCTGTGCAGCATGTCGCCGACGAAGACGGCGCGGTCGGCGCCCGAGCGCAGGGTGAGGACGGACGAACCGGGGGTGTGACCGGGCGCGGCCTCCAGCAGCAGGTTGCCGTCGATGCGGTGAGCGCCCTCCCACAGCACCGCCTGCCCGGCCCGCTGGACAGGGGCGATGCTGTCGTTGAAGACCAACTTGCTGCCCTCCCAGCGGATCCGCTCGTGCTCGTCGCGCGGAGCCCGGCGGCGGTGATCGCCGTCCGGGTCGAAGTAGAGGTGGTCGAGCCGGGGGATCAGGTACGTGGCGTTGGGGAACGTGGGCACCCACGCCTCGTCGCGCCACTCGGTGTTCCAGCCGACGTGGTCGTAGTGGATGTGCGTGTTGACGACGACGTCCACGTCCTCGGGCGCCACGCCGGCCGCGCGCAGGCGGGCGAGATAGTCGGTCTTGAGCCCGGCGAACTGCGGGACCTGCGGGCGCTCCCTGTCGTTGCCGACCCCCGTGTCCACCAGGATGACCTTGCCCTCGCTGCGCAGGACCCAGGTCTGGATGTGGCAGCGGTAGGCGTCGCCGGCCGGGGTCCAGAAGTCCGGCGCCAGCCATTCCTGGTTGCGCCGCCAGACCTCCTCGTCGCTGTCCGGGATGATGAAGCGGGCGGTACGGATGGGGCCGGACCACTCGATGACGCGGGTGATCCGGACATCGCCGAGAACGATGCTGTGCTCGGGCATGGACGGTTACTCCTCGAACTACGGGATGATGCGGGCGCGGGTCGGTCAGGGGCCGTAGCGGGCGAGGAACGTCCGTACGGCCTCCTCGATCACCACCTCCGTGGCGGGTTGGCCGGCGACCTCCTCGGTGAAGGCCATGACCCCCGGCCACACGAGGAACTCCTGCACCAGCCCCATGAACTGACGCGCCGCGAGGTACGTGTCCTGACACCGGAGGAGGCCACGCCCGGCCAGGTCGTCCAGGCAGGCGGCGAACGCCGCCGCGACCGGCCCCTTGCCCAGCCGGTAGAACTCGTCCGCGATCCACGGCAGCCGCCCGGACTCGGCGACCACGAGCCGGGCGAAACGGATCTGGTCGGTCTCGGTGGCGAAGCGCTGGAGCGACCGGGCGAACCCCCGCAGAACGTCCTCGGCGCTCGCGCCGCCATCCCACTCGATGCCCCGCCGGTCAGGCCCGTCGAAGGCCGCCCAGTGATGGCGGACCATCTCCCTGAAGACCGTCTCCTTCGCGCCGAAGCGGTTGTAGACGGTCTGCCGCGAGACACCGGCCCGCTCGGCGACCCGCTCCAACGTGACGCCGTCGTAGCGGTCGGCCAGGAAGAGCTCCTTCGCCGCCGCGAGGATCTTCTCGTCGGAGCCCGGCGTGCGCGCCCTTGGCCCGCTGCCGCTCGTCCGCTGCTCCTTCACGCCGTCGCGCTCCTCGCTCGCACACTGCCGCGCCGCCTGTTCGCTCCGAGCGGCTGTGCTTGTACTTTACAGTACAGTCCAATTTCGCTGCTGACTTCTGTCATACGGGACCGGTGACACAGCCCACTGACCTCCGCCGAGCGGAACGCTCATCCTGGGCGCCATGACCATTCGTCGATTCAGCACGTTCGCCTCGCGGCTGGGAGCCGCGACTCTGACCGCCGCACTGACCGCCGCACTGACCGCCGCACTGTTCGCGGCGGGACCCGCGGCCGCCGCCGAGGACGGTGGCCTCGACCGGCAGCGGCTGCGCCAGACGCTGGACGCCGTGCACGAGGCCGGCATGTACGGCATCTACGCGAACGTCGTGGACGGCCGGCGCAGCTGGAAGGGCGCCGCAGGCGTCGCCGACGCCGAGACCCGCCGCCCGGTACGTCCGGAGATGGTGCACCGGGCCGGGAGCATCACCAAGTCGTTCGTCGCCGTGGGCGTGTTACAGCAGGTCGGCAAGGGCACGATCGAGCTCGACGCCCCCATCGGCCGTTACCTGCCCGAGCTGATCCCGGGCGAGCGCGGGCAGCGGATCACCGTACGGATGCTGCTCAACCACACCAGCCACATCGCCAACCACGCCGACGTGATCTTCCCGACGGTCGAGAGCCTGGACGCCAACCGCTTCCGCGCCTTCCAGCCGGAGGAGCTGGCGCGGGCGGGGCTCGGCGCACCCGCGACCGGGGAGCCGGGGGCGACCCCCGGGTCGTACTCGAACACGAACTACGTCATCGCCGGCCTGCTGCTGGAGAAGGTGACGGGCACGAGCGCCGAGCGCTACATCACCGACCACGTCTTCCGCAGGGCCGGGCTGCGGCACACCTCGTTCCCGCGGACGCCGCACATCCCTGGGCCCAGCTCCAAGGCGTACGAGGCGCTGTTCGGCTACTTCGACCCGCCCCGCGACTACAGCGTCTACAACATGTCCTGGGCCTGGACGTCGGGCGCGGTCGTCTCGACGATGGAGGACCTCAACCGGTTCTTCCGGCTGCTGCTGCGCGGCGACCTGCTCGACGCGAGCCTGCTCGCCGAGATGCAGGAGACCGTGCCCATCCGGTCGCTCGCGGGCGCCGTGCTCGACTACGGTCTCGGGATCTACCCCCTCGACCTGCCGTGCGGCCGGTTCTGGGGGCACGACGGGAGCGTCCCCGGCATGGACACCTTCGCCTTCTCCCACGCCGCAGGCGGCCACCAGTTCGCCTTCGGCGTCAACCTGAGAAACTACCGGCAGCTCGACGAGAACGGCTTTCCCGTCGCGCACGCCATCGACTTCGCGATCGGCGACCACCTGCGGGAGGCGGCGTGCGGGTCCGGCGCGGGAACGGCGGCCAGGGCGGCGCGGCCGTTCCCGATGATCGGCGTGGACGGGGGCACGGCCACCCCGTGACCCGCCCGCTCACGGGCACGCTCACTGGCACGCTCATGGGCCCGCTCATGGGCCCGCTCATGGACAGGGAGGACGGTAGGGAAGACCGGGCAGGCGGCGGGCCCATTCCGCCGGGCTGATCACGGGATGGGCGAGCGCGCAGGCCTGCCGGGCGGCGTGGCCGGCGTCGGTCTCCCAGAGCCGGACGGTCGCGTCGACGCCGCCGGTGGCCAGCGTGCGGCCGTCCGGGCCGAACGCGGCGGCGTACACCCGATCGGTGTGGCCGCTCAGCGTGACCATGGCGTCGGTCCTGCCGGTACGCGTGAGGTCCCACAGGCGCACGGTGGCGTCGAAGCCGGCGGAGGCGAGCAGCCGGCCCCCCGGCTGGAAGGTCACGGCGGCGACGGAGCCGGCGTGGCCGGTCAGCGGCACGGGCGGCGACTGGGCGGGCCGGGCGGCGAGGTCGTGGAGCAGGACCACGCCGTCCGCGCCCGCTGAGGCCAGCCGGCGGCCGTCCGGGCTGAACGCCACGTCGTTGACGGCGTTGCGGTGGCCGCTCAGCGTGGTGGTGACGGCCGGGTGGCGGGTGTCGGTGACGTCCCACAGCCGTACGGTGCGGTCGGCGCTCCCGGTGGCCAGGGTGCGGCCGTCGGGGGAGAAGGCCACCGCGAGAACCGTGTCGCCGTGCCCGGTGACCGTCGCCAGCGGCCGGGGGTGGCGCGGATCGCTCACGTCCCACGTCCGCAGGGCGCGGTCGGCGCCCACGGTGACCAGCGTCCGCCCGGACGGATCGAAGGCGGCCGAGTACACGTTGTCGGTGTGGGCCCTGATGGTGGCGAGCGGGCCGGCGCGCCCGCCGGCGCCGGCCTGCCAGAGCCGGACCGTGAAGTCGAGGCCGGCGGTGGCGAGCACCTTGCCGTCCGGCCGCCACACCGCGCGGACGATGCCGTCGGTGTGACCGGTCAGTACGGCCTGCGGCGCGGGCGGATGCCCGGGGGTCAGGCTCCACAGCCGCGCCGTCCGGTCTGCCCCCGTGGCCAGGGTTCGGCCGTCGGGGCTGACGGCGACCGTGTAGACGGTGCCGTCGTGTCCCCCGATCAGCGGCGCCCCCAGGTGCCACAGCCGGACATTTCCCTCTCTGGAGGTGGTGGCGAGCGTGTCGCCGCCGGGCTGGAACTCCGCGGCGAGGACCGTGTCGGCGTGCCCGGTCAGGGTCAGAGGGCGGCTCGCGGGCCGCTGGAGGTCCCACAGCCGTACGGTCATGTCGTAGCCGCCGCTGGCCAGCCGCCGGCCGTCCGGGCTGAACGCCAGCGCCGCGACGCCGTTGGTGTGCCCGGTGAGGGTGCCGGCCGGCTTCGGCTCGCGCGGGCGGGCGACGTCCCAGAGCCGGATCGTGTTGTCGAAGCCGGAGGTGGCGAGCGTACGGCCGTCGGGGCTGAAGCGCGCGGCCAGGATCGCGGCGGTGTGGCCTTCGAGGGCGGCCAGGCGCCGGGGGCGGCGCGGATCGGCGACGTCCCACAGCAGCGCGGTGTTCCCGGGCCCGGCCGTGGCCAGGACGTCCGCGGACGGGGCGAAGACCGCCGTCGTCATCGTGCCGGGCTCGACGGGCAGCTCGGCGGCCAGGTGCGGATGCGAGGGGTCGGAGACGTCCCACAACCGGGGGACGCCATCGTGGCCCGCCGTCGCCAGGGTGTGGCCGCTCGGGCTGAACGACACGTGCCGGATGCCCTGGGTGTGGCCGGTCAGCACGGCCAGCGGGCGGGGCGCGCGCGGGTCGGTCGCGTCCCACAGCCGGGCCGTGCGATCGTCACCGGCCGTGGCCAGGAGGTGTCCGCCGGGGGCGAACCTCACCGCCAGCACCGCCCCGGCGTGACCGCGCAGCACCGGCAGGGCCTCCGGGCGATGCGGACGGCGTACGTCCCACAGCCGGATCGTCCTGTCGGTGCTCGCCGTGGCCAGCAGCCGTCCGCCGGCCTGAAACGTGGCCCCGTAGACGGCGTTCTCGTGACCGGTGAGCAGCGTCGCCGGCATTCCGGCCACCGCGCTGAGCAGGCCGCCCCTGGCCTCGGCGGTGGGTAACAGCCGGTAGGCGGCCAGGGCGAGCTGCGCGGCCAGGCCGGGATCGGTGGCGCGCAGGGCGCCGGCGTCCGTCGCGGTCTTGCGCGAGAGTGCCTGGTCACGCTGGTACGTGGCGGTGCGCTCCGCCTCGGCGGCGGCACGCTGGGCGCGTACCGCCAGGACGGACGCGACCAGGGCCAGCACCAGCAGGGTCGCGAGCGTGGCGACGACCTGGTGCAACCGGCGGGTCCGCCGCCGGGACTGGCGCACGCTCGCCTCCAGGAACTCCCGCGCGTCGGCCGGAAGCCGCCCGTCATAGCCGGCGGCCCACTCCTGCGCCGCGACCAGGCGCCCGCCGCGATAGAGCGCGTCGGGGTCGCGGCGCAGCCGCACCCAGACCGCGGCGTCGGCGGCGAGCCTGCGCGCGAGGACCAGCCCGGCACGGTCGGCGTCCACCCAGGACCGCAGCAGCGGCCAGGCGCGCAGCAGGGCCTCATGGCTGATCTCTACGGTGTCCGCGTCCGCGGTGATGAGCCGACGCGCGACGAACCGGTCGAGCACCTCCTCCATCTCGGCCGCCTCGTCGCCGTCGCAGCCGTCGAGCAGCTCCGCCACGGTGGCCCTGCGCCGGGTGTCGCCGGTGTCGGGCGCGACGTGCACCAGGTGCAGGAAGAGGCGGCGGGCCAGCTCGCGGCGGCGGCCGGAGAGCCCGTTGTGCACGGCGTCCGCGCTGGCCGCCACCGCGCCCTCGATGCCGCCCACCGCGCGGTAGGCGGCCACGGTCATGCTCCGGCCCTGGCCCTGGTGCCAGGTGGTGTAGAGGGCGTGCGACAGCAGGGGGAGCACGCCGACCTCGTGCGCCCCGCCGGCCTGATGCGCTTTGTTGTCGGTCTGGTACGCCCCGCCGCCGACCTCGGGTGCCCCGCCGCCCCCGGCCTGATGTGTCCCGCCGCCGGTCTGGTGCGCCCCGCCGCCCACGGCCGGGGCGACCTGCCGCAGCAGCAGCTCGACCAGGCCGTCCTCGATCTCGACGCCGGCGCGTCTGGCCGGCTCCACGATGGCCTCGCGCAGTTCTGGCTCCTCCATCGGGCCGACGGCGAGCTGGCCGTCCTGCGCGAGCGCGACCAGCTCGGGATGCCGCAACGCCGCCGCGTAGAAGTCGGCCCGCAGCCCCAGCAGGACGAGCGCGCCGCCGGGCGGCGTGGCCGCGGCGCGTACGGCGGCGATGAAACAGCGCCGCTCCGCCTCGTCCCCGCACGCGGTGAACACCTCCTCGAACTGGTCCACCACCAGCACCAGCGCCCCGCCACCCGCCCCTCCGGCATACCGGGCGGCGGCCGCGGGATCCTCGCGGACGGCCGCGGCGGCGTACCGGGCGGCGGCTCCGGGATCCTCGCGGATGGCGGCGGCGACCTCGTCCGCCGGCACGCCGGCCAGGGCCGCCAGCCGGACGGCCAGCTCGGTGACCGGCCGCGCACCAGGGACGATCACGACCACCGGCCAGTGCGCGGAACCGGGGATGGCGCCGTCACGGAGGGCCGCGACCACGCCGGCCCGCAGCAGGGACGACTTGCCCGACCCTGAGGGCCCCACCACCAGCCGCACGCCCCCGCCCGCCGCCCTCATCCCGGCCACCTGCTCGATCAGCCGGTCGGTCAGCGCCCGCCGCCCGAAGAACCAGCCCGCGTCCTCCGGCTGGTACGCGGCCAGCCCTCGATACGGCTCGGGACCGGCGACGCGGCGCCCGGGTGCCCGCCGTACCCGCCGCCAGGCGGCCAGCCAGGCATCGGTCTGTGCCGGATCGGCCACGCCGCACGCTTCGAGCACCCGTACCAGCAGGTCACGCGACGACGTCGAGGGCAGCCCCCGGCCGGCGAACCAGTCACCGAGGGTGCTGTGCGCGCCGTACGCGCCGGCCTTGGCCGCCACCTGCCGTACGGTCAGCCCGGCCCGCTCGCGCAGCGACGAGAGCTCGCGCCCGAACTCCTGACGGGTGGCGATCCTGCCCGGATCGGGACGATCCGGAACGGCGTGGGCGGATGGTGACACACGGCCTCCTCTGCAGTCGTGCGGCTACGCGCCGTCGTCCGGCGTCACCTGTATGTCGCCGGCCGATCACAACTGGTTACAACCACCCATCTCACCTTGTACGGCCTTGTACGGATGATTCGGCCCCAGTTGCGGCCTGGGCGCATGCCGCCGCACGGTCGGCCTATCGGCGGCCGGCGTAAGGAGCCGGCCGCGGCCGGCATTCAGAGCCGGCCACCCACGGTCTCGAACATCAACGGAGGGTCCACGCTCATGACAGCATCGACTTCCGCCCCCGGCCGGCTCGCCGCGCGGCTCCTACGACACCTGGGACGGCGAGGGGCGTCGTTCCTCACGTCCGCGCTGATCGTCGCGCTCGTCCTCCCCGCCGGCACGGCCCGCGCCATCGCGGACGTCGCCGTGAACCTGCACCTGACCGGCTTCTACGGCTCGGTGGCCGTCCACGTCAACGGGCCGCGCGTCGCCACCTGCTCCGTCTCGAACTGCGTGCACCTGGTCCCCTTCGGATCGAACGTGCGACTCATCCCCGACGGAGACGTCACCAACTGGGGTCCGGGGCCCTGCCAGTCCGTGTTCGGCACCGATCCCTGCGACTTCACGGCGCTGTCGAACATCGGCTTCCAGGTGTCCTTCCTCGGTTAGCGGACGATCTCACCCGCTGGCGCCGCCTCGCAGCCCGTCGATGACGACGGAGAGGATCGGCCCCAGCGGGTCTTCCTTTCTGCTCATGCACGCGGACATCAGCGCCCTGATGTCCGCGTAACCGACATCGGCCCGTACGTTGCCCGCCTTCTGGGCGGTGGCGAGCAGTTCGTGCAGCCGGCCGCACAGGTCGGCGCCCGCGCGTTGACCGAGGGCGTCGAGCCGGCGCTCGGTTCCGGCCAGTTCGGCGAGCCCGCAGTCGGACGCGCCCTCTCGTACCAGGGCGGTGAAGAGGGCGAAGAAGGCGGTGCCGGGGTCTTCCCTGCGGGCGATCTCGTCGGCCTCGGCGGTGAGCCGCACCAGCCGGTTGGACATGATCGCGACGAGGAGATCCTCTTTCGTGGGGAAATGCCGGCTCACCGTCCCGGTGCCGACCCCGGCGCGGCGGGCGATCTCGTGCACCGGTACGGACAGGCCCTCGGTGGCGAACACCTCGGCCGCCACCTCCAGGACGCGGGCGCGGTTACGCCGTGCGTCGGCCCGCAACGCGCGCTCGTCCGTCATGGTCGGCACCTCTCCGTCGACAAGCGGGACGGCCATCCCGTATAGTTCCAAACAAGCGGGACGCCCATCCCGATTCTAGGAGGTCCTCGCATGGCCGACCAACTCACTTTGGGGCTCATCGGCAGCGGCAACATCGGCGGCGCACTCGCCCGGCTCGCCGTCGACGCCGGTCTGAACGTCGTCCTCAGCAACTCCCGAGGCCCGGAAACCCTGGCCGACCTGGTCGCGGAGCTGGGCCCACGGGCCCGCGCCGCCACTCCGGCGCAGGCGGCGGCAGCAGGAGACTGGGTCGTGGTCGCGGTGCCGCTGAAGCACCACCGCCGGGTCCCGGCGGCGCCGCTGGCCGGCAAGGTCGTGCTCGACACCACCAACTACTATCCCGAACGCGACGGCTCGATCGCCGAGCTGGACGCCGAGCAGGTCACGACCAGCGAACTGCTCCAGCGGCACCTGCTGGACGGCGAGGTCGTCAAGGCGTTCAACAACATCTGGGTCAAACACCTGCTCTCACTGCCGCGCCCGGCCGGGGCGCCCGACCGTTCGGCGCTGCCGATCGCCGGTGACACGACGGAGGCCAAGGCCGCCGCCACCCGGCTGATCGACCTGCTCGGCTTCGACGTCCTCGACACCGGCCCGCTCGCCGACAGCTGGCGCTTCCAGCGCGACGCTCCCGCGTACGTCGGGCTGTACTTCAAGGATCAGCAGGAGATGACCGCGGATGACCCCGGCGGTCCGGTCACCGCCGACGAACTCCGCACGGCACTGGCAGCGGCCGTACGTCCGGGAGAAGCGGCATGAAAGCCGTCATCTACCGCAAGATCGGCGACCCCCTCCGTCCTGGAACTCATCGAGCGTGACGTGCCCGAACCCGGCCCCGGCGAGGTCCGCATCCGCGTCCACGTCTCGGGCGTCAACCCGACCGACTGACCGCCGCTGCCCAGACCGCCGTACAGAACCACGCGGTGGGCAAGGTGGCCGTCGACCCTCGCCAGCTTGGTCCGGGCATTCGCATGAATTCCCGACCGCCGGCTGCCAGAGCGGTATTGAAGAAGCGGTGGGAAAGGGACACGCGAACCCCTTTCCGCCGCACCAGGTCATACGACTTGGTCGTGTGTCGCCATGGTGACGGGGCCTCGATCTTCACCCAGCACGGTGTTCCGTCGCTACGGCGCCGGGGTGAAGCGGGCGCGGAGGTCGGGGCGGAGGTAGGCGGCGGGGGAGGCGATCGATAGGCCGCCGTCCACCGGGAGGGTCACGCCGGTGATGAACGAGGCCGCGGGCGAGGCCAGGAAGGCGACCGCTTCGGCCACGTCCTGCGGGGTGCCGGTGCGGCCGATCGGGTAGCCGTCCGCGGCGTGCTCCAGGTCTTCGCCGCCGATCAGGCCCGGGGCGACGACGTTCGCCCTGATTCCGGCCGGGCCGTACTCCAGGGCGATCTGGCGCATCAGCGCGTCCAGCCCGCCCTTGGCCGCCGCGTACGCGGGCAGGCCGGGAGCGGATAGGAAGGAGTTGACCGAGCCGACCGCCACCACCGCCCGCGTCAGGTGCGGCAGGGCCGCGCGGCACAGGTGGAAGGCGGCGTCCAGGGTCGCTCCGATGGCGGTCTGCCACTGTTCGTCGGTGGTCCTGGTGATCGGCGCGACCGGCATCACGGCCGTGGCCAGTACCAGGACGTCGAGTCCGCCGAGGGTGTCCACGGCCGTGCGGACCACCCGGTCGGCCTGCTCCGGGGCGGACAGGTCGGCCGTTTCGAAGCGGGTGTAGACCGGGTTGTCACAGGGGTCTAGGCCGGTGCCGATGACGCGGTGGCCGTCGCGGGCCAGGGCCTCGGCGATGGCGAGCCCGATCGGGGAGTTTCCGCCGGCGAGGAGGGCGGTGGTCATCCGGCCCCCAGGCGCGGGGTGGTGTTGCGGTCCTCCGTTGAGGGGCGGGTCCCGGTGCCGGCAGGGCGGGTCATGCTGCGCCCAGTTCCGGCAGGGCGGCCAGGACCTCGTCCAGGGCGGTCAGGGTGCCGGGGTCGAGGGGCCTGGCGGGGGAGCGGACGGTCGCCGACTCGATCAGGCCGCGCCGTACCAGCACCTCCTTGTGCACCGCCCAGGCCAGGCCGGGCTGCATGCCGAAGCGGATCAGCGGGAGCAGCCGGGCGAAGGCGTCCTGCCGGGGCTCCTTCAGTATCGGCGCGAGCAGGTCGGTGAACTCGCAGGCGGGCATCGTGCCGACCGCTCCGCGCGCGTACTCCTCCAGGCAGAACAGCGCGTTCTGGCCGCCGAACACCGCGAAGTCGCCGCCCACCTTGGCGGCGACGGCGCCGACCTTGGGCGCGGTGGGCGGGGCCTCGATCTTGACCGAGGTGACGCCGTCGAGCTTGCTCAGCTCCACGATCAGCGACTCGGGCATGGACACGCCGGTGGCGCCGGGCGCGTCCTGGACCATCACGTCGATGCCCGCCCGCTCGGCCACGACGCCGTAGAAGTCGACGAGCTGCGCCCCCGACGGCTTGACCAGGTACGGCGGCAGCACCATCAGGGCGTCCGCGCCTCCTTCCGCCGCGGCCAGGGCCTGCTCCACCGCGGTCGCCGTGCTGGTCGAGCCGACTCCGGCGACCACAGGGCGGGATCCGGCCGCCTGGCGCACCTCGGTCAGGATCCGGGCGCGCTCGGGGGTGGTGAGCGCGAAGCCCTCGCTGGCCATGCCGAACACCGCGACGCCGTCGGCGCCGGCGGCGAACTGCCACTCGGTCAGCCGGCGCAGGCTGGGCACGTCCAGCTCGCCGGCCGCGGTGAACGGCGTAGCCAGAATCGGGATAAGTCCGGAAATGGGCACTTACGACTCCTCTTTCAGGGTGGTGATGTCGACCTCCACGCCCAGCCCGGGACCGGAGGGAAGGGGAAAGCCGCCCGGACCGCCGGGCAGCGGCGCGGTGAGAATCGCGCCGGCCACCTCGCAGGTGGTGGGCTGGTACTCGAAGAGGGAAAGGTTCCCGAGGGCCGCGCTGACGTGCAGTCCCGCCGCCAGGGCGACGCCCAGCCCGGTCGAGTGGTGCGGCGCCACCGGCACGTGGTGCGCCGCGGCCAGCTCGGCGATGGACATCAGCTCGGTGATCCCGGTACGCCCGACGTCCGGCTGAGCCAGGCCCAGCGCGCGCCGCGACAGCCAGTGCGCGAACTCGTAACGATTGCGCAGCGTCTCGCCCACGGCGATCGGCAGCTCGGCTCGCCGCACGAGCTCCCGGTGCCCCTCCACGTCCTCGGGCGCGAGCGGTGCCTCCAGGAACAGGGCCCCGCGCTCGGCCAGGCCGCGCGCCAGCCGTACCGCCGAAGGCACGTCGTAGACCCAGTGGGCGTCCACGGCCACCCGCAGGCCCGACGCGGCGACCGCGTCCACGGTGGCCAGGTCCTCCTCGACGCCGTGGCCGAGGTGGAGCTTGACCGAGATGGCGCCCTTGGCGGCCCACTCCTTGGCCAGGGCCGCGCGTTCGTCGTCGGTCGGGCGGGGCAGGCCGCTCACGTACACGGGGACGTTCTCCCGGAACGCGCCGCCGAGCAGGGCCGCGACGCTCAGCCCGGTGAGCTTGCCGGCCAGGTCCCACAGGGCGATGTCGACGGCGGCGAGCGCGTCGGCCTGGTGCCCGGTCAGGTGACCGCGTTCGCGCATCAGGCCGCTCAGCCGCTCCCACAGCGGCCGGACCCGGGTGGGGTCCTGGCCGATCAGCGCGGGGGCGAGCAGCCTGTCGACGATGGCCGCCGGCACCTCGGGCGCGACGGGGGCCAGGGCCTCGCCCCAGCCTGTGGTGCCGTCCTCGCAGGTGATCGAGACGAGCAGCGTCTCGAACCGGGCGGAGTAGAGGCTGCGCCACGGCGGGCGCAGGAAGTAGCCCTCCTCCTGTGGCGGGGTGCCCAAGTAGGCGGCCTCGTGCCGGATCTTCACCGGGAAGCAGCGCACTTGACGGATTTGCGACATGTGCGCCACGATCCCACATAGTGCACGGCGATTGCAATGGAGACAGGATGGCATCCGATCAGGGCAATAATCAGAGCGTAGAGAGGGCGATCTCCGTGCTCCGGGCGTTCTTGACCGGTCGCCCCGAGCTACGCGTGTCGGACGTCGCGAAGGCCACCGGGCTGGGCACGTCCACCGCGTCGCGGCTGCTCGCCACGCTGGAGACGCTGGAGTTCGTCGAGCGCGACGAGGTGAGCGGCCTCTACCGGCTCGGCACCGCGCCGATCACGCTCGGCGGGGTGGCGCTGAACCAGCACCCGGTCCACCGCGAGGCGCGGCAGATCGCGCAGGACCTCGCCGCGGCCCTCGGCCTGGGCGTGAACGTGGCGATCAGGCGGGACGACTCGATGTTCTACCTGGCCAACTTCGAGGGCAGGCTGGCTCCGCGCTCCTTCGTCCTGACCGGCCAGCGCAAGCCGCTGTACGCCACGGGCATCGGCAAGTGCCTGCTGCTCGGCCTGACGGCGGCCGAACGCCGCGCGTTGCTGCCCGAGATGCCGCCGTTCACCCCGAGCACGATCACCGCCCACGACCGCCTGGACGAGGAGCTGGCCACCGTGCTCGGCCGCGGCTACGCGACCGAGGTCGAGGAGCTGGCCTTCGGCCGCGCGTGCGTGGCCGCGCCGATCCGCGACCGGTCCGGCGCGGTGGTGGCGGCTATCTCCATCTCCGGGCCGCTGTCGGCGATCGACCTGGCGGCCCGCGAGGCCGAACTGGCCAGGACGATCATCGAGACCGCCGACTCCGTCAGCATCGGCCTGGGGTACGTCGGCCCCGCCCACCTGCTGGGCAGCCGGACATGAGGAAGCTGACCAACGGGCAGTTCGCCTGGTTGCTGATGGCGCCGGGTGTGGCGCTGTTCCTCGCGATCATCGCCTACCCCCTGGTGTCCGCGCTGGTCACCGGCTTCTTCGAGCAGAGCCTGGTGCGTCCTGGACGGACGTTCGTCGGTCTGGCCAACTTCGCCGACCTGCTCGGCGGGGACTTCTGGCCGGTGCTGCGCAACACGCTGGTCTTCACCATCGGCGCGAGCGTGATCCCGTTCGTGCTCGGCTACATCCTGGCGCTCGCGCTCAACTCCGGGCTGCCCGGCTGGCTGCGCGGCGTGTTCCTGTTCCCCTGGGTGATCCCGGCCGTGGTCGTGTCGTTCCTCTGGCTGTGGATCTTCAACGCGAACTACGGCGTGCTGAACGGGCTGCTGGGCACCGAGATCAGCTGGCTGGGACAGCCCGGCACGGCGATGGCCGCGGTGATCGTCACCAAGACGTGGGCCAGCTTCCCCTGGATGATGGTCATGCTGCTCGCGGGTCTGCAGACGATGCCGAAGGAGCTGCACGAGGCCGCCTCCGTGGACGGCGCGGGCACGATCCGCCGGTTCAGGTCGGTCACGGTGCCGCACATGAAGGGCATCGCCGGGATCGTCTTCCTGCTGGAGTTCATCTGGAACTTCCAGCACTTCGACACCATCTACGTGCTCACCGGCGGCGGCCCGGCCGGCGCCACCAAGACGTTCGCGGTGGCCGTCTACGACACGGCGTTCAAGGGGTTCGACCTGGGCCACGCCACCGCCCTGGGCGGGCTGTGGATGGTGCTGCTGCTCGTGCTCATGGTGTTCTACCTGCGCAAGGAGGCGTCATGACGGTGACACTGAGTGCGTCCGTGCCGGCGACCAGGGCCGGGCGGCGAAGGCCGGTCAACCGCTCCCGCGTGGCGGCCTGGATCGCCGTCCTCGTCATCGGCCTGTTCGGCCTGGCGCCGGTCTACTGGCTGGTGGTCACGGCGCTCACCCCCGACGAGCGGGCCTTCAGCTTCCCGCCGTCGCTGATCCCGACCGAGATCACCTTCGAGCACTTCGCCCGGCTGGCGGAGAACCAGCAGCTTTTCCGATATCTGGCGAACAGCGTCATCGTGTCGGTGATCACCGCGATCCTCAGCGTGATCGTGTCGGCGTACATGGCCTACGCCTTCTCCAAGTTCCGTTACCGAGGCCGCAAGTCGCTCATGCACCTCGTGCTCGCCTCGCAGCTCTTCCCGCAGGCGCTGCTCCTGGTCACCCTGTACGCCGTCTTCAGCGCCACCGGCCTGCTCGGCAGCTATGCCGCGCTGATCCTGTCGTTCACCACGTTCACGCTGCCGCTGTGCGTGTGGATGCTGAAGGGCATCTTCGACACGGTGCCGTCCACGCTGATGGAGGCGGCGGCGATCGACGGCGCCTCGCGCTGGCGGACGCTGCACACGATCGGGCTGCCGCTCGCCGCGCCGGGGCTGATCGCCGCGGGCCTGTTCGCGTTCGTCCGCGCCTGGAACGACTTCATCTTCGCCCTCACCCTCGCCGACCCCGAGCGGCAGACCCTGCCGCCGGGGCTGGTGCACACATACCTCGGGGAATTCCAAACCGCCTGGCCAGACCTCATGGCCGCGTCGTTCGTCGTCTCGCTTCCTGTCATCGCCGCGTTCATGTTCCTGCAGCGATACCTGGTGGGCGGGCTCACGGCCGGCGCGGTCAAGGGATAGGAGATCCATGAACACGCTCAACCGCCGGGACGCCCTGCGGCTGCTCGGCCTGTCGACCCTCGGGGTGACCGCGCTGGCGGCCTGTGCCCCCGACGCCTCAGGCGGCGCCCCTCAGGGCGACACCGCTGCCAAAGCCTTCGGTTTCACCTCCTGGTCACTGAACGAGGAGGCGCAGAAGGCCGCGGTGCAAGCCATCGTGGACGGTTACGCCGGCAGCAAGGGCGTCAAGATCACCACGGCGTCGTTCCCGTACAACGAATACCTCAACCAGGTGACGCTGAAGCTGCGCGGAGGGCAGCTCACAGGGGCGATCCAGCTCGACGTGGCGTGGCTGGGCGCCCTGGCCGCGATGGGCAAGCTGCGCGACCTCGCCGCGCCGGCGGCCAAGGGCGGCTACACGGACGTGGCGCTGTCCAGCGGCCAGAGCGGCGGCAAGCAGCTCGGGCTGCCCTGGACGACCGGCTCGATCGGCCTCATCGCCAACACCGCGCTGCTGGAGAAGGCCGGGGTGGACGGCGTGCCCGCCACCGTCGAGGAGTTCGAGGCGGCGCTGAAGAAGGTGGCCGCGCTCGACGGTGTCATCCCGTACGCCGCCGCCACCAAGGCGGCCCAGCTCAAGGACATCCTGCCGTGGATGCGCACGTTCGGCAGCCCGCTGCTGGACGGTGACACGATCACCGTCGGCGACGAGCAGTCGGTGGCGGCCGTGGAGTGGTACAAGAAGCTCTACGACGCCAAGCTGATCGCCCCTGACGTGGACCGCTTCGACGCCCGCGCCCTGTTCGCCCAGGGCAAGGCGGCCTTCTACGACGACGCGATCATCGCGCGCGGCGTGGTGGCGAGCCAGGCGCCGGACAAGTCGCTGACCGAGAAGATGGCGCCGCTGTCGCGGCCCGTGCTCAAGGCCGGCGACTCGCCGCAGGCCCTGCTGTGGGGGCACGTGATCGCGGTGGTCGAGGGCGAGGGCGCCGACGCCGCCGTGGAGTTCGCCGCGCACGCCACCTCCGACACCGCCACCGTCGCCACCTTCTTCGAGCAGGTGAAGCTGCCGCCGACGACCACCGCCGGCCTGGCCGACCCCAAGGTGTCCGGCGACGCGTTCACCACCGAGTGGACCGAGAAGATCACCAAGACCGCGACCGCCAACCCCTTCTGGCGGTACGCCGGATATGCCCAGATCGAGACGGCCATCGCCGAACAGGTGCAGGCCGTGCTCGTCGGCGACTCGTCCGCGAAGGAGGCATTGGCGAAGGCCGCCGAGACCGCCAAGGGTCTGCAGAAGTAGAAGACCGCCCGGGGGCGGGCGTGTTCCGTGGAACGGCATTTCCGCGGTCCCGCCGGCACCGGGCGGCCCCCTCACACCCCCTGCCCGTCACGACAGTGGTGCACGGTCCATGCTCGCATGCTCCCGCCCTCCGGCGGGCTGCGGGCGTGGACGCCTTCGGCGCGATCCCGCGCGGTCCGCACCAGCCGCGCACATGCCCGAACCGACCCCCCCGAGGACGACTCATGCGTCGCTTCCCCTCACTCATCCCTCTTGTCCTGCTCGCCACCGTCGCAGCCACGGCGCCGGCCGTACCGGCCCAGGCGGCTTCCGGCCCGATCACCGACACCCGCGACACCGTCGTCATCACCGGCGACAGCTACCGCATGACCATTCAGAAGACCGGCTTCCGGTACTCTTTCGCCCGGCGCGACGGCACCGTGATCGCCCCCGCCCACGCCGAGTCCGGCCTGCGCGTCGGTGACGCCGACGCCGCCACCACGAAACTCGCCGGCCGGGCGGGCGGCGCGGCCGTGCTCGACGTCACCTTGGAGACCGGCGCGAAGTTGCGGGTCAAGGTGCAGCCGTCCGCCCGCCACGTGAAGATCACCGCCGATCGGGGCGCGGACTTCCGCACCGGGCCGGTGGCGCCCGCGTACGGGCTGGGTGACTACGGCGCGCACGCCGACGGCCAGCCCGACCAGGACACCCCGTGCAGCGGCCAGGTCGAGGCGCGCCGGACGACCGAGCTGACCGGCATCGTCCTCGACAACCTCACCAACGAGGGCAGCTGCAAGCGGTTCATCTCCACCTTCGTGGTCTTCCCCAAGCAGCGCTTCGCCGAGGTGCTCTTCGACGAGGGGCAGAAGCGGGTCGGCCTGACCACGTCGGAGAACCGGCTGGGCAGCGTCGATCCCGCGCAGGGCCTCTACTACTTCGCCGCCCCCGACCTCAAGCGGATCTACGCCGACTACCGCGACGTACGGAACCGGCACGGCTACACCGACGTCCGGCCCCGGCCGGAGATGTTCGGGCTGGGCTGGGAGGCGTACGGGGCGCTGGCCTGGAACACCTACCAGTCGTCGGTGACCGAGACCGTCAAGGCGTTCAAGGAGCACGGCTACCCGCTCCAGTGGGGCGTGGTGGGCTCCGGCTTCTGGCCGGGCCCGCGCGGCGACGCCTCCGAGGGGACGACGAACAGCTTCGGCATGTGGGACTCGAAACCCGAGCCCGGCCGCGACGACGGCCTGCCCAACCCGCGCTACCCCGACCCGGACGCGCTGAAGAAGCTCTTCGCCGACAACGGCATGGTCCTGCTGCTCGGCGCGCGCAACAACTTCAAGGTGGCGCCCAACGCCAACGACGGCCCGTTCACCGCCGAGGCGCTGGCCAAGGGCTACTTCCTGCCGGTCAAGGTGACCAAGTCGCAGTTCCCGCAGGGTGAGACGTACGTGCTGGACGCCTCGAACCCGAAGGCCGTGCGGTGGTACGTGGAACAGACCCGCAAGTGGGGCGTGGACGGTGTCAAGGAGGACACCATGCTGTACGCGCCCAACCTGAACCGCGACGGCAACTGGAACGCCCTGCAGAAGGCGCTGCACGACGACGGTGACCTCGTCGTCGTCCGCAACGCCGCCTACTCGGTGCCCGGCGACTTCGTCCGCATCAACGACACGATCTACGGCCGCGGCGAGGTCTTCCACGAGGACCCCGACCGGATCCCGGTGAACATGCTCAACATCGCCGCCTCCGGCCCCGGCAACGTCTCGCCCGACATCGTCGGCGGCACGCCCAAGGCCTCGCTGACCGACCCGTCCTACCGGCGCTACTTCTGGCGCAACGCGCAGTTCGCCGCGCTGACGCCGGTCATGACCTTCGGCAAGGGGCCGTGGGAGCTGGAGGACCCCGACCTGGCGGCGTCGGTGAAGCGGATGTCGCTCTGGCACGACGCGCTCCACCCGTACATTTACGACGCGGTGCTCGACGGCTACGAGTCCGGCTTCCCGTACGCGATGACGCCGCTGCCCATCGCCTACCCCGACGCCGACCCCGGCTCCGCCGGCCACGAGTGGATGTTCGGCGAGTCGCTGCTGGCCGCGCCGCTCTTCGGCCGGGACTTCGACACCGCGCAGACGCGCGACGTCTACCTGCCGGCGGGCAAGTGGATCGACTACGACACCGGCGCCGTCTACCAGGGGCCGCGCACCCTGAAGGACCACGCGATCGGGATGGACCGGCTGCCGGTGTTCGTGGGCGGCAAGGGCGTGCTGATCACGCGCAAGGGCGCGGAGGTGTACCCGATCGCGCGCGGCTCATCCTTCGACTCCCAGGGCACCAGGATCGTCAACGCGAACACCGGCTGGGACCCCGCCAAGCTGGTCGTCACCGACACCAGGACCGGCCGCCGGGTCTCCTTCACCGTGGACGCCAAGACGGGCGCGATCCGCTTCCCCGTGGTCAAGGGGCACCAGTACGTGCTGTCGGGCGGCGGCAGGGCGGCGCACCCGTTCCCGATCGAGACCGACGTCCCGGCGGCGGCGCCGGCCGGGCTGTCGCACGAGGGCATGACGCTGTCGTGGTCGCCGGTCAAGGGCGCCCGCGGGTACGTCGTCACCGGCGGCTGCGCCTCGTCCGTGGTCGGCAGCACGACGGGGGCGACCAGCCTCGCCGTGGCCCCCGGCGAGTACCGGGTCGCGGCGACGAACGCGGCCGGCACCGGCCCCCTCTCCGAGCCTCACACCGTGCCGGCCCCCGTTTCCACCGACCCGGTCGTCGTGACCAACGAGGGCGGCCCGGCCACCTGCTCGGACACGCAGCCGTACCGGGAGACGGGGACCTGGTCGTCGAGCAGCCTGAAGGGCTTCGACGGCTCCGGCACCCGGTTCAGTTCGACCGAGGGCTCGACCGCCACGTGGTCGGCGCGCCTGCCGGCCGGCTCGTACGAGGTGGCCGTCTGGTTCCCGGCGCACACGGCCAGTACCAAGCAGGCGACGTACCAGGTGGGCGGCCAGGACGTGGTCGTGGACCAGACCACGTCGGGAGGCGCGTGGCACTCCCTCGGGACGTGGCCCTTCGACGGCTTCGCCTCGGTGACCCTCACCGTCAACGCCGCCGGCAACCACCGCGCCGACGCCGTCCGCTTCACCCCCACTCCACAATGACCCCATCCACCCACCTCAGAAGCACTTTCCTGGGCAGGTGATCAACCCACCTCACCGCCAGAGCCCGGGACGCTTGTCCCAGTCCTCCATGGCCTGGCCGATGTGGGCCGCCATGAACGCGGCCGTGGCGGCGGGGCTGGTGCAGGGTGCCTTGCGACGGTCGTCTGCCACCGGGATGAACGACGGCAGGCAGACGGCCGTCGACGGCGCCGTGGGCGGCAGGGCGTCGGCGTCGTGCAGGACGAGCAGGTCCGCCACGAACGCGGTGACGTTCCCGCCGGCGTCGCGGCCGGAGGCGTCGAGGAAGCAGCCATCCCCGTGTCCACGCCGAACCCGGAGAACTCGCCGTCATCGAGCAACCGGCCGTCCTGCCCCGGCAGCAACGCGAGCTCCCAGCTGACGGCCGGCCGGTCGAGGATCCGCACCATCGCGGCCGGGGGTCTCGCCCTCTTCGTCCGTCCCCTCCCAGCGCATCGAGGCGATCAGCACGGCGTGGTCGCCAGGCGTCACGGTGACGGTGAAGGGATCGGCGCCAATCAGAAAGAAGGGATCGGCCGCGATCACCGAGCCGGTGGGCAGACGGAGCCGTCCCGTGTAGGCAGGCTCAGTGATCAACGCCACCCGCCCGTCGCCGGAGGCCAGGCGGCTGCCAGGGATGAAGAGCGCCTCAAGATTGCGGGGGCGCATCGGCTGCGGGGCGGACCATCCGGGCGCCGTGCTCGCAGCCGTTCCTTCCACCCACCGGTACGGGGGCCGGCACCAGGGCGATCGGGTCGCTCAGCCCGAGCAGTCGCGCATCGACGTACGCCGTCCACACGCCGAACTCCGCCTTGGCCACCGAACGGTGCTCAACCGGGACGCTCACTCCGGTGGCACTCGACCCGCCGACATCCCGCAGAACCCGCTCGGCGCGGCCGTCCGGATCGATGGTCATCGTGAAACGCCAGCCGCGTTCAGGGGACTCCTCAGCGGCGTCGGAGGTGTGGCGCCGCTCCTGATAGCGCCGCAGGCGCAACCGTCCCGGCGCCAACTGCCGGTATTCCCACTCCCTGGTGCGTCGCGCGTACTCATCGAACAGGAACATCCCGAGATGACCGTGACCCCGGTCGACATGAAACAGGGCTTTCGGCCTACCTCGGACGGACAGCAGGACGGCGTACTGCTCCCCTGGCCCGCTCTCGGGGGGCTCAGTCGCGTACCCAGAAGGAGGCCGGTAGTTCTTCGAGTTCGGTCACGGCCTGTTCGAGGTTGGCGGCGAACGGCAGGAGCGCCTGGTGGGCGGGCTCGCCGCCGGCGGCGAGCCGGCGGATGACCTCGGCGTTCTTGAGCGCCCGATCGGCCACCTCGTCGCCGAACGTCGAGCGGTCGCCCTCGTAGCCGTAGGCGTCGAGCAGGAGGTGCAGGCGCCGGTGCCGGTCGTCGAACGCGGTGAATCCCTGGGCGGTGACGACGTGCCGGGCGTGCAGCGGAACCCAGGTCAACGCGCAGTAGGCCAGGTCGCGCTCCCGGGGGAACGGGCCTGCGGTGTCCCAGTCGACGAACCCGACCAGGTCGTCGCCCTGCCAGACCGCGTTGTAGGGAGAGGCGTCGTTGTGCGTGATGACCAGCCCCGGCTGCCACGGCCGGGCGACGAACCAGACCGCGTCGGGCTCGGGCACGAACGACGCCGTCGCGTCGTGCAGCCGCCTCAGCCAGACCCCGACCTGCTGGAGCGCGCGGTCCGTCCACGGCCACGCGGGCCAGGGATGCTGCTCGCCGATCGTGTCGCCGTGCAGGTACGTCAGCACCTCGCGCCCTCGCTCGTCGAACCCGAGCACCCTTGGCGCCCCCTCGAACCCGACCTTCTCCAGATGCGCCAGCACGGTGTGAACGCTGCGCGTCCACGGGTTGGCGGTCCGGTGGACGGTCTCACCGATGCGTACCGCGCCGACATGCCTGCCGCCTGTCAGGGGCTGCTCGTCCATGACACCGTTTGTACGCCTGGGCTGCCGGTCATGGCACCTGGTTTTCGGGGTGTCCGGGGCTTGCGGCAGGTCGGGATCGGGCGGGGGATCTCGTCTACGGGGGCGGCCTCGTGTCAGCGGCGTCCTCTGCCCTTGCCTTTGCCGGGGTGGCCGTCGCTGTGGCCGGGTGGGATGTTGGTCGCCTTCTTGGCCTGGCCCGATGGGATCCAGACGTCGGCTGAGGAGGTTGCGCGCGCGGCGGTGGTGGAGCGGCGCTTGGTCGGGAGCTGCTGATCTTGGGGCACTTTGGGGGGAGTTGTCGTCGGCGTCGCCGTGGGGGTGGACTTAGGTGACGACCGCTGCGGTGTTGGGGTTGGGGCGGGCGTGGTGGCCGTGGTGGTGGGTGCGGCCTGGAGTCGGTCGGTGGGTTGGGGTGTGGCTGGGGGCGGTTCGGGTGGGGCTTCCGGCCAGAAGCTGACGGCCAGTGCTCCGACGGTGAGCGCGGCCGCCACGACCACATGCCGGATCTGGGCGCGTCGCTCCGTGCCGGGTGCAGCTGAAGGCGTGGCGTCGGATTCGGCTGGAGGCGCGGGCCAGGCGGTGGGCGTGACGTCGGGTGCGGCTGACGGCGAAGGGACGGGGTCGGGTGCGGCGGGTGGCACCACGTCCCCGGTCTGCGGCAGGAAGTCGGTCGGCGGGGCGCAGATCTCCTCAAGCTGCCGCCGAGCCGCGCGCGTGCCGATGCGCTGCTCAGGGTCCTTGGCCAGCAGGCTCGTGAGCAGGGGAGCCAGCGGCCCCGCGCGCTCGAACGGAGCCGGCTCGGCGGTCAGTACGGCGCTGATCGTGGCCAGCACGCCGCCCTGGCCGAAGGGGCAGCGTCCCTCCACCGCCGTGTACAAGGTCACGCCCAGCGACCACAGGTCGGTCAGCGGGGTCGGCGGGCCGCCGCGGGCGCGTTCTGGAGCGATGAAGGCGGGCGTGCCGACCACGATGCCCACCCCGGTGAGGTCCACCGGCCGCTCCACGCTGGTGGCCAGGCCGAAGTCCGTAAGTACGGCGTGGCTCTCGCCGGCGTCCAGCAGGATGTTGGCGGGTTTGACGTCGCGATGCACGACCCCGGCGGCGTGCGCGGCCTGTAAGGCGTCCAGCACCTGCAGCCCGATCCGGGCGACCACCACGGGCGCCAGCGGCCCCCGCTTGGCCAGCACCCTGGCCAGGGTGGGAGCCGAGACCAGTTGGAGCACGATCCACGGCCGCTCGTCGGCCTCCACCACGTCGTAGACGGTGGCGATGTTCGGGTGGGAGAGCCGGGCGGCCAGCCGGGCCTCGGTCATGGTGCGGCTGAGCAACAGCTCGCGTTCGGCCTGCGGCCGCTCGTCGAGGGTGACCTCCTTGACCGCGACCGGGCGGTCCAGCACCTCGTCATAGCCGCGCCAGACGCGGCCCATGCCGCCGCGCCCCAACTCGGCCTGGAGCCGGTAGCGTCCGGCCAGGAGCCAGCCTTCACACCGCGAAACCGACATAGCGTCCGGCCTACCCGATCACCGGATGCTCATGCAACCCTCTCAGCGGAAGAGGCTGAAGGCAGCGGAACGACGGCCACGTCGGCGATGCCGCAAAGGGAGCCGGGTCGCGCCGTACTTCGGCGACGACACAAGGGCCGCCGGGTGTGCTCGGCAGCGACCGGTTGCCCGGCAGCGACCGGTTGCCCGGCAGGCTAGGAGTACCGCACCCAGGACAAGCGCGGTCGTGGACCTCATCATGTGACCATGGCCGCCACCGCACCCGTCCTCGCCCCCGCCCCCGGCGGACCTGGGCTCGTCGCGTGGCCGTGGCGCTGTGCGCGGCGCGGGCAGTATGGATCACGGGGCCGCTCCGCCCAGCGCCGGCGCGGCCTGCGACCGCCACCGTTCACCCGATCCCACGAGCCTCGACACAGGCGCCATCTCAGGGAGCATCCATGTCCACGCTGGTGTTGGTCCACGGTTTCTGGCACGGCTCCTGGTGCTGGAGCGAAGTCGTCCCGTACGTCGTGGCCGCCGGACGCCCGGCCGTGGCGGTGGACATGGCGGGGCACGGGCTGTACGCCCGCCGGCCCCGGTGGTTCACCGGGCAGCCGTACGACCCCGAGACGGTCGGAGCCGAGGTCTCACCCGTGGCGGACGTGAGTCTCGACGACGCGGCCGACCTGCTGACCGCGCAGATCAAGCGGATCGGCGGTGGCGCGCCGGTGACGGCGGTCGCCCACAGCGCGGCCGGCCCGGTGCTGACGCGAACGGCGCAGCGCACGCCCGAACTGGTCGCGCACGCGGTGTACCTCACCGCGTACATGCCGGCGTCGGACGTGTCCGCAGCGGCGTACACGCGGATCCCCGAGGCCGCCGACGGCCTGGTCGCGCCGCTGTTACGCGGCGATCCGGCCCGGACGGGCGCGCTGCGGCTCGACTTCGCCACGGACGACCCGGCCTACCGGCGGCGGCTGCGCGAGGCGTTCTACGGCGACGTCGACCCGGCCCTCGCCGAGGCCGCCACCGGCCTGCTGACGCCCGACGGCCCGATCGGCATCATGCTGGGCACCACCACCTTGACGCACGACGGCTGGGGGTCGGTGCGGCGCACGTACATCGTCTGCACGCGTGACCTGGCCCTTCCGCCGGCCGTGCAGACGATGTTCATTGCTGAGGCCGACGCGGCGTTTCCCGACAATCCGACCTCCGTCGTCACGCTCGACGCCTCCCACTCGCCGTTCCTCTCCATGCCCGGCGACCTGGCCGAGATCATCGTCCCGCTCGGCTGACGCGAGAGCCACCAGCGCCGATGGCCGGTTCCGTGCCGTGCCCGGCAAAGAAGCGCCTAGCGCAGGGCGCGGTGGAGTTGGGTCATCGTGCTCTGGACGCGGCTCTGGTTGCCGACCACGATGTACGTCTCGTAACTGGCCTTCTCCCCCTTGTCCATGGCCCCGCTCGGGCTGGTGACCTGGATGGTGTTCTCGCCGAAGTGGCCGTTGTAGTCCATCGGTGGGCGGGACATCGTGTAGTAGTACGCCTTGCTCCCGAGCACGTCGGGCCGGACGTACATGCCGAGGCAGTAGTCGCCGTCCGCGGTGCAGCGGACCATGGGGTCCTTGCTCGTGTGGGAGTCGGCGGGCTTGGCCGACAGGCGGCCGGTGGCCAGGCTGTAGGAGAAGACCTTGGTGAAGTCCGGCTGCAGATAGGCGACGAAGACGCCGTCGAAGTGGTCGTGCCGTTCGTCCTCCGAGGTGATCGTGGCGGAGGTGCGGAAGACGTTCTCCAGCTTGGGCACGTCGTGGTCGGGCGCGAGTTCGATCGAGGTCTGCAGCCAGTACGGCGACAGGCCCATGGTGAACGGGACCTTCTTGGGCTGGAGGTCGGCGGCGCGGCAGTCGCCCCAGCCCGGCTTCGGGTCGTCGAGGGTGACGAAGAACGCGGGCCTGCCCGCCGTGCGGATGGAGGCGCCGGACTTGGCCATGGTGTAGAGCGCGCTGGTGCTGGGGCCGTGGTACGGCGGCGCCTGGCGGTCGTCGTCCTTGCGGGCGCCGGCCTGCGTGGGGTTGTAGCACTCGCTCGGCGACTCGCCCTGCTGCCAGGCGTGGAAGGCGTACTGGAAGGCCGCGCCGTGGCCGCCGCTGGAGATGAACTCCTTGTCGTTCACCTTGACCGACGCGATCGAGCCGGCCAGCGCCGTGGACGTCGTGACCGACAGCTTGTTGCGCTTGTCGACCAGGGTCGACACCGTGACGTCCGAGAACGTCCGGTCGTAGTTCTTCTTCGCGGCACATTCGGACTTGTACGAGAGCACGAAGTCGTTGTAACCGGTACTGCCGCGGGCCGGCGCCTCGCACGAGACCGGCGCGGCCGTCGCCGCCACGGGAGTGATCACGGCCGTCATGACCGTGGCCGCGGCCAGTAAGGCGCCCTGTCGGAGAGATCTCATACGCGCATCAAAGCGGGATCGGGCGATGCGTCAGGATCTATTCGAAAAAAACGGAAATGTTGGGGCGGCTGGCTGGAAGCCGACGTGGCGTTCGCGGAGGCGGCCGGTCGGCCCGTGCCCGTCAGCAGGCTGATCGAGGCCGCGTGGGGTGAGGCGCCTCCGGAGAGCGCCAGGAACCAGTGGCGCCAGCCCTCCCTATAGCGCGGTTAAAGCGATCGTCTCTACGCTGCGGCCCCATGATCGAACGAGCGAAACCCCTCTGGGCGGCCGTGGCCGCGGCGCTGGTCATGCCGTTACTGCCGCTGCCCGCCGCCGCGGCGACGGAGCTCCGCGCCATCTCGTGAACATCTGCGGTGAGGCGGGCGGGCAGCGTGGCGACGCCGGCTACTGCCCGTACCGCAACGAACCCGACAAGAAGGTGGCGCAGATCGCCGGCCTCGTCTCCAAGCACCGGGCCAACGTGCTGCTGCTGCAGGAGGTGTGCGGCGGCGCCCCCGGCAGCCACCTGGAACTGATGAAGGCGGCCCTCGGCCCCGGCTGGTCCTTCGCCAGGGCGCAGGGCGCCCGCCCCGGCGGCCGGGTCGACTGCCGTGGCTCGCTGTCGGGCGACCTCGGCCTCGGCATCGCGGTGAAGGCGCAGATCACCGACACCACGGTCACGCAGACGCTGCCGTCCGATCCCACCGGGCAGAGCAAGCAAACCCTGCCGACGCTGTGCGTACGCACCGACACCTGGGCCGGCACCCGGATCTGCACCACCCACGTGCTCGCCGACCCCGCGGATCCGCGCCGCGCCCAGCACGTCAAGAACATCAAGACCGGCACGAGCCGGCGCTTCACCTGGTGCGACGCCGACCAGTCGCTCATGGATCGCACCGAGAACGAGCCGGACAGCGGCCCGCCGAACGGGTACTCCGACCACGCGCCCCTGATCGGCTACCTGCCGGGGGCGTGACCCGGGATCACGACGCGGGCGGTGGCCGATCGGCAGCCGTCGCCCGCGTCCCGGAAACCCTTTTAGCTACTGTGGCGTCGCTAAGATGGGTGGGTGACCGACACCTCCGCTCGTCCCAAGCGGCGCGGCCGCGAAGTGCTGCTCCAGGCGGTACGCCAGGCGATGCTGGACGAACTCGTGGAGCGCGGCTACGGAGAGGTCTCGATCGAGGGCGTGGCGGCCCGCGCCGGGGCGGCGAAGACCTCCGTCTACCGCCACTGGGGCACCAAGGAGGGCCTGGTCATCGACGCCCTCAGGCACGCCCTGCCGGTCCCCGACCAGCCGGCGGACACCGGTCACGTGCGTGAGGACTTCCTGGTGATGCTCCGCCGCATGTCCGCCTCGCTCGACGGACTGACCGGCCAGGTGCTGCTGACGGTGGCCGGCGAACGCCGGCGCCATCCCGAGATCGCGGAGGCGGTGGTGGACGAGATCGTCCGCCCGCGCCAGCGCCTGTTCCTGGCGGCGCTGGAACGGGCCGCCGAGCGAGGGCAGATCTCCGGCGAGGCCGTCACGTCCATCCCGATCGAGGTGGCGAGCAGCCTGATGTTGCAGCACTACATCTACACGGGCACGCCGCCCGGCGAGGAGCGCATCCAGGAGTTCCTCGACCGGGCCATCATGCCCCTGGTGACGTACGCTCGTGCGTGATCATCACCAGGTCACGGGGAGCCGGTGCACGCCGTACACGGTCATGTCGGTGCGCATGGGCACCTCCGCTGCGGGGACGGCGAGGCGCAGCGCGGGGAAGCGTTCGAACAGAGCCGTGCAGGCGATGCGCAGCTCGATGCGGGCGAGCTGCTGGCCGATGCACTGGTGCACGCCGTGGCCGAAGCTCAGATGGCCGGAGGCGTGGCGGGTGAGGTCGAGCACGTCGGGGTCGTCGAAGTGCTCAGGGTCGCGATTCGCCGCCGGCAGGGACACGGTGACGACCTCGCCCGCCTTGATCACCTGGCCGTCGATCTCGACGTCCTCCATGACCTGGTCGGGGGTGGCCTCGATGCTCATGATCACGGCGGTGTCGCGCTGGAACCGGTCGCGGTCCGCGTACGGGACGCCGAGCAGCTCGCAGATGACCAGCGACGGGATGGGCAGCGCGAACAGCTCCACCAGGTCGGCCGGTGGGCCGTGCCGTTCCATGGCGTCGAGCCGGACCGCCGTGATCTTCGCGATGCCGGGCTCCAGCCGGCGCATCCGGCGCAGCGTGAACTGCGGGGTCAGCAGCCGCCGGTACCGGGTCTGCTCCGGCGGGTCCAAGTGGATGAACATCCCCGGCCGCGTCATCTCCTCGCCCAGACCGGCCTGCCCCATGGGGATGGGGCTGCGCTTGAGGTCGCCGCGGGCGCTGAAGCGGGGGTGGGAGAGCACGGCGCGGGCGGCGGCGTGGCTCGCGGCGATCATGACGGGCCGGCCCGGCCGGCCGGACGGCACCTGAGCTCCCGGAGTCACTGTGCGCCGGTGATCAGGCGGCGTTCCAGGTCGATGACCGGCTCGATGCTCCGCAGGTCGTAGTTGCTCAGGATGACGGCCGTCCAGTCCAGGTCGAGGTAGAGGGACCAGCTCGTCGAGATGCCTCCGGCGCCGCCTCCGTGGGTGATGATGCGTTGACCGTTGAAGGTGGGGGCGATCGGCCCGTACGCCTGGAAGGTCTCCCCGCGCAGGGAACCGCCGGAGGGGTCCTCTTTCATGGGTTTGGCGGAGATCTTCCCGTTCACGTACAGCTCGGTGTACGGCCGGGAGGCGAGTTTCCCGGCCTGCAGTGCGGTCGCGAACCGGACCAGGTCGGGGGCGCTGGCGAAGCCGTTGCCGCCGCCCGTACCCATCCAGCCCCTGGCGGAGTTGCTGCCCTGGCCGGCGTCGCCGTACACGGAGCCCTTGTCGAGGTTGCGGACGGCGTCCACCCGCGTGCCGTCCGCCTGATACATGTACGGATGCGCGATGCGCCGGTCGGTCAGCCACTGGCGGCGCGTGTAGTAGGCGGAGTCCTTCATGCCGGCCGGCAGGAAGATGTGCCGGCGGACGTATTCCTGGAACGATATGCCGGCGACCCTGGCCACGAGCTCGCCGAGCAAGGTGTAGCCCATGCTGCTGTACGCCTTCTTCGTGCCGGGAGCGAACTCCAGCTCGAAGGTCCGCAGGCTCGCCCAGAAGTCGGCCATCTGCGCTTCGTAGCTGTCGTAAATCTTCTCCGGCGGCGGCTTCTCGCCGGGCCGCCGGGCGTCGCCCAGCCCGCTGGTGTGCGTCAGGAGATGGTGCACGGTGATGCGCTCGGCCATCGGCGCCGGCAGGCCGTCCAGGTGTTTGCCCACCAGGTCGTGGAACGCCAGCTTGCCCCGCTGGGCGAGCTGGACTACGGCCAGCCCGGTGAACAGCTTGGCCGTGGAGGCCAGGGCGTAGATGCCGTCGATCCTGTTGCGGACCTGGTTCTCCTTGTCCGCCCAGCCGTAGGCGCGGGCCAGGACCGGACGGCCCCGGTGGGCGATCAGCACGGTGCCGGAGAACTCCTCCTTGTCGGCCAGTTCCTTGACGTACCGGTCGAAGGCCCCTCCAGGACGCAGTCCCGGCGGGACCTGGCCAGGTTGTGCCGGGACCGACGTGTTCGCCGCGGCGACCCCCGGCGCGGCCGCCGCCAGCGGCAACGCGCCCAGCAACCCTCCGAGGGTGGTCCGGCGCGAGAGGCCGTGGCGGGGCGAGGAGTGCGGTGATGCCATGGAATCTCCTGTCACGAGAACGGATGCGACAGGGAGACAATCACGACCCTTGTTTCCCGGGCGTTTCCACGGCACGCCGGCGTTCCACAGCACCCCGGCGTTTCGTGCCACCCGCGGCGTTTCCACGGCGCCCGCGACCGGGCGGCCTACGAGGCCAGGCCGGACTCGTAGGCGGCGATCACCAGATGGACGCGGGCCGTGCCGCCGAGCTTGGTCAGCAGGCGGCTCACGTACGTCTTCACCGTGGCCGGGCCGATCTGCAGCCGGGCGGCGATGTCGGCGTTCGACAGGCCCTGAGCGACCAGCGCGAGGACGTCGGTCTCGCGGTCGGTCAGCTCGGGCATGGTCCGGGCCGGCGCGGGGGCCGGTGCGGTGGCGAACACCTCGACCAGGCGTCTGGTGATCGACGGTGACAGCAGCGACTCTCCCGCCATGACGACGCGTACCGAACGCAGCAGCTCCTCCGGCGGCGTGTCCTTGAGCAGGAAGCCGACGGCGCCCGCGCGCAGCGCGGCGAAGACGTACTCGTCCAGCCCGAACGTCGTCAGGATGATGACGCGCGTGTCCGACAGCCCGGGATCGGCCCTGATCCGGCGGGTGGCCTCGATACCGTCGAGCACCGGCATCCGCACGTCCATCAGGACGACGTCCGGCCGGGTCGCGCGGACCAGGCGCAGCGCCTCCTCACCCTGGCGGGCCTGGCCGACCACCGTCATGTCCGGGGCGCCGGACAGCAGCGCCGCGAACCCGGCCAGCACCAGTTCCTGATCGTCGACGACGACGACCCGTACCGGCTCGTTCATGCCGGCGCCCCTTCCGCTCGCAGCACCGCGCGTACGCTGAATCCACCTCGGTCATCGGCTCCGGCATCGAGGGTGCCGCCGAACATGGCCACCCGCTCCCGCATCCCGGCCAGCCCGAATCCGGAGGACGTGCCCGGCGCGGGCGTCCCGGCCGGCGGCTCATTGTCCACCTGGACGACCACGTCGGGGCCGTCCAGGACGATCCGCACCACCGCCGCCGACCCCGCGGCGTGCTTGCGCACGTTCGTCAGAGCCTCCTGGACCAGGCGGTACGCGGTCATGCGCAGGCTCTCCGGCGCCGTCTCGACGCCCGGATCGACGGTGAGCTCGATCGGGCCGCAGGCGGCGCGGTGGGCCGAGGCGAGCAGCCGGATCTCGTCGAGCCCCGGGCTGGGCGCCAGGCTGGCCGGTTCGCCGGGCCGCTGCGCGTGCAGCGCGCCGAGCATCCGGCGCAGGTCCGTGAGCGCGGAGCGGCTGGCCGTCTCGATGGCGGCCAGCGCCGGTCCGGCCGGGTTGTCCGGGCCGGCCAGACCGTGCCGGGCCACGCCCGCCTGCACGCTGATGGCCGAAAGGGTGTGCGCGATGACATCGTGCATCTCTTCGGCGATCCGCAGCCGCTCGGCGATGACGGCCTGCTCAGCGGCGCGGGCGGTACCACGTTCCGCCTCGATGGTGCGGCGCATGGCCGAGTCCTGTTGCCGCCGCCACCGGCGGACGATCAGCCCCAGTCCGAAGGGGATCAGGACGCCGGCCACGGTGGGGTCCACGCTCGGGTCGTAGTGCGCCGTGTCCACGAACGCGCCCGCCGCCTCGACGGCGAGGTGCAGGACCATCGCGCCCAGTGCGACCGGCAGCGACCGCCAGGCGGTCACCGAGTACACGGCGACGTAGGAGCACAGGAACGGCATGTCGGAATCCCAGCCCCCGATGGCGGTCAGGACGCCCGTGGCCAGGGTCACCACCAGCACCGCGACCGGCCAGCGCCGGCGCACCGCCAGCGAGAGCGTCGCGGCCAGCAGCAACAGCACCGACCACCAGGTCGGCTCGGTGTACTGCTGGGCGGCGGCGGGATAGGTGAAGACGACCATGACGAGCCCCAGCACGGCCAGCACGACGGCGATGGCGAGGTCCACCACCCACTCGCGCACCCATGCCGGCGCCGGGGCGGGGAGTGCGGCGAGTGCCGGGTCGGGGTCCTGGTCCGGTTGGGCACGCAGGAGTCCGAGCATGCGGCGCAGGTCGTCCAGCGCCGACCGGCTCGCTCGCTCGATGACTCCGAGAGCCGACGCCACCGGGTCGGCGGCGCCCTCCCTCTGGTAGCGGGCCACCCCCGACTGCACCGCGATGACCGAGAGCGTGTGCGAGACGACGTCGTGCAGCTCACGCGCGATGCGCAGCCGTTCGGCCAGCACCGCCCGTTCGGCGGTGACGGCCCTGGCCCGCTCGGCGGCCACGGCGTTCGCCTGGGCGACCTCCGTGAGCTGGCGGCGCCGCCGCATCACCCGGCCCGTTCCCCAGGCGATGGTCTGGGCGAGCACGTCGACCAGGATCAGCGGATGGTCGAACGACGGGGCGCCGAGCACGGTCAAGGTCACCATCGACGCGTACGCGGCCCCCAGCCCGACGGCCGCCGCGCGGCGCTCACGCCAGGCGGCGACCGCGTACAGCGCCGCCATATGGCAGAACGGGGTGATGCCCGGCGCCCAGCGCAGCGCCGTCAGCAGCAGGATCGCTCCGGTGACCGTCAGTGAGACGGTGAGCGGCCGGCGGCGCCGGGCCGCCAGCGGCAGGCTCGCGGCGAGACCGAGGAGGACCGTCCAGCCGTTGGGCGGGCGGTAGGCGTGCGTGAAGATCGGCTCCGGTGCCGTCACGCTGATCACCACGAGCACCGCCAGCGCCACGGCGATGATCGCGTCGACCAGCGCCTCGCTCGGTCGCCACGCGTGCGTCGCCGCTCCGCCGGCTGCGAGATCGCTCACATCAGCAGCGTACGGCCGAGGCGCTCGCGTGGGATCAGCCCTGCGGGGGCATTCCCCGTTCCCCCGTAGGGCGGAACGGGAGCCCGCCTTCACCCGCACGGCGGCAGGAACGAACCCGCCCCACGGCCGCTGTGCGGACGAGAACGGCTCCCCACACTGAAACCGGACAACCACCGTCCCCGACCGAGGAGCAGCCATGCCGACCGCCTCCAGCACCGCATCACCGTCCGTCTCCCCGGGGACCGGCACCCGTACCGCCGTCACCGCGGCGGCCCTCGTCGGTGCGATCGCGTCCGCCGGGTACCTCGCCGGCCTGTTCCTGCTGTCGGGCCTGACCGACGCCGAGGCGCAGCGCGCGCCGCTCACCGTCGCCGAATCCCTGCTGGCAGGGGTGGCCCACCTGGTCCTGGCCAGCACCCTCGGCGGGCTCGCCGGGGCGACCCGGTTGCCGCGCTGGGCGCTCACCTTCGCCGCCACAGGCTGCGGCCTCATCGCCGTCCAGGCCTGGGCGTACGCCAGCCTCATCCCGGACCTGGCCCGGCTGCTACCCGCGCGGCAGTTCAGGGACGTGGCGGACCAGGCCGTCCTGATGCACCTGCTGTTCGTGCCCATGGGTGTGGTGTGCCTGGCCGGCTTCACCACGCTGGCCGTGCTCGGCTGGCGCCGCCAGACGATGCCGAAGGGCGCAGCCGTCCTGCTGATCCTGGCCGGCGTCGCGTCGCTGCTCGGCCCGTTCCCGCCGGTCGGGCTGCTGAGCGGGCTGGCGCTGGCGTGGCTGGCCCGCTCGGCCCGCCCCGGCCCGGCGACGGTCCGTTCCTGTTCGGCGGCATCGTGCCCTGGCTCGGCGACGTCATGACCCGGCTGGGCGACGTCGTGACCCTGTCCCTCATCGAGAAACGGTGACGACCATGGACATTCTCCTCGGGATCTTCCTCACGGCCGGGATCGTGGCGACCCTGACGGCGTACCTCGGCTCGCGCAGGCGGCGGAACGGCGGTTCGCCGCCGGGTGAGGCGGGGATCCGGGCGGCCGTCCCCATCTTCCGGGTGGTGGCGCTGGGTCTGCCGGGGTCGGGCAAGACGCTGCTGCTGGCCAGCATGTTCAACGAGCTGCAGACGCCGTCGCGGCAGAGTTACTACCTTTCGGCGGCGGAGGGTGACGTGGCCAGGTTGACCGGCTGGTTCGCGCAGATGGCCGACACCACGCGGGCCGATCAGTGGCCGCGGGGCACGTTCACCAGCGAGACCCGGCACTTCTCCTTCGGGGTCAAGGCCAGGGCCGGGGACACGGTGCACGAGGTGCTCCGGCTGGACCTGCTGGAGTACGCCGGCGAACTGCTCACCGACGCCGCCGAGGCCGAGTCCGGCCGGCATACGGAGCTGTTCGACCAGGTCCGCTCGGCCCACGCCTTACTGGGCATCATCGACGGCGGACGCATCCGCCAGCATCTGGACGGCGACCCGCAGGGCTGGACGGAACTGCACCGCACCCTGAACATCCTCGTCCCGCACCTGATCGGCGCGAGCTGCCCGGTCAGCTTCGTGGTCACCAAATGGGACCTGCTGTCACACCTGCACGAGGACGAGAACACCCGGCTGGCCCTCGTGCGCGACCTGCTGATGTCCAACGAGCACTTCCGCACGCTGGTCCGGCTGCACAGCGACCGGCGTGTGGTCCGGCTCATCCCGGTCAGCGCCGTCGGGCCGGGTTTCGCCTCCGTGGACACCTCCGGCCACGTGGTGAAGATCCGCAGTGCCCAGGCCCGGCCCGCCTACGTCGACGTCCCGCTCTCGGCCGTGGTCCCCGACCTGTTCGACCAGGCCGAGATGGGATTGGACGCCACACTCCGCGCGGCACTCGACGAAGAGGCCCGCCGCCACCTCTGGCGAGCCCCGCTGGAACGCCTCCGCTCAGCCGCCATGCTGACCTTTCAAACCTCAGGACGCGCCCTCCTGTACGCCCTCGGCCCGCCCCCCGCGGCCGTCGCCGGCGACGTGCTCATGGGCATGTTCTTCGAGTCCCGCGCATTGACCGCCGGTCAGGAGCAGGCGATCCCCGGTCCACACGCGGGCGAGGCGGAGCGGCGGGTCGATGAGTTCGTCCACGTCCGGCGGCAGGTGCTGCAGGACATGCGCGCCAAACCGGCCATGCTGGAAGGCCGGCTGCCCAGCTCCCGCCTGTCGGGGAGCTGACCATGGACGCCCAAGGGTGGCCGAAGACGATGGACGCCCAAGGAAGGCCGAAGACGATGGACGCCCACGGATGGCCGTTCCTGATCGGCCGCGGGCACCGCGCCGGTTACCGCACCCTCCTGGCGCCCGCGCCGCTCCTCGCCGTCGGCGACCACACTGTGCTCGCCGACCACGTCGAGCCCGGCGCTGCGCCCGACCGGCCCGGCGTCATCGAGCTGAAAACCCCCTCCGGGCGGCCGATCAGCGTCGTCCACGCCACCCACCAGGTCTCCGCGGCCGACCTCGGCCAGACCGACGCCCCCAGGGACGAGCACGGCCGCCCGCTGCACCTCCTCTACGGATTCGTCTGCCCCCGCGCCCGCACCATCAGACCCGACGAAGCCGACCTCCGCACGGCGTTGATCACCGCCCTGGCCGTCTATCGGACGTTCCTGGCGAACGAGAACGGCTTCGCCACCGAAGCGGCGAAGCCGTTCCCGCTGCGATCCGCCCTCGACACGACCACCCCCGGGCGGCATCGGGCCGTGGCCCGCATCGCGGTGGCGGCGGCCCTGCTCGCCGTGCTGCTTCTGGCTCTGCGGTGGGTGGGCCTTCCGGACGACCCCGCGCCGTCCGGGCCCGTCCCCACCGGGATTCCGTCGCCAGGGCCGTGCACGACCGGAAGCGCTGAACCGGCCGCCCGGAATTTCCATCTGCTCACAGCAGATCCGCCCCAGGCGGATCGCGTCGACTTCGGGTCTGAGCGCCTCACATGATGGACACATGAGCGAAGAATCAAAACTTCCCCTGTTCAACGCGCGGGTGCGACGCGAACTCTACGAGCAGCGAGTTCTCGTTCTCGACGGCCCGCTCGACGACGACAACGGGACCCTGCTGGCCACGCAGATGATGGCGCTCGCCACGCATGACACGTCGGCCGACATCGCTTTGTGGATTCATTCCCCGGGCGGTTCCGTTCCCTCGATGCTGGCGATCCGTGACGTCATGCGCATCATTCCCTGTGACGTTTCCACCCTCGTGCTGGGAATCGCCTACAGCGCCGGGCAATTCCTGCTGTCATCGGGGGCCAAGGGAAAGCGTCGTGCCCTGCCGCACGCACGCGTTCTGATGCACCAGGGGTCGGCGGGCATCGGCGGCACCGCGGTCGACATCGAGTTGCAGGCCGGTGACCTGCGGCATACGCGTGACACCGTGCTCGGCCTGATCGCCGAGGACACGGGCCAGCCGGTCGAGCGCATCTTCGAGGATTCGCTGCACGACCGCTGGTACACGGCGCAGGAGGCGCTCGACTACGGCTTCATCGACGCGATCGTGCAGACCTTCGACGAAATAGCGCCGCAGCATCGCCCCCGTCCCGGATTCGGCGTCACCGAAGGAGTAGGCCAGTGAGCACCTATACGATCCCGAACGTCATCGCGCAGAATCCGCGCGGCGAGCGCGTGATGGACGTTTATTCGCACCTGCTCACCGAGCGCATCGTCTATCTGGGCACCGCGATCGACGCCGGTGTGGCGAATGCGCTCATCGCGCAGCTGATTTTCCTGGAGTCGGACAACCCCGACGCGGAAATTCAGTTCTACATCAACTGCGAAGGCGGGGATCCGAGCGCGATGCTCGCGATTTACGACACCATGCGGCACATCCGGCCGCGCGTTTCCACGACGTGCGTCGGACAGGCCGTCGCGGTGGGTGCCGTGCTGCTCGCCGCGGGCGCCGAGGGGAAACGGGCCGCCCTTCCGCACGCGCGGGTCATCCTGCACCAGCCGGCCGCCCAGGGGCGGGGCGCGATCCCCGATCTCATCCTGCAGGCCGACGAGGTCGTCCGCGTACGGGCCGACATCGAGCGCATCCTGTCACGGCACACCGGTCAGAGCATCGAGACCCTGCGCGCCGACACCGACCACGATCGGGTGTTCACCGCGACCGCGGCCATGGAGTACGGGCTCCTCGACCAGATCATCGAGGAGCACTCGTAAGCCCGCGCGCCACCCCGGCCGGTCGCGTCACGCCGCCAGGGCGTACGCGACCGAGCCGGCGGCGGTAAGCGGTCGAGCAGGCCGAGCCGGTCGTGCTACGCCGCCAGGGCGTACGCGGCGGCCGAGCAGGTGGCGCCCCTCGACGTGCTGTGCTGGGCGGAGCGCAGGTTGTCGGCGACGGCGAGGGTCAGATCGATCAGGGTCACGTCCAGCGCGCCGGCGACCGCGGCGATCATCTCGCTCGACGGCTCCTTGAGGCCTCGCTCCATCTCGGAGAGATATTGCGGCGAGACCCCGGCGCGGCTCGCCGTCTCGCTCAGCTTCTCGCCCCGCTCGTGACGGAGGCCACGCAGGCACTCACCGAGCACGTGCCGCCACAGCGGCTCGCCGACCGGCGACGGCGTGGGGACGGTCCTGTCGATGGCTGGGCGCAGCGGCGGGATGGTGGAGGCCATAATTCACCATAGACAGGCGGGGCGTTCGCGTGCCGCCTGCTTCGCGTAGAGCGGAACGCCCCCCGCCTCCTTCCCCCTGCCGCGAGCCTCTGCCCACGCCTCCTCCGCCCGGCCGCGAGCCAATGTCCCGGCCTCCTCCGGTCGACCTCCTTCGCCTGGTCGCGACCCTCCTCGGGTCCACGCCCGCTCGTATCGCCGACGCCGGACGGCCGGATGATCGACATCCCGCCAGCAGTAGCTACGTTTGCGTGTCTATCTAACGCCCGCTATGGTCGCGTAGATACGTAAAAGTTGCTAAAGGAAGCCCGACACACCATGTCTCAGATCGTCTGGAGCACTCGCGCGGAGACCGAACAGGACGTTCCGGCGATCCGCGAGATCCTGCTGGCGGCGTTCCCCACCGCGCTGGAGGCCGACCTCGTCGACGCCCTGCGCAAGGATCCCGCCTGGATCCCGGCCCTGTCCATCGTCGCCACGACCGCCGAAGGACCCGCCGGATACGCCCTGCTCACCCGCTGCCACGTCGGTGACGCGCCCGCTCTCGCCCTGGCCCCCTGCGCAGTGCTGTCCCGCCACCAGCGGCAGGGCGCCGGCTCGGCCGCGATCCGCGCCGGGCTGTCCGCCGCCCGCGACCTGGGTGAGAACCTCGTCCTGGTGCTCGGCCACCCCGCGTACTATCCGCGGTTCGGCTTCACGCCCGCCTCCGCCTACGGCATCCGTCCCCCGTTCGAGGTCCCCGACGAGGCGATGATGGCGCTCACCCTGGACCCGGCGGCCCCGGCGCCGGACGGCGGCTCCATCGTCTACCCCGCCCCGTTCGGCGTCTGACCGCGACCTCGGGCCGCAGGCGGACGCCGTCCGTGCTGTCCCACGGCTCCTCGGTGACGGTCACCGTCATGCCGCTCTTCCTTCCTCGGTACGGGCCTCGGCACGGGCCTTGGCCAGCCTGCGTTCCCGCACCGTGCACGCGAGGCGGACGACCACCGAGCGGACGGCTTCGGCGGGGCGGTTCGACGGCACGAACAGTTGCTGCTTCACCCGGGCGAGGTGCTGGTGCCTGACGACGGACGGGCGCAGCCGTGACTCCCAGGCGGTCAGTGCGGCGCCGAGATCGCCGGGGCTCGCCCGCAGTTCACGGCCGAGCTCGGCGCCGCCGCGGAGGGCGAACGTGGCGCCCATGCCCGAGTAGAGGTTCAGGCACCACGCCGCGTCGCCCACGAGCACCACCCTTCCCCGGCTCCACCTGGGCATCTTCACCTGGTGCACCGAGTCGAACAGGAAGTCGGGCGTCTCCTCCAGCGAGTCCAGGGCGTGCCGCACCACCGGGTCGTCCATGTCGGAGAACGCGGCGCGCAGCCGTTCGATCCTGGATCCGGTGAACTCTCCTTCGACGTCCTCGGTCCGGTAGGTCAGCAGGGCGGTCGGTGGCCGGTCGGCGAACCCGAACACCCACGCCCCACGGCCGGCCCGGGCGCTGATGATGCTGTCCGCCCCCTCGAACGACGGCACCTGTTCCCTGAGCTGGAACGCGCAGATCATCGCGTTCCACCCGGTCAGGTAGTTCTCGGGCGGGCCGAAGACCATGCGGCGCACGTTCGACCGCATGCCGTCGGCGCCGACGACCAGGTCGAAGCGCTCGCGCCGCCACACGCCGGCTTCTTCGAGCAGGACGCGGACGTCTGCGCCGGTGTCGTCGATCTCCACGGGTTTCATGGCGAAGTGCACCGGGATGGGGTCGTCCGTTCCGATCCCGCTGATGCCCTCCCAGAGTGCGGCCTCGATGTCGCCCCGGACCACCGCCGCCGGGTCGCCGGGCTGGTGCAGGAACCCCAGGCCAGGCTCAAGGTTCCCGCGCCGGTTCAGCGACCACGCCTTTCCGCCGCCGGGCGGGTTGCGGGTGTGCAGGTGGTCGCGGATGCCGAGGTCGGCGGCGGCCTGTCGGCCTTCGGGCATGAGACCGACGAAATAGCCGCCCCTCCGGCGTTCCGGAGCCTTCTCCACGATGACCGGGTGCCAGCCGGCCTGCCGCAGCCCGATCGCCGCGGACATGCCGGCGATGCCGAGCCCGACCACCAACGCGCGTTTCCGCATGATGTTCGTTCCTCTCTTCAGTGGTCAGCCGGGGACGACGACGGCGCGGGTGCGCCCCTGGTGCGCCCAGGCCGCGCCGACGCGGCTGAGCGGGTAGGTCGTGTACGACGCGTCGAAGGTGCCGTCGGCGAACCGGGTGATCATCTCGGGGAACTCGGCGATCATCTCGGCCTTGGAGACCGAGCCCATTCCGCTGCCGGTGATCCGGATCCGGCGGCTGCGCAGGAGTGCCGCGGGCAGTGCCGCCTCGGTCCCGGCGAGTGAGCCGATCTGGACGTACGACGTCGCCGCGCTCTCGTCGTCCGGGCGGACACTGCTCAGCGCGGTGAAGACGGCCTCGGCCACGGGGCCCCACACGAAGTCGAGGATGAGCGAGGGCTGCGCCTCAGCGAGGGTGGCGGCGAGTGCGGTCTTCATGGTGTTGGGCGCCGGGTCCGCGAGCGGGACGGTGACGGCGCCGAGGTCGCTCAGTCGTTCCAGCGCCTCGCGGTCGCGTCCGGCCGCGACGACCTGCTTCGCCCCGAGCGCCAGCGCGGCCCGTACGGCCAGGCTGCCCGACATGCCGGTCGCGCCGAGCACCAGCACGGTGCCGAGCTCGCCCGCCTCCCTGCGGTGGGCGACCAGCGGCATCCAGCCCGCCGAGGCGGGGTTCATACCGGCGGCGACCGCGAGCGGGTCGGCTCCGGCGGGCAGGTCCACCTCGAACGGGGTGACCATCGTTTCGGCCATCGTGCCCCAGGGCGACCGGGCCAGGCCCGTGTAGACCAGCCGCCCGTCCTGGGTCTTGGCCACGGCGTCCACGCCGGGGACCAGGGGGAACGCCTTGCCGCTGTGGTAGTGGCGGCCGGTGGCCATGCCTCGGACGACGTGGTGCAGCCCGACGCCCACGAGGCTCAGCGGGGGGCGGCCCGGCTGTGGTTCCGGGGCGGGGAAGTCCGCGCAGACGGGTGTCGCATCGGCGGAGTTGACGACGGCAGCACGCATGAAACGCTCCTGAACTAAGTTCAATTCGGACGTCACCAACCGTGCCTGAACTTTGTTAAGGTGTCAACTGTGGCGAAGGGCATCACTCGGGAGCGGATCGTGGCGGCGGCCCTCGACCTGCTGAACGACAAGGGCATGGACGCGCTCACCGTCCGCGCGCTCGCGTCCCGGCTCGGCGTGGGAGCCCCGGCGCTCTACTGGCACGTCCGCAACAAGCAGGAACTGCTCGACGAGATGAGCACGTTCGTCATGCGCCGCGTCACCGGCGCCCTCTCCGAGATCGCGCCCGGCGCGGGCTGGCGTGACGACGTGGCCGCCTACGGCCGCGTCCTGCGCTCCGAATACCTGCGGCACCGCGACGGGGCGCGCATCTTCAGCGGCACCCGCTTCTCCGACCCCGACGTGGTGAAGGCGAAGGAACGCTGGCTCGAACGCCTGACGGGGGCCGGGTTCTCGCTGGCTGAGGCGGACGACACCCTCGACCTGGTCACCGCGTTCGTGGTCGGCTTCGTGATCGAGGAGCAGGAACGCGGCCAGTCAGGCGGAGGCGACCCGGACCGCTACTCGCTCGCCGAGCGGGACGCGTGGCTGGGGGAAGGCGCCGAGCTGGTCAAGGCGGCGGGGCATCTGCGCGACGACGGGGACCAGAGGTTCGAACGGCAACTCGGCGTCGTCCTCGACGGGCTGGCGGCCCGGCTGCCCTGACGGTTCGTCCGTGCTGGTGGCCGGGCCGCGGTGACGGCCCGGCCCTTGCGTCACTTGCTGTGGCGGAGCGCCGCGCGTACGGCGGTGTAGATGACGATCCAGAGCACAGCCACGGGGATGATGAAGGCGAAGACCAGTTCCGGGACACCGATGTTGGGCATGTCCGCACCATAGGGAGGCCGGATCAAGAAGCGCTTGACGATCACTTGCGGGCGCGGGAAGGCCGAAGGTTCCCGGTGGTGACAGCCGCCGGAGTTGGTGGGACTGTGAAAGGCAAGGTGACCTGCTGGAGGAGATCGTGGCACACGCTGAGCTGAACACGGACGTGGTCCTCGCCGCCATCCGCGACAACGGATTCGCCGCTTACGACGTCCTGGTCAAGCAATACCCGTCCGACGCGGTGATCACGGAGTTCACGCGGGCGGCCAGGGAGGGGTTCACCACCTTCGGCGTGGCGGTGCACCTGGCGTCGCTGACGGACAAGGGGAGCAAGCGGCTCGACTCCCTCTGATGACCTCTGCGCGGCTCAGCTCAGGAGAGCTGGTTTCGGAGTGAATGCTCGCACCGAGTCCCTCTCGAAATGGGGGACGATGTCCACTGGGTCGCTCAGGACGTCGGCCCACGCGCTCGATCCGGAGACGTGGATCGCTCATGGGCAACAGTGTGACCCCGGCGCGAGGGGCTGAACAGCTCACGCCGGGGGCCGTTCACGTGCCGGCTCGTCAGGCCGCTCCGGTGCGGAGTTTCTCCTTCGGGACGACCTGGCGCACGATGCTGGGGCTCGACCAGTGGAGCTGGGCGATGGCGTCGAAGCCGCCGTCGTAGAACTCCATCCTGATGTCGTGCGCCCCCGCCGTCAGGGCGATCTGCCCGGTGTCCTCCCGCTTGGAGTGGTCGGTCCAGTTGTCCACGAGCAGCGTCCCGTCCACCCAGAGGCGGACGCCGTCGTCGCTGGTGGTGATGAAGGTGTACGTCTCGGCGCGGTCGGCGATCACCTTGCCCGTCCACCGCACGCTGAACGTGTCCGGCTCCAGGGCCGGGTCAGGGGAGGCGGACCCCCAGTCGAAGTCGACGTTGGGGTCGACGCGGGTCACCTTGGGGTTGGTCAGGTCGGCGTTGTCGAAGTAGGTGGCGTTCAGGCCCTCCTCCTCGACGACCAGGGTCGTGACCGAGGCGGCGGGCAGGGTGAGCGTGGTGGCGCCGCCCGCGACGGTGGCGGAGCCGGCGCGGTGCGGGGCCCACGCGTCGGAGGTGCTGCGCCAGACGGCGGCCGTGGCGGCGGTCAGGCCGGTGAACGACAGCGTGGTGGGCAGCGGCTCGTCGCCGACGTTGACCAGGACGATGTTCTTGGCCGCGTCGGAGGCGAACACGTGCAGCGCGTCGTCGTCGGACGTCGCCGTCACCATCGTGGCGCCGAACGGCCGGAACAGTTCTTCGCCGGTGAACATGCCGATGCCGTGGTAGATGGGCAGCGGCTCGTTGCGCGGCACTCCGCCCTCGCCGTCGGTGCTGGTCAGGCCGAGCTGGCCGTTCTTGTCGCCGTACTGGTAGGCGGCCGCCCCCGCGTGCAGGATCTGGCCGAGCGCCGCCGCGCCCCACAGCGTGTTGAAGTGCGTCAGCGTACGGTGGCCGTCGTCGTCCTGCCAGTCGGAGTTGAACTCGCCGATCTGCAGGTCGATCTCGTGGCCGAGGATCGACCTGGCGAGCGCGGCCACCTCCTTCAGGTCGGTCTCGTACTGGCGGATGACCGGGCCGAGCAGCTGCTCGTCGGTGACGGCGTCGTTGCCGCTGCCGTAGTCGTGGTAGTCGAGGAAGTCGACGCGGTCACCCGACACGGTGAGGAACGTACGCAGATAGTCGAGCTTGTTCGACGACGTGGCGGGGCCGCCGAGCCGCACAGCCGGGTCCTTCGCGCGCAGGGCGTCGGCGATCAGGTTGAAGCGCCTGCTGTACTCGGCGGCCGGGATCTCCGGCTTGCCCGGCACGCAGCTGCAGTCGGTCTCGTTCCCCACGATGAATCGCCGCACCGGGTCGCCCGTGGCCGCGAAGTGCTCGTAGAGCGCGACCGCGTCGTCCCGGTTGACCTCGGCGCTCTGGCGGGCGTCCACCGGCAGGATGATGACCGGCTCGGCGCCCAGGTCGCGGATGGCGGTGATCCAGGCGTCGCCGGTGATCTTGGTGTCGCAGAAGAAGCCGCCGCAGACGATCGGGCTGTCGTGGTCGCCGGGCACCTCGTAGTGCAGCTCGATGCGCATCCGGCCGGGGCCGAGCCTGCGGATGAGCTCTCGGTGCCGGGCGTCGTTGGTGATGTACGACTGGTTGCCGTACCCCGTGATGCCGATGCCGTAGTCGGTGGCGGACAGCGTACGGACCGGCCTGGTGAAGTCGACCGAGACGGACGCCGGCGCGGCGGCCCGCTCCTGGGCGTAGGCCGGGGAGGTCGCGACGGCGACGGCCAAACCGCCTGCGAGGACGGCGCGCAGCAGGCGGCCGGCTAAAGCGATCATCGTGCTCCCATCGCAGATTCGAGATATTGGATGATCATGGCATAGAGATCGTTACGGGGTGGTTACCTGGGCGTGGAGGGGGTGGACGGCGGGGTCAGGTGGGGAAGGTCAGGTAGGCGTGGGGGCGGAGGTGGTCCGGTGCGGTGGGGTCCGGGGTGACGCGGATGCGGGTGTGGGAGGTGGCCGGGTCCGGGGGATGGGGTAGGTGGTTCAGCCGCAGGTGGGTGACCTTGGCGAGGAGGCCGTCCAGGGTGGCCTCCGCGATCAGGTGGTTGACGTGGATCAGGTACGCCTCGATCGGGAGCGCCGTCACGGGGATGTCCAGGTGGGCCGTCGTGGGTGTGGCGGGTTGGTTCGGTAAGCGGATCTGCTGGGTTCGCGGGGCGGGGAGGGCGTGCGGGCCGCGGAACGGGCGCAGCAGGCGGCGGAGTCCTTCGCGGGACGACAGCGGAGCGGGGGCGTACCAGGCGATGGAGCCGTCGGGGGAGAGGTGGTCGAAGGGGTGGCGGGTGGCCAGGTTGGCGGGGTCGCCGGCCAGGAAGATCGTTCTGGTGAAGGCGGCGTACCAAGGGGCGCTTCGCGACTGGGGGAGGGCGGAGGCGAAGGCGTGCGCGGACGTGATGAAAGTGGCGGGGTCGAAGGTGCGCAGGACCGCGATCACGCCGGTGTCCTGGGCCGGGGCCGGGGGGTCGTCGAGTGTTGTGCGGAGGGATCTGGCGTGGCGGACGCGGGCGAGTCTCGCGTCGAGGTGGGTGCGCAGCAGGTGCTGTTCGGGGGCGGGTGTGGTCATAGGCCGGCTGTCCTGGCGATCTCGGCGGCCACCTCGTGGGCGGGGCGGTGGCCGACGACGATGCGGTGGACCCTGGTCGAGGTGAACGCCTTTAGAGCCTCGTCGTAGCCGTCGCGGATGAGGGGGAGCAGGTCGGCGCGTTCGTGGGGTTCCGGGCGGCGGTCGCGGGCCTGGACGCGGCGGGCGGCCTCGGCGGGGTCGAGGTCGAGCAGGATCGCCACGTCGGGGGGTGACACGGCGTATCGGGTGGTGAGTTCGGTCATCAGGGCTGCTGAGGGCAGGTCCAGGAGGGCGATCAGTTCGGTGGCCAGGGTGTCGAGGCGGGGGACGCGGCCGCGGTGGCGCGGGGCGAGGGTGCGGCACCAGCCCAGGGTGGCCTGGACGGCTGGGGTGGGCAGCCGGGTGAGTTGCTCGCGCAGGGTGTCGGCGCGGTCCGGGATGGGGAACCGGTCGTGTTGGGCGGGCGTGCCGTTCGGGGTGGGGGTCTGTGGGTTCGGGGTGATTGTCGTGGTGATGGCGTTTCGGTAGAGCGGCAGGTAGACGAGCGTGTCGATGAGGGGGTGGCGTTCGGTGATGAGCGCGGCTGCCGGGCGGGCAGTGAAGAAGCGCTCGGCCACGCCGTACGTGCACATCTGCAGGTAGAGGACGGCGAGCTTGAGATCGGGGCTGCCGAGGTGGTCGGCGGCCGAGGACAGGGTGTCGAGGTGCCGGGACAGCTCGTGCAGCGGGCCGCCGGGGTTCTCGTGCGGGCGCAGGCAGGACAGGACGACGTGGGGGCGGTCGGCGGAGGAGCGCTGGGCGAGTAGACGGGCGCAGGTGCTCTTGCCTGAGCCGTCGACACCGAGCAGCGCGACCCGGACCGGACCCGCGGCAGGCGCCGGGGCCGGGGCCGGTGGCATGCTCGCGGCGGGTGGCGGGGTGGGCGGTGTGGTCCGGGCCGGCGCAGGGTTCCCCCGGGTCGGGATGGCGGTGCGTGCTGGGGCATGGTCAGGGGTCATGGGTGCTCCGCGGCGGCGTCCTCGATGGCGATCAGGCGTAGGGTCGTGGCCGCGACGCGGGGCAGGAACGGCAGCTCCCGCTGCGTGTGCACCATCGCGTACAGCAGCAGCCGGGTCACGGCGAAGTCCCACAACGCGAGCCGATGACCCTCGCGCCAGACCCGACGCTCTTGCCCGTGGCCCACGGCCTTGCGGTGCAGGTCGAGGAGGGCGGTGACCTGCGACTCGCCGGCGTCGGGGGGAAGGACGAAGGCCAGCAGCTCCGCCAGGTCCCGCTGGGGCACGTGCAGCGTGGCGAGCTCCCAGTCATAGGCCACCAGGGAGAGGGCCGACCCCGTGCGGCGCAGGGCCAGGTTGCGGGGGTTGAAGTCGTGGTGGACGAGGGTGCGGGGCAACTGCTCCAGCCGGCGCCACCACTGCGGGATCTCCTCGATGATCCGGCCGAGCCGGTCCGCCCCGGCGGCGGGCAGGAGTTCGGGATGTTCGGACGCGGCGTGCTCCAGCAGCGCCGACCACAGCTCACGCATGGACGTCATGCGCTCGGCGCTCTGCACCGGCGCCAGCCAGGTGCGCAGCTCGTCGTCGCGGCCGAGGAAGGCGGCGTGCACGGCGGCGATCCCGCGTACGGCCGCCTTGAGGTCGGCGGGGCGCCACCGTTCGGGGTGGTCCGCGCTGTCCAGGTGCAGCACGTCAGGGCCGAGGCGTTCCATGGCGATGACGTACGCCTCGCGCCCGGCGTCCTCGTGCACCCCGTACGCCCGCGGCAGCACCGCCCGCAACGCCGGCTCGGGATGACGGTAGACGGCGAGCTCACGCGTGTGCAGGCCCGTGAAGCCGGTCCAGTCGCGCCAGCGCGGATACAGGTCGGCCACCCGGCCCCCGCACAGCGAGGCGAGCTTGGCGGCCTCGATGACGACCTCCTGGTCGAGCGGCTTGACCTTGAGCACCAGGTCCGTCTCGCCGTCGCCGCCGTCCCACTTCCAGGCCGCGCGAACCGGGAGGATCCCCGTGACCTTGCGGCGTTCCGATCGGGAGGTGAGCTCCGTGATGAGGCTCGATCCCGGGTCCTGGTCGAGCCAGACGACGTCGGTGACCTCCAGGCCGGGCGCCTCCAGGGCGCGGGCCAGCATCGGGCTCAGCATGGGGGCACCGAGGTCGTCGCGGCCGAGCCAGTTCACCCGCCGGCTCCGGCCGAGCCGCTCGTGCGCGTCGGCGAACTGGCCGCCGGCCACCGCCGCCATCGTGGACAGGTTGAGCGCGAGCGCGAACCCGCAGATGATCTCCGCGAACCGGGCGGCGTGGCCTTCACCGCGGCAGCCGAGCACGTCCAGATAATCGCTCTGGCGCACGAGCCTGGTGCCACCCCCGACCACGCCGGTGACCAGGCTCGGCAGGACGAGCGTGGCGCGCAGGTCGCCTTCCGACACGTCCACGGAGAACAGGCCGGTGCCGGACTCGTACACGCTGGCGATGTCCTGGCCGGTGGCGACGAAGATGGCCGCGATGACGTTCGCCGCGTCGATGTCGTGACCCGCCATGCCGGCCTGCTGGCCGGCCAGCACGCTGTGCCGGTAGAGCCGGTCCACCGCCTCCGGCGTGCTCTTCAGCACGCGCCGCAGGGTCTCGCGGTCCAGGACGCACTCGGCGGCGACCCGGGTGCCGCGCCCTGAGATCATGTTCAGGTGGGTGAACTTCTTGTCGCCGCTCAGGTTCGCCTCGATCGCGAACCAGGTCGGCGCGAGCCCCGGCATGACGGCCAGCCGGTCGTTGATCCATTGGCAGGCCCGCCAGGTGGCCGCCGTGGTCATGTTCTGGCCGCCAGCGTCGGCGGTCTCGTACACGAACCGCACGTGTACGGCCCGGCCGAGCTGCACGGGATCGACCGCCGTCAGCCGCGAGTGGGCCGACACCTCGGCCACCCGCCGGTCCAGGTCGGCCTTGCGGGTGACGATCCAGCGGGCGAACTCGGCCGCCGCGCCCAGCCCGGCGAACTCGAACACCGGCGCCCTGGTCATCCGCTGCGAGATGACCTGGCTGGTCACCCCGCCCGCCAGCGTGATCGCCTTCGCGCCGCGCGCGACCGAGGCGACCAGGGCGCCCTCGGTGGTGGCCAGCGGCGCCGTCACCATGCCCTGGGCGTGGCGGCCGGTGAACAGCAGCGGCCCCGCCAGGCCGACGGGGACCTCGACCACGCCGACGTAGTTCTCCAGGTTGCCCGGGAGTGTGCGCGGGTCGATGGTCGAGTGCTCCAGGGCGGGCAGTGCGGCCTTCGTGGTGGTTCGTAACCAGGCCAGCAAGTCCCGGCGGGCGCGTTCGGTGTACTGGCCGCGCCCCGGCAGGGTCGGGTACGGCGTCTCGCGCAGCGGCCCGGCCTGGGGCTCGGCGGTCAACGTCGTCCTCCAGCGAACGAGAGCACGCGCTGCCACGCGGCCGGATCGTCCCTGAACACCCGGTCCTTGACTCTGGTGGGCCGTTCGCCCTCCTCGACCCGGCGCCGCCACTCCCGCCAGAACGCCTCCACCGGCACCGCGTGTACCAGCGGCGCGGCCAGGGCTCCCGAGCGGCGGGCGGCGGCGTAGCCGGGCTCCTCGCGGCACAGGGCCTGGTCGAGGGTGTCGCGGAACGGAGTGAGGTCCGCCGGCGGGGCGGCGAAGGCCACGGCCGCCTCGTGCCGGGGCAGGCCGGCGAAGGCGGCGGCTTCGGGTTGGGGCGGGCCGGCGGAGGTGTCGGCCGTCTGGTGTCCAGGCGGGCCGGCGTTCGGGCGCGCTCGGTACATCACCTGCTGGACGGGCAGGCCGGTCGTCTCGCCGGCCGCCGCGACCGCGCGTAGCACGTGTGACTCGCGGACGCGCTCGCCCGCCTCGGAGACCCGGCCGTCGCGGCAGGAGTACTCGACGATCGGCGTCGCCCCGGCGAACCCCACCACCCGCACGATGTCGCGCACCGCGCACCGGTACAGGCCGCCGACGTGCGAGACCACGACGTGGTACTCCTCGCCCTCCTGGAGCTCGTGCGGCTCCAGGGTGTCGCTCCACGGCTCGATCCGGTCGCCGGCCGGGATGAACTCGTACAGGCAGCCGGAGACCATCAGCGCCCCGCCCGACGATCGCCCGGCCAGGGGGACGGCCAGCGGCCCCTCCGACGAGCCGATCGGCGCGGGACGGATCCGCAGCCCCGCACCGTACTCCTCGCGCAGCGCCGGCAGGTAGAGCCGGGACACGTAGGTGTTCCAGGTCAGGAGGAGCTCCAGCCTGGGCCAGAGATCGGCGGGGCGCAGTGTGCCGCGGCGGGCGGCGACGCGTTCCAGCTCGGCCGCCCGGCCGGGGGCGGGCGGACGCAGCGGTATGCCGCCGACCGTTCCGTTCCTGATCTCCTCGACCATGCGGGGCCACCACTCGCGGAGCTGGTGGGGGAGTGCCGCCGCGATGGCCGGGTTGACGGCGATGATCCCCCGTACGTCGTGCTCGGCCGCCATCCGCAGCCGCAGGTAGGCGCGTTCCCACGGGCCGGCGCCGCCCAGCTCGGCCGGGAGCCGGCTCCAGGGCGCGCGGTTGCCGAGGCCGACGGCGAGGTCCTCGCCCGCCTTGGCGAAGTCGAGCTGACTCGGGCCGAGGTGCGGCCGGCCGTCGCTGGTCCGGCCCGTGGGCGAGTGGGGGTCCTGCCACAGGTTGAGCACCGCGTCATCGCGGGCGGGCAGATCCGGATGATGCCGTACGAGCTGTGCGAAGCCCGCGAAGTAGAACGGCAGGAAGCAGCGGCGCAGGAACCCGGCCGTCACCGGGATGCTCTTCTCCCCGCCGGTCGTGCCGCTGCTGGCGAAGAAGGCCGTGGGCTCCTCGCTGGTCAGCACCTGCCGCTCGCCGGAGTGCACGCGCTCCAGCCAGGGCCGGAACTCCTCGTGCCCGCGGATCGGCGTCGCCCGCCGGTAACCGGCCGCGTCGCGCACCGCGGGCAGGCCGTGCTCGCGGCCGAAGGCGGTGCCGCCGTTCGTGGCGAGCAGCTCGGCCAGCACCGAGGACTGGGCGGCGCGCGGGTCGTCCAGCGAGGCCAGGGCCTTGCCGCTCTCCAGCAGGACCCGCCGCCGGTACGCTTCCGCGCGCACGGCCGCGGCTCCGGCGTCCCCCGTGGCGTTCCCGGCGGAGGAGGCGAAGGAACGTTCGGTGGTCATGGCCCTCCTGGTGATCGTTCGTGGGTGGTCGGTGGTCGGTCGATGCGCGTCACAGGTAGACCTGCTTGAGCAGGTCCGATGAGGGTCGCCGGGCGAACAGGCCGTCGGTGAGGCGGTAGGGGTCGATCCAGCCCCCCGGAGCGGCGAATCCACCCAGGTACGCCAGCAGATCGTCCCCGTCGCCGGCCCCGCCGGCCTCGTCCAGCATTCGGGCGGCCCGTCTCATGGCGCGGCGCAGCAGGTCGGGGCGGAACGGTTCGGCGGCTGTGCGTTTGAGCATCGCGATGAAGTACAGGCGCATCCCCAGGCGGTACACGGCCGGGTCGAACTCCCGCAGGCACAGCTCCGCCAGCCGGCCGAGGGAGTGCCCGTCCCATCCGCCGTACCGGCTGGAGCGGGCGGCGCGCCCGATCGGCACCCGTCCCAGCGGCAGCCGCGACGGCCGCGCCCCCAGCTCGCCCAGTACCCGCGCGAGCAGCGCGTAGTCGTGGGCCAGGTCGTCGTCATAGACGAGCAGCGCCTGGCCGCCCTCGGCCAGGCGGGGGAGCAGGTCCCGCAGGATGACCAGGAGGTAGTTGGCGTGCCCGTCGGCGCCGATCACCGGGCGCAGCGGCATGCCCCAGCGGGTGCCGTCCAGATAGGCGGGGCCGCCGTGCCCGCGGTGGTCCACGCACAGGTGCCGCCGTACCAGCAGCTCGACGGTCTCGTCGATCGAGGCGGCGGCGGGCCGGTCGGCGGTCAGGCCGGGGTCGTGCACGCCGAGCAGGCCGAGCTGCCGCTGCCAGTCGCGGGTGGCGGCGAGCGTGGACGGGTGCACCCAGCCCTCCCGCTCGACGCGCTCGGTGTAGTGGCGCAGGCGGTCCATCGGGCGGGCGTCGCCTGAGGCGTGGAAGCGTACGTAGAGGTGACCGAGGTCCTCGACGGACAGCGTGTCGTGGTCGAGGTCCGGATGCCGGCGGTCGAGATGGTCCCAGAACTGGATCGTCTGGCCGGTCAGGTTCGCGGCGCGCGGGTTCCAGTAGTACTCGAGGTCGCGGACCAGCCGGGTGCTCCGGAAGAGCGTGTCCACCCAGAGGAAGCCCTTGACGTGCGTGGGCAGCAAGGGCTTGGTGGCGGTGATGGTGACGGGTGCGAGCAGCAGCCGCCGGGAAGGACCACGCACGCGCGCTCCTCTACGACTACGACGCGGCGGGCTTCGGGAGCGCCCGGTCGATCCCGGACCATAGACGTTCGGCGCCGCCATGAGCCACCGCGCGAGCACGCCCTTGCGCAAAACACCGCCCCGGACGTAATGACGTTTCCGTCAATACGCCCGCGCTTTCGAGCGTCCGGCCGCCGCATTACGCCCGTGACTCCGGCCGTCGCATTGCGGCCGCGTTTTCGCGTGTCCAACCGCCGCATTACCGCGGCGTTTTCCGGCGTTCAACTGCCGCGCCGCCTCAGTTGAACGGCGGGTGGGTGTTCAACAGGCCCGCACCTTGCCGCGGAAAGCACCGCCCCGTCATTCTTTCATCGCCGGCGCCTGAAGTGCGGGACCCCGATCACCCGGTAACTCGTCCGATTCTCACGGTCCGCCGCTGTGCCATGCGCGAGACCTGCGCAGCACACCCGTGCGCCCCGGGCCGGTTCACGATGTCGGTTCTCTCGGAGGGAGCGCGTTGATGGCTGAAGAGCAGCTGTTCCTGAAGTCCAAGGTCATTGTCGAACCGCTGGTGGACAGGTTCTTCGCCTGGCCGCACACGATCGCGCCGGTGCAGGCGGCGCTGAACCTGGCCCGGCTCCAGGTGCCGTTGCTGGAGTCGTACCTGCAGTCGCCGCAGGTGCACGTGGCGGCCAGCAACAACCCCGAGCTGCGCGGCGGCTACTTCATCAACATCCCGGAGAGCCGCGTCGACGAGGTACGCGACCTGCTCGACACCATCAAGCGCGACCGCGCCGGCATGCTGCGCTTCGCCGACGCCGTCATGGCCGGGCAGGAGATCCTGCGCGCGAGCGCCACCGGGTTCGACCTGACCCCGCTCTACCCGAAGCTGCCCGCCGAGCTCGCCGGCCTGGTCGAGCTGGCCTACGACACCGACAACCAGGCGCAACTGCGCTTCATGGAGCCGCTCGTCTACAAGAGCGACGCCTACACCGAGGCCCGCCAGTCGGTGCAATTGTCGTTCGAGACCGGCATCGAGCGTCCCTTCATCCTCAGCACCCCGCGGCTGCCGTCCCCGGACGTCCTCGAACTGGCCATCCCCTTCCGCCACCCCGGCCTGGAGGAGCTGTTCAAGGCCCGGGTGCGGCCGACGACCCTGAGTCACCTGCGCGAGGCGCTGGAGCTGGACGACGCCCAGGCGGCCCGGCTGTCCGGCATGCTCAGCGACCGGCCCAGCCTGTCGCCCGACCGGCACATCGAGTCCGGCGGCCGGATCCGCTACTTCGGCCACGCCTGCCTGGTGCTCCAGACGCCCGAGGCCGCCATCGTGACGGACCCGTTCATCAGCGCGGACAGCACCGCCGACGACCGCTACACCCTGGACGACCTGCCCGACTACATCGACCTCGTGCTCATCACGCACGGCCACCAGGACCACATCGTCCTGGAGACGCTGCTGCAGCTCCGCGGCCGGGTCGGCGCCGTCGTCGTCCCGCGCTCCTCGCGCGGCAACCTGTGCGACCCGTCGATGGCGCTGATGCTCAGCCACCAGGGTTTCCCCGTGCTTGAGGTGGACGACTTCGACGAGATCCCCTTCCCCGGCGGCAAGGTGACGGCCACGCCGTTCCTCGGCGAGCACTGCGACCTGGACATTCGCGCCAAGTCGACCTACTGGGCCGAACTGGCGGGCAAGAACGTCTTCATCGGCGCCGACTCCTCCGGCATCGACCCCGCCCTGTACCGCTACATCAAGGGCCACCTGGGCACGGCCGACTACGCCTTCCTCGGCATGGAGTGCGACGGCGCCCCGCTGACCTGGCTCTACCAGGCGCTGCTGACCATCCCGATCCCCAAGAAGATGAGCGACTCGCGCAAGCTGTCGGGCTCGAACGCCGAGCAGGCCGGGGCGATCATGACCGAGCTGGGGGCCAAGGAGGGCTACATCTACGCCATGGGCGAGGAGGCCTGGCTCGGCCACGTCATGGCCACCACGTACAACGAGGACACCTACCAGATCAAGCAGATCAACGAGTTCCTCGCATGGTGCTCCGACCGTGGCATCAAGGCCGGCCACCTGTTCAAGCAGCAGGAATGGCGCTGGTAGCCAGCAGGCTGCCGGCCCACCCCCCATTGACGACGTGGCCATCGGTTCTCCAGGAGGTATGCCATGGCTGTGCAAGACATCTCGTACGTCGAGCTGTTCACGCAGGACAAGATCTCAGCCGTCGACTATTTCGTCACAGCCATGGGCTTCACCCGGGTCGCCGATTCCGTGGAGGTCGATCGGAGCTCCGTGCTGCTGCGGCAGGGCGGCGTGCAACTGGTCGTCACCTCCGGCCGCGGGATCTGGAGGTTCCTCGACACCTATGGTGACGGCATCGCCGACATCGGCATGACCTGTGACGACGTCACCGCCACCGAAGCCGCCGCGGTCGCGGCCGGCGCCGGGCCCGTCATGACCGTACGCGGCAACACGGTCGTCCCCGGCTTCGGCGGCGTCACCCACACCCTGCACCCGCAGGCGGACGAGCCCTCGGCCGTGCCGCCCGCCGGCCGCAATTGGGTCCCCACCCCGGACGGCCCCGCGGGCGCGGAAGGCCACATCGAACTGCTCGACCACGTGGCCGTCTGCGTCGAGGGGGGCAGGCTCGGCGAGTACGCCGACTACTACCGCGACGCCTTCGGCTTCTCCCGCTACTCCTCCGAGTACGTCGACACGGGCGGCCAGGCGATGGACTCGATCGTCGTGCGCAGCGCGTCGGAGCGGGTCACGTTCACGCTGGTCGCGCCGGACCCGGGCAAGGACGGCGGGCAGCTCGACGCGTTCCTCGAACGCAACGGCGGCCCCGGCGTGCAGCACCTGGCCTTCCTCGTCCGGGACATCATCACGGCCGTGCGCGACTGCCGCGAGCGCGGCGTGGAGTTCCTGACCACGCCCGCCTCCTACTACGACGCGCTCGCCGACCGCCTCCAGGAGGGCCCGTTCACGCTCGCCGACCTCAGGCAGGCGCATGTGCTGGCCGACCACGACGAGTGGGGGCAGCTCCTGCAGCTCTTCAGCCGCTCGCCCTACGAGCGCAACACGCTGTTCTACGAGCTCATCCAGCGTCTGGGCTCGCGCGGGTTCGGCAGCTCCAACATCCGCGCGCTGTACGAGGCCGTCCAGCGTGACCGGCTGAGCGCGGGATGACCGGCCACGGCCGGGCCGGGCCGGTCACCCTCGCCGACTACGCGGAACTGGCGCGGGCGCGGCTCGGCCCGGCCGTCTGGGACTTCGTGGAGGGCGGCGCCGGCGCCGAGCGCACCCTCGCCGCCAACCTCGCGGCCTTCGAGCACGTACGGCTGCGCCCCCGTGTCCTGACCGGCCTCGGCCTGCCCCACACCAAGACCGAGGTCCTCGGCCGGGTGTGGGACGCGCCGATCGGCGTCGCGCCCATGGCCTACCACACGCTCGCCGACCCCGAGGGGGAGGTCGCCACGGCCCGCGCCGGGGCGCCGCTCGTGGTGAGCACCTTCGCCGGGCGCACGTTCGAGGACATCGCCGCGGCCGCCTCAGCGCCACTGTGGCTGCAGGTGTACTGCTTCCGCGACCGTACGACGACGCGGCGGCTGGTCGAACGGGCGGAGGCGGCCGGCTTCGAGGCGCTGGTGCTGACCGCCGACGCGCCCCGGCTGGGGCGCCGGGTGCGCGACCTGCGCAACGGCTTCCTGCTGCCGTCCGGTGTGGCACCGGCCAACCTGACCGGCACCGGTTTCTCCTCGCCCGGCGGGCACGCGGCGGCCGAGTTCGACGCCGCGCTGGACTGGTCGGTCGTCGCCTGGCTGCGCTCGATCAGCTCGCTGCCCGTGCTGGTCAAGGGGGTGCTGACCGCCTCGGACGCGGTCCTGGCGAGGGAGGCGGGGGCCGGCGGCGTCGTGGTGTCCAACCACGGCGGGCGGCAGCTCGACGGCGCGCCGGCCACGTTCGACGTGCTGCCGGAGATCGCGGCGGCGCTGCGCGGGAGCTGCACCGTGCTTGTCGACGGCGGGGTGCGCCGTGGCGCCGACGTCCTGGCCTGCCTGGCCCTGGGCGCGGACGCCGTCCTGCTCGGGCGGCCCGTGCTGCACGGGCTGGCCGCGGGCGGGAGCGACGGCGTGGCCGGAGTGCTCGGCATCGTCATCGACGAGCTGGCGGAGGCCATGCTCCTCACCGGCGTCCCGGCCCCTCGCGACGCAGGCCCGGCCCTGCTCACCGCCGCGTCCCCGGCCGCGGCGGCGTCCGAGCTCCCGGCCGCTGTGACGACGACCGCGCCGGCGCCTTCCGAGCCTGTGGCGGGTGGTGTCACGCTGCGCAGGCACGACCTGCACGGCAGCCTGAACGATCCGCTGCTCGACACCATGAACTTCCTCAACGAGATCACGCACCGCTACCCGGACGCGCTCTCGTTCGCCCCCGGTCGCCCCCACGACGGCTTCTTCGACACCGAGGACGTCTTCACCCACCTGCGCCGCTACGTCGAGCACCTGGAGCGGGGCGGCGCCACGCCCGCCGAGGTCCGCTCCGCCCTCTACCAGTACGGCCCCACCAACGGCCAGATCCGCGAGCTGGTCGCCGCCTCGCTGCGCGCGGACGAGGGCATCGACGTGCCGCCCGCGTCCATCGTCGTGACCGTCGGCGCGCAGGAGGCGATGCTGCTCGCGCTCCGCGCCCTCATCAGGGGCCCCGAGGACGTGCTGCTGGTCTCCAGCCCCTGCTACGTCGGCATCACCGGCGCGGCCCGGCTGCTCGACGTCGCCACGGCCGTGGTCGAGGAGGGGGCGGAGGGGCTGCGCTGCGCCGACGTGGAGGCGGTCATCCTGGCCGAACGGGCCCGCGGCCGCCGTCCTCGCGCCTTCTACGTGGTGCCCGACCACTCCAACCCGTCCGGCGCCACCATGCCACTCGGCACCCGCGAGGAGCTGCTGCGCGTGTGCGCCCGGCACGACGTGCTGCTGCTGGAGGACAGCCCGTACCGAATGGTCAGCCCCGGCCCTCAGTTGCCCACGCTCAAGGCGCTCGACCGTGAGCGCCGCGTGGTACAGCTCGGCTCGTTCTCCAAGACGCTCTTCCCCGGCGCGCGCGTCGGCTACGCCGTGGCCGACCAGCCGGTCGAGGGCGGCGGGCTGCTGGCCGACGAGCTGTCCAAGATCAAGAGCATGGTGACGGTGAACACCTCCGCCGTGAGCCAGGCGGTCGTGGCCGGGATGCTGCTCGCCGCTCGGGGACGTACGTCGGAGCTCAACACCGGCCCGGCCGCCCACTACGGCGAGGCGATGCGGGTCACGCTGCGCGAGCTCGCCGCCTGCTTCCCCGACGCGGAGCAGCTCAGCGTGAGCTGGAACGAGCCCACAGGAGGTTTCTTTCTGACCCTGCGGGTCCCGTTCGCGGCCGGCAACGAGGCCCTGGTCCGGTCGGCGGAGGAGTTCGGGGTCATCTGGACGCCGATGTCGTACTTCTATCCGCAGGGCGGTGGTGACCACGCCATCCGGCTGTCCGTCAGCTACCTGCCCGCCTCCCTCATCCCTGAGGGCTGCGCCCGCCTGAGCCGCTTCGTCCGGGCCCAGGCCGGATGATCAGTTCTTGTCCAGGAACTCGATGATCGCGGCGTTCACCGCGTCGGGGCGTTCCAGATTGCCCAGGTGGCCGCAGCCGGGCAGCTCCACCAGGTCGCAGTCGGGGATGGCGTCGGCCACCTCGGCCACCAGGTGCGGCGGGCAGATCAGGTCGTCGGCGAAGGCGATGGCCCGGCACGGCACAGTGACGCCGCGCAGGGCGGCCCGCCGGTCGCCGACCGTGTCCACGCCGAGCTGGCCCGCCGACTCGCGCCCCGCGCCCGTGGTCAGCTCGAAGATCTCCAGCCAGCCGGAGGCGGCCGCGTCGTCGTTCAGCGTCGCGGGGGACAACATCTCCAGGACCGTGCGCATGGCCTCGTACCTGGGAGGAAGCTCGACGCCGCTCTCCCGCAGCGCCCGGTCGGCCCGTGTCAGCGCCCGCCTGGTCACATCGGAGCGCGACCGCGTCGCGATCAGCACCGCCGAGCGCACCAGCTCGGGGCACTCCAGGGCCAGCTCCTGCGCGATCATGGCGCCCATCGAGGTACCGACCACGCGGCACGGCCCGATGTCCAGGGCCTGGATCAGCCCCTTGGTGTCGGCCACCAGGTCCGCCAGCGTGTAGTCACCGGGAGGCGCGCTCGACGGCGCGATGCCCCGGTTGTCGAACACGATCGTCTCGTATCCGGCGGCGTTCAGCGCCGGCGTCTGGTGCATGGTCCACACGTGGCCCGCGGCGTTCGAGCCCATGATGAGCAGGACCGGGTCACCGCTGCCCGAACGCTGGTAGCTGAGCTGGATCCCGTTGGTGCTCACGAACGGCATGTCGCCCACCATGGCACGCGCCGCTCGGGCCCGTCGAACACCCGTCCAACTGGCGCGCCGCCGCACTTGAACGACCTCGCCCGGGCGGGGACACGACCCGCATACTCGCCCGGGATGTGGCCGACCATGAGCCGCGGAGATGAGGTCTTCTTCATGAGTGCGCACAACGACTGGAAGCCGGCCGAGGTCCGGCCCGACGGCCCCGAGCGGGGCGCGGAGGGGCTGCGCCGCGCGCTGGCGGCGGCGGGGGACTTCGGTGACCTGCTCACCAGGGCCAAGGTCGTGGTCTTCCGCGACTTCGAGGTGGGCGAGCAGGAGCTGGACGAGGTCATGGGCCTGCTGCTGCCGAACCGGCTGGCGTACACGCACGGCACGTCGCCGCGGACCAAGGTGGCCGCGGGGAACGTCTACACCTCCACCGAGTACCCGAGCGAGCAGACCATCGCGATGCACAACGAGCTGTCCTACAGCCACAAGTGGCCCAGCCGGCTGCTGTTCTACTGCGCCACGACCCCGGGCTCCGGCGGCGCCACGCCCGTCGTGGACGGCACGCTCTGGCTCGCGTCGCTCGACGAGAAGGTACGGGACGCCTTCGCCGGCGGCATCCGCTACGCGCAGAATCTGCACGACGGGTTCGGCCTGGGCCGCAGCTGGAAGCAGACGTTCGAGACCGACGACAGGAAGCAGGTCGAGGCGTTCCTCGACGAGGGACAATTCACCTGGAACTGGACGTCCGACGGTGGCCTGCGCATGGTGAGCCCCGTCCGGCCCGCCTGGATCAGGCACCCGGTCACCGGCGAGGAGGTCTGGTTCAACCAGGCCGACCACTTCCACCCGGCCGCGCTCGGCGACGACATCGCCCGCGAGCTGGCCCAGATCCTGCCGCCCGAGGAGCTGCCGCAGTCGGTGACGCTCGCCGACGGCAGCCCCATCCCTGACGAGTACGTCCTGCACGTGCACGATCGGGGGCTGGAGCTGGCCGTGGACGTCGACTGGAAGCAGGGCGACCTCATGGTCATCGACAACGTCGCCGTCGGGCACGGCCGCCGCCCCTATACCGGTGACCGCCGCGTCCTGGTCGCCATGTCGGACTGAGCCGTCCCCTAAGAGTTGCCGGCGCCTGCTTCAGCCGGCCCGCTTCAGCACCACGGGCAGCCGCCCGGGCCCGTTGACCACGATCGAGTCCAGCAGCTCGGGCTCGCCGTCCGCCTCGACGCGCACCTCCCGGCCGAGCAGCTCGCCGTACAGCAGCCGCAGCTCGGCCCTGGCCAGCACGCTGCCGAGGCAGAAGTGCTCGCCGAAGCCCAGCGCCAGGTGCCGGTTCGGCTGCCGCCGCACGTCGAACACGTCCGGGTCGTCGAAGACGCGTTCGTCCCTGTTGGCCGACGGCAGCCAGAACACCACCTTGTCGCCGGCCTCGATGGTCCGGCCGTGGATCTCGACCGGCCGGACCGCGGTGCGCATGATGTGCGTCGCGGTGGACGTCCACCGCAGCACCTCCTCCACCGCGGACGGCAGCAGGTCCCGGTCCGTCGCGAGCGCCTGCCACTGGCCGGGGCGCTCAAGGAAGGCGAGCATGCCGCCCGCCGCCGCGATGCGCGTGTTCTCGGTGCCGCCCACCAGCAGGTTGTCGCAGTTGAGGATGACGTCGTCCGGGCTGAGCCGCTCGCCGTCCACCTCCGCCGTGGCCAGCACGCTCACCAGGTCGTCGCCGGGGTTCGCGGCCTTCGCCGCGTGCAAGGTCTCGAAGTAGCCGAGGATCTCCAGGTGGGCGAACCTGCGGGTGAGCGGGTCGCCGCCGCCGAACGCCTGGCTGGTCAGCTCGTACAGGCGCTCCCAGTCCGTCTCGGGGACGCCCATCATCTGGCAGATCACGTACAGCGGGACCCGGGCCGCGACGTCGGCCACGAAGTCGACGTTCCCGCGGTCGAGCGCCCGGTCCACCACGCCGCGGGTGATCTCGCGCAGCTCCGGCTCAAGCGCCCGGATCGAGCGGACCGCGAACCACTCGTCCACCAGCGCCCGCAGCCGGCGGTGCCGCGGCGGATCGGTCAGCGCCAGCGTCCGCCCGCCTCCCGGGTCGGCGCCGTGCTCCTTCGGACGCAGCAGGATGCCCTGCGCGGAGCTGAACGTCTCCGCGTCCCGGTACGCCGTGCGCACGTCGTCATAACGCGTCAGCGACCAGAATCCGGGCAACTCGGCCGGCGGCTGCCAGTGCACCGGCGCGTTCGCACGCAGCCAACGCCATTGCGCGAACGGGTCACCGTGTGAGTAGAGTGCGGGATCCACCAAATCGATATGCGGCGGCGCTGACATTTCCGGCATGCCGGTGCCTCACATTCTTCATCCTTTCCCGCGCCCGGCGGAACGCGGGACGCCTTACCGTGTCAGGGCCTTTCTCGGCCCGTCAAGCGCGCCTTTATCCCTGCTCGCGGGCGTGCAACTGCGGCGGCGGAGCAGTTGAACGCCACCATTGATCCCGAACTCGGCCCTGGGACATAGTGGTCGGCGCGTAAATCCCGCATCAATCGCATTGAAGGCTGGTTTTGCGCTCGCGCCCGTGACCGGATTTCCGGCCGGAGAAGGTTTGGACTCGGCGCCGCCCGTCCAGCAGGCGTGTCGAACGAATTGGGGTGCTCGGGAATGGCTGCAGCTCACGGCGAACTCCACGAACTGATGTCCGGCCAGCTCGCCATGTGGTACGCCCAGCGCTTCGCGCCCGGCAACTGGAGTTTCCGCGTCGCCGAGTACATGGAGATCCACGGCGAGGTGGACCTGGAGCTGCTGGAACGCGCCGCCCGCCGCCGGGCCGACGAGGTCGAGACGTTCCGCCTGCGCTTCCGCGTCGTCGACGGCGTCCCCCTGCAGTACGTGCACGACGCGGCCGACTACCCGGTGCCCGTCGTGGACGTCAGCGCCGAACCCGACCCGCGTGCCGCCGCCGACGCCTGGATGCGCGCCGACCTGCGCCAGGCCGTCGACCTCGACGGCGGCGCGCTGTACGGCAGCGCGCTCATCAAGCTCGCCGACGACCTGACCTACTGGTACACGTGGGTGCACCACTGCGCCATGGACGGCCAGGGCGGCATGCTCATCGCCACCCGCGCCGCCGAGCTCTACACCGCGCTCCTCGAAGGACGCTCCGTCGAGGACGGGGCCATCGCACCCGTGTCGGTGCTGTTCGACGCCGACCGCGCCTACCGCGAGTCCGCCGACCTGGAGCAGGACCGCCGGTACTGGCTCGACCGGCTCGCCGACCTCCCGATCGTGACGGCCGGCGGCTCGAACCGGCTCCGCCGCGCCCAGCACGCCCCGCTCCGGCACACCGACGCCGTCGGCCAGGAGGAGGCCGCCGATCTCAAGGCCGCCGCGCGCCGCCTGCGTACCAGCCTGGCCGGCCTGGCCATCGCCGCCGCCGCCCTCTACCAGCACCGGATGACCGGGGAACGCGACGTCGTCGTCGGCATCCCCGTACGCGCCCGTACCGGCAAGCGCGAGATGACGGTCCCCGGCATGACCTCCAACATCCTGCCGCTGCGCCTCACCGTCGACCCCGGCACCACCACGATCGCCGGCCTGCTCCGCCAGACCTCCCAGGCGATCAGGGAGGGCCTGCGGCACCAGCGCTACCGCTACGAGGACCTGCACACCGACCTGCGGATCGCCGAGGGCGAGCTGTGCGGGCTGCTGGTGAACGTCATGGCGTTCGACTACGACCTGCGCTTCGGCGACTGCGCCGTCACCGCGCACAACCTGTCCACCGGCAGCGTCAACGGGGTGCGGATCGACCTCTACGAGCGGTCGGGGCTGCAGGTCAACGTGGACGTGAACCCGGATCTGCACGACCTGAACGCGGCCGGTGACGTGTCGCGCCGATACCTGAGCGTGCTGCGGTGGCTGGCGACGGCCACCGGCGAGGACCGCGTCGGGGGGCTGGAGATCCTCGACGCCGAGGAACGGCGGCTGGTGGTCGAGGAGTGGAACGACACGGCTGCGGAGGTGCCTGCGGAGTCGTTGGCAGGGTTGTTCGAGGCGCGGGTCGCGCGGTCGCCTGGAGCTGTGGCGGTGGTGGGCGACGGGGTGGAGGTGTCGTTCGCCGAGCTGGACGCGCGGGCGAATCGGCTGGCTCGACTGCTGGCTCGTCGGGGTGTCGGGGTGGGGTCGGTGGTGGGGGTGTGTTTGGAGCGTGGGGTTGATCTGGTCGTCGCGTTGCTGGGGGTGTTGAAGGCGGGGGCGGCCTATCTGCCGGTGGATCCGGAGCTGCCGGCGGATCGGGCGGCGGTGATGGTGGCGGACGCCGGGGCGTGCTGGGTGGTGGCTGGGGCCGGGGCTGACTTCGGTGGTGTGGAGGTGGTGCATCTCGATGACGCGGTGGGTCTGTCGGGTGAGCGGCTGGGGGTGGCTGTTTCGGGGTTGGATGCGGCTTATGTGATGTTCACGTCGGGTTCGACGGGGCGGCCGAAGGGGGTGGTGGTGCCGCATGCGGGTGTGGTGAATCGGCTGGTCTGGATG
>NZ_JBEZGB010000026.1:0-113681 GCF_040649755.1 Nonomuraea sp. NPDC048882
ACCTGGTTGACCTCGACCCGGTCGCCCTCGGCCACGATGGGCTTCTGGTTGAAGCTCGTGCCCTGGTTGGAGCGCTTGAACTTCGCCACCCGGTACGTCGTCCGCGTGCCGTCGTCGTTCATCACGGTGATGTAGTCGGCGGAGACCTCCTCCACCACACCGGCCTTCTCCGCGCTGAGCACGTCGCCCGTGTCGGTCGCTGCACGGTATTCCATGCCGGTGCCGACCAGCGGCGCCTCGCTCTTGAGCAGCGGCACCGACTGGCGCTGCATGTTCGCACCCATCAGCGCGCGGTTGGCGTCGTCGTGCTCCAGGAAGGGGATCATCGCGGTGGCCACCGACACCATCTGGCGCGGCGACACGTCGATGTAGTCGACCTCCTCGGCCCGTACGTGCTCGAACTCGCCGCCCTTGCGCCGTACGAGCACCCGGTTCTCCGCGAAGCCGCCGTCCGCCGTCAGCGCGGAGTTCGCCTGCGCGATGATGAACCGGTCCTCCTCGTCGGCGGTCAGGTAGTCGATCCGCTCGGTCACCTTGCCGTCGACGACCTTGCGGTAAGGCGTCTCGACGAAGCCGAAGGCGTTGAGGCGGGCGAAGCACGCGAGATAGCCGATCAGGCCGATGTTCGGGCCTTCAGGGGTCTCGATCGGGCACATCCGGCCGTAGTGGGACGGATGCACGTCGCGCACCTCCATGCCCGCCCGTTCACGCGACAGGCCGCCGGGGCCGAGCGCGTTCAGCCGCCGCTTGTGCGTCAGGCCGGCCAGCGGGTTGGTCTGGTCCATGAACTGCGACAGCTGCGAGGTGCCGAAGAACTCCTTGATCGACGCCACGACCGGCCGGATGTTGATCAGGGTCTGCGGCGTGATCGCCTCGACGTCCTGCGTCGTCATCCGCTCGCGCACGACGCGCTCCATCCTGGCCAGGCCCAGCCGGACCTGGTTCTGGATGAGCTCGCCGACGCTGCGCAGGCGGCGGTTGCCGAAGTGGTCGATGTCGTCGACGTCCACGACGACCTCACCCGTCGAGCCCATCGACGTCTCGCCGGCATGCAGCCGCACCAGGTATTCGATCATCGAGACGATGTCGTCCTCGGTCAGGGTGCCGTGCGTGATCTCGGCGTCCACCCCGAGCTTCTTGTTGATCTTGTAGCGGCCCACCTTGGCCAGGTCGTACCGCTTGGGGTTGAAGTAGAGGTTCTCCAGCAGAGTCTGCGCCGACTCCCTGGTCGGCGGCTCACCGGGCCGCAGCTTGCGGTAGATGTCGAGCAGGGCGTCGTCCTGACCGGCCGTGTGGTCCTTCTCCAGGGTGGCCCGCATCGACTCGAACTGGCCGAACCGCTCGAGAATCTTCTCGTTGGTCCAGCCCAGTGCCTTGAGCAGCACGGTGACGGCCTGCTTGCGCTTACGGTCGACGCGGACGGCGACGCTGTCGCGCTTGTCGATCTCGAACTCCAGCCAGGCGCCCCGCGACGGGATCACCTTGCAGCCGTAGAGATCCTTGTCCGAGGTCTTGTCGACGCTGCGCTCGAAGTAGACGCCCGGCGAACGGACCAGCTGGGTGACGACGACCCGCTCGGTGCCGTTCACGATGAACGTGCCCTTCGGGGTCATGAGCGGGAAGTCGCCCATGAACACCGTCTGGCTCTTGATCTCACCGGTGGTGTTATTGATGAACTCCGCCGTCACGAACATCGGGGCGGAGAAGGTCATGTCCTTGTCTTTGCACTCGTCTACGGAGTACTTGGGCGGCTCGAACCGGTGGTCGCGGAACGACAAGGACATGGTCCCCGAGAAGTCCTCGATGGGACTGATCTCCTCGAAGATCTCTTCCAGGCCCGACTGGACCGGGACGTCCTTGCGCCCGGCCAGGCGAGCCGCCTCCACCCGGGCCTTCCACTTCTCGTTGCCGAGCAACCAGTCGAAAGACTCGGTCTGCAGGGCCAGAAGATCAGGAACTTCCAGAGGCTCTTCGATGCGGGCGAAGGAGACACGGCGGGGACCGGCGGGTATGGCGGAGGCGGTGCGCGAAGCTGCCAACAGATGTCCTTCCGGGGCACGGATGGAATCGGACTGCGCGCATGCCAAACGCCCCGGAGTGACCCGGGGCGGCGTAAGGCAGCGCGAGGGAGCAGCATAACGCAAAATGCAAACGAATGTCTACACCTACTATGAGCGTCAACCTCGGTGCCGCCTTCAGCTTGTCACAGTGGCGGCACCTTCGTCAACTTCCGCACGAGCCAGGCGTTCGAGTCACCAGGGAATGACGCCGTCGTCCTGGAAGAAGGACCCGGTGGGACCGCCGTCGGGCAGCGTGGCGAAGCGGATCGCCACGGCCGCGCCCTGCTCGGGTGTGCGGGGCCCTTGGAAGCCGGTGAAGTCGGTCGCGACCAGGCCGGGGCAGACCGCGTTGATCAGGATGTCCGTGCCGGCGAACTGCCGGGCGTACTGCAGCGTGACGGCGTTCAGGTACGTCTTCGTCGGCGCGTAGATGCTCATGAGGGGGCCGACGTTGACGTCCGGGTCCGCCTGCCAGGTCAGGGAGGCGACGCTGCTGGACACATTGACGATGCGCGGCGACGGCGCCTGCCGCAGCAGTGGCAGCATCGCGTTCGTCACCCGGATGACGCCGATGACGTTGGTCTCCAGAACCCTGCGGACCTCGTCCAGGTCGGTCGTGGTCGGATCCTGGATCCATTCCGCCGACATCGCTCCCGAGACGCCCGCGTTGTTGACCAGGGCGTCCAGCCGCTCGGTCCGGCGTTCGACGAGCTCGGCCGCCGCGGTGACGCTCTGGTCGCTGGTCACGTCGAGCGGCACCCCGAAGGCGTCCACCCCGGCGGCGCGCAGCTTCTCGACGGCGGTCTCCCGCCGGGCGTCGTCGCGGGCGCCCACTGCGACGCCGTAGCCGAGAGCGCCGAGCCCGGCCGCGATCTCGTATCCGATCCCCTTGTTCGCGCCGGTCACCAGCGCGATCTTCTTCTCGCTCACGGTGTCGATCCTGCCCCTGGGCCACCGGGGAGCTCCAACACCGATCGGGTGCGCTGTCATACCCGGCAGGTATCACCGGATTATGCTGGTGCGGTGGACACCCTGGAGACCCGTGAGCTGAGGTACTTCGTGGCCGTCGCCGAGGAGCTGCACTTCGGCCGGGCCGCCGAGCGCCTCGGGATGGCGCAGCCGCCGCTGTCGCGGGCGATCCAGCAGTTGGAGCGGCGCCTGGGTGTCACCCTGCTGGAGCGCGACCGGCGCGGCGTCGCGCTCACGGCCGCCGGGGAGGTGTTGCTGCACGAGGCTCGCGCGGCCCTCGACGCCGCGACCGCCGCCGCCCGCCGTACCCGCCGCGCCGCCCAGCACGGCGACCGCCTGGTGCTGGCGACGAAGGCCGGGGCCTCCCACGAGCTGCTGCGCAAGCTTCTCGACGCGTACGCCGCGGAACCGGAGGCGGCCGAGGTCGAGGTGCTGATGTGCGGGATCGGTGAGCAGGCCAGGCTCCTGCGCGAGGGCCGGGCCGACGTGGCGCTCGTGCACCGGCCCTTCGATGATCTGTCCGGGTTCGACACCCAGGACCTGCTGACCGAGGGGCAGGTCGCCGTCATGCCGGCCGGGCATCCGCTGGCCATGCGCGACTCGCTGTCCATGGCAGAGGCGGCCGGCGTACCCGATCTGCCGATCGCGCGCTGGCCCCGGCTGGACGGCAGCTATCCGCCCGGCCCCGGCCCCGAGGTCAAGGACCAGGCCCAGATGGCGCAGCTGGTCGCGCTCGGGCTCGCCCTGATCGTCATTCCCGCCTCCGCCTACGCCTGGTTGTGGGCCGAGCACGCCGCCGTTCCCGTGAGCGACGCGCCCGCCGTCACCACCACCCTCGCCTGGCCCGCGCACAGCCGCTCACTCCCCCTCGCCCGGCTGGTCGGCGTCGCCGCCCGGCTCTGACACCGTCTCCGCCGCCCCCGCTCCACGAGCTGCTGTCACCGCCCGGCTCTGAACACCTTCACCCTCGCTGCAGCCGCTTCACGAGCAGCTGGAAGACCTGGGCCTGGGCGGCGGGCAGCTCGCGCAGCATCTCCTCCAGCCAGTGGCCGATACTCGTGTCGTCGAGGCTCCCCAGCATCGCCGAGACCATCTCGCCGGGCAGGTGGGCCGCGAGGTCACCGGCGACCACGGCCACGCGCGGATCATCGGGATCGGCGTCGGCGAGCTCGTCCAGCCGGGCGATGAGGACCTGCCCGCGCGCGTACGCCTCCGGCTCGGTGAGCGGCCGCAGCAGCTCGGCGAACTCGGCCCGGCCCTCCGGGTCGCGCCCGCTGGCGGCCAGGGTCAGCAGTTCGCGGTCGAACTCGGCGAACGCCGAGGTACCCGTGGGCAGGCCGCGCAGCACCTCCGCCATGTCGGGCGAGACCGTCGAGTCGGGATGCAGGTCCGCCTCCGCCAGCAGCCCCGCCAGCCGGGCCCTTCTGGCGGCGATCGCCGCCTGCTCCCTGGCCAGGTCGGCGTCCAGCTCCAGCAGCATCTCTCGCAGCTCCTGGCCCTCGTCGTCGGCCAGGACGTCGCGGACCTCGTCGAGCGACAGGCCCAGCTCGGCCAGGCGCCGCACGCGGGCGAGCACCACCGCGTCGCGCAGCCGGTACTCGCGATAGCCGTTGGCCAGTCGTTCCGGCTCGGGGAGCAGCCCCAGATGGTGGTAGTGGCGGATGGTCCGGGTGGACACCCCGGCCAGCGCCGCGAGCTCGCCGATCCTCATGCGTCTCATTGAACAGGTTGACGCCACGTCAAGGTCAAACCACGTACTCCCCCAGACGGCTGGAACGGCTTGGAACGGCGCGGAACGTCTTCCCGGTGAAGCCGCCACCGCCCGAGGGCAGCGCCCTTGACGAAAAGGAGACCCATGTTCGCCTTGATCCACCGCACCCGTGACCAGCGGCCGCGGGCCGTACCCTCCGGCCGGGCGGGCCGACTCGGACGGCGGCTGGCCGCCCTGGGAGCCGGCCTCGCCCTGGCCCTGTCCGTGGCGACCCTGCCGGCGGCGGCCGTGACCGAGATGCACGTCGGCCTGAGCATCGAGACCTTCCCCGGGCCGAGCCACGACAACAACACCTACGCCGTCAACATCGACGTCTGGCTCCCGTTGAACAGGTACGACGGGCAGGGCTACATCAACAACGGCGCGCGGGTCGAGCTGCGGGTCATGGGACGCGACACCTGGTTCGACAACCTGCAGATGGGCCCGTACACCTACAGGAGAGGGCCGCTCTACGCCGACGACAACGGCATCCACCTGCACGTACGGCTGCCCGCCACGCACGACCAGCTCAACGAGGACTGGGGCTCGCTCGACACCGCCGGCGACGAGATCTTCATCAGGGCCAGGTGGGTCGACGGCGCCGGCGACACCATCACCAGCGAGTCCAACCAGGTGAACGGCGTCTTCTGACCGACGATCATCACCTTCGCTCCTCGCCGTATTCGGCGGCGAGGGCGTGGAAGGCGGCCTTGGGCCGAAGGCTCAGGTCCGGGTCGACCCGGACGAGCCCGTACGCGGCCAGGTCCAGGTCGAATCGGGGGTCGGCGTGGTGCGGGTAGCGGTAACTGGCGAAGGTGTACCAGAAGGCCGTGTCCACGCCCTCCTCCTCGAAGACGCGCAGCAGGTCACGCAGATAGGCGGCCTGCCCGTCCTCGTCCCGTTCGTAGTGGCCGTCCAGCCGCCAGGGTGGGTGGTCACGGTCGACGATCAGGAAGCCGGCCCCGCCCTTGTCCGCGGCGCCGCGGTAGGTGCAGCAGCCGAACTCGGTGATCACCACCGGACGGCTGTGACGGTGCAGGTCGCGGATCTCCTCACGGAAGGTGGCGGCGTTGCGCGCCGCGCGGTAGGCGTCGGCCGCGACGTAGTCGAAGGGCGCCCAGTCCACCCGCTCGAACGGCAGGGAGGCGTACGTGATCTTGCCCCCGAACCGCGCGCGGACCGTGTCGGCGGCCTCGGCGAGGAAGGCGTTGATCCGCGCGGGCAGCGCGACGAGCCCCTCCCGCGAATCAGGGGTGGCCCCTGTGAACAGGGCGATGCGGGTGAGGAAGTCGTCCCCGGGCAGGAACCCGTGGCAGAACATGCTCAGCTCGCCCCCGGTGACCAGCACGACACTGGCACCGTTCCGGCGCAGTGTCTCGGCGCGGTCGGCGCATTCGGCGAACAGCGGCAGCAGTTGCCCGGTGGTCAGGTCGCACGGGAACGGGGCGAACCACACCTCCAGCCCCGCCTCGGCCGCCTGCTCGGCCGCGATCGTCAGCCGGCCGGGATCGCTGCCGGTGACGCGTACGGCGGTGCAGTGCAGCTCGCGGGCGATGACCCGCATGTCGCGGCGCACGTCCGAGACGTCGAACGCCGGCCGGCTCCACCCGTCCGTCACGCGGGTCCCGGTGTCGTAGTGGATTCCCTTACCGCGCATGAGTGTGCTCCGATCCTGTCTCCGTAACGGGGTGGCCGGCAACTGGGTGGGCGGCCTGAACGCGGCGGCGCCGGTACCACGTCACCCATCCGCCCAGCAGGACGAGCGTGGTGACGTGCAGCGCCGTCGACAGGCCCGCCATCGTGTCGATGGGCAGCAGGTAGACGAGCACCACCCGTACGACGGCGTCGAGCAGCAGCCCGCTGCCCGTCACCAGGCTCAGTAGATAGAACTGCCGCCTGAGCGCCGGCTCGGTCCGCCACCGTTCCTCCCACCGCCCTGGTGCCTCGTCGCCGCCCGCGCCGAGACGCCGGACGAGGGCGAAGAGCACCGGCCGGCCGAGCGCGCAGGAGCCCACCAGCAGCAGGCCCGCCGCGCCGGTCAGGATCGACTCCTTGGCCAGCAGCACCCGGGGGTCTCCGGTGAGCGCCGACACGACGAGCAGCAGCAAAAAGGTCGCGGCCATGAGGGCGGAAAGCCCGTTCAGCCGGCGCCGTACGACCGCGACGTACCCGACCCGGGCCAACGCCGCCAGCCCGCCCGCGATGAGAGCCGGCATGGGGTCGAGGCCGAGCGCCCGGCACAGGTAGAAGACCGCGGTGGGCAGCCCGGCGTCCCACAGCAGTCCGACGATGAGCTTGCGTTTGTCCATGTGATGTCGCCTCCTGGATCGGAGACGCTAGTCACGCGCCGTACGGGGGTCCTCAACCTGTGGCATGAGACCCGTGATCTCCACCCTGAGGTGGATCTGCTCAGCGCGAGCAGACATCCCGGTACCGGACGTCTTTCAGGTACTGGTCCCACTCCCGCACGCTCAAGGTACGACCGGCGCGCTCGCACACGAGCTCGGCGATCCGGTCCCCCGCGACCGGGATCTCCGTGACGGTCCCCGACTTGTTGCCCGAGACGTAGAGGCGGTCGTCGCCGGCGCTGAACGCCAGCAGGTCGAAGATCTCGATGGGGAACGAGCCGAGCCGCTGCCGTGAGGCGACGTCCCAGATCTGGACGGTGTAGACGTCGTCGAACGTCTCACCGATGCTTCTGCTGATCAGGGCGAGCAGATCGCCGCGATGGCCGAACAGCACGGCCTCGACCTGGGCGTTGCTCGCCACGCGCAGGGCGGGAGGCAACTCGGCGCCCTTCGCGAGGTCCCACAGCTCGACCGTGGTGGAGCCGAGGGCCACCAGCGGCGCAGAAGGGCTGACCGCGAGGGTCTGCCCCTCGCCGTGGAAGCCGGGGCCGACGGCGGCGCCGGTGCGCAGGTCGAGCACCTTGCCCGTGCTGCTCACCACCGCCGTACCGTCACGGTTGGAGACGATGGTCCCGGTGGCGGTGTTGAGGGGGTGCCGGGAGAGCACGCGGCCACTGTCGGCGGCCAGCACGATCAGCTCGTTACGCGCGTCCCGCTGGCTCAGCTCCTTGAGCGACAGCACCAGCTTGCCGCCGTCGGGGGTGAACGCCCGCGAGAGCACGAGCTGATCCTTCGGAACGGCGTAGCGCCACAGCCGGGTGCCCGTGGCCACGTCCCAGACGGAGATCGCCGTGTGCTCGGTTGTGAGGACGGCCAGCCGTCTGCCCGCCGGGTCGAACAGCGTGCTGGTGCCGCCCTCGCTGCCGCGCATCGGCAGGCCGGGTCCGCGCCCGTCGCCCACGCGTACGGGGCCGTCGTCCTTCGTGGCGGCGATCAGGCGGGCGTCCTGGCTGAAGGCGTCGACGATGTACCCGCCGGGCAGTTCGCGGGAGGAGCTGCGGGAGCCGGGATCGACGGAGATGATCGAGTTGTCGAGCAGATAGCGGATGGACCCGCCGTCAGGGTCCAGCCAGACCTCGTCGACCTCGCCTTCCGCCTGGTACGTGTAGAGCTCGTCGCCTTCGTCCGCGTCCCACAGGTGGATCCTCCGCCCGTCGGCGGCCAGCAACCGGCGGCCGTCGCTGCTGACCCGCAGTCTCGCGCCGCTGAGGTCGTCCGCGGCCGAGTTCTGCCAGAACGGCCGGTCCTCGTCGGGCAGTTTCCTGGCGGTGCGCAGGTCCCACGCCTCGATGTCGCCGTTCGCGCAGAGCAGCCGCCGGCTGTCCGGCGTGAACGCCACCACCGTGCCGCACTTCCTCGGGATCCGGGTGTCCACGGTGAGATCGGGCAGGCGGATCACCTTCAGCCCGCCCTGGTTGAGGCCGACCCCGGCGATGTAGGCGCCGGAAGGAGCGATGGCCGGAGCGGGGTCCGCCTCCAGCTCCGGCGTGTACGACCTGCCGGTCCTGGTGTCCCACAGGAACTCCACCGACTGCTCCCGCATCACCGCGGCCAGGCTCTCGTGCCCGTCGAAGGCCACCTGCACGCCCGGGGTGCCCTCGCCCACGCGGTGCTCGTACAACTTCCTGCCCGTCATGGTGTCCCAGGAGTACGCCTTGTCCCTGCTGACGATCACCAGGGTGCTGCCGTCCGGGCTGAGCGCGGCCGCGGTCGGCAGGGCGCGCAGCCCGTCCGGCCACGTCCAGAACGCCGTCTGCCGCCGCGAGGGGGTGTCGTAGACCCGCACCCCGTCCTCGCCGGCGATGACCCGCGTCCGCCCGTCGGCCGCCGCCGCGGCCGCGGAGACCCCCTTGGCGCCCGGGTCGCGGAAGACCGCGCTCTCCGGCATCGTCAGCGACGTCGTCAGGCTCCGCCTGGTGTCGGTGCCCGGGGCCAGCCGCCAGCCGGCCACGCTGAGCAGCATCGCCCCGGCCGGGTCGGTGGTGCGCAGCTTGTCGGCCTCGGCCGCGACCTGCCGGCCCACAGCCTGGTCGCGCTGCCGGCCGACCAGCGTGCTCTGCTCGGCCACCTGCCTGCTCTGCAGCACCGCGATGCCGCCCGCCACCAGCGCCACCGCCAGCAATCCCGACAGCGCGAGCGTGGTCAGCCGCCTGCGGCGGATGCGCTTCCTGGTCAGCCGGGTGCCCGCGGCGATGAAGTCACGTTCGCCCGGCGTCAGCGTGATGTGCCTGCGCCCGGTGGCCGCCCAGGTCAGCACGTCGTCCAGCCGGCTGCCCTGCAGCAGGTCGCCGTCCTTGTGCCCGTTCTCGGCCCAGCGGCGGGCCGCGTCGCTGATCTGACTCACTACGGCGAGCCCGTCACGGTCGCCGTCCACCCACAGTCGTAGCCGCGGCCAGGCGCGCAGCAGGGCGGGACGCGACAGCCCGACCGCGTCGCCCTTCTGCGTCACCAGGTAGGAGAACGCGCGCAGGATGCGTTCGATGGCCACGATCTCCCGCTCGGACCGGCCCGCCAGCAGCTCCTCCTTGAGCGCCCAGCGGACGGTCTCGTGCCCGTCGTCGGTGACCGCCACCATGCGCAGGAAGACCTCGGCGGCCAGCTCGCGCTCGTCCGGCGTGAGCGCCTCGTAGGCGTCCTCGGCGATCGTGCCCAGCGCCGGGACGGCCGAGTCGGGCACGTGCACGCCCCTGGCCGCGTGACTGCCCGCCGTCAGCAGCCCGCGCATGTCGCGTCCGTTGCCGCTGACACGCATGTCGCGTCCGTTGCCACTGACCAGCGCGAGCAGCAGGTCGCGCGCCGTGGGACGGGCCGCGGGGTCCTTGTCCATCGCGGCGGCCACCAGCGTGGCCAGCCGCGGCGGCAGCCCGCCCAGGTCGGGCTGCGCCGACAGCACCTGGTGCATGACCCCGCCCAGATTGTCGGCTCTGAACGGGTCCGCGCCGGTGGCCGCGAACACCATGATCGCGCCCCAGGCGAACACGTCGGCGGGAGCCCCCGCCCGCTGCCCCATGAACACCTCGGGCGCCATGTACGTGGGCGTGCCGGCCACCTCGCCGGTCCTGGTCAGCGACATGTCCGCGGTGCGCGCGATGCCGAAGTCGATCACCCGTGGACCGTCGGGGCCGAGCAGCACGTTGTCCGGCTTGAGGTCGCGGTGGATCACGCCCGCGTCGTGCACGGCGGTCAGCGCGGTGGCTACCGCCGTGGCCAGCCGGTGCAGATCGTCCCCGGTGAACCTGCGCCCCTGGGTGATCGCCTGGCGCAGGCTCGGCCCCGGCACGTACTCGCTGACGATGTACGGCCGGCTGCCCGACAGGTCGGAGTCCAGCACCCTGGCCGTGCAGAACGACGCCACCCGGCCGGCGGCCGCCGCCTCCTTGGCGAACCGGTCACGGCCCGCCTGGTCGCCGGTCGCATGGAGCACCTTGAGCGCGACCCGGCGGCCCTCCCCGTCGTAGGCGTCGTACACGACCCCCTGGCCACCGGCGCCGAGCCGGCCCGCCAGCCAGTACTCGCCGATGTGCTGCGGATCTCCAGCGATGAGCGCGTTCACGGCGTGTTAGATGCCCGGACCGCGCACAAGGTTCCGCCGTCTCCTCCGCCTCCGCCGTGCTTCCTGTCAGGAGGCGATGTAGGAGTACAGGTCTTCCATGACCCGCCTGGAGTCGTACAGGTAGACGTGGTCGGTGACCGTGTTGGCGAGCACCCCCGCGGTCAGCCCGTTGAAGTGCGCGTCCGGCCGGTCGGTGCCGGAGCCGACGTACACCTTGTAGAAACTGCCCGGCTCGATGACGGCGCGCTCGCCCACCCGCAGGAGGGTGTTGCCGAACTCGCGCAGGGTGTAGCCGTTCAGCTCGATCGGCCTGCGGGTGGTGTTGCGGAGGGCGACGTACTCGCCTCCGCCGGGCTCGACGTCGCTGCCGTCGGGGTTGTACACCACGCTGTCGATGACGACGCCGTGGGTCGTACGCAGCGGCTTCTTGTCGTCCAGCACGGCCTTGGCGACGTCCGGCACGTTGGTGAACAGGTAGTCGTACCCCTGAAGCTCGATCATGCTCAGGATGGACGGGCCGTCCTCGACCTCGCTGACGACCTTCAGCCCGAAGGACTGGACCCGGGCGACCTGGGAGGCGGTGGTCTGGACCGGGTTGCCGGCGATCGCGGTGGTCCAGGTGGCGAGCTCGGTGAGCACCTCGTCGGTCGCCGTCATGAACGGGTAGCCGCTGCGGAGCAAGAGCGTGGGCACCTTGGGCAGCAGCGCGTGGAACTGGCGCAGCGCGGCCTCGTCGAAGGACTGGACCCAGATCTGCGGAGCGCCGTTCCTGGCCTTGAGGTCGTGGGTGTAGCCCCAAGCGCGCAGCTCCTTGACCAGGTTCTCCACCATGCCGGGGTAGAGGGTGGGCGACTTGAGCTCGGGCGCGAGGCCCGCCCGGCCGCCGGTGAGCTGGAACCACTCGCGCAGGGTGAGGATCCGCTGCCCGGCGAAGGCGGGGTCCCACCACGAGCCGGCGTCGAGCTGCTTGATCTCGGCCAGGGTGAAGTCGATGACGTTCCACGGGGCGCGGTCGGGGAAGACCTCCTCGGCGTTCGTCGTCCGGGCGAGGGTGTCGTCGTGGATGACCACGAGCACGCCGTCCTTGGTCTGGGCGAGGTCGCCTTCGAGGACGTCGGCGCCGTCGGCCAGCGCCCGCTGGTAGGCCGCGGTCGTCTCCTCCGGCGCGTTCTTCGAGGCGCCCCGATGCGACCAGACCACCGGCTCGCCGCGCTTCACCTGCCAACCGGCGGCCGTTTCCGGTGGTGTCGAGGCGTCCGCCGAAACGGGCTGGGCGGAGACGAGCGTCGCCGCCACGGCGGCCAGCGCGGCCGAGTGGACGAGCGCGGTACGCAGCCGCTGGACGATGAAGCCTGGGAGTCGCATGGGGGAACTTTCTGTCTAGGCGCACGCGGATGGATCTTTCGCGCGTGGGCACTGTAAACGGTTCCTCCGTCCGGCGGATGAATGTTTCGCGACGTCACGGCTGCCGGCCGGTGCTCTCCCTTTGCCCGTTATCCACCGGTATAGGCTTCGTTCCGGCTAGCCGGCGGTCCGCAGCAGCATGTCCTCGATCTCCGCGCCGACGTCGGCCGTGCAGGCGAACGCGTGGCCTCCGGTCTCCGGATCGACGATGTACAGGGTCGCGCGCTTGCCGCACTTCGTGCACCAGGTCCCCTGCTCGCCGCCGAGCTCGGCCAGGCCGACCTTGATCTCCGGGATAACAAATGCCATGCCGGAAGGGTAGATCAGCCTGGTCGGGGACCTCCGTGGCAACGAAGCGCCTTGCCGAATCCATGCTGTGTGGAGTCCTCGACGTGGCGCGACGGACTCGTTATCGGACGCTTGCCGGCACGCGCCCGCGAGCCGATCCTGGAGCAGGGGCCACGCGACGGGCGGAGGACGCCACGCGACAGGCGAGGGGACACCACGCGACCGGTGGGGGGACGAGCCATGCCTCGACACACAGCATCAGCACCCGTATCCGTATCCGTATCCGCAGCCGTCACCTGCGTTCTGATCGGCGGCCTGATCTCGGGCTGCGACGAGAACGACTGCACGCCGAAGACGATCGCCGGCGTCTACGAGGCCTATTCGCCCATCGTCCTCGCCGTCCTGCCCGAGGCGGCGCCGAAGAGCATCCCCGGTCTCGCGGTCAGCCTCGGCCTGTTCGCGGCGGACGCGCTGGCGCGGTACCTCATCGAGCACGCGGTGCCCGAGGACAAGACGTGGCTGCTGATCGAGCAGACGCTCCAGGGGCAGCGGCGGACGAGCGTGTTCGAGCTCGGCACCGATCACGAGCTCAAGGTCAGCGTGAACGGCGCGCAGCTCAAGCACGTGGACCTCTACGTCAAGGAGCGGCAGATCAAGGTGATCATCCCGCGCGGCACCGCGGCGGAGGTCACCGTCACCGACGCCGGGAACGGCGACGAGATCGCGCTGCGCGGCACCGTCCCCGGCGACCTGGACGGCTTCCTCGACCTCGACACCGGCCGCGCCTCGCCGGACAACTCGCCCGAATCCCGCGCGGCGGACGTCCAGGTCGAGACGTTCGGCTTCAACGTGGGCCCGAAGCCGGTCAACGGGGCCACGGCCGCGCTGTTCCCCGGTCCCGGCCGGCCGACGCTGCACGCCTGCATGTCCATGCCCGCCAAGTCCTGGACGAGCGAGTTCCAGGACTGGCAGGGAGGAACCCAGGATCGCTCCTGGTGCGTCAGGACCAACGCCGGGCACTACGGCCTCGCCGTCCCGAAGCAGCCCGGCGCCTTCAGGATCGGCTCCGCCGCGGACCTCAACGCCCTGTCCTACCTGCTCTGGGCCCAGCCCGGCCTGCCCGCGGCCGCCGCCACCCCCGTACCTGGAGGGCAGACCAACGCCTGCTGAGCCGGGAGCGCCGGCGTGCCGGCCGGTGACGGACACCGTCGACGTCAGGACCAGCCCGTCTGGCCGCCGCCCCGGCGCCCTGGCGGATACCCGCGCGCTGTTGCCGGTCAGAGCGTGGGGTGCAGGTCACGCACAGGGCTGGCGGCTTCCAGTTGTGCTGCCAGGTGGAGCACGGTCGACTCGGCGAGCCGGCCGGCGATCACCTGTACGCCGATGGGCAGGCCGTCGCCGCTGGTGCCGAAGCGCATCGACAGCCCGGGCAGTCCGGTCACGTTCAGGGGGACGGTCGCTCCTTGGATGTAGGTGGCGGGGACGGTCTGGCCGTTGATGACGAACTCGGTCACGCCGTGCTTGTGGGCGGGGATGGGCAGCACCGGTGTCAGCAGCGCGTCGTAGCGCTGGAAGTATTCGGCGTAGCCGTCTTTGAGCCGCTCGCGTGCCTGCTCGGCCAGGACGTAGTCGCGGTAGGGCGTGTCAGGGGTGTCGAGCATACCCTTGGCGATCTTGAAGATTTCGTCCTCGTCGTGGCTGGCGGTGGTTCCGGCGAAGGTCGGCTTCATCTCCATGACGTGCAGGGCGTTGAAGACGTCGAGGGCGAAGTCGCGTTCGAGCGCGGGGATGCGGACGGCTTCCACGACCGCGCCGGTGCTCTGCAGCGCGTCGGCCGCGGCCCGCACGGTGGCTGCGACTTCGGGGTCGACGGGGCCGAAGCCGGGTTCGACCAGCCAGCCGACCCGCAGCGGCCGGTCCGGTGCCGGGCCGAGTCCGGTGTCCAGGCTGAGCGGGCTGACCGCGTAGCCGTCGGCGCCGTCCGGCCCGGCCAGCAGCGAGTAGGCGGCGGCGATGTCGCGGACGGTGCGGGCCATCGGGCCCACGTGCCAGAACCGGCGTGGTACTCGGGGCCAGACCCCGGTCATCGGAATGCGCCCGTGGGTCGGCTTCAACGCGACGATGCCGGTGTGGGCCGCGGGGCCGCGTACGGAGATGGCCAGGTCGGTGCCAAGACCGATCGGTGACATGCCGGCCGCGATCGCGGCTGATTCGCCACCGCTGGACCCGCCCGAGGTGCGGTCGAGGTTCCACGGGTTGTTCGTCCGGCCGGTGAGCAGATTGTCGGTTTCGGTGGAATAGGAGAATTCCGGAAGGTTGGTTTTCGCGAACACGATCGCGCTGGCGCGTTTCATCCGCTCGACGGCGACCGCGTCGGTGCCGGGGACCCGGCCCTTGAAGATGGGCGAGCCGCGCTGGGTCAGCACCCCAGCCGTGTCGATGGAGTCCTTCACCGTGAAGGGCACGCCGTGCAGCGGCCCGAGTTCCGCGCCGGAGCGCAGCGCCTTCTCCGCCTGCTCGGCGGCTTGCAGAGCGTCGCGGGCGACGGTGACGATCGCGTTGATCTGCGGGCACGGCGGATGAATCGATCGTCGAGCAGTCCTGTTTCTTCAGGTGAAGCGGCATGTTTTCGCGACAGCGGATGCGTGGCCGGTGGATCGCGAGCAATCGGCCGGCAACGGGTCGAGGCCGCCTACGGGCGCCGGAGGAACGGCAGGCTGGTTGCGCTACATCTCCTGTTTTGGCCCTGGGAGCCCGGGATGAGGGAAGATCAGGGGTGATCACCGATGAACGATCACGAGGCCGGTGGGCAGGGTTGGCGGACCTGAACACCGCGCCCCGGTAGGCGCGATCCAGCCGCTCGTCATGGTCGGCCGGCAGCGCTGCGGGGTCTTCGGGCAGGCCCAGGTCGGTCAGCACGCTGTCCTTGACCAGCGCCTTTCAGCGGTTGCGCGTCCGGGTCGCGCACCGGCTGGAGGCGGGTGCGTGGATCTCGCGACGTTTGAGGTGGCGGTGGAGCTGCTCCGGCAGGCAGAACACGTACGCGTTGCGGTCGGCCAGGTTGTCAGTGCGGGCCGGATGGCCGGACAGCAGCCGCTCCCAAGACCGACTCGTCAGACGCGGCGTCATCAGAGCATCACAACCGCTACCTAGTGTTGCCTTTGGTGACCGTGGGTGAATGGATGGCGCGCTGTGAAATCGAACGGGATCCGGCGCGGGCCGAGTTCAAAGGCAGGAAACGCTGGGCTCGCCGACCGGTGGGAAAAGTCCGTTAACGCCGGATTTCGTGCCAGATCTCGCTGACCCCTAGTCCCGCGGCTCGGCGGTGACCACCTGGGCCTGTAGCTGCGCCGCCAGCGCCTGTTCCCGCAGTTCCGCGGCCACCGCACGTTCCCGCAGTTGCGCCGCCTCCGCGCGCACCGCCTCCAGTTCCGCCCGCAGGTCCTCCAGCCGAATCCGCTCCAGCCGCAGCTCGCTCTGGAACCGATCGCGCTCCTTGACCGCCGCGTCGGCCCTCGCTCGCTCCTTGGAGACGAGCTTGCGCTCCCGGGCCAGGGCCGCCGCCCCGTCGGCCTCCGCCGCCGTCGCCTTCGCGGCCAGCCGTTCCGCCTCGGCCTGTGCCTGGGACGCGTCCCTGAGCGCCATCGCGCGGTCGCGTTCCGCCTCGGCGGCGGCTCGCTCCGCCGTGACGGCTTGTGCCACGGCCCGTTCGCGCTCCTGCGCCGCCACCTCCTCCCGGGCCTTCGCGCCGACCGCTTCGCGTTCGGCCCGCTCACGCTCTCGAACGGCGGCCGCAGTCTCCTCCCGAGCCCGATCGCGCTGCTCCCGTGCCAGCTCGGCCGCCTGCTGAGCCTGTACGACCTCCGCCCGCGCCTCCTCCGCCTGTCTGACGGCCAGCCCGGCCCGCTCGGCCAGCTCCTGTGTCGTCTGGTCCTTGGCCTGCTCGGTCATGTCGACCTGGCGGGCGGCCTCCTCGGCCCTGCGCTCGGCCAGCTCGGCACGTCGCTTGGCCTGCTCGACCGTCTGCAACGCCTGCCGCTCGGTGCTGGCGGCCTCGCGCAGGGCGGCCAGGGCCTGCTCCCGTGCCCGTTCCGCATCGGCCAGCGCGGTCTCGCGTTCACTCTCGGCTTCCTCCAGGCGCTGCCGCATCTCGGCCGTCTGCCTCCTGGCGTGCTCGGCGGCCTCCCGCGCCAGCCGTACCTGCTCGAACGCCTGCTCCCGCTCGGTACGCGCGATGGCCACGCGGGTGTGCGCCTCGGCCTGGACGGCGCTGATCTTGGCTTCGACCCCCGCCGGGCTGAGCTCCTCGGCCAGCGCCCGTGCGAGCGGTTCGAGAGCCGCGGCCAGCCCGACCTCCATCCGGTCGTACAACTGCTCGGCCCTGGCCAGCGCTCCTTCCAGCCCCGGTGTGGCCCGCCGCAGCTCCCGCTCGCGCTTGGCGGCGGCCTGGCAGTCCTTGTCGGGACAGTACGACTTCGGCCGGCCCCGGCCCCGCCGCTGCTCGATCGGCGCGCCACAGTGCTTACACGGCGTCACGAAGCTGGTCTCTTCGGTCACGTACCGGAGTCTAGCAATTATAAATTTCTGGAAAATAAAAATAAAAATTCAGAGAGTCTCGAAGCCGCGCAGCATGGCTTCGAGCGCGAAGTCGAAACGAGGATCGGAATCGGAGGACTGTCGCACCCGGGTGGCCTGCGCGAGGAGCGGAGTCTCCCGCAGTTCCTCCTCGGGGATCGGCCGCATCCCCCGGGCCGGCGATCCCCCGTCACCGCCCCCGGCCAGGATGGCGACGTGGCCGACGACGAAACCGGTCACGGCGTACAGCATGTCCAGCGCTCGCTCGGGCGGCAGCCCGGCGGCCCGCAGCGTGTGGAGCGCGTTCTCCATCAGGCGGTGGTTCTGCGGCGTGATCGCGGGCCGGCTCACCACCAGGGAGATGACGTTCGGGTGGGCGAGCAGGATGCGCAGCAGTGCGCGGGCGTACTCACGCAGACCCTCCTGCCATGAGACCGCCTCGGCGAGCGGCGGGGCGGCCTGGGTGAAGATCTGCTCGACCAGCCCGTCGAGCAGGGCGTCCTTGTTCGCGACGTGCTGGTAGAGGGACATCGCCTCGACCCCGAGCTCTTGACCGATGCGCCGCATGGACAACGCCTTCAGCCCGTCGCGATCGGCCAGCGCCAGAGCCGCCTCAAGGATGGCCTGGCGGGTCAGCCCGGCGTTCTGGCCGCGCGTGCGGTTCGGGGACATGGTGGCCTACCTCACATGGACGATTCTTACGGCGTAAGTATAGTGGGCACATGGCAAACATACGGCGTAAGAATCGACTACGGTCAGCTGTAGTCGGTCTCGCTCGCCTCACAGTTGCGGCCGCTCCCCCTGGCCTCAGAGCCAGGTCGGCTCGCATCTCGACAGGGCCCGTTCGCGGCGCAGTCGACCCCGCTCGTCTTCCAGCTGGGCCGGGCCGCGTCACGACCAGCCGCGCTCGCCTCCCCGCCGGGCCGACTCGCCTTACGACAAGGCCCATTTGCGGCGCGATCGTTCCCGCTCTCGTCACTGCTGCGGCCGGTACTGCCCCCCTCTCAGCCGGGTCGGCTCATGGCACGGGCAACCGCGCTTGCCTCCCAGTCGGACCGGCTCGCCTCGTAGCAAGGTCCGTTCGCGTTACGGGCAGCTCCGCTCGCCATCCGTCTGGGCAGGCTCGCCTCGCGGCCGGGGCCGCTCGTCTTCCTCTTCGGCCGGCTCGTATCGCGGTCGGTCCCACTCGTCTCACGGAAGGACTCTCCTCATGACCATCCCGGCAACCAGGTCCGGCACGCGTGGAGCTCTCGCGACCATGTACGTCGGCGCCGCTCTCACGGTGCTCGCGACCCTCTTCGCCTTCATCGACCGGGTCGGCCTGGCCGAGCACATCCGGGCCGGCTACCCCGCCTACCAGACGGCGGAGATCGACAGCGCCGTCATGGCGTACACGGTGATCCTGGCCGCGATCGGGGCGCTGGGGTTGATCGGCTGGCTCGGCAGCGCCTGGCTGGTCCGCCTCGGCAAGGGGTCGGCCCGCTGGGTGGCGAGCGCCCTGCTCGTGATCGCCGCCTGCGTCGCGCTCACCGGCCTGACCGTTCAGGACACCAGCGGCGACGTCGGGCTCGCACCCCTGCTCGGCTGGCTGCAGGTCCTCCCCTGCCTCGCCGGGCTCGCCTCAGTCGTGCTGCTGTGGAGCAAGCGAGGATGAGCCCCGGGCAGGTCGTGCGGGTGGTGGCGGCGGTCAAGCGCTGGATGTACCGGTACGGGCGGCCCAACTCCCTCATGCGGCACGCGAACCGGCTCGACGCGCTGATCTACGGATCGCGGTGGCTGTCGCTGCGCCGGACCGCGGTCCTGAAGGTGCCCGGCCGCCGCACCGGGCGCCGCACCTCGATCCCGATCGTGGTCACCGAGCATCGGGGTGCCGAGTACCTCGTGTCGATGCTCGGCCCGGACGCGAACTGGGTGCGGAACGTACAGGCCGCGGGCGGGCAGGCCGTGCTGCACCGCCGGGGGCGTGACACCCCGATCGTGCTGAAGGAGGTCCCGCCCGAGGGGCGCGCCGAGATCCTGCGCCGCTACGCCGCCCTCGCCCCCGGGGCCAGGCCCCACCTCGGGCTCGGTCCCGGGGCGTCGCTGGAACGGTTCCAGCAGATCGCGCCCGGCCATCCGGTGTTCCTGATCGTCGCCAGGTAGACCTCCCGGGGAGGGGGGTGGGTGACGGCCGCGAGGCAGGCAGGGGTGCCGGTAAGAACCGTGTCATGAGCCCCGAGCAGCGTTGATCCTGCTGTGGCTCGCCTGCTCCGGGGCAGGGTCGCATGACACACCCCCCATGCCCATCGACGACCTGGTCGAGGGCGTTATACGGCTCCTGTTCATCGTGACCTTCGTCCGCTGGACACGGGGAGGGCGATGTGCGGACTGGCCGTGTACAGGGCTCGCCAGAGGGGACGCAGCGCCTGGTAGGTGCGGTAGCGGCTCAGCCACGCGAGCAACTCGGAGGCGTTCACCAGCCGGCCCCAGGCCGGCAGGGTCGCGCCGATGAGCACCAGCAGGTGGGCCAGCCTCGGCAGCCCCCCGTCGATCAGGCCCCCACTCGGGTCCGCGTCGCCAGCCGCAAAGTAGCGCTGAGCAGCCGCTGTTGCTCTGTGTGATTGCGAGGTGGGTCGTCTCAGTGTCGAGTAACGACCGTCTGCCGACACCGCGCGAGCCGATCACGGAGCCCCAGCTCAGATGTGTCGACAACTCGTGCCGGTTTTCCATGTCGGTGAACGGTCCGCAGAGTAGATTTCGACGCTTGTTGTTCGGCTACGCGCGGTGTCGACCGCGGACCAGAACCTCGATCACCAGATCGACGCGCTGATGCGCGCAGGGGTGGCACGCGAGAACATCCACCTCGACCGCGCCTCGGGTGCGAAGGCCTCACGCCCAAAAGCTCGATCTCGTATCGCAACCGCTGCGCTAGGGCGACACCTTGAAGGTCACCCGCCTGGATCGGCTGTCCCGGTCGGTCCTGCATCTGGTCACGCTCGGCGCCGATCCGCGAGAGCGGAAGATCGGCCTGCACGTGATCGAGCAGGCCCGGCCTAAAAATCCCCCGCCGCCCGGTGATATTCGCGTTCCTCCTCACCCAGCGGCCGGGGGCCGGCTACCGGGCTGGGCGGGCGATCAGCGCCTCTATGCCGTCCAGCAGGAGGTCGAGGCCGAACCGGAAGTCGGCGTCCTCCGTCCAGCCGGTGGAGTCCCTGAGCAGGCCGGAGCGCATCATGGCCGACAACGCCGGGTACGTCGCGGGGTCCAGGACCTCGGTGAGTATCTCGCCGTACTCGGCGGCTCCCTTGGCCCTGGCCGCGAGCTCCTTGCCACCGGCGCCGAGCGAGTGCGTGAGTGTGGCGTCGGTGAGGGCGTAGCCGGCCAGCACCGTGGCGGCGTTGAACTTCTGGCTGTCGTCCAGCCCGGTACCGGACAGCGCGTCCAGGGCCCGGTCAAGCCAGAGCAGTCGCCGCGGCCCTATGGGCGGGGTGCTCTGGCGCAGGTCCAGCAGCCAGGGCCGGGACAGCAGGAGGTCGCGGGTGAGCCGGGTCCACGTGGCGAGGTAGGCGCGCCAGGACAGGTTCTCGCGTTCGGGCGGTGGGGGCACGGCGCTGTCGGCCATGACGGTCAGCAGTTCGTCCTTGCTGCCGACGTACCGGTAGAGCGCCATCGGAGCGACGCCCACCTGGGCGGCGACGTTGCTCATGGAGACGGCGGCCAGCCCCTCGGTGTCGGCGATCTCGATGGCGGCCATCGTGATCGTGGCCAGGTCCAGGCGCGGCTTGGGGCCTCTGCGCGTGGTGGGTTCACGGTCCCACATCCGCGCCACGACGGGTGGCAGCTCTGCCATCGAACATCCTCTCGTGCGGTCGGAATCTGTGTACGTCATATAGCATAGTAATCGTGTATGTCGTACAGAGTAGGCAGTACATAGTGAGCGAGGCGTCATGGAGATCCGTACGTTCGCACCGAGTGACCGCGCCGAGCTGCGCGAGCTGTTCGAGCGCGTGGGCGAGGGCGCTCCCACGGCGTCGCTGTGGGGGCACGTGGACTCGGAGGCGGCCGTCTACCTTGATCCCTACATGGAGCTGGAGCCGGATTCGCTCTTCGTCGCCGTCGCCGGGGGCGCCCTGGTCGGCTACCTGACGGGATGCCTCGACAGTGTGAAGTTCCCCGGGGAGGGCGAGCGCATGGAGAAGGCGATGCGGACCTACCGGCTGGTCTTCCGACCCAGGCCCGCGGCCTTCTTCGCGCGCAGCCTGGCCGATCTGGCGTGGGCCGCGGTCCGCAGGGAGCCTGGCGTCGGCGAGTTCGCCGACGCCAGGTGGCCCGCGCACCTGCACATCAACGTGGCACCCGAGGCGCGAGGGACAGGTGCCGCCGACGGGCTGATGAGCCGGTGGCTTGACCGGCTCAGGAAGGCCGGATCTCCCGGCTGTCACCTGCAGACCCTGGTCGAGAACACCCGGGCGGTGCGGTTCTTTGAGCGCATGGGCTTCGCCGAGCACGGCCCGGCACCACTGGTGCCCGGCCTCCGGCACGACGGCCGCCGGGTCCACCAGCGGACGATGATCTGGAGTGCCGGCCGCACTTCCGAGGAGGCAGAGGCCGGAGCGCGGACGTCCGCCAAGCGTCGATAACTCCGGGCCGCACCGCCACCATCGGACTGTAGGGGCGGCGTGTCCGGGCAGTCTCTACTTCATCCAGCGCTTCTCCCTCAACAGCGGCGGGCCCGGCGTCTGCTCGGGACCGAAGTCCGTGTACTTTCTACCTTCGGCCCATCTGATTCAGCGGACGGTCGGGCAGGCGTCGAGCTGTGGGGGTAGGCCGGCTGTTCGTCGGCGCACCCCCACAGTTGCCGGAGTTCGTGGGCCCGCCGGAACCGCTGGTCGGCCTGGCGCCAGGTCGCCTCTGCCCCCTATGACCGCTCGTACTGGAGCAGGTCTCCTGGCTGACAGTCGAGGGCGTCGCACAAACGCATGAGGGTGGAGAAACGGATCGCCTTGGCGTGGCCGTTCTTCAGGATGGACAGGTTGACGACGGTGATCTGGACCCGATTCGACAGCTCGGTGAGCGTCATGCCGCGCTCTTTGAGCAGTTCATCCAGTCGTACGCGGATGGTCGGTTCGGCCGTCAAATGGTCGCCTCGGTCTCTTCCAGCAACCTCAAGCCACGCCGTACGATCTCCGACACGGCCAGTATCGCCACTCCTGCCACGACGCCGGCCAGCACCCCGGCCGGCGGGGCGTAGAACCGGTAGCTCTTGCTCAGCAGCATGGAGGCCAGGATCGGCTCGGCCACCATGCTGAGCACGCCGGTGGCGAGCGAGCCGATGATCAGGATCCAGCCGAGGCGGCGCAGGTGGCCGGCGGTGACGGAAGAGAACAGCGCCCTGTCTCCTGCGCCGGCCCGGCTCAGCGCGCGGACGACGGTGAACAGGGCGAGCAGGGTGGTCACGACGCCCGGTGCCCACAGAAGCAGGAAGAGCAGGCCGACCAGCGGCGCGGGCCCCTGGGGAAGGACCGTCACGTCGGCGGACGCGCTCTCGATCACGGCACCCGGCGCCGCCATGCCTTCGATCGGCACGTCGAGCACGCGCAGGGGCACCCCGGCGCCGTTGGTGGTGCCGACGAACGCGATCACGACAGTGGAGAACAGCATGGCTAAGGCGCCGAAGCAGGCCAGGATCAGGAAGAAGGTCAGCAGGATCTGGAGCCGGGTGAGCCATTTCGTAGACATAACGATAATCGTAAATAACGATAGTCGTTATGTCCATCGTGGTGTTCCGCCGAGTCGCTCTCTTCACGGATCGACGGCGACACGACCGAACGGATCGGCGGTGACGGGGCCGAACGGTTGCCGCACGCGGCCGAGGCTGGTGACCATGCCGGTGCGCTCGGATATGGTGGCGGTATGGGTTGCTTCGCCGCGATGAACATCCGCGCCGCCGCTTAGCGGCGGTATCGCGGTCGCCGTAGACCGCGGCCTCAGTGCCTGCCCCGCCGGGGTGGGTGTCACTGCGTACCGCCGGATCAGTGTCCCGCCGGCAGCCCTCTCGCGTGTCTCGCTGTGCTGCCGGGCCGTCCCGTGTGATCCGGGGAGCACATCCATGTCGCAGCAGTTCCATTCAGCAGGTCAAGGGCCTGTTCCGCACGCGTTCGAGACGTTCCGAGCCGACGTCGCCGACGACAGCGCCGGCGACGCAGACAGGTCAGCCGCCGCCGACCAAGCGAAAGCGAAAACGAGAGCGCAAGCGAGCGCGGAAGGGAAGCCGGGCCATGACGTGCGCGCCCGACGCGCTCAGCTGTTTCTGATGGTCGGGCTTCCCGGTGCCGGGAAGACCACCCGGGCCGAAGAACTCGCCACGGCGCACCACGCGCTGCGGCTGACCCCGGACGAGTGGATGATCTCCCTGTTCGACGGGTCGCAGCCCGACGGCAAGCGCGACCTCCTGGAAGGACGGCTCATCGCCGTGGCCCTGCGGGTGCTCCGGCTCGGCATCAGCGTCGTGCTCGACTTCGGGCTCTGGAGCCGTGACGAACGCTCGGCACTGCGCCGGCTGGCAACGACGGCCGGAGCCGACTGCCACGTCGTCTACCTGCCCATCGACCCCGAGGTCCAGCGCGCCCGGATCGCACACCGTCAGGCGACCGCGCCGCACACGACGTTCCCGATGAGCGAGGCGGATGTCGGCAGCTGGCGCGAACGATTCGAGGCGCCCAATGCCGACGAGCTCGGCGACATTCCCGGCCCGCCACCGGGGTGGCCGGGCTGGCCGGAGTGGGCCGCGGACCGGTGGCCTTCGCTCACGTACGGCGATGTCGGCCAGGCACCGAGGCGAGCTGGGCCGGCGACCGAGTGACGGATATGGCCGCGAGACGGATATGTCGGGCACCGGCACGCACGTCTGCCCATCGGCCGCCCCGAGAGCCCCGGCGCAGGGTCAGGCGGATGGTTGATGGGACCAGACGTGGAGGGTGTAGCTGCGGTCCCGGACCGTGACCACTTCTGGAGGCGCGTTGGTGAGGCGGAAACCGGCGGCTCGGGCCACGGCGACGCTGGGGTGGTTGTCCGGTTCGATCTCCAGCGACACCTGGGACAAGCCCAGTTCCTCGTGAGTGTATTCGGTCATCAGCAGCAGCGCCCGGGTGGCCAGGCGTTGTCCGCGATGTGCCGCGCCCACGATGTAGCTGATCGTGCCCGTGGAGCGGTTGAGCCGCACCTCCCCCTTGGCCCGGCCGCCGTCGGTGGTGATCGCGAGCTGGAGCTGCCGGCCGTCCGCCTGGTTCACTCGCGCTCGGCCCAGGTAGTCGCGGGCGGCGCTCAGCGTGAACGGCGCGGCGAGCGGGGTCCGCAGGGCCACCTGCGGGTCGTCGAACAGGTCCACCATGTCAGGCAGGTCTTCCTCGTCCCATTCGCGCAGCAACAGGCCGTGCCCCGTCACGATGAGCGGGGCCGGGATCTCAGGATGATCTCTCACATGGTGATTGTTCCAGCGCTGCTCGGGCGTGTCGTTCGTGCTGCGCGGGGTCAGGGAGTACCGGCTTCGGTGAAGTGTGGCAGGACCATTTCGGCCAGGGTGTTGAGGCCGGAACGGGGGTGTCCTGGCGGTCTGGTGGATGTGCTCGATGTGCTCTACGTCACATGCCGAGGAGGTCAGGTTTCGCTACTATGGGTATCGATACTTCGGGTAGCGGAAATGGGATGGAGGACGCGTGAGTGAAGTGAGCGGTACGGAAGCGCGGCGGCAGGCCCTGGGCGGGGATCCGGACTGGGCGGCGATGACGGCCGAGGAGCTGTTCGCCTTCCGCGAGGCGGAGAATCGCAGGCGATCGTCGCCGGAGGCACGGGCGATCACCGGGGAGCCGGATCCGGGCGCCGTGATCGAGTGGCAGGAGGTGGCGCTGCCCGGCCGCGACCTGCCGATCCGCGTCTACCGGCCAGCGCCGGACGTGGTCGGGCTGCCGGTTGTGGTGCACGTGCACGGTGGTGGGTTCGTGGGTACGGCGGTGCAGTGCGACTGGGTGAACAGTTACCTCGCCGCCCACCTGCCCGCGGTCGTCGTCTCCGTCGAGCACCGCCTGGTGGCGCCGGGCAGCCCTCTGTCCGATGCCGCCGACGACGGCTGGGACGTGCTCCAGCACGTGGTGCGCGACCCCACCCGCTGGGGCGTGGACCCGGCCAGGATCGCGGTGTTCGGCGAGAGCTGCGGAGCGCTGATCAGCGCCCTGTCGGCCATCCGCGCCCGGGACGCAGGGCTGCCCCTGCGGGCGCAGGTGCTGGTCAACCCCGCCGTGGACGTGACGGAGGCGATGCTGGAGCACGCCTCGACGACCCGGTACGCCGACACCCCGACCCTCACCGTGCCGCAGCTGCGGTTCTTCGCCGGGCTCGCCGTGCCGCCGGGGACCGACCCGCGTCCGCTGTCCCCGCTGCACGCCGGTGACCTGGGCGGGCTGGCCCCGGCGCTCGTGGTGGTGCCGGCCGAGGACCCGCTGGCCGATCACGGGCGCGCCTACGCCGAGAAGCTGAGCGCGGCAGGCTCCTCGGTGCGGCTCACCGAACATCCAGGTACGGGTCACGCCTTCCTCAGCATGCCGGGCGTGCTGCCGCAGGCCAGGGCGGCGGGCGCGGAGATCCTCGCCTTCCTCCGTGACCGCCTCGGCGTCCACGAACCGGTCATGTAGCACGGAACGCCGAGCCGGACGGTGATCAGCGAGCAAGCTTATGGCGCGGCCGTCCCGGCGTGAGGAAGACCTGAAGGGTTTCGTAAGCCGGACCCGCGAGACTACAGGCACACCAACACGGCAGGGCCGGACGGTCCCGCCCCTCACCTGGAGAAACACCATGAGGAAGATCGCGGCAAGCCTGTTCATCTCGCTCGACGGCGTCGTCGAGGAGCCCGCGGACTGGCACTTCCCGTACTTCAACGACGAGATGGGCGCCGCCGTGACGGCGCAGATGGCCGACACCCTGATCCTCGGGCGCAAGACGTACGACAGCTTCGCCGGAGCGTGGCCCGAGCGGGAGGCGGAGGGCGGCGAGGACGCCGGGTTCGCCAAGACGCTCGGCGACGCGCGGAAGATCGTCGTGTCCCGCCAGCCGCTGGAGTTCAGCTGGCGCAACTCCGAGCTGCTCCAGGGCGACCTGGTGCGGGCGGTCACGGAGCTGAAGAACGAGCAGGGCGGCCCCATCGCCATCAGCGGGTCGGTCTCCGTGGTCCGCCAGTTGCTGGCCGCAGGGCTGGTGGACGAGCTGCACCTGCTCGTGCACCCGATCGCCGTCCGCAAGGGCGAGCGCCTGTTCGACGAGGGCGCGGACGCCGTCCCGCTGCGGCTGATCAGGTCGGAGACCTTCACCACCGGTGTGGTGTACCTGATCTACGGGCCGGCTCAGGCGGACGAGGCCTCCCGCTGAGGGCCCCCGGTCGCCTGAGCCGGCCCGCTTCCCGGCCGGCTGGTCGCGTCATTGGCGGGAGAGTGCGCGCGTGAGGCCGGCCACGATGGTCGTGGCCAGGATCCACCCCGCGGTGATCATCGCCGCGGCGAGCCACTGTTGTGCGCCGTGCGGGCCGAAGGCGCTCTCCTGCCCGAAGCTGATGATCGGCAGGAGCAGGTCCAGGGTGTAGAGGAAGGCGTTGAAGGGGGGTGCCTCGCCCGGTTTGAAGGCCGGTGGCTCGTGGGCGGTGAAAACGACCGTGCCGACCAGGAGCAGGGCTGCGAGCCAGAGTGCGGCACGAAAGGGGCGGTAGCCGTACCCGACGGTCCAGTCCTGTACGAATCCCCACAGCCGTGCCCCGAGCCGCTGCCCCGAGCGGAGGCGACGCTGTTTGGCCAGCAGCACGTCCCGGGCGGCCTCGTCGTGGCCCTGCCGGCGGTAGATGGCGGCCAGTTGCTCATAGGGCTGAGGCTGGTAGTCGTCCTTGGCCAGCCAGTCGAGCCGCTCCTCGACAGGCAGGGGAGCCTCCAGGCCGTCGTAGGTGAAGCCGTTCATCAGGACGTGAGCGGGCCACTGGCTGGGAACGTCGTCGAGTACGCCGACCCGGCTGTGGCGAAGGTCGACGGCCCGCAGCAGCTCCGTCTCGGGCCCGATCTTCAGCGAAGCCGCTTCCACACCACGGAGGTGAAGGTCACCGTCGATCTTGGTCTCCGCGAAGCACAGGGTGGCGGCGATCCGGGAGTTCCTGATCGAGACGTCTCCGGTGGCCACGAAGCCTTCACAGCAGTCGGTGCGCCCGCCCGCGATCACCTGCCACATGGACAGAACCCGCCCGCCGGGATTACTGAGGACGGCGCCGTGAAACTCCATGCTGCTCTCGACCCGGGCGTCGATGAGCACGATCTCCCCGTCGGCACGGAAGCCTTCGCTGCAGCTGAGCCTGCCGGTGACCGCCAGCCGGCGCAGGGAGAGCGCCGTCGCACCCGGGTTGGACAACGTCCCGCCGTCGAAGTTGACCGATCCGCGGACCTGGGTGGAGTCCAGAAAGACCTCGCCGTTCGCCACAAGACCCGGTGTGAGCCGCAGCCCGCTGCCGATCTCCATCAGCGGCGCGTTCAGCGCGCGTCCTCCCGGGTTGGCGAGGCTCGCCTGCGCGACTCGGAGCGAACCGGCCACGCGAGCTCCGCGCAGCAGGACTTCGCCTTCGGCCGAGAAGCCGTCATCGAGCCGCAGAGCGCCCTCGACGACGAGTCTCTCCGCGTTCATGGCGACGCCGTCCGGGTTGGACAGCCGCGCTCCGCTGAAGACGCACCGGCGCCCTATCCGGGCGTCCTGCACGCTCAGCTCCCCCGAGGAGCGGAAACCGCGGGCACACGACAGCCCGCCGTCGATGACGATCCCCTCGGCGGTGAGGCTGAGGCCGCCTGGCCGCCCGACCCGTGCGCCGTCGAGGGTCATCGTCCCGCCGATCCTGGCGCCGACGACGCGTAATTCACCGTTGATGACGGCGTCCGCGCACAGCAGATCACGGTCGACGATCAGGCCATCGGCATGGACGGCCTGACGTGCGTGGATCGCCACGCCGCTGAGATCCAGGGTCCCGGACACGTGGGCCCCGGCGAGCTGGATCGGGCCGGCCAGCTCGCAGCCTTCCAGGCGCAGTGCCCCGCCGATCACAGCGTCCACGGCGTGCAGCCCGGGTGCCCGGGAGGCCGTGAGGTCCACCAGGCCGGTGCGGGCTCCGGTGAAGACCGGCGTCTCCTCGAACTCGCACCTGGTCAAGATCAGCAGGTGGTGCACCTCGGCGTACGACAGGTCCAGCCGGCCCGTGATCCGGGCGCCGGACAGGTGCACGCCGGGTGCCTGCCCGGCGAGGCGCTCCTGGGCGCCGAGCACCATCCTGACGATGATCGCGGCCCGGACGGGGCTGCCGGGAAGATCCACGGGACGCGCTGTGGGGAACGCCTCCCAGAGGGCGAGTTCCGGCTCGGACAGATCCTCAATGATCACAGGGCGCTCCTGGAAGGTCGTACACGTCGTCGAGGACGAGCTTCCAAGGTCACCACCTGTCTGAGCAACCCGGATCTACGATCCGGGCGGAGTGGGGAGCAGTTGGTCGAAGGCCAGCCCGCTCGACGCCTCGCCGCGGCCGGTGGCACGGGTCGCGGCGAGCCACAGCAGCACCCGCCCGTCGCGCCACCGCGTGCGCTGGTAAGCCATCGAGACCTGGGTGCCGGCGCGCGGCACCTCCTCCTCGAACACGTAGTACGGCGCGGCCGGCGCCTGGTCGAGCCCAGCCCGCAGCAGCGTGGTACGCGGCCTGACCCGGGGGCCTGGCGGCGCGCCCTCCATCGTGCGCACCATGGCCCCGCGCTGCAGTTGCGTCTCCCGCACGTCGCCCGGCACGTGCATGACGAGGAACGGGATCCAGTTCTCCGGCACCGTGGTCATGGCCCGGTAGGAGATCGGCGCGGTGGCGTCACCGGTGACCGGGCCGCCCGGTGGCAGGCCGGCCAGCCGCCGCCGGTGGGCCAGGGTCTCCTCGGCCGCCGCCGATCCCGGCTTGCCCGTCCCGGAGGCGAGCGGCACGACCCGTTCGACGGCCCAGACCAGGTTGGCCAGTTCGTCGCGCATGAAGACGACGTCCTCCAGCGGCGGCCCGTCGGCCGCGCGCGGCAGGACCGGTGGCAGGAACAGCGAGGTGTCGGCCGGCTCGTGGCCGGTGCCCGCGACGTCGAGCGTGTACATCGACCAGCGCCGCCAGTCGTCGTCGGCGCCCCGGCCGGCGGGTTCGATCCACAGCCGCTCGCCGAACACGTTGGTCACGGCCAGCCCGGCCACGGTGGCCAGGGTGCCGACCGGCAGCTCGTACGGGATGGTGAACCAGTCGTTGCCGTAGGCGAGCGCGAACTCCAGGAACAGCAGCCGGGGCAGGTCGGTGGTGTCGGCCGCGACGTCGCCGAGGTTGGTGTGCCCGTCCTCGAACGCCCACCAGCGCTTGTCCGGCATCCCGCTGAACCTGGTCGCCGTCGGGATCGTGCCCGACGGTTCGGCGAGCGGGCCGTGCCCGCGCCCGCCGGCCGGGTCGACGGAGAAGGCCGTCCAGTCCAGCCGGCCGCCCGGGTACTCCTCGGCGACGAGCCGTTTGGCGCTGTCGGAGACGTGCGCGGTGACGGCGAACCGGTGCTCCAGGTGCGCCGGGTCCCAGGCCGGCTGCCAGTCGGGACGCTCGAACATCGCCTCGAACCAGGCGACCAGCGACACGCCCGCGGCGACGACGGCGGGCTTGTCGGCGTCGGCGACCGGGATGCCGGTCAGCGGCGTGTTGGCAGGGCTCGCGGACAGGTGCAGGTAGAGCAGGTAGCCGTCCATCGCCCGGCCGGCCAGCGACTGGAGCAGCGCGTACACCTCCAGGTGGGCGACCCGCTCGGTGTCGTCCGCGGCGGCCGGGTCGGGCGCGGTGAAGGCGTACCGCTCGATGAAGGCCTGCCGGTAGACAGGCGGGATGAGCTTGAGGAAGCGCTGCCCGAGCATCATCCGCAGGTCGACGGCGCCCAGCCCGCCCGCGCCGAGGTGATCGAGCGCGCGGCGCTCGGCCACCGTCTCCAGCGGCCGGGTGCCGTCGTAGGCGACCTGGTTGCCGTCGCGGGCCTGGAACGTCGCCAGCTCGGCCTGCCCCACCTGCACCTTGGCCAGCACAGGCGACCCCGCGTCCTCACCGTGGAACTCGCCCATCTGCCACTGCCGGGTCAGCATCCACAGACCGTCGCGGATCTCGGCGCGCAGCGCCCGGTGGAAGTCGGGCGAGCGCGGCCGGCCCTCGATCCGGTTCCAGATCGTCACCGAGGGCCGCTGACGCTCGGCGAGCTCGGCCCGGAGGTTACGGATCAGCAGCGGGTTAGGCATGGTCGGCTCGCAGGCTCCGGTAGAGGCCGTTGTTGACGGCGAGGTTGGCCGAGATGCCCAGGCCACGTACGGTCGCCTCGGACAGCGTGGCGGGCAGGAAGGCGGCGTAGGCGGTCCCGGCGACGGCGGCCGGTTCGAGTGCCCGCTGCCGCGCCAGGTCGAGGGTGTCGCCCAGCGCCGCGACGAGGTCCTCCCACTGCCAGCCCTTCGTCACGTCGGGCGGCACGACCAGCAGCATCGCCTGCGGCGGCTCGGAGTTCGGGCTGTCGTGGTGGAACACGATGCCGGTGGTCGCCGTCTCGCCGGGCACGACTTCGACCCATTCGTCCAGGAGCAGCCCGGCCTGGGGCGCGCCCGGGTCGAACGCGGCCGGGTAGTGGGCGGTGTAGAGGAGCCGGTCGCCGGTGATCTGGGTGCCCGGCGACCACTCCAGCGCCAGCCAGGGCTCGCCGGTGTGCGGGAACTGGACGGGCGTGAGCTCGGCCACCGGCCGCCCGAGGGTGCCGGAGAGCAGGGTCGCCTGTTCCCAGGCGCGCACCGGGTCGCGGACGCGGGCGACCCCGTGCAGCCAGTCGCCCACCGGGAACGGGCGGGAAGGGAACCCGGACAGCAGCCCGCCCGAGTCGCTCCAGGTCAGGGCTGCCATCCACTCGGCGCCCTGCGCTGCCGGAACGTCGAACTCCGGCACGAACACCGCGTCCTGGCCGAGCAGCGCGGTCACCGCCGCCGCCAGCGCCTCGACCCGAGGCCGGCCCGCCGGGGCGGCGTCGTGGGCGGCGAGGTGTCCGGCCGCGGCCGCGCTTCTCGACTCCCCTTCGGTGATCATGGAGCCGAGCGCCTGCGCGGCGTCGCGGGCGAGGGCGACCGCCCGGTCGGCGAACCCGCCGATCGGGAACGGCTCGGCGTCGAACGCCTCCACCGGCAGCAGCGCGGTGACCATCGCCAGCGCGTCGGTGAGCCCGGTCGCCGCGCCGGCCACCGCCTCGAACCCGGCGAGCCTGGCCACGAAGGCCGCCCGCTGCGTCTCGATGGCCGTACGGAACGGCGTGGCGGCGGCCGGCACCGGCGTGACCGGCGTGCCGCGCAGCTCGCGGTCGGCCAGGAGCAGCACGGCGACGCGCTCGGCGTCCGTGGCCACCGACGGCAGCGCGCTGTCGCGGGCGAGTGCGGCGTCGGCGCGGGCCAGCCGGGTCTGCCAGCGCTCGGCCAGGCTCGCCACGGCGGCCAGGAGGTCGGAGAAGAGCCCGGCCCCGGCGGCCGCGAGCCTGGCCGCTCCCCCGCCGGCCAGCCCGAACGCGCCGGAGGCGACCAGCGCGGCGCCGGCCCGGCCGGCCAGGTCGTCAAGGGAGGCGAGCAGGGTCGCGGGGTCGGCCACCGCCGTCTCGATCTCGTTCCTGAGGCTTCCCAGCTCGCCGAGATGTTCCTCCAGCCGTGCCGCCACGTCGGCGACCCGGCTCCGGTCGGCGTGCACGAGGGCGTCCGCAGTGGCGCGTGCCTCGCCGGCGCGCAGCACGTCGGTGGCGCGCAGCGGCCGGCCGGCGGTCACCACCGTACGCAGGTGGCCCACCAGCGGGGCGAGCTCGAAGAACGTCACCTTCCCCGGCACCCGCTCGGTGAGATGCACGGCCGGCGTGACGTCGGGCCGCAGCCCCGCCTCGGCGGCCGCGTACCGCAGGATCCGCTCGTCCAGCTCGCCGAGCGCCGCCTGCGACTCCAGTCGGAGCAGATGGAGCAGGTCGATCGGCTGCAGCCCGAGGTCCGCCTGGCTGACCGGCAGCTCCCCGCCGGGCCAGCGGACCAGGACCACCACGTCGGCCGGGGCGGGCAACATCGCGGCGAGCAGTTCGTTGACGCCCGGCTCCGCCATCGCCCGCGGCGTCATCGCGATCCCGTCCACCGGGGAGGCGTGATGGTCGAGCCCGGCGCGCAGCTGGATCGCCACCCGGTGGGTCAGCGTGCCGCCCTCGGACGGGGTCTCCAGCACGGCGGGCTCGGGCGGGAACCCGCCACGCGCGACGGCGTCCAGCGTGGCCGCGGCCCGGTCGGCGTTGCCGAGCACCGCCTGGTGCACGCCCTCGGCCAGCACCAGGTCGCCGAGCGCGTCGTGCACGTCGAGCAGCCGCTCCACCTCCAGGTCGATGGCCTGCCGCTGCGCCGGTGCGGCGGCTGGCAGGTCCGTACGGCCGAACGGGTAGTGCGCGTCGCCCGACTCGCGCACGTGCCTGACCAGGTCGAGGCCGTCGACGCACAATCGCCCCTCCTGGTCTCCGGTCAGCGGGAACGCCAGCCGCAGCGGGTGGATGAACGCGTCCACCTCCGCCAGCCCGTGCCGGTCGTGCAGCCCGCGCTCGAACCGGTAACCGAGCAGGCCGCCCAGCGGCTGCCCGTTCCGCAGCCCCTGGAGCACGGAGGTGGCCAGCCGCATGCGTTCCGAGCTGAGGTTGAGCGCCATCGTGTCCGGGTGGTCGGGGGTGGCGTTGGCCATGAAGCCGCTGCGCAGGATCGCCGCCGTCGCGGCGTGGTTCAGCGACGGCGCGTGCACGAAGCCGCCGTTGGCGTGGTCGCGCATCAGCCTGGGGCCGGCCTCGAACGCGGGCTTGAGCTCGTCGGGCAGCGTCACCGGTTCGAGCGGGCGGCGTTCGGGACGTACGTCGAGCAGCCACCCGTAGACGCCGGCGTGGATGCCGCGGCGTAGCTCGGGAGGCCCGCCCGCAGTGCCGTCAGAGGGGCCGTCAGAGGGGCCGAGGCCGCGCAGGTCGAGCAGCCTGCGGGTGGCCAGGCCGAGCCGCCAGGCGTCGAGGCGGTGGCTGCAGCAGTCGAGATGTTCGGCCAGGAGCCGTTCGAGGCGGGTGGTCGGCAGGTCGGACAGCGTCTTGATCGCGGCGGTGACCTCCATCAGCTGCTCTGTGCCCGCCTTGCCGAGCAGCGCGGGGATGACCTCGTGCAGCGGGAGGGACGGGTGGCCGGTGACGGGCTGCGCCTCGTCGTACAGCATGGCCCAGCGGCTCTCCGTGCGCCGGGCGTCGGACACGTGCACGAACGGCGGCTCGCGCCGGGCCGCCAGCATCTCCGCTGGTGAGAGCAGACCGCCCTCCACCCGGAGCCGGACGGCCGCGTCCCACCAGCACAGCAGCACAGCGTGGCGGAGCAGCAGGTAGAGCAGCGCGGCCGGCTCCTGATCGCCGGAGAACCCAGCCTCCTGCCGCAGGTCCTCCAGCGACGCGCGGCCGACCTCGGCCAGCCACGCCAGGTAGTTGCGCCCGTCGTCGCAGTAGGCGCGGACCCGCGCCTCCTCGTCCGGCGGCCGGTCGTCGATGACCGGCCCCCGCAGCCGGTGCTGGGCTGAGTGGAAGAACTTGTGCAGGACGTCCGGCGTGGCGCTGCCCCGGTAGCCGAGCCCGGCCAGCAGCTGACGGCCGGCGGCCAGCTGGCCGAGCGCCTCCCAGATGGTGAAGAACTCCTGGCCCAGGTTGTCGAAGCGGAACCGGTTGAACAGGTCGGTGATCGACTCGGCGTAGCGCTGGTGGAACTCGACCGACGCCGGGTGCAGCGCCACGATGTCCAGCAGCGTCTGGTGCGGGTCTCCCGCGCCGTACGCGTGCGGCACCGCGTCGGTGAGCTCGGCCAGGTCCGCGCCGACCTGGGCGAGCAGGTCCTGGAGCACGGTCAGCACCCGCAGGTCCGGCGCCGACTTCGGGTCGTGCTCGTCACCGGTGCCGAAACGGAGCCGGCCGTACGCCGTGGCCGGCACGATCCCGTACGGCTGGCGGCCCAGGCGCAGCGCGGGAACCCGGCCGCGGCCGCTGACGTACCCGAGGAAGAAGTTCCTCGTCCCGGTCACGGCGTCGTCGTCGAACAGCGGGTGCATCATCGACTCGAGGAAGTAGCCCCAGGTGGCCGGCCACAGCGCGGCGTTCATCGCGTACGACTCCGCCTGGTCGCTCCCGTCGGCCCCGGCCACCGCGGCGAACACCTCGGGGTCCACGCCGAGGCATTCGGCCAGCCACTGCCCGTCCTGCTTGGCGGCCCAGCGCGGCTCGTTCGCCGGCGGCGTCCCGGCACCGAGGTAGCGGTCGTAGCTGAGGTCGGGGTCGTCGAGCCGGCTGAGGCCGGACGGCACGCCCTCGGTGTTGTTCGTCGGCGTGCCCTGGGCGAGGATCGACATCCCGGATCGGCCGCGATGGTGGTGGGTGAGCAGGTTCTCCAGCTCCGCCTGGTCTTCTTCAGGGGTGGCGCCCGTCCTGAGCCCGATCGCGTAGAGCCGGTCGAACCCGGCCTCCATGCCCGGCTTCAGCGGGACGCGCATCCCCATGCCGACCTTGACCGCGGCGTCGAAGTCGACCATCCAGGTGAGGGCGTCCGGCACGACCAGCTCGCCGTTCTCGATCCGGAACTGCTCGCCCGGCCTGGCCGCCGGATCGGGGCCGACCATCAGCGACGGCGGGATCTGCTCGCCGGCGAATTCGAGTACCTGTTTCCCGGCGTTGATCCCGATCAGCACGATCCGGTCGGGAAGCAGGCCGGCCCTGGCCGGCCGGGTCCAGGCGGACGGTTTGGTGTCGTCCTCGCCGAGCGCGGGCAGCTCGCAGAAGGCGATCGTGACCTGGGCCTGCTCGGGATCCACACCCTCTGGCCGCTCGTCGAACGCGTGCGGCGGCACGGCGATCAGCGTCTCGGCCCTGGCCGCGCCGATCGCGGTGCGCAGCTCGGCGGCGAAGGCCCCGTCGGGGTCGCCGCCCGCGCGCCACACCCGTTCCCAGTACAGCGCGAGGGCGGTACGTTCCGCCGCGCTCAGTCCCAAGGCGCCCGCGACCACCAGGATGACCTCGTCCGGGCCGGTCCTGACCGGTTCTGCGGACGGGTCGAGCGGGGCGAACCCGCCGATGATCCAGCCGGCCCGGCCGCTGCCGCACGCGCCGACGAGGGTCCGCCAGGCGGCCCGGCGCAGGCCCTCGTCGCCTCCGGCGCGGAAGATCGACGCCCAGAACCTGGTCGCGTTGGCCACTTCGGTGTCGCTGAGCCGCTCTTCGAACCCGTCGACCGCCCATTGGTCCGGGTAGCAGCGCACCCACAGTTCCTTGGGGGTGAAGCGGGTCTCGATGCGCAGCGGCAGCAGCAGGATCGGGGTGTGGCCGTCCAGCTCGGCGACGGCCTTGCGCGGGTCGGACACGTCCGCGAAGCCGCGCAGCTCGCCGGCCAGTCCGTCTTCGGCCAGGCGCAGCTTCTCGCGCAGGTCGGCCAGCGCGGCCGTGGCCGCCGCCACCCCTTTGCCGGGTTCGGACGAGGGCCGGCCCACGTGCCTGACCTCGGCGTCGCGGGCCCGCCGCAGACGGGTCAGCCTGGCGTCGGCCGCGGCGATGGCGGCGCGCAGGTCGTCGGCCTCCCGCGCGCGCTCGCGGACGCGGCGGTGGGCGGAGCGCGGGTCAGTCATGTCCGAGCAGCTCCCCCGCGTGTACGGCCACGAGGACCGGTGCCTGGTAGAGGATGTAGGCGACCTCGGAGGCGTGCAGATCCGGGCCCCAGTGCAGGAAGCGGTCCTCGGCCCACTGCTCGTGCTTCTCAATCGCGGCCCCGGCCGGCTCGGTCAGGTGGTGCACCGGTGCGCCCGGCCCGACCGGGATGAACGGCGCGCCGGCCGCGACGTCGTCCCAGGCCAGGTCGTTCCAGACGTTGAGCTCGCCATCCCGGGCGAGGTCGAGGCCGAAGCGCGGGTCGCCAGGCCGCTCGCGCAGGACGAAGAACCAGCCAGGGTCGGCGTCGGGAGACACGGGGTCCTCGCCGCGCGCCGCCGCGGCGGTGAGGTCGAAGCCGAGGAAGGTGATGTCGGGCTCGACCTTGGCGCCGAACAGCGGCATGCGCAGCTTGCTTCGCGGCGGGTTCGCCGCCTCCTGCGGGGTGAGGTCGTCGAGCTCGCGTTCGGCGCTCGGATCGATGGCGCCGTCCGGGGTACGCCGCCACTTGGCCCGTTGCGCGTAGATCACCGCCGTGGGATAGCGCTTGAGCAGCTCCCCGCGTATCACCAGGACCACCTCGTCCTCCGGCCCGCCCAGCTCACGATGATCGTGCGTGCCCAGGGCCGAGCCGAGCGCCCACTGGTGCAGCGGCGGGATGTCGCGCAGCCGCTCCCGGCGCTGCGCGGCGCTCTCGCCCGCCACGGGAAGCTGGTTCGCCGGGTCCCAGAACTGCCGGAAGTAGCTGCCCTGCCGGTCGGTCGGATACTCGCGCCAGAGCAGCTCGCGGGCCATCTCGTGGTTGAGTCCCACCAGGTACGCCTCGATGAAGCGCTGGTCGGTCTCCAGCAGGCTGATGCTGTCCGGCGGGATGAGGGCCAGGTTGGGCAGGAACAGCTCCGACGACTTGTCGGCCAGCGGCCGGTACATCGGCACGTCGATCTCCGGATAGGCCATGACCTCGCGGAAGGCGGCGACGACCGGCCGCAGCCGCTCGGGGACCGTCAACCCGGCCAGCACCCGGCGCGGCACGGTCACCTCCGGGTCGAGCAGCTCCAGCGTCGCCTCGGCCAGATCGGGCACGGCGACGCCCGGCCGCTCCGCCTCCGCCCCGGCCTCGGCCGAAGCGCGGATCAGCTCGGCGGTGCCCCGGATGCCGGACTTGTAGCGGATCGCGACCCTGCCGTCGTCCCGCGTCGGCTCCAGGACCGGGAGGTCCCTGCCCGGGTCGATCAGCTCGAAACGGTCGTAACGCGGCAGCTCGGCGACCAGCTCGGGCTTGCGGTCGTCGCGGGCCAGCCAGAAGGAGATCCGGCCCTCGTAGCGGCGGAGATCCTTCACCACCACCTCGGAGGCGGGCACGCCGGCCGGTGCCTGTTTCGGCCTGGCCGCGGTGGCCCGGCCTGCGGCGACGGCGGCCAGCAGGCGCCGAGGCGGCCTGCCACTCCTGGTCAGCGCCCGCACCACGGTCGAGCCGGGCCGGTTGATCCGGCGCATCGCCGCCGTGAGCGGGCCGGAGGCGACCCGGCTCGAGCGCAGGCCGTGCGCCACGGTCACGCCGCCACGGACGATGCGCGCGTGCACGGGCGCGGTGAGCTCCAGCACCCTGCCGGGGTCGGCGGCCACCTGCGCGGCCAGATGGCGGCGGTACAGGCTGCCGGCCACCTCCCTGGTGAGCTGCCCGAGACGGATCCGCCTGTTGGCCGCCAGCACCGCGCCGATCTGCTCCCAGGCGGCGGTCATGTAGATCTCCTGGTTGTCCTGCACGATCGAGGTGCCGAACCCGGCCGCGACGCGGAAGCGCGGGTCGAGGTTGAGCTCGTGCACCCAGTTGCCGTGCAGCTGCGGCTCCGACGCCTCCAGCAGCCGGCTGGTCCTGGCGTGCCAGCGCCCGTACAGCGGCGGGGTGATCACCGGATCGGGGTCGGCCGCGTTGCCGTTCGCGTAGTCCTCGCTCAGCTCGATCAGATCGGCCAGCGCCGTCTGGAACGGGTGCGGGAACGGCGTGTCCCAGTTCTCGTACCGCTCGACCTCCTGCCGGGCCGGCTCGTCCAGGTTGATCAGCGGAATGCGCAGCGCTCCGCCGAGGCGCAGCACGCCGCCGAGCCCGGGCACGTCGATGCCGGGCAGGCCGGGCAGCGGGGCGCGGGCGTCCAGGTCGCGCCTGCCCACGCGCGGGTCCATCCGGCGTGGCTTGAGCCGGCGCACCAGGTACTCGAAGTCGCCGGCCGTCCCGGTCCTGAACCGCCAGCGGTGGTAGTAGCAGTAGTGCGCGGGCTCGGCCCGGTCGGCGTAGGGGGCCCAGGCCGGATGCGTGGCCGCCGGGGTCGCGTCGGGGTCGAGCCCGAGCCCGGCCAGCCGGCCGCTCTCGAAGGACGGCATGACGAAGGCGTGGTAGACGGTGTCGGGGCTCAGTCTGCGCGGGGAGAGCAGCCGCGACAGGCCGGCGTCCGGGTTCGCCGCGATCGCCGCATCGAAGCGCGGCAGCACCTGGCCCAGGTCGTCGGAGATCACCTCGCCGGCCGTGTCCAGCCCTCGGTTGACGTGCACGTGTGCCCACGCCCACAGCTGGTCCGCGGCCGGGAACGCGCCGGGATCCCCGACGATGACGAACGGCAGCGGTTTGCCCGCGACGGCGCCGTCGCTCATCTCCTCCTCGGTCAGCACGACCAGCGTCAGCCAGGGCGGCAGCCGGAGGGCCCCGTCGGGCGGCGCGGGGGTGTAGCGCCAGGGCAGGTCCTCGTCGTAGAACTCGACGAACGGCAGGTAGTTGGGCTCGAAGTCGGTGATCCCGGGACGCGGTTCGGTGCGTACGATCGACCGCGGGTCCAGGCCGATCACGTCGCCAGGCCCGTAGAGCTGGACGTCGCGGTGCACCGGCGCCGAGATCGTGCCGCCGCCGGCCGTGGCGCCGGTGATCTTCAGGTCGACGCCGATGCTCGCCCGGGGCGCGCCGCCGGGCGCGGTGGTGATCAGGTTGGCGATCCCCCGCCGCAGCCACGGCAGGAACGAGTAGGTGCCTATGTCGGTCATGTCGTGACCGCCTCGTACGCGGGGATCACGTGGATCCGGCCGGCCTGGTTGGGGTCGTCGGCGATCATCCCGTCGACGTGTTCCCGCGCTGCCGCCTGGCTGGCGAAGACCTGGGTCGTGGGACGGTTGTCGACGGTGGAGGCGACGACGAAGCCGGTGTCGGCGACCGCCACCGCGTCCTGGTGCGGGTCGAGCAGCCGCCCGGCGGCGGCGGAGACCGGCGAGCCGGCGACGCTGGCGCCGGTGACCAGGTGGGTGAAGAACTCGCGGGCGATGGGCCGGAAGCGCCGCAACCGCCGCCGGAACTGATCGTCGATGACGATCTCCTCGAACCGGACGACCCGCCGGGTCATCCGCGCGGATCGCGTGCCGGCGCCGTCCGGCACCAGCTCCATCCCCGCGTGCTGGCGCTCGAACGACGGCTGCGACAGCTTGGCGGCGTCGTCCAGCTCCAGGAACTGCGCGAGGGCGAACGGCTCGGTGACGTCGGCGCCCTTGCGCAGCCCGGTGCCCTGCACGGTAAGCGTGAAGCGGGTCGCGTCACCGGCCCGGTTGGCGCCGACCTTGGCGATCGTCAGGTCCAGCGGTACGGCGCGCTGGCGTACCTCCAGGGTGCCGACCGGGTGCAGCACCAGCGCGGCGGGCCCGGAGTCGGGCAGGCCGCGCAGCGACACGAACAGGTGACTGCCCGGCGGCGGGAACGCCCGCCACGATTCGGGCTTGTCCAGCTCGGCACGCAGCAGCGGGAGCACGCTCACCGGATCGAGCTCGGTGTGCCTGGGCTCGCCCCAGGTCTCGTCGAAGTCGACGGACACGTCGAAGAAGAAGAACGAGATCGAGCCCCGGCCGTGGGCCCGCCACGGCGAGGTTCCCTCCAGCGCGAACTGCAGGTGGATGCTGAAGACGCCGACGCCGAACACCTTCAGCGACACCGACGCGGAGATCTCGACGATGAAGTAGAACGGCGAGAACCTGAACAGCGCGTCGAAGCCGATGTGTCCCTGGACGCTGATCCCGCTGAAGCCGAAGTACAGCTCGGCCGAAGCGCCGAACTGCGCGGTGTTGCTGGTGACGGCGAAGTAGTTGGTGATGCGGATCCGGCCCCAGTCCTCGTCGAGGATGCTGACCGTGATCCGCCGGGGCACGGGGAACGGCAGCGGCGGCGGCTCGAAGGCGGGGTGGAAGCCGCCCACGCTGACCACGAACTCCGGCTCGTCGCCCCAGGCCACCAGCAGGCCCATCTCCCCTGTGATGGTCAGGAAGACGATCCGGGAGTCGAACAGCGAGGCGAAGAAGTACAGCCGCTTGCGGTCGAACTCGATCGCGCCGGCGAAGTTGACCTGCAGCTTGATCAGCGGCGCGTCCTCGGTGGGCAGCACGACCTTGAGCACGCCGACGATGGCGATGTTGCCGGGGATCTCGATGATCACACCGACCGAGGCCGTGATCAGCGCGGGCGTGCCCCAGCCGATCTTGACCATCGGGCCGACGAGGAACGTGCCCTGCTTGGCGGGGAAGAAGGCGCGCAGGTCGCTGAGGATCCGGGGTGCGTTGGCCACGACGTCGCGCGGGAACATCACCGACTCCACCGCGCCGCTGCGTACGCCCTCCATCAGGGCGGGCAGGTTCATCGTCCGGTTGACGCCGAGCAGCCCGCCGACGCCGAGCAGCACGAAGCCGAAGCCGAGCTGGATCCCGCCGGGGAACTCGGCGGTGATGACGATCAGCATCGAGAACCCGGGCGAGCCGTCCGGGTTGCGGGTGGTGATCAGCCCGATCGCCGCCACCGTGAGGAAGTCGGCGATCACCAGTTCCAGGGCGCCGGCGTACTCGCCCCGCTCGGTGTCGATGAACAGGTAGCCGCCGCCCTTGACGACGGCGACGTCGAGCGAGAGGCCGACGCCGGTGGGCGGCTTGAAACGGAAGTCGAGGTCGAACGGGCCCAGGTTGCCGTCGCCGCCCGGCGGCAGGCCGAGCAGGGCTTCGGCCCCGATGTCCTCGACGACGGCCCGCAGCGGCCCGAGCGCGGCCTTGATCGTGGCCATGAGCGCGATCGGGAAGCCGCCGTCCTCGATGCCGGCCCGTACCGTGAGATTGTCGATCTCGACGGGGCCGAGCTGGATGTGCGACGGGATCTGCACGTCGAGCCCGCCGCTGCCGGTGAAGAAGACGCCGGAGCCGGCCCGCCAGCCGAGGCCCAGGTCGAACTGGGCCTCCAGCGCGAAGCCGGCCATGACGCTGCCGATGAACCCGTCGGCGCCGGCCAGCGAGATGACCAGCCGGCCGCCTTCGACGGCGCCCTCGATGCCGAAGTCGCCGGTGGCCTGACCGGCGACGACGTCCCAGGCGAAGGAGGTGGTCAGGCGGATCCTGATCCGCCTGGCGCTGAGCTGGGTGCCGCCGGCCACGCCGAGCAGGATCACCGCGTCCTGGTCCGGCGCGGGCACCTTGTCCAGCCCGGCGGAGAGGGTGCCCTGGACCGTGCCCTCGGGCGGGATCACCGAGAGGGTGGCGGGCGGCTGGATGCGGATGCCGGTGGCGGCCGAGATCGCCCCGGAGACGCCGAAGCCGGCCAGGAATCCGCCGCCGACCGGTGTCGTGAGGTCGAGGCCGTCGGCCAGGCCCAGCTTGACGATCAGGTCGAGGCCGGGCGGTGTCACGGTGGGGTCGGTGGGGATGAGCGCCGCCAGGAAGAACTCGATGAACGGCCGCTCGGGAGGCCCGGGGTCGACGCCCGAGGCCACCGGGACGCCGAGGAAGGTGAGCAGCTCGTACAGCAGGTCGATGAGCAGGGCGCCGTCGAACTGCGGGGTGCCCCAGCCGAAGAGTGAGGTGAACGCCGTCTCGGGCGAGGAGAGGAACTGGCCGATCCGGGCGAAGTCGACGTACTGGACGGTCGTCTCGGGCAGCGCCGGGTCCGTGGAGCCGACGTTGATCGCCGTGGTGCCCAGCACGCCGAGCGCGGTGAGCACGCCGGCGACGATCGGCTGGTTGTCGGCCAGGTGGCGGAAGACGACCCGGTCCAGCATTCGCCTGGGCAGCGCGGCGGCGAACTCTTCCAGCGCTCCGGGGATGGTGCCGAGGTCGAGGCCGCCGACCTCGCCGGCGATCGTGTCGAACGAGCGGATCACGCTCACCAGCTCGGCGACCAGCGGGCTCGCCTTGGCGGCCAGCTCCAGTGCGCCGGCGTCCGCCTCGATCGCCTCGGCCAGCTCGCCGACCAGGCCGGGCAGCTCCTGCGCCGACGAGGCGCAGGAGCCGAGCGCGCTGCGCAGCGCCGGCGACACCAGTGGGGGCGGGAGTTGCAGGCCGAGGTCGGTGAGTACGGCCATCGGGTCGTCGGCGAACTCCGCGCCCAGGTCGGCGAGGGCCGAGCCGAGCATCAGCGCCAGGCGTTCCAGCGTGCCGGGCTCAGCCATGGCGGCCCCCTTCCTCCGACGGGCCGGGCGGCGGTGCCGGCGGTGGCACGACGGGCGGTGGCGCCACCTCGACGGGCACCACCGGCGAGCGCAGCGCAGGCGCGCCGGTGACCTGGATGAAGCGGGCCTCGACGCACGGCAGCGCCCCGTCCAGAATCCACAACATGTAGTAGCCGGGCGGCACCAGCGAGCTGTCGGTACCGGGCACCATCGTGATCGACAGCGTGCCGGTCCCGGCGGTGAACGGCAGCTCGACGAAGCGCTGCTCGGTGTCGGTGTGATGGGTCACCGCGGCCGGCCGCATGATCGCCACCCGGGTGATCCTGGCCGCGTCGGGCGTCCTTATCTTGAACGTCGACCCGTACTTGACCTGGACCTCGCCGGGCTTCAGCGGCGGCAGCACCGGACGCGTGCCTGCCTTGTGGAAGTACGGCGGCTGGTAGATCTCGTAGTCCTTGCGGTTGAGCGCCATGGAGTACCCGACGTGCTCGTCCCTCGCCGGTACGACCGTGGTGTCCTCCAGCCACTCCTCGACCCGGGGGATCGTGGTGCTGCCCGTCGCCGGCTCGAAGTCCACGCGGGTCCCGAGCAGGATGGCGCGCGGGAGAGGGGTGGCGATGTCCAGGAGGAAGAAGCCCGAGAAGCCCGGCACGCCCGTCCGCTGTGCGGCCAGGGTGGTCCTGATCTCGCTCGGTCCGCGGTCGATGACCACGGTGGTGCCGGCCGGCATCGTGGCGAAGGGCGCGAGATAGACCGACGGGCGGATGTCCAGGACGAGCGTGGTGGCGCCGGCGGCGGCCGCCAGCAGGCGGGACGTGCCTAGATAGGTGCGCCCGTTGAAGCTGGGCGGGAAGGCCAGCGAGGGCTCGTGCTCGTTGGGGTCGGCGCCGCCCGCGACGATCACGGAGCCGTCGGCAAGCAGCATCGCGATGGAGTGGTACATGCGCGGATGGGCCAGCGGCGCACCGACGTGGAATCCTCCGCCGGGTGTGTAGATCACCGCTTCGAGGGCCGGCTGGGTGACCGGCACGCTCTTCGCCGCGGCCAGCGGACTACGCCCGCTGCCGTTCCACTTGTAGGAGTCATGGCCGCCGAGGATGAGCACCGTGGCGTCCGGCAGCAGCACGCAGTGGCTGTTGATGCGCCGGTGGTTGAGGCCGGGCACGGCCGTCCAGCGCGGCGCGCCGGTCAGGCTGGTGTCGAGGATCTCCACCGGCTCCGGGGCGGGGATGTCGTGATGGTGGAAGGCCGCCGTCCCTCTCGCCACGACCGTGATCGTCCACGGCGGCCCCGCGATGATCGGTTTGCGGACGAGCGACACGCCCGCGGAGTCGACCGCGAACCCGCCGCCCACGACCAGGAACCTGCCGACCGTGTTCGGGTCGCGGGCCTTGGTGACCGGGTCGAGCAGCACCGGCAGCATCACGCTCATTCCTTCTTCCCGCTGGGGCTGCTTGGCCGTCGCGGTCGGGAGCACGTACGAGGTCCAGGTGCCGGTGGCGGTCGTGCCCTTCGGCGCGCCCGAGGGCGGCGGCTGGACGGTCAGCGAGAGCGTCGGCGGCTCGTCGATCTCCTGGCCCCAGGTGGTGTGGGTGGTGTAGAGCCGGTCGTCGGGGGCGAGGTGGATGCCCGGATAGATGGGGATCGGGCGATTGGCGCCGGTGACCTTCTCCGGCACGTACTTCGGCGGCCTGAGATGCTCGACGACGTCGGCGATGCCGTGGTTGGTCACCCATTCGGTCAGCTGGGGGTCCGGCCACTTGTCGGGGCCGGCGAAGATGGCCAGCTCGCGGCGGCCCGAGACGACGACCACGCTGCCGTCGCCGAGCGCGACCGCGGTCGGATACCAGCGGCCCTGGAGCAGTTTCCGTTTCGGATCGGGCTTCTCCCACACCTCCTTGCGCGGGTCGAAGACGATGATCGTGGAAGATCCGGCGCTGCCGCGGTAGTCGGTGTTCGGGTTGTAGACCGCGCCCGCCAGGTGGTCGAGTTGCGAGCCGCCGACGACCAGGATCTTTCCGTCGCGGAGCTGGACGCAGAAGCAGCAGAACAGGTCCGCGCCGTTGGGGAACGGCTTGCGCACCGGTGCCGCTGCCGGGTTGCGCGGGTCGAACACGTACGCGACGAGCGCGTAGTCGAGGGTCTCGGCGTGCCCGCAGAACCACAGCACCTTGCCCGTGTGCAGGTGCACCGCGTGGATGACGAACAGGCCGCGCTCGTCGGGCACCGGGTTGGCGCCGCTCTTGTCGCGCAGCACCTCGCCCGGCTTGAACGGCACGGGCTTGGGCGCCTGCCAGGAACCGTCGGTGTCGGCCGGCATCAGTGCCCCCCGTGTCCCGCGCCCGCGGTGAGGTGGGCGGCGCCGGCCAGGACCGCGGCGGCGACCAGGGCGACGCCGGTGAGCCTGGCCAGCACGGCGCCCCACGGCGCGTGCTTGTGCAGCGCGGCCACGCCGCCTAGGGCGATCATCAGCAGCGGCCTGGACATCCCGGCGGCGAACATCACCGTCATCAGCGCCGCGCAGCAGCCCAGGCAGAAGAGCCCGTGGTCCACGCCGACCAGGGCCGCGTCCACCCCCGCCGGCCGCCATCCGGACCAGCGCCTGGCGATGATCCCGAACGGCGAGCGGCAGGCCGTCAGGCACCGCGCCGCCGTGCCGGAGAGTTGATACAGCCCGGCGGCCAGCAGGGTCAGGGGCAGCACGACCCACGCGTACGGCGTGCGGCCGATCAGCGCGCGCACGCCGCCGTCGACCGCCGCCAGCGCCAGCCCGGCGACCGTCCACACGGCCAGGTAGCCGCCGACCACGGTGACCACCAGCAGGCCGGCGTCCCGCCGCTCGCCGAGCATCCCGGCGAACGCCCGGAGCAGCGGAAGCGAGGTGGGCAGCATGGTCGCGACCGTCATCAGCAACCAGGAGGCGGTGAACCAGCCGGCCGCCGGCCAGCCCCCGCCCAGGTCATGGCCGAGATGCGAGCGGCCCGGCGAGAGCTGCCACGCCAGCAGCCCGATCGCGGCGACCGCCGTGACGGCGCCGACGGCGACCGTGGCGCGTGCGCCCGCCGCCGCGCTCACGACGCGTCCCTGCTCTCGTAGCGGAACGGTCCACGCATCGCCGCGCGGCCGGCCACCTGCACGGATCCGGCCTGGCCGCCGAGGTCGATGCGGAAGGCCGAGGTGTTGCCGACCTCGGCGCGCGGGCCGAGCACCTCGCTCAGTTTCCCGCTGCGCAGCTCCGTGATCTCGCCGTCGCCGCCCCGGATGACCGACCCGGCGCCCCTGACCATCCGGCCGACGATGACCGACAGGTGGTCGTCCTCGGTGGTCATGCTGATCGGGGCGCGGCTGGCCGAGCGCAGCACGCCCATCAGCCGGCCGAGCTCGCCGAGCGGGCCGCCGTACCCGCCGGTGAACGCCGAGGCGAGCGCGGTGAACTGAGCGTCGTCGGCGCCCTCGTCGATGAAGACGGTGACCTCCTGGCCGCCGCTGTCGCGGTGGCCGGAGTGGAAGGAGACGCTGACCACCGACAATCCCGACACGTCGACGCCGCCGATCGTCCCGGTCTCGACCGACCAGCAGAATGCCCCCGTGCACCGGCCGTCGTCAGGTTCCCGCCCGACCCAGCACGGGCAGATCGTGTAGCAGTCGCAGAGCTCGAAGAACCGGCCGTCCAGCCGGTAGGCGGGCAAGCCCATGGGCGGTTCACCTCACCCCGTCGGAGCCGAGAAGCCCGGCCGGAACCGCGCCTCACCGCACGCCCGGCCAGGAGACGCCTCAGCCGCCCCCGGGGTGTCCGCGCCCGCCTGACCTACCGTGCAGTCAATGTCCTCGACGCCGCTCCCTCGCGTCAAGGCGGGCGTCCGCATCCGGCCAGGCGCTCACGGACGCGGGATCACCCCGTCACGCAGGGCGGCGAACAGGCGTTCCAGGCGGGCCCGGTGGTCGTCCACCACGGCCTGCTGCGGCTCTCCCGCGATGAGGCGGCGCGCGGTCTCCACCAGCACGCTGCCGTAACCGGCGATGAAGAAGGCGGCGAGCAGCGGGCCGTCGCCGTCGAAGTCCGGGTCGCGTTCGAGCTCGTCCGCCAGGACCCGCTGCAGGTCGGCGGCGATCTCCCGGGCGCGGGCGATCAGTGCGGGCGAGGCCGCGACGGTCCGGAAGAAGGGGACGGATCCGTCCTTCAACCCCGAGAGCGCGTGGCGCTCGTCGGCGAGGCGGAGGGTCGCGTCGCGCAGGGACGTCAGCACGTCGGCGCCCGCGGCGCGGTCGCGCACCGCCGAGCGCAGGATCGCCACGGCGTCCTCCCCGCGATCGAGGAGCAGGTCCTCCTTGCGCGGGAAGTGGTTGAAGACCGTGACGCTCGACACGCCGGCCTCCCGCCCGATCTCGGCGACCGTGACGGCGTCGAAGCCGCGTTCCAGGAACAACCGGGTCGCGACCTGCGAGATCTTGGCCCGCGTCCGCGGCCCGCCACGCTCTCCCGTTCTGGGCATCCGACCTCATTCTCTTGTGTGACTAAATTTAGTCGCTTAATCTAGTGGCGGGCCCTCACCCGCGCGTTCATTCAAGCAGGGCCTTTCCCACGAAGGAGATCTCAGTGCTGGAGCAGACCGCGGGTGCGCCGCGCTCGTTGCGGGAGGCCTGGGTGGCCCTGGCGGGGCTGTCCGCGGTGTTCCTCTTCGAGATGCTGGACAACTCGATCCTGAACGTCGCGCTGCCCACCATCGGCCGCGAACTGCACGCGTCCACGACCGCGCTGCAGTGGGTGACGGGCGCGTACGCGGTCGTGTTCGGCGGGTCGATGCTGGCCTTCGGCGCGCTCGCCGACCGGTTCGGCCGGCGCCGGGTCATGCTCGCCGGGCTGGTCCTGCTCGGCGTGGCCGGCCTGGCGACCGTCCTGGTGCGCACGGCCGAGCAGCTCATCGCCGTACGGGTGGCGATGGGGGTCGCGGCCGCGATGACGACGCCGGGCTCGATGGCGCTGGCCTTCCGCCTGTTCGAGGAGGACGGCCTGCGTGTCCGCGCGACCACCCTCATCTCGACCGTGGGCCTGGCCGGGCTCGCGCTCGGCCCGACGGCGGGCGGCCTCGTGCTCGCGGTCGCGCCCTGGCAGGCCCTGCTGCTGGTGAACGTGCCGATCGCGGTGCTCGCGATCATCGGGATCCGGGCGGGCATCGCCGCCGACGACCCGGCCGGCCTGCACCGCGATCCGGTGGACGGCGCGGGGGCGGCGCTGGGCACGGCCACGATCGTGCTGGCGCTCATCGCGCCGACGCTCTTCGTGGACGAGGGCGCCGGATCCTGGGCGGCGTGGACGGCCACGGCGGCGGCCGTCGCGGGGGCGCTCGCGTTCCTCTTGCGCCAGCGCGCGGCGCGTCATCCGCTTCTCGACCTCAAGCTCGTCGCGCACCCGCTGGTGTCGAGCGGGCTGGCGTTCAAGGCCGCGGCCGGGCTGGCGACCGCCGGTCTCGGCTACATGGTGACGCTGCAGTTGCAGCTCGACTGGGGGTGGACGCCCGCACTCGCCGCCGTCGGGATGTTGCCGCAGGTCGCCGTGCTCATCGCGGGCGGCGCGTTCGTCGGCCCGTTCGTCCGGCGGGCCGGGCTCGACCGGGCCGCCTGGCTCAGCGCCGCGGCGGTCGTCGGCGGCCTGGCCGTCTACGCCGTGCTGGGCAGGTTCGGGTACGTGTGGGTCGCGCTCGCCCTCGTGCTCACGGCGGCCGGGATGCGTGTGGTCGGCGTCGTCGCCGGGGTCAACGTGCTCCGTGGCCTGCCGCCCGAGCGGACCACGATCGGCGCCGCGCTCACCGACACCGCCGGCCAGGTCACCTCCGGCGCGGGCATCGCGGTCATCGGCACCGTCCTCGCGGCGCTGTTCACCGGTGACATCGCCGCGTCGGGGTGGAGCGCGCGGCAGAGCGCGGAGTTCCAGGAGGCGGTCACGGTGGCAGGCCTCCTCCTCACGGTGGTGGCGGCGGCGCTGGTCGGCTGGGGCATCGTCCGTACGCGACGGCTCTCGGCACACCCCGCTTGGCCTGCGTCCTGATTCCCGAGAAACGAAACGAGACGGTTCGTCTTGCGCTCAGGGGGCGTGAACGGCTATCGTCCTCCTTGCAACGAGACGAGACGGATCGTCTCGCAATCGACCCATCGGGAGTTTCATGCGCATCGGCCCTCCTTCATCCGGCATCCGGCTCATCCTGTCCGGCGTCACCAAGCGGTATGACGACACGATCGTGCTCAACGAGGTCTCGCTCACGGTCAAGCCCGGCGAGAAGGTCGGCGTGATCGGCGACAACGGATCCGGCAAGTCCACCCTGCTGCGCCTGCTCGCCGGACGCTGCCGGCCCGACAACGGCGCCGCCGACCTCGCGACGCCCGGCGGCGTCGGCTACCTGGCCCAGACACTGGACCTGCCCCTCACCGCGACCGCCGGCGAAGCCGTCGATCTCGCGCTCGCGGACCTGCGCGAGCTGGAACGCCGGATCCGGGAGGCCGAGCTCGGCCTGGGTGACGCCACGCCCGCCGAACTGGACGACTACGCCGACCTGGTCGCCCGGTTCGAGGCCCGCGACGGGTACCGGGCCGACACCCGGGTCGAGATCATGCTGGACGCGCTCGGCCTGCCGGACCTGGACCGCACGCGCCCGCTCGGCACCTTCTCGGGCGGGCAGAGATCCCGGCTGGCGCTGGCGGCGACCCTGGCCGCGGCCCCCGAGGTACTGCTGCTCGACGAACCCACCAACGACCTCGACGACCAGGCCGTGGCCTGGCTGGAGCAGCACCTGCGCACGCACCGGGGCACCCTGGTCGCGGTGACGCACGACCGGCTGTTCCTGGAACGGGTCACCTCCGCCATCGTGGAGGTGGACGGCGACCTGCGTACCGTGCGCCGTTACGGCAACGGCTACGCCGGCTTCCTGGCGGCCAAGTCGGCGGCCAGGGCGCGCTGGGCGCGTGAGCACGAGGAGTGGCGCGCCGAGGTGACCCGCGCGGAGGGGCTGGCCGACGTGCACGCGCAACGGCTGGCCGTCATCCCGCGCAAGGCGCCGGCCGCCTTCAGCGGGGCGGGCGCCTTCCGCGCCCGGTCGCGGGCGCACGGGGCGATGAGCAGGATCCGCGGTGCTCGTGAACGACTGCGCCGGCTCCACCTGACCCCGGTTCCGCCGCCTCCGCGGCCGCTGCGCTTCGCCGCCCGCATCGCGGCCGACGTCACCACGGGCCCTCTCGTGGAACTGACGGAGGTGCGGGTGGGCGAGCGCCTGCGGGTCGAGTCGCTGCGCGTCGAACCGGGAGCCCGGCTGCTGGTCACCGGTCCGAACGGGGCGGGCAAGACCACGCTCCTGCGCGTGCTGGCCGGCGAGCTCACCCCTGACGCCGGCACGGTCCGCGGGAGGCCGCGCGTGGGGCACCTACGTCAGGACGACGGGCCGGCGTACGGGCCGACGTACTGGGCGGGCACGGTGCTGGAGGCGTTCGCGGCCGGGCGGCCGGGAGATCAGGACGGGCACGCCGACGCGCTGCTCGCGCTGGGCCTGTTCCGTGCCGCCCAGCTCGACGCGCCGGTCGCGTCCCTCTCTCCCGGCCTGCGCCGCAGGCTCGAACTCGCCCGCGTGGTCAGCGAGCCGGCCGACCTGCTGCTCCTGGACGAACCCACCAACCACCTGTCCCCCGGCCTGATGGACGACCTGGAGCAGGCGCTGAGCGCCTACCGGGGCGCGCTCGTCATGGTCACCCACGACCGCCGCCTGCGGGCCGCCTTCACCGGCTCCCACCTGGAGCTCGACGCGGGCGAAGCGACCCGCCCGATCACGGCCGGCCCTCTCCCCGTGCGCTGCTGACGAGAATCGGGAACCAAGTGCCGTCGGCCTGGCAACAACTGCTGTGCTGATATTTCGCCGAAAGGCTACGACATGAGCGGCATGAGCCAGGCGGACGGCGATGACGCCTCCCACATCGAGCGCTCCTTGCGCGAATCGGAGGCGTTCGCCGCGCTCTTCCGCCGGCATGCGCCCGACATCACCCGGTACGTCACCAGAAGGCTGGGGGTGGACGCCGCCGACGACGTGGTGGCGGAGACGTTCCTGACCGCGTTCCGGCAGCGTGGCCGCTACGACCTGAGCCGCCCGGACGCCCGCCCCTGGCTGTACGGCATCGCCACCAACCTGATCGGCCGCCACCGGCGTACGGAGGTGCACCAGCTTCGGGTCCTCGAACGAACGGGCGTCGACCCCGTGACGGCTCCCTTCACCGACCGCAGCGACGACCGGGTCAGCGCCGAGGCCGCCCGCCACCGCCTGGCGGGGGCGCTGGCGACGCTGCCGCAGGGCCATCGGGACGCGCTGCTCCTGGTCGCCTGGGCCGGCCTGACCTATCCGGAGGTCGCGCGGGCGCTGGACGTACGCCTCGGAACCGTGCGGTCGCGCATCAACCGGGCGCGGGAGAAGCTGCGCCGGGAGCTCGGAGGAGTCAATCCCATGACGATCATCAGCGAGGAGCCCGTCCATGAATGAGATGTCCGAGCTCGTCCGGCTCCGCTCCGAAGTGCCGCCCCCCACGCCGGACGCCCTGATCGCCCAGGAAGAGCGGCTCATGAAGGCCATGGCCGCCGTGCCCCCGGCCCGGCGCGGGCGCCGCGGCCGCGTCGTGGTCACCGGTCTGCTCGCCGCCGCCGCGCTGACCGTCGTGGCCGTCCTGGGCCCGGCGCTGATCAGCGGGGACGCCCTTCCCACCGCCTACGCCAACTCCGCCATAGCCATCGAGCTGCGCGGGGACGAGTACGTCGCCACGATCAAGGATCCCTTCGCCGACCACGCCCGCTACACCGAGGCGTTCCAGGCGCTGGGCCTGGACGTCGCCCTGGACCTGCGGCCCGCCTCCCCGTCCGGGGTCGGCAAGGTCTTCCGGCTCGGCTTCTCCGGTACGACCGAGAAGGACCGCATAGGCTCCGGTCTGGAACCGGAAGGGTGCTCCTACGGCCGTCCCGGCTGTGCCCTGACCGTCACCGTCAGCAAGGGCTTCAGCGGCAGGGGCGTGCTCTACCTGGGCCGCCCCGCCAGGGCCGCGGAGCCGTACGAGAACAACGCGATGGCCGGCGCGAAGGGCGAGGCACTTGAAGGGTACGACCCGGACGGGCGCACGGTCGCCGAGGTCCTGGCCGAGACGCGCGAGCGCGGCCTGGAGGTGACCTTCCAGATCATCGAACCCGCCCCCGACGGGAACGGCTTCTCGATGAACCCTGGAAAGCAGTCGGCCGAGGTGGGCGGGCACTGGATCGTGTGGGCCGCCGAGCCCTCCCGGCAGGGTGCGGTGCGCCTGCTGGTGTCGGAGAAGCGGGTGGCGAAGAACCCCGTCCACGGGAACTGACGACGCCCGCTTCAGTCTGTCCCCACTTTGCGCACGCGAGTGGTGGCGGTGTCGAGGCGGGCGCCGTCGGCGCCGGTCGGCGTGAGTTCGGGGACGGGGACGCCGTGCTGGTCGACGAGGGTGGAGTGGCTCTCCCCCGGGGCGAAGGCGTGGCGTTCCCCCCACTGCCGCAGGGTGAGGATCACCGGGAACAGGTCGCGGCCGGCGTCGGTGAGCACGTACTCCTGCCGCCGGCCCGACGGCGCGGTGCGCTGGGCGAGGAGCCCGGCCGCGGTGAGCCGGCGCAGGCGGTCGGTGAGGATGTTGCGGGCGACGCCGGTGCGCCGCTGGAACTCGGTGAACGAGCGCGCCCCGTCCATCGCGTCGCGCACGACGAGCAGGCTCCACCGGTCGCCGACGAGGTCGAGCGCCCGGGCCACGGGGCACTCGGGGTCGGTCCAGTCGCGTTCCATGAGCCCTCTCCCAATCAGTTGCGAATTGAAACCATTATGTCCTACGGTCGAAACAGTTGCAATCTGCTACTGATCGGGGGAAGCGATGGACGGGTGGCGGCGGTGGCTGCTCGCGGTGGTGTGCGGTGTCGCGGTGGCGAGCGTCTACGCGGCGCAGCCGGTGCTGGAGCCGATGGGACGTGATCTCGGCGTTCCGGCGGAGCTGACCGGCTGGATCGTGGCGACCGGCCAGCTCGGTTACCTGGCCGGGCTGGTGCTGCTGGTGCCGCTCGGGGACCTGCTCGACCGGCGGCGGCTCATCGCCGCGCACCTGGCGCTCACGGCGGCGGGCCTGATCCTGACGGCGTCGGCGCCGGTCGCGTGGGTGGCGTTCGCGGGGCTCGCGGCGGCCGGGGTGTTCGCGGTCGTGGTGCAGATCACGGTGGCCTACGCCGCCTCGATCTCCCCTCCGGCCGAACGCGGGCGCAACATCGGGGTCGTGACCTCGGGCGTCGTGGCCGGCATCCTGGGCGCGCGGGTCGTCACCGGTGCGCTCGCCGACCTGTGGGGCTGGCGGAGCGTGTACGCCGTGCTCGCGGTGCCGGCGCTCGGCCTGGCCGTCGTCGTCCTGGCCGCCCTGCCGAAGGAGGAGCGCCCCGGCCGGACCGCTCTGCCGAGCGAGGAGCGCCCCGGCCGGACCGCCGGATACCGGCAGGCCGTCGCCGGACTCGGCGCGCTGTTCACGCGGCGGCTCTTCCTGACGCGCGGGCTCATCGCCTTCTTCCTCTTCGCCTCGTTCGGCACCCTGTGGAGTGGTCTGTCCCTGCCACTGGCGGGCCCGCCATGGCAGCTGGGCGAGAGCCGGATCGGGCTGCTCGGCCTCGCCGGGCTGGCCGGCGCGCTGGGCGCGGCCCGCGCGGGACGGTGGGCGGACGCGGGCCGGGCGGGCCCGGTCACCGGCCTCGCGCTCACCCTGCTCGTCCTGTCATGGGCGGCCATCGCGCAACTGCCGGCGGCACTGTGGGCGCTCGTCGCCGGGATCGTGCTGCTCGACCTCGCGGTCCAGGCCGTGCACGTGAGCAACCAGCACCTGCTCACCGCCGCGCACCCGGACCGCACCAGCACCGTCGTCGGCGGCTACATGGTCTTCTACTCCCTCGGCTCCGCCCTGGGCGCGGCGACGACCACCGCCGTCTTCGCCACTCACGGCTGGGCGGGCTCCAGCCTCCTGGGCGCCGGGTACGCGGCCTGCGCGCTGACCGTCTGGATCGCCGGCCGGACGCTACCAGCAATCCCAGTGGACGACCTCCGTCACCGGGACTTGGCGGCCGGGCTTGAAGTCCGTGCCGATCGTCCAGGCGACGGGGATCAGCGCGCACTGGACGGTCGTCTCGTGAGGAAGGCCGAGTAGCTCGGCCGCCTCGCGTTCGTAGTTCAGGTGCGGGGTGGTCCACACGGTGCCGAGCCCGCGGCTACGCGCGGCCAGCATGAAGCTCCACACGGCGACCCAGGCCGAGCCCCAGGTCCCGGCCTGGGTCGCCGGATCGCCGAGCTCGGCCCGCGAGCCCACCTGGATGCACGGCACCAGGAGCACGGGCACCTGGTCGATGATCTCGACGAGGTGGCTGGCGTGCCAGCGGCCGACGCGGGCGGTGGTGGACGAGGTGGACGAGGTGGCCGCCGTCATCCGTTCCGTACCGGCTTGACCCCCTTCTTAGCGGTACGCGCCCGGCGGCCGGCCGGTCCATCGGCGGAAGGCGCGGCGGAAGGCGCTCGCCTCGGAGAAGCCCAGCCGCCTGGCCAGCTCCTCGACCGTCTCGTCACCACGCCGCAGGCTGGCGATGGCCGCGTCGCGCAGCAGGTCCTCCTTGATCTGCCCGATCGAGGTGTGCTCGGCCCGCAGCAGCCGGCGCAGGTGCTGGGTGCTCATGGCGAGCTGGGCGGCGATGTCGCCGGGGGCCGGCCAGTGGCCGCGCAGCCCACGTTCGAGGATCTTGCGGACGCGGTCGGCAGTGGACGAGCCGTAGTCCCGCGTGGTGAACCAGACGTTGGGCTGGTCGGCGAGGTAGTCGGCGAGCTGCTGTTCGTCGCGGATCAGCGGGGCGCTGAGCAGGGCGTGGTCGAAGGCGAGCGTGAGCCGGTCGGCGTCGAACACCGGATGCCGGCCGAAGACGCCTTCGTAGTCGGCGGCGTAGGCGGGGGCGGGCCAGGGCAGGGTCAGCTCGCGCAGCGCGATGCGCCGTCCGGTGACCCAGCCGAGCATGCGGTGGATCACCGTGGCCAGCAGCTCGGCGGCCAGGTGGTCGGGGTCGTCGAGGCGGCGCGGGTCGATCTCGACGACGACCAGCGGCGGACGCTCCGCCACCCGCAGCCGGGGCGCGCCGAGCACTTCGCCGGCCTCCGCCAGCCGGCGCAGCGCCGCGCCGAGGTCCGGCGCGTGGATGAGCGAGCGCATCATGAGCCGGAACGAGCCGAGCGGGAGCGGCGGCCCGATCCCGAAGAGCTCGTCGCCGGTCAGGATCCACAGCTCCTGGGTGAGCTCGGACAGCTGGGTGTGGCTCACGCAGCCGCCGCCAGGCCGGCCCAGCGTGTCGGCCGGGATGCCGCTGCGCCGCAGCAGCGAGGCCACGTCGAGCCCTCGCCGCTCGCCGGCGCGCACCAGCCGCCGCACCACGTCGCCCGGCTGCGTCGACCCGCCCACCGGGGCAGCCTATCGGCCCCCGCCTGGTACGGGATGCGCGCGGCGGTCATGAGATCCGCTCGGCACGGTACTCGGAACCCCCTGGACGAAACCCTACGTTTCCCACCATGCCTAGATATGTCTGGTTCGCCCTTGGCCTGCTCCTGCAGTTGTTCGCCGTCGGCGGCCGGTGGGACCTGCCGCTGGCCGCCTGGGCTTTCCTGGTCTTCCTGCTCAGGTTCCTGCGCACAGGACGCCCCCTGCCGGGGCTGATCCTGGCCTGGTTGGTGGGGGTGGCCGGCGCGTTGTTCTGGACGGTGCAGCTGGCCGTCCCGCTGACTCCGCTGACGTTCGCCGGCGTGTTCGCCCTGGGATCGGCCACGCTGGTGCCGTTCGCCGTGGACCGGCTGCTGCACGAGCGGGTCGGGCCGGTCGTCCGGCTGCTCGCCTTCCCCGCCGCGCTGACCGCCGTGGAGTTCCTGCTGGGCAGTTTCAACCCGTTCGGGACCGCGTACGGGCTGCTGGCCGTCACCCAGCACGAGAACCTGGCGCTGCTGCAGTCGCTGTCGGTGGCCGGGCCGTACGCGGTCGCGTTCCTCATGGGCGTGGTCGCGACCGCCGCCAACCACCTGTGGGAGAACAGCGGGTTCCGGCCGGCGCTCGCGGTCGCCGGGGTGCTGGCGGCGGTGCTCGTGGGCGGGCAGGCCAGGCTCGCGTTCGCGCCCGCGCCCAGCGCGCCGACCGTGCGCGTGGCGGGCATCAACCCTTCCGGGGCCTCGCTGGAGGCGGCCGGACGGCTGCTCGGCACCGCGCCCACCGACCTCGCGGGCGTCTCGCGCGTCGGCGTGAGCACGGTGCGGGCGGCCTCCGAGGTGATCAGCAGGCAGCTGTTCGACGACACCAGGAAGGCGGCGCAGGCGGGCGCGAAGATCGTGTTCTGGTCGGAGAACGCCGCCAAGGTGCGCGCCGAGGACGAACCGGCCTTGCTCGCCCAGGCCACCGCGTTCGCCCGGCAATGGGGCATCTACCTCTCCGTCGCGGCCAACGTCTATCTGCCGGACGCGCCCTACGGCCGCGACCAGACCGTGCTCGTCGGGCCGGACGGGAAGGTGCTGTGGACGTACCAGAAGCGCCATCCCATTCCCGGCCTGGAGAGCTACGAGCCGGGCACGGGTCCCGCGCCCGTGGTCGAGACGCCGTACGGGCGCCTGTCGAACGTGATCTGCTACGACGCGGACTTTCCCGCGATGATGCACGTCGCGGCGGACATCATGCTCGTGCCCGGCGGCGACTGGCCGGAGATGGGGCGCATCCACACCAAGATGGCCAGCCTGCGGGCGATCGAGAACGGCTACGCGCTGGTCCGGCAGGACTTCAACGGCTCCTCGCAGGCCTTCGACTTCCAGGGGCGGGTGCTGTCGCAGCAGGACACCACGCCCGGCGACAACCTGCCGTGGATCGTGGACGTCCCCACGCGCGGGACGTCCACGCCTTACCGGGTCGTCGGGGACGTGTTCGCCTGGGCGTGCGTGGCGCTCACGCTCGGGGCGATCGTGCTGGGCGCGGCGCGGCCCGTACGGCGGGGCGTCAATCGCCCTTCTTGAGCTGGCTCCGCACGAGCAGCCCCACGCCGACCCAGAGGAACAGCTGAATCCCGGCGCCCCTGGTGTAGCGCCACCAGGGGATCGGCTGCTCTCCCGTCGCCAGCGAGACGGCGACCCCGAAGAGGAAGTATCCGATCGCGGAGATCACCCCGATGACCGCCAGCGTGGCGACCGGACGAGCGACCAGCCGCGTGCCGAGCCAGTGCCCGCCCGTGATCATCCGCTCCCGTAACTTCATGATCACGACTCTAACGGGGTCCCGGCGGGCCCGCCGGGCCGCGCCTCCGGGGGTACGGCGTCCGCGAGGGCCTGGATCAGCGCGACGGTGGCGGGCGGGTCGGGAGGGTCTCCGTACGTGACGGCGTAGAGCCGGCGGGTGAACCCGGTCAGCTCGGTGGTGTGGATGCCGGGCCGGCGGTGGGCGCGCAACGCGAGACCCGGCAGGGTGGTGACGCCCTTGCCCGCGGCGACGAGGGCCTGCACCACTACCATGTCGTCGCTCAGCGATCCGATGCGCGGCGTGAAGCCGTTCTGCCGGCACAGGTTGACCAGCTCCTCCTGACAGCGTTCGCAACCACCGATCCACGCCGAGAGACGATGGTTGGCGATGCTGTCATCGGGTTGCCGGCTGACCAGGTAGATCGGGTCGTAGCCGATGTGGACGAGGCGGAACCCCTCCTCCTCCGCCGGGGCGTCGGCGTGGCGGAAGACGAGCGCCACGTCGATCTCGCCGGCCCGTAACAGCTGCAGCGCCTCGACCGGGTGACGCTCGATCAGGATCAGCTCCAGCCCCGGGTGCGCCTCGGCCAGCGCGACGGCCGCCGCCGGCACGATCGTGCTCAGCGGCGAGGCGTTGGCGGCCAGGCGCACCAGGCCCGCCCGCAGCCCGGCCTGCGCCGCCAGCTCGGTGGCCGCCGCGTCGACCCGCCCGACGATCTCGGAGGCCCGGCCGGCCAGCAGCCGCCCTTCCGGGGTCAGCCGGATGCCGCGCCCGACCCGCTGGAGGAGCTTGACGCCGGTGGCCGCTTCGAGGCGGGACAGGTGATGGCTCACCGACGGCTGCGAGTAGTGCAGCTCCTTCGCGGCCTCGGTCACCGACCCGTGCCGCGCCACCGCCGCCAGAACCTTGAGATGCGTCAGGTTCAGCATCGATCAAAGATATCAATGAGTCCGTCGAAGATTTGGCATTAGACGTCATCTCATCGCCCGGCCATGCTCTCTGGTGAGGACGCCGTACGAAGGGAAAAGTGATGAGCAAGCTCAGGTGCCACATCTCGATCTCGCTGGACGGATACGTCGCCGGCCCCAACCAGAGCGAGGAGAACCCGCTCGGCGAGGGCGGCGAACGGCTGCACGACTGGGTCGTTCCGCTGGCCGCCTTCCGCGAGGCCCACGGCGGGCAGGGCGGCGCGGTGACCGCCAGCACGCGGGTCTTCGAGGAGACGATCGCGAACCTCGGCGCCGGGATCATGGGCCGGAACATGTTCGGCCCCATCGGCGGCGGCCCGTGGGGCGACGGGGCGTGGAAGGGCTGGTGGGGTGACGAACCGCCGTACCACTACCCCGTGTTCGTGATCACGCACCACTCGCGCGAGCCGGTGGAGATGCGCGGCGGGACCACGTACCACTTCGTCACCGACGGCCTCGAATCCGCACTCGACCAGGCCAAGAAGGCCGCGGACGGCAAGGACGTCATGCTGTGGGGCGGCGGCGACGTCGCCCGCCAGTACCTGGCGGCGGGGCTGCTGGACGAGCTCGAACTGCACGTCGTCCCGGTCCTGCTCGGCGGCGGCTCCCGCCTGCTCGACGACCTCGAGGGCGCGGACGTGCGGCTGGAGCAGATCAGGGCCGTCGAGGGGGCCGGCGTCACCCACCTGAAGTACCGGGTCCTGCGAGGTGCGTCATCGTGAAGAGCCTCGTGCGGGAGAGCGGCCTGATGCGGGCCTTCATCGACGACGTGGACCACGTGGTGAGCACGACCGGCGACGAGCACGAGATCACGGCGCGGGTCGCAGAACGGCTGTCCGCGCTGCTGGCGCCCGGTTACCGGCTCCCGCCCGAGCTGACGCGCGCGTCCGCCGAGCGCCACCTGACGTATCCGCTGCACATCGCCGCCGACGGAAGCTGGTCGCTGGCGTCGGTCGTCTGGGACGTGGGCCAGCGGACCGGCGTGCACTCGCACGAGACCTGGGGCGTGGCCGGCGTCTACGCGGGAGCCGAGCACGAGGTCCGCTACCTCAAGCCGGCCGGGTCCGCCCCCGCCGGGCCGCTGACGCCGGCCGGCGAGACGGTGTGGGTGCCGGGCCAGGTCACCGTCTGCTGCACCACCGACGACGACGTCCACGCCGTCGAGGCCGTCGGCGCCGTGCCCACGATCGGGATCCACGTCTACGGCGGCGACATCGCCACGATCAGACGGCGGGCCTACGATCCCGCCACCGGCGAGGTCACCTGGTTCGTCTCCGGCTGGGACAGCGTGCCCGGCGACTGACGCGCCCTTTGACGTGAATACTGTGGGCGTGGAGTACGTGTCCAGAGTGCCGCGACCGCCGCTGGACGGGCTGATCGACGACCTCTATTACCTGGCGGGCACGCCGCCGTACGCCCGGCTGATGTTGCCGCCGATGCCGGCCGCGTTGCTCATCGTCAACCTCGGGCCGCCGTTCCACATCAGCGCCCCTGCCGGGACGGGCGAGTACGCCGACGGCTGCGTGATCACCGCCCCGAGCCGCGCCTTCACGTTCGGCTATCCGCCGGGCACCAGGTCGGTGGGGGTGCACTTCAAGCCATGGGGCCCGGCGGCGTTCCTGGGGATGCCCGCGGCCGAGCTGTGTGACCGGCCGGTGACGTTGGAGCAGGTCTGGGGCCGGCCCGCCGTCGCCGAGCTGCGCGAGCGGCTGGCGCTGGCGGACGGGCCTGCCGCGATGCTGGCGCTGCTGGAGGGCGAGCTGCGGCGGCGGCTCACCGAGACCGCCGGGCTGGGGTTGGTCCGCCGTACGAGCAGCGTCATCGCGGCGGCCGGCGGGGCGGTGGCGATCGGCGACCTGAGCATGGCCGCCGGGGTCAGCAGCACTCATCTGGCGCAGCGGTTCAAGGAGCTCGTCGGCGTCACGCCGAAGCGGCTGGCCCGTACCTACCGCTTCACCGCCACCGTCTTCGCGATCGACCCCGCGGGACCGATCGACTGGAGCGATCTCGCAGGGCGCGCGGGCTACTTCGACCAGGCGCACTTCGGGCACGAGTTCCGGGCGTTCACCGGGCTCACGCCGACTCGGTACGTCGAGGTCCGGCGGCGGTTCCTGCGCGAGCATCCCGGCCACGTGCTGGACGGCTGGTCGCTGCCGGCCGATTGATTTCTTACAAGAACTCGCAGCTCACGACCGCTAATTTGGGGCACCTCGAAGCAGAGGAGGGCCCCGTGGGCAAGGTGGTCATGTACAGCTCGGTGTCCGTGGACGGCTTCGTCGCGGACGAGAACGACCAGCCAGGACCGCTGTTCGACTGGTTGACCAGCGGTGACGTCCCGCTGGACGAGAGCGGCGGGCTGAAGGTGTCTCAGACGTCCTACGACTACACGCGGCCGTACTGGGACCAGATCGGCGTCACGATCGTCGGCCGCCACGTCTTCGACCTGACGGACGGCTGGGACGGGAAGCCGCCGGGCGGGATCGAGCACGTGGTCGTCGTGACGCACCGGCCGATGCCCGAAGGCTGGGACCCCGGGGCGCCGTTCCACTTCGTCGACGGCGTCGAGGCGGCCGTGGCCAAGGCGCGGGAGCTCGCGGGTGAGCGCCTGGTCGAGGTCGCGGCGGGTGACGTCGGTGGCCAGGTGCTGGCGGCGGGCCTGGTCGACGAGGTGCGCATGGACGTCGTTCCCGTCGTGTTCGGGTCCGGTAAGCGTTACTTCGGGTCGGTCCGGGCGCAGCACCTGCTGGAGGATCCTGATGTGGTGATTCAGGGCGATGGGGTGCTGCACCTGCGTTATCAGGTGCGCCGTTGACCTACTCGGGCTGTGGTGGGGGCAGGCGTTCGAGCTTGGTCCAGCCCGTCCAGCCGCGCTCTCTCAGCAGTTCGGTCAGCCGGCGTGCGGGCGGGATGGTGTCGAAGGCCAGCGTGTCCATCAGGGGGATGAGCGGTGGCTCCATGTCGTTGTCGTCCACATAGTCCTCGCCCTGCTCGTCGGCCATCCGCGTGATGTAGGCGGCCAGCTCGTCGGCGAGCTCGACCAGCCGCGGGTCGTCGTCGGCCCGGCTCGGGGTCTCCGTGCTGACCGGGAGTTCGGCCTGGTCGCGGGCCGGGTCCGGGGACTCCGGCCGGTCGAGGGCCTGGCTCAGGGTGAGGTAGAAGGCGACGAGGCGCGGGTCGGCGAGTTGCTCGTGCTTGCGCGCCATCCACTCCCCGACCCGCTCGGGCGAGCGCGCGGCCAGCGGGATCCAGCCGTCCCGCTCGGCCCGGACGATCCGCTCGTCCACCCCGAGCTCCCTGAGCCGGTCGAGATACGCGACCACCTCGGGCGGCAGCGCCAGGCCGTCCCCGGAGGAGAGCCGGGCGATCTGTTCGCGGTGCCGCTGCCGTTCCCTGATCTCGTCTCGCAGCCGCCGGTCGATGTCCGCGACGGCCGCGGCGAACTCCTCCTCGCCGGCCCGCAGCAGCTCACGTACCCGGGCGAGGGGCACTCCCGCCTCGGCCAGCGTCCTGATCCTGATCAGCTCGACCACCGCGCCGGCGTCGTACCTGCGGTAGCCGGAGTGGTCCCGGTCCGGCTCCGGCAGCAGCCCCTTGGCGTGATAGTGCCGCACCGCGCGCACCGTCACTCCGGCGTACGACGCCAGCTCGCCGATGGTCAGCATGGCATCATCCTCCCGGCTGCTCCGGCGCGTTCCCGATGAGGCGGGCGATCTCCTCGGCATGGGTGAAGACCAGCTGGTGGTCCGCTTCGAGCCAGGTCGTGGTGATGTCCGGCCGCTCGCGGACGAGCCGTTCGACGCCGGTCCGCCAGTTCCGGTTGAACCGCCGCGCGTGCTCGCCCGCGTCGTCACCGGCCATCGACGTCGACATGATCATGCTGATGGGCCGGTCGATCTTCCGGTACCGGTCGAGGAGACCGGACCGTACCTCGTCGATCTCGATGTTCAGGTCGGCGAGCTGCTCCGCGGTGAGCAGCACCTGACGCTCGGTGCCCCGCTCGGCCTCCTGCAGCGCCGCCTGCTCCGCCCACATCATGCGGAACTCCGGCAGGACGGCCTCGGTGACGAACGGCTCCGGCACCGGGTTCGCCCCGTCGATGAGCACCAGCCCGGCGACGACGTCAGGATGCTCGGACGCGTAGTGCACGGCCAGGTCGGCACCCAGCGAGTAGCCGACCAGCACGGGCTCCGCCGCCGGTTCGCGGCGCCCCGGCAGGTCGCGGCCCCCAGTCTCGGCCTTCACCGCGGCCATCACCGCGGTGAGATCGCCCAGGAAGTCGTCGAACGAGTACCGGCTCGCGGCCGGGGCGAGGCCGTGTCCGCGCAGGTCGAAGGTCGTCACGTCGTGGTCGCGCCGCAGCAGCCCGGCCAGCTCGCGCAGGCTCGCCTGGGTCGAGCTCAGTCCCGGGCACAGGACCAGCGGCCGCCCCCGGCCGCCGCGCGACACCGGGATGGTGACGCCGTCGTGCTCGATCGTGAAGCGCCGCATACCCCCGTCGTCTCCCCGATTTCCGTCGTCGTACGCCCGCGCGATCTCCGTCGCGCTGTTCTGCTCGGTCATGCACCCATGCTGAGAGGTTGACCCTACGTCAGGGTCAAGCCTGCGGCCTCATCGGAGGTGCTGCCGGTCCAGCCAGGCGGAGACGGCGGCGGCGATCCGCTCGGGCTGGTCCTCGCCGGCGTGGTGACCGGCCGGACCGACGTGTTCGACCTGGAGTCCGGCGATGTTGTCCTTGCACCACGCGGCGAGTTCCGGGGTCACCAGCAGCGTGGGTGAGGAGTCGAAGGTCAGCAGCAGCTTGGGGACGTCCTGGCTGCGGGCCAGCCAGGCCCCGTACGCGTCGATCCTGGCGGCCACGTCGGCGGGGTCGCCGTCGACCGGGATCGAGCGGGCCCAGTTCATCAGCGGACGGCGGCTCTCCCGGGTCGGGTACGGCGCCCGGTAAGGGGTGAGTTCTTCCTCGCTGAGCGGGTTCAGCACGCCGCCGGTGTAGGCGGTGTCGATGAGGAAGGTCGAGTCGAGCATCAGGGACTCGCCCTCGGCACCGCGCAACTTCACCGTACGGGCGCGGGCCTGCTCGGACAGCTCGGCCGAGGCGACGGGACGCACGATCGCCTCGAAGAAGGCCACACCGCGCACCCGATCAGGATGCCCCGCCGCCCAGTCGAAGGCGAGCGAACCGCCCCAGTCGTGGCCGACGAGCACGACCTCCTCCAGGCCGAGCGCGTCGAAGAACGCGTCGAGGTGGCGGGCGTGGTCGGCGAACCGGTAGTCGCAGGCGGGCTTGCCCGAGCGGCCCATGCCGATCAGGTCGGGGGCGATCAACCGTCCGTCCCCGACCAGCGGCAGCACCTTGCGCCACATGTGCGAGGAGGACGGGTTGCCGTGCAGGAAGACGATGGCGGGGCCGCTGCCGCGCTCCTCGTAGTGCATCGTCGTGCCGAGAACGTCGATCGTGGGCATGAGAGGCAATCCTTCGTTCGTGGAGCTAACGTTCTTCCAACTAACGTTTATCGTCCGAACGAACGTACATCGTTAGTCGGACTAACGCAACCAGGTAAGATCGTCGCCATGAGCAGCGGAGCCGACGCGGCGCACATGCCGCCCGACAGCGAGACGAAGACGCCGGAACGGCTGCGCCGGCTGGCCGGTCGGCTGCTGTCAGGCGTGGCCGCGCAGTCGGACCGGCTGACGAACGACGGCCTGGCCCGGATCGACGCCCGCAAATGGCACTACGCCGTGCTCGCCTCGTTGCAGGAGTTCGGCCCGGGCAGCCAGGCGACGCTGAGCCGGCGCACCGGCATCTACCGCAGCGACATGGTCGGCGTACTCAACGAACTGGCCGAGCGCGGCTTCGTCGAGCGGGCCCTTGACCCCGACGACCGCCGCCGCAACGTCATCACGATCACCACTCAGGGCCGCCGGCAACTGCGCCGCCTCGACCAGATCCTGGACGATCTGCAGGACGAGTTGCTCGCTCCCCTGTCGCCCGCCGAACGCGACCAGTTCGTGCGGTTGCTCACCCGCCTGCTGGACCACCACTCCCAGCAGGCGCCCCGCCCTCCGGCCCCGGGGTCCTGACGACGCCGGTCGCCACCTCCATGGCGTGTTCGATCCGATCGTCCGGGAACGGCGTCGTCCTGCTGGTGCCGTACAGGTTCCAGTAGAAGTCGTTCATGAGCGCCGCCACGGGCGCGTACCGGCTGATCGCCCTGGCCAGGCTCGGCGGGGCGCCGGCCGGATCCGCGCCGGCCGCGCACGCGCGCACGAAGTCGTTGCGCTCCGGCGGCGCCGTCACCCCGCAGAAGGCGGTGACGAGCCAGTTGACCAGCCGCATCAGCGCATACCCAGCGTCGTGGGTGCGGTTGCGTCCCAGGAAGTCGATCTCCTGCTCGGACAGGTCGAAGCGGGAGGAGGTCGCCAGCCCGAAGTCCGCGAGATACAGGCGTTCGCCGTCGGTGAGCAGGTTGGCGAAGTGGCCGTCGAAGTGCATCAGCCCCGCGCCGTTCATGAAGGTCACGTCGGCGAGCAGGCACGACTCGATCATGGCGCCCGCCGCCGTCGCGGCGTCCCGGCCGGCGGCGAGCTGAGCGGCGAGCCAGGTGTCGAGGCGCTGCGGGATGAACTCCTGGAACAGCACGATCGAGGCCGGGGCAGCCGCGAGGGCGTGCAGGCGTTCCCGTACGGCCGCTGAACCCTCCCAATAACGCACGGCCGCCTCGACGTCGGCGTGCTCGTCGGCCGGTGGCGGCGCACCCGGCAGCACCCGCCAGTGATAGAGCAGTGGAAAGGCCGCGCTGCGCCCGTTCAGGACCCACTCGGTCGTCATCTCGCCGGCCGCGAGTTCACGCCAGGCGCCGAAGCCGGCGCTGCCGATGGCGGTGAGCCCGTACTGGCAGAACGCGGGCACGCCGAACAGGTTCGCGGTGGACCGTTCGTTGCCCGCGCGGCGCTCCAGGTCGGTCAGCGGGATCCGCTTGGCGAAAACGGGCACGCCGCCGACGTCCAGCAGCACCGACGTGCCGCCGATCCCCGCGCCCAGGGGCCGCGCCCGTTCCAGCTCCTCGCCGAGCCGCCGGTCACCGTACGACGCCAACGTGCTCGCGACCTCGTCGTGGCGGCGGACGCGGGCACTTCGGGACATGTCGGGCGGCGTTCTCAAGGGGGCAGCCATCCTTGCCGGTCGGTTTCGCGTGCGGAGGGAGACTCTACGGGGCCAGCTCGGCGCGCATCTTCTCCAGCGTCGTGAGCAGGACGTCGTAGAGCTTGCGATCATCCTCCCGGTCCAGCCACTCGGCCACCGACACGTACATGAGGGTCACTCCGGTCTCGGCCAGCAGCGCCGCCCGCGTGGGCTCGATCCCCCTGGACAGGAACCCACTCCGCAGCGCCTCGGCCATGACCGCCCGCTTGCGCAGGTCCCGTTCCCGCAGCCCGTCGTCGGATCGGACCAGGTCGCGCCGGGCGCGCAGGGCTTCCTTGCGTCCCTCGAAACGCTCCTCGATGAGCAGGCGCAGACCCTCCACGATCAGCGTGATCGGCTCGGCGGACGGCGGAAAGCTCTCCATCAGCACCGCCACGAACTCGGGCACCCGGGCGTCGTCGGCGAAGAGAACCTCGCGTTTGTCGGCGAAATGCCGGTGAAAGGTGCGGGTGGTCAGGCCCGCCCTGGCGGTGATCTCGGGGACGGTGGTCGCGGCGAAGCCCTGCTCGGCGAAGAGTTCCATGGCCGCCCGCTGGAGACGCTCCCGTGCGTCCGGTGCCCATCTGCTCACCCGATCAAGTGTAGTGATGACACGACACGTCATGACGACTACAGTGATGACACGCAATGTCATCACTAGGGAGAGTGGCGGAATGAGCGAAGTCTGGATCTTGGGCGGCGCTGGGCGCACCGGCCGGGCGATCACGGCGGAACTCCGCCGGAAGGGCATCGAGCCCACACTGGTCGGGCGGGACGCTGACCGGCTGGCCGAGGTGGCCGGCGCGGGACGCACGGTCGTGGCCGGCGATGTCGAGGCGATGGTGGCGGAGATCCGGCGGCAGCGTCCGGCCGTGGTCGTCAACACGGTCGGCCCGTTCACCCGGACCGCCGAGCCCCTGGTGCGTGCCTGTCTGCCGGCCGGCCACTACCTGGACCTGGCCAACGACCTGGCCTCGTTCGCGACCACACTGGGGCTGGGCGATCAGGCCACGGCCGCCGGCCGTACGGTCGTCACCGGCGCCGGATTCGGCGTCGTCGCGACCGAGAGCGTGGTCGTCAAGTTGTGCGAAGGGCGCGGAACTCCCGACCGGGTACGGACCGCCATGATCCCCTCGATCGCCCTCGAAGGCGGCGTCACGGGCGAGGCGCTGGCCGGCTCCCTCGTCGAGGGCCTGCCCGGCGTGGAGGGAGGCGCCCGCTACCAGGGGCGCCGTTACCGGGGCGGCCGCCTGGCGCCGGCCCGCCTCGGCGCCGACCCGGTCGAGCTGACGCTGCCCGACGGCTCGACGGTCGTCGCGGCGGGCATGCCGCTCGGCGAGCTGATGGCGGCCCAGCGTGCGAGCGGCGCCCCGGACGTCGTCTCGGCGTCGAGCGAGGCGCCGTCCTCACCGGTCGCCCGCGCGATCCTCCCGGCCGCGACCGCCCTGCTCGCGATCGGTCCGGTACGCGAGTTCGCCCGGCGGCGGCTGGCCGCGCTCACCACCAAGCCCAAGGAGCAGCCGCGGGAGCACTCCTGGGGCCACGCGGTCGTGCACTGGCCGGACGGGGTCACCCGCGAGGGCTGGCTGCGTGCCGGCGAGGCGATGTCCTTCACCGCGGCGGTGGCGGCCGAGGTGGCCCGCCGCCTGCTGGCCGGCGAGGGCAGGCCGGGCGCCCACACCCCGGCCGCCCTGTTCGGCCCGTCGCTCGCCGAGGCGTGCGGCGGCGACTACCTCATCCCCGACTCCCCCGCCGGCACGCGCCTCTGACCAGGGGCACTTTTCGCCCCGGCTCTGGTCTCAATCATCGGGAGCCGGTACGTGCCGCCGCACGCGCGGTGATGGCCCCGACCGCACAGACGATCGCGAACCCGAAGAGCACGTACCGGGCCGCGTCGAGCATCGAGGCGCCACCCAGGTTGACCAGGGCGCCGGCGACCGCCGTGCCGAAGGCGATCGCCAGGCTCGTCACCGTGGCGATCGCGGCGGCCGCCCGTGCGCCTTCCTCCGGGTCCCGGGTACTGGACATCACCGCCACCGACAGGTGCGGATAGGCCAGCCCGATGCCCGCCCCGGCGACGAACAGCACCGGCACCCAGCCCAGCACCAGCCACACCGGCGCGTCCTGCCGCTGCATCAGCCCGAGAACCAGAAAGCCGAGCGCGAGCAGCAGCGGGCCGAGCACGCGCAACCGGCCGATCGTGCGTTCCTCGACCGCCGCGGAGCTGACGAGCTGGGTGGCCGACCAGCCCAGCGAGATGGCCGCGCCGAAGAACCCGGCCACGACCGGGGCCAGCCCGCCCAGCCGCTGTCCGAACAGCGGCAGGAACGACTCCACCGCGACGCCGAAGGCCAGCAGCGCCAGCGTCAGGTACAGCCACTTCAACGGCGACCCCGGCCGGTAGGCGCTGCGCGGAAAGACCCGCCGCGCGTCCCGCCGTTCATGGGCGACGAAGAGGGCCATCAGCAGCAGTGCCACCGCGAGACCGGCCGCCATGGCCACGGCACCGGACAGCACCCCGGCCACGCTGACCGCGACGGTGGCCGCGGTGACCAGCAGCAGCGACACGACCGGAACCGGTGCCCGCGTCGCGCCGTGTCCGCCGCGTGGCAGCGCCCGGGGCACGAGCACGCCGCACACCGCCGCGATCACCGCCATCGCGACGAACGCCAGTCGCCAGCCGCCGAACTGCGCGAACAGCCCGCCGAGCGCGGGCCCGACGAAGTTGCCCACGCCGTACATCGCCGACATCAGCGCATTGCCGCGCGTCCACAACCGCTGCGGCAGCGCCGATCGGACGGCCGCGAAGCCCAGCCCGGACAGCAACCCCGCCCCCAGCCCTTGGACGCCGCGGCCGGCCAGCAGCACCGCCATCACCGGGCTCACCGCGCAGACCAGCGAACCAGCCAGGAACACCCCGAAGCCGAGCAGATAGGCGCCGACGTTCCCCCAGCGAGCCAGGAAGCGGCTGACCAGCATCGTCGCGATCACCATCGCGACGAGGTAGATTGTCATGTTCCCCGCGTAGAAGCCGGCTCCGCCGAGGTCGGCCACCGCGGTCGGCAGCAGGCTGGCGGCCAGGTAGATGTTGACCGCGCCGACCAGCACCCCAACGGCCGGCACGATCGCCGCGCCGGCGTGCTCCCGGCTGAGCAGTTCCCGCCACGAGACGGCGGTGGAGGTCGAGGTGTCCTTCACGCCTGACTGGTTGTCGTCACAGACATTCATGACTTCAAGCCTGTCGTTGAACGAGTCCCGGAGACTTTCACCTCTCACCGCACCTCCCCGCCTGGGCACGGCAGGCGAAAAGCCTCAACCCGCGGTGCAGTGCCCCCTCCTGAGCCTGCCTCGCGACATCAACCCCTTGCCGTCTTCTCGGACGAGCTCGCCTCAAGCGGTGTCGAGCAGTTCAGTGGAGACCGTCCAGAGGCGCTTGGCGGTGGCGGGGTCGAGGGCCCATTCCTTCACCCCGTGCGGGTGCTGCGCCAGGTCGGCGTCGTTCGGCACCGTGTACGCCTCCTGCGCGTCGTCGAGATAGTGGCCGCCGGAGTGGGCGAACTCCGGGGCGACGGCCGCGACGATGCTGGTGGCGGCTCCCTGCTCGACCGTTTTGTAGGTGAAGATCCCGGCGGCCTCGGCCGCGTCGAGTGACGCCTTCTGCTGTGGGGTGAAGTTCCGCTGCAGTCCGGTCGCGACGCCGCCGGGGTTCACCGTGTTGGCGACGATGCCGTCGGACGCCCACCGGCGGGTCGCCTCGACGGCGAACAGGGAGTTCGCCGTCTTCGACTGGGCGTAGGCGAGCTGCGGGTCGTAGCGGCGGCGTTCGAAGTGGAGGTCGCCGAAGTCGATGCCGGAACGCATGTGCGCGGTCGAACTGACCGACACGATCCGGGCCCCGCCACGGTCGATCGCTCCCAGGGCGAGGGCGTCGTGCAGGCCGACGGCCAGGGCGAAGTGGCCGAGATGGTTCGTCGCGAACTGCAGCTCCCACCCCTCCCGCGTGCGTTCGAGGCCGCCGGTGACCACGCCCGCGTTGTTGATCAGCAGGTGCAGCGGGCCGTGCCAGGCATCGGTGAAGCGCGTGACACTGACCCGGTCGGCGAGGTCGAGCCGGGCGACCCGGGCCGGCCCCGCGATCGTCCCGGCGACGGCTTCGCCCGCGGTGATGTTCCGGACGGCGAGCGTCACTTCCGCTCCGGCGCCGGCCAGCGCGCGGGCCGTCTCGGCCCCGATCCCGGAGGAGGCTCCGGTCACGATCGCGCGGACGCCGCTCAGGTCGACGCCGCGCAGCACGTCGGCCGCGGTGCTGGTGGAGGTGAAGGGCGTGGTGATGAGTGGTTGATGGGTGCTCACCGCCGCAACTATACAGATCAGACAATATTTGTTAAGTACGTCTACCGCTCGTATGCTCGTCCCATGAGCAGCCCCGAAGTCGATCACCCGTCGCCGTGGCCCGCCGACACCGGCCGCCGGGCCACGGTCCTGGACTCCGCCATGCTCACGTTCGCCCGCTTCGGCTACCGGAAGACCTCGATGGAGGAGGTGGCCCGGGCGGCGCGCATCTCCCGGCCCGGCCTCTATTTCCTCTTCTCCTCCAAGGAGACCCTGTTCCGCGCCGCGGTCGGCCAGGCACTGGACCGCGACCTCGCGGCGGTCGAAGCCGTCCTGGCCGACCCCGGCAAGCCCCTTCGGGACCGTCTCGTCGAGGCGTTCGATCACTGGGCGGGCCGCTACGTCGGCCCGTTGACGAGCGACGTCGCGGTGGTCATCGACGACAATCCCGACCTGCTCGGTGAGGTCATCGAGACCCCGCGGCGACGCTTCGAGGAGCTGATCACGGACGCGATCGCCACCGAGTCGGACCGGGAGGTAGCTCTCGCCCAGACGCTGATCAGCATGTCCATCGGCCTCAAGCACCAGGTCAGCTCACGGGAGGTCTACCTGGAACGACTCAAGGTGGCCATCGATCTCCTGCTCCGCTGAAGCCAAGCCCGCCGCAGAGCGGACCGAAGGGAAGGCCCGCTGGTCAGGTGGTCAAGCTCTTGCTTGCTGAACACGCTCAGGTTCCCTCCCGTGTGCATGCCGTACCGCGAAGGGGGCGGCCGCGACGCCGGTCCTGGCGAGCGGGACCAGGTCGCCGATCAGCTTGGGCAGCGAGGCCATGACCAGGCCCGATCCCGCGCCCACCACGGTGTAGAAGATCAGGTGCTCCCACATCGAGGCGTGAGCCAGGGCGAGCAGCGCGGAACCCGCGACGGCGACCGCGAACCCGAGGACCGCGGGCCGGCGCGGGCCGAACCGCTCGGCCAGCTTGCCCACCGCCGTGCCCGTGGGCAGGAGGATCAGCGCTCCTGGCAGCATCAGCAGGCCGGACACGGTGACCGTCGCGCCGAAGCCGATCCCGGCCGGCCCCGGCTTGAGCTGGGCATACGCGGGCAGGGCCAGGTAGAAGAAGTGCTGAAGCAGGCCGACCGCGGGGACGACCATCGTCTGCATGAGCGCATAGCTGAAGACCGAGGTGACAAGGGCGAACAACGTCGCGTTGGCACTCTTCACTGCCCTATGACGCTCACGCACGAGCGGCTCAGCCGCCCGGGTGAGCGACGAGCACTAGGGTGATCATGGTGACCGACACACGGCTGACCACCCACGGCGACGTCTCCACGACCCTGGCCCGCCACGACGACCGCACGCTGGCCGAGCTGCTGGAGCGCGAGGCCGTGCCGCTCGGCACCGGCATCGGCGGGGCGTCCGCGCGGCTCGACGTCGGCGGCACCCCGGTCTTCGTCAAACGTGTCCCCCTCACCGAGCCCGAGCTGCGCCATCCGCACTCGACGGCCAACCTGTTCGGTCTGCCGCCCTTCTGCCAGTACGGCATCGGCTCGCCCGGCTTCGGCGCCTGGCGCGAGCTGGCCGCGCACACGATGACCACCGAGTGGGTGCTGGCCGGCCGCTTTCCCGGCTTCCCGCTGCTCTACCACTGGCGGGTGCTGCCCAGCGCGGAGCCCGCCCCGCTCTACGGCGACCTGGCCGACGTGGATCGGGCGGTCACGTTCTGGGAGGGCGCCCCCGGCGTACGCCGCCGCCTCGAAGCGCTGGCCGAGGCGCCGGCGAGCCTCACGCTCTTCCTTGAGTACTTCCCCACCGACCTGAACCGGTGGCTGGACGAGCGGATACGCGCGGGCGACGCCGACCAAGCCTGCGCCCTGGCGGACCGGCGGCTGCGCGAGGTCGTGTCCTTCATGAACGCGAACGGCCTGCTGCACTTCGACGCGCACTTCGCAAACGTGCTCACCGACGGGCGCCGCCTCTACCTGACCGACTTCGGGCAGGCCGTGTCCACCCGGTTCGACCTGTCGGCGGAGGAATCGGCCTTCTACCAGCGGCATCTCACCTACGACCGCACCTTTACGCTGGCGTACCTGGTGAACTGGCTGGCCGGCTCCTTCCACGGCGCCGACTGGCCGAAACGCCGCGAACTGGTGCGGGAGTGGGCGGCGGGAACGCGGCCGGCCGGCGTGCCCGACGGGGTCGCGGCCCTGCTGTCGCGGCGCAGCCCGCTGGTCACCGTACTGAACGACTACTACCACGCTCGCCAGAGTGAGAGCAGGACGACGCCGTACCCGCTGGAGCGGATCCGCGAGATCGCCGGACGGCACGCCCTGCCGCTCGAATGAACCGTCAGCAGTGCGCCGCCGCGAGGACGCGCCGCAGCGCCGCCCGGCCGGCCGGTCCCCACGTGGCCTTGCCGCCAGGGCGGCCGTGCACGCCGGCGTCGCCGATGTGCAGCCCGGCCAGGCCGCGGATCACGACCCAGCCGCGGGCGCGGCGCAGAGTCGCGGCGTCCAGGGCATGCCCGTAGGCGGCGAAGCAGCGATCGGCGGCGCCGTCCGGCAGCAGCGTCCAGGCCGCGGACAGGTCGCAGGCCGGATCGCCGGCGAACAGGTCGCCGAAGTCGATCACGCCGCACAGGGCGCCGTCCGCGGTGACGACGTTGGCCGCGTGCAGGTCGCCGTGCAGCCAGAGCGGCGGGCCCGCCCAGCCGGGCGCGGTGGCGGCGTCGTCCCAGACCGCGCGTACGTCGTCCGCGTCCTGGCCGGAGATCAGCTCCCGTTCGACGGCGTCGGCGAGCTGCTTGGCCACCCACTCCGAAGAGCCGGCCATGGGCCCGCCGCGACCCCGGCCGCCGGTGTCCACCTCATCGGGGGCGGGCTGGTGCAGCGCGGTCAGAAAGGCGCCCAGGGCGTCGGCCGACCCGTTGCCACGCTTGACGGAGGCACGGTCGGCGGGCTCCCCCGGCACCCAGGTGGTGACGATCCACCGCCGCGGAAAAAGTTCGGACGGCTCACCGAGACGCTGCGGAACGGGAACCGGCAGCGGCAGGCGCGGAGCGAGAACGGGCAGCCAGGTGTGCTCCTTGAGCAGCAGCTCATCAGCGCCCTCCGTCGCCCAGGGCAACCTGACGGCCAGGTCGTCGCCCAGCCGCCACAACTGGTTGTCCCAGCCACGCGCGCCCAGCCTCAGGGGACGATCGGCCAGGTCGGGGTGCTGATCACGCAGCAACTCCCGGACGAAGTCCGCGCTGATGTCGATCTCGGTGTGCGTCATGCGGAGCAACCATAGCCGCCCACCACCCTCGATCCGGCGCTTACCGGACAGGAGGCTCTGCGGCATGATCGTTCGCAGAGCCGGTGCCGAGTGTGGAGCTGTTCAGCCCATGACAAGCGTTTATGACAGCGAACGGCTGGCGGCGAGCGCTGGCTGACGCAAGGGGCTAATGAGGATCAAATGGATGATCGTGACTCAGAACCTTTACCGGTGCCTTGGCGTCAAAGCAGGCATGATGAAGACGATGATCGGGGCATCGCTCCTCGCCGGCTCGCTGCTGGTCTCCGGAGCCGGTACGGCGGTCGCCCAGGCGAAGCCGACGCTGGGGCCGTACGGTTACGGGGCCGTCAAACTCGGGATGACCGTCAAGCAGGCCAGGGCCACCGGGGACGTGGTCCAGAAGGCACCGGGCGGCGGGGGCTGCTCCGGCTGGGACCTGAAGAAGCACGCGACGCCGAAGAACTCGGTGGGCGTCTACATCTCGCCGCGCGTGGGCGTGGCCGCCATCTATGCCGCGAAGGGGATGAAGACCCCGCAGGGCATCACGATCGGCTCCACGACCAAGCAGTTGAAGGCCGCGTACCCGCGCATCAAGAAGGACTTCCACGGCTTCTACGTGACCACGGTCCCCGGCAACAAGAAGGCGTACTACAACTTCACCGTCACGCGCGGCAAGGTCAGCGAGTACGGCATGGCGCTGCACGCGCAGGACTGCTTCAACTGACCGGAGACCGATGACGCGGGCCGGCTCACCCCGCACCGGCGGCGGAACGTGGCTGCCGCCGGTGCGGCGTTCGTGAGGGCGGAGCCGCAGGTGGAACGGTCAGGCGGTGGAGAGGGCGGCGGCGGCCTTGCTGTACATGACGTCGGAGTCCTCCGCGAGCCAGGCCTTCACCTGACGGCTCCACTCGTCGGCCAGGATCTCGGTCCGGTGCTCCTCGACGCCGTCGAGGGCGGCCTTGACGATCACTTCAGGGGCGGTCTTGTCGCCGGTGTACCAGGCCATCATGTCGGTGTCGGCGGCGCCCAGGTGCAGGGCGGTCACCAGGGTGCGCTGACCGGCCAGTTCCAGGCGGGCGTTGTTGGTGAGCGCCCACTCGGCGGCCTTGGCGGCGTGGTAGGCGCCCCCGCCGTCGACGGCGAGCCACGAGACCGCGGACAGCACGTTGATGATCGCGCCGTCGGCCAGCTGGGGCGCGAAGGCGCGGATCACGTTGAGGGTGCCGTAGAAGTGGGTGTCCATCTCGCGGCGGACCAGATCCAGGTCCCCGGTGACCAGGTTCGCCCCGGTGGAGATGCCGGCGTTGTTGATGACGATCTTGACGTCCTGCGTCGCTGCCGCCGCCTCGGCGATGGAGTCAGGGTCGGTGATGTCGAGTCGCAACGGCACGGCTCCCGGCACGTCGACGAGCTCGGGGCGGCGCGCGCTCGCGTACACCTTGCCGGCGCCGCGCTCAAGAAGGGAAAGAACGAACTGCCGGCCCAAGCCACGATTGGCTCCGGTGACCAGCACATGTGCTCCGTTGATCTGCATGCTCGCCACCGTAGAACCTGACATTGACGTCAGAGGCAAGCGATGTGACGCAAGTCATGCTCAAGGGTCTTACACTGACCGTGGCGGTCGGCGGAGTGTTCGAGCGGTGAGAAGATCGAGGGTGCTCCGAATAGCAAAGGCGCTCCTCGCCAGATCACCGCAACCGCTGCGCGCATTCGTACTGAAGCACCGCGAACTGCTCAAGTTCGCCGTGGTGGGCGGAACCACCTTCTTAGTGGACAACGCGGTGTTCTACGGGCTCAAGCTGACCTTCCTGGAGCCGAAGCCGGTGACCGCGAAGATCATCGCGGTGCTCGTGGCGACGATCGTGTCCTACGTCCTCAACCGCGAATGGTCGTTCCGGACCAGGGGCGGCCGCGAGCGCCGACACGAGGCGGCGCTGTTCTTCCTGGTCAGCGCCATCGGCCTGGTGCTCAGCTCCGCGCCACTCTGGATCTCCCGGTACGTCTTCGGCCTGGACACCCCGGCGGTGAGCCTGCTCACCCAGGAGATCGCCGACTTCATGAGCGCCCAGGTCATCGGCACCCTGATCGCCATGGTCTTCCGCTTCTGGGCGCTGCGCAGATGGGTCTTCCCCGACGAACAGGCCCGTCCCCGGCCCGGCCACCTACGCGTGGCACCCGAGCCCGATCCCACCCACGAGGCCGCCTGACGGCCTGAACGCCGCCGCAGGGGCCCATCGATCTTGGGCGAGCGACTCCGGTGGAAGCCGTGCTGGCCATCCTCGACCAGGAGGGCTCCGTGCTGTGCGACCTGGCCGGCGGCACACCGGCGCTGCCGCGGATGCGGTTCGACGCCAGGTGGCCGCCGATGGACAGCGAGCTGACCGATCGCGTTCGCCGCGAACTCGGGCTCGCCACGGTGCCCCTGGAGCCGTTGGACTTCACGACGGCGGTGCTGCCGGCGGCGGGCGGGGCACGGCCGGTCTGCGCCGAGGGGTTCGCCTGGCTCGGGCACGATGCGGTGAGCGGGCAGAGCCCGTTCCTCGACCGCCGGGCGGCGCGATCCCGGCCGCCCGTCTCCGGCTGGTTCACGGCAGGCTGGTTCGAGCGGGCCGAGTCCTACATCGACAAAGAGATCAGGGCCGCCGGTCTCGTACGTCTCGGTCCGAGCCGTCAGGTCAAGCACTGGAGCATGTCCGCCGCGGCGGCGGCGCGCGTGCCTGACCCGGCTGGTCACGGTGCAGAAGGCGACCATCGACCGCGTCGACGAGCTGATCGCCGTGGGGTGCGTCCCGCTCACTCCGGTCGCGGTGGCGGACGGCGTACGGTCGATCCTGGCCCGCGACGACATCTGGCGGGCCGCCGGCCACCTCGACGCCTGCTTCGCCGCCTGATCCGGCACCGTCCCTCAGGAACGGATGCGGAACGCGTGGCGCGTGGCCAAGCCGCTCGCCGCGGTGGTGGAGCTGATGAAGCTGATCGAGCTGGCCGACCTCGTCGGACCGGATCACGACTTCAACTGGCTGCCGATGACGTACGGCTGGGCCTTCGAGGAGGCTGAGTGCCGAAATTAGCGGTAGCGACCTGGGGCTTCTTCGCCTGTTAGCGGTCCGTGATGAGGCGTCCAGGGCGATCGTGCAATCTGACGATCAGCTGGGTTGCCGGCGCATCTGGCCGCTGATCGCCGTTACCCCCCGACTCCTTCAGCATCACTGCAAAGACAGGCGCCCCCGGCAAAGGGGCTCCGCCCGAAGTCATCTCTCGATGCCGGATAGACCGGGCGTATTCCCGACGTATTCCACGCTGCTGCCGACGCGTGGAACGATCATTAATCCAGCCCGCCGATGATCACCATGACAGGCGGACGAGGAAGGGACGAAGATGGGGATCAGCAAGCGGGTGCCGGGAGTGCTGGCCGTACTCCTCTTATCCATGGGCGGACTACTGGCGCCGGTCCCGGTGCAGGCGGCGTCCGTCGCCGTGGTCGACGACGACCCCGGGGACCCCGACCCCGAGGCCGGTGGGACCGAGGACGGTCTCGCCGTGGACGCCGAGTCCTACGCCAAGGAGTTCGGGGTCACGACAGAGCAGGCGCGTGCCAGGCTCACGGCGCAGAACGACTTCGGCGCCCTGGTGGAGGAGATCGAAGCGGCCCATCCCGACACGTTCGCCGGATCGACGGTCGAACACGAGGGCGACTTCGGCCTGCGCGTCCGTTTCACCGGTGACACGGTCCCCGAGCAGGCCGCGCAGATCGTGAAGGGCGTGCCGGGGGTCACCCTCCAAGCGGGTGCGCGATACAGCCTCGCCCAAGCCGAGAAGATCATCGACTCGACGGGGAACACCCTCGACACGCACGGCGCGGTCGACGGCGTCTTCTACGACTCGACCAACGAGCGATTCGTGCTGGACATGGTCGGCGCGGCCACCGGCGACCGCTCGCGGGAGGAGGTGATCACCTCGCTGCGGGCGACGCTGCCCGCCTCCCTGCCCGCGGAGATCCGCTCCGCCGAGATCAGGCTCACGCCCCAGTCCGCCGAGGACGGCCAGCGGGGCGGACTGCGGATGGACACGTGCACCAGCGGATTCTCCGTCAGGAACGGCGCAGGTGAGAAAGGCATCCTCACCGCCGGGCACTGCGGCAACACGCAGCGGTACCGCCTCTACGGTTCCAGCACCTGGGTGACGACCTCCTTCCGGAGGCAGGAACGCAACGCCACCAGCGACGTGCAGTGGCACACCCGTCCCAACATGGTCGCCTACGCGAGGTTCCATGCCGCCAGCACCGAGGCGACGCGGCCGGTCACCGGGCGCGTGGTGCGGAGCGGCCAGAACGGCGACTACGTCTGTCACCGGGGGAAGTCCACCGGCTACAGCTGTGGCCGGGTCAGCACCATCTCCTACCGCCCGACCTGGCGCAACGCCTGCGACGGCCCCACCTGCGCGGCCACCTGGATCCGGGTGTCCGGTGCCAACCTGAAGTGCTACCCGGGTGACAGCGGGGGCCCCTGGTTCAACGCCAACAGGGCCTACGGCATCTACAAGGGCCAGTCGTCCACCGGAACCTCGACCGCCGGCTGCAACTGGGCCGTCTACATGGCGATCAACTACATCTCCAGCATCGACGTCTCTCTGCTGTACGCGTGACACCGCCGGCCCCCGGGTAGGCTGCCTGCCGTGGCAGTTACCACCTCCATATGGCAATTCGCGCTCATTGTCGGCCTTCTCACCCTCACCCCGGGGCTGGACACCGCCCTGATCCTCCGGACCGCGGCCCTCGGACGCCACCGCAGTGCGTGGGGCGTGGTCCTGGGGATCCAGACCGGCACCCTGATGTGGGGTGCGCTCACCTCGCTTGGCGTGACGGCCCTGCTCACCGCCTCGCACATCGCGTACGAGGCGCTGCGCTGGGCCGGCGCGGCGTACCTGGTCTGGATGGGCGCCCGGATGCTGGCCGGCACCTTCCGCAGGAAGGCGGCGGACGGAGAGCCGACGACCCTTGCGGACGGGCACCCGGTCACCTCGGGAAGCGACACGATGTTCCGCGGCTTCCGGCAGGGCCTGACGACGAACCTGCTCAATCCGAAGGTGGGCGTCTTCTACGTCGCCGTGCTGCCGCAGTTCATCCCGGCACAGACCAGCCACCTGGCGATGGGGATCCTGCTCGCCTCGGTGCACGTCGCGCTCGGGCTGCTCTGGTCGACGGCTCTGGTCGCCTTCGCCCGCGGACTGCGCGGATGGCTCCGTACGGAACGGGCCAGGCGGCTGCTGGACCGGGTCGCCGGGACCGTGATCGCCGCCTTCGGAATCCGGCTCGCGCTCGGCGACTAAGGCCCGGGCGCTGGCTACGCGGCCATCCCCATCTTCGTGAAGAATCCCGCGCTTCCAGTGGCCATCGCCAACCGTGGGTGGTCAGGCCGGGGTCGGTGGCCGCGTGCAGCAGCCGCCGGCCCCAGCGGCCTTCGAGGAGGCTGAGTGCCGAAATGCCCCGGCACTCGGGCCTGGCTTCCTTCCGTGGCCACGCCAGTTCCCGTGGTGGACGTGGCTCGGCCTCAGGGTTCGCGCGTGCAGAGGTAGGCGTCCAGGCCGGCGGCACCCTTGAGCATGCCGCGGGCCCCATCGGCTCAGGTGAACTCGTTATCTACCTCCCGGCTGATGTGGATAGCCCGGATTCCGCCTGATCGGGCGTAGACACGCAGCGATAGGTAGGCGCTCCTCATGCGCTTGGTGCTGGTAAGGGTGATGGTTCCGAAGTTGGTGCCGTCGGTGCCGCAGCCGTTGCTGTCCGACTTCCAAGCGCTGTGCCCGGTGGTTCCGTCCATGTGAACCCAGAGGACCTGCTTGCGCGTGGCCGGCGGGGGGGAGATGTGCGAGGTATCGCCTCGTGGCGGATCACGACGAAGAGCAGCGATGGATGGTGCGGGGGCCCTGCGTGAGCGTCAGATCTGGAAGGTGAACGTCCCGCGCAGGACGGTGTCTCGCCCGCTCCAGTAGCTCTCGTGGACGGCCCGGGAGGTGACGTTGTCGAAGGCGGGGAGCACCGCGCAGGTGGCGCCGGGGTGTCGGATGTTGTCGTCTCTGATGACGATGGGCTTTCCGATCGCACCCGGGCGGGTCAGGGTCACCTCCAACCCGCTGTCCCTGTGGTGTCATCGGCCCGGACACACAACTCGTTGGCAGGGTCGGCGTAGCGGACGATCCCGTCTCCGACATCCCGTTGAAAACTCGCCGCCAAGGCCGGTTGCGCGAGAATGACGCTCGCCACCGCGACAGCGACGCCGACGGTGACCGTTTTGAGCGGGTCATCGTTCTTCCTTCTCTCGGACGAAGATCAGCCCGCCGGAGCGTCTGGGGCCAGGGGATGGAATACGGCCTCCACGAGGCTTCTGACATGAGCGATCCCGGCGCCCCGGGTTCGCCGGAGTGGGGCAAGGCCCAAGATCCTCGATCGGCGAGCCGCACACGCGCTCGGACCTCAGTACCCGCTGAGCGCGTCGACGCGGTCCATGAGGTCGGAGTACTCGTTGTCCGCGTCGTCGATGATCTCCTGAGGTGTACGCGCTCCGCGCCGTCCGAGGTGCTCCTCGGCAATGCGGGCGATCGTGGGCTGTGGGTCGGCGTCCCAGTAAAAGGGGCCGAACGTGATGGCCTCGTAGGGTCCGATGCCACCCGCGAGCAGGTGGAGCAGGTCACACAGGTCCGCCGCGACCGGCCCCATGGCGCCCTCGCCGTCCAGGAAGACGACGGGCTGCTCCTCGATCGAACGTCCCTGGTGGACCAGCCAGAAGGCCACGAGACCGCCGCCGCCGTTGTGGCCGAACACGCGGAACTCTCGTTCGGCCGCGGGGTTGCCGGTCCAGGCGTGCGGCCCGCCGAAGGTGAATCGGTCGGACACCTCGAAGTCGATCTCACCGAACCCGTGCGCGCCCTGGTGGTCGCGCAGCGCCCGCAGGGCCGCGGCGAAGGGTTCGCCGGCACCGGGCTCCGGCCAGGACGGGTACTCCCGTGCCGGCGCGGCGGCCAGGACCGTTTCCGCCGACTTCAGCAGTTCGGGGTCGTCCTCGTCCCGCTCGTTGAGTGTGAGGAGAAACCAGATGAAGCGGCCGTCCTCGTGGTAGCGCGCCTCCAGGGTGCTGCGCTCGTCGCGGCTCAGGACGTGGACGATGTTCCCGTACTCCTGAACGCTGCTCTCCAGTGCCCGCGTGCGCGCTTCGGGCTCGGGCAGCGCCGTGCTGAGGCCGTCCCCCATCGGCAAGCGGTACTGCTCCCTGACCCACACCTTGGTGAGATAGCCGAGCAGCGGACCGCGCCCCCGTACCCGGATCGAGGGATAGCAGCCGGGCACGCGCGGTCGCCTGGTAGGTGAGCTCGAACCCGTGCGCGTCCGAGCCGGTCGGGACGATGGCCCCCGGTCGGTGAACGCGGGAAGGGGCTTCAGGGGGTAGGTCCGGTGCAGTTCGATCAGGCCCGGGTCGTCGATACGGCGGCCGAGCAAGCCGTCGAGCAGTTCGAAGGGAGGCGATTCGATCATGCCGGAACCCTATTGGGGGTCTCAGTAGCAACGACGATGACGCTGGCCGAGGGAGGCGATCTCGCGGAGGCTGAGGTCTGGCATCCCCGCCCGCTCGATGATCACGATCGGGATCTGTCTTGACGTCTCTCGCTGGTAGCCGGTGTAGCGCGGCCATATTCCGGTCATTGTCTCCCACAGACGGAGCCGCTCGTCCTCGGCCGCCAGGTGGGCCACCGCGTCGAACACCTCGGTCCCGACCTGCACCTTGATCTGCGGTTGCGCGAGCAGATTGTGGAACCAGAGCGGATGGTCGGCGGCGCCGCCGTTGGATGCGACGACAAGGTAGCGGTCGCCGTCGCGGCCGTAGATGAGGGCGGTGCGCCGGGGTAGTCCTGAGCGGCGGCCGATCGTCGTGATCAGCAGCGTAGGGGCGCCGTGGAAGAGGTGACCGCGAGTGCCGCCGGACTCGGCGTAGCTCTTGACGTGCCTGGCCACCCACCCGGTCGGGCTGTCGATCGGCTCTTGGCTCATCACGCCGCTCCGCCCACGCGCCGGTCAGCCCACTCGCGTGCCTGGACGAACCAGCGGGGCGCGGTGCGGTGGCCATTGAGTACGTGCCCGGTGCCGGGGACCACGACGGTCTCCAGCTTGGCGCGAGGACTGTAGAAGGGCGCCTCCTGGGCGTGCAGCGCGGCGGAGGAGCGGGCTCCAGCCAGCAGCTTGTCGTGCTCACCGATGACGATCAGTACGGGGTTCTGGATGTTCTTGTTGATCGAGGGCGGGGTGTAAGAGTCGCCGGGAGGGAAGACGTCCGTCGTCTTGGTGGCCTCGTCGGCGGCGATGACCTTGGAGTCGGAGTTGGGCCCGTGGTAGAACCAGGTGGCCCGCAGGCCGGGCCGGGTGGTGAGGTAGCCGTCGTCGAGCCCGCGCCCGGCGAAGCGGGGATCGTCGGCGGCGCGGTAGATTCCCGCGCCCATCTGCTCGAAAGCGGCCTCGTTCGGCACGCTCGACTCGCCGGTCAGGATGACGCCGTCCACCTCCGCTGGATGTGCGGCGGCCACAGTGCGGGCGAGGGTCGAGCCCAGCGAGTGGCCGACCAGAACGACCTTGGCGAACCGGCCCCCGCCTAGACGGCCCTCGCGCAACTGCCGGATGAGCCGGCGGATGACGATCTGGTGGGTGTCCTGCCTGAACTGGGTGCTCGGCGGGTAGGAGCTCGCCCCGGTACCGAGACGGTCAATGGCCAGCGTGGCGTACCCGGCGGCGGTCATCGTCTCCACGTAGGAGGGGCGCTGCCGGTCGCCGCGCATCCGCCAGTAGGCCTGGCCATAGAAGCCGCCGGGGATGAGCAGCTGAACGGTGGCGGCATGGCCGCGCGGCAGGCACAAAGTGCCGGCGATGCGCTGGTCGGCGGAGCCGCTGGAGGTCATCGCCACCTTGGCGCTGACTGTCCGGCAGGCGGGGGCGGCGTTCGCCGCTACCGGGATCGAGGTTACGGGGACCGAGACGAGCGCCAGAAGTACCGCTGTCGTGATGCGCATAAGACTCCTTCGATACCCAAATTTGGGTAACCAAATTTGGGTATCGAACTATGACTCATCCACCGTCGTACCGTCAAACCGGTCTCCGGCCGATCAGACCGGCTCCTCGCCGCGTTCCAACCGCCCGATCAAGTCACGGATCCATGCCGCTTCGCCCGCCGCCTGCGCCGCGCGCAGGGCGAACAACTCTGTCACCTTCCTTGAGCGCTTTCCCTCCTGGGCCGTGACCATGATCTGCGCCCGCTCGCCCTCCAAAGCGCGCACCCGCTCCTTGAGCAGCGCGATCACTTCCTCCTCGGGCAGCGCGGGTAGCAGCACAAGGGCTGCGTTGAACAGCTCCGGACGCCGATCGGGAACCCTTAGGGCGCTTCTGAGCAGCCCGAGGAACTCCGCCTCGCCCTTGTCGTTGATGGCGTAATCGACGCGCCCCGGCCATTCGTGCACCTCGCTGGTGTCCAGAAGACCTTCCTTGGCCAGCTGACGCAGCGCGTGGTAGATCGAGCCCGACCTGAGCCCTGCCCATTGCCCGGCCTCCCACGACTCCAGTTCGGAGCCCACCAGATAGCCGTGTGCCTGACCGTGCAGCCGCACCACGCCAAGGACCAGCAGTCGCGTCGCCGACATCGTCTCCCTCACTCGCCGGGGCCCGGCACCCGTCAAAGCCCTGCCGAACAGGCTATCTGTCGTGCCCGTGGAGGCGAGAAGGCGACGGGCGAGGCAGCTGGCAGGCGCCCCCGCGGCCCGCCAGGCGGGAACGACCGAAGCGATCGCGGCGGGCCGGCGGGTCACCAGTTCAGTTCGTCGCAGCCGTGGTGGTCGGCGGGCTCGACCTGCAGCGTGGCGTGGGCGACGCCGTGGCGGCGGCGCAGCAGGTCGCGGGCCTGGTCCAGCACGGCGTGGTGATCGCCGGCGTCGGCGGTGACCAGGTGGGCGGTGGCCACGTTCATGCCGGAGGTGAGCGTCCACAGGTGCAGGTCGTGCACGTCGCGTACGCCCTCGATGGCGGCCAGGTCGGCGGCGACCGCGGCCGCGTCGACGTTCTCGGGCACGTGCTGGCCGAGCACGGCGAACACCTGGCGGCCGAGCGAGATCGCCCGTACGGCGACGAACGCGCCGATGGCCAGGGCGATCACGGTGTCCCAGAACGCCTGCCCGGTCGCCGCGACCAGCCAGCCGGCCGCGATCACCCCCACGGAACCCGCGGTGTCGGCCACCACCTCCAGGTAGGCGCCCTTGACGTTGAGGCTCTCCCCGGCCCCCGCGCGCAGCAGGAGCAGCGCGATCACGTTGACGATCAGACCGAGGGCGCCGACGATCAGCATCGGCCCGGACGACACTTCGGCGGGGCCGCCGATGCGGCCGATGGCCTCGGCCACGACATAGAGCGCGACGCCCAGCATCAGCACGACGGCCAGCAGCGAGGCGAACACCTCGGCCCGGTAGGACCCGTAGCTGCGGCGGCCGGTGGTGTCGGGGCGGGTGGCGATCTTGGTGGCGACCAGCGCGGCGCCGAGGGTGACCACGTCGGCGGCCATGTGCCCGGCATCCGACAGCAGCGCCAGCGAGCCCGACAGCAGGCCGAAGACCAGCTCGACCACGAAGAAGCCGCCGATCAGGGCGAAGGAGACCGCCAGCCGCCACCGATGCCTGCCGGCCGCGTGGCCGTGCCCGTGCCCGGCGCCCATCAGGTGGCCCCCTCGCGTTCGGGGTGGATGGCCTCGGTGTGCTCGGTGTGGGCGAGCGCGAGGTCGAGCAGCATCCGTACGTGCGGATCCTCCAGCCGGTAGTACGCCATCCGGCCGCTGCGGCGGGCGGCCACGATGCGGTGCGCGCGCAGCAGCCGAAGGGCGTGGGAGACGGCCGACTCGCTCTGCCCGGTCACCGCCGCCAGGTCGCACACGCACAACTCGCCGTCCAGCAGCGCCACCAGCAGCCGCAGCCGGTTGGGGTCGGACAGCAGACCGAAGACGTCGGCGGTGTCGGTGAGGTCCGCCGCGGAGGGCATCCGTTCCGAGACGGCGATGACCCGGTCGGCGTCCACCACCCGGACGGTGCAGCCGTCCACCGTCAACAACCTCTCATCTGAAGAACTGTTCATATGAGCAAGATAGTGGGATATCCGATCCACGTGTCAAGAGCGCCGTGAGATGTCCCGCAGCGCCACCGTCAGGCGGTCGACGTCGGCCGCGGAGGTGAACAGGGCCGGGGTGACGCGGACGGCATCGCCGCCGATCATGCCCTTGCGGGCGACGGTGAAGATGCGGTGACGGGTCATGAGCTCGTCGGCGAGGGCGAGGTTGCCGGCTTCGGTGGTCCGGCCGTGCATGCGGAAGGCGGTGATGGCGCCGTACATGCCGTGCTCGTCCGGGGTGAGGATGTCGAAGCCGCCGAGCTCGCGCAGGCGGTGGACCCAGCGGTCGCGCAGGAACCGCAGGCGGGCCTGCTTGTTCTGGGCGCCCAGGGTGTCGTGGAAGTCGAGGGCGGCGTCCACGGTGAGGAAGGGGGCGACGTTCATGGTGCCGGGGTGCACGCGGGAACGGATGTCAGTGGCCGGGTAGGTCTCGTCGGCGTAGGCGAGGTCGATGTCGGCCAGGCGGGGCTCGCGGATGTAGAGGAACCCGGCTCCGAGCGGCACGCCCATCCACTTGTGCAGGGAGAACACCGCGAAGTCCGCGTCGAGGTCGGCGAGGGTGAAGTCGAGCTGGCCCCAGGAGTGCGCGGCGTCCACGATCACGTCGACGCCGCGGCGCCGGGCCATGGCGACGATCTCGCGGACGGGGACGACGAGGCCGGTGCGGTTGTTCATGTGGCTGAGCAGGAGCAGCTTCACCGTGGGGTGGTCGCGCAGGGCGCGTTCGTAGGTGTCCAGCACGGCCTGGCGGGTCGCGGGCTCGGGGATGACGATGGAGACGACGTGCACGCCGCGGCGGGATGTGAGCCAGTTCATGGCGTACTGGCCGCTGTGGTAGTCGAGGTCGGCGTACATGACGCCGTCTCCGGGGCGCAGGCGGTTGTAGCCGGAGATCAGGCACTGCAGGGCCTCGGTGCCGCCGCGGGTCAGCGCGATCTCGTTCCGGCCGGCGTCGAGCAGGGCGGCGAGCCGGTCGCGGATCGTGTCGGCCCGCGGCTTGTACGACGTGCGCAGTAGGTGGGAGCTGCGCTCGTTGAGGTGGTCCACATTGCGGTGGTATGCCTGGCGGACCGGCTCGGGCATGATCCCGTAGTAGCCGTTCTCCAGGTTGACGAAGTCCGGGCTCACCTGGAACCGGCCGGCGACCGTGGCCCAGAAGCGCTCGTCCTGAGCCAGTTCCCCGGGAGTCACTACGGCGGGCACGGTCGGCGCCGCGGCGGCCGCAGCGCGGGGAAGGGCCGTCAGGGCGCCGAGCCCGGCGATGACCGATCGTCTGGACAGGATCATGAGAACTCCGGAATGGGCAGGCGACCGGGGTGGAAATCGGCGAGCGACACCTTTGAATGGAAAGGGCGCCGGCGATGGCTCATCATTCACATGTCGCCGGACGGGCGCACAAGCCATGCTCGCGACCGACGCCGCTAATAGACCGAATACAGGAACGAGCTTTGCTGGAACCTTTGCCGTCACCGGGCGCGTCCTGCCGCGCCGGGGGCATTATCACCGGTGATGCTCACGACCCGAAAGATCCGTTCCAGCCGTCCGGCCGATATCGGCGCCGGCCGGCTGCTGGCGCATCTGGTGTTCGTGATCGTCATGGTGGTCGGCGTGGTGTTCGCCCACGGCGGCGCGTGCGCGGCGGTGGAGCTGGCGGAGTCCGCCGGCCACAGCGTGCGGGCCGGAGAGCCGGCGGGCGAGGCCCACGGCGCCGCCTGCATGCACCGTAACCTGCCACCGGGCCACCAGCACGGGACCGAACAGGGCTGCTCGGCGATCGGCCCCGCCGCCGCACCCGGCCCCTTGGCCGTGCAGGAGGCCACGGCTCCGCCGCCCCGGCCTCGCGCAGGGCTGCCGCCCATGGCGAGGGATGCTTATGCTCTGGGAAATCTCTGTGTGATGCGCATATAGGCCGGACGACCGCTTTTTCGTCGTCCATCACCGGCCTCACCCCGCACGAATCGCGGGTATCACTCGGGGATCTTTTCCATGTCACAACAGGTTGTTTTCGCGCGCCCGCACGAGGTTTCCTCGCTCGGATATCCCGTGCTTTCCCTCACCGTCGGAAATACGCCACTGGTTCAGCTTCCGGTGGCTTCCGAATCGGGGATCGGCGGTTTCTGGGCGAAACTCGAGGGCTTCAATCCCGGCGGCATCAAGGACCGGCCCGCCCTGCACATGGTGCGTCAGGCCAGGGCCCGCGGCGAGTTGCGGCCCGGCGCCACCATCGTCGAATCGACCAGCGGAACGCTGGGGCTCGGCCTGGCCCTGGCCGGGATCGTCTTCGGCCATCCGGTCGTGCTCGTGAGCGATCCCGGCATGGAGCCGCTGATGGGCCGGCTGCTCACCTCGTACGGCGCCCGCGTGGAGACCGTCACCGAACCGCACCCGGCCGGCGGCTGGCAGCAGGCCCGCCGCGAACGCGTCCAGCACCTGCTGGCCGGCATCCCCGGCTCCTACTGCCCCGACCAGTACAACAACCCCGACAACGCCGGCGCCTACGCGGGGCTCGCGCACGAGCTGATGGGCCGGCTCCCCCACATCGACACGCTGGTGTGCTCGGTCGGCACCGGAGGGCACAGCGCCGGCCTCCACGCCGAGCTGCGCCGGCACTTCCCCGGCCTGCGGCTGGTCGGCGTCGACACCGTCGGCTCCACCATCTTCGGCCAGCCCGCGCGGACGCGCCTGATGCGCGGCCTCGGCTCCAGCATCCATCCGCGCAACGTCGACTACGCCGCCTTCAGCGAGGTGCACTGGGTCAGCCCCGCCGAGGCGGTCTGGGCCTGCCGCATGCTGGCTGAACGGCACTACGTCTCGGGCGGCTGGAGCACCGGCGCGGTCACCCTGGTGGCCCGCTGGCTCGCCCGCGCCGCTCCCGGCGAGACCATCGTCGCGATCTTCCCCGACGGGCCGTGGCGGTACTGGAACACCATCTTCGACGACGACTACTGTCGCGCTCACGGCCTGCTGGGCACCGTACCGGCGCGGGAACCGGACGTGCTGGCGGCGCCGCACGAACGCGAAGTGCACCGCTGGACCCGCTGCGCCACCGTGACCGACCCACTGGCGGGCACCCGATGAGGGGCACGCTGCGCGAGTTCCGCTCCTTCGACCGGCCCATCCAGCTCCTGCAGGTCAACCAGGCGGGCATCAACCTCGGCTTCTACATGCTCATGCCCTACCTGGCCCAGCACCTGTCGTCCGGCGCCGGGCTGGCGGCCTGGACCATCGGGCTGGTGCTGGGCCTGCGGAACCTGAGCCAGCAGGGCATGTTCCTGATCGGCGGCACGATGGCCGACCGGATCGGCTACAAACCGATGATCATGGCCGGGTGCGCGCTGCGGACGGCCGGGTTCGCCCTGTTCGGGCTGACCACCTCGCTGCCGCTGCTGATCGTGGCCGCCGCCGTGACCGGGTTCGCCGGGGCGCTGTTCAACCCGGCCGCCCGCGCGTACCTGGCCGTCGCGGCGGGCGAGCGGAAGGTGGCGGCGTTCTCCGTCTTCAACGTCTTCTACCAGGGCGGCATCCTGCTCGGCCCGGTCATCGGCATCGTCCTGCTCAATGCCGGGTTCGCCGCCGTGTGCCTGTCGGCTGCGGCGATCTTCGCGATTCTGACGGTGCTGCAGGGCCTGTATCTGCCGCCGCGCCGGGTTCCCGCCGGCGACAGGCCGCCGGTGCTGCGCGAGTGGCGGCAGGCGTTCGGGGATCGGGCGTTCGTCTCCTTCGCGGCGGCGATGATCGCCTCGTACGCGCTGTCGTACCAGCTGTATCTGACCCTGCCGCTGGAGGTGCAGCGCTCCGGCGGCGGCCAGGCGGGAGTGACGGCGCTGTACGTGATCTCGGCGCTGCTCGGCATCGCCGGGCAGGTGCGGCTGACCGCCTGGTGCTCGAAGCGGTGGAGCCGCGGCCAGGCGATCAGTCGCGGGCTGGCGTTCATGGGGGCCGCGTTCCTGCCCCTGGCCGCCGTGGCCGCTCTGCGGCTGCCGGACGGGTGGACGATGCCGGCCGTGGTGCTGTGCACGGTGCTGCTCACCGCCGGCACGCTGGCCGCGTTCCCGTTCGAGATGGCCACCATCGCCGACATGGCCGGAGATCGGCTGATCGGCACCTACTACGGCCTGTACAACCTGCTGTCCGGCGTCGGGATCCTGCTGGGCAACCTGCTGTCGGGCGCCATGCTCGACGCGGCCCACGCCTCCGGCTGGACCGCTCTGCCCTGGCTGCTGCTGACCGCCGCCGGGCTGATCAGCGCGGGCGCGGTCCTGCGGCTGGACCGGCGCCGGCGGCTCTCCCCCGCGAGCCGAGATGCCGTTGCCGACGATACGAGGGCGTAACTCAATAATGATCCGGAATTGATTTCCGCGCACTATGATGAGTGGCGTAATTCGTGAGTTGTCTTTAGCATCGGCGTTCCCGGCCGACGAGCCGAATGCTTTCCCGTGCACAACTCGCGAAAAGGGATCACCCGATGCCGGAAACTCAGCCCGACCTGAACCGCTTCTTCGACGTGTTCACCCAGGCCGGCGACGGCATCGACACGGAAACCCTGACCGGCTGCTTCGCCGAGTCGTTTCTGGCCGGTGACGCCTCAGGCGCCAGGCCCGTTTCCCGTCAGACCTTTCTCCAGGCCCTGCCCCGGCGGGCGAAGATGTTCGCCGAGGCGGGCGTCCGCCCGGCGGTGCTCGACTCGCTGACCTCGGAGCGGCTCGACGACCATTACGTGCTCGTACGCACCACGTGGACGGCGCCCCGCACCGGCGGCGGCGCCCCCGTCCGGCTGGCCTCCTCCTACCTGCTGCACCGCGACGAACTCGGCGCGTATCGCATCGTGGCCTATCTCAACCACGAGGGCCTGCCCCTGTCGCGCACCTGACAGCTCAGCCGTCCAGGAGAGACATCGGAATTCTGTCGCGCGTCTCCAGCGAAAAGACTTCGGGTAATCGACGTCACATGAGTAGTGCGTACTTTGCCACCGAAAGATGTTCCGAAACTGCTTGAAGAATCACGTCCGTCAAGCCTCGGCTGCTGTCCCTCGCCGCCGCCGCGTCCTGCAATTCGCGCTCAACCACGCCCTGCCCAGACTGGCGGTCATCGTCACCGCCCTTGGCAGCACCCACTCGGACACCGCGTCCGACACGGACAAGGTGCTGGGGCTTCCGCGGGTAAGAGCGACGATCACGGTCACGGCCCGCCTGGTCTGACACAGCCGCTCCGGCCGCGCGGGCGGGACCAGCCGGTTCCCTCCCGCGCGGCGCCAGGTCAGGCCCCTTCCACCCCTGGGTGTGCCGCTGAGCGGACATCCGTCCGCCCCAGTGCCCTTTGTGCCCCTCACAAGCCCCAACACCCCCTTGACAGGTGCCTCACCACGCATCATTCTGAGGCCAACCCAATGCCGACCGCTCTACGGACGATTGTCCGATAGAGCTGAGCCGGACAAGGGTTCACCCCCTGCGCCACAGAGGAGCCACTTGATGAGCAGCGCCACCGAGGGCGGGAGCGCCCCTACGAGCTCCGACTCCGACCAACTGACGAAGGCCTCCATCGCGATCGGCTTCGCGGTCCTGTGCGCCTCGTACATGCTCAACGCGATGGACCGGCAGATCTTCTACCCCCTCCTGCCCGAGATCCGGAACGAGCTCGGCTTCTCCCTCGAACAGGGCGGGCTGCTGGCCACCGGCTTCACCCTCGGCCTCGCCCTCGCCGGGCCGCCGGCCGGCTACCTGGCCGACCGGCTCTCCCGCAAGACCATCGTCGTGGTCAGCGTGCTCATCTACTCGCTCGGCACCCTCGCCATCCCACTAGCCGTGGGATTCGTCGACATGAGCATCTACCGGCTGGTCTCCGGCGTCGGCGAGGGCATCCAGGCCACCGCCCTGTACGCCGTGATCGGCGCGTTCTTCTTCCACCGCCGCGCGCTGGCCGCCGGCGTCGTCGGCGTGGCCTTCGGCCTCGGCGTCTTCCTCGGCCCGCTCTTCGGCAACGGGCTGGCCGACAGCTGGGGGACCTGGCGGGCGCCGTTCTTCCTGTTCGCCGCCGCCGGCCTGCTCATGAGCCTGCTCATCGCGGCGACGGTCTCACGCCGGATGACCGAGGCGGTCACCGGCACCGCCGCGGAGACGACCGGGGAGTCGTACGAGCACGTGCCGGCCTCCCCGTACAACCGCAACACGCTCGGCATCGGCATCGCCTGCGCCGTCTCCGGCCTGGTCTTCTACGGCTACCTCGGCCTCTACCCGACGTTCCTGCGTGAGGCGCTCGGCTTCGCGCCCGACCAGGCCGCGTTCGCCGTGTCCATGGGCGGCCTCGGCGCCATGATGGCCCTGCCGGCCGGCTGGCTCGGCGACCGGTTCAACCAGGCCCGCCTGCTGATGTTCGCCATGGTCGCCACCGGCGTCACCGCGTACCTGATGTACCAGATCGCCACCTCGGCACCCACCCAGTACCTGCTGTCGTTCCTGATGGGCACGTTCGCCAGCGGTTTCCTGTTCACCAACTGCAGCACGGCCATGCAGCGGGCCGTCCGTCCGCACCACGTCGGGCGCGGCGCCGGGCTGTTCATCCTCACGTACTACGTCGCCGCCGCCTTCTCCGGGCTGCTGTTCGCCCGCCTGGTGGGCTCGCTCGGCTGGGACGGCGCCGGCCTCTGGCAGCTCACCCTGCTCCCGATCGTCGGGGTCGCCGGCCTTTTCCTGGTCGACGCGTCCAGGATGGTGCTCCCGAGAACGGGCAAGTAGCTCTTACCTGGACGGATGGGGCCGGCCGCGTAGGGTCTGTGACTAGGCCGTGATCGGCGCGGCCGTCCTGGCGGCCTGCTCGATCTTCGCGCGGTAGGCCGCACGGGCTTCCTCGTCGATCCGCGTGTCGTGCTCGGGACGCAGCCCGGTCCGGCCGTCGAGGCCCTCGCGCAGGATGTCGGCGTGCCCGGCATGCCGGATGGACTCGCCGAGGACATGGACCAGGACGGCGAACAGGTTCGTGTCGTTGTGAGGCTCCGGCCACCACGGGACATGGCCGGGGGCGTCGAGGGGCAGCTCGCTGATCGTCGCGTCGGAGTGTTCCCACGTACGCCGGTAGAACTCGATGATCTGATCACGGGTCTCGTCCTCGGCCGCCCACAACTCGCTGCCGTCGGAGTCCTGCCACCGGGGCAGCGGTTCGGGGGAAGGGCGGCCGAAGACCTCGCCGAAGTACCTGGCCTCGACATTGGCCACGTGTTTGACCAGGCCGAGGAGGTTGGTCCCGGTCGCCGTCAGGGGCCGGCGGGCGTCGTACTCGGACAGCCCGTCGAGCTTCCAGACCAGCACCTTGCGGTCCCGCCGCAGTCTGCCGTGCAGGTGGTCTTTCGCGAAATCATCGATCATGCGGCATGAGCCTGCCACGGGCCGCTCGCACTCGCCAAATCCCGTACGTGGTCGGTCAGGCAGGCGAGGGCCGGGGCGAAGGCGGCGCGGTGCTGGTCCGGCGCCTACGTCGCCGCGCCACGGCGGAAGATCCGCCTGGAATCGGGCTGCGGGCTTCCGAGGCCGGACCCTTGCGGCCCGCAGGCGTGGCGGTCCACCAGCCGAAGGCCCGTCCTCACCAGCACCCATCCGAACCGCTCGGCGATGGCGCTGATGACCGACGCGCGGGCGACCAGACGCGCCCTGCGCTGCCGGTCGGCCTCCTCCCACAGCTCACGGGCTCGCACGCGTTCGACCCACAGGTACAGGTCTGGATGCATGGTGCTCTCCTGGATGGTCGTCACGGTCGGAACGAAAAGCCGCACGTGCGCACGCCGACATGCTCGCGACGCTGGTACGCCGGCGACCGAAGCCCTCACCTGACCAATCCGGCGTTCGCACGTCGAGGTGTGCATGGACGATGCTGGCAAGCCGGACTCACCAAGAACTGACCAGGATCTCACCCAGCGGCGTAGTGGTCGCTCCGCTGCATCAGGGCCTGGACCTGGAGCCGTTCGGCCGCCGCGACCTCGACATCGCCCGTCTCCTCGTGCAGGGCCGCGAAGTCGTTGAGCACACGTACCTCCCACAGCAGTGCCCGCATGCTCTGGCTCACTGCCAAGGCCTCGGTGAAGCAATGGGCGGCCCGGTCGACGTCGCCTCGGCGGCGATGGAGCTTGTCCAGAGTCCGCAGAACGCGCACTTGGGCCACCGGCTCGCCGATGTCCACGGACAAGGTGAGGGCGCGGCTCAGCAGCGGCTCGGCCTCCGGCAGGCGGTCGCGAAGCAGCCGAATCAGCCCGAGGCCGTGCAGCACGAACACCAGCAACCGGGGAGTACGCACCTGTTCCGCATGCCGGCGGGCCTCGGCCAGAACGTCCTCGGCACCGTCGAGGTCACCCATCGCCAGCCGGGCCTCCCCGACGAACCACAGCGACCTGGCACGCAGGTGCGGGCCGAACACGGGGGCGGTGTGGGCCAGTTCGAAGGCCTGCTCCATGACGGGCAGAGCCAGATCCGGGCGGCCCTGGACGAGGTGCAACTCGCCGATGTCGCCCAGCGACAGGAACTGGCCTCCGCGGTCCTCCACCTCCCGCATGTGGGCCAGGGTCCGCTCGTACCGGGCCAGGACGCCATCGAAACGGCCCTGCATCAGATCGATCCGGGCCTCCAATGTGTGCGCCAGAACCCAGCCGCCTCGGTTACCGGTCCGCTCGCACAGCTTCATGGCCGTGGCCAGCTTCGCGCGGGCACGCTCATAGTCGCCCCGGTGGTGGCTGTCCAACATTGCCTCGTTCGCGCTCGTCAGCGCCGCGCCCCGGTCATCACCCGCGTGCAGCGCCGCCGCCAGAGCGACGGCGTGCGTCTGCCGCCACTCATCGTGATGCGAACGGGCCTCGAACAAGGGCACAGCCGAACCGGCCAGATCCCAGCACAACTCGACGGCTCCGATCCGCGCGGCCTGCTCGACCGCTGCCACGATGTTGACCCGCTCGCTGTCGTACCAGCCCAGCGGGTCGGCCATCAGGCCGACGCCCTCCCGCGCCCGCCACCGTGCAGCCTGTCCATGCAGCGCGATCCAGTAACTGCGCGTCCGCCAGACGCTCCAGCGCTTCCTCGGCCTCGGCCAGCGGTCCGTCCAGGAGCGCGGCGGCGACCCAGGCCGCGATATCGGGCGCCTCCAGCAGGCCGAGCAGCCGGAACAGGCGGCGCTCGGGCGCATCGAGCGCGCGGTAGCCGACGGCCAGGACAGCACGCACCTCCATCGCGCCCAGGGCCAGGTGATCGAGCGGACGATGGGCCCGTTCGAGCTGGTCGGCCAAGCGCGCCACAGTCCAGTGCGGGCGGGCGGCCAGCCGCGCCCCGGCGATCCGCAATGCCAGCGGCAGCCGGCCGCACCCCTCGATGAGCCGCCGCACCTGATCGGGCTCGGCCTCCGTACGGGCGCCGCCGATCAGGCGCCCCAGCAACGCGACCGCCTCCGGCAGCGGCATGACGGGCAGCTTGATGCGGGTCATGCCGTACAGCGCCGCCAGATCGGACCGGCCGGTCAGCAGGGCCGCGCAAGAGGGGCCGGTAGGCAGCAGCGGCTGGATCTGGACCGTGTCGGCGACGTTGTCCAGCACGACCAGCACCCGGCGACCGGTCAGCCGCACGCGCAGCAACTCGGCGCGCTCGGCCTGGTCGTCGGGGATGGCGTGCGGCTGCTCGCCCAGCACCCGTAGCCAGCGTCCCAGCACCTGGGCCACGTCGGCAGGGCGGTCGGCGGCCCCGCTCAGGTCGGCGAACAGCTGCCCGTCCGGGAACCGGCTGCGCAGCCGGTGGCCGGCTCGCAGGGCCAGGGCGGTCTTGCCGACTCCCGGCATGCCGCAGATCGCCACCATGGACGGGGCGGACAGGGTGCCGGGCTCGGCCGACAACACCATGGTGATGCGCTCCAGCTCCGCCTGGCGGCCGGTGAAGTCGGGCAGGTCGCCCGGCAGCAGGCAAACCGGCGACGGCGGCGGGCCAGGCGCCGGCAGATCGTCGCCGAGCAGGGCCAGATGTGCCCGGCGCAGCCCCGGGCCCGGGTCCACCCCGAGGTCGTCGGCCAGGTGGCGCCGGATCTGCTCATAGCGGCGCAACCCTTCGGCACGCCGGTCGGCGTGCCCGAGCAGCGTGATCAGCTGGGTGTGGATGGACTCGTCGTAGGGCAGCGCCTCGGCCAGCCGCCGCAGAGGGTCGACGGCATCGGCGGCACGCCCGCAACCCATGGCGGCCTCCGCCAGGTCCCGCGCACTATCGATCCTGGCCTGCTGCAGTTCCGCGACCGCAGGTAGCTCGTGGGGCCACTCCAGGTCCGCGGCCAGCACCGGCCCACGCCACAAATCGAGCGCCGCCAACAGCACATCCGTCCGGCGATCCGGATCTGCTTCCTCGCGCGCGCCGGCGACGGCGAGACGGAAGCAGGACGCGTCCACCTGCTCCGGCGGCGCCTGGATACGGTAGCCATCGCCTTCCCGCACGATCGCGATGCCGGTCGGCCTCAGCCACTCCCGCAGCCGGTACACAGCGCTGTACAACGCCGCAGGCTCGCACCCCGACGGCCCCCAGACAAACGCGATCAACCGCGCCCGATCCACCAGCCGGCCCGGCGTGAGCAGCAACGCGCCCAGCAGCCGACGCACCGCCGGCTGGGACACCGCACGCTCCTGGCCATCCATCCACACCCGCAACGAGCCGAGCACCTCGAAGGCGGGCGGCGAACCTTCGACACAGGCCACGCCACCACCGATTATCAGGGGAACGGATGAGCGTCAACGTGCCTTACGCGCCCGACAAGATCATCCGGCTCCGACCTGCGAGGAAGCGGCTGGAGCGCCTACCTCGACGTCCGCGGTGCTATGGTCCCGCCATGACTCACCAGCGATCAACGGGACCGACCGGCTTCCGGTAGTGCGCCAGGAAATACCTGGCGGTGCTACCCAGGGAGCCTCATGTCCCGCACTGCCCATCACATTGATCGTCCGACTCTCGACAGGGGTGACCTGAGGGGACTCCCATGGCGATCAGTGACGCTAGTTGATCTCCGTTACAGTGCCGCATGCCTGCGACAGGCACGACGGGCCGGTCACCGGCCGCTCCCGACGTCTCTCCGCCGCAAAGTCGACGTCTACTCCCGGGCCAGGGCCGCCCTGCGGGACCAGTCGGTGTCAGAGTGGGCCGGCATCGAGGAGCGCCAGGCACGCCAACGCCTGCGCCTCAGGCTCGAAGCCATCCGCCAGAGGGTCAACGCCACAACCGATGGCCCTCTTGCCGTCGACGCTTTCGATGATCTCGAAGTCCACCCCGCGCGACACCGTCGCAACGTCATCTGGCAGTACTGATCAGGCCCGATTCATTGAGGATCTTCCGGTCGCGGGGGGTGGGTGCCGGTAGCCCGTTCATTCGGGCAAGTCGGGGGGCCGTTAGAAAATATGCGATGAGCCGCCAAACCAAGCCTGAGCTGGGACTTCGTAGGCGACGCCGTCGGGGGTTTCACTCTTCAGGTGACAAGCTCACGCCGTCTGGGTGGCATAGCAGATGCGCGGCAGGAGCACCTCGTTGAGGGGTCAGGTGTCTGAGTCGCGCGGGGCCAGTCCGTGCTCGTAGGCATAGATGACGGCGCGCACCCGAGTGGGCAGCCCGAGCTTACGCAGGAGGCTGGCGACGTGGGTCTTGGCTGTCCCCTCCTCGATGGTCAGGGCTTGGGCTATCTCCGCGTTGCTCAGCCCTCGGGCCAGTTGCCGAAGTACCTCGAGCTCACGAGTGGTGAGCCGTTGTTGCGCGTCCGTGGCGGGCCCGGGCGACAGTCTCGCGAAGCGGTGGATCAGCCGGGTGGTGACCTGCGGGTCCACCAGCCCGTGCCCGCGGTGTAGCGCCCGCACCGCCTGCAGCAGCAGCTCAGGGTCGCTGTCCTTGAGCAGGAATCCCGCAGCGCCCGACTGGAGCGCGCCGAACAGGTACTCGTCGGTGTCGAAAGTGGTGAGCGCGAGCACCCTCGGTGGTGTCTCCACGTCGGCGAGTTGCCGGATCGCGGAGATCCCGTCGACATACGGCATGCGCAGATCCATCACCACCACGTCAGGACGCCGCCACAGCGCCTGGTGCACAGCCTCGGCTCCATCGGCCGCCTCACTGACCACCTCGATGTCGGGCTCGCCGTCCAGCGTCACGCGTAGTGCTTCGCGTACGGCCGGTTGGTCATCGGCGATCACCACCCGAACGATCACAGCGCCCTCCTCATCCAGGTCGGCCGGACCGGCATGCGATGTACACCGTGATGCCGGACTGTCGATGTCGAACCATCCGTCATCCCGGTCGCTCACGTCGGATTCCCCGCAGCGCTGGAGGGCTGTCCCTGACCCTTCGGTGATGCCGACCCCTTCGCGATCGGCACGATGGCCTCCACCAGCCAGCCGTGCTGCGGGACCGGGCCTGCCGTGAACGTTCCCCCATGTTGGTGTACGCGTTCGCGCATGCCCCTGATGCCTCGCCCCTCCGCTCCGGCAAGGCCGCAGCCGTTGTCTGTGATCGACATCGTCACCGCGGTCCGGCTGCGCCGCACTCGCACCTCCACCTTGGTGGCACCCGAATGGCGGGCGGCGTTGGTGAGCGCCTCCTGCACGACGCGGTAGACCGTATGACCCATGCCGGATGGCAGCGGAGTGCCGGGGCCGACGCGGTGGACCGAGATCCGCAGGTGCGGAGTGGAGAGCCGCGCGGCCAGGTCCTCGATCTCTTCCAAGCCCGGGCCGGCGGGCACCTCGCGCAGGGTGTCGAGCAAGGCGCGTACCTCTTTCAGCGCGGCAGAGGACAGCTCGGCGATGGTACCCAGTGCTCTGTCGGCGGTCGGCGCCTGGCCGCGCAGGGCACGGCGGGTGGCGGTGGCCTGCATGTGGACCGCGGTGAGGTGGTGGCCGACGCTGTCGTGGACGTCGCGGGCGAGTGCGGCGCGGTCCTCAGCCATGGCGCGCCTGGCCTCGGCGTGGTCGAGCCGCGCCGCCTGCGCGACCCGCTCACCGTGCAGCCGGAGGGCGTGGCCGACGGCGACCGGAGCCACGCCCATGATGACCAGGTCGGTGACCACGGACAGGCCCTTGTAGGCCTGCGGGATGAGCAGGCCGTAGCCGGTGGTCCAGACTATGGACAGGCTCATAACCAGCCATGGGCGGCGCGGCACGTGGAAGGCCGCCGAGCCGAACATGACCATGGTCACCAGCCGGCCAGGCCAGCCCGGTATCACCAGGCCGAGCAAAGCTATCGCTGCCGACAGCAGCGCTCCCGGCAGCGGGAAGCGTGCGCGCAGCGTCAAAGGCAGGGCTGCGGCGAGGCTGGCGCCCGCCAGGAGGGGCAGCCCGGGTCGCGGCGGCCCGCCGTCGAGCATGGCGAACCCGGCGAGCACGGCCGTGGCCGCGAGCACGAGCAACCCCTCTCTGACGTACACGTCGGCTACGCTACTTCGCCGGTCCGCAGGAGGCGCCGCGCGGCGGCATCTTGCCCGTGGTCAGGTAGCGGTGCACGTGCTCGCGTACGCACGGGTGGCCGGAGAAGTAGAGGGCATGTCCTCCCACAGCCTTCAGGTAGCGGGCGCGGGGAAGCTGGTCGGCCAGCCGGCGGCCGTCGGCGGCCGGACTGTTGTCGTCGTGTTCGCCGTTGGCGATGAGCACAGACGGCAGGCCCGGCGCCTTGATGGGATGGGGCGCGTATGTCCTGGTCGGGGGCAGGCCCGCGCAATGGTTGGCCATCGGCCACACCATCCGCCATCCGATGTGGGGCGTATCGCGACGTAGCGTGGTCTCCAGCTGCTTGAGCTTGTCGTAGCCGGGGTAGGGCAGATCCGCGCAGAGGATGACGCGCGACAGGTTGGGGTCCGGCGCTCCTTCCACCTTGGCGAAGAACGAGGCGTCACCGGCCTGCGCCCGCGCGAGTCCGGCGGCCAGGCGCTCCCAGGTGGCCTCGTAGGTGAAGTTGGCTCGGGAGGCGATCTGGGTGTCGCTGATGCGCACCTCGGGACCGGCCTCGGGCGCGGGGATGGGCTCGCGGCGGGCCTTGGCCATCACCTTGTCCCAGACGGCCATGGGGTCCTTGCCGTGCAGCGCGCAGGTCGTGGTGCTCTGACACCAGGCGGCGAAGCGTTCGGCATTGGCTTCCAGGGCCTGGGCGCGCCGGCGAAGCCACTCATGCAGGTCGGGTGTGGTGTGGTCCCACACGCTGTCGAGGTACATCCGGCCGACCTTGCGGGGGAACAACTCAGCGTAGGCCTGCCCGAGCACGGTGCCGTGCGAGTTGCCCACGTAGGTCAGTTTGGCCTGGCCCAGGGCCTTTCTGATCGCCTCCATGTCGTGTGCGATCTGCCAGGAGTTGAGGTTTCCCGATAGCGGCCCGGCTTCCTTGGCGCACGCTTGCCCGAACGTGCGATTCTTCGCAGCGTACGCGTCGTAGGCCGACTTGCTCGGAAACGCCCATTCGGTGGCGAACGGTGCGGGGATAGGGCAGTTGATGGCAGTGGACTTGCCGAACCCCCGCGGGTCGAAAATCACCACGTCGAACCATTTGGTCAGATCTGCGAAGTACTTCTTTCCTTGGCGGAGAAGCGTTATCTGCTCGCCAGGGCCACCGGTGTTGACCAACACCACGCCCTTCTTGCCGGCCTGATCCTGGGCGGGCAGCTTGGCGAGGCTGATCGTGACCTTCGGCCCTGATCCACGGGCCCAGTCGGCCGGCACCTGGATCTGCTCGCACTGCAGACCGTCTCCGCAGTCCTGCCACGACAGCGGCGTGGTCGTGACCGGGGCGATGGCGGTGACCGCGCCGATGACGAATGAGGCAATCATGTTCATGCCGGAAGGATCGCGGGGGTCGTACCGATCGCGCGTCCCCCTTTCTGCATATCTTTGCCGGAAGAGCGACGGGGGATGTCCGCAAAGCTCCTCTTTCCACAAACAGCTGATACTGCTCGGTCGGAACTTCTGATATCGCAAGAGTGGCGCTAGGATTGGAGCCCGAAATCACTTCTGATATCAGGGAGAGGGGCGACGGTGGGGCGACGCCAGGAGGTACCGGCCGCGTTCACCACGGAGCACGACGACTACGCCGCGGCGCTCGAGCGCGCCCCGCTGGACGCTGACACCCGCCGCGCCTACGCCTCCCGGGTCCGCGCCTTCCTCGCCTGGCTGGACGCCGCCGCCCTCGACAACGCAGACCCGCTGAGCGACGCTCATAGCCGCGACTTCGCCGTGCGCGACTACAAGACGTACCTGAAGACGGTGGCCAAGCGGAAGGCCAACACCGTCAACGCCCACCTGGCCGCGCTCGACCACTTCTACAGCCACCGCGGCCTGGGCCCGGTCCAGGTCCGCCGCGACACCCCACCCAAGCTCGCCCCCCAGGCTCTCGACGCCCGCGAGCAGCGGCGCTTCCTGCGCGCCGTGGAGACCCGGCGGGTCGCCCGCGACCGCGCCATCGGCCGGCTGCTGTTCTACTCCGGGCTGCGCGTCGCCGAGCTGGTCGCCTTGGACGTCGACGACGTGCCGCTATCAGCACGCAAGGGCAAGGTCATCGTCCGCAACGGCAAGGGCGAGACCTCCCGCAAGGTGCCCCTGCTGGACACCACCGTGCGCGAGACCGTCAAGGAGTGGAAGACCGAGCGGAGCCAGTGGCCGGGCTCGGGCGGCCCGGCGCTGTTCCTCAACCGCTACCGCGGCGGCCGGCTCTCAGCCCGCGCCGTCGACCAGCTGCTCGACGAGCTCGCAGCCGAGGCCGACCTGGTCGACGACAACGGCGCGCCCACCGCCTCCGCGCACACCCTGCGCCACACCTTCGCCACCAACCTGCTGCGCCAGGGCGTCGACATCGTCGTGGTCGCCGAATTTATGGGGCACGCCCGCCTGGACACCACCCGCCGTTATACCAACCCTCGGGAATTGCATCAGACGGGCGAGAAACCGCAGGCCACCTGCTGAGCGGGCCACCGGAATGGGTGCGACAAGGTGATCGTTCGTGCCACTTGAGCTGAACCGCTTGCGCGATGCTCCCATCAGATGCACGATTCACCCTTCAGATGGTCGCGGTTGCAGAGGCTGGAGGGGCCTGTGAGACGAGGTGATCTGGCGGGCGCCGCGCATCTGGAGCTGGTGTCCGGAGTGGTGCAGTTGCGGCCGGAGGACGCCGTGTTCGAGGCGATGCTACGGGGCTGGCGGGCTCAGCAGACCGCCCGTGGACTGCAAGAAGACACCATCGCGCCGCGTGAACGCCTGGTCCGCCGATTCCTGGCGTTCTGCAACGAATACCCGTGGCGGTGGCAGCCCGGGCATATGGATGAGTGGACGTTGTCACTGACCAGCGAGCATCACCTGGCACCGTCCACGATCCGGGGCTACCAGACCGACCTGCGGCTGTTCAGCGAGTACCTCACCGACTCCCGTTACGGCTGGGCGGCCGAGTGCGAGACGCAGTTCGGGGCGGGTGCCCATCCGGTACCGATCTGCCATGAGTGGAACACGATCGCTCATCTGAACGACTACGAGGGCAGGCCCGAGGCCCGGCCGTTCACCCGTGAGGAACTGCAGCGGTTCTTCGACTACGCCGATGAGCAGGTGGAACGGGCGGTGAAGGCGAAGCGGAAGGGGGCGTTGGCCGCCTACCGGGACGCCACGTTGTTCAAGGTCATGTATGGATGGGGCCTGCGTCGCACCGAGACCTCCAAGCTGGACCTGGCTGATTGGGGGCGCAACCCGGCCGCTCCGGAGTTCGGCCGGTACGGCATGCTGCACGTTCGCTATGGCAAGGCGGTACGCGGACAGCCGCCGCGGCGGCGGAACGTGCCCTCGGTGATGGGCTGGGCGGTCGAGGCCGTCGCCGACTACGTGGACAACATCCGGCCTCGGTTCGGCTGCACGGATCATCCGGCGTTATGGGTGACCGAACGGGGCGGCCGGGTGAAGCCGGCGGAGATCAACGCGCGATTCGTCGCCTACCGGGACGCGATCGCCCTGCCCAAGGAGCTGTCGCCGCACTCGGCCAGGCACTCCTACGTCACACATCTGACCGAGGACGGCGTCGACCGCCGCTTCATCCAGGAAGCTGTCGGGCACCGCTGCGACACCTCCACAGCGATCTACACGCACGTCAGCGGGGACTTCATGAACACCGCACTGCGCAAGGCACTGGCGCCCGCCCTCGACGCCAGACGGGCTGAGGACGGGAGGGGCCGATGATGCGCAAACTCGACTACCAATGGAACCTGCGCCAGGTGATGGCCGCGCGCGGCATGTTCCAGACCACGGACCTGGCCAGGCCGCTGGCCGAGCGCGGCATTCAGCTGTCGTCCAGCCAGCTCTACCGGCTGGTTGCCGAACGGCCCGAGCGGCTCAGCCTCAAGTTGCTGATGGCGCTGCTGGATATCCTCGGGTGCTCGATGGAAGACCTGATCGAACCGATCGCGGCCGCCAAACCCTCTCGTGCCCGCAAGACGGCATCGGGAGACGAAGCCGGGGTCGGTGACCTGCGGCCGAAGCGGGCCCGCATCACCAGGGCGGGCGAGTAAACGATGGACGTCTACGAGCCCGGGGTGCTCGTCGACCCTATCGGCGTCATCATCGACTTGATTCTTGATGCCACACCCAACTTGGACCGGGCGGTGGTGGAAGAGACGGTCGCAGGCGTCGTCGGCGGTCGGGCCAAGCGCCGCAAGGTCGCCCAGGCGCTGCTGGAGCGCCCGGCTGTCCTGACCGACGGGCGATCACCGGCTCCTCGAGCCATCGCCGAGTTGCTCATCGCACTGCGCAACACAGGCGCCACGACGATCTCCCCGCCGGTCTGCGCCGAGTGCGGTAAGCACCTGCGGACCTTCCAGCGCCGTGACCAGGACTGGTACTGCGGCGTCTGCGGGCCCCACCGAGAGCCCTGCGTGTCCTGCGGCAACGTCCGCACGATCCATTCCCGTGACCGGCAGGGACGGCCCCGCTGCGTCAGATGCCCACCGGATAACGGCCGAGACCCCATCGACATCGTGGTGGAGGTGGTCACATCGATCGATCCGAACCTGCCATCGGCAGCTATATCGGCCGCCGTCACGGCGGTGGTGCCGCGGCCGGGGCAGCGCCACCAGCTGGCCTGGGCACTTGAAGACCGGCCCGAACTGCTCACCGGAGCAGGAGCGCACGCACCCGTCCCCGCGGTGCTCAAGTTGATCGACCGGCTCTGCGACGCGGGCGCCCAAGGCGTCGTCCGGCCGCCCTGCCCGCACTGCGGACGGGTCATCCCTCTGGTCAAGCCCCGGGATGGGGTCCGGCTCTGCCGCAACTGTGTGGCCAAGTCCCGTGCCGAACCCTGCTCACGCTGCGAAACCATCCGCGAGCCGGCCAGTCGCGACGCGGATGGCGGCCCGCTTTGCGCGCACTGCCTGGTCAGCGACCCGTCCAACCAGGAAATATGCATCGGATGCGGTCGTCGGCGGCTGGTCAGTATCCGCACTCCCGATGGGCCGCTATGTCCCAGTTGCCGCCCCTGGAAGAGCGCCACTTGCGGCATCTGCGGCCGCCAGGGCCCCTGCGTGATCTCCCAAGCCACCGGAGAGCCCTGGTGCACGGCCTGCAAGCAACGCCGCGCCCGATGCGCGCGCTGCGGCCAGTTCGCTCCCATCCGCGGCGGCAGCACGACCGAACCGCTCTGCGCCACCTGCACCCGATCCGACCCCGGGTTCTGGACCAGCTGCCCCATCTGCGGCGAGACTCGGCGGCTGCACGCCGGCCGGTGCGCCCGATGCGCTCTCAACCGGCGCCTGCACGAACTGCTCAGTGACGCAAGCGGTCAGATCCCCCCACACCTTGCCGTCCTCTATCAGGCGCTGGCCAGCACCGAGCGGCCTGGCACGGTCACAGCCTGGCTCGACAGGAGTGCCGCCCCCGCAATCTTGCAGAAGTTGGACGCCGAGGTCGAACTCACCCACGCCAGCCTCGACGCGCTGCCGCCCGGCAAGCCTGTCGAGCACCTGCGCAGCGTCTTGGTCGCCATCGGCACGCTGCCCCACCGCGACGAGCAGATGGCCCGGCTGGAACGATGGATCACCGCCACCATCGCCGACCGCACCGACCCCGATGAGCAGCATCTGCTGCACCGCTACGCCGTCTGGCACCTACTGCGCCGGCTCCGCGGCCGCACCCAGGGCACCGACATCACGCACGCACAACTGGCCACGGTCCGCCAGCACGTCAAGGCTGCGATCGGCTTTCTGGACTGGCTCACCGGCCACGATCTCACCCTGGCGACCTGCCGGCAAAACCACCTGGACACCTGGATCGCCAGTGACCGGGCCACGCACCGCCGCGAGACCGGGCACTTCGTCCGCTGGGCCAGCAAACACAAGCTGACCAGCCTGGACTTCCCCGCCACCCGATGGGGCGGCCCTTCCCGCATCTTGGACACCGAGGCCCGCTGGGACCAGGCCCGCCGCCTGCTCCACGAGGACACCCTCGCCATCGAAGACCGCGTCGCCGGACTGCTCGTGTTGCTCTACGCCCAGTGGCCGTCGGCCATCAGCCGCCTCACCCTCGACCACGTCCACGCCGACGACGAGCAAGTACGGCTGAGCCTCGGACGCGAACCAGTCGTCCTGCCCGAACCCCTCGACAACCTCGTCCGGCATCTGCTGGCCAGGCGCCGCGGTCACGCGGCCATCGGCGACGACGCCGCTTCGACCTGGCTGTTTCCGGGTGGACAACCCGGACGCTCGATCAGTTCCTATCGGCTCGCCGAACGTCTGCGCGAACTCGGCATCCTCTCCGGCCAGGCCCGCTCCACCGCCCTGTTCCAGCTTGCCACCGACCTGCCTGCCGCTGTCCTGGCCCGCATGCTCGGCATCCACATCACGGTGGCCGTCGCCTGGCAACGCGCCAGCAGCGGCGACTGGACCAGCTACGCCGCCGAGATCAGCAACCGGTACTGACAGAGGAAACCCCCATGACTTTCCAAGATCACATGCGCAGCGCGGCGACCACAGCGCTCTCCTCCATCCCCGCCTCTGACGCAGCGGAAATCTACACGATCTCCTTCTACGTCTATGACGAGGATGATGATCCACGACGCCCCACTCTCACCATTGGCTACAACACCGAATCCCAGGTCCAACGGGTCATCGACCCTCAAGGCTGCTATCCCGATCCGGCTGAGGCCCGATGGAATTACGCCTACTGGCTACAGAACGAACTCGTCGTGATTGCCGACACGACTCTCGACCCCGACGGCTCGTTCCACCGTGACCAATGGATCACCGAGCTACCACGCGCGGGTCAGCAACCCGACGATGTCACCGCCCACTTCGTCGACGCCTGCATCCACCTGGCCAGCGACCTTCACACAGCCGGCGTGATCGAACGCGCGATCGGGCGTCCAGTGCCCGTGGTAATCCACGAACTCGAGTACTACGAGCAGATCGCACGTCAGACCGAGGCCGCCAACCCGCCGAGCCTCGCCAACGACTTCATCGCCTGGGTTCGTGACCAGTAGGCATTCGGACAGTTGCAATATCCGACGTCGCCAGAGGCGGTCTACCCCCAGGAGGCAATCAACGGCCACCGCGCCTTCATCGCCCGCCGCCGGAACCTGCGCCCCAGCGAGGAATACCGCGTCCCCACCGACGCCGAATGGGATGAGTTCCTCGGCCACTTCGAACGACGCAAGGTCGCCCTCGGCGACTGCGGTCGCGCCTACGGCACCAGTTGCCAGCACGAGCACAGCTGCTTAACCGAACTGATCTTGATCGGCTGGTGGAGTGACGGCTTCAGAGCCTGGTGACGGATGGTGACTGGCTGAGCCTGTTGGTCTTGAGTCCTCGGCGTGTCGCGAAATGTGTCGGCGTGCTCATTGGAGCTCCAAGCGTCGGCGGCGCGATAGAGCCAGCCGGCGTCGTTGCAGGTCGATGTCAGTGACGATGACCGTGACCTCCTCGCCTTCCTGAACTACTTGGTCGGGTGTCTCGATGGGTGCGGTGGAGAGTTCGCTGAGGTGGATCAAGCCTTCGATGCCGTCCGCGACGCGGACGAAGGCTCCAAACGGCACCAGTTTGGTGACCGAGCCGTGCAAGATCTGCCCGACGTGAATGTCGCGGGCGAACTGCTGGAAGGGATCAGGTTGGGTGGCACGCAGCGACAGCCGGGCCTCACCGTTGGAGGTGTCGAATGCGAGGAATTCGCAGGTGATGCGCTGTCCTATCGAGACGATCTCGGACGGGTCCTCGAATCTGCGCCAGGACAGCTCGGGCATGGTGATGAAGCCGACGCCGGGGAGGAGGGGATGCCTCGGCCCGTCGTCCAGGTCGACGAAGATGCCGAAACGCTCGATAGCCGCCACGGTGCCGGCCAAGCGCTGTCCCGGTCGCATGGCCTTGAGGAACGCCCAGAGTTGGGGGTTCTCGGTGGCTGACCGGGAGAGCAGGACCTGCCCGCTCTGGGGATCGACGGCGATGACCTCGGCGGAGATCCGGTCGCCGGCCTGCAGGATCCCACCAGCCGAACGTTGGAGGGCCTGCCAGGAAAGATCAAGGGGGCCGATGACGCCGACCGGTGCGGCGACGAAGCCATCGAGGAGCACCGTTGCTTCTGACCGCGAGACCTCGGCCACGGTGCCGGCGAGGGTCTCGCCAACGTTCACGGTCGCCATGAAGGCGGCAAGGGGCTGACTATCTTCCACCGTCCCCATAATTCCAAGACTCTCCGGAGGTACTCGATGGTGGAGTGGCGTCGATGTTGCGTAGCCACTCCAGGAGAGCGCGGTAGTCGGTCTCGGTGATGCCGCTGCTTGGGTTGATTCGTTGCAGTAGAGCGGGCCCGGGATGGTGCGCGGATACCCAGGTGCGGTCTTTGTTGGTGATCTCGTCATCGAGCCATGCGAAGGGGCGTCCGGCCGCCCAGGTGACGAGGGTGCGGGTCTTCCAGTGCAGGCCGTCGCGTTCATCCTGCTGCTCGGTATCGGGTGCCTCCGGCCAGGTCACGATCGCCAGCCGAGGCAGACCGAGGCGTGGTGCGATGCACTCGTTGGCGTCGTCCATCCAGCTGGTGGCCCAGACCAGCTCGCAGGGCAATGTCATCAGCCGGGCTCCGTGGTCGGGATTAATCCTGGCCAAGAGCGGGTTTGCCTCGGCGTGCGACGAGGCGGTCTGGTAAGTCGGATAATGCTGCGACGGGGCGCCGAAGGGGATGAGTGGTCCGTCGACGTCGAGGAAAAGCAGCGGACGCTGTGCGGGTCCGGTCACGGCTGCATGATATCGAGAGTGGTGGAAGCGTCGGTCGATCGTCCGGCCGTCTTACGGATGCTGGGCATTCCGAGGTGGACTGTGCTCGTGCGAACAGCCGCTTTTCGCATGGCTTGAAGCTTCTGTTCTGCTGCCGCGAGAGTGGTTTCGATGGCGGCGACTTCGCCGAGCCAGCCCTGTTGTTTAGCTTCGGCGAGCCGGTCGATGAGGTTGACGTGGATTTCTTCCAGCCGGGGCATCTGAGCTGGGTCAACGCGAAGAAGTGGACATCTGACACAAGCATTTTCATGCGCACAAGGGGTTCCATAATCGCGGCCGCATATTCCGAGCGCGACTTTCCGCAGCTCGAAATGTGAGAGGAATTCTTCCCATTCTCCGGCGGTGAGGTCGCGATATTCCTCGCTGGGGCGTTCGGCGCGGCGGCGGGCGATGAATGCGCGGTGGTGGGTGATGACGTCGTCGGGGTAGATCGCGGCATAGCCCATCGTGGTGTCGAGCAGAGCGTGCCCGCAGATCTTGGCGGCGATATGGGGTGGGAGTCCCGAGCGCAGGGCGTCGGTGACGAAGATTCGACGGAAGTCATGGGGCCGCCAGTCGAGAGGTTGTCCGGCGATGGTGATCTGCGCGGCGGCGGAGGTGGCGATCAGGCATTCGCGGATGTAGCTGCGGGTCAGGGCACGATCCTCGGAACCGTAGCGGCGTTGGAACAGGAACGGCATCGGCGCGCTCCACGTCTGCTCGAACACGTCGTAGGCGGAGACCAGCGGAAGAGCGGCCTGGCCGCGCCGGACTCGGAAGATGATCGCGGTGAGCACCTCCGCGAGCTCAGGCGAGACCAGCAGAAGCCTCTCGGCATCGGTCTTGGACGGGGCAACCTGCAGCATGGGGACGACTTCGCCGGTGGTCGGCAGAGTGTAGGCGACGAAGCTGTGGTGGGTGAGTTCGAGCATCTCCTCAATCCGGATCCCGGTTGCGCGCAGTACCTCGACCGTCGCCCAGGACCAGAACGCGGCCTCCTCCTCATGGGTGAGGCTGCGCTTCTTGCCGGTGGCGACCTCGATGACGTAGACGCGCCCGGACGACCCTTGCCGGCATCGCCGGAACGCGCGGCCCGCGACGGTGAAGACCTCGCCTTCGGGCGTGGCCCGGGCGGTGCTGATCAGGTATTCGGCAGCCTTGCGCTGCTGTTCGACCGCGCGCAGCAGGGCCGGCATGAGCGGGAGCTGGGCTCGGGTGCGCTGGTCCATCCGCGACTTGACGCCGGACCTGGACTTCTTCGTGGCGCATTCGCTGGCCTTGATCGGGCAAGGGACCGCCCACTTGGCCCAGCGGGTGGGGTCGTCGAGGGCCCAGCGGGCGAGGTCCTCGTAGAAGGCTTTGACGAAGACCAGCTCGCTGCGGAAGTTGACGCGCGGGCGGATCGGGTTGCCGTCGGCATCGCGGATATAGGCGAGCCGCTCTTTCCATGCCTGGGAGACCTCTGGCGCCAGGTGCAGGGAGTCGATGCCCGGGTGGTGGAGTTCCAGGTCGCGCCAGAACAGTCGGCAAAGGTTGCGGGCGATCGAGCGGAGCGAGGTGTGGTCCAGGTCGGGCGCCCGCTCGGTAAGGTAGTCGACCATCAGGTCCCGGATCGGCCGGCACTCGATGCCGTACTTGTCGACGACTTGCTTGATGCTGGGTCGGGCCTCGATGCGCAGCGCCCGAAGCCGCGGTGGAGCGGTGGCGGGCAGGATCCCGGTCTCCTTCAGCAGCGCGTAGAACAGCGGCCGTCCGGCGCTTCCCCGGAAGTGATGTATCTCCAGCGCGGCCGTCAGTTCGATGCAGTCGCCGACGGTGATGTCCGCGACGACGCCACCCTTGTGGATCACTATCCAAGTGAGCTTGTTCATCGCGTCTGAGCGGGCCCATCCGATCGCGTCCTGGGCGTGCTCCTCAAGCCGGGCGAACCCTTCGGGATCGAGCGCTTGACGTGCCTCGGCCAGCATCAGCGCCAGGCGCTGGCGCAGGAGCCACCGGTAGGTCGGGCGGATCACCTGCCCGACGATGAGTAAGGTGAGTCCGCCGATCAGCTCGTCGCGGCGGAACCGTCGCGCGTCGCTGCCCAGAATCGGGTCGGTCCAGTCCTGCCCGGCGGCGTCCGCTCCGCTGGCCAGCCAGCGGTCCTGCCAGGTGTCGCCAGGCTGTTGTTCCAGCCAGTCCAGGAGCTTGATCAGCCCGCGTCGCCGGGTCAGGTCACGCCTGATCGTCTTGGTGTCGGTGAAGGTGGCCAGCAGCCGCGTCGTCATGGCCTGGCGTTCCTGCCGAGCCTGCCACCACCCATCAGCCGGCGGACGCGCCTGCCACTCCGACGGAGGCTCTGGCAGGGTTTGCTGCGCGGTCCCGTTCGCGGGGCGGTCATGGATCTTGCGGGGCATCATGCCTCCCCGGTGATCTGCGAAGTGCCGAACAGAGCGGCCAGGACCTCGGGCCGATACCCGGGCGCAGGCGGCGCCGGGAGCGACGGCGGCCCGCTGCGCTGCCGCTCATGGTGGGCCAGGACGTGGCTGATCACCTCGTCCGGGGCCGGGTTCGTGTAGATCTCCGTGGTGGTGATGTGGGCGTGCCCGAGCACCCATTGGACGTCGGCGAGCGTCAGGTTCGGGTCGCGGATCATCCTCTTGGCTGCGCTGTGCCGCAGGTCGTGAAGGGTCCAGTTGGCTCCGAGTATCTGGTTGGCCCGGGTGAACACCATTCTGACCGCGTCGTAGGTGAGCGGGCGGAACGGTCGACGCAGCGTCCACCACACGGGCTCGGAAGATCCCCGTGGGATCAAGCCGTGCAACTCTTGCTGGTAGAGGCGCAGCCAGACGAACGCGTCCGTCGAGGCGGGCAAATGCTGCAACGCCTGGCTACCCTTGCGGATCACACCGATCGTCTGATCCTCCGGGGCGACCAGCCCCTGCACGACGCCCAGAAGCTCCGAGGCTCGGGCCGCGGTGGAGATGTAGAACGCGATGAGAGCACGGTCCCGGTTCGAGGTCAGAGCGGCGAACAACTCGTTGAACGCCTGGTCCGGAATGATCCTCGGTGACGGCTTGGGCTCCTTGGGCTGGTAGGCGGCCCGCCGCGTCGGCTGACGGAACGGCTGCATGAGATTGTGGTGCGCGTTGACCCTGCCGTCCTCGGCACCCTCGGCTGCCGGGAACGGGTTGACCAACGGCCGACCGTGCATCTCACGGTGGTACTCATAGAACGAACGGATCACCGCCCGAGCATGGCGACGCGTCCGGGGAGCGTACTGCAGCCCTGGCGTCGCCTTCCCGGTGAGCGAGTTCACCGTTCCGGGAGCCGGAGCGTCAGGCCGACGAGGCCGAGACGGCTTGCGGACAGTCTTCAGCCACAGAGCAAAATCCCGGGCTTCGGCCCGACCCGCCACATCCCATCCCACCCCGACCGCCCGAAGAAACCGGAACCAGCCGAGCAACTCAAAGGCGTACGACCTCAGCGACGTCGGCCGAGCGTCGTCAGCCAGCATGTGGTGGAGGAACTCGCCCACCGCGGCGACCTCGACACCATGCTCATCCAGCAAGGCGTACGGCCGCAGCGGATCGCCCGTCTCCATGACCCGACCGACCCGCTCCACCCTCAACGCTGCGACGTCCCGAATTCCGGGCTCTGCCATCTCAGCCTCCGCGTGCCAACGACCTCAACGACACGCGATCACAACAGATGCAGGCGATCACCCGCAGTGACGATCAAACCTCCACAGCCACGAGACCCAGCCACTGGCGCCTCGGCCTGACCCACTCCGCCACGCACACCAACGACAAGTTCGTTCGGTCAACGGGACATCAGATGCCCCCTCCTCCGCGTTGACCCCGCCCAACGACCACGGCTTGAGGAGATCCGCGGCAATCTCCTGGCGCGCATCACCGAAGCCGAGCGCGAGGGCTGGCTGGGCGAGGCCGAAGGCCTGCGCGTCAGCCTGGCCGCTGCCCAAGACAAGCTCGCCCACCTCGACGACCGCGCCCGCCAAGCCGCCACCGTCCAGCTCGGAATGCCGAGTTTTCGCCAGATCGTCGGCAGGACCGCCACGTTGCCCCACCCTCCTTGATCGAGAAGAGGCGGTCGTCGCGATCTTCAGGACCTTGGCAGCTCTGGCGGCGATGTGGACGCCACAGGTGAGTACTCCGCATGCCAGCCTTCGCCGGACATCGTCGGCCGCACCGCCACACTTCGCGACGCTCCGTCAGGAGGTTCCTCGCGACCACGCTCGAACGGACGCTGACCAAAGCGCTCACGGAGATCGTCATCGGACTTGATCACAGTGATGACCACGACATCACGCCCGAGGTCATCATGCCGTTGCTTGAACCGGTGATCGTCGTGCTGGAGGGCTAATCGGATGAGGACCAGCGAGCTCTCGTTGACTTGATCATCGACTGCGCGAACGAGGAAACCGACCCTGACCGGCAATTGATGGCCTGGGAGATGCCAGAAGGTCTGGGACTTCCTCGTCTGACAGTCCGCGAAAGAGGCATCGTCAGCCCTGAGATCCGCGACTCAGCGACCGCTGTTGAGGAAAACGATGATCGCCATGGCGATTGTGACGACGCCGAAGAACGCGCCGGTCCCAGCGGTGAGCGACGCCTGGATCGAAGCGCCGGCAAGGTTGACGATGCAACCCAAGCCCAGCCCACTGCAGATGCCCAGGGTCAAGGCCAGCGTGGCCTGGAGGAACTTAACTGTCTGCGCCTGTTTGATGCTCTTTGCTTCTAGGAGCGCTTTCGACCGTACGAGTTCCTCGATGGCGGTCTTGAGGGAGGCGTTCGCGATGGTCAGTTCCTGGAGCGGAGCCTGAGCGCCTGATTTAGAGGGCATGACGATGGCCTTTCGAATCCGTATCCTCGGGGCCATCGTCGCACCATCGTTGAGTTAATCTGACAAGAGCGGACAACACGCGATGGGCGAGGACAAGCTCCGGGACAGGAGAAAGCATGGGCAAGATCAGTTTCCCCGAGCTCCCACCTGGGCCGCTTAGGGACCTCAAGCTGGCGCTGCACGAGCTGCACGCTTTCGCCGCTGCGCCGTCCCTCCGGGAAATGGCGAAGGAGCTTGGCTGCAGTCACGACAAGATCCACAAAATCTTCACCTCGCCTGATCTGCCCGCCGACGGCGCTCTCCTGTTCGATCTCGCGGGCTGGCTGGCGACTCGCGGACCTCGGCCCCGGTTCACAGACGACGCCAGCGAAGACGCGTTCTTTGAGAACTTGGAAGATAAGTGGAGGAAGGCTCAGCGCCACGCCAGCCTGCTTCCGCTGCCCGCCGCCCCGGCGGTCCGCGTCCGTCGGGGCCGGTCGCGCTCTTCGAGATCCGACCACGAAGCAGGCAAGGGGGCTTCCGGTCACATCGTCCGAGAACAGGGCAACCTCAGCGCGGTCGTTCGCAACCACGACGGGCTTCTCCCCGATCCGCAGCGGTCACGGGGCCTCATCATCGCTTCCGGAGCCTTCGAAGACCCGGACCTCCCCGACCTTCCCGCCACCGCGGAAAGCGCGCACGCTCTCGCGAACTGCCTCGCCAACGGTGGTGTTCTCAGCATTGACCGGACTGACATATTGATCAACCCTGAAGGCCCTTGGGAGGTCCTGCAATCGGTCGAACGGGCCAGTCAAACCGACGACACTCTCATCGTGCACTTTGCCGGGCACGGGACCGTCACACCCACCGGCGAACTGACCCTGCCCATGAAATCGAGCAGGGTTGGACTTCACTCCAGCAGCCTGCCTTGGACCTACGTCCGCAACGTACTCGCAGAAACGCGTGCTGCTAGGTCACTGGTGATCATCGATTCATGCTTCTCGGGCGCCATCGCCGACAACGCGATGGGCTCAGCCGATGCCGCCTTCCGTTACGACACAGCGAGTGCGGCCTCCGTCTCGGCAATGCTCACATCCACAAGCGCGCGCGGGTTTGCCTTCGGCGGCCGCGACCGCCCCTACTTCACCGGAGCTCTCATCGACCTGCTCACCGAAGGCGACCCCAACCTGGGCGAATACCTGACGATCGAGGAGATCTACCAAGGACTCTTTAACAGAGCACGTCGGGACGGCGCGCCTATCCCACAACGATTCCAACGCGGAGAAGCCCGCCTTGCTCTCGGACGCAATCCCGCTTACACCATCCCGGCACCGTCGATACAGCTGCTGGAACCAGGGGGCAGTGCGACCAACTCGTAGTTCAGAGAAGCCACGTTCTTTGCACACACTGGCGTTGATGGTGCTGGCCAGCACGACGGCGGCTGCTCGACGGCCACGGTCCTCCATGATGTACGCCATGGAGCCGAACGGCCGTTTGTAGGGCCTGCCGGTGGGATGTTCGTCGTCAGGCAGGTGCAGTGGATGCCGCCAGTCGATCAAACATTCCACAGCCTCTGCCAGATCCACGCGATAGAACGCGACCGCAGGTGACCACCGCAGGGCGAGTTGGCGGCTCATGGGGAATCGATCCCATCGGGCGTGGTGCCGTCGGCGGCGGCCGCTCGCGCCTCCTCAACGACCCGGCTGGCCCAGGCGCGATGATGTTCGGCCTGCACCCAAAGGTCCGCGCCGCCGCCCATCATGGCCCGGCGGACCAACGACGTCCCTTGCCGGGACACCTCGTACAGCGCATCCAGGCAACGGCCTCGGCCGTCGCCAGCGGCGACAAGGGTGGGGTCGGCGTGGAGGATGGCAGCGCCCTCCCGCAACCGGGCCGCGAAGTCGCTCATGAACTCGGCAGCACGTACGTGTTCGTCCCTGATCTGCCGCGCGAACATCTCGCATCCGTTCGCCTGGGTGAGCAGCATGTCCGGCAACATCATGCCTGCCTCAGGTCGGGCCCGGCGTGGCCGGAAGATTGCTCGCCGTCGTGCGATGCGCTGGTCTCCTCGGACGCGGTGGGCGTATTCGGGGACACCGGGACGCGACCGCCGCGGAGAAGGACCGTGACGCTGTTGTGCAGCACAGTGGAGGTCTTCTCCATCATGGCGCGGTTCTGCTCGGCGACATCGGCCGGCCACGGTGAGAGGTCGTCGAAGTACGTGCTCAGATGCAAGACCGATCGGGCCAGCTCCACCAGCACGTCGGCGCGATGCGCCAAGGTGTGAGAAGCGGTCCGAGCTCGGGCCAGGGTGGCGGCGAGTTCGGCGATGGTCTCGGCCAGTTCCCGCTGCTGCGAGGTCTCGCCCGCGTAGAGAGAACGCGGCGAGGTGCCGCCCGGTGCGCCTGCGCTGAGGGAGCGGTTGAGCAGATCGGCGACGTTGCTGGGCATGCGGCCGGCGATGGCCAGCTCATGGATCAGCCGCCGTGTCGAACCGATGCGCCTGGCGGCGTCCAGGCGGTCGTCTTTGGCCTCGTTGTGGGCGGCCACGTCATGACGGGCGACTGCAGCCCAATCGATGTTTGCCTTCGAGGGATCAGCCATCAGGAATTCCTTAGCCGTCGGAATGGAAGGGGCCAGTAGGGCTACGCCGTGGCGTAGCCCTAGATAGCCGGTGGACGGAATGATCTTCGGCTGGCTCCGCAGGTAAGGCGAGGCTTGACCTCAGCCAGCCGGAGACCGGGGGTTACAAGTGCCACTCGCCGCCTTGGTAGAGCGCGACCTGCTCCCAGAGGCCGTCGTCTTGGAACTCGTCGATGTGGACGACCGCAGCGCCCTTGTCGGTGAGCTCGTCCACCAGGCAGCTGGCCTGGCCGAACGTGGGGGTGGGAATCTCCTGGGGGCCGCCGTCGGTGTCGGCGCGTAGCCGGAAGCGCGGACGGGTGAGATGGGTGGTGAGGTTCCGTATGTCGCTGGCGAGCGACACGAGTGCCATGCGCCCGGCGTATTGGGCGAACTGGGCCTGGTGACTGCCGCGCTGCTGGATCGTGGCGTCCAGCAGCGCCTTCCTCAGAGTGCGTTCTGCGAGTTGATGTCCCTTTCATCGGTGGGGTTGGGTTAGGTCGGCTGGTCGGAGACCCGCCGGTCGGACTACGGGCGTGG